>NZ_JBWKTO010000015.1:0-873 GCF_059420365.1 Chryseobacterium sp. GW821-FHT04C04 | reverse complement strand
TTGTTTCTGCTTATCTAAAAGCTCTTCTGCGCTACTGAATGTCTTTCGTTTTTCAGTGGGGCAAAGATAGAAACTTACCCAACACCACGCAACTTTATTTAACATAAATATATACATAGTGGAAAACTATTATTGTAATCAATTAATAAACAATAATTTAAATAGGATATAGAGTTATCCACAATGAGCAGTTGTCTCTCTATATTATTACATTATAGTATATGAGTTCAATATTCTTTTATTAAGCTCGCTTAAATTGCAGTCTGAAAAGAGTATTAATATCGAGCAGATTCTCCAGACTTCCTATGAGTAGTTTAGATTTCCACAACATTTATGTTATTAGGAATGATAAAAAATAATAGCAATTGTAATTTATATATATAATAAAGAATCAGAAATAGATAATATATAATTGAAAATAGAAAGTAGAGAAACAATTTAGAATTACTCATCACTTATTCAATATGTATTAAAGAGTATTTTGGACTTAAGTAATTGGGGGGGATATGGTTGGTCGATCTATAGGAAGCATAGATAGGATTTAGATATCTATACGGGATGACAGCTTTTTAGTACATGCTAACAGATAGCAATAAGATAATAGTTGAAGTGTATATAAGTGATAAGTGATCTCTGTTATAGACTATTAATGATGCTAAAGAATACATCATGAGCTAAAAGAATAGCTTTCTATGAATTGTATGAATCTTAGATTGTAGATCGTATCAGTCTTGGATGTAGACGCGAGTATACAGATATTTCAAGAATTCTAAGTTATTATAGGGGTTTTCTGTAGGTATAAGTATATAACAACAAAAAAGTCCTTTATCGTATGATAAAGGACTTTTTAAAAATAAAATAAAAACTGGCGGC
>NZ_JBWKTO010000014.1:0-983 GCF_059420365.1 Chryseobacterium sp. GW821-FHT04C04 | reverse complement strand
ATACCCGTTGTGCATTTTAAATAATACTTACTTTTAAGTTATTAATATTTCTATTGAAGTAAGCTTTGTTTATAAATTGCACCACGGTTAAAGCTGTTATTTTAGCTAATAATCTGGTTTTAAAGCCTTCAAAACTCTTTGCATAATTGCGTCTAATCATAAATTGGTCGCAAAGTTGTGAGAAAAGTGTCTCAATTCTTTTACGTTGTTTTTTGAAAAGATAAAACTGTGGTTTATAATCTTTTTGATTCACTCTTTTAGGTGTTTCCAATTCAATGTGTGCGTAATTGAACAAATCAATTTGAATTTCAGACGATAAATATCCCTTATCACCAAGTAAGGTACAATCTGATAATTGTTCTCTAATATCTTTTAAATAATGAATATCATGAACAGAAGCGGGACTTAAATCTACACTCTGAAAAACGCCTTTTACAGAGCAGACTGCATGAAGTTTATAACCATAGAAATGCATTTGTTGAGAGGCACAAAACCCTCTGTTTGGATAACAATATTCAGCATCTTTACAGATTTTTGAAGTGTTGCTTCTGGAAAGTTTGCAAACCTCCACAGGCATACTGTCAATAATGAATAGCTTCTCAAATTCATTAAAACTTCTTGCCAGCTTCAATCGTATTTCATTAATCTTACCAGCCAATCTACGTTTCCGTCGATTATAGACACTCCGATCTATTTTTTGTCCAAGTGTATCAGGTATGTGGCGAAAAAGATGGTTTTCACTATCAATCCCCATAAATTCAGCAGTTAGAACAAGACTAATCAATTCCAAATCTTTTAGTTTTGGCACTCGTCTTTGGTAAGATAGAAGATTTTCACTTGATATTTTTCTTAAAACTTCCAAAATTCTTTCGTAATTTGCTTGCAAGTTGTTCATTGTAAATGTTTTGCGGTAAAAACAATTTACTGATTTTCAATCGAATGAACAACTTTATTCTTTTTATTCATAATGCACAATGGGTTTA
>NZ_JBWKTO010000013.1:0-1430 GCF_059420365.1 Chryseobacterium sp. GW821-FHT04C04 | reverse complement strand
TAGAGTGCACCCAAAAGTTTAGACAAAATTAAATAATCTTTTGATAATAAAGAGTTCGATATTCTATCGGACTCTTTCCTTTTAAATTAAGTCTTATTCTGTCATTATTGTAATAGTTAATATATTGATGGATTTCTTCTTTTAATTCCTGTATTGACTTAAATTTCTTTAGATAAAACATTTCGGATTTTAGTGTTCCAAAGAAATTCTCTATTATGGCATTATCCAGACAATTTCCTTTTCGGGACATACTTTGGATAATTCCTTTTTGTTTTAAAATATTTTGATACGCTTTCATTTGATATTGCCACCCCTGGTCTGAGTGGAGAATTAGGTTTTGTATATTTTTTATTTTTCTAAAACTCTTTTTCAACATATTAATAATCTGTTCAAAGACAGGTCTTTCTGAGAGTTCATAACTTATGATCTCTCCGTTAAATAAGTCAATGATAGGAGACAGATATAATTTGTTCCCGGAAACATTGAATTCTGTAATATCAGTAGCCCATTTTTGGTTTGGATGGTGAGCTTTAAAGTTTCTTTCCAGAATATTGGGTGCTATTTTGCCTTGTTCTCCACGATAAGACTTATATTTTCTCACCCGAATTAAGCTTTTTAACCCTAAGTTTTTCATTAATCTTAAAACTGTTTTATGATTGATAATTACACCTTGCTTTTTTAGTTCTAGAGTAATTCTTCTATACCCAAACCTTCCTTTATGCTTTTGATAAATTAATTGTATTAAGCTTTTAATCTTATCATATTTGTCTTTTCTCTTACCACGAGCAAGATGATAATAAAAACTACTTTTTGCCACACCTGAACAAGTCAGTAATACTGCTAAGTTATAGTCTGGCCTTAACTCTTCGATGGCTTTTGCTTTTTGCTGGCTAGTGTTAAGGCGTCTAACTTTTTTAGATAAGCAATTTCAGTACGTAACCTTTCATTTTCAAGCAAAAGTTCTTCTTCTCTTGTCAATGTTTTATCCGATTTCCTTTTTCGATCTTTATTGTTGCTCATAATTTTAGGTCTTCCTCTGGGTTTATTTTCTAAACCTAAAATACCATTTTTCTCGTAATCATTTTGCCACTTCAAGACCGTAGACTGGGCAGAGATATCAAATCTGATACACGCTTCTCTTTGGGAGAGAAAATCTGTATCAATGGCTTTCAAAACTTTAAGCTTGAACTTTAAACTATAGATTTTATTTTTTCTGGGCTGAAGTCCAGAGATACCATATTTATTGTAAAAGCCAAGCCATTTACGAAGGTTAGATTCATTAAACCCTTTTTCTAATGCAATCGATGCTATTGAACGATGAGAACTTATATGAAGTTTTATACAGTTCAACTTAAAATCAATGCTAAATTTTTCTTTTTTATACATAAAAAATGCCCCTAAAAAGTGTCTAACTTTTTGGGGGCAGTCTA
>NZ_JBWKTO010000012.1:0-5365 GCF_059420365.1 Chryseobacterium sp. GW821-FHT04C04 | reverse complement strand
GATAAAGGACTTTTTAAAAATAAAATAAAAACTGGCGGCGGCCTACTCTCCCGCGTTAGCAGTACCATCGGCGCTGGTGGGCTTAACTTCTGTGTTCGGAATGGGAACAGGTGAGCCCCACCGCTAAAACCACCCTAAAGAAGGTATATAAGGTTGCAGGATGTAGGTAATAGGCTGCAGGTTTTCCCTGCTACCTGATAGCTAACATCTGCTACCTGATTTAATCGATAAAAACGTTCACAAAGAGGTAACCTTGCTGCACTTTCGTGCGCCTTATTAGGCTATAAATCTACGGGTAATTAGTACTACTTGGCTATGACATTACTGTCTTTACACCTATAGCCTATCAACGTCGTCATCTCCAACGACCCTTAAAAGATGTCTCATCTTGAGGCGAGTTTCGCACTTATATGCTTTCAGTGCTTATCTCTTCCAAACGTAGCTACTCAGCAGTGCACCTGGCGGTACAACTGATACACCAGAGGTTTGTTCAATTCGGTCCTCTCGTACTAGAATCAAGCCCTCTCAAACATCTAACGCCCGCAATAGATAGAGACCGAACTGTCTCACGACGTTCTGAACCCAGCTCGCGTGCCACTTTAATGGGCGAACAGCCCAACCCTTGGGACCTTCTCCAGCCCCAGGATGTGACGAGCCGACATCGAGGTGCCGAACCTCCCCGTCGATGTGAGCTCTTGGGGGAGACTAGCCTGTTATCCCCGGAGTACCTTTTATCCTATGAGCGATGGCCCTTCCATACGGAACCACCGGATCACTATGTCCTGCTTTCGCACCTGATCGACTTGTTGGTCTCACAGTCAAGCACCCTTATGCCATTACACTCTACGCACGGTTACCAAGCGTGCTGAGGGTACCTTTGAAAGCCTCCGTTACTCTTTTGGAGGCGACCACCCCAGTCAAACTACCCACCACGCAATGTCCTTCCATTCAGAAGTTAGGCTCCAAGTAAGTAAAGGGTGGTATTTCAACGTTGGCTCCACCTACACTAGCGTGCAAGCTTCAAAGCCTCCCACCTATCCTACACATTACTTACTCAAAGTCAATACGAAGTTATAGTAAAGGTTCACAGGGTCTTTTCGTCCCATTGCGGGTACTCGGCATCTTCACCGAGACTACAATTTCACAGAGCTCATGGTTGAGACAGTGCCCAGATCGTTACACCATTCGTGCAGGTCGGAACTTACCCGACAAGGAATTTCGCTACCTTAGGACCGTTATAGTTACGGCCGCCGTTTACTGGGGCTTCAGTCAATGCCTTCGGTTTAACCCTAAGCACCTTCCTTAACCTTCCAGCACCGGGCAGGTGTCAGACCCTATACTGCATCTTTCGATTTTGCAGAGTCCTGTGTTTTTGATAAACAGTCGCCTGGGCCTCTTTACTGCGGCCACCATTGCTGATGGCGTCTCTTCTCCCGAAGTTACGAGACTATTTTGCCTAGTTCCTTAACCATGATTCACTCTAGCACCTTAGGATTCTCTCCTCGACTACCTGTGTCGGTTTTGGTACGGGTTGCTTCACTTCGGCTTTTCTTGGAAGCACTTTCCCTACAGCAGCTTCGCCCGAAGGCTAGGCCTTGACTATTCCGTCAGTCTCCAGTAAGTACGGCACTCCGTCCCCTTTTTAGTGTGAGCAAGTATGGGAATATTAACCCATTGTCCATCCACTACCCCTTTCGGGTTCGCGTTAGGTCCCGACTAACCCTCAGCTGATTAGCATGGCTGAGGAAACCTTAGTCTTTCGGTGAGCGGGTTTCTCGCCCGCTTTATCGTTACTTATGCCTACATTTTCTTTTCTATCCGCTCCACAATACCTCACAGTACTGCTTCGGCGCAAATAGAATGCTCTCCTACCAGATGTACATAAAGTACAAATCCATAGCTTCGGTAATATGTTTATGCCCGATTATTATCCATGCCGGACCGCTCGACTAGTGAGCTGTTACGCACTCTTTAAATGAATGGCTGCTTCCAAGCCAACATCCTAGCTGTCAATGCAGTCCAACCGCGTTGCTTCAACTTAACATATATTTTGGGACCTTAGCTGTTGGTCTGGGTTCTTTCCCTCTCGGACATGGACCTTAGCACCCATGCCCTCACTGCCGTAGAACATTTATTAGCATTCGGAGTTTGTCAGGAATTGGTAGGTGGTGAAACCCCCGCATCCAATCAGTAGCTCTACCTCTAATAAACTTATATACGACGCTGCACCTAAATGCATTTCGGAGAGTACGAGCTATCTCCCAGTTTGATTGGCCTTTCACCCCTACCCACAGGTCATCCGAAGACTTTTCAACGTCAACCGGTTCGGTCCTCCACTCTGTGTTACCAGAGCTTCAACCTGCCCATGGGTAGATCACAAGGTTTCGCGTCTAATCCTACTAACTATACGCCCTATTCAGACTCGCTTTCGCTCCGGCTCCGGTACTTAATACCTTAACCTCGCTAGTAAAATTAACTCGTAGGCTCATTATGCAAAAGGCACGCCGTCACACCATATAGGTGCTCCGACCGCTTGTAGGCGTACGGTTTCAGGTTCTATTTCACCCTTCTATTCGAAGTGCTTTTCACCTTTCCTTCACAGTACTTGTTCACTATCGGTCTTTCAGGAGTATTTAGCCTTGGAGGATGGTCCCCCCATATTCAGACAGGATTTCACGTGTCCCGCCCTACTCATTTATCACTCAAATATGCCTTTCATTTACGGGGCTATCACCCTCTACGGCTGTTCTTTCCAGAACATTCTATTAAACATATATTAGCTTTTGGGCTAATCCGCTTTCGCTCGCCACTACTTACGGAATCTCTTCGATTTCTTTTCCTCCGGGTACTTAGATGTTTCAGTTCTCCGGGTTTGCTCCTCCTAAGAGGTGACTGGTCTTCAACCAGCCGGGTTGCCCCATTCGGACATCTGCGGATCAATTCGTGTGTGCCAATCCCCGCAGCTTTTCGCAGCTTACCACGTCCTTCGTCGCCTCTGAAAGCCTAGGCATCCGCCATACGCCCTTAACGATTTCTTTCCTAATAATTATATTAGTTCAGTATTTTTTGATAAATTAAATTTATCGATATTTTTATAAACTCGGCACTCGAAAGTGCTCGGTTATCTCTTTGTGATGTCTTTACCGTTAATGTCAATGATCTTAATGTCTTCTTGTACAACTGATGAACAGATATTGTTTTTGGCTCTATCCGTAACTTTTAAATCAGTCTTCCAAAACTGTGGAGAATAAGGGAGTCGAACCCTTGACCTCCCCGATGAATCGGGACGCTCTAGCCCCTATCGGCTAAAATCCTATGTTTTATTTTATAAATATCTTCTATTCTTGTTACATCGCTGTAACTCTGTGGAGAATAAGGGAGTCGAACCCTTGACCTCCTGCGTGCAAGGCAGGCGCTCTAGCCAGCTGAGCTAATTCCCCCTCTAGTGTTGTTAGTTCTTGGTGTTTCGTTTTTAGTCTTTAGCTTGCGCTATTCCCTAATCTCTAAATCCTATAACCTAACTCCTTAATTAGTAGTCTCGGGCAGGCTCGAACTGCCGACCTCTACATTATCAGTGTAGCGCTCTAACCAGCTGAGCTACGAGACTGTCTGTTAGACGTAAAGAAAATAGATCAATAGATAACAGACCATTCGTCTCTCTCTAATTTCTTTCTTCTTTGTCTCTCTCAATCCCTTTACTAATTTCTAGTGGGTTTTGTATTTTTAATATAAGCAACCAAACAAAAAACTAAAGCTTTACTTTAAGTAAGTACTTGTATCTTGCGATACTAATTTTGTTTATCGTCTTTAAGACGCTCTAAAATGAGATGTTCCAGCCGCACCTTCCGGTACGGCTACCTTGTTACGACTTAGCCCTAGTTACCTGTTTTACCCTAGGCAGCTCCTGTTACGGTCACCGACTTCAGGTACCCCAGACTTCCATGGCTTGACGGGCGGTGTGTACAAGGCCCGGGAACGTATTCACCGCGCCATGGCTGATGCGCGATTACTAGCGATTCCAGCTTCATAGAGTCGAGTTGCAGACTCCAATCCGAACTGAGACCAGCTTTCGAGATTTGCATCACATCGCTGTGTAGCTGCCCTCTGTACTGGCCATTGTATTACGTGTGTGGCCCAAGGCGTAAGGGCCGTGATGATTTGACGTCATCCCCACCTTCCTCTCTACTTGCGTAGGCAGTCTCACTAGAGTCCCCAACTTAATGATGGCAACTAGTGACAGGGGTTGCGCTCGTTGCAGGACTTAACCTAACACCTCACGGCACGAGCTGACGACAACCATGCAGCACCTTGAAAAATGTCCGAAGAAAAGTCTATTTCTAAACCTGTCATTTCCCATTTAAGCCTTGGTAAGGTTCCTCGCGTATCATCGAATTAAACCACATAATCCACCGCTTGTGCGGGCCCCCGTCAATTCCTTTGAGTTTCATTCTTGCGAACGTACTCCCCAGGTGGCTAACTTATCACTTTCGCTTAGTCTCTGATTCCGAAAAACCAAAAACGAGTTAGCATCGTTTACGGCGTGGACTACCAGGGTATCTAATCCTGTTCGCTCCCCACGCTTTCGTCCATCAGCGTCAGTTGTTGCTTAGTAACCTGCCTTCGCAATTGGTGTTCTAAGTAATATCTATGCATTTCACCGCTACACTACTTATTCCAGCTACTTCAACAACACTCAAGACCTGCAGTATCAATGGCAGTTTCACAGTTAAGCTGTGAGATTTCACCACTGACTTACAGATCCGCCTACGGACCCTTTAAACCCAATAAATCCGGATAACGCTTGCACCCTCCGTATTACCGCGGCTGCTGGCACGGAGTTAGCCGGTGCTTATTCGTATAGTACCTTCAGCTACTCTCACGAGAGTAGGTTTATCCCTATACAAAAGAAGTTTACAACCCATAGGGCCGTCGTCCTTCACGCGGGATGGCTGGATCAGGCTCTCACCCATTGTCCAATATTCCTCACTGCTGCCTCCCGTAGGAGTCTGGTCCGTGTCTCAGTACCAGTGTGGGGGATCACCCTCTCAGGCCCCCTAAAGATCGTAGACTTGGTGAGCCGTTACCTCACCAACTATCTAATCTTGCGCGTGCCCATCTCTATCCACCGGAGTTTTCAATATCAACTGATGCCAGTCAATATATTATGGGGTATTAATCTTCCTTTCGAAAGGCTATCCCCCAGATAAAGGCAGGTTGCACACGTGTTCCGCACCCGTACGCCGCTCTCAAGTTTCCGAAGAAACTCTACCGCTCGGCTTGCATGTGTTAGGCCTCCCGCTAGCGTTCATCCTGAGCCAGGATCAAACTCTCCATTGTATGTTTGTCTGACTCACTCAAAGTTTTT
>NZ_JBWKTO010000011.1:0-15270 GCF_059420365.1 Chryseobacterium sp. GW821-FHT04C04 | reverse complement strand
GCAAAAGTAAAACTTTATTTCTAATTGACCAAATGTTTTTGAAGAAAATTTTAAAGTTTTTTAAGTAACCTTAACCCTCTTCTCATCACCTAATCTTCCACTCCTGCGCTCCCTTAATTGGGACTGCAAAGATAAGAACTTTATTTGAACTTGCAACTTTTTAAATGAAAAATTTTGAAGTTTTTTTGCTCTTCCCTTTTGAAGTTTCTTATTGTTTCTGCTTATCTAAAAGCTCTTCTGCGCTACTGAATGTCTTTCGTTTTTCAGTGGGGCAAAGATAGAAACTTAACCCACACCACGCAACTTTATTTAACTTAAATTTTACCTTTTATTAATATTAGCTCCTAAAACACTGGAAGGCAGGGAGAAAAATTTTAAATAAAATTGTTTACATTATATCCTTATAAAGCAAAACCAGGAATAATACTGTTCCTGACTGCTTTTAAGGATTAATTTTTTTGTAAATCGCACTCAAAAATTCAGCATAAGACTTTTCCAGCCCAATAATATCTCCGGATTTAAGGTTCAAACCTCCTACTCCTGAATCGTCCGACTTCACTTTTAAGGATGAAACCTGGAAGTAAAGATTATCATCATTGGCTTTTGGCTGAACTTTTACAGTAGATCCTAAAAGTTTCTTCGTTGAAATGGTATAGATTTCTCCTGGAACAATTTTAATTTTTAAAAATGATCTTGGAGAAATAGTGTAGTCTTTACGGTTGATACTTATTTTTTGATCTTTTTCAGAGGATGCAAATATATACATGTCGCCATGCTGAGCAGTCAGCTTTTCTTTAGGGGTATAGTATAAAGCAATTTTATAATTGGCGGCATTGAATTCCTGAGGGGTACCGTCAACATTTTCGAAAGGTTTTAATTCGAATGTATTGGCACCAATCTCTTTTGCTTTTTTATATACTAAAGAAAATACGAGTGCATCATCTTTTGAAAATCCCTGAACTTCTACTTCTCCTAGGTAAACTGCATCGGTACCAGCTTCTTCTTTTTTATGGAAGAATTTATCCGGGTTATCATTTGTTTTCTCAACCTTGGTCAGATAAACATTCTGTGCATTCCACAACTGGATACACAACATAGAAAAGATGATTGCTATATTCTTCATATATATATTATTGTTGTGAAAGTACATCAACACATTCTTCAAGACTATTCTCCCAATGCTTGGGCTCTATTTTGTAAGTCTCTTCTATTTTATCCAAAGACATTGTACTTCTCACAGGTCTTTTGGCAGGAGTTGGATACTGTTCGGTTGTTAACGGATTTAGTTTTACTGAGGATTTTGAAAATTCAGCAATTTTTTGGGCAAATTCAAACCATGTTGTTTCCGGATAGTTTGAGAAGTGGAAAATCCCATAGGTTTTTTTTGGAGCTTCAATAATTGCGAGGATTGCTTCTGCAAGATCGTTTGCATTAGTCGGCTGTCCAAACTGATCGGCAACAATTCCCAATTCTTTTTTCTGGGAAAATAAGTTCAGCATTGTCTTCACAAAGTTCTTATTGAATTCGGAATACAGCCAGGAAGTTCTTAGTATAATAGTTTTAGGATTAATTTCTAAAGCAAGTTCTTCCCCTTTTCTTTTTGATTCACCATATACGCCTATTGGATTGGTAAAATCATCTTCAGAGTACGGAAGATTCGTGCTTCCATCAAAAACGTAGTCAGTAGAAACATGAATCAGAGTGGATTTGCATTCTACACATGCCTGAGCAAGATGAGCTACTCCATCTGCATTTATGGCAAAAGCTTTTTCTTTATCAGTTTCTGCCAGATCCACTGCGGTATATGCAGAAGCATTGATGCAGTAATCGGGTTTATTATCATAAAAGAAATCGTTTACCTGTTCTTCATTTGTAACATCTAAAGTAGATGAGTCTGTGAATAAGAATTCATATTGATTTTCAAAGTCAGGAGCTATTTTTCTAATGCAGTTTCCCAATTGTCCGTTGCTTCCTATTACTGCTATTTTTTTCATTTATCTATTATTAATTTTTAAGTTGGTATGTTTGATAAAAACTGTTGACTAAGAATTTTTTGCATTCTGAGTTCTTAAAAACTTTACTCTTGACTGGTAGTCTTTCTGAATTAAATCTACATAAAATTTATCAAAGAGTTCTTTGATCTCTTCGGGATGAACTTCAGATTTTCTGGTTTTAACATTAAAATAAATAACGGTCACCCAAAGTACGGCATGAATTGTCTTTTCATCCAGGCTCTTCATCAGAATTTCAACTTTAGCAGTTCTATCCTGAACATCGATGGTTTTGCTGCTGATGACCACCTGTGTGTTGTATCTTACTTCTTTTAAGTATGCTATTTCATTTTGAATGGCAATCCAGGTACAGCCGGTTTTTTTAGTATATTCTTCATAGGTAAAGCCATAAAATGTTTCTACATGATCTTCTCTGGCATTGAACATATAATCAAGATATTTTACATTATTTAAATGTCCGATCGGATCGCAGTCACTAAACCTAACTTTAACCGTAGTTGATACTTCTTTTTCCATTCCGCAAAAATAAAAAAACCACCTCTAAAAGAGGTGGTTAGTTTTATAAATCTTTGTTAATTTGCTGAAATTATTGAACTCCTAGTTCTTTCTTCACAGCTGGAGTAGCGTCTGGTCCTGCTTTATAAAGGAATGCCGTTGAATTTGCATCCATAATATAATCGTATCCGTTAGCTTTAGCTACTTTTTCTACTGCATCATTCAATTTCTTCTCAACAGGTCCGAAAGCCACATCTTGTTTAGCTTGTAGATCTTTTTGAGCTTTGTCTTGCATTTGCTGAATTTCTTCAGCTAATTTTTTCATCTCTTCTTCTCTAGCTTTGTTTTCATCAGCTGTCTTTTTTGGTGCTTCTGTCTGATATTGCTGATATTTAGTTTGAGCTGCGTCAGCTTTTTTCTTAATCTCAGCTTGTTTTGTATCTAAGAATGTTTTAAGATCAGCATCTGCTTTCTTTTTCTCCGGCATAGCGTTAAGAACTCCCATTACATCTAAAGTAGCAATTTTTTGAGCTTTTGCCATACCTACAGATACAACCATCATTACTGCTGCAAATAATACACTTAATTTTTTCATAACTGGTAAATAAATAATTTAATTTGTTTTTAGATTTTAAAATATAGCAAAAGTTAATTTTATAATTTATTTTTTGCCTTTGCTATTTGTTTTTTCCTTCTTATCTGTTCCTTTTAGCAGAATAGATAATACTTTCTCGGTGTAATCATATTTTGACTGAAGGAAAATAACACTAATGTTATTGCTTTTATCAAGAACTATGCCCAATCCATTTTTTTCAGACATCGTTTTGATTGCTCCCCAGATCTGATCCTGAAAAGGTAAAACCAGATTTGTTCTCAGTTTTGTAATTTCACCATTAGCCCCAAAACGTAAACTTGTTGTGGTTTTAATATTTTTGTCAAGGTCTACAACTTCTTTTTCTCTCAATTTAAGCTGATCCCCTATTAATAAAACTTTTTCACTTTCAAAAGCAGCTTTTTTTCTTTCATATTCAGACTGCAGGTTTTGAAGTTCTGACTCCCAGGTATCGATCTGAGAATTCAGTCTTGCTTCCGCTTCTTTATACTGAGGTAATTTATTCAAAATTTCATTAGTATCCACCACTCCTATCTTCTGGGCATTATTAAGTCCAAAAAGCAAAAGTAATGCGAATGTGAAAATTATTTTAAAGTGCTTCATATTTCTAATTATAATGTTTGGTTCATCAAGAAGTGGTTTCTCCATCCGGACTTATCACCTGATAATGTTTTATCCAGACCAAGTGCAAAGTCGAATCCGATCAATCCAAATGCTCCCATATAAACTCTTACTCCAATCCCGACTGATCTTTTCAACTGGAACGGGCTGTAAGAACTCCATGTGTTCCATACGTTACCTCCTTCAGCAAATGTCAATGCATAGATTTTTGCAGTCTGGCTCATTGAGATTGGGTATCTTAATTCTAAAGTGAATCTGTTATAGATTGTACCCCCTCCTTTTTGAGTAATATCTTCTGCTTCTCCTCCATTTGTAGAGGCATTTTCATATCCTCTCAAAGGAATCAATTCTCTACCGTCATATCTACCTCCGAAAAGACCTGTACCTCCCATATAGAATCTTTCAAATGGCGGAGCTCCCAGCTGACTGTTATATCCGTCCATGAATCCCATTTCAGCAGAAGATCTCAAGACCAATTTTCCAATGATCTCATTGTAAACGTCTGCTTTGAATTTAATCTTATAGAATTCCATCCACTTGTATTTGTCAATTGCTGACATGGTGGAGTAATCTTTCTTCTTAAACAATGAATAAGGAGGTGTCAGTTTTGCTGAAAGCTCCATATTGGATCCCGTTGTTGGGAAGATTGGATCAATACCTGCTGAGTTTCTAGTCAATCCTAAGTTGATACTGAAGTTATTGGCTGTACCATTATTTTCTGTAGTATCACCAAACTGGAATGGATAGTTATTGAAGTCATACTTCTGGAACTGTAAACCAGTATAAAGAGAGAAGTAGTCATCCGGCCAGTTCAATAGTCTGTTTAAACCTACTGAAGCTGAGAAGATGTTCAATTTCTGAGCATTATTATATTGATCTGTATATCTTACTCTGGAATTGTTCAAACTTACAGAAAGGGCTGTTGGTCTTGTACCAAATAACCAAGGCTCCGTAAATGATACTCCATAGTTCTGGAAGTACTGTCCTGCCTGAACCTGAATAGAGAAGACTTGTCCGTCTCCCTGAGGTACTGGTTTGAAGTCTTTAAACTTAAGGAAATTCTTTAATGAGAAGTTATTAAATGTCAATCCTAAGGTACCAATAAAGCTGTTACCACCGTAACCTGCCTGTAATTGTACCTGAGAAGATCCTTTTTCTACAAGCTTCCAGTTAACATCAACTGTATTATCCTGTTGATTTGGCTGAATATCCTGTCCGATCTGCTGAGGGTCAAAGAATGACATCCCTGCTAAATCGAAATACGTTCTTTTAATTTCCGTTTTCTTGAATAATTCGCCTGGTTTTGTTCTTAGTGCTCTAAGAATTACGTGGTCATGGGTTGTTGTATTCCCCTGCCAAGTTACTTTATTCCAGGTAGCCTGTTCTCCTTCATTAATTCTAACCTCAAGGTTTACGGCATCTCCTGACACTGATTTTTCAACAGGTGTTACGTTGGAGAAAAGGTAACCATTGTTCATGTAAACAGATTTGATATCTGAATCATCTTCTTTACCCCCATCTTCTCCTACTTTTTTGTTGAATCCTACAGCATCGTAAATATCTCCTTTCTTATATCCTAATAATCTTTGTAAATATTCTGTAGCGTATACCGTATTACCTGTGAACGTAACGTCTCCGATGTAATATTTTTTACCCTCGTTAAGTTTTACATTGATTTCGTAGTTATTTCTTTTGTTTCTCCATACAGAGTCCGAAACAATTTTCGCGTCTCTGTACCCAAGGGAGTTGTAATAACTGATAAGACCTTGCTTATCTTCCTGATATTTATCTTCAATGAATTTCGAGGATTTCAAGATACCACCAATACCAAAACGTTTCTGTTTTGTTTCTTTGAAAGCTTTGTTTCTAAGTTTTCTATCGGTTACACTTTCGTTTCCTTCAAATTCAATATGATCAATTTTAATCCTCTTCCCTTTCTCTACATTGATTGTCCAGTCTACTAAAGCAGGGTCTCCTGCGTTTACTTTATCCTGAATAGTGATTTTGGCGTCTGCAAAACCTTTTTTAATAAAGTCTTTAGGGACATTGGTTTTAAGGCTTGAAACTAGATTCTGAGTGATTTTAGTTCCTGGCTTCAGGTTGTTATCCTTTGCCATTTTTTCACTTTTAGATTTACCAATTCCTTTCCCTGCGAATTTAACTTCTCCAAGTTCTTTAAGGTCCTGCAGATAGAATTTCAGAACGATCGTCTGTCCTTCAATGCTTTGAACATACACTTCCACTTCAGAAAAAGATTGAGTATCCCAAAGTTTTTTAACAGCATTGCTGATTTTTTGTCCTGGAATATCTACACTTTCTCCTTTTGTAAGGCCTGTAAATCTTAAGATCTGAGCGGGTGTATATTTCTTTACCCCATCTACAACGATGTCTTTAAGTGTATAAGTGCCTGCCTCATTTTCTGCGTGTACAGCATTATTTACTTTTGTGCTGTCCTTTGGAGTTACTTGTCCATAAAAATGTGCAGAAGCAGCAAACATAATGATGGGTAATAGTCTAAACTTCATTTTATCGAGTCTTTCTTTTCTAAATTTTATTGGCCTTTTACTTGCTCACCGGTCAAACCGTATCTTCTTTCTTTGTTTTGATAATCAACAATACATTGAAAGAAAATATCTTTTGAAAAATCCGGCCATAGTACATTTAAAAACTGTAATTCTGCATAAGCGATCTGCCAAAGCAAGAAATTGCTTATCCTTATTTCACCGCTGGTTCTGATCAATAAGTCTACAGGAGGAAAATCTTTTGTATAAAGATAATTTTCAAATAAACTTTCGTTAATATTTTCTATCTCTACTTTTCCTTCTTTTACATCAGAACTTATATTTTTTACAGCTTCCAAAATTTCATTTTGTGAGCCGTAGCTTATAGCCAATACAAGGTTTCCTTTTGTGTTTTCTTTTGTAAGTTCTACCACACGTTCCAACTGCTCTTTTACTAAAGTAGGCAGTTTTTCTAAATTCCCTATAACATGCATTCTTAATCCTTTGCTGAAGATTTCTTCTGCCTCTAGCAGTAAGGTCTCTACCAACAGATTCATAAGGGTATTCACTTCTTCACTTGGACGGCTCCAATTTTCTGAAGAGAATGTATACAATGTTAAGTAAGGGATATTAATCTCATTACAAGCATTAATGGCGTTTCTAACTGCATTAATGGCATTTTTGTGACCGAAGGTTCTTTCTTCGCCACGAGATTTTGCCCATCTTCCATTACCATCCATAATGATGGCTACGTGTTTTGGTAAATTCTCAGAATTTATTTTATCTTTAATCAACGACATATTATTCACAATAACATGGAGGTCTTCCGAACGAATATGTCAGCCCTAAGCTGAAAGTATTCATCCAGTCATTAGATCTTCCATCTCCAATATTTCTCTTTTTAATAAACTCTGCTTCTCTTTCTTTAGAAACTGCATAGTAATTTCCTGACTGTAATAATGAACTTCCTGTAGCAGGGTCCAAAATATCAGCATTAAAAGAAGTTTTTACATCTTTGGAAAGGATCTTACTGTGATCCAACTGATCCGTCAATGTATATCTGAAAGTAGCTTCTGCAAATATAGCCCATGAGTGGTTGAATTTATACTTCAAACCTACCCCAAAAGGAATATGCACTGTTACTTTTTTCCCTAATGAATAATCTGTTTTGGTCGTAAAATCCAATTCATTGATTGGAGCCTGTGCCACCCCATCAGCATCTCTTCTGAAGTCATTCATCAGGGTTGCTTTAGGAGCATCAAACATCAAAGCACCAACACCACCGAAGATGTAAGGGCTTAGCATACTGATCTGCTCATTATTTACAGGAAAAAAGTTATATTCAAACATTAAACTCGCCTCATACACGTTATTTTTTCCGTATGAGTTTCTATTTCTTCTATAATCCTCTTTTGCCGCTTTATCACTAAACTGAACCTGGTTGTATCCTAAATCCAATCGAATGGTCTGATGCGGGTTAAAATTAAACCTATATAATAAACCTCCATAAAATGGGATGCCCCAATCTGACACTCTGTTTAAATCCAACGGCTTTTGTAAAATATAATTCGTACTTCCTACATCTCCCACTAGGTTACTCATACCTAGACGAACTCCCAATTCGTTTCTTTGTGCTTTAACACTTACCACTCCAAGGAAGGCAAGGAAGCTAAACAATAATTTTTTATTCATAAAAGAATATGGATTTATGGTTATTTTAAAATTTAATTTTTGCAAATATAAAACTTTTTTATATTAATGATAATCTTAATGTTTAGTTAAAAATAAACAAAAAAACATAATTTGTTATAAAGTAAACGGCAAAGTGGCAAAAATATTCTTTTTTTCATAGAATGAAAATAGCTTACATATGAAAAAACCCCCATTAAATGGAGGTTTAATGCTTTATTTTTTATTAAATAATCTCTGTACTTTATTTCGAATTCTGATCAACAAAGGTTCTTTATAATTTTTATCTTCATCAAAATAGCCATAACCGTAGCCATATCCGTACCCGTAGCCATATCCGTAACCATACCCTTGTTTTATATTGTAGTCATTATAAACAAGTCCTAAATTATTAATTTCATCATTATGATATTTTTCCGTTATCATTTTCAGCATGTACTTTTCCGTGTATTCATGACGGACAACATAAAGATTAGCATCAGAATGTTTCATCAATTCATATGAGTCTGCTACCAATCCTACCGGCGGAGAATCTATAATAATGAAATCGTATTTTTCTTTCAGTTCTTCTATAAATTTGATATTTCTCTGACTCATCAAAAGCTCGGAAGGATTTGGCGGGATAGGTCCTGAAGTGGCAACATCAAGATTCGGTATCTTTGTTTTGTTGACAATCTGATCAATTCCTACTTCCCCTGTCAGGTAATTTGAAATACCATATTTGTTATCAATCTTGAAATCTCCAAAGATTTTCGGCTTTCTAAGATCCATCCCCAATAAGATTGTTTTCTTATCACTTAATCCTATTACAGAGGCCAAATTAATTGAAATATAAGTTTTTCCCTCACCTCCAATAGATGATGTTATCAGGATGACCTTCCCTTTTTCATCTTCATTATCCATCAAAAATCTCATATTGGCTCTTATTCCCCTGAAAGCTTCCGATACAGATGATTTTGGTTGTTCCAAAACAGTAAGCATATTTTCATTGCTGTTATTCCCTATCACTCCAAGAAGTGGAATTTTAGTCGCACTTAGCAGTTCTTTGATATTTCTGATTTTAGTATCAAGCACTTCACCAATCAGGATAAATAATAATGGAAGCAACAACATTCCTGAAATAATTGCAGTCTTTGCCAACTTCACATTAGGCCCTATCGGTCTTTGTCCTAAATTCTTAGCAGGGTCAATCACTGTAATATCAGACTGATTGGTTGCCATCCTCATCTGAGTGTCGCCCTGTCTTCCCAAAAGACTGTTGTAAGTAGCTTCAATCATATTATACCCTCTCTCTGCATCCATATATCTTCTTTCTTTTTCAGGATAAGAAGTTAAATCAGAATTGGCACCAGCTACTTCCCGGTCTATTTTATTAATTTCCTCATAGTATCTGTTATAATAGCTTCTCAAACTATTGGATGAACTCATTTTCGCTTCATCAATAAGTCTGTTGACCTCTCTTATTGGTTCTGATGAAGGCTTATAAATGGCCGCCATTTCAGATTTTTTAGTGTATAGAGCCCTAAGTTCAGAAACTGTTGCTGAAAAAACACCATCTTCAAAACCTGCAGCATTTGTCCCGATCATTTTATCAAAGTTCTGAGACTGAAGCGTATTCCTGATATTATTCAAAGAATTGATTTTGCTTAAAACATCTGCTTTTTTAGCTTCAAGTTCTTTTATTTTTTCAAGAGATTTTTCATCTCTGTCTTTAATATTGTAAAGCTTTTCTGAAGTCTTTAAGTAGTTCAGTACATTTGCACTAGAATCTAGCTTTTTACGGACTTTACCTAAATTGTCTTTTAAAAATACATCTGTATTCTTATTAACAATATTTTTATCAGCAAGTCTTTTTTTCTGTAGCTCTGCAACAGATTTATTAAGGAAATTCACAGTACTGTTAAGGTTATACCCTTTTTTAGTAATGATCATAATAGACCTGATTTCTTTATCAAAGTCTACACCTGTGGTAGAAACGATTTCGTCTACACTCTGGTTTACTGAGTTCAGACTTATAATGATATTATCCAGCTTAATTTTAGAAGTAATAGGATTCTTAAGCAATCTGAATCTCAGGTTAGGAGAAGTATACCATTCGTTAACTTTAATCGTTTTATTAGCGGGTCTGTTGTATGAGTTGATGCTCTGAAAACCTTCTACTTCATAGCTATATAAACTTGTCGTTTCGCCTTCTTCAGGTAAGACAACTTCATAAGTTCCATTCCCTTTTGGCAACAGAGTAATAGGATAGTTGATCTGCTGAAGGTGCTTTTTATCAATCTGAAGAAAAACCGGTGAATCATCTTTATCCAGATAGGTAGATTTTATAAGCCCTTTTGTAGAGTAGTTCACAAAAAGGTCTAATTCTTTTACCAAAAATTCGTTATGAGATCTGGATAACAGCATTTTTTTCAGATAAAGCCCGTCCTGATTTCCCGTATCTCCCCAAATGAAGTTAATTGACTGGTTAGACTGAGTAGGCAAAAATTCAGAAGCTTTACTGGAAGTGCTTAATGACAAGTCTGATGCATAAATATTCTGTGCATAATACTTACTGTATATCCATGACATGGCATATCCAATCATCAGCATGAATGCAAACCAGTACCAGTTTTTAAGGATTCTTCTTAAAAAATGTTCTAAATCAAATAATGCAAATGTTCCGGATTTATCTTTCTGAGAATTATTTTTCTCTGTATTGGTTACTCTTTCTGGAATCATAATTAAAGATTTTTAAGGAGTAAATAAATAGACAATGCCGTAGTAATTACTGAAACTCCTGTAGTCAAAGTCTGAATCGGATCTTTTCCAAATCCATTCAAGCTTTTCGCTCTTGTATTCAGATAGATTTCGTCACCATTTTGTATATAATAGTAAGGAGAATTCATAAGATCTTCACGGGTAAGATCTATTTTGGCAATTTTGATTCCTTCAGGAAGTTTTCTGTGGATAACCACTTCTCTTTTATCGATAGTTCTGTTCAGCCCACCATTAATCGCTAATGCTTCAGTAATAGTAAGGGTATTTTTGTGGGTTACTTTTTCTCCTGAAAGTCCGGTAGTCTCCACATCACCAAGAATATAATAAGTAATACCATCTGTATTCAATCGTACTTCTGACTTACCTTCCTGGAAATTTTCATTTACTTTATCTTGTATTTCTTTTGTAATATCATCAAGTGTTCTTCCTTCAGCCTTTATATATCCTATTCCAAAAATATTGATATCACCATTGGAGTCAACTTTCAATCCATTAAAATAAAAATTCATATTTCCACCTCTACCTCCTCCGGAACTATTACCATTAGCTCCTACATTAACACCACCTCCTGATATTGCAGAACTTGTTACCCCTCCGCTGGCTAATCCGCCGGAAGTATTGTAAGAAGAATAAAATTGTGCTGCATCTCCTTTGGGAGTTGTCACAATATTAAGATTGAGGATATCATTTTTGGTAATCCTGTACACGGGAATGTTGTAGGGAACAAGACCTTCTTCGTTAATAACAAGACTTTCACTTGGCTGCAAATACCTCACATCCTTTGTTGTGATACATGAGGTAACTAAAAAGGGGAATATTAAAAATAAATATTTAAAGTTCTTCATCATATATAATATTGTTTACAAAAGTAATATTTAATTGTTAATTTTTGTTATTTCTTAATCGATATAGCAAATCTGGCAAATAAGCTCCAAAAAAACCTAAGGAAATGATCACCAATAATAGCATATTTACATTAATATGTCTAAAACAATAAGCTATTCCTACGATCATAAGATAGTAAAGAATAATATAGAAAGTAGATCTTCTATGGGTCAGATTCAGCTTTAGTAACTTATGGTGAATATGGTTTTTATCTGCATCGAATGGTGACTTTTTGTTATAAAGCCTCACCAAAATTACATTTAATGTGTCTACGATCGGAAGAATCAGAATCGCAACAGCTACAACAGGAGCAGACTGAAGATGATACCTCGGAACATCCGCCAGTTTTTTATCAATAAAAATGTCTATGAAACAAATAGAGGTAAACGCCAGTAAAAAGCCAAGTAACATGGAGCCAGTATCTCCCATAAATATTTTACGGGTACGATAATTTGACAGGTTATAGTATAAAAAGGCCAATACAGTCCCAATAATAACAACGGATAGTACAACCAAAGGATAATTATATTCTCCTAACCGATAATAGCTTATTCCAAATAAAGCACTACAGATTACAGAATATCCACCTGCTAATCCATCTATTCCGTCTATTAAATTAAAAGCATTGATCAGAATAATAAAAGTAATAATGCTAAACAGAACACTCACAAAATATTCCAATTCATACACTCCAAATATTCCAAATAAGCTTCTGATTCTGATATCTGACCCTATCACCACCAGCGATGACACCACAATCTGTGCAACAAGTTTTTTGTATGCCCTCATTACAACAATATCATCCATTACCCCTACATAAAGCAGGATAATCAATGAAGCAAATAAAAATTTATAGAGGTCAAACAGCTCGTAAGCAAAAATTGAGGCGCAAATTCCTATGGAATAAAATATGGCAATTCCTCCCAGGTTGGGAATCTCTCTAAGGTGCGAACTTCTCATTCCCGGCTCATCCATCAGATTCTTTCTTCTTGAAATCTTAACAATGGTAGGAATAGAAAAAAAAGTAATTAAAAATGAGAATACAAAACTTAATCCTATTTTTATATAGAAAATAGGTATTCCCGATCCGCTTAAGAACAATTCAAAATTTTTCATTCTTTTTCTTATTCAGCACTTGTATCTTACAATAAAAATGATGACGCAGAACTTATAAAGAACTTCATCATTGTTTTCTATTGACCGAAACAATAGTACTTACATTTGTGTTTATATCAATTTTCTTATCAATCTTTTCTGGCCGGCAAAAAATAAGAGATAAAAAATCTTTTTCTTCAGAGGCAAAGATAAAAGATAATTCTTACCAAAACGACTATACTTCAATATATCTTGAACTTTTATTTGCCTTTCATTCATAAAAAGAATTAACTGATCAGACATATTATAGAACAATTGTTCTTTTTTCACGAATGCCAGATAGGCCAAAAATGAATAAACTCCTTCAAAAATCTGAAAATTTTTCAGTTCCTTTTTTTTGTGGAAATATTGAGATTCGCTGAATATTTTTTCCACATCAGCAACAGCTTTTAGCATATCAAGTCCTTTTTCGGTGTGGGTTTTTGTAATAGAATCCGAACGCTCCAGATATTGATAATGAAAATTTTGAGTCTGAGCTATCGTTTCACATTCAAGCAGCAATTGCGGAATAAGTTGAATATCTTCAAAATGAACCCCTTTTTTAAATCTTTTTTGATTAAAAAGTTCTCTCTTGAACAACTTATTACAGGCAAAATAGCTGATATCGGAAAATACTGAAAAATTACTTTCAAGAGCTATTTTTTCAGGCATATTGGGAATCTGAGTCAGTTTTTGGGTAACCCTTCCGTTCTCGTCTACTTTCTGAATATTACAGATGACCATTTTTGACTGGTGCTTTTCTGCTAAAAGGAACATTTCTTCAAACATGGTCTCGGTGACATAGTCATCGCTGTCTACAAAACCTATATAATCACCTGCAGCCCTATCAATCCCAAAGTTACGGGCATCACTTAAGCCCCCGTTTTTTTTGGTAAAAGCTTTTATTTTTTCCGGATATCTTTGTGCATATCCTTCAATAATTTTTTCAGAACGATCTTTGCTTCCATCGTTCACTACAAGAATTTCAATATTGGGAAGACTTTGATTAACCAGGGAGTCAAGGCATTTTGTCAGATAATTCTCGACATTATAAACGGGAACAATAATGGATACTCTTGGGGGAACATTTGTCATACATTAAATTTTCGTCAGTCTTGCACTCAGCCATCCTTTCTTCGCTTCATCAAAATCATTTCTGGAACACGGAATGCAGTTTTCTATATTTTCATCATCACCAAAATACCACAAATTACTGAAAGTATCACGCTTAAATGCATATTGCCTGTCATCTATCAACACATAGAACTGTTCATAATGTCTTTCCTTCGGATGAGAGTACTGAATGTTTATTCCTTCGATCAGATACCATAACATCTGTGCTAACAGCTGATGGTTCAGTTGATTTTCAGAATAAATATTATAATTAAAAATCCCGACAGACTTCAGGTTTTCACTTAATCCGATTTCCTTCATATAAGCACAAATTTCTCTTCTGTTCAGTCCATTTACCTGAGGATTCATAGAAAAAGGCTCACTAAAGCTTTCCACAGCATCACAATTTACTGTGACCAGATCTGCTTTTCTGAAGAAAGGCTCTGTTTTTTCTGTAGAATTCATCATCTCCGCAAGACGGATAATATCAAATTCTACTTCTTTGATCAGTCTCACAGAATCCATTTCATTCAAATGTTTCTGATATCCTAAATGATGGTAATTTTTAATAGAGAAATTCTTGGCTCCGAAAATTTTGCCTAAAAAAGTATGTTCATTGATCGTTTCCCCTTGTTGAAGAGAAATAATATTACTTATCTGGGTATAATTGAGGCTTTTCTTGTGAAAGTTCAATGCAGAAAATAATGAAAAGGCAAAATCATTGGAGCCGCCGATAATCACCGGAATGGCTCTTTTATAGTGACATGCCGAAAGAACTTCCTGTAAAATATAGTGGGTATCCTGAACCGATTTTCCTGAAACCAAATCTCCAAGATCTACAATAGGAATTTCGAAGTCCATCTGCGAAAGCTTATAAAATTCTTTCCTTACCCCGGTAAAGTCCTGTACTTCCGCATCTCCGCCCGCACCCCGGTAGTCTGATACAAACAAAAGAACAATACTGTCTTCTTTGATATCTTTTGTAATCCGATTTCCTATCTGCCAGCTTTCTGTTTTGAAATTTCTTGGTGAAATGATAAAGTCTTCGAAATCCATATTTTAATTTGAAATGTAAATTGATTAATTGCTTGATATAACAAACATACAAAAAACATAGGAACTGAGTAGACTGTGGTATATTTTGTTCACAAAAAAGCCGTCAACAAATTGTTAATGGTTTTATCCAACAAGCTTGTCAAAGTTTAAAACTTTGACAAGCTTCTACAAGTTTCATTTGAAATTTCACATTTTAAAATGTCAAAAAAAAGTTTCGTAACTAATTTAGCAAAGGATTATCAGTTGAGTATCCTCGGCTTATTGTTAATTTTCACTTAGGTCATTCATGAAACTCTATAAAAAATCCGTCTCACTAGAGTGCACCCAAAAGTTTAGACAAAATTAAATAATCTTTTGATAATAAAGAGTTCGATATTCTATCGGACTCTTT
>NZ_JBWKTO010000010.1:0-56954 GCF_059420365.1 Chryseobacterium sp. GW821-FHT04C04 | reverse complement strand
AAAATCAATGCTAAATTTTTCTTTTTTATACATAAAAAATGCCCCTAAAAAGTGTCTAACTTTTTGGGGGCAGTCTAGTTCTGTGGGTTTTTCTTTTTAGGGAAGTATCAGGCATAGTAACAGGCAGCCCGCAACCTCTAAATAGATTATCCTTTGAACTTTTCTAACTCAAGATAAAGAACAAGCAAACAGTCTGTAAATGTTTGATAAAGCACCCAGGATCCCCAGCAAAGACCCAGAGATCTATAGGCCCCAGTAAGACTTAAGAAATAATGCTTGGTATAAACAATAAAAAAAAACGCTGGACCTAAATCCAGCGTTTTTCCTATAGTAAAGAAAATCTTTAATTATTCTGCATCGAAATCAGCATCTTTATCAGCAGATACTACTTCTCCTTCTTCTTTAGATTTTTCTTTATCAGCTTTTCTTTGAGACTGACCTTCTTTGATAGAATCAGAAACAATGCTCAAGATCATATCGATAGATTTAGAAGCATCATCGTTTCCTGGGATAACGAAGTCAACTTTTCTAGGGTCAGAGTTTGTATCAACAATACCGAAAACTGGAATACCTAATTTCTTAGCTTCAGTTACAGCGATGTGTTCTCTCAAGATATCTACAACGAAGATTGCAGAAGGAAGACGAACCATGTCAGAGATAGAACCTAAGTTTTTCTCTAAGTTAGCTCTTTGTCTGTCAACTTGTAATCTTTCTTTTTTAGATAAAGTTTCGAACGTACCGTCTTTTTTCATTTTGTCGATAGAGTTCATCTTCTTTACAGCCTTTCTGATAGTAACGAAGTTCGTCAACATACCACCTGGCCATCTTTCTGTAATATAAGGCATATTAAGTTCAGAAGCGTGTTTTGCAACAACTTCTTTCGCTTGCTTCTTAGTAGCTACGAAAAGAACTTTTTTACCTGCAGAAGTTAATTTTTCTAAAGCGCTGCACGCTTCATCCAATTTAACTGCTGTTTTATGTAAGTCTACAATGTGAATACCATTTTTCTCCATAAAAATGTATGGAGCCATATTTGGATTCCACTTTCTAGTCATGTGACCGAAGTGTACACCAGCCTCTAGAAGGTCTTTTACATTTGCTTTTGCCATGTTTTCTGTTTTTGTTAGTTTACTTTCCGTCTTTTAAACAATCAACAACTTCTTTAGATGGGAGAAGCGTTTGGATGCTAAACGTAACGGGCAATTTTTTTGTTTTGATAAATAGATTTAGATATAAGACAACAGACCGAATAAATTCTGAAATCTGAGATCTTGTATCTGAAGTCTGAAAATTAACGTTTTGAGAATTGGAATCTCTTTCTTGCTTTTTTCTGACCTGGCTTCTTTCTTTCCACCATTCTTGCGTCTCTTGTAAGTAAACCAGCAGGCTTTAATGCTAATCTGAACTCAGCGTTGATCTCGCATAAAGCTCTTGAAATACCTAATCTGATAGCTTCTGCCTGACCTGTATTTCCACCACCGAAAACATTTACGGTAACGTCGTACTGACCAACAGTCTCAGAAAGGATAAACGGTTGGTTTAATTTGTAAACCATCACGTCTGTAGAGAAATAAGTTGCAGCATCTTTACCGTTTACTGTAATAACACCAGAACCTGGTCTTACATAAACTCTTGCTACAGAAGTTTTTCTTCTTCCGATTTTGTGAACTATAGACATAATTAATTATTTAAATTCGTTAACATTAATTGTTTTAGGCTGTTGAGCTTCATGTTTGTGCTCAGTTCCTTCATATAAATAAAGGTTCTTAAGGATAGCAGCTCCTAATCTGTTTTTAGGTAACATACCTTTTACAGATTTCTCTAATACCTTTAAAGAATCTTTCTTTTGAAGTTCAGCCGCAGTCATAGACTTCTGTCCACCAGGATAACCTGTATGCCAGATGTAAGTCTTATCAGCCCACTTATTTCCGGAAAGCGTAATTTTCCCAGCATTCAAAACGATCACGTTATCACCACAATCTACGTGAGGTGTAAAGTTCGTTTTGTGCTTACCTCTCAAAATCTTTGCAACCGTAGAAGCTAGTCTTCCTAACGGCTGTCCTTCAGCGTCTACCACAACCCATTCTTTATTAGCAGTAGCTTTGTTCGCTGAAACAGTTTTGTAACTTAATGTATTCACACGTTTTAGTTAAAGATTAAACATAATTTACCCCTAAAAGGGTGTGCAAAGGTACAAATTATTTTTGTAACCCAAAAACATATTTTATTTAATCTATAGAATATCTGTTATAGTACTGACCTTTAATAGATTTTAACATCATTAATACGTTTGGCATAAATCTTGAAAATGTTGTGGCGATGAAAAAAAACGCTTAGAAGATTCTAAAAACACACATGACAAAGCAAAGAGTTTATTCCTTAAACTCTTTCTTTTATTAAATTTCCTTTAAAGATTTCCGTAAAACACATCAATACAACTGCAGTTTCATTGAAATAATTATATTTGTATCAATCATATTAATCATTCATGAGCCACGGAAAACTAAGAGATGATAAAACCTGTCTGAACTGCGGACACCAGGTTGAAGAAAGGTTTTGCGCCCACTGTGGGCAGGAAAATTCTGAACGGAGACAGCCTTTCTACTATCTCTTCACCCACTTTATTGAAGACTTCACCCATTATGACGGACAATTTTGGGGAACATTAAAAAACCTGATTTTTAAACCCGGAAAACTTACAAACACCTATCTGGAAGGTAAGAGGCTGCAATTCGTTCCTCCTGTAAAACTCTATATTTTTGTCAGTTTCATTACTTTTTTTGTATTTGCTCTTTTTCCGATGATCAATATTAATTTATCAGAAGGGAAAGATGCCGGAAATCACAATACAACAAGTTTTTTCGACAAAATAAAAGTTGCAGAGAGGCAACAAATGCTCGACAGCATACAAGCGGAAAAAAATCCCAGTCAGGGAGATTCTGCAACGATTAAAAAAATTAACACATTATTATCTGATTCTGCTAAAATAAACGATCTCAAAGAAACCTTTGAAATGAATAAGAAAATCGATGCAGATATTAATTTTGGAGGATATAGAACAAAAAAGTCTTACGACTCTGCAAGGGATAAAAACCCATCAGCATTGGATTTTATACAAACTCCATTAGCTCACAAATTCTTTGAACTAAAGGAAAATGGGGTTACAAAAGCAGAAATATTTAAAAATTTGGTGGAAAAGTCTTTCCATAATATGCCGAAGGCGCTTTTCATCTATCTTCCGCTGTTTGCATTCTTTTTATGGATTTTTCACAATAAGAAAAAATGGTGGTATTTCGATCACGGAATTTTTACACTGCATTATTTTTCATTCCTGTTATTGACCATTTTATTCATATTCTTACTCACAAAACTGGTAGGTCTTACAAGCATTGGGCTGATTAATATATTCTTATATTTAATAATAATATCGCTGTCAATATACAGCATAGGATATTTCTTTATTGCCCACCGCCGGGTTTATCATTCCCATGGATTAGTAAGTATGATCATTGGTATGGCCTTACTATCCATTAATTTTATTGCATTTATGTTTTTGGTTGTCGGCCTTGCTCTGGTAAGCTTCCTGATGATCCACTAATAATAAATAAGGCTGTCACATTTGACAGCCTTATTTATTATTATTTTCTTAACGACTTGCTTGCCCTAAAGCTTGCAAATAGATAATAAGCGACAAAAACCGTTGAAAATTTCAGGATAGAAGGAATTGCCAGTTCTAGTTTAAAAATCAAAGCCCCTATAAGAACCAAAATTCCCATTGCTAAAAATGAAAGACCTAATTTCTTGGGCAGTGTAAAATTAGGAGTATCCAGATAATAAGCAATTCCCCAGGCAGAGCCAAAGGCAAAAGCATAATAAATATCCAGTCCGATATTCTCTGAACTTATAAAGAAATAATTGATAAGGAAGCTTACTACTGTTCCCAATGCGAAGTACATCAAAGCTTTTTGCATGTCTGTAAAAATATTCTGCAAAAATAGAGAATTTAATTGGGGTGCAGAATCCTTGTAAACATTTAATTATTGAATTAAAGGCTTCTTTTTCCATTTCAGAAAAATTCAGGTAACGTTATTAAAACAATATAATATCACCCAAAAAGGTAATTGACCACAAGTATTACAAATTATAAATTTGAAGTAAAATCAAAAGCTGAATATCATCATAATATTTTAAAGGTATTAAAAATGGGACCTCTGACTTTGAGAAAAACAAACACAAAAACAAAATTAATAGACATGAAAAAGATTCCCCAAAAAACAGTAAAAATTACTGACTTTCAAGAAAACAATGTGGAAGTGAATGTAATAATCAGTGCCAACACACAATTTGGTGATCCTCATTTCATCATTAATGGAATGCGGATAGATGACGACAACTTAAGTGATGATAAATTTTCTTTTACCATTCCAAAAGGAGATTTAGAATCCAGTAATTTACTTTTTGCAACCTCCTTCAATATTAATATGCAGGTGAACCATTTGCAGATTTTAATCAATACGTGCAGAATAAAATTTGAATTCCCTCAAATCCCTAGTAAAAATTTTCATTTCAATCCTTTTGAAGGTAAAACAACTGAAAATTTAGCTGGTAAGTTTATTTATGGCGTTTATAAATTCATAAAAGTAGAGTTATGAAAAAGTTATTAATACTAACAGCGCTGGTAACCGGAACGACATTACTATTTTCTCAAAACAAAGAAATTAGTGCAGAGTTAAATAAACTGGAGCTTTCCAATGCACCAAGTGTAATGCTTCTCGGCTTAGCAAGTTCTGATTTGGAAACCCCAAAATCGAAAAAGGCTTTCATGACCAGCATTGTCAATTCTTTCAGCGAAAATGAAGGTCTTCCCAATGCTTACGCAGTAGAATTGACACCCACCCATTTATTTCCTCTGACGGAAATGGATGCTTTGAAATATGCCGGTATTAAAAGCATTAAAAAAGCTGACAATACGTATGAGTACAAGAATAACATTTTCAGTGAAGCAAAAAACGTTTCATTCTCATTTGCATTTCTGAAAAATTATAAAATTGAAAATCTTGACACAGAAAATCCCTCGGTATCTTTTTCTTTGCGAACTACAGTATTTAAAGTAAGGAATAAAAAAAACATAGATGCCATTGCCGCTTCAAACAACAATATTTCAAAGACATTAACAGATATCCAAAGAGAGTTTTTACAATCTCAAAAGTTCAAGGAGATAAATGAGTCTGCTGCCAGCCCAAGTGAAAAGGAGCAAAAACTCGCAAAAGCATTAGAAGAATTTCCCACAGATTATTACAAAGCCGAAACTGAAAAATACAAAAAGTACCTTGACGAAAAACCTGCCTTTCAATTAGATGTCGCTTCGGCCTACAGTACTTTCTTTTTGGATAATCAATTCAAGAATAATCAATTTGGGAAATTGGGATTTTGGATGACAATGAGTTCCGGAATTAATTTAGAAAGAACAAAAATTCTAAAGAAAGATGAAGATCCGAATAAGGCCAAGTCAAAAGTAACCATCAAAGAAACCTCCGCCACAGAATCTTCAAAAACTGAAAAAAGGTTAAACTTCTATGCCGTTGCAAGATATCTGCAGGATAAAACGGTTTATGACCTTACCAATGGATTCAGCAAAACGAACAATTATGATTTTGGGGGAAAAATAGAGTTGGTATACAATAAATTCTCTATTGGCTATGAGTTCATTTACAGAAGCAGCAAGCTGGATAACACCTACCGTTCTAATGGAATTATCAACTATAAAGTGTCTGACAGTGTATACATCAATGCCGCTTTTGGAAAAAATTATGGTGATAAGAATAATCTCATTTCATTTTTAGGATTGAATTGGGGATTGGATAGCAAAAGAAAAACACTTTTTTCAGAAAAACAATAAAACACAAAGTTTTCCTTAGATAAAGACAAAATCCCAGATTAAGGTAATCTAAAAAATGTCGGCAGATCAACATCTGTCGATTTTTATTCTTTCATACAAGTAGAGTAATAATCTGTAAATCCGGACTTAACCTCTACCCAGGTCTGCCGGGTTAAAAAAATAATTATTCTAAATATTTAAAAATTAAAGCATTAGCTCAAGAGTCCAGGTTTTCATTTTATTACTATATTTGAGAACTTAGAAACTTTCTAGAATTTTTATGGAAACCCAAAAATATACTCCAACCAACAAGGTAAGAATCGTAACTGCGGCCTCATTATTTGATGGCCACGATGCTGCGATCAATATTATGCGTCGTGTTATTCAGGGAACAGGATGCGAAGTGATCCATTTAGGACACGATAAATCAGCAGAGGAAGTTGTGAATACAGCAATCCAGGAAGATGCCAATGCAATTGCATTAACTTCATATCAGGGGGGGCACAATGAATATTTCAAATATATCTATGACCTTTTAAGAGAAAAAAATTCACCTCAGATCAAAATTTTTGGCGGCGGCGGTGGTGTAATTCTTCCGGAAGAAATCAAAGAATTGATGGATTACGGGATCGACAGAATTTACTCTCCGGATGATGGCCGTGAGCTTGGTCTTCAGGGAATGATTGATGATTTGGTCAACAGATCAGACTTTGCAACAGGGAAAGAAGTAACGGCAGATGATTTAGATTCCATTAGCTTTGAAAATTCTACAAGCATTGCTAAAATCATATCTGCAGTTGAGAATTTCTCGGAAGAAAAACCTGAGCTTGTAAAAGCAATCGACGAAAAATCTAAAGGTTTAACCATTCCTATCATTGGTATAACAGGTACTGGTGGAGCTGGTAAATCTTCTTTAACAGATGAATTGGTAAGACGTTTCTTACGTTCAAATACTGATAAAAAAATTGCTATTATCTCCATCGACCCTTCGAAAAAGAAAACAGGAGGTGCTTTATTGGGAGACAGAATCCGTATGAACGCAATCAATGACCCGAGGGTTTATATGCGTTCTATGGCAACCAGAGAAAATAACGTTTCGGTTTCTCCGTTCATTCATTCTGCATTGAATGTCTTGAAATTAGCGCATCCTGATGTTATCATTTTAGAAACGTCAGGTATTGGACAGTCCGGTTCTGAAGTTTCTGATTTTGCAGATGTTTCCATGTATGTGATGACTCCTGAATATGGAGCTTCTACGCAGCTGGAAAAAATCGACATGTTAGACTATGCGGATCTGGTAGCTTTAAATAAATCTGACAAACGTGGCGCTCTTGATGCTCTACAAGCGGTAAGAAAGCAGTTCCAGAGAAACCATTTATTGTGGGAAAGTCCATTAGACGATATGCCTGTTTATGCAACAAAAGCATCTCAGTTTAATGATCACGGAACAACAGAATTATACAACAGATTAATTTCAAAAGTAAACGATAAATTCTCCGACTTACAATTAAAAACATTTGTTGAACAGGAAATTACAGAAGAAGTAACCATTATTCCTCCAAAAAGGGTTCGTTATTTATCTGAAATTGTTGAAAACAACAAAATATATGATGCTAATGTTGAAAAACAGGCTGAATTAGCCAGAAAAATGTATCATATTGACGGAGTAAAAAATATTATTTCCAATGAAATTTTAGATGCCGAATATCAAAAGGCAGAAAAAGATCTTCAACAGGAAAATATTGACTTCCTAAAAACGTGGGATGATACGAAAAAAGCTTTCCATGAAGAGTTTTATTCTTATTTCGTTCGTGGAAAAGAAATTAAAGTTGAGACTTCAACAGAATCTTTATCCCATTTAAGAATCCCCAAAATTGCCTTACCAAAATATACAGACTGGGGCGATCTGATCAAATGGAAAGGTCAGGAAAACCTTCCGGGAGGATTTCCTTTTACAGCAGGAATCTATCCTTTCAAAAGAACAGGTGAAGATCCTACAAGGATGTTTGCCGGAGAAGGAGGACCGGAAAGAACCAATAGAAGATTCCATTATGTTTCTGCAGAAATGCCTGCAAAACGTTTATCTACAGCCTTTGACTCTGTGACTTTATACGGTCAGGATCCTGCTTTACCACCAGATATTTATGGTAAAATCGGAAATGCAGGAGTTTCTATTGCAACACTGGATGATGCAAAAAAACTGTATTCAGGATTTGATTTGGTAAATGCATTAACTTCAGTTTCAATGACCATCAACGGACCTGCTCCCATGCTGCTGGCTTTCTTTATGAATGCTGCCATAGACCAGAATGTTGAAAAATATATTGCCCAACATGGGTTGGAATCTAAAGTTGAAGCTGTTTTAAAAGCAAAATTTGACGATAAAGGTCTGGAAAGACCAAAATACAATGGTGAACTGCCTCCATCTAACAACGGTTTAGGGTTAAAACTATTAGGAATTACAGGAGATGAAGTTATTCCAGCTGAAGCGTATGCTGAAATTAAGGCTAAAACGATTGCTACCGTTCGTGGTACCGTTCAGGCTGATATTCTAAAAGAAGACCAGGCTCAGAATACCTGTATTTTCTCCACCGAATTTGCCCTGAGATTAATGGGTGACGTTCAGGAGTATTTCATTACAGAAAAAGTAAGAAACTTCTACTCAGTTTCTATTTCAGGATACCATATTGCAGAAGCAGGAGCCAATCCGGTTTCTCAGTTGGCATTTACCTTAGCAAACGGTTTCACCTATGTGGAATATTATTTGTCAAGAGGAATGGATATCAATGATTTTGCACCCAACCTATCGTTCTTCTTCTCTAACGGTATCGACCCTGAATATTCAGTAATCGGACGTGTAGCAAGAAGAATCTGGGCAAAAGCGATGAAATTAAAATACGGAGCTGACGAAAGAAGCCAGATGTTGAAATACCACATCCAGACTTCAGGACGTTCTCTACACGCTCAGGAAATTGATTTCAATGACATCAGAACGACTCTTCAGGCGCTTTACGCGATCTATGATAACTGTAATTCACTTCACACCAATGCTTATGACGAAGCGATCACGACTCCTACTGAGCAGTCTGTAAGAAGAGCAATGGCTATTCAGCTGATAATCAACAAAGAATTAGGATTGGCTAAAAACGAAAATCCATTACAGGGGTCATTTATCATTGAAGAATTGACGGATCTTGTGGAGGAAGCTGTTTATACAGAATTCGACAGAATTACAGAAAGAGGGGGTGTTCTTGGAGCTATGGAAACTATGTATCAGCGTTCTAAAATCCAGGAGGAATCTATGCATTACGAATGGCTGAAGCATACCGGAGAATATCCTATCATCGGGGTTAATACTTTCCTTGGAAAAGATGGCTCACCAACAGTTCGTCCTGGAGAAGTTATCCGTTCTACTGAAGAAGAAAAACAGGTTCAGATTGAAACGCTTCATAATTTCCAGAAATCTAATGAAGATAAATCTGAGGAAGCCCTTAGAAAACTGCAATATGCCGCAATTAATCAGCAAAACCTATTTGGTGTGATGATGGATGCCGTAAAATATTGTTCTTTAGGACAAATTACCAATGCTTTATTTGAAGTAGGCGGTAAATATAGAAGAAATATGTAATCCCGTAGTTGGACATACATTTTTTATAAATTAAACCTCAAGGAAATTTCTTTGAGGTTTATTTATTTTAGTGTAAAAAAAATCTAAATTTTAGCAGGTATCATTATAATGTTTGTTAAAAATCAAAAATAAGTTACCCAATGATATATATTTGTCATCAAAAATTTGAATGAGAACATTTATTAAAATTATTTCGGTGTTTGGTCTTTTGGCTGGATTGAGTTCCTGTAAAACAAATCCTATAGGTACATCTCACAAAAGTGATATGACTAGAAATGTTGAAGAATTACAAAAAAGAGATCAGGCGGAAAAGGAAAAAATTGATATTACAAACCCAATCAACAACTACGGAAAGCCGGCTTCAAAATAAGGAAATCTCCTTTGTAAATAAAAACTCCTGAAAGTATTGGGAGTTTTTTTATATTTTTATCTTAAAACTAATTAGCCATGAAAAATAATTTTGAGAAAACTCTGTTCTTGGTTCTCACTTGTATTACCTCTACTTTGTGGAGCCAAAAACGCACTGAACCATTTACCATCAGCCTACCCAGTCATAAAGTAGAAAAAAGCTATTATAAAACAATACAACTTATTGATAAAAGAGAAGACACCACTTCCTTAGGAATTGTACAACAAGGCATGTTGAATGCCAAAGCTAAAGTGGTTCCCACCTCCAGTATATCAAGTCAATTTCAAAGTATCCTGAACAGCATCAATGAAGGTGATACTGAAGATGGAACTATGGTTCTGTACCTGAAGCAATTGTATTTTGCGGAGGTTACAGCCAAGCTCAGTGAACATGGATACTGCTATTTCCAGGGGTTTCTATTTTCAAAAAATAATGATGGGACCTACTCTTTGATGGATCAGACCGATAGAGTTATTGATATCAAAGCAACTGATGTCACAAAACAAACACTTGAAAAAGGAAGTGAAATGCTTGCTGATTTCATTATTAAAAATGCCTCTAAAAAGCCTGAAGTTATCAATCATTATACTTTGGAGCAGATTAATAACTTTGATGATGTAGCCAAGCAGTCCATCAGTTTTTATCATTCACCTCAACTGAAAGATGGTGTGTATAAGGATTATAATTCTTTAAAAAACCAACAGCCGGAAAAACCCATTGGCAATGTCAAGTTTTATGGTAATTCTCCTAAGATTGTCAGAATTTACGAAATGGAAGACGGGAAGGAAAAAGAGATCAAAAAGGACGGTATTTATGCTATTGTATACAAAGGCGAACCTTATATCTATCTCTCCATAGAAAATCTGTTTACAAAGGCAGCAAAACGAGACAACGATTATTATTTCATCGGAAAAATAAGATCAAATCCCAATGCAGGAAGTATGATGGTAACCAGTGCTGCATTCTTCGGAGCCATCGGAGTTTTGATCATGAGCAATCCAGCCTATCCTTTTGAAATGAAAATCGATTATTTCAATGGCGGGTTTGTTCCGATCAAAGAAATTCAAAACAAAAATTATTAAGCGATAAAATCTCCTTATTTTTGGGAGATTTTTATTTTTTAAAATGAAACCAAAAGCTTTATTCAACTGGAGCAGCGGAAAAGATTCTGCTCTTGCCCTTTACAAAACCCTTCAGGAAGACCAATATGAAATTTCTACCCTGCTTACAAGTATCAATGCAGAATTTCAAAGGATTTCTATGCATGGTGTTCACGTTTCTCTTTTAGAAAAACAAGCGGAAAGTCTGGGATTTCCATTGATGACCATGGAACTGCCTAAAGAACCCTCCATGGAAGAATATCAGCAAATTATGAGTAAAGTGATGTCTGAAGTTCAGGCTCAAGGCATTACCCATTCTGTTTTCGGAGATATTTTTTTGGAAGATCTGCGAAAATATCGCGAAGACCAGCTCAATGCAATCGGTATGAAAGCTGTATTTCCTCTTTGGAAACAGAACACCTCCAACCTCATCCATGAATTTTTAGAATTAGGGTTTAAAACAATTGTAACCTGCGTGAACGGATCTTACCTTGATCAAAGTTTTGCAGGACGAATCATTGATCAGAAGTTTCTTGATGATCTTCCTGCAAATGTAGACCCATGTGGTGAAAACGGAGAATTTCACACCTTTACTTTTGATGGACCTATTTTTAAAAATCCGGTTCCGTTTGAAATTGGAGAGACCGTCAGGAAAACCTATCCCAAGCCTAAAACAGCTCCTGAAGAAGATGAAGACTATGTTTTCTGGTTCTGTGACCTGCTGTTAAAATAAGTCTGTGAACATTCATCCACAGGCTTTTCTATGTATTATTTTAATTTGGCGACCCTTTATTCATCATCCAGACGACCAGCTGAATATCTTTTCCATTGCCCATCCCGTTCACAAAAACAACTCCTTTTCAAATCTACTTTCATGATCTTGTGACAGATCATCTATTCAATACTCTTTAAAGTTGTATTAAATCCGGATTAAATTGATCCAAAATCTCTTCCTAGCACGCAATTTGTATCCCTTACTGCTCTTCTGGATATTTTAGTATCTTTAAGAGGACAATCATTATTTAAAATACAACACCAGTGATAAAAAATTTAGTATTCCTCTCCATTTTCTGTTTCTTGTTTTCTTGTACAACCGAAAAACCATCAGTTCCTCCTGTTGATAAAAAAGCAATTATTGATTCTACCATCTCTGCTTTTCAGAAAACCCTTTTAGAGCAACAGATTGATTCTGCTTTTAAAAAGTATCATTTTAATGGAAGTATTGCTGTTTTTAAAGATTCCACTACACTGTACAAAAGAGAAAACGGTTATTCAGATTTTAAGAAAAAAACTAAAATTGACAGCAGTACCATTTTTGCTATAGGGTCTGTAAGCAAGCAGTTCACAGCCGTTCTGATCTTACTCCAGATGGAACAGGGAAAACTGAATGTGACAGATAAAGCTTCAAAATACCTCAAGGAATTTCAGACCAAAGAATATGAAAACACTACAATTCATCAACTATTAAACCATTCTTCAGGATTGAACATCATGGGTGGAAAGCTGATGTTTAAGAGCGGATCAGATTTCTTTTATTCCAATGATGGGTTTAATACCCTTGGAAAAATTGTAGAAAAGGTATCGGGTAAATCATATGATGAGAATGTTCTTGAGCTTTTTAAAAAAGCTGGGATGTCCCATTCCTCCACAGGAGATATTTTTAAAGGAAATAATTTTGCCAGTGCTTATGTCGGCACCCCTGCTAAATTTTCAGAAGTTCCCAATATGCCGAAAAGATTAGGCGGACGGGAAATCGGAACTCCTGCCGGCGGAATATTGTCAACTATTCAAGATCTTCATTCATGGAACAATGCCTTGTATGGTGGGAAAATTTTAAAACCCGAAACCCTGAAGCTTTTTATGGCAAAAAGTGCGGAAAGACATCATGCTATATTTGGTAAAATGGGCTATGCCTACGGAATCATGCTAAATATCGGACAGCCTAATTCTTATTTTCATAGTGGCTATATAAAAGGATCTCCTTCATTAAACATCTATTATCCTGATACCAAAACGTCTGTGATCATTTTGTCTAATATTGCAGATGAGGAAAAAGGAAAAGGCTTGATCTTCAGACCTCATATTGAAGTAAAAAAGATTACAGATCATCTTGAGAACACCCTTACACAGCTTAGATCAAAACATTAGTTTTAATCATATATCTAGGCCGTCTTAATGAATTCCTTCATTTTTATTAAATTTTTTTTATGTTCAAGAAAATTCAATACAGCAAAAACAAGAGCTGTCTGTAGTACAAATGGAAGAATCAAGGTGATCGAGGCTATGAAAACATCACTATAATTCTGTTCTTTGATAAACTGGTAACCATAAAATCCGCTCTTCATTGCTACCTGAGTCATTGAGGTAGTACATACAACCATCAATCCCAGATTCTGCTGATACATCGTATACAGGCATTTCCCCCTATATTTAAAATCAGCCTTTATATATTTCCAGATTTTATAATTAAAAATCCAGACCAATATAGTCATCAGTACAAATGAACCATTAAGCAGTCTGAAAAAGAGCTGATATTCTTCTTGATTTCCTGCTATAAAGATCAGCAGCAGGTTAATCACCAAAGCTGAAATACTTACTATTAAAGATTTTTTGAAAAGACCGCTATATTTCTCCTGAATAATTCTTTTGGCAATCAAAGGTATTTTCTCCGGATAAAACAACAGATAATTAACCATCTTAAACTCTCCATTCCAGGATTCTTTGATCTTTAAAAAAGCATCTTCAAAACTCAAATTCTCATTGAACTGCAGATCCAAAATCTGACTGATCATATGATCTCTGATTTCCACAAGAATATCCAATGAAAGCTGCTGAGCAACAAGATAATCTGTGACTTTACTTTCCTGTGCTTCGGTTATCATATATTGAAAATTGTCTGTAGATTTAACAAATAACTTTTCATCTCAGTCTCTTTTTCTGCCTGTTGTTTCTTACCCTTTTCAGTCAGCAGATAATATTTCCGGTCTCTACCATTGATCTTCTGAAGCTCGGAAATAATCATTCCCTCGCTTTCCAGTTTGTGCAGCAATGGATAAAGTGCACCTTCGGTCATTTCAAGCTCACCTTGTGTAAGCTCTTTTGCCCTTTGGGTGAGCTGGTAGCCATACATTTTAACCTCTTTTGAAAGAAGCTTCAAAATAATATTCTGCAGGGTACCTTTATAAAGACTGTTCTTTTTCATGAAATGATTTCTATACATTGCAAACATATGCATAATTTTCTTATGTATATGATTTTAATCTAAAATCTTTTAATTTGTCTTATGAAAAAAATGTACTTCATCGCAATCTATCCTCCTCAAGAGATCATAGAAGAAGTAAAAGTCTTTAAAAGAGATTTGGCAATTAATTATGTCAATTCGAAAGCCTTGAAAAATGAAGCCCACATTACTCTTTTCCCTCCTTTCTCCAGAGAAATTGAGCTGGAAAGTGATATCCATACTGCTTTCCAGAAGATCAATACAGCAATGGATCCTTTTACTATTGAACTGAACGGTTTTGGAAGTTTCCCCAATCCCAAAAATCCTGTACTATTTATTCGACCGGAAGAAAATTTACACCTGACAGAAATTTATCACAATGTAAAGCAGCAGTTCAATTTTGCAAAATATTCTTTCACTCCGCATGTGACTGTAGGATACAGAGATCTGACCTGGGAAAATTACCTCAAGGCCTGGGAAAAATATAAAGAACAGAAATACCAAACTAAATTCTTAGTTGACAAGATTTTACTATTACGTCATGAGGGGCAATGGGTTCCTATTGCAGAAAAAAGGCTGAAAAAATAAAACCGGCTGTGGGAGCCGGTTCAGTTAAATTTATTCTTTTATAATCTTCTGAGAAATAATCAGGTTCTTGTTTTCTATTACATTCAATAGATAAGTACCTGCCGGGAAGTTTTTAATATCAACCTTTATTCCGGAATCTTTTAATTCAAATCTAGATGGGATAAGCCTTCCGGAAGCATCATATACTTCAATTTTTATATCTTTTGAAAATTCCTGCTTTCCTTTAATATAAAATTCTCCATCTGTAGGATTCGGATAGATACTGAAACGTCTTTCTTCAGCTTTTACTTCTGAAACTTTGAGAGTAGATTTAGTCAGTGTCCAGGAAACGTTTGTAACATGAAGCGTACTGTGATTATCTACTTTCAAAAGTGGATTATTATCTACTACAGAAAATATCAACGTATTATTTCCGCTATTAAGTTGTGCAGGAGTAATGGTAATAGAGCTTCCTGTAGATCCCAGCACCGTTCCATTGAGACTCCAGGTATTCACCAATGTATTAGGGATAGGAAGAATTTCAGTGACAGTAAAAGTAACATTTGCTGTAGCATCCACTGAAGTATTATTTGCCGGAGTATAGGAATCTACAGGAGAAACCAGAGTATGTATCTTTTCAATAATCGCTTCTTTACACACAGAACAAAACTGCTGGTTAAGATACCTCATTTCACAACTCTGATGGGGTCGGAACCAGGTTGGACTTTCAGTATAAGGATACACTCCTACTCCGTTTAACCCCACCCAATTTTTCCATTTTATAGTAGCCGGGTTTGAGTTTTGTGTTTTATTTGCGGATTCTAATGAACCGGCAAACCAATATTCATCGGCTAACTTACCGAAAGAATGTCCTAGCTCATGCACAACAATTTCATTAGCAGATCCATTTAGGGAAGCAAAAGCGTAAGCTCCTCCGCACCCGCCATATTCTGTAGAATTACCCAATACATAAGTGATATCATAATCTGGAATATTGGCAGCAAGAACTTGTCCCACTTTATTGGTTGTATTACTATAGATACATCTATGTACTCCCACATCGAAAGTAGATCCAAGATAATTATTAGGATTGGATACAGGGATTACAGGCTCTGTAACATCTGTTGCTGTTCCGGGATGTTTCACTCCCGATTCTGTTGAAACTACTTTTACAGCATAGGCATTAAAATAATTTTTATATTCTGTATAAGGACTTTTTGTAAAAAGATAATTGATGGTATTTTGAGCTGATGTAGTGAAAGCAGTTTGCTGTGCAGCGGTAAATCCGTCTCCCAGCACTGCAATAATAACACGCTTGCTATTGTCTCCGTTCTGCAAAAGCGGGACTGTTTCGAAGGTCTGGGCAAAGCAGCAGCTTCCGATAAAAAGGGATAATAAAGTTTTTTTCATGATTATAGTTTTTGTGTGAATAATAGTTGTACCCCATCTTCTGTTGCTTTCTCCACCTTCACGAGCTGAACATTTCCTGAGTAGGAAAATCGGGCACTGAACTCCGTATTTTGAAGGGAAGCTTTATGTCTGGAAACTCCTTCTTTTTCGTACACTTCCAGCTCTGGATTTAAAGGATCTTTCACAAGCTGTTTTGCCACTTCTTTTCCACCTGACTCTGCCAACGTAATGATAAGATCTCCTTTATGAACTTCATTTCTATCAAAAGAAGTGACCTGCTTCAATCTGCCGTCTGCAATTTTAGTATGCTGAAGAGCAATTTTCACATTTCCTGATTGATCTTTATCTGCCTTGAAAAACAGATAAATAATACGATCACTCTTTACTGTGGCTTTTGTCTGAATCAGCTTCCTATCTTGTGATAATTCATTTTCTTTCTGGAAACTGCATAGCAGAAAGACAGGAACAATTAACATATTAAATAGATTTTTCATAATCATTTTTGTTTAAAGTTACTAAAGTTTTACATATAAATAAAAACCACTTTTAATACTTTTCATTCTTCAAAAACTTAGAAAGCCCTATCTTTGAGGCAATGATTTCAGAGAAAATAATTTTAGGGATTGACCCGGGAACAGCCATCATGGGATTTGGTATCATCTCCGTAAAAAAAGGAAAAATGGAGATGGTTTCTATCCATGAACTCATCTTGAAGAAATATCCTAATCACGAAACAAAGCTTAAATATATTTTTGAAAGAACACTTTCTCTTATTGATGAGTTTCATCCTGATGAAGTAGCTCTGGAGGCTCCTTTCTTTGGGAAAAATGTACAAAGTATGCTGAAACTTGGCCGTGCACAAGGAGTTGCCATGGCTGCCAGCCTTTACAGAAATATTCCGATTACTGAATATTCTCCAAAAAAAATCAAAATGGCCATTACCGGAAATGGAAACGCCAGCAAAGAACAGGTAGCAGGAATGCTGCAAAACCTTCTTAACTTAAAGGAATTCCCTACAAAATACTTAGATGCTTCCGATGGTCTTGCCGTTGCGGTATGTCATCATTTTAATTCTGGGACCATAACGGATACCAAATCGTATTCCGGGTGGGAGAGTTTTTTGAAGCAGAATCCGGATAGGTTGAAATAATTTTAGATTTACATTTATCATTTTCACATATCAACTTTAACCTGTTAGATTATAATAATTTATACAGACATATATAGTTACTTGGTAAAACATAATACTATCTTTAACATTGGTATGATTTTTAGTATTACCTTTGTATAAATTTTCAGCTATGAAAACAAACCAACAAACTATAAATCAAGGAACTCATAAAATAAACTGGTTCCAAAAGTTTCTGATGGTGTGTTCCGGAGGGAACATCCATATTTTAAGAAAGACTCCAAGTGAATGGAATAAATTTTCCGGGATTGGAGGGATCGTACTTTTCACTGCGGTATTCGCTACTTTATCTGCAGGATATGCTATGTATACTGTATTCGACAATATCTGGGCTTCAGTAGGATTTGGAATTCTCTGGGGATTGATGATTTTCAATCTTGACCGTTATATTGTTTCTTCCATCAAAAAAACCGGAACCTGGTGGAATCAGATTCTGATGGCCATTCCTCGTCTTATCCTTGCTACATTTTTAGGAATTATTATTTCTAAACCACTAGAGCTTAAAATCTTTGAAAAAGAAGTGAACAAGCAATTGAATACCATTATTCAAAGGAATAAAAAGCAGCTTCAAGGGGAGATGAGTGGAAGAATTCTTCAGCAAAGCGGACCTTTTGAGACAGAAAAACAACAGATTTCAGGAAAAATCGCACAGTATCAGAAATCATATGACTCTGCTTCGGTAGAACTTGAGAAAGAAATCCTGGGAAAACAATCTGGCTTAACAAGTGGAAAGGAAGGTTATGGACCTAATGCTAAACGTAAACAGGAATTAAAAGAACAGCGCAGACAGGATCTGGAAAATTATCAAAAGCAGGCCGCTCCACGACTGGAGTATTTGGATAAAGAAATATCTAAGGTATATACCAATCTGGAAACCGAAAGAAAATCTACCGAGACTTTTGAAGATAAATTCAATGGTTTTGCTGCAAGGCTTCAGGCGTTGGATGAACTTGGAAAAAACTCTGCAATTATAGGACTTGCGGCATCCTTTATCATGGGATTGTTTATCTGTCTTGAGATTTCTCCGGTTCTGGTAAAATTAATTTCCCATATAGGCCCTTACGATTATCTTTTAGAAAAAACGGAAAACAATTTCAGACTGTATTCCAAAGAAAAAATTGAAAAAGGAAATGCTTTGACAGATTTCAGGATTGAAGATTTTAAAGATAAATTGAAAAATTAAAGATGAATACTCATAAACCAATCATTATATGTATTGCCTATTGACTTTTTAAAAATTAGAGAAAAAATCTATAAAAATTCAAATATTAGATAATAAAAACCACCTTTCATTAAATAAATGAAAGGTTTTTCTTTTTATAATTGATTTTATAGGAAATATTTTATAATTTTATATTACTTAAAATCCTTGTCATCATGAAAAACTTATTTTTCGCATGTACACTGCTAATCTGCGGTGCATTTGCTCCTGCTTTAAAAGCTCAGGCATCAGACCCATATTTAGGACAAATTGCTTTTGTACCTTACACCTTTGTTCCGAAAAACTGGGCAGAATGCAACGGACAACTTCTTGCCATAGCACAAAACCAAGCTCTTTTTTCACTTCTGGGGACTACTTACGGAGGAAACGGAACAACTACATTTGCTTTACCGGATATGAGAGGAAGAGTACTTGTTCATAACGGACAGGCTCCGGGAGGACCCACTACTTATACTATGGGACAAACCGGAGGAACTGAGAGTGTAACGTTATTGGTAACACAAATGCCAGCACATAGCCATACGGTAAATGCTGTAACGGCCGAGGGAAATCAAAATTCTCCTACCAACAGTCTTCCGGCAGACACCAAAATTCTTGACAAAGAGTATTCTGACGCAACAGCAAATACTACGATGAAAAGTACAATGATAAACAACACAGGAGGAAATCAGGCCCATGAAAACAGACCTCCTTTTATTACTCTGAAATGCATTATTTCATTAGTAGGAGTCTTTCCATCCCAAAACTAATCATTATGAAAATTCTTTACTTATTATGTTTGACTATCGTAAGCTCAGCTTTCGCTCAAACTATAACTTTTAATGGATGTCCGAATCTCTTCAGTAGCCCACCCAATACTTATACCTTTAACAAAACCGGAGTAGATGCTTTTAATAAGAACATCTATATGACAACTCCTATTGATGGTGGACAAGATTGTAGCGGACTAGGAACCTGCGAGTTTAAAATCCAATGGAACAATACTCTTACGAGATGGGAATTTCTTGGTGATGAAGGAAATGGTACTTTCACAACTCCATTTTTAATTTATTATAACTCAACAGGAAACAATTCTGTTCCTATACCTCCAGGCAACAGTATCGGAACCTGGGTTGAAAATACAGCCATGACGAACGGACAATGTGGAGGAAATCTTACCGCTGTAAACTCTACAATGACTGGTGATGTACAGAATACCACATTAGGAACATCAGAAAATTCAAAAAATAAAATCCAGGTTTTCCCTAATCCTGTGAGTGATTTTATACATATTTCCGGTATTGACAACGGATTGTCTGTCCAAATCTATAATATGGACGGACGTTTGGTAAAATCGGAATCGTTTGATTCAAAGATTGACGTTTCTCAACTTGTCCCTGGTGGATATGTAATGAAAATAAATACCCGAAATTTTCAGACTCATCAATTTAAATTTGTAAAAAAATAAACTCCTATTTTATAGAAAATAAATGGTTAAAGCTTTCGGAATTTCCGGAAGCTTTTGTTTTTCAGGATAAGAAGTATTTTTTGGGTAGATACACTAAGATTGAATAAAAAAATGCCTCCACTAAATGGAGGCATTAATATTTATTTTAAATTTTGATCAATTTATTTGATGATCAATTTAGAAGCTTTAGATTCTTTTCCATTAGAAACCTGAATCATGTAAACTCCTTTTTCTAACTGTTGGTCTACTTTGAAAACCCCACTTCCTTCTTCAGTTACAGATGGGCTAGCTACCAATCTTCCTGACATATCAGAAATAGAAACTTTTAAATTTTTACCATTTTTAGCTTTAATGAAAATCTTATCACCAGTTGCTACCGGGTTAGGATAAATTGTTAAATCACCATTATCTGCTTTCACTTCACTTGTTCCCAAGTTGGTAACAAATTTCACTGTATAATCTTCAACCTGACCGTACTTTAATTGTCCACAAGGAGTCATGTTAGTATTTTCATCATCTACAAGTACTCTCATTCTTAACGGAGTATTCAATACTGCAGAAGCAGGAGCTGTAATTGTAGTACTGTAAGTTCCTATTAGTGTTGTAGGATCTGCAATAATATTGTCAGCTGAACCAACAAGTTCAGATGCTTCAAAACTTCCGTTATTATTATAGTCAATCCAAACTCTCACATCATTATTTGAATCTGAAACATTTACCTGAAGATTATGAGTACCAGTTGCTGCAAGTTCCGTTGATGTTGCTCTCAAACAGCTTGCGCCTGTATAATCTTCATAAAAGTTAGCAGCACTCTGCCAGTATCCTGTAGATGCATTATTAATATTCCCTAACTTCACTAAAGTAGGTCCTACAAAATAATTACTTGGTGTAGCTATACCACTTGGATTACATGTCGCAGCAATAGGTGTTCCAACCGGAGTTGTTGCAGAAGGTGCTGTTGCTCCTAATGAAGTACTTAATCCCCCTTTCATTAAAAAGAAGTAAAGAGCAGCTCTATCATGTTGCCCATTAGTAAACTTAAATGCAATTGGGTTCGTATAATTCATCATATTATACTGTACTCCCTGGTAATTTACCCCAGAACAATAATTCATATCATTATTGGTAGGAGCAGGGTCATTCAGTAGACTTCTTGATCTTTCTGTATCACAAACCTGATCATCATCCGTAGCACAGTTACCAGTGGTTGGCGGGCAGAAATTAGTAGTAGTATCACCTTGTGGTGCATCAGGATCTACATTTCCAAAAGTATGAAGTAATCCCATACTATGTCCAAACTCATGAGCTAAAGTAATATCATCCTGTAAAGTAACTACAAAAGACTTCATAAAGGATTCGTAAGAAGAATCAGGATTTTGAGGCAAACCTGCCCATCCCATAATACCATATTGTCCACCACCATCTACTTTATTCATAATATAGATGTTAAAGTAAGAAGCTTCTGGCCAGTGTGGAGCAATCGTTTTTACCTGTGCCGTAGTAACACCGTTTGTACCATTACGTTTTACCCCGTAAGCATCATATCCTGCAAGAGCCCCTCCATTATATCGAATAATCCCTGTAGTAGCATTACAGCTAGGATCCCTTTTTGCCAATACTAATTTGATCGGCATTGTAGCTGCATTACCAAAATCAGCAGGAATTCCCTGAGCCCATTGATAAGTACCTGCATACATTTGATTACAACGGTCCAGCCAAGCCTGAATTTGTGCATCACTCTTGTTATAAGCACTTCCTATAGTAGTACCAGTAGGTGCTATTACGTGTACAACTACCGGAATTTCATAAACTCCATTTACAATCTTATATGCACTTGCATTTTTAGCAGAAGTATTTTGATTACTGCTGATAATTTTGTTACGGATATTGCGAATCATTTCATCAATTTCCCCATTCTGTTTTTGGTGCACTCTCTGCTCGCTATCAAAGTCACACCAATCTTTTTTTTGTTGTGCTGATACCGACAGGGATAGCAATAATACTCCACAAAGTATAGTTCTCTTCATTTCAATAATTTAAAAAAATTAAACAAGTTGCAAATTTATTAATTTCATGAATCAATCAGTGATATTTATAACTAAAAATCATCACAAAACTTAAAACTTTACTACAGTTAGTAGAAAAAGATACATTATTGTTACATTTTAACCTGAAAATAAAATTAACATCATTTCAAATAGAGCATATTTTAATTAATTTATTATCAGTAAAAAACAAAAAATATAAACAAATAGACAATTCAATAAAATAAAAAATTGAAACTAATATATTTTAAATCAAAACATTAAAACGAAATCACAAAATAAAAAAACCGCACTAATTGTGCGGTTTTTCGTATAAAAATTCAATTATAATTTTATAAAGAATAATTCGGAGCTTCCTGCGTAATAATGACATCATGCGGATGAGATTCTTTCAATCCGCTTCCTGTAATCATTACCAATTTAGAATCTTTTTGCAGAGTCTCAATATCCTTAGCTCCACAGTATCCCATACCTGCTCTCAAACCTCCTGTCAACTGGAAAATTACATCTTCCAATTTTCCTTTATGTGGTACTCTTCCTTCGATTCCTTCCGGAACGAATTTCTTGGCTTCACTCTGGAAATATCTTTCTTTCCCTCCTCTCTTCATTGCCGAAAGGCTTCCCATCCCCTGGTAAGATTTGAATTTTCTTCCCTGGAAGATAATTTCTTCACCCGGAGCCTCATCTGTACCAGCTAAAAGTGAACCTAGCATTACTGCACCTGCTCCACTTGCAATAGCTTTAACGATATCTCCCGAAAGTTTGATTCCTCCATCAGCAATTACTGTTACATTTTGAGACTTAGCATATTCGTAAACGTTATAGATGGCAGATAGCTGAGGAACTCCTACCCCGGCAACTACTCTGGTAGTACAGATAGAACCTGGACCAACCCCTACTTTAAGTACGTTTGCACCTGCTTCAATAAGGTCTTTTGCAGCTTCTGCAGTAACAATATTCCCTCCTACAATATCAAGGTTCGGATATTTTTTTCTGATTTCAGCAATTTTATCAAGAACTCCTTTAGAATGGCCGTGAGCAGAATCAATTGCTACAATATCAACTCCGGCTTTTACCAAAGCTTCAATTCTTACCAATGTATCTTCTCCTACACCTACTCCGGCTCCTACAATAAGACGACCATTTTCATCTTTATTTGCGTTCGGGTATTCCAATTGATTGTCAATATCCTTGATCGTAATAAGTCCTACAAGTTTATTTTCTTTATCTACAATAGGAAGTTTTTCAACTCTGTTCTTAAGAAGGATTTCTTTTGCCTTTTCAAGGTTGGTGTTTTTGTCGGAAGTGATCAGATTTTCTTTGGTCATGATCTCTTCTACTTTCATATCAAGATTTTCCTGATACTTTACATCTCTGTTGGTAATAATTCCGATCAGAACATTATCAGCATTCACTACTGGAAGTCCTGAAATTTTATATTTGGACATCAATGCTTTAGCTTCAGCTAAAGTATGGTCTTTGGATAATGTTACCGGATCGGAGATCATTCCGTTTTCGGAACGCTTCACGCGGTTTACCTGAGCAGCCTGCTCATCGATCGTCATGTTTTTGTGAATAAAGCCTAAACCTCCGACTCTTGCTAAAGCAATTGACAGATCAGCTTCAGTAACAGTGTCCATCGCAGCGGAAACTATCGGAACATTCAGCGTGATTTTGTCGGTAAGTCTTGATTTTAATGAAACCTGGTTAGGTAAAACTTCTGAATAAGAAGGGACTAGAAGAACGTCATCGAAAGTGATGGCTGTCTCTACAATTTTGTTATGAATAGACATCTTTACTTTCTTTGCAAAATTAGGTTATTTTAGTGAGATATGAAAATCCTTTTTAATAGTTTAAATAAAATTTAATAATCAATAACTTAAATCGAAAAAACCGCTCTTTTTATAAGAACGGTTACGGTACAAAATAATTGAATATGTTTGAAACTAATTGCTAGTTACTACATTAAAGGTTTTAATTAATTATTTACAGAAATGGAATTGATCATTTTGGAAATATCGTTAGCTGTAAAATTTCCTTTCACATCTACGAAAACCATTTCATGATTATTGGATCCTACGGTAAGCAGCATGTTTTTAATAACATCTCCATCTTGCTTTACCCTTACATTGATATTATCTCCGTCATGCTTTATGGTAGCCCATTCCTCATAATGGTTATTATTCAGATATTGGGTATAATCATTAAGCATTTCTTGACTCCCATTGGTTACAGTAAGCACTTTTATCTTAGAAGCCTTCTTTACCAGATTGATGGTCTCTTCACTTTCCCCTTCTTCCCTTAAAGCTTTTTTAATATAAGATTTAGCTAAAATCATGGGTACATTAATACTAGCGAACCGAACCCCCTTGAAATCATACTTTGAATTTTGAAAAAAGTCAATGTTCGGTTTTTCAGAAACGATGCATGATTGAAGCATACCTATTGTCAGAATAGTAAGGAAAATGTTTTTAAGAGTCTTCATAGTTTAGTTTTTATTTGATTTGTCTGAGGCTTCCTCCCGAAACTTTATCTACTTTGGCATCCAGCTCCGGATTTCCTCTTAGTTTTACGGAAGCACCTGAAGAAACACTTACTTTCAGTTTATCAGTCACCAACAGAGAAAGACTTGCTCCTGAGGTAGATTCTGCCACTGCTGTAGCAATCTTAAGGTCGTCTGCTTTACAAGATGCTCCACTTGAAATATCAATCACTGCAGAAACCGCTTCCCCGGATAAGCTCACACTTGCTCCACTTGAAATATCTAAAGCCAGCTTCTGTGTTGTAAGTTCAGTATTCAAAACAGCGCCTGAACTCACAGTAATAGCAGCAGCTTGTTTGGCATTGAAAGTTCCTTTAATAATAGAACCCGATTCCGCATCAATCTCCATACTATTTTCCGTAACAGGGTTTACTGCTGTAAAAATACTTCCTGATGAAGTTTTTATACTGTGAAGATTAGGAGCAGAAACGTTAACATTCAGGTTTTTAAACCTCAGGTTCCGAACTCCTTTATTATCTACATAGATTTTTAACACTCCATTTTCTACCTTAGTGATAACATATTGAAGTTTATCTGCATCAGCAATCACTTTTACACTTCTTGTATTTTCCTGCTTGAAGGTAACATTTACGCCTACACTGGCATCTATTTTAGAAAATTCACCTACATTTCTGTTGTCCCCGTTCAGGTAAGAAGATGTATTACCAGAAGTAAGGTCATTTCTCACGGAAGTTGTAACAGAAGAAGTGGTTGTTTCGCCAGAATTAATGATCTTATTGACATCTGACAATTTCATTTTTCCGTTGAGAATAAAAATAATATTCTCTTCTTTGGAATCAACATTGAAAACCAGATTTTCCAGATAGTTATCTTTTTCATCTTCAGCAAGAAACTTCATGGAAGTTCCATCACTGCTCATAGACATCAACTCATTGAAGTTAAGAGATCTCAAAGCTTTATTTACTCTCTCCGTTTTGTCTTCGTTCATTTTTATATTGGCAAGATTTTCATCTTTTAAACGATCCGGAAAGGTGATTTTTGGGATAATCAGAATTTTAAGACCATCCACCTCGTTCAGAATAGGTTTTATTTTTCCGATATAGGCATCATTCACATCTATTGTATTCAATAGTTTGAACATTGGTTTTTTGATATTGATAGAGGTTACTCTTCCATTTTTTTCAAAATCCTGAAAAAGCTTGTCCAATTTCTCAGTCTGTGCAGAATAAGTTGCAAAACTGCTTAGCATTATGGCTATTATAAAAAATATTTTTTTCATGGGATTGGTCTGATTTTTAGTATTCGCTGTCAAGATTTTCATTTTTTTGAGAAGATGCTACTGTTTTTTTAAACTCATTTCCTAATTTCATAAAGGAATATCTGGTAACATCCAGGGCTTCTTTTTCACTACTGATTCTTTTACCGTTTACAATTACATAAGAATCATTGTAAGCTGATGCTGAATCATTTATACTTTTATTGTTTGAGGAATTGCTGACGTATCTGGGTCTCATTTCCTTTTTGAGTCTTCCTCTTTTTGGCAGGATCTCGTCCATTACATCTTTTTCTGCTACCTGGTTATCCTGAAAAACAGAATCTTTTTTCACTCCGGAAATAGAGTCTGTGTGATTCACGGCAACCTGTTCCTGGTGGTCACTGTTCTCTTCAATAAATCCGGACTTCTGTTTTAAGATTTCATCTTTCACCAGTTTTCCTCTGTCCTGTACTTCTGTACCGGTGTTATTATTCAGAAAGAATCCTATTCCGAAAACCAGCATTACACTGGCGGCCATCCAGAACCATTTAGGAAAAGAGGGCTTTTTCTTTTCTTCCAATGGAATAATAGGTGCAGTATTCTGTTCCGGTTCCGCACCTTCTGCACTCTGAAGAAAGTCTTCAAAGCTCCAGTCCATTTTTTCTTTCCTGATATCCCCGAAGATTTCGTCGTATTTATCTTGTAATTGATCTTTTTTCATAGCTCATCAGTTGTGAGATTTGTTCTTTTACTTTTTGTCTCGCACGCATAAGGTTTACCCTTACTGCATTTTCCTCCATTTCCAGCATTTCAGAAATTTCGGAAACATCATATTCTTCTACATCTTTCAAGTGGATGACCATCTTTTGTTTCTCCGGGAGCTGATTGATAAATCCTATAATATGTTCCTTAAGGTTATCAACTTCCATACTATAAAGCTCCGAGCGATGAAGCTGCATATCCGCAAAGCCTATCTTGACATCGTGATGCTTTAGCCGGTTCAGGCATTCGTTCCGAACAGACTTCAGCGCATAGGACTTAAAATTTCCAAATTGCTCAAGCTCATCCCTCTTCTGCCAAAACTTTATCATGAGATCCTGCACTACATCTTCTGCTTCATCACTGCTCATGACAAACCGCTTCGCAAAACGATACATCTCGTCTTTGAGAATAAACACCGTATTCTTGAAAGTTTCTTGGGTCATGAGTTTTGTTTCTTATAGGTAAGACAACTGCCGTTTCAAATCTATTACATCAAAAATAAAAAAACTTCAAAAAAAATTGAAGTTTTTTATTTTTATAGAATTAATACGTATCAAAAATATGTTTTAAAATTGCTTTATCTTCTTCTGCTAAAGCCACTTTTCTTCTGGCCATAGCCCTTTCTGCCACTTCATACACTTTATCCAGCTTAAATCTTTCATCATCTTTCAATCCGCCCCATGAAAAATTTTCCACAAGGTTGGGTGGAAAGCCTGGTTTAAATATATTAGAAGCTACACCAATTACGGTTCCAGTATTCAGCTGGGTATTGATGGCTGTTTTGGAATGATCTCCCATAATCAGACCTGCAAACTGTAACCCTGTATCTTCAAATGCCTTTATTCTGTAGTTCCAAAGTTTTACAGGGCTGTAATTATTTTTAAGATTGGAGGAATTAGTATCAGCACCGAAGTTGCACCACTCTCCTATTACAGAGTTTCCGATGAAACCTTCATGCCCTTTACTGGTATATCCGAAAATGATAATATTATTCACTTCCCCTCCTACTTTACAGTGCGGACCAATAGTGGTTGCTCCATAAATTTTGGCTCCTAGATTAAACTTAGAGTCTTCTCCAAGTGTAATAGGACCTCGAAGATGGCAGCCTTCCATAACTTCGGCATTTTTACCGATATAGATTTTCCCGGTTTTGGTATTCAGTGTGGAAAATTCAATTTCAGCACCTTCTTCGATAAACAGATCTTTTTTATCTCCTAAAAAGCCATTTGTTGAGGATAATTCCTGTGAGGTTTTTCCTTTGGTAAGCAATTCAAAATCGAAATCAATAGCGTGATGATTATAGGAAAATAAATCTTTTGGCCTTTTAAAGAAAATAAGCTCTTCCTTAATATCTGTCATTTTTTCAATCTGATTCAGAGAAAAATCTTTCATATTGATTTTAGCAGCGATTAATTCATCTTCATAAACCAATGCTTCTCCCGGCTTAAGATCTTTAATCTGCTGAATTACAGTTTCCGTAGGCAGGAAGTTCGGAACTAAAAAGAGACTTTCTTTTTCATCGGGACTTTTAAATTTATCCTGAAGATACATTTCCGTGAAATAAGACACTTCTGCATTTTCCAGGATTTTCTGCCATCTCTCAGAGAATGTCAGGATTCCGCATCGCATCGCAGCAACCGGTCGGGTAAAAGTAAGTGGAAGAAAGTCTTCCCAATATTGTGCGTCTGAAAATACTAATTGCATTTTTTAGAAGTTAAAGATTAGAAGTTAGAGAATAGAACCTGTAGATTCTAAATTCTTTCTAAACAAAAATACAAAAAGAAGTGGGAAGTTGGGAAATGTAGAATAAGTTTTGGCTAAAGCCAATGAATAGAATTCTTTATTTTATTAAACGGGCTAAAGCCCATTCCTATTGAATATCAAGCAGTGCCCTGATTTACATAAAAAAAGTCTTCCAAAAATTGGAAGACTTCTATATTTTTAAGGATACAAAAATTACTTAGCGAATTTTTTGTATTTGTTCATGAACTTATCAACTCTACCAGCTGTGTCAACTAATTTAACTTTTCCTGTGTAGAAAGGGTGAGAACTAGAAGAGATTTCCATTTTGATTAGAGGATACTCTTGTCCTTCGTACTCGATAGTGTCTTTTGTTTCCGCAGTAGACTTGCAAAGAAACACCTCGTCGTTACTCATATCTTTGAAAACAACAAGTCTATAATTTTCTGGGTGGATTCCGTTTTTCATAATACTATTTTTAAAAAAATTAAGTTTGCTTTCGAAATAGTAATGGATATTTCTCTGCTAAATTTTAGGTTGCAAAAATACAACATTTTTTCTAAATTCCAAATACTGAATTCATTTTTTTTTCTTGATAAGAAATTTAAAGTATTTTCGTTAAATTTGGAACCTACTTAAACTTTAATTTCAATGAAATTCAAATTATTACTGGCTTTTTCCTTCTGGATGTTACTGATAGCGGTATCGTGTAATAAGGATGATATTACGTTTGACAGCCCTACACAGGAGCTGAGTTTTTCAAGAGACACCGTATTCTGTGATACGGTATATCACCAGGTGCGTTCAGAAACATATGTTGTAAAGGTATATAATAATGAAGATAAGGATATCATGATCCCAAGAGTAAATCTTGAAAAAGGAGCTGCTTCCTTATATAGAATCAATGTAGATGGAAAGCCGGGATATGATTTTAAGAATGTTCCTTTAAGAAAGAAGGACAGCCTTTATATTTTTGTTGAAATTGCCCCTACAGCTACCGGGCCTGAAGCTATTGCTGAAGACAAAGTTCTTTTCACCGGACCTACGGGACAGCAGCATGTGACTTTATTTTCTGTAGTTCAGGATGCTGAATTTTTTATTCAAACTCCCGGGAACCCGAATGTAATTACCAATTCTACAACGTGGAATAACAATAAAGCAAAGATCATCTACGGAAACCTTACCATCAATCCAAGTGTAACTCTTGATATAAACGCCGGAACTAAAGTGTATTTCCACAAAAACAGTGGAATGAAAGTTTCTTCCGGGGCGGTCTTAAATATCAACGGAACAATGGCCGATCAGGTGATTCTTCGTGGAGACAGAAATGATCCTTATTATGATACCATTCCTAAAAACTGGAATTCTATCAAAATGGAAGCAAATTCTACTCTTAAAATGAACCATGCAAGACTTTTCGGGGGAACGAGAGGGCTTGATATGAGACAAACCAATGCTACTATCACCAATTCATTCATTCATACATTCTTTGAATATGGAATTTACGCGGTAGGTTCTACAGTAAATGCCAACAATCTTGTGATGAACAATTGTGGTTTATCATGTATCGGAATTTTCCTGGGTGGAAAACACAACTATACCCATGCTACGATTGCAAACTATTCTAAAACAATGAGTTCTTTCGACAGAACAGGAATTTTTGCAGCTAATGAATGGAAGAATGATGCAGGGCAATCACAGCAGGGAGCTCTACAACAGCTTAACATCAAAAACAGTATTGTATATTCTGACAGAGATGATGCTGTTCATTTTGAAGCAACTCCTGGACAACAGTTTGAGTTCTTACTTCAAAATTCACTCATAAAATATACCAGTGCTACAGGTGCAGGCTTCACTTTTGACAATAATCCAGGTGTGGTACAAACAACAAAGAATACCGATCCTCAGTTTGTCAATTATTTTATGGCTAAAATGAATTTAAGGGTAAAATCTACTTCGCCAGCCATTGGTAAAGGCAATACAGCTGTTGCAGCAACGGTACCTTTCGATATTGTCAATGTATCCAGAACGACTAACCCAACTCTAGGAGCTTATCAATAATGGAAATTACCCAGTTACAACAGCAAGTCGATGAATGGATCAAAACCATTGGGGTAAGATACTTTAATGAGCTTACCAATATGGCGATGCTGACAGAGGAAGTAGGTGAAGTGGCAAGAATCATTGCCAGAAGATATGGTGAGCAAAGCGAAAAGGAAAGTGATAAGAATAAAGATCTTGGTGAAGAACTGGCAGATGTCCTTTTTGTAACATTATGTCTGGCCAACCAGACCGGAGTAAATCTGCAGGATGCTTTTGACAGAAAGATGAAAATAAAGACTGACCGGGATAAAGACCGGCATCAGAATAACGAAAAACTTAAATAATTATAAATGATGAGTTATGAATTATCAATGAATTGTAAACTCATCATTTTTAAATATAATGTAGATCATAATGAAGCTAGAAAAATCAAAATTATTAGGCGAAAAAACAGTACAGATCAGCGGTTCGAAAAGTATTTCGAATCGTTTATTGATTCTGGAAAGTTTGTTTAGCAATATAAAAATCGGAAATTTATCCAATTCTCAGGATACACAGCTTTTGAAAAAGGCATTATCTGAGGATACGGATGTGGTAGACATTCATCATGCGGGAACGGCAATGCGTTTTCTCACTTCTTATTATTCTATTCAGGAAGGGAAGACAACTATCCTTACCGGATCTGGGAGGATGAAAGAAAGACCAATCAAAAACCTGGTAAGTGCTTTGAGAGATCTTGGAGTAGAAATTGAGTATATGGAGAATGAAGGTTTTCCTCCTTTAAAAATTACAGGAAAAAAGATTACTCAAACGTCTGTAAATGTTCCGGCAAATATTTCAAGCCAGTTTATCACGTCTTTGCTTCTTGTTGCTGGAAAACTTGAAAACGGACTGGAAATTAATCTTGTAGGAGAAGTTACATCAAGGTCTTATATTGAAATGACTCTTGATATTCTTACTAAGTTTGGAATACAAAACAGCTTTGAAGGGAATACCATCAAAGTACATTCTTTCGCTCCTGAAAACGATTCTGCTACAGTACATTATGAAGTCGAAAGCGACTGGAGCTCAGCTTCATACTTCTACTCTATCTGTGCTTTGGGAAGAGAAACGATTCACCTGAAAAGTTTTTATAAAGAGTCTACTCAGGGAGATTCTGCCATTGCAAGCATCTACGAGAAGTTCTTCGGAATTAAGACTACATTCTCTGAAGATGAGCATAAATTAACCCTTGAACCTCAGCCTGATTTTTCTTTCCCGGAAAAAATCGTTCTGGATATGAACAACTGCCCTGATATTGCACAAACGCTTTGTGTAACAGCTGCAGCTTTAAAGATTCCTTTTGATATTTCCGGATTGGGAACTTTAAGAGTAAAAGAAACCGACAGGCTTCTGGCATTGTATAATGAGCTTAAAAAACTGGGTACTGAAACAGAAATTACAGATTTAACCATTCAATCACTCAGTTTCGGAGAACCGGAAGAAAATATTTCGATCAAAACGTATCAGGATCACAGAATGGCAATGAGTTTTGCTCCGTTCTGTCTGATTAAAGAACTGAATATAGAGGATGAGGATGTAGTAGAAAAGTCTTACCCTATGTTCTGGGAAGACCTTAGCAGCGTGGTAACTCAATAATCTGATATTTGAAAGTGCGGTAATTTGAAAATGAATATCTTTATTTCAAATTACTGCATTTATAAATTGCTGTTCCAATGAAAATACTTTTCTCCTTTTTAGTTTTTCTATCTGTCACAGGTTTCTATGCTCAAAGTCTGAGAAATTTCTCAATACCGAACGGATATACTAAAATTGCTGAAGCTAAAGGAGATCTGGATAAAGATGGAAAAGATGAAGTCGTCTTGGTATTTGACACCAATATAAAAGCGTCGGACAACCAAAATCTGGAGGGCACAAGCGACGACAAAAGGGTTTTCTATATTCTGAAAAATGAAAACGGCAATCTCACCATCTGGAAAGAAAATTCTACACTCCTTTTCTCAAGCGGGTTCGGATTTTATCCTTCTGATAACGTTCTTGAAATCAATATAAAAAATAACTGCCTTACTATTGAACAGCAGTTTTTTACCAACTCCAGACATACCCAGCAATATAAACATACCTTCAGATTTCAGAACAGAGATTTCTATCTGATAGGTTTACACGATCATTTTGAAGATACCTGTGATTTCAGTTTTACCAATGAAATCAATTTTTCTACAGGAAAGGTTATTGTTGACAGAGAATATTCATCCTGTGCTGATGAAACTAAAGTACCCGAAAACTTACACAAAGAATTTACCCATAAATTCCCGCTTATTAAAATGAATGATTTCTTTATCGGAGATCACAGCTTCAGATTTCCCGGGCTGAAAGAGGTTTTTGTTTTTTAAAATAAAAATCTTCTTGCTTAATTTTTAAACGCAAAGTAAAAACAATACTGCAGCAATATTAAAGAAAGCAAAGAGGCCGACATATGTCGTTGATGAACCTTGACTTTTACATCCGCTTAGAAAAAATTGATTTCATCTTTGCTCTCTCTATATTTCCGGATAAAAAAATAAACTTTGCGTTAATAAAAATCTGTCTTCCAGCTTCCTGACTTTATACCAACTTAATTATCTATTAAAGTTAAATTAACTCCTCATGTTTTGATATATTCTTATTTTTAAGCTGCATTAAAAAATAAAAAAACTATGTTCAAACAAAACATGAAACGTTTTACAGCCATCACTCTTGGGGTTGTGACTGCGTCTATCTTTTTTTCCTGTTCAAACGACAGCATGATGGAAAGAGATTCTAATGAAACCTCTGCAATTTCTTTAGCAAAAACAAGTAATAAGACTTCATTACTACCTATTGCTATGAATAGCTGGATGTCTGGTCTTCAGGATAATATTTCAATTTCAAAAATCTCCATTCCCGGAACTCATGATTCAGGAGCACGTGTAGATGCCCCTGTTGTATCGGGTACGGCTAAAACTCAAGACCTCAGCATTGCAGAACAACTGAATGCAGGAGTCCGTTTTCTGGATATACGTTGCAGACATATTGACAATGCTTTCGCTATTCATCACGGAGCGATTTACCAAAATCTGAATTTTGATGATGTCTTGAATGCGTGTTATGCCTTCCTAGACAGCCATCCGTCTGAAACGATCATCATGTCAGTAAAGGAAGAATATGACGCTTCCAACACGACCAGAAGTTTTGAACAGACCTTTGACTCTTATGTACAGAAAAACTCTTCTAAATGGGATCTTGGAGCCAATATTCCTACACTAGGTGCTGTGAGAGGAAAGATCAAGTTATTAAGAAGATTTTCTTCAGGGACCACTAAGGGAATCAACGCTTCACCTTGGGCAGATAATACTACATTTGACATCAACAATTCCGGTGTACAGCTGAAAGTTCAGGATTATTATAAGGTGACGAACAATGACGATAAATGGAACGGAATTGCCAGCCTGCTTAATGAAGCAAAAAATGATAGCAATGGCAAACTTTTCGTGAACTTCACCAGCGGGTATAAACCAGGAATCTTCGGGATCCCAAGCATTCCGACGGTATCCAATAGTATTAATCCAAAACTTAAAACATTCTTCCAAACAAATACTCATGGATCATACGGAGTAATGCCCATTGACTTTGTGAATGCTGAGCTGTCTGAGCTCATCGTGAAGACCAATTTCTAATTTATTATTTGTTAGATATATTCATAGGCTGTCTCTCTTGTTGAGGCAGCCTTTTTGAATTTTGTCCTGCTTTTATTTCTCGCAAGTTTTGCAGATAACGCTGATTATCCACAAACATCTGCTTAATCTGTGAAATCTGCGGGAGCTTTAAATTAATACACAAAAAAAGGCTGTTTCCATAACGGAACAACCTCTCTTTGTAAAAGTAAAAGTATTAAAATTAAAAGCTATTTTTGAATTCCGTAAGCTGCCAATATTTTATTGAAGATCTCTGTATTTTCAAATAGTCCGGTGAATTCTTTGGAATTCGGTCCATAAGCAAAAACACTTGACGGAATAGAGGTATGATCATTGGTACTGAAATTTCCGAATACCCAACCGTCTTTCAGGCTTCCATCCAAAAGAGTCAAACCTCCTGTTTCATGATCTCCTACAACAATTACTAAGGTTTCTTTATTTTCATCAGCAAATTTCATCGCCTTACCAACGACATGGTCGAAATCCAGCAATTCTGTAACCAGCTGTTCGATGTTGTTGCTATGACCTCCTCCGTCAGTCTGAGAGGCTTCTATCATCATAAAGAATCCTTTTTCATTCTTTTTCAAATCATTTAAGGTAAGATCAAATGCATCAGCAAGCCAGTTTCCTCTTCCGTTGGTGATTCTTTGTGAAGCCAAAGGGTCAATAACCAGAGTACGGTTGTTTATTCTAGTCACTGATTTCAGATCCTGATACAAATCAACTTTGGTCTCTTTAAATTTCTGCAGATTTTCCTGAGACAATCCACTTGTAGGACCACCAATCAGAATTTTTGTTTTTGAAGCCGCAAAATCTTTCAGAATAGGTTCAGAGCTATTCCTGTTATCCGAATGTGCATAGAAGTCAGCAGGAGTAGCATCTGTAACATCTCCTGTGGAAATCAATCCTGAAACCATTCCTTTCTCAGCGATAATATCAGGAATTTGTGCCAGTGCTTTTCCCATATTGTCTACCCCTACAAAGGTATTTTTGGTTTTCACACCGGTAGCAAATGCTGTAGAACCCGGTGCTGAATCTGTAATATAGGCATTGGATGAATTGGTTTTGGAAAGACCTGTGGATTTCATGTTGAAAACATTCAGCTTTCCTTTATTGGCTGTAAAGGCAGCATAATATTGAGGCAAAGAAGTTCCGTCCGGGATAAGGAGGATCACATTCTTTACTTTTTTCTCCACTCCGTCTGATGTATAAGTGGGGGTATAAGTGCTGTACTCTTTTGTATTTTTATAAAAGTTTTTCGAAATAGAATTCATGAACTTTTTAAGATCCGGAATGTGATCAGTATTAATATAATCTACTCCCAAATCCATAAAATTCACCCATGCATTCGGAAAGTCCGGAGCTCCGTAAAAACGAACCGGCTTTTGCTGGGAATGTGCTTTTTCAACGGCTGTTTTAATCCTTGCCGTTTCTTCGTCTCTAGGAATTCCTTTTCCATTCCATTTTACCAACCCCGGAAGATCTGCACTAAACATCCCTACTCTTTTCAATTGATCTGCAGAATAGCTTTTATCCAGATCTCCGTCAAAGTAAAGATAATTCGGATAGTTTTTAAAATTTCCCGGCTGAGGTCTGTCTCCCGTAATCACAATTTTAATTCCTGTGTTTCCTGTAATCTCGGGATACTTCTTTAAGGTACTGACCAAAGCTGCCAGTGATGTTTTATAATCTTGCTTAATATCAATCAGCAGCTGCAGTTTTTTGTTGGCATCCGGATAGATATTCCCTTTGTTCAGCTTAATCTGTTTTGAAATAGGATCGAGATACAAATTTTCCAATGTTCTGTCTGCAGAAAGTTCTTTGTCGGTATGAGCCACCCAAAGTTGATCCTTTACCAGAAAAACATCTGCCTCAATGGAACCAAAGTTGGCATAATAAGCCTCCCAAAAAGGGATCTCCTGCATATAATCATTATGTGAATGTGCATTTCCTACAGTGTAATGTAAATAATTCTGTGCCTGATTTTTGGAAAAAACAGCCAGGGCCAGTACAGCCCATACTTTTAATAATTTCATTCGTATATCTTTATTGTTTATGGATCAAAAGAAACGCCTAACATCCATATATGTCCACATTTGCCATTGACATTTCATAATCCCTTTGGAAAAACTATATCATCACAGAAGTCTCTGCAATGATATAGCGGCCCATCTATAAGGTTAAATTTTACCAGCCTTCATTTTGTTTGATGATCCCATGACTGTTTACGATTTCAGCCTGAGGAACTGCCCAAACATTATGTACAGCTGGATTAAAGTTTCTTGCTGCCCAGACTACCTGTCCATTGATACCGTGCAGAGGCTTAGCATACGCTGCCTGCGCATCTCCCCAACGTACAAGGTCTCTGTGTCTGTCTGCCCATTCACCTGCCAGTTCACAACGTCTCTCATGCTTCAGATCTGCCATCGTACATCCGTTTTTTGCAGACAAACCTGCACGTACTCTGATCATATTGATCTCCTGGTCTGCAGATTTTCCCTGCATCAATAAAGCTTCTGCTTTGATAAGGATCACCTCAGCATAACGCATAATCGGAACGGCAAGGTCTGTACATGGATAATCTCCGTTGGCACTCACGTGACCACTGTTCAGTTGATATTTGAAGGCATCCATATATTTATTGAACTGATATCCGGTAAGGGAATTGCTTGAAGCATATATTCTTTCCTTTCCATTAAATGTAAACTTATCTCCTATTTTCAGGATGGTAGCACTTCTTCTAAGGTCTCCTGTTTCATACTCGTCAAATAGTTCTTTAGTCGGTTGGAAATATCCCCAGCCGTTATACTCTCCCCATCCTTTATTTTCAAGCATTACTCCCGGAAGAATACTTCCCCATGCGGTAAACTTAGGCGTCCCAGGGATAGACCAGATATATTCTGAGCTGTAGCTGTTTTCAGCCTTGAAGACATCAGAAAAATTGTTCAGAAGACTTCTGTTTCCTTTGGTCATTACTTCATTAGCCCAGAATTCTGCATTCTTCCAATCTTTCATAAACAGATATACTTTTGCCAAAAGTGCCCATGCTGCAGCTTTATGGGGTCTTCCATAATCTTTTGCCGGAAGCTCTGCCTGAGTAGGCAATAATTCTGCGGCTCTTTTCAGATCGTTTACGATGTAAGTATAATTTTCCATCACGTTGGCCGCTCTCGGAATCGGGTTGGGATCAGGATCTTTTGAACGGTCAATAATAGGAATTCCTGCTTTTTCATTCCCGTAAGAATAAGCAAGTTCAAAATACATTCTGCTGCTCATGAACAAAGCTTCTCCAAGATATTTGTTTTTGATAGCCTGTGAAGTCTGGATATTATCAATATTACGGATCACACGGTTCGCAACTCCGATTACGTTGTATCTTTTGTTCCACTGGGTTTCAAGATCTCCTGCTGCAATGTAATTGCTGCTGAAATTTTTCGCATTATCCGCTTCACTTTTCGCTCTTCCGGTTACCATATCATCACTGGCATTGATAAACCAGAAAAGACCTCTTCCATAAAATTCTCCGTCGAATAAAGGCTTATACATCGCATTCGCTCCGGTAATCAGATCATTTTCTGTCTTCCAGAAACTGGCTTCGGTAGGGGTTCCTTCCGGCTGAACATCCAGCTCTCCTGTACACGATAAAAGCATTGCGGATATTCCTGAGATTAAAAATATTTTATTGAATAATTTCATTTTTTTACTTTTTGTTGGTTAAAAAATTATAAACCGATCTCCACCCCAAAGATGAATGAGCGTGCCTGAGGATATCTTCCGGTATCTACACCATAAGAATTCATTCCTACTTCAGGATCAAATCCTGTATATTTCGTTATCGTAAACAAGTTGTTGGTCGTCATATATACTCTCACTTTGTTTACATCCAGCTTGCTGTACAGTTCTTTCGGTAATGAATACCCGATGGTAAGGTTCTTCAGTCTTAAATAAGATCCGTCTTCTACGTAGAAATCCGATACTTTGGAGTAATTACCGCTTGGATCTCCATGCACCAGCCTTGGAATATCAGTATTCGTGTTCTGAGGCGTCCATGCATTCAGGATATCTCTGTCCATATTATAGTTTTGTCCTGTTCCACCTGGGTTCAAAGAAATAAACTTCATCCCGTTGAATATTTTATTTCCGTATACTCCCTGGAAGAATAGATTCAGATCAAAGTTTTTCCACGTCATATTGTAAGAGAATCCGTAAGAGAATTTAGGATAAGGGCTTCCAAGATTGACAAAGTCATTATTATTAAGCACTCCTGCATTTCCTTCTTTTTTCAGGAATTTGATATCTCCCGGTTTAGCATTCGGCTGGATAAGGTTTCCGTTGGCATCTTTATAATTGTTGATTTCTTCCTGAGTCTGGAAAATTCCTCCGGTCTTATATCCATAGTAAGAATACAAAGCATCCCCTACTTTTATACGGGTTGGTTTCAATACTCCTCTTACTCCATTATCGTTGATAAAAATCTCATCCACATTAGCCAACTGCTTCACCGTGTTTTTTAGTTGACTCATTGTCGCTCCGACAGAGAAACTAAAATCACCTGAAACTACCTTGTTATAATTGATCCCTAATTCATATCCTTTATCCTGGAACAGTCCTGCATTCACATACTGATTATTATAAGTTGCCGTACTTGGTAAGCTTACGTTGAAGATCTGATCTTTGGAATTCTTTACGAAGTAATCAAACTGTAAAGAAAGACTGTTATGAAAGAATGAAGCATCTACCCCGAAGTTGGTCTGCTCAGACTTCCCCCATTTCAGATCCGGATTTGGACGTGTAGTGGCGTAGTAAGCAATATTCTGAGAAGGATCCTGTCCAAAAATCACATTATTATCTCTCGTCATCAATGGATTCACAGCTTGTGGTGAAATCCCTCCAAGATTACCCAGAATACCATAACTTCCTCTTAGTTTCAGACTTGAAAGCCATGAAATTTCCTGCATAAAATTTTCTTTCGAAATCACCCACGCACCGGAAACAGCATAATAATTAGCAAATCTGTTTTGCTTTGCTACCAGTGAAGAACCATCTCGTCTTCCCAATACACTTACGATATACTTTCCTGCATAGTCGTAGTTTACTCTCGCCAGATAAGAAACCAAAGACTGTTTGAATCTGTAACTGGAAACATCTTTATTGGTATCCGCGGCATTCTGAAGATGTTGGAAAACCTCAGCTTCACTTCTGAAGTCATAAGATTTTGCTACAAAACCATCATCAATTGTTTTCTGGAAAGTAAACCCTCCAAGAAAATCAAAATTATGCTGCCCGGTAGAAATTTTATAGGTTAACAACTGCTCTGCAAGTGCTGTAGATGAATTGTTAGACTGATATTCTAAATTATTGGTATCGAAAATTTTCCCGACTTCCAATACTCTGTACGTAAAGTTTTTTACATCCCCCAGCTTGAATGTCTGTGAGAAGTTGGAACGGAATTTTAAATCTTTTGCTAAAGTAATTTCAGCATAAGGATTGATTAAAATCTCATGGGTAGGATTTCTGATGCTGATTCTTTTAAGATAAGCAACCGGATTGATCATATCTCCGTAACCTCCCGCCACATCAATCGGCAATCCAGAAAATGCTCCGTTAGGAGTATACACCGGAACATTTGGCGGATAATACATGGCGGCTACTAAAGCTCCTGTATAACCACTTTTTGTATCGGCTGTATTTCCGTCAGAGTAATTATAATACATATTTTCTCCAATCGTCAACCAGTCTTTTACTTTATGCTCAGAATTCACTCTGAAATTGTATCGTTTTGCCTGAGTATTCAGTAGGATTCCTTCCAGGCTTCTGTGATTCATTCCCACAAAATATCTGGATTTTTCACTTCCTCCGCTTAAGTTAACATTGTATTCCTGAATAGTCCCCGTTCTGAAAATTTCTTTCATCCAGTCTGTTCTGGTAATTCTTCCGTCTGGATACTGAGTAGGGTTAAAAGCTATTGGTAAGCTGCCTAGTTTTCCGGCATTTTCATATGCTTTGTACATCACATCCTGGAATTCAGCTGCATTCAGAGATTCTTTCAGTCTCCATGCCTGATTCACTCCGTATTTAACATCAAAATCTACCGTAAGATTTCCTTTTTTCCCTCTTTTGGTGGTGATAAGGATAACCCCTCCGGAAGACCTTGCTCCATAAATCGCGGCAGAAGCATCTTTAAGTACAGAAATATCCTGTATATCGTTTGGGTTAATAGACGGTGTTCCGTTAAAAACCACTCCATCTACCACATAAAGAGGAGTTTCTCCATTGATTCCTCCCAGACCACGAATATTTACCTTAGGTGCTCCGTTAGGATCTCCACCTTCGTTCACTACAGTTACTCCGGGAGCTTTACCCTGAAGAACTTCTCCTACCCCAGATAAAGACCTGGAAGTAAGCTTATCCAGTGAAGCCTCCGAAACAGCCCCGGAAACTTTACTTTTTTTCTGTGTTCCGTATCCTACAACAACAATCTCATCGATGGATTTTTCTTTTAAGCTGTCTTTTTTCTGAGCGAGGAACATCGGTGAAGCTGATATTGCACCAATAAGTAATACCCTACCCGTTAAATAAGTTACTGAGACAGGGATTTTAAATACATTCATGATATCCTTTTTGATTAGGTGCAAAATTAGACCAGTCCGCTCCCACCACTCATTAAGGTTTCCTTATGTTTTTATTAAGAAATTTTAGCTTTTTACAGGCACCACCTACCACAAAACAGCATTAAAATACTTATAATCAGATAAATAAGTAATTAAAAGTAATCATTTCATTATTATTCTATGCATGATTGAGATTAACTTTATTTTAAGTTTATCATCCATTGAAAAAAATATCAAAACAAGCATTTAAGCCATTTCAGAAATAATAAGTGGCAGAGTTCCTTTTTCTTTTTTTACATTTGCTGAAAATAGATTGTACTTTTGAACACAGATCTGCAAAATGGTCTGATTGATATCAGAAGAAAAATAAAAACAATAAAAATCATACGAATTCAATGACCATCATCATTACAGGAACCTCATCAGGAATCGGGTTTGCATTGGCCGAATATTTTGGAAAAAAAGGGCATAAAGTATACGGATTAAGCCGAAAACACACAGAAAGCCAATACTTCAGGTCTATCCCTACTGATGTTACCGATAACTCTGCTGTTCAGAATGCTATTGCTGAGGTTTTAAAAACAGAAACCAGAATTGATATTCTGATCAACAATGCCGGAATGGGAATGGTAGGTGCTGTGGAAGATTCCAGCAAAGAAGATATTTTAAAACTTTTCAGTCTGAATCTTGCCGGACCTGTACAAATGATGAGCGCTGTTCTTCCGAAGATGCGTGAACACAAATTTGGAAAAATCATCAATGTATCCAGCATCGGAAGTGAAATGGGTCTGCCTTTCCGTGGATTTTATTCTGCTTCAAAGTCTGCTCTGGATAAAGTAACGGAAGCGATGAGATATGAAGTATACCCATGGAATATTGAGGTATGCTCACTGCATCTGGGGGATATTAAAACCAATATTGCGGAAAACAGAGTTATGACACAAGTTTCACAACCGTATAAAAATGTTTTCGACAAAGTTTATGCGCTGATGAATTCTCATGTGAATGATGGAACTGAGCCTTTGGAGGTGGCAGAATACATTGAAAAACTTTTAGCAAAAAATAAATGGAAAGCTCATTATTATTTTGGTAAATTCGGGCAGAAAATCGGAGTTCCGTTGAAGTGGATTCTTCCACAGGGAACTTATGAGAATTTGATGAAGAAGTATAATAAACTGGACTAGTTTCAGTTGTATAGAAAGCTAATTAATAATATAATTTGTAAACCATTAAGAAGGATTAAGTGGTAAAGAACGAGTAAGACAAGCTTTGCTTTAAGTTTTATCTTATCATTACACTTTATTTCATCACTTGTCTATGGGGTAGATACATTTGGATTGAAACTGTTTCTGAAAATATTTTTTGTACTGTTCTGCGTTTTTACACAAGCGCAGAAGAAGCAGTATTGGCTGATTGATACAGAAACCAAGGTCAGAAAAAAAGTAAAAGATTCTACTTCTGCGGTGAAATTTCTGGATTCATTAGCTCAGAGTAATTATTTCTTCACCAAACTAAAAGATGTAAAAATAAAAGGCGACAGCACCGAAATTTTCTATGATAAAGGGAAGAATTTTAATCAAACTTATGTCAGCCTTACCGATTCTCTTGTCCAGAAGCTCAAGATTCAGAAAGATTTTTTTACTAAAAATTTAGATTCCACCAAGAAAAGCATCAACAAAACTTATATAGACGACGGGTATTCTTTCAGCAGAATAAAATCTAAATTTAAAGGACAGAAAAACGGTTATCCAATCGTGGAGCTTGATATCAACAAGAATAATAAAAGAACGATCAATAATTTTGTCGTTAAAGGATATGAAAAAGTTCCCAGAAGATTCATCAAAAATCTGGAAAAGGAATTTAAAGGCAAAAACTACGATGACAAAAACCTTCTGGCCATCAATAAGACTTTTCAGAGCCATCCCTTCTTGACTCTTGAACGGCAGCCACAAACCTTATTCACAAAAGACTCTACGAGTATTTACTTGTTTCTGGAAAAGAAAAAGACCAATACTTTTGATGGGGTAATTGGTTTCGGGAACGACAAAAGCTCCAAGTTTACGTTAAATGGTACCATGAATGTGAATTTCAGGAATATGTTCAACGGTTTTGAGACTGTCAATTTATACTGGCAGAGAAACCCTGATAAAGGACAGAATTTTGATCTCCAGGTAGATATTCCGTACCTGTTCAAATCAAATGTCGGGATGAATGCTAAAGTAAATATCTACCGACAGGATTCTACATTTGCCAACGTAAAATTCCTTCCGGCCTTTTATTACCATATCAACAACCGAAATAAAATCGGTTTAAGAGCAACTTTGGAAAGCTCAACCATTATTGACACCCTGTACGTTCAGGGAAAAGATTATACCAAAAATGGGATCGGGATATGGTTTGAAATGACTGAGCCTACCGATATTGACCTTTTCCTATATAAAACAAGAATCAATGCGGGATATGACTTTTTAACAACGACCTATTCTAAAAATAATATCAAAGCTACCCAAAACCAGTTTTATTTCTTTGGGGAACATAATTATCATATTTCGGGGAACCACTTCCTGAACATTAAGGGAGAAGGTGCCATGATGGATTCTAAAATAGAATTCTCTGCTAACGAATTATACCGTTTCGGGGGCTGGAATTCCATGCGGGGGTTCAATGAGAACTCTCTCGCCGCTGACTTTTATTACTATGGAAGTCTGGAATACCGTTATCTCATCGGTAATCAGGCCTTTTTCGACCTCTTTGGACAATACGGACAGCTCAATAATAAATCGCTGAAAGTAAAACCCAAACTCTACAGTGTGGGGCTTGGTTTTAATTTCTTCATTCCTATCGGTCTGATGAGTTTCCAGCTGTCTAATGGTAACGAGTTCGGGAATCCTTTTAAGTTTAATGATATCAAAATTCACTGGGGGATCCTGAGCAGGTTTTAAAAAGAAAGGAAGAGGGAGACTGGAAGTTATTGAAGTCTTGGTTTTAAAATCTGTTTCTTTCATAAGACGAAAGTTTTTTTTCAAAAATTTATTCCTGAAGATTTTAAGAAGTTGACACCACCACAATAACTTCCAGCTTTCTATCTTATATTAATATCTATATAATAAAGCAAAAGTCCCTATACAAAAGACATTTTCCATTTTACTTTTCTATTAATTCTTTCTGTTAAAAAATATTAAAATCGTATTTTTATTTTAATACTTCATTAAAATACTGGTAACAGTGCTCCGCTAAATTTGCCTTCAAAAAAATGAAGAAGACTCTAGCCACTTTTGCCGTTTTTTTACTTCCCCTTTATTTTTCCGCCCAGGAAATCAATATCTCCGGAAATGTAAAATCAGAAAACGGTTCTAGTGTTTCCGGTGTAAACATCACCGACAAAAACACAGGAAAGACTGCTACTACAGATCAAAATGGTAATTTCACCATTTCTGCAAACCCTAAAGACATTCTTGAGTTTTTTGCTCCTGATTTTTCTGTTTATACCGTTGAGGTTTCTTCCAAAAAACAATATTCCGTTGTTTTAAAAAAGCAGAACGAAAAGCAGATTGAAGGGGTTGTGATTACCGCATTAGGTATTGCAAAAAAGAAAGAAAAGATTGGATATTCTACTCAGGAAGTGGGAACAAAACAATTTGAAACCATCACTACTCCAAGTATTGGTAATTTATTCTCTGGACAGGTAGCCGGTCTGAATGTTTCCAACCCGACCGGAATGCAGCAGGCTCCTCAGTTTACTTTAAGAGGAAACTCCAACCTGGTTTTTGTTATTGATGGGGTAATTGTGGAAAGAGAAGTTTTCCAGAATCTGGATCCTAACAATATTGAAAATATCAACGTATTGAAAGGAGCTACCGCTTCCGCTTTATATGGTTCCAGAGGTCGCTACGGAGCAGTTTTGATCACAACAAAAAATGCTAAGAAGAAAGGGTTTTCTGTGGAATTTTCTCAGAATACCATGATCACAGGAGGATTTACCAATCTTCCAAAAACCCAGACAGAATACGGTAACGGTTCTCACGGAAAATATGAATTCTGGGACGGAGCTGATGGCGGGGTGAATGACGGAGATATGATCTGGGGACCAAAATTTGTTCCGGGTTTACAGATTGCCCAGTGGAACAGCCCCATTAGAGATAAAGTAACGGGACAAGTCGTTCCATGGTACGGAGCAGTGACAGGAACTCAATATGATGATAAATCAAGATATGAAAGAGTTCCGATTGACTGGAAATATCACGATAACTTAAGTACTTTCTTAAAGCCTGCGGTAATTAACAACAATAATTTCGCCATCAGCTATAGAGATAATAAAGATATATACCGGTTTTCAGGAAACTTCATGAATTATGATGACCGAATTCCGAATTCCTATCTTCAGAAATACGGCATCAACTTCTCTTCTGAAAACCATCTGGGAGATAAATTAATATTTGATACGAAATTCAATTTCAACCAGGCTTTTACGCCTAATATTCCCAACTACAATTACAACCCAAGCGGGCATATGTACACCATCTTGATCTGGATGGGAGGTGATGTAGACGGAAAAGCTCTGAAAAATCACATGTGGATTCCGGGAAGGGAAGGAACGGCACAAGCCAACTGGAACTACGCCTGGTACAATAATCCATGGTTCGGAGCTGAGTATTATAAAAATCAGAACAGAACGAATATCATCAATGCACAGACCGGTTTAGAATATAAAGCCACACAGGATCTTTCGGTAAAAGGGAAAATCTCCCTTGTAGAAAACCATAGTAAAACGGAAGTACTGAGCCCTTATTCCTATTTCAATTACGATGCACCAAGAAGCGGAGGTTATATTTTAAGGGATAACAAAACATGGAACCTCAATTATGATATGCTGGCGACTTACAAGAAAAAAATATCTGAAAACTTTGATTTTACCATCAATGCCGGAGGTTCAGCTTTTTATTATAAAAACAATAACAACGAAAGATCTACGGACGGTTTGAAAATTCCGGAAGTGTACACGTTCGAAAACTCGATTGGAGCTCTGAAAAATTATTCCTATCTGAAGGAAAAGTTGATTTACAGTGCCTATTCTACGATTGATATTGGGTTGTACAATGCTTTCTTCATTAATATTTCAGGACGTAACGACTGGTCTTCTACTCTGCCTAAGGCCAATAGATCTTACTTCTATCCTTCAGCTTCCATCAGTGCCGTTATTTCAAACCTTGTAAAATTGCCGGAATCTATTAATATGTTGAAACTTTCTGCTTCATGGGCAAAAGTAGCGTATGACTTCCAGCCTTATTCTATCAGAAATTATTATCTGAATAATCAGGGAGTTACATTCAACGGAAATCCTACGTATTATTACCCAACCACTCTGAATATAGAAAACTCTCTGAAGCCGGAGCAGACAAAATCTTATGAATTAGGGTTAAGTGCAGGTTTCCTGAATAACAGAATTACCTTAGATGCCACTTATTTCAGAACATTAGATTATAATAATATTCTTCAGTTCCCAGCTGCAGAATCATCAGGCTTCACTTCACAATATGTAAACGGGAATGAATATACTACCAAAGGATTTGAAGTTTCCCTTGGTTTGGTTCCGGTAAAAACAGCCGATTTTAGTTGGAAAACTTTGATCAACTGGAGTACTTATGAGCAAAAGCTGACTTCCATCTATGACAATATGCCGAACTACAAAAACATCAAGTTAGGTGAAAGAATGGACAGTTACTATGATTATACATGGCAGAAATCTCCGGACGGAAAAGTCATTCTTGATGCCAATACAGGAATGCCGACAAGAGCCAATGCACCAAGCAACCTGGGACATTTCAATCCGGACTGGACCTTCGGTTTCAACAACACCTTTAAATACAAGAAATTCACTTTGAATATCGGAATCGATGGAAGCATCGGAGGTGTCATGAGATCGCAGGTAGTGGAAAAAATGTGGTGGGGAGGAAAACATCCAAATTCTGTAGCTTACAGGGATCTTGAGTACGCCAATCCAGGAACGTACTATTTTGTACCGGATGGGGTTAATTATAATCCGGCAACAGGTCAGTATACCCCACACACTAAAGCAATCAGCTTCCAGGACTGGGCTCAGAACTATCCATACCAGGCAAGGGTAACGCAGGATGAAAGTGAAGAGTTTGCTAACGTTTTCGACAGAACTTTTATCAAACTTAGATCTGTAGTTCTGGAATACGATTTCTCTTCATTATTAAACCCAAGAGGAATGGTAAAAGGCTTTACAGCCAATATCTCTGCTTATAACCTGGCGATGTGGAAAAAATCAAAGAATCTTTATTCTGATCCTGATTTCCAGGCAAAAACGGAGAATGATATTCAGGACCCTTCCAGCAGATGGTTCGGAATCGGTTTTAATCTTAAGTTTTAACTAAAAAGTACGTCAAGACAATGAAAAATAATATCAATAAAGTGAAAGGGCAAAAAGGTAAAATGGGAAAGTGGCTGATGAAATCTTTATTTGCTGCAGGACTTCTGACATTGGCTTCATGTGAATCCAACCTTGATAAAATCAATGAAAACCCTAATGATCAGGCCAGCATTGATCCTAAATTTCTTCTGACTTATGTGGAAAAATATACTTTTCAGGTAAACGGTGATAATATGTATGCCTCAAGAATGATGATTGGTACGGATGGTGAAAATGCATACCAGTATATGAAATGGAACGATGCCTCTTTTGAAGTCTACACCAAAGGACTCCTGAATACAGGAAAAATGATGCAGGAAGCTGAAAAGATCAACAATAAAAACTATGCCGCTATTGGTAAGTTTCTGAGAGCTTATCATTTTTTCAATATTAGCCTAAAAGTAGGAAGTGCTCCGTATTCTGAGGCAGCAAAAGGAGAATCCGGAATTACACAACCAAAGTATGATAGCCAGGAAGCCATCATGTCCGGAATTTTATCAGAATTGAAAGAAGCCAATGATCTTATTAATACCAATGATAAAATTGAAGGCGATATTGTTTATAACGGAGATGCTTTAAAGTGGAAAAAACTAATCAACTCATTCCGTTTGAAAGTTCTAATCACTTTATCTAAAAAAACTACAGTAGGAAGTTATAATATTGCTACAGAATTTGCTTCTATTGCAGGAAGCCAGTCTCTGATGACTTCTATTGCAGATAACGGTGAGCTTAAGTTTGCGGATGCTGCAGACAGCAGATATACAATGTTTAACAACAGCGGGTATGGTTCCAGTTTGTATATGGCAGACTATTTCATCAATATGTTCAAAAGCAGACAAGATCCACGTCTGTTTACATTTGCAGCACAGACTACCGGAGCTAAAGAGGCCGGAAAAGCCATCACAGATTATACAGCTTATAACGGAGGAAATCCTACTTCTCCTTATTCTGATAATGCTGCTCTGATCACGGCAAAAAATATTTCTAAAGTGAACGACCGTTTCTATAAAGATCCTACCAATGAGCCAGCTTCTGTATTAAGTTATTCAGAACTTGAATTTATTTTGGCTGAAGCTACAGCAAGAGGCTGGATTTCCGGGTCGGCAAAAACGCATTATGACAATGCCGTTAAAGCCAGTTTCGATTTTTATCAAACCTATGTAAAAAATTCGGGACAATATTTCTCGGGATTTGATGTGAACCAATATCTGACAACTCCTTTAGTAGTTTACAATAATGCAGATCCTCTTCAGACACAGCTTGAAAAAATCATGACTCAAAAATACATGACCATGTTTCACCAGGCACAATGGACATCTTATTACGATTATCTGAGAACGGGATATCCAAACTATCCTCTAAAAGCAGGAGTAGCAGCGCCTTTCAGGTTCAGATATCCGCAATCGGAATACAGCTATAACAGCAACAATTTAAAAGCTGCTTTGGCTGCTCAGTATGGAGGAAATGACAATATCAACTCCAAACCTTGGTGGTTACAATAGAAATCTGATTATTTTTATATAAAACAAAGAAATCGCAGGAAAATCCTATTAACTTGCGGTTTCTTTCTTATTACGATTGAATATGAACAGAAGAGAATTTTTAGAAAAATCAAGTCTTTTATTAGCTGGATTAGGAACTTCAAGTGTTCTTCATCCTTCCATTTTAAAAGCTCTAGCCATTGATCCGGCTGCCCAGTCTACATTTTATGATGCAGAACATGTCGTAATCCTGATGCAGGAGAATCGTTCATTTGATCATGCTTTTGGTGCGCTCAAAGGAGTAAGGGGTTTCCTGGATAAAAGAGCTTTTGTAAAGCAGGATGGACATTCCGTTTTCTTTCAAAAGAATGACGAAGGAAAATATGCATCTCCTGCCCGTCTGGATTTAAGAAATACAAAATCAACCTGGATGAGTTCACTGCCCCACTCATGGGCAGATCAGCAAAAAGCTCTTAACAAAGGAAAATATGACCAGTGGCTTCAGGCTAAAGCTTCAGGAAATAAAGATTATAAAAATATTCCGTTGACATTAGGGTATTACAACCGTGAAGACCTTCCGTTTTATTATCAGCTGGCCGATGCCTTCACTATATTCGATCAGTATTTCTGCTCATCCCTTACCGGAACTACTCCGAACAGATTGTTCCTTTGGTCCGGAACATTGAGAGAACAGCAAAACGGAAAAGTAAAGGCCAATGTTGTCAATGAAAATATTGATTATGACAAAGCAAGGCAGGCAAAATGGAAAAGTTTCCCTGAAATATTAGAACAGCAAAACGTTTCCTGGAGAATTTATCAGAATGAAATAAGCCTTCCAAAAGGAATGTCCGGAGAACAGGAAGCCTGGCTAAGTAATTTCACTGATAACCCGATTGAATGGTTTTCAAAATTCAATGTGAAGTTTTCAAAAGGATATTATCAGAATATTCCTAATATCATAGCCTATCTGAAACAGGAGATTGAAAAAAATCCTAAGCAGAAAGAAAGACTTGAAGCCATGTTGGCGGAAGTTCAGGAGGATCAGGTGAAATACCATCCTGATAATTATTCCAAACTTTCAAAAGAAGAAAAAAATCTCCACGAAAAAGCATTTACAACCAATTCCAACGACCCTGATTACTGGAATCTGGAAATCGGAAAGGATGAAAGCGGAGAAAGACTTGTTGTTCCGGAAGGTGATGTATTGTTCCAGTTCCGTAAAGATGTGGAAGAGAAAAAACTGCCATTGGTTTCCTGGCTGGTAGCTCCCGAACATTTCTCTGATCACCCGGGATCACCATGGTATGGGGCATGGTATATTTCTGAAGTGTTGAATATTCTTACCAAAGATCCTGAAACTTGGAAAAAAACAATATTTATCATCAATTATGATGAAAATGACGGATATTTCGATCATGTACTACCTTTCGCTCCACCTATGAACCCCAGCCAGCCTGTGGATATGAACGGAAAAGAGGGCGTAGAATATGTGGATCAATCTCAGGAATATTTGAGCAATCCTTCTTTAAAAAATTATGAAAAAATTGAAGGAACCGTTGGATTGGGCTACAGGGTTCCCATGATCATCGCTTCCCCATGGACAAAAGGAGGATTTGTCAATTCCGAAGTATCGGATCACACGTCTGTACTGCAGTTCCTGGAGAAATTTATCATGAAAAAATTCAAAAAGGATGTGCATGTTGACAATATTAGTGATTGGAGAAGAGCTGTATGTGGTGATCTCACCTCTGCTTTTAATTCTACCAGCGTAAAAGCGCCACAGATAGATTATCTGAATCAGAAAGAGTATGCTAAAACCATCAATGCGGCCAAAAACAAACCGGTTCCTAATCTGAAATGGTATGCCGAAAATGAACTTAAAAACAATTTGCTTGAAATTCAGGAAAGAGGGTTGAAACCATCTAATCCACTGCCCTATCATTTTCATGTCAATCTGGAAGGCGGGAATATAAAAATGAGCAATTTAAAAGAGAATGGAGTTCCTTTGCTTGTTTACGACAGAACTCAATTCAACAGTACTCATTATCATTTTTCATACGCATTATATTCAAAGCAGGAATTATCCCATGCTGTAAATTCCGGAGCTTATGATTATGAAATTTTCGGTCCCAATGGCTTTTTCAGGAAATTCCAGGGAAGTATTTCACCAGAAATGGAGATAATTTTAGAGAATATGACCTCAAAAAATCAGGTAGAACTGATCATTAGAAACCACAAAAACAAAAATATTTCCATAAGCATGGAAGATCTGTACGGAAAAACTAAAAAAACAATTTCTGTACAAAAACCGGAAGAAAAAATCAGTATCGATCTTGATAAAAATAAAGGCTGGTATGATTTGAAATTAACGCTAAACAATCATCTATGGCATTTTGCAGGAAGAATAGAGACCGGAAAAGTTTCTGTTTCTGATCCGCATTGGGCATAAAAAAATGATGTAAATATCTACAAAAACCTGTACCAAAACGTACAGGTTTTTTTTGAGTTATCTTTAAAACATATTTCAATTATAATGCATTACATAATGCAAATAAGCATCAATATAAAAATTATAATATATTTTTTTCAAATTATAATGAATTTTGTTATATTCACTCAACTAATTATCAGCATCATGAAAAAACTAAATTTGACTATTGCAGCGTCTTTATTTGCATTGGCTCTATCCGGGAATCTGAGCGCGCAAGACCTCGCTACAGATAACCATACGGTTACCATTTCTATTCCCGAAGTTGCATTGGTAGATATTGAACCAGCAGCAACCAAAAACATTACCCTTGGGTTTACAGCACCTACGGAAGCAGGAAATCCTATTCTTCCATCTGCAGCTAACACTACTTTATGGCTTAATTATTCTTCTATTAAATCTGTTGCAGACCCTACACGTAACGTAAGTGTAAAAATGAATGCCATTATTCCTGGAGTTGATCTTCGCGTAACTGCTGCAGCTCCTACAGGCGGAGCGGGAACACTGGGAACATCTGCAGGTCTGGTAACATTAACTGCTAATGACCAGAATATTGTTTTAGATATCGGAAGTGCTTATACCGGGAACGGGGCCAATAACGGTCACAATCTTACCTATGCACTTGCTGCAGGAAGCGGTCTTGGAGGTGTAGCAGCGTACGCAGATTTACAGGCAACAGCCACTGTTACAGCTACCGTTACTTATACAATATCAGATAATTAAAATTTAACAAAAATTCTTTTCTACCTGTCAAAAACAAGAAGAAGCTGTTATTCAGTTTCTTCCTGAATTTGTATTATTAATGATTTAACTCCAAACTTTATATCATGATAAAGCGTATCCTTCTTCTGATCACCCTGATTTTGCAGTTCAGCTTTTTACATGCCGGTATTATGATTCTCAACGGGCTTACGCATACTTATAAAATAGAAAACGGAAAGGTTTATAAAGGAAAAGTTGCGATTGAAAATACCAGCAGTACTCCTCAAAGTGTAAAATTATTTTTACAGGATTATACCTACCATGCGGACGGAACGACCAATTATACAGCATTACGTACCAATACACGCAGTAACGGCGAGTGGCTAAAGCTCAATACCAACCTTGTTACGCTTAAAGGTAAAGAAAAGACTGAAATATTCTATGAAATAACAGTTCCCGATCAGGCCATGGATCCCGGAAGCTATTGGAGTGTGATTATTGTAGAACCGGTAGAAGAGATAAAACCCAGCGACAACAAACCAGGAGTGAATATCACTTCTGTTATACGATATGCCATTCAGGTTATTACAGATTTTGAAACAGAAAAGGCCAAACCGGACCTTAAGTTTGAAAGTGTAAAGGTGGAAAAAGTGGAGGAAAAAAAAACGGCAAAGGTAGCAATAGCCAATACCGGTAATCTTTACTGTAAGCCCACAGCCTCCATTGAAGTTTATAACCGCAAAACAGGTGAAAAGGTGGGTACTTATTCAAGTTTAACAATGGGGCTGCTCCCGGGCACCTCCAAAACATTTTACATTGATATCAGCAAATTACCCCCTGCTCAATACAAAGCAGCGATCATAGCGACCGATGAAGAGGAGAATGCTTTTGCACTCAATGTGGAATTAGAAGTAAAAAATGATTAGAACTTGGACTTTATTTATTATCATAACATTATTCCCTGTATTTATTTTTTCTCAAGAGCAATCCAACCGATTGATCAGTAAAAAAGATAGTTTAATGCCGGGAATGTCTACTTCTATTCCCTTCACTTTAGAAAATAATTCAGCTGAAACCAAAACATATGACATTTCAGTTACCACGTCAAGTCCGTCTATCAGTCCTATTTTAGTAAAAGGAGAATTTCAGATTCTTCCTCATGAGACCTCGGTATACCTGGTTCCCTTACGTGTGGGAACAGAAACCGGACAGGGTACTTATTCTGTCATATTGAATATTACCGATCGTAATAATGGAATCTCTTTTACGAAAAACTCAAAAATCATCGTTTCCGGAAACAGAAATCTTTTGGTTACCCCATTGAATACTCCTGAATTCATAAAAGCCGGAGAAACCATCCGGGCTTCTTTTCTTATCAAAAATAATGGTAATGTAACCGAAAACATTGTATTGGAAAGCAAAAATGCAATCGTTGATCATGAGTCATCATTAGTGTTGGCCCCCAATGAATCAAAGATTGTCACTATTCATAAAGTAACAAGTCCTGAACTCGCTCAAAATGAATTTCAGAACCTAAACCTTTTCGTACATTCGAAGGGTAGCCCTAAAGAAAATCAGGATGTCTATGTAAGTACTCAGGTGATATCAGCAAACCCCTCTGAAAAAGATATTTATCACAGACTTCCTGTTGCCCTCTCATTATCTTTCATCGGAATGCAGAATATGGGAGTGTATAACGATGGTTTTCAGGGGGAAATCTACGGTAAAGGAACACTTGATAAAGACAACAAAAATCAGATTGAGTTCAGAGCTGTCACCCACAATCCTGTAGAGCTCAGCACATTCACCCAATATGAAGAATATTTTGTGAACTATAAACGGGATCAATTGTATATTCATCTTGGTGATAAATCCTATTCTTCATCTTATCTTACGGAGTTTGCAAGGTATGGCCGCGGAGCGGAGATCCGTTATGATTTTAATAAAGTAAGCTTTGGGGGCTTCTATAATCATCCAAGGTTTTTCAGAGATATCAAAGATGAGTTTAATTTCTATTCAGCCTTTAAGATCAGAAAAGAGTCTGAAATTACTGTGGGATATCTTTACAAAACTCCGCGGCAGGGAGAAATCCGTTATACAGATGTCAGGCTAGACTCTGATGCTCATCTTCCCTATGCTAAAGGAAAATTTAAGGTTTCAAAAAATATAAACATTTCCGGAGAGCTGGCCTACAGCACTACACAAAAAACAGATGGAGCAGCTTATTTATTACAGGCAGATGCTGTTTTTAAAAATTTGAACGCAAGCTTAATGTACATGAGAGCCAGTCCTGATTTTGCCGGATATTTTACCAATACAAATACCATCAATGGTAATATTTACTATAATGTCACCAACAAGATCAGTGTATTTGCCAATTATATGCAGGATGCCAAAAATTTCCAAAGAGATACCCTTTTACTGGCAGCGCCTTACAGAAAATATTTGCAATATGGAGTACAGTACAAATATATGCCTAGTGGTTTCATTATACTTAATAACGGCTATCAAACTTACAAGGATCGTTTGGAACCTAAACAGTTTGATTATTATGAACGGTATTTTAAAATCAGTATTAATCAGCAGATAGGAGTATTCCAGATCAATCTTGACGGTCAGTTTGGGAAAACAGATAATTACCTTCTTGGATTTAGCGGCAACTCTAGTTTCTATTCTGCTAATCTCTCGTTTCAGAAATTCAGAACTTCCTTTAATCTATTCGGAAGCTATGCCATCAGTTCAAGGTATCAGCTCGAAAATCAGAAAAACTTTTATTATGGAGCAAGAATCTTCAGCCGGTTTTCTAACAAGACCAGCGTAAGCCTTTTTTATCAGAACAATTATATGCCGGAAGAATATTTCAAAGACAGGAATTTATTTGAACTTTTGTTCCATCAGCAATTATTCCCTGGAAATGAACTTGACCTTTCCGGCAGATATTCATTACAAAGAGGAGAAATAGGAAATAAGGATTTTATATTTTCAATGCGGTATACATGGCGCCCTAATATTCCGGTACAGAAAACGGCTGAATATGTAACTTTAACGGGGAATATCAGCAATCTGGGTATCAAAAAAACTGAGGGAATAAAATTAATGCTCGGAAGTTATTTGTCAATTACAGATAAAGAAGGCAATTATGTATTTAAAAATGTTATCCCCGGCAATTATTTTCTGGAAATAGACCGCTCAACGACGGATATCAATGATATTCCGACTCAAACTTTTCCAGCGGCAATTTCGCTTATTAATAAAGAAAATACTTTAAATTTCGGATTAACAACTGCCGCTAATGTTCAGGGACATATTCAGTTCCTTAAGACTGGAGAAAAAGATCAAACGGATATTGAACAGCTGCAGACTATAAAAGGAAAGAAGAAAAGGGAAAGTATCATTGTAGAAGCTACCAGTAATGACCAGACTTATCGTAAGATCTGCTTCATAGGTGATGACTTTGATTTCACTTATCTCCGACCAGGGGATTGGATCGTAAAAGTGTACCGCAATGGTCTGGATAAGCGCTATAAAATCTCAACAGACAAGTTCCTGTTTACTTTAAAGCCTATGGAAACAAAAAAATTAAGCATCAATGTTGTCAAGCAGCAAATAGAAATAAAATACCAACAGGAGTCCTTAAAAGTAGGGTATAATGAAATAAAAAAGAAAAGATGATTTTGATCCGTTCCATAATATTACTAGTATCTTTTATTGCATCCGGTTGTATCTATTCCCAGACTGCCAGTACCACTGTTACTCTTACATTGCCTAAAGTAACTTTAATGGATATTGAACCTACAGGAAGTATTACTTTAAACTTTACAGCGCCTACTGAGGCAGGAAATGCTTTAACAGCTCCTACCCCCAATACATCAAAATGGATCAATTATACTTCTGCTATCGCTTCCGGAGGACTTACAAGAAGAATTACAGCATCTATCAATAAACTTATTTCTGGTGTCAATATAAGGGTACAGGCGGCGGCGGCTTCTGGTGCAGGGGGCGGAACATTAGGAACTTCATCGGGACAGGTTATTCTTACCACAACTCCCATTACCATCATTAATGGTATCGGAGGGGCATACACTGGGAATGGTGCTAATAATGGCCATGCACTTACACTCTCACTAGCAACAAATACCTATGCTAATTTACAGGCTCAAGCCAATACTGTCATTATCATTACCTACACCATCACAGAATAAAACTGAAAAATGAAAATTAACAGCTACTTTCAAATAGAAATGCTCTTAAAAAAATATATATACATTATTGCTTTAATAATGGGGAGCTACTTTGATGCTCAAACAATAAATATTGCAGGAAGTAATTGGACCGTAAGTGTACCTACCATTACTGAAGCCGGAACTAACTATACTGGAACTTACGACAATCCAAGCCAACTAACATTATCCGGTAATTTACCCGGATCTTTTCTAAATCTCCTTACCAGTGCAGGTGCCAGGATCAGTATGCACTATGTTCCCACTTCCTGGAATAGTGCTTTGAAACTTTACGCAAAAAGAAGCGGTGGAACGACAGCTATCACTGGTCTTTGTGTACTCTGTACCGCTACAATTTCCGGTGGAAATGTCAATTTTATAGAAATACCGCAAGCCGGCTCTGTAACACTCTCAACGATTACTTTTTCTGGAGTATTAGGTCTTGGCAACAGTGTAAACTATTCTGCTATGAATGTGCAACTGGAGATAGGCGGTATTTCCGTAACCATTCCTGCGGCAACATATAGTGCACAAATAGTTTTTACAATAGGAGCAAATTAAAGTTTCTTTTCAATAAGATCTTAACTCAAAATATCATAAATAAGAACCGTTTTTTTATTGAAACGGTTTTTTTATTTCTTGTGGATTAAAATAAGACGGATTCCAAAGGGGTTATCTCTCTTTTTTGTAGGGAAATAACTTTTCGCCTATGATAAGCCATTTATGCCCTTAAAATGATAATGACAGGTTGTTGAATGATACATCAGAAATGACTGATAAAAATAGGCCTCTTTGCTCTTACAAGGAATGGCAAAGTATGACGGATACACCTCAATTTCAATCGTGTCATTCCGTAGGCATCCAGACTGTGTTACAATCTTAAGGATT
>NZ_JBWKTO010000009.1:0-103147 GCF_059420365.1 Chryseobacterium sp. GW821-FHT04C04 | reverse complement strand
AAGAGTCCGATAGAATATCGAACTCTTTATTATCAAAAGATTATTTAATTTTGTCTAAACTTTTGGGTGCACTCTAATTTGAGATGGACTTTTTATTTAAAATCATTTCAGATTTTGCCCATTCTAAAAAAATGTCTAACTTCGTCCCATACTTTAGGGGTGTCTGTTATCAACAGACTGAGACTTTACCCTTTGAACCTGATCTGGATCATACCAGCGTAGGGAAAAGTAGGTGACTTTTGCTGTACATTCTATTGTACAATAATGGCCATTCCTAAAGTATATTTAAAATATTAGGAATGGAACTTATAATCAACCACACCCGAAAAACATTTGATATACTTCCTGAAACACTGGAAGCATTATTGGCTATTGAACTACCCGGAAAGAAAAAGGGTATTGCGGTAGCCCTCAACAATCGCATTATTCCGCTGTCGGTCTGGGCGGAAACCATCCTCAATAATAACGATTCTATTTTAATCATTACTGCCACTCAAGGCGGTTAATTCTCATACTTAATCCCAATACTTATGGCTCACTCCATTACATGTTCGCCATTTCCGAACTCAAAGAAAATCTATGTTGAAGGAACAATTCATCCTATCAAGGTAGCAATGCGTGAAATACAGCTTAGCCCAACCAAACTTAGCAATGGGGGCTTTGAAGATAATGCTCCGGTAACCATTTATGACACCTCAGGTCCTTATACCGATGAAAATGAAATCATTGATATCCAGAAAGGACTTCCAAGAATCAGAGAACAATGGATTCTGGATAGAAATGATGTGAATATCCTGGACGGAATTACATCTGAATACGGAAAAGCCCGTTTAGCAGATCCTCGTCTTGATGAATTAAGATTTTCCTATGATCATAAGCCTAAAGTAGCACAGGAAGGAAAAGAAGTTACACAGCTTTACTATGCAAAACAGGGAATCATTACTCCGGAAATGGAATATGTGGCGATCCGAGAAAATCAAAGAATAGAACAGCTTGATTCTGTATCAAAAGAAATGGCTTTCCAGCATCCGGGACACAGCTTTGGAGCCAATACTCCGAAAGGCAAAATCACTCCGGAATTTGTGAGAGACGAAATTGCAGAAGGAAGAGCAATTATCCCCAATAATATTAACCACCCGGAAAGTGAACCCATGATCATCGGACGAAACTTTCTGGTTAAAATCAATGCCAATATCGGAAACAGTGCTGTTTCATCCAGTATTGATGAAGAAGTAGAAAAAGCAGTATGGGCTTGCCGATGGGGAGCAGATACGATTATGGATCTTTCCACCGGGAAAAATATTCACGAAACAAGAGAATGGATCATCAGAAACAGTCCGGTTCCGATTGGTACTGTTCCGATCTATCAGGCACTAGAAAAAGTAAAAGGCGTTCCTGAAGATCTGACATGGGAAATTTTTAGAGATACTTTGATTGAACAGGCAGAACAGGGAGTTTCCTACTTCACCATCCACGCCGGAGTTTTGTTGAGATACATTCATTTAACAGCGAAAAGAGTCACTGGAATTGTATCCAGAGGAGGATCTATTATGGCAAAATGGTGTTTATTTCATCACAAAGAAAGTTTCCTGTACACTCATTTTGAGGAGATTTGCGAGATCATGAAGAAGTATGATGTAGCTTTCTCTCTGGGAGACGGTCTTCGTCCGGGATCTATTGCAGATGCCAATGATGCAGCTCAGTTTGCTGAACTGGAAACTTTAGGTGAGCTGACAAAAATAGCATGGAAGCACAATGTACAGGTGATGATTGAAGGACCTGGCCACGTTCCTATGCACATGATCAAAGAAAACATGGAAAAGCAACTGGAAGAATGTCATGAAGCTCCTTTCTATACCTTAGGACCTTTAACGACAGATATCGCTCCGGGTTATGATCATATTACTTCCGGAATCGGGGCTGCAATGATCGGTTGGTTTGGCTGTGCGATGCTTTGTTATGTAACACCCAAGGAGCATTTAGGACTTCCAAATAGAGACGATGTAAAAGTGGGGGTTATTACCTATAAACTGGCAGCTCATGCGGCAGACCTGGCAAAAGGACATCCGGGCGCGCAGTACCGGGATAATGCGTTAAGCAAAGCAAGATTTGAATTCAGATGGGAAGATCAGTTCAACCTTTCATTAGATCCTGAAACAGCAAGAGCTTATCACGATGAAACATTGCCCGCAGAAGGAGCTAAAATTGCGCATTTCTGTTCTATGTGCGGTCCAAAATTCTGTTCTATGAAAATTACTCAGGAAATCCGTGAATCTGCAGAACAGGGAATGTTGGATAAATCGCAGGAGTTTATCGAAAAAGGGAAAGAAATTTATATATGATCCTTGTAATCACTCCTGAATTAATTGTTCCGAAAGAAACTGATACTATTAATCAGATGTTTCAGGAAGGGCTTGATTGGCTTCACATTCGTAAACCATGTATCACTCGCGATGAAATGATTGAATTGATCAGCCAGATTGATGAAAATTTTTATCCACAGTTGGTACTCCATACCCATTATGATCTTGGAAAGGAGTATGATATTTCAAGGTTTCATTTCAGGGAAATTGATAGGAAAGAAGAAACGTATAAACCTTTTGCAATAGAAAATACAATTTCAACTTCGGTGCACGATATCACAACATACAATACGTTGGACAAAGAATGGGAATATGCTTTCATAAGCCCGTTCTTTCCAAGTATATCCAAAAAAGGATATGGAATAGATTCTACGATTAAAGAAGAAATAAAATATCGCAATAATCCGGATGTAAAGTTGATTGCTCTGGGAGGAATTGATCAGGATAATATTCACGAAGTTTTCGAAACAGACATAGATGGAGCCGCTTTATTAGGGGCGATCTGGGAAAGTGAAGAACCCTTAAAAGTATTTAAAAAATGCCGGAACGTCCTTATGTCATGAGTATTGCGGGCTTTGATCCGAGTGGCGGAGCAGGCTTATTATCAGATAGTAAAACCTTTGAACAGTCGAAAGTGATGGGGCTGGGAGTATGTACAGCTTTGACAGTGCAAACTGCTGCCAAATGCCTGAGCTTAGAATGGCGTCCCGTGGATGAAGTGGTTGAAGCGATTCAGGTGCTGATGGAAAATTATCTCATTTCAGCTGTGAAAATCGGAATTGTGAAAGATGCGGAATTTCTGGGTAAAATTATAAAAGCAGTAAAGGCTGGTAACCCTGAAGTAAAAATCGTTTGGGATCCGGTTCTGAGAAGCACTTCTGAATTTACCTTTTTTGACCTTGAAACACTTCCACAGCTGAAGCATATTGTAAACGATATCAGCTTAATGACTCCCAATTACAATGAATATAGGGTTTTAAAAGAAAATAATCTTTTGCCGGATACCAATACATGTTCATTGCTGATCAAAGGAGGGCATAGAAAAGATCTTTTGGGAACAGATGTTTTAGTTGAAAATGGTACAGAAACATTTTTAAAACCAAGTGATGATAATGAGATCTATTTTCCCAAACATGGTTCGGGCTGTGTTTTATCTTCCGCCATTACAGCAGAGCTCGCCAAAGGTGAAAATAGGGAAACAGCCTGTCGGAAAGGGAAATTATACATTGAAAAATTTTTAAAAAGCAATCCCTCTTTACTGGGAACACATTCATCGTAAACATGGAAAAATTACAATACATATCACAGGGAAATACAAAACAGGAACAGGAGCTTCATATCCGCAAAGCCCTGGACAATGGAATCAAATGGGTTCAGGTTCGATGGAAAAATGCTCCGGAAAATGAATTGATCAGTCTCTGTGAAATATCAAAACAGCTTTGTTCAGAATATTATGCAGTTTGTATCATCAACGACCATGTACAGCTTGCAAAAGAAATAGATGCTGATGGTGTGCATTTGGGATTAAATGACAGTTCTATCGAAGAAGCAAGACTGATTTTAGGTGAAAATAAAATCATTGGAGGAACAGCGAATACCCTTGAAGATGTCATTCAAAGAATCAAAGAATCCTGTGATTATATTGGTTTGGGACCATTGAGATTTACTACCACTAAAGAAAAGCTAAGTCCTGTGCTTGGATTTGAAGGGTATCAGGATATCATTGATGGATTAAGAGAAAAATCAATAGACATTCCCAAAATATTTGCAATCGGAAACGTTGGCCTTGAAGATATTTTACCGTTACAGGAGATTGAGATTTATGGTGTGGCCGTATCCGGGCTCATTACAAAGCAGCCCGCCATTATTAAAGAACTAAACAAAATAATGATATGAACAATCAGAATTTAGAAATCGCAGGAAGAACTTTTGAATCAAGACTGTTTTTAGGAACAGGAAAATTCGGAAGTCTAAGAGATATGGTAAAGTCTGTGATCGCATCAGAAACCGATATGGTAACTATGGCTCTGAAAAGAATAGATGCTCAGTCTAATGAAGATGATCTGCTCGACTCATTAAGAGAAACCAAGGTTCATCTTCTGCCCAATACTTCCGGAGCGAGAACAGCCAAAGAAGCAGTATTGGCCGCACAATTAGCCAGAGAAGCATTGGAAACAAACTGGGTGAAACTGGAAATCCATCCAGATCCGAAATATTTATTACCAGATCCTATTGAAACCCTATATGCCACCGAAGAATTGGCCAGACTAGGATTTGTCGTGATGCCTTACATTCACGCCGATCCTGTCCTGTGCAAACGTCTTGAAGATGCCGGGACAGCAGTAGTAATGCCTTTGGGAGCACCCATTGGCACCAATAAAGGATTAAGAACCCTTGACTTTCTGGAAATCATCATCAGCCAAAGTAATGTTCCAGTAGTAGTAGATGCCGGAATCGGAGCACCATCAGATGCGGCTAAAGCAATGGAAATGGGAGCAGATGCAGTGTTGGTGAATACAGCAATTGCCGTTGCCGGAAACCCATTGAATATGGCGGTAGCTTTTAAAGAAGGAGTTATTGCCGGAAGAAGAGCTTTTGAGTCTGGATTGGGAGCAATAGCCAACCATGCCGAAGCTTCAAGTCCCCTCACGTCATTTTTATTTGAATAAAACAAAATCATGAAAAGCTTTAAAGATGTTTTTGAAAACTATCAATGGGATGAGGTAAAAAATAAGCTTGAAAAAGTAAGTCTGTCTGATGTAAGTTATAGTCTTCAGAAAAAGAATAAGACGCTTGATGACTTTCTGAATCTCCTGTCACCAGCCGCTTCTCAGGAACTGGAGCTGATGGCAAGAATGACGCAGATGCTTACCCAAAAACGATTTGGAAAAACCATTCAGCTCTATGCCCCGCTGTATCTCAGTAATGAGTGTCAGAATATCTGTACCTATTGCGGATTCAGTCTTGATAACCAACTGAAGAGAAAAACGCTTTCTGATACGGAACTGATGATTGAAGCATCAGTATTGAAATCAATGGGAGTGAATCATGTATTGCTGGTAAGCGGAGAAGCCAATAAAATTGTAGGAGTTCCCTACTTTCAGAATGCTGTCCGATTGTTAAAACCTCATTTTTCCCATATTTCCATTGAAGTTCAGCCATTAATGGAAGAAGAATACAGGCTGCTTCATGAAGAAGGAGTACATTCCGTGTTGGTTTATCAGGAAACTTATCATCAGGACGTTTACAGAGAATACCATCCGAAAGGTAAAAAATCGAACTTCCATTTCCGGCTGGAAACTCCGGACCGTATAGGACGTGCAGGGATTCATAAAATCGGGCTGGGAGTTCTCCTTGGACTTGAAGATTGGAGGGTCGATAGTTTTTTCAACGCCTTACATATTGATTATCTTCAGAAACAGTACTGGAAAAGTAAGTTTTCCGTTTCCTTTCCAAGGCTCAGACCGGCAGAAGGAATTATAGAACCCAATTTTATTATGAAAGACAAAGATCTGCTTCAGCTGATCTGTGCCTATAGAATCTGGAATGAAGACCTGGAAATCTCTATTTCTACGAGAGAAAATGAAGTTTTCAGAAATAATATTATATCACTGGGAGCAACAGCTATGAGTGCAGGATCGAAAACAAACCCGGGAGGCTATGCTGTAGATAAAGAATCCCTGGAACAGTTTGAAACCAGTGACGAACGTAGCATGGAGGAAATCAGGCTCATGATCAAAAAATCGGGTTACGATCCTGTGATGAAAGACTGGGATTCTGTGTATAGTGGATTTTAAAATTTTTAAACCATTAAGAAATTTGAAGAGGTGAAGGTTATTTAAGAAAAATCGAAGATTTTTAAGACACTATCTTTTTTTGAAGCGAAGCTCAACTTAACTTTCCTTAAAACTTAAAGAATCTTAATGGTTCAATTATCATAAAGTATGAAAAAAGAAGATCATTTTTCACGGTACAGCCGGCAGATATTTATCGAAGAAATAGGGCTGGAAGGACAAAAGAAAATAATAGATTCCAAAGTTCTCGTTATTGGTGCAGGAGGATTGGGAAGTCCTGTTATACAATATCTGGCTGCTGCGGGAGTGGGTACTTTAGGCGTTGCAGATTTTGATGAGGTGGAACTTCATAACCTGAACAGACAAATTATTCACACTGAAAATAGAGTAGGTTTATACAAAGTAAAAAGTGCAGAGACATTTGTGAAAGAACTCAATCATCAGGTTACATTCATCGGAATTGAAGAAAAAATCAATGAAGAAAATGTTGAAGAAATCCTTTCTCATTATGATGTTATTGTTGATGGTTCAGATAATTTTTCTACAAGATATCTGGTGAATGATACCTGCATGAAGCTAAAGAAAACTTTGGTTTACGGAAGTATCTTAGGATTTTCAGGACAGGTTTCTGTGTTTAATCATAACGGAAGTAAAAATCTGAGAGATATTTTCCCTGAACCGCCTTTCGATGAGGATATACCAGATTGTGACAGCCTTGGTGTGCTGGGAGCTCTTCCAGGAATGATAGGCAGTATGATGGCTCTTCAGACGTTAAAAATTATCACGAATCTTCCTGTGAGTGTTAATCAGCTGACTTTGGTAGATACGCTGAACTGGAGATTTCAGACGATAGATTTTTGATGTAAATATAAATGGTAATATCACTACTATTTTCACAAATAACACCATTTTAATATCAATAGGAACGGGCTTTAGCCCGTTTTACTTTTATAAAACCATCCTTCGGCTTTAGCCAAAACTTATCTAAATAAAAATAGGCGTAAATCATTTTACGCCTATTTTTATTTTATTACAAAGAAGAATTATTGTGCCTGCTGCATTACACCTCCGTTATCTTCTTTTTTAGTCTGGTTCAGGATATTCGGATCCTCTTTTGCCAGTTTATTTCTTGTTGGAATTTTATAGTTGATGGAAAATCCGAAATTTCTTGTATCATATTTGCTGCTGATCAATACCGGAGTTCCTGATGGCGGATTAGAACGCACCTGCATCATCTGTCCGTTGAAGATGTCATTCGCAAAAATAGAAAGCGTCAGACGGTTGTTCATAAATTTCTTCGTCAACGTAAGATCAAGCGAGTTGTTGAACGGTTTTTCGGCAGTGAAGTAGAAATATCCTGCTTTTGGAGTCAGATAGCTATAATTGGCTGTCAGTTTGATGTCTTTAGGCAAGATAATCTGCGTCATGATATTGAAAATCCAGAACCCTTTATTGTTCAGGTTGTCAATTTCATGTTTCTGATATCCAGCATATAGGTACATGAAGTTAATTTTATCGGGATTAAAATTAAATTTCATGATTTCGCTAAAAGGCTTGCTGAAAATCATAAAAGGAACCGGTAATCCAACGTTGAAGTTGTGAATTTTCATATTCGAAATATTTACCTGTTCATTGAAGAGTTTTCTTCCGTCTTTTCTGATAATCTGTGCTACCTGATTGCTTGCTGAACTTACGCTATAGCCAATGAATGCATAATCAAAAGCTGATATTTTTAATTCATAATTATCAAAAATAGTCGGCTGTAGATTCGGGTTACCGTTCACTTCCGTACTTGGCCCGGAGAATGTCACGTTATTGGGGTTCAAGGCAGAAATACTTGGTAAACTGATTTTTTTGTTGTAATTCGCAGCAATATAAACCTGGTTCATCATGTTATACTGTACGCTTGCATTTGGGAAAAGCTTAAATTTATTGAAAGGAATCAAATTAGCTTCCACCAGCTTTGCATCTTTGTCGAAGAATCTTGTTACTCCTGTAATATCATAATTTTCAGCACGAGTACCCAATGTGAAGTCAAACTTTTTCAGTTTAGCCTGAAATTCTAAATAGGTTGAAGCCGTCTGTCTCTGATATTCAAGATTGGTTAGCCCAAAACTTTCCGTATCATAATCCTGCCTTTCATATAGGCCTCCCAGGCTTATTTTTCCACCATCAAGAAGCTTAATGGGTTGAGCATAATCTACCTTGAAGTTGGTAATATTCATCACGGATTTATTGTTCAGAATATCTTTTAATCCATTCGTAGGACTATTGATTGGCAGGTTTGGAGCTGCTGCAAATGTCCCATCCTGAAAGAAATTGTCCTGAGCAAACTTACTGTCAGATCTTGTATACCCCAACTGGAAGTCCAGTTTTTGAGATTTGTCTGCAAAACGCTTCTGATAGGTAACCACCGCTTCCTGTCTCAAGCTATTGGTATGAGCTACATCCGAAGAAGTATAAAAAGCTTCTTTTAAATCTTTTGGATTATTCTGAAAAGGTAAATCTCCATGACCGTTACTTAAAGTGTAGTTGTCATTATTATTGTGATAAATATCGTAGTTTACTAATAATCTGTCTTGCCCTAAATCAAAAGTCAATCCTGATTTTGCAAAATATCCACGCCCATATCTGTCGGTATGACTTGTTAACAGTTCATCCTGCTGGCCGTTCAGCATACTTTCACGGTAATTCTGCCCTACGTTCAGCTGCCATCCGAAATATTTATTTCTGGCATTTAAATTAACAGAATTCGTTGTTCTGTTTCTATATTTATCGTAATTCGTGAAAGAGTAATTCCCTGAATACGTAGCGGTTAAATATTTATTAGCGTTTTTGTTGGTAATGATATTCATGATGGCACCTCCGGAAGTCGCTGGAAATTCAGCACCGGGCTGGGTGATCACTTCAATTCTTTCTACAGAATTGGCTGGCATTCCTTCAAGAAAAGAGTTCAATTCATTAGAGGTGATATTCAAAGGTCTTCCGTTCAGATATACATCCAGGATTTTTCCCTGATACATCATCCCTGCAATATCTGTTGATACAAGCCCCGGAAGTTTTTTGATTCCTTCCAAAACGTTTCCATTATTCAGCTGTGGCTGTTCGGAAAAATCAAAAATTGTACGGTCTGCTTTTTGCTCAACGGCTTTTTTAGTTTTGGTGATGACTACACCTTCAATTTGCTTTTCTTTATCAGCAGTATTGTTCTTTTCTTGTGAGAAGACCAGCATAGAACTTACCAATGATAAAGCGAAGATAGTTTTTTTCATAATGTTTTTTACTGATATCCGGTTAGACGCTGAAAAAGATAAATTGTTACGCTAAAATGTTGAAAATCGAAAAATTAAGCCAAATATTTTTTTATTTACGAAATAATTATATCTTTGTCAGGTAATTATCAAGAATCTCTAGATGGGATAGCAACCTGCAAAAACAAGCAAGGTGCTGCAATCGATAAGCCGGATCTTCCGGAAAAAATGTTTATCATTCTATCATTACCCCATCTTGAATTTTTGTTTTAAAGTTAAAATCAAATGTTTAAAGACAAGGGAAATCACCTTACATCAATTATTTTTTATGCCTCGGATCATGAAGTGAGTCTTCATTATTCTGATATGTTCTCATGCCATTTCTATATGCGCATGTGTTGTTGTTTCTAGTCTTTTCTATTTCTAAAAAATAATACAAACATTTCGAGCATCTATGGTAACCTTACAATTTAAGGCTACAGGATTTTTTTGCTCAAAAAACAATTTTTAACAACAAAAAATAAACAACAAAATGCATAATTTCAAGAAAAAAATCTTTGTTCCTTCTATTGCGCTTATCTCTACATTTTATTATGCGCAGACAGATACTTTACAATCTAAGAAAATAGATGATGTGGTTATTCTTGGATCAAGAGGTTCCGGAAGATCACTGACCGATACACCCGTTCCGGTGGATATCATTAATATTTCTAAAATTTTAAAACAAAGTCCAACTAACAATATCAGCCAGGCTTTAAATTATATTGTACCTTCATTTTCATCCACCTCTCATACGGTGAACGATGGAACTGATTTTGTAGATCCAGCCCTTTTAAGAGGACTGGGTCCGGATCAGGTGTTGGTTTTACTCAATGGAAAAAGAAGATATCAGTCTTCATTGATTAATGTTACCCTTACACCAGGAAGAGGATCTGTGGGAACCGATCTAAATGCTATTCCGGCTTTTGCTTTGGAAAAAATAGAGGTTTTAAGAGATGGAGCTTCTGCTCAATATGGTTCTGATGCCATTGCAGGAGTCGTTAATCTCGGACTAAAAAAGAGACTGGGGCTTTCCGGACAGGTATTTCTGGGAGGATATGCTTCTCCTGTTACCAATAATTTTTCCGGAGGAGTAGATGGGCAGACTATTTCTGTAGACCTTAACTATGGTGCTAAAATTGGAAAAACAGGATTTATTAATATTACAGGTTCTGCACAATACCGAGATCCTTATTCCAGAGCGGGAGTAAGGGAAGGTGATATTTTCAATGCTTATAATGCCATTAATTACAGAGCATTGCAGGATGGCGTTAATATTGACGGTCTGTATAAAAATATCACCAATACTTCCAATACTCAGCAGATTATTAATACCGTTAAACAGTATGCCGCTAAGGTAAATTATTTTGGAACTGCTTTTCAATCTCAAATTTCGGGAGCAAACAGCATTTCCGATCTTCAAAAAATATTGGGTCAAGATTTTACATCACAGGAACTTAATTACAGAGGATTGGAGAGAAAAGATTTCAGCCTCAGAGCGGGGCAGTCCAAATTACAGTCGGGGCAGCTCTTTTTCAATTCTGAAATTCCTGTGAATGATGATTGGAAAGTTTACTCATTCGGTGGCTACAGTTACCGTCTTGGAAATGCCGGAGGATTTTACAGACTTCCGAATACAGAAAGAAACATCAATGCTGTTACTCCCAATGGATATCTTCCTCAGATTGAAGCAACAGTAAATGATTATTCTCTTGCTGCCGGAATTAAAGGGAAATGGAATGGCTGGAATGTGGATCTCAGCAATACTTTTGGAAAAAATACCTTTGGTTTTGGAGTTGTGAATACATTTAACGCTTCACTTACAGACAGCTCTCCAAGAACTTTTGATGCCGGAGGATCTGAGTTTTCACAAAATACCGTTAATCTGGATTTCTCCAAAAAATATGATGTGCTGAAAGGATTAAACCTTGCCTTTGGTGCTGAATACCGACATGAAAACTATAAAGTGAATGTCGGAAAAGAAAACTCTTATGCTTCTTATGATATTTATGGGCGTGTGGTAACGGCTAAAACCCCTGAAAATGAAAAAGTAACCGACTTCTTCGGAAATATTAGACCTGCAGGAGCACAGGTTTTTCCTGGGTTTAGTCCTGAAAATGCTGTTTCAGGAAACAGAAACAGCGTTGCCGCATATGCCGATGCAGAGCTGGAAGTTACGGACGGATGGCTGCTGGAAGGAGCCTTACGATATGAGAATTATTCAGACTTCGGGTCTACATTCAATTATAAAGTGGCCACCAATGTAAAGCTGGCTCCCAATCTAAACTGGAGAGGTGCTGTTTCTACAGGATTTAGAGCGCCTTCTTTAGCCCAAATTTATTATAGTTCCACTTCTACATTGATTCAGCAGGGAAAAACTACACAGGTGGGAACTTTCAGAAATAATTCTGAAGCAGCACAGGCATTGGGTATTCCAAAATTAAAACAGGAAACTTCACAATCCTACAGCACAGGAATCACATGGAAAATTCCGGCATTAAGTCTTACTTTCACAGCAGATGCTTATTTAATAAAGATTAAGGACAGAGTGGTGCTGACAGATCTTTTCTTCCGCCCTGATGGTAATTTTACGCCAGGTTCAGATCAGGCAGTTTTGCAAAGTGCTTTTGATCTGGCAAGGGCTAGCGCTGCCAACTTTTTTGCCAATGCGGTGGATTCTCAGACGAAAGGGCTGGATATTACTATTTCTCAGAATTCAAAGATTTCATCAGGGGTTTCTTTGGAGAATAATTTGGGAATCAATTTTAATCAGACCAAAAGAATCGGAGATATTCATGCGTCGCCTAAATTGGTAAGCCAGATTGATAATTATTTCTCAGAACCGAACAGAGTATATTTTGAAGAGGCGGTACCTCGCGTAAAAGCGACCTTATCCAATATTTTAAGAGCTTCCGGTTTTACCTTCCTGCTGCGTAATTCTTTCTTTGGTAAAGTGACTGATGCGGATGTTTTAGATGCTAATTTTGATGGTGTGACAGGAAGTACAGAGCATTTTATTCTTAATAGCCGCTTTGTAACAGATTTATCCGTAGGATATGATTTTAATAAAAATATTTCCGCAACGATCGGAAGCAATAACATCCTGAATATTCTGCCGTCTAAAAGTCCGAACATCAGTTCATTAACGGCCGATAACCAGTTTGTATATTCCAGACAGGTTTCCCAGTATGGGATAGGAGGAAGGTTCTTGTTTGCAAGAATCGAATTTAAGTTCTGATAGATAAAGATTAAATATCTTAATAAAAAAACAGAGAGCTTATCTCTGTTTTTTTATTCTATTACACCATAAAGAATGAATTTTCTATGAGAGTGATTATTTTAATTTTATTTATTTCAGTGAAGAAAATTCAATAAAATCATATTCGGCGGAAGAAGAGAAAAGCTGTCTGAGTACTGCTGCATGACCATTTCCTGCTATCACAAGAATTCGGTCTTCGCTGTTATGAGGAATTTTTTGAATATTGCGGAACATTCTCAGATTTCTGCTGTACCAATACAATGCAAGCATGTCTGCCCCATCAAATTCTCTAAGTTTAAAATCTCCACTTAGGTACGCTCCATATCCATACTGATGACTTTCTTTAGAATTCATGTACGTAAATGTGTCTAAAAGCGATTTGAAATTTTTCGGTTCAGAGCTTTTAAAGAAAGCATTAAACTGGTTGGAGATCAGGTCATCACTGCTAAAATCATAATCTTTGCTGAGGTTGTTAAAAAATGTAGAATCTGTTTTTCCAAATTTTGTCTGGAGATCATTCCAGATCGATTCTGCATCTATACTGAACAGTTCTTTGATTTTTAGTTCATTGGCTATTCGCATAGCAAGCTGATAACGTTCATCTCTTTCTTCTCGGTGTTTTCCTTCACTGTACTCCTTCAGTTTTTGATTTGCATTCCAGTTTGGCCAGGCTTCTATCGCAATTTTTGTAGGCTTAAACTTTTTGATGTACTCTACAAGTTCAGTAACTTCCTTTGCTGTTTTGGGAGACAACACGTCTATCTGGTCTTCTTTTTTTGTTTTATGAGCGTCAAGATTAGGATACTCAAAATGGAAAGAACCTACCACCAGGACTTTAGTCTTTGGATTTTGAAAATAATCGGAGGCCTTTTTCTGAGCAAAAATGGATGCTGATAAACATAGTAAGAAAATATAAATAAAGGTTTTCATAGTATTGCTTTTTTTTTTTTGGTTTAAAAATTATTGTGCACGGTTTTTTTCTTCAAAATTGACCGCTCTGTTATTTGCTTTTACTTTCTGATTTCCAAAGGTATAAGTAATGCTGAGTGTCATTCTCCTGGCATCCCAATAGTTGTCAAATGTCTGGGTGTTATCCGTAAAATACATCTCTCCTTTATATCCGGACTGTTTAAAAATATCACTCACTGAAAGATTGACCTGGAGTGCTTTTTCCACAAAATTCATTTTCACTCCTGCATCCAGGCTAGCCCTGTTTCTTGAAGAAGAAAATCCATCTCTGGAAGGAAGATTATTCCAGTAGTTGACAAATAAGAGGAATGTTTTAGCTTTGTTCAGCTGGAAAGTATTGTTGAGGGAGTAATAGAATGACTGTCCGCTTTTAGGAACCAAGTTAAATCTTGTAATTTGAGTCTCATTATAGCTGAATGAAGTTGAGATATTGCTTTCCCATATTTTGAAAAAAGTATCCGTATAATTGAAATTGATCCCATAATTATCCTGATTATAATAATTCTCAAACGTGCTGGTAAGGTCAATTCCGTTCAGGAATGAAATCTGGTCAAAATTATTGGTTGTTCTCTGGTAATACAAATTGGCGGAAAATTTACTTTTAAAGATATAATTGAACTCTATATTATGATTAAAAGACGGCTGCAGGCTTGGGTTTCCGGAATAGTAAGTGTTCGGATTAGAATACCATCGAAACGGATCTAAAGCCCGGAAATAGGGACGGTTGATTCTTCGGGAATAATTAATGCTGTACTGATTGTTCTCATTGGCTTTATATGACAAATAAGCTGTTGGGAAAAACTTCCCATAATTGTTCTCAGATTTAGACTGTGTAGTAGGAGAGAAACCGCTGGTTTGTGAATATTCATAACGAAGTCCCGCTTTGATAGACCATTTTTCACCAAGGTCTTTGCTGGCACTGATATAAACTGCATAGTTTTTCTCATGATAATCAAAAAGATTACTCTTAGAAGGATCTATGGTATAATTTCCATTCGTAAGATTAAAATACCCGATATCTGAATTATTGGAAAACTGGCTGTATTTTGCCCCGGTTTCCAGCTGAACTTTTTTGAAATTTAATGTTAAATCCCCCTGTCCGGAGTAGATCTTATAATCTACAGAAGAAAGATTTCTCACGATCTGCGCTGCATTGTTGGCAAGATTTCTTGTTGTAAAATTAACTTCCGTAGCAGGAAGAGTTCCATAATAATTGGCTCCGAAGCTTAGCTTATGCTCCCCGAATTTCTGATCAAAATACAGGTTCAGCATTTGTGAGGTGAAAGAAGAACGGTGTTTAGAATCCGTATCCGTTTGTAAAGTGGAAGTGCTTCCGGTGAAATAGTTTTGTGTGGAATAGATATCCATATTAGTATGCCCCTTTGTTATATCATATACTAACCCAATATTGGTGGTTTTAGAAAGGGAATAATCAAAATTGGCATTTACACCAAGCCCGTCATTCATATCCCGTCTTTCATCCCTGCTGATTGAGGAGTTCTGGCCAATTATATTATAATTTTCTACTGATCTTTTATCTCCATCATAACCCATAAGCTTTATGGAACTTTTAATTTTTTCATTCTGATAATTGATTCCTGCCACACTACTGAAACCGGCATATGTTTTTTGAGTATAATTGGTCGTCAGATAGCCGTTCCATCCAAGATTCTGATTCTTTTTGAGAAGGATATTAATAATCCCACTGTTTCCCTGTGCTTCATATTTGGCGGGTGGAGTGGTAATCACTTCAATTTTCAATATATTTTCAGAGCGAAGGTTTTTCAGATAATTGATCAGTTCAGATCCGGAAAGATTAAGCATACGGTCATTTACCATTACAGAAACTCCATTTTTACCGGCAATGGAAAGAAGACCCTTGTTTTCATCCACCTGCAATAGAGGAGTACCAGCCAGAACTTCAATCCCGGAACTTCCCTGTGAAAGCATAGAATTCTGAACATTGTAAACAAGACGATCCACTTTACGCTCTACCAGAACTTTTTTACCATTCATCGTAACCGCTTCGATTTTATTGACATTGACGGTATCTTTAGTTTGCGCCGCTGCAAAAGAGGAGATTAGGGCAGCTATAAAGAAAATAAAGTTTTTCATGGTTTATAATTGACAGATTATGTTGTATTTCTCTGACAAAATTAGAGGGATGTTTTTGGAGATGAAATAGCATTTAGATGAAAGGCATGATTGTGCATATAAAAAAATTTTCGTCGGAAAAAAACAGGATTTTATCGAAAAGGATTAATGAAGTATCCCTGTATAGATTTATATTTGAATATGAATAAAAAACAAATAATCTGGCTGCAGGTTTTTTATTGGAGTTTCAATTTTATAGGAAATACCATTACCCCTTATTTCTTTTTCCCTGAAAGGAGGGGATTTGAATGGTATGTATTGAACGTCACTTATTTTATTACTGAAATTTCTACTTTTTATCTTTTGTATCTGGTTATTATTCCGAAAATATTAAATCTGGATAAAATTTACTCTGCTGTTTTGGTTTTTGTGATTTCTATTTTAAGCTTTGGAGTAATTCGGTATGGAATAGAAGAGGTGTTGCTTCCTCTTACCCTTGGGTTCAGGAATTATAATAAAGATACCGGACTTTTGTATTATTTGACCGATAATATTTACAACGCTTCATTGACCGTTTTCATTGCTGGAATCCTATGGATACTAGAGAAATACGGAGTGTCGGAAAATGATAAAAAACAACTTTTGATCGAAAAGAAACAGGCAGAGCTTCAGGCATTGAAAACCCAGATCAATCCTCATTTTATTTTTAACTCATTGAATAATATCTACTCGCTGGTTTATCAGAAATCTGATAAAGCACTGCCTGCCATTGAAGAACTTAGCCAGTTGTTAAGGTACAGTACAAAAGACCTGGAGAAAGATTCTATTTCTTTGGATAAGGAAATTGGATATATTGACAGTTTGATTGCTCTGGAGAAGCTCAGAATCAGAAACCCGGAGTTGCTGCTCATAGAAAAAGATATTCAGCATCCTCACCTGAAGATCTCACCGATGCTGCTGGTTCCTTTTGTGGAGAATGCTTTTAAACATGGCGATTTCCGTGATAAAGGTTTTGAAATGAAAATCTCAGATCGGGATAAAATACTGCGTTTTTATCTTTTAAATTTTAAAACACAGAAAATGAAAGATACAGTATCCGGGATAGGAATTCAGAATGTGAAAAAAAGGCTGGAAATATTGTATCCCAAACATCAGCTTGAGATCAAGGATTCAGAGAAAGAATTTATGGTTTATTTAAAAATTGATTTAAAGGATGAGAAAGATAAAATGTATCATTGTAGATGATGAGCCTCTGGCAATATCTCTTTTGGAGCATTATGTAGAGAAAATACATTTTCTTGAGCTGGTTTTTTCTACAGAGAATCCAATTCTTGCGTTGGAATATCTTCAGAAGAACGATTGTGACCTCATCTTTCTGGATATTCAGATGCCTGAGCTTATGGGAATCAATTTTATGAAAATTGTAGGAGCTGATCAAAAGTATATTTTAACTACTGCTTATTCGGAATATGCCTTGGAAGGCTATGAACATAATGTTGTTGATTACCTTCTGAAACCAATTTCTTTCGAAAGATTTCATAAAAGTCTATTGAAGGCTCAGGAACGTTTTTCTTTTCCACAGGAAGAAAATACCCATTTCTTTGTAAAATCCTCGGGACAAAGGCATCGCATCGGCTTTAATGAGATTCTGTATGTAGAAAGTATCAAAGACTATGTCAATATCCGGACGGAAACTGATGAGTATATCGTCCTGGATACCCTTAAATCAATGGAAAGCCAGCTTTCTGAAAGATTTGTAAGGATTCATAAGTCTTTCATTGTCAATCTTGATAAAGTCAATAGTATTGGGGCCAAAAAAGTTGTTCTTCCTGAGTTTGAAATTCCTATCGGGGAAAGCTATAGAACAAATCTTCTGGATAGATTAAAGTAAGAAAATTGAAAGTTTTGGCTAAAGCCAGATGTATTTTATAATTTTAAAAGCGGACTAAAGTCCGCTCCTATTGAATTTATTAGCAGGAATTTTTGGTATGAAAATAAAAAAGACGACTTCCAATGAAGCCGTCTTTATATTAATTAATCTAACAATTAATTTTATTTTTCCTGCTGTTTGATCAGGTTCAGGGCAGAACCAGCCTTAAACCAATCAATCTGCTGATCGTTGTAAGTATGGTTGGCCATGATGATATCTTTAGTTCCGTCAGCATGAACGAATTCTAAAGTCAATTGCTTGCCTGGAGCAAACTGATCAAGATCTAAGAAGTTAACCGTGTCATCTTCCTTGATTTTGTCATAGTCAGCCTCATTAGCGAAAGTAATTCCCAACATCCCTTGTTTCTTAAGGTTGGTTTCGTGGATTCTCGCAAATGATTTTACCAATACAGCTTTCACACCAAGGTGTCTAGGCTCCATAGCTGCGTGCTCTCTTGAAGAACCTTCCCCATAGTTCTGGTCTCCTACAACGATAGTTGGAACGCCTGCTGCTTTGTAAGCTCTTTGTACAGCTGGAACTTCACCGTATTCACCGGTTAATTCGTTTTTAACTTTATTGGTTTCCATGTTGTAAGCATTTACAGCTCCGATCAACATGTTGTTTGATATATTGTCTAAGTGACCTCTGTACTTCAGCCATGGTCCAGCCATAGAGATATGGTCGGTTGTACATTTTCCAAAAGCTTTGATCAATACTTTAGCCCCTTCAATATTTTTACCATCCCAAGCAGGGAACTCTTCTAATAACTGAAGCCTGTCTGAGGTAGGGCTTACATTAACAACGATTTGGGAACCATCTTCTGATGGAGCCTGGTATCCGTTGTCATCTACTGCAAAACCTTTTGCAGGAAGTTCGAAACCTTTAGGTTCGTCCAGTTTTACCTGCTCACCAGCTTCGTTGGTTAAAGTATCCGTAATTGGGTTAAAGTCTAATCTACCTGAGATTGCCACAGCAGCTACCATTTCAGGAGATGCTACGAAGGCGTGAGTATTCGGGTTACCATCCGCTCTTTTGGCAAAGTTTCTGTTGAAAGAGTGAATAATAGAGTTTTTCTCTCCTTTTTCAGCACCTTCTCTGTCCCACTGTCCAATACATGGTCCACAAGCATTGGTAAAGATTCTTGCGTTTTCAAATTTTCTGAAAGAGTCTAAGAAACCGTCTCTTTCCGCAGTGAATTTCACCTGCTCAGAACCTGGGTTGATTCCTAGGATTGCTTTAGGTTTTACTCCTTTTGAAACCGCGTCCTCTACAATGGAAGCAGCTCTTGATAAATCTTCATAAGAAGAGTTAGTACAAGAACCGATAAGAGCCCACTCAACTTCTAGCGGCCATCCGTTAGCCTCAGCTTTAGCTTTGAATTCAGCAACTGGAGTTGCCAAGTCCGGAGTGAAAGGTCCGTTTAGGTGGGGAGTCAGTTCAGAAAGGTTGATTTCTATTAACTGGTCAAAATATTGTTCCGGGTTTGCGTATACTTCAGCATCCCCTGTTAAGTGTTCTGCAATAGTATCAGCGGCATTTACCACATCCTGTCTTCCTGTCGCAGCAAGATATCTTCTCATAGAATCATCGTATCCGAAAGTAGAAGTCGTAGCTCCGATCTCAGCACCCATATTACAGATAGTCCCTTTACCGGTTGCGGAAAGAGATTCTGCCCCTTCACCGAAATACTCTACGATACATCCTGTACCTCCTTTTACGGTAAGAATTCCTGCAACTTTTAAGATGACATCTTTTGCAGACGTCCATCCATTCATTTTACCGGTTAATTTTACCCCGATAAGTTTAGGCATTTTAAGCTCCCATGCCATTCCTGCCATTACATCTACTGCATCAGCACCTCCTACACCAATAGCAACCATTCCTAGTCCTCCTGCATTTACGGTGTGAGAGTCGGTACCAATCATCATTCCTCCCGGGAAAGCATAATTCTCCAAGACAACCTGGTGAATAATACCTGCCCCTGGTTTCCAGAATCCGATGCCGTATTTATCACATACTGAGCTTAAGAAGTTGAATACCTCAGAGTTTTTGTTAATACCTTCCTGTAAATCTTTATCAGCACCTACTTTCGCCTGGATCAGGTGATCCGCGTGTGCCGTTGAAGGAACAGCAACTTTAGTTTTTCCTGCCTGCATGAACTGTAAAAGTGCCATCTGCGCAGTGGCATCCTGCATTGCTACTCTGTCTGGTGCAAAGTCTACATAAGAGTTTCCTCTTTCATATTCTTGTGTAGCATTTCCTTCCCAAAGGTGGGTATAAAGGATTTTTTCTGAAAGGGTAAGAGGTTTTCCCACGATTTTTCTTGCCGCAGCAATTCTTTCCGGGTAACGCTCGTACACCTTTTTGATCATATCAATATCAAAAGTCATATCGTATTTTAGTTTTGTTCTTTTTCCGTTAATGCTTCTTTCTCTTATGCTGAGAAAGAAAAATCATTTTTTTATACATCAAAAAACGTTCCTATAATCCATAAATAGGGATGGTTTTGATTATAAAACCGAGAGATTTTATAACTTTCAATTTAAGAAAAAATAGATTCTATTTTCTCGGTTTTGTCGAAAAAAAAATGTATTTCTCTTAAAATAGAAACATTCTAAACAAAAAAATGAAAGATTTTAAATCCTAAAGGACTAAAATCTTTCATTTATATAACATTCAATAGTCTTGCGACTTATCAATTAATTCTGTTAGTGAGCGCTTGTACTTGTCAATTCTTTAATGGAAGGTACAAACGTTGTAAGGTCAATACCTTCAACAGCCGCTTTATATTCATCGATGCTAGGGATTCTTCCAATGATAGCAGAAAGAACAACTACCGGAGTCGAAGCAAGCAGAGATTCTCCTTTTTTACGTTCAGAATCTTCAACCACTCTTCCCTGGAAAAGACGCGTAGAAGTTGCCAATACAGTATCTCCTTTAGCTGCTTTTTCCTGGTTACCCATACAAAGGTTACATCCGGGACGCTCTAAGTACATTACGTTTTTGTATTCAACACGAGCTTCTCCTTTTGGAGTATTGTCATCAAATTCAAAAGCTGAATATTTCTCTAATACTTCCCAGTCTCCCTCTGCCTTTAGCTCGTCAATGATGTTATAAGTAGGTGCTGCTACTACAAGAGGAGCATTGAATTCTACTTTTCCTTGTTGCTTTTCAAGGTTTTTAAGCATTTGAGAAACAATCTTAAGGTCTCCTTTGTGAACCATACAAGATCCTACGAAACCAAGATCCACTTTTTTCTCACCTCCATAGTAAGAAAGATCTCTGATGGTATCGTGAGTATATCTCTTGGAAACATCTTCGTTGTTTACATCCGGGTCAGCAATCATAGGTTCTACGATGATGTCAAGATCTACAACTACTTCAGCATAATATTTAGCATTTGCATCCGGAGTTAACGCTGGTTTTTCGCCAGATCTTATTTCAGCAATTCTCTTGTCTGCCTTATCAATTAATCCTTGAAGAACCTGATTGTGGTTATCCATACCTTTATCAATCATAATCTGGATTCTGCTTTTTGCAATTTCCAATGATTCGATCAAAGTATTGTCTTCAGAAATGTTGATAGAAGCTTTTGCTTTCATCTCAGCTGTCCAGTCTGTAAATGTAAATGCCTGGTCAGCAGGCAGCGTTCCGATATGAACCTCAATAATCCTACCCTGGAATACGTTTTCACCTCCAAATTGCTTTAGCATCTGAGCTTGGGTTGCATGAACCACATCACGGAAATCCATGTGTTCTTTCATGTTTCCTTTGAAAGTTACTTTCACAGATTCAGGAATAGGCATAGAAGCTTCACCTGTAGCTAATGCAAGAGCAACGGTTCCTGAGTCAGCTCCGAAAGCTACTCCTTTCGACATTCTTGTGTGAGAGTCACCCCCAATAATAATCGCCCACTCATCTACCGTAATGTCGTTAAGAACTTTGTGGATTACGTCCGTCATCGCGTGGTATTCACCTTTAGGGTCACGGGCTGTAATCAAACCAAATTCATTCATGAACTTCATCAGTTTAGGAATATTAGCCTGAGCTTTTTTATCCCACACTGAAGCAGTGTGACATCCTGACTGATAAGCACCGTCAACAATTGGAGAGATCACTGTCGCAGCCATTGATTCAAGCTCCTGAGAAGTCATCAAACCTGTTGTATCCTGAGATCCAACAATATTTACCTGTACACGAACGTCTGAACCTGCGTGCAATACTTTTCCTGGAGTAGTTCCCACCGCATTTCTGTTGAAGATTTTTTCTACAGCAGTAAGTCCTTGTCCTTCGTGAGAAATTTCTTTTGATGGAGCAAATACTGTAGGAGCTTCAATTCCTAAAAGCTGAGCTGCAAATGTCTGTAGCTTCTTACCGAATACGATAGCGTAAGATCCACCTGCTTTGATGAATTCCATCTTTTGTGGTGTGAAAGACTTCGTAAGGTCGATAAGTTCTTTATCTCCGTTATATAATTTCTTTTCTTTTGTATTAATTGTTAAAACAGTTCCTGTAGCTACTGAATAAGCTTCTTCAAGAACTACATCCCCATTTTCGTTACGAATAGGGTTTCCGTTTTCGTCTACTTTCTTCACCCAGTTTTTAAGATCGATACCAATACCTCCGGTAACGTCAACTGTTGTAAGGAAAATTGGAGAAATACCATTGGTTCCTGCTACAATTGGAGCAATGTTTACAAAGGGTACGTATGGGCTTGCCTGCTTACCTGTCCAAAGAGCAACATTATTTACTCCCGACATTCTAGAAGAACCTACTCCCATTGTTCCTTTTTCTGCGATAAGCATTACGCTTGCATCAGGATGCTGTGCCTGTAAAGCTTTAATTTCTTCCTGAGCCTGAGGAGTAATCATACACTTACCGTGAAGTTCACGGTCAGAACGGGAGTGAGCCTGGTTACCCGGAGAAAGTAAATCGGTTGATATATCTCCTTCACCAGCTATAAAAGTAACTACTTTTATTTCTTCTGCAGCTTCTGGCAGTTTTGTAAAAAATTCAGCCTGTGCATAGCTTTCAAGAATTTCTTTTGCGATTTCATTACCGCTTTCGAATGCTTCTTTTAAACGGGTAGTGTCTGCCTCATAAAGGAAAACCTGTGTCTTAAGGACATTTGCTGCTTCTTTTGTAGTAGCAGGATTGTCACCTAAAGCCAGATCAAGCAATACTTCAATGGAAGGACCTCCTTTCATATGAGATAATAACTCAAATGCATAAGCAGGAGAGATTTCTTCTATTACGGATTCACCAAGGATGATTTCCTTTAAAAATTTAGCTTTTACCCCCGCAGCACTTGTCGTTCCAGGCAGTGTGTTGTAAATAAAAAAGTTAAGAGAATCTGCTCGATATTCGTTACCTGAATCTTTAATTTGCGAAATGATTTCGCTTAGTAATTCAGCACCATCGATTGGCTTTGGATGAAGCCCTTGGGTTTTTCTTTCTTCAATTTCTTTGATGTAATCCTTATAAATATTCATAATAGAAGTCTTTCAATATTAAAGGTAGATTAAAATATTTGTTTATAAGGTGACTTCTTTACCGGTTTGTATAAAAATACAATAATAACATTTTGATTTCTTGCATTTTAATGGGCAACATGAACCGGGGCTAAAGTCAAAATAATCTACGCTTTTTTAAAAGTTTTAAAATTATTAAACAATTCAAAATGTTCCCCAAAATTACGAAATTTTACTATTTTATCAGAATGAAATTATTTAGATTCTTTATAAATATGAATTTTATAATATCTATTTTTGGGCGTATTTTTGTAAACGATATGGTGAATATGAAAAATATCCTGAATGTTTTGTGCTTTTTTGTTTCGGTTTTCGTTTTCTCACAGGTCAAATCTGTGAAGAAAAAACCCGCGGGAAAGGGGACTAAGACCATGATGAAAAAAGGGATTACGACAAATAAACCCAATCCTGATTTGGTAATTATCAATAAAGATATCCCTGTTTTGATTCCTAAAAAGAAAGGGGTTAATTTTGGATATGTCAACCAGAACGGGAAATTCATCATTCAACCGGAATATCATATTGCTGTATTTTTTTATGAAGACTGCAATCTTTTGAACTCTCCCAATGAAAAAATCAGAAAATTTGGGACAAAAGACTATGCGACAGTAGAAAAAGAAATGATCTCTTACCGTGTAGATCAATCCGGAAAGAGAGTTTACCAGTTCAAAGAAGCAGATTTTGGAAAATGTAAATTCGAAGAATATAAACAGCAGTTATTTCAAGCCTATATTCTGAATGGCTTTTATGGAATCATTGAAAAGTCAAAGTTTGTCAATGCTGCCGATTACAGACAGTTTCAAATCTACCCTCAATATCAGTATTTGTTCATCCTTGAAGGGGATGATGTATCCAATCCAATGATTATCGCCTCCAATAATGATAAATTTGGAGTGATAGATGTTAATAATAAGGTCATCATTCCTTTTGAATACGCCAATATTAAAAGAAATTTCAGCTGGAAGCTGGGTAAAATGTTTGAAGTGACGAAAGATGGAGCAAATTACTACTACATTGATGCAAATAACAAAACCTACTAAGAAATTAATAACTCGTATTTTCCAGAATGTTTTTCTGTCTTAAAAACCTAATATCACGACCCTGACAGCCCGAATCTTATCGTTGATATCCATTCGCTCATATCTCATATATTTTTTGTAATTTTGCGGCTGAAATAAAGGGGTGCTTTAACAGGCTGAGATTATACCCAATGAACCTGGAACAGGTAATGCTGTTTAGGGACGTAGACTTATTAGAGGTCTAATCTGTATAATATCTTATCGATCCCCTTTTATTCATTAAATGTTAAAGATTTATAGAATGAAAGGATTATTTTTTTTAGGGCTTACTGTAGGCTCTGTAGCCTTTATACAGGCTCAACAAAAGGACTCCCTGAAAATCAGGGAAATTGAAGCGGTCAATTTTACCAAAAGACTTCCTGTTGCTAAGGAAATTATCAATGTTCAGAAAGATTTAGACGGAAAAAATTTGGGGCAGGATCTTCCTATTCTTTTAAAAAATCAAACTTCCATCATTTCCACTTCAGATGCGGGAAATGGAGTAGGATATACTGGTTTTAGAATTCGTGGCGTATCAGGATCAGCAATTAATGTAATGATGAACGGTGTTCCTTACAATGATTCTGAAAGCCAGGGAACGTTTTTCGTTAATGTTCCGGACTTAACAAGCTCTGCATCACAGATTGTTATTCAAAGAGGAGTAGGGACTTCCAATAATGGGGTTTCTGCCTTTGGGGCAAGTATCAATGTGATTTCAAGAGAGCCGGAAGAAAAGTTTTATTTTAAAACGGATGATAGCTACGGTTCTTTTAATACCTATAAATATTCAGCAGAGGCAGGTTCCGGGAAATTCTGGAAGAATCGTCTTTCTGTAATGGGAAGATATACCCGTATTCACTCTGATGGATATATAGACAGAGCTTCGTCAGATTTGCATTCTTATAATTTTACAGCTTTGTTTGAAGAGGGGAAAACCAAATTACGTTTAATGGCTTTTGGTGGAAAAGAAAAAACCTATCAGGCCTGGAACGGGATCAGTAGAGAAGTATGGGAAACAAATCCAAGATTCAATAATTCTGGGGCAATCAGGGATGTCAATGGGAACGTTACAGGTTTCTATGATAACGAAACAGATAACTACAGGCAGAATCATTATCAGTTGCTTTGGGAACAAAAATTTGATGACCGCTGGAACTTAGAAACTACTTTTCATTACACCAAAGGAAAAGGATATTACGAAAACTACAAACAGAGAAGTTCTTTCTCAAAATATAATCTGCCTGACATTATAGAGGGTGGACAAACTATTAAAAAATCAGATTTTATCAGAAAAAAATGGCTGAATAATGATTTTTATGGTGTTGTTTCAACGCTTTACGGTAAGTTTGAAAACCTTGATTTAAACTTTGGAGCAGTTGCCAATCAGTATTATGGAAGACACTACGGAAATGTTACCGGAGTGTTTTATCCGCAGATTGACGAAAGTGAATATTATAGAAATCGCTCTGTGAAGAATGAAGTTTCTGGTTTTGCTAAAGCATTGTTCAGAATGGAAAATTTTGAATTCTTCGGTGATGTGCAGCTTAGAAGCATCAATTATAATACTAAGATTTTAATGGCAGGAGATGGGGAAGGAGCTGATTTGGATAAAAACTGGCTGTTCTTTAATCCAAAAGCTGGGGTGAATTATAAAATCAATGGCGGAAAGATATTCTTATCCTATGCACATGCCCATAGAGAGCCGAACAGAGATGATATTATGGCCAACAATGATGTTAAGCCGGAAAAGCTTCATGATTTTGAAGCCGGCCTGGAAAAGCAGTTTGGATTTTTATCCTTAACAGCGAATGTCTATTATATGTACTATGTTAATCAATTGGTTTTGAATGGCCAACTTAATAATGTGGGAGCATTTATCAGAACCAATTCAGGAAAGAGTTACAGGAGAGGGGTTGAAATAGGGGCATTGGCAAAACTATCTAAACAATGGGAAGTTTCAGGAAATCTAACGTTAAGCCAGAACAGAAATCAGGATTTTAATATTGAAGTTGGAGATGCACCGGTAAGTCTGGGAAATACTCAGATTTCATTTTCTCCGAATATGATTGCTAATTTGGGCGTGAAATTTAATCCAACTCGAAATTTCCAGTTTGCTTTAATGAACCAATATGTAGGAAAACAATACATAGATAATACGGAAGATAAAAACTTAGAGCTTAAAGATTATTTCCTTACTGACTTTAATGCGCAGTACCAGTTTAAAATTGGTAACAATGATATTGCATTAAAATTGTTGGTGAATAACCTGTTCAATAAAAAATATGTGAACAATGGTTCTATTAATGATGAAGGGAATCCATTATACTTTTCACAGGCAGGAACTAATTTTATGTTCGGAATAAGCTGGAAAATTCAATAAACTGAAAGTTAGATGAGCAAGAAAGCAGAAAGGATATCAGAAAGTGCATTTATAATTTTGTCTTTTTACTCTTTTCATATTAATTGCTAAGCTTAAAAAAAGAAGTTTAAATAACAGTATTCCCATTTTAATATAGAATACTCAAAAGACTGTTTCGGCAGTCTTTTTTTATATCCGTTAAATATCTTAAAAAGTCATGAAAAAGTTATAAATTTGCTGCCAAATGAATATTTCAGCATACATTTTAGAATATTTAAAACAATTTGGAACTGCCACGGTTCCAGGCTTTGGGGTGTTTTCCCTGAAAAATTCTAAGGCAATTATCAATTCCGAAAATGGGAGTATCCTGCCTCCAGCCAGTCAGATTGAATTGACAATAGACTACGAAGTAAAGACTGAAGATCTTACTGTTTTTATTGCAGAACAAAAACAGATGTCCCTGGAAGCTTCCAGAAGTGACCTGAAAATTCAGACAGATTTTTGGAAGAAAAAACTTCAGGCCGAGCAGGTTCTTGAAATTCAAAATCTTGGAACGGTCTTCATTGAAGAAGGACATACCCATTTTAAAGGAAAAAGGATAGAAGCTGGACACCCGGACTTCTATGGATTGGAAGAAATTAGATTTTCAGATATCAACAATGGGGAAAAGGTAAATGCTTCAGTCAACCGCGAAAAAGATTTTAAGTTCAAGAAAACAATTCTATGGATTTTCCTTCTGATAATTCCGGTTCTGGGAATTGTATATCTGGCATTTACCCAACAGGAACTTCTTTTTGGGAAAAAATCTTTCAATAAGGTTTCTGTGCAGACTTCTACCCACAGAATTGTAAAAGATACCATTAAGATAATGGCTCATACCCCTGAAGCATCTGTTTCAGATTCTTTGAAAAAAGATTCACTTGTAAAACCTGCCGCAAAAGCAACACAATCTGCTCCGGCTGTTCCAAACAACACTAAGACTAAATGGCAAAAATAAAAAAAGCGTCAGAATCTCTGACTATTATGACTAATATCGTTCTGCCGAACGAAACCAATTCTTTAAGAAATCTTTTTGGTGGTGAGCTTTTAGCAAAAATGGACCGTTGTGCGTCTATTTCTGCAGCAAGACACTGCGAAAGAAGAGTAGTAACAGCCTCTGTAAACCACGTATCTTTCAATCATCCGATTCCGGAAGGAGGAGTAGTGGTGTTGGAATCCAAAGTTTCCAGAGCATTCTCTACTTCTATGGAAGTGTATGTAGATGTATGGTTGGATGATCCAATCAATCAGAAGAAAATTCATACCAATGCTGGTATTTATACTTTCGTGGCAGTAGATGAATTCAACCGTCCAATTCCTATTCCAGAAATGATTCCTGAAACAGAAGAGGAAAAAGAAAGATTTGCTGCGGCATTCCGTAGAAAAGAACTTTCATTGATTCTTTCCGGAAGAATGAAGCCTTTGGAATCTGTAGAGCTTAAAAAACTATTCCAGGAACCACAGGAGTCTAAGAAAGACAAGAAATAAGAATCTTGTAAACACAAAAAACACAAATGTTTGGCACGAATTTTCACAAATGGTTCCTGCCACATACAATGAAAAAATAATTAAAATGGATATTTCAGAAAATGATATATCAAAAATTGTTTATGAATCAGGATATTTGGTTCATAAAGTTTTAGGCCCGGGACTTTTGGAAAGTGCTTATGAAGAATGTCTGTTTTATGAATTAAATAAGCATGATCTTCTTGTAGAAAGGCAAAAGCCAATGCCATTAATCTACGATGAAGTAAAGTTGGATGTTGGTTATAGGCTTGACTTTCTGATTGAGAAAAAATTTGTGCTGGAAATAAAATCTGTGGAGTCATTACATGATATTCACCTAGCACAAATACTTACCTATCTCCGCTTAAGCCATTGTAAGCTTGGAATGTTGATTAACTTCAATACAATTCAATTTAAAAATGGTGTAAAAAGAGTTATTAATGGAATATTATAACTTGTGTTATTTGTGAAATCAATTTGTGTCATTTGTGTTTAAATTAAAAATGAAAATACTTCTTTTAGATAAAAATCATCCTCTTATTACCGAGCAGCTTTTGGCTCAAAATTTTATTTTGGAAGAGGATTTTACGTCGTCCTATGATGAGGTTTGTGATAAGATTGAGAATTACGACGGGATTATCATCAGAAGCCGTATTCCATTAGACAGAAACTTTCTGGAAAAAGGGAAGAACCTGAAGTTTATTGCAAGAGTAGGCGCCGGAATGGAAAACATTGATATTCCTGTTGCTGAAAAGCTGGGTATACAATTGATCAATTCTCCGGAAGGAAACAGAGATTCTGTGGCAGAACATGTGGTAGGAATGCTGCTTGTCATCATGAACAGACTTTTTATTGCTTCTCAGGAAGTGAAAAACGGCATCTGGAAACGTGAAGAAAACAGAGGAGATGAATTACTGGGAAAAACAGTAGGATTGATTGGATATGGAAATATGGGAAAAGCAACTGCTAAAAGACTTTCCGGATTCGGATGTAAGGTGATTTTCCATGATATACTTCCCGGTCTTTCAGACGAGTATGGTACACAGGTTTCTCTGGAAGAGCTGAAGCAGTCTGCAGAAGTTGTAAGCTTGCATATTCCTTTGACTTCGGAAACTCATTATCTTATTGATGAGACATTCATCGCAGAAATGAAAAACGACTTTTATTTTGTGAATACAGCAAGAGGAAAGAATGTGAAAACTAAAAGTTTAGTAGAAGCCTTGAAGTCAGGAAAAGTAAAAGGTACCTGTCTGGATGTATTGGAATACGAAAAATCTTCTTTCGAGAATATTGAAGTAGAAAATGAAGACTTAAAATACCTTCTCGAATCTGAAAAAGCAATTGTAACGCCGCATATCGCCGGCTGGACTCATCAGAGTAAAGAAAAGCTGGCTCAGTTTATTGTAGATAAAATTGTAGCTTCGTATTGCTAGACTTACAAGCTAAGAAAGCTGAGGAGGTTAATTGGTAAGTTTACTTATTGGCTTCCTTTGCCCTCTTTTTTATTTCACATTTTAGCCGTTTCACCTCTTCAAAATTTTACTTTTCCTCTTATTTATGTTAAATAATTCATAATGTCCCCCTCTTATTTATTATTTATTTTCGAGTTTTATTAAATTGCCGCTCATTTTGAATCTCATGACGACGCGTAATTTTATACTTATCCTAACTGTTCTTTTATCAATATTTTCCTGTAAAAAAAAGACTGAAGCTAAAGATGTTTCAGCTGAAAATACGACCAATCTTCCTAACTATGGAGATGTGGACCTCGGAAGTGTTTTCACAAAAGGTGATGGGCAGCTTTTGAATAGGCAGACAACAGTAAGTTATATAGATCAGTATTATAAGAAAATTTGGGAAGGAGGCGACCTTAGCGGTGGAATTCTTGTGGCCAAAGGAGATGAAATTCTCTATGAAAATTACAGAGGTTTCGGAAGAGAAGGAAACCAGATGCCGATTGATAAAAATACCCCTTTGCACGTAGCTTCAGTTTCAAAAACTTTGACGGCAATGGCAATGATGAAACTTGTAGAAGCCGGAAAAATAAAACTTACCGATCATCTTACCCAGTTTTTTCCAGGGTTCCCTTATCCGAATGTTACCGTTCAGACCCTGCTGGATCAAAGAAGCGGTCTTCCGAAATACGAATATTTTATTACTAAAATACAGCCCGCTCCGGCAGAAATATCCAAGCCGTTTATTACCAATCAGGATGTATTGAATATGATTATCAAATATAAACCTGACCTGGCGAGAGATACGGATACAGGATTTATGTATTGCAATACCAACTTTGCTTTATTGGCTTTATTGATTGAAAAAGTGACCAAAACTCCTTTTCCACAGGCCATGAAAGAAATGGTTTTCACTCCGTTGAAAATGACTCATACTTACATTTTCCAGGAAAAAGATATTCCTACAGCTTCACAGTCTTTTTATTATGGAGCAAACAAGCTTTATCCCTTGGACAGACTTGATCTTATTTATGGAGATAAAAATGTGTACACTACACCAAGAGACTTGTACAATTTCTCAAAAGCAATGTTTTCAAAAAACTTCCTGAAACCCGAATTGATGCAGATGGTATTTACGCCTTATAGCAATGAAAAGATGGGAATGAATAATTATGGACTGGGATTCAGAATGAAAATATTTGATAATGGAGAAAAACTGACTTATCACAATGGATGGTGGCATGGGACCAACTCGGTATTTGCCCACCTTTTAAAATCTAAAGTGACCATTGTTGCGATTGGAAACAAATATTCAAACAAAGTATATACAGCCCTTGCATTGTCCGGATTATTCGAAGATTTCCCTTTACAAAAGGAGAAGCTTCATACAGTTATGAACGACAATAAAGATACTTTGAATTCCGGACAGGAAGTTTTTGGAGAATAATGTTTACTTTTGCTTAAACATTTTCATGAAAAGGTTTCTTTTATTATTCGTTATCTGTTTTCTTGTACACTCATGTGCAAGAGTAGGGTCTCCTGTCGGAGGGCCTAAAGATACTCTAGCACCAAGGTTTTTAAGTGCAAACATTGATACCACAAGAATTAATGTTAAAAAAGATATTCACGAACTCCGCCTGGATTTTGATGAGTATGTGACATTGAAGGATATCAATAAAAATCTGATTATTTCGCCGCCTATTAAAAATATAACAAGGATTCTTCCTTCCAATATTGCTAATAAATTTGTACTGATCCAATGGACAGATACGCTTCAGGCCAATACGACTTATAATTTCAATTTCGGAAATTCAATTGTAGATAATAACGAGTCGAACATATTGAGGTATTTCAATTTTGCTTTTTCTACAGGAGATAAACTGGATGATCTTTATATCAGTGGTGAGGTAAGTGACGCTTTTGATATCAAAAAGAAGACAACAACTGAAAATAAACTGGTAGTTGGATTGTATCAGGTAAAAGATACGATGGATTACAAGAAAAAGCCTTACTATATTACCAAGGTAGATGAAGATGGATATTATGAATTAAATTATCTGACCCCTGGAAAGTATAAAATTATAGCTTTTGATGATGAGAACGGAAATTCAATGTATGATCCTGGAAAAGAAAAGGTTGGGTTTCAGAAAGATCCTGTAGATGTTGAAAAGTCTATTTCTGGGTTAAAATTAAAGGTATATCCTTCCAAAAAGGCTGTGAAGTATTCAGAAATGAAAGAAATTGCAGGGGGTATTTTAATGACATTTGAAGGTCATCCTGATGAAGTAAAAGTTCAGTCATTGAATGAAAAATTGAAGGATATCAAAATAATGCACAATCCAAAATCCGACTCTGTAAGAATATGGTTTGATGCGGTAAAAGATGATGTGGGGCAGACAGCCAACGAAAAACTCACATTTACTCATAATAAAGGGGTGAAAAAAGATAGTGCCTACAGCGTATCTTTATTTTACAAATACAATAAGAAAAATGCGATGGATGTCTTTAGTGATAACGACGGAACTTCATTGGCTCCAAAAGCAGACTTAAAAATTGCATCAAACTATATCGTAGATAAAATTGATCCTTCAAAGTGGACATTAAAAATTAAAGGTGACAGCTTAACAACGTTACCATTCACCGCTAAAATTTCAGAAACTAACCCTTACCAGATTCATGTTCAATCGGATTTTGTGATGGGAAAAAGCTATGAACTTACTGTTCCTAAGGAAACTGTATCTTCATTCTACGCAAAAAATACCCAATCAAAACGTTTTGATTTTGATATTGCTAAAGTAGATCAGTTTGGAAGTGTTGAATTCTCTATTCAGAATGCGCCGGCCACCAGTTACTGGATCCAGCTGGTAGATTCTTCCGATAAAATAGCGTATCAGAAATACTTAAAAGGAAATAATGTAAAATTTGATATTCTGAAGCCAGGAGAATACATTGTAAGAATACTGGTTGATAACAATGAAAACAAGTATTGGGATGAAGCCGATTTTGCGAATGATATTTTCGCCGAAGATGCCTATATTTTCTATAAAAAATTAGTTGTCAGAGGATTGTGGGAAACAAGAGAAGATTGGGATTTGAAGGATGCCAGAACTCTTGATAGTCCTAAAGGAACATCAACCAATTCAGCACCGTCTTCAACTTCAACTTCAGTACCAGAAACTTCTGTACCTGCTGCACCTACTGAAGTGAAGCAACCGCTGAAAAAAGAATTTAAATCCGGTAATGCCGTTCTAACTCCGGCAAAGTAAGCAGAAAAAGATGGCTAAGAAAATCATATTTTGGATATTAGTGGGCTTTGCCCTTATTCAGTTTGTTCCTATTGACAGGACTAATCAGCCTGTTGATTCTGCCAAGAACTTCGTTGTTGCAAAGAAAACCCCCGAAAAGATAGCAACACTGCTTAAAAATGCATGTTATGACTGTCATTCCAATGAAACAGTCTATCCGAAATATGCTTTTATTGCCCCCGTATCATGGTCTGTAAAAAGCCATGTGAATGAAGGCCGGGAGCATATTAATTTTTCTACCTGGGAAACATATAATAAGGATTTAAAGGAGAGTATGCTTACTAAGATTGTTCAGACTATCCAAAACAAGACAATGCCAATGCCTGGATATATTGTCTATCATAAAGAAGCCAACCTTTCAGAGGCGGAAAGAGCATTGCTGATTCAGTATTTTGAAGAAATGCTGAAGAATAAAACCTATTAATTTACATCATAAAAAAACTCTCGCAGATTTTGCCGATCCAGCAGGGGATTGTGTTTTCCAATCTGCTCAATTTGCAAAATCTACGAGAGAATATATTACAAAAATTATTTCTTTAAATACCCCTCAAAAAATCTCTTCTGAGAATCAAAAGCAATATCTTCAAGATTAAGATCCTGTAAAGGAATCCAAACCGCTTCTGAGATCTCTGAGAGTTCAAGATTTACCTGAAACTTTTCCGAAACAGTATACTCATAAAAGAGATCGATTGTATTGTAGTCAATTTCTTTGTATTGATAAATATTCGGAAGGCTGGTAAGGTATTTCAGGGTTGAAATATCAATATCAAGCTGAAGTTCTTCAAAAAGCTCTCTTTTACAGGTTTCTTCTGCACTTTCTTTAGGGTCAACAAATCCTCCGGCAAGATCAAGTTTCCCCTTCTTAGGGTCTCTGTTTCTTCTGGTAAGATAAATTTCATCACCACATTTGATGACAACCGCTACAGCGCCTGCCACGTTGTTATACAGGGTAAAACCACATTCCGGACAACTCCATTTTTTTTCGCCGTCCCAATGTAGAGTCTCTTTGCCACAGCTTGGACAATATTTCAATAGTTTCATTGAGCAATATTAATATTTCTCGGGTGATAACTTAAAATAACATCCCTTAATTCTTCGGTTTTCAGATGCGTATAGATTTCTGTTGTGGTAATACTGGAGTGTCCCAGCATTTCCTGAATATAACGTAAATCTGCCCCATTCTGTAATAAATGAGTGGCAAAAGAATGTCTGAAGGTGTGTGGAGATATTTTTTTGTTAACCCCAGCTTTATCTGTAAGTTCTTTAATAATAAGAAATACGATTACTCTGGACATCGATGTTCCACGGCTGTTCAAAAACAGAGTGTCTTCATATTTCTTGTTGATCTTACCTTTTGAACGTACCTCTTTGATATAATTTTCAAGCAAATCAGCGGTATAATCGGCCAAAGGAACAAAACGGGTTTTGTTTCCTTTTCCGTGTACCTTGATATATTGCTCTTTAAAGTTGATATTGGAGATCTTCAGATCAATCAGTTCGGAAACACGAAGCCCGCAGCCATATAGAACCTCTATAATGGAGTGGTTTCTTTTTCCGAGATCGGTATTCATCTCAATAGCAGCAATAATTTTGTTGATGTCAGTAAGGCTTAAGGTATCAGGTAGATATAGTCCCAATTTAGGACCTTCAAGTAGCGTTGCAGGATTGTCTTCTCGATACTCATCCTCCAGCAGAAATTTGAAAAATGCTTTGATGGAAGATATCCATCTTGCTTGCGATCTCTCACTGAATTTCTGTTTGGAAAGATTGAAAATGTATTCCTGCAGGTTCTCGTAATCGATTGAATCTGGACCGACGTTTGCCAGATCTTCTTCTGCGTAATCTTTTAATTTCTTAATGTCCCGAACATAGGCGTCGAGTGTGTTTTCTGAAAAATTTCTTTCGAAACGAAGAAATATTTCAAAATCTTTGATCTTTTCATCCCAAGTCATTTGTGCTTATTTTTTTAGTTCACAGTCCGATATTTGTTCTATTTCAATGTTATGGTTCCTCAGGAACGATATTCCATCGTCATCCGAATACTCATTAATATACACCAGTCTTGCAATTCCTGCCTGCAGAATAAGTTTACTACATTCTTTGCAGGGAGACAGCGTCAGATATAACGTTGCCCCTTTTGCAGATTGAGTAGAAGCGGCCAGCTTTAATATAGCGTTCGCTTCAGCATGCAATACGTACCAGTGTGTTTTCCCTTCTCCATCTTCACAGCAGTTTTCGAATCCCGAGGGAGTCCCGTTGTAACCATCTGAAATAATCATCCTATCTTTTACGATAAGAGCTCCCACCTGTTTTCTCTTACAGTAGGAGAGTTTTGCCCATTCCTGAGCCATTTTTAGATAAGCTTTATCAAACTTATTCATACCGCAGCATTGTTTTTTTTCGAAATAATTTGGATTAAAATCTTTTGAAAGATTAAAAGTTAGGCTTTCTCTTCTCTAGAAACGCAGTAACTCCTTCTTTCTTATCTTCCATTTCAAAAAGTTCTCCAAAATATTTAATTTCAGTTTCAAAACCTTTATCCGTATCAGATAAATTTACGGCATTTATTGCCTTAGATATTGCCATTGGTGAATTGTAGGCAATGGTGTTTGCTAATTCTTTCGTTTTTGTTAATAATTCTTCGATAGAGTATACTTCGTTTACCAGTCCGATTTCCTTTGCTTTTTGAGCAGGAATCATTTTGGCAGAGAAGATCATTTCGTTGGCAATACCTTTTCCGACAAGCTTTGGAAGCCTCTGTGTTCCTCCATATCCCGGAATTAATCCCAGCGTTACTTCAGGAAGCCCCAGTCTGGCGTTTTCCGATGCATATCTGATGTGGCATGCCATGGCAAGCTCTAAACCTCCCCCTAATGCAAATCCGTTTACGGCTGCAATGACAGGTTTGGACATGTTTTCAATTTTATTGAACAATGTATTTTGTCCGTTTCTCGCTAATTCTTCAGCTTTTTCCTGTCCGAAATTACTGAATTCCTTGATGTCAGCTCCGGCAACGAAGGATTTTTCTCCACTTCCGGTAAGAATAATTACCCTGCAGGAAGTATCAGCATTAAGCTCATCCATTGCGGCACTGATTTCCTGGATTGTTTTTGCATTTAAAGCATTTAAACTTTCAGGTCTATTTATGGTAATAATAGATAATTTATCTTCTTTTTTTAATAATATATTTTCGTAACTCATTTTTCCACTTTAAAATATCATCCTTTGCAAATTATGAATTTTTTACAAAAAAAAGGAAAAAAAATAAGATTTTTTTCCTTTTTTTTTATTTATTGTTCAATATGATTATTTGGAATGATTCATCATATTTGCATCAATATTGACGTTTAGTTGAGAAGCTACTTTCATGCCAAGCTCAATATTGGCACGGAAAAAATGACATAATTGTCGGTTAATGATCTCATCTTTTTTTGGCCCGCTGATTCCCTTCATACTGCCTATGATATTTTTGATCAGATGATCTCTGTCTTCTGCATTCATTGCTTTTGAATAAAGAAGTCCCGGCTGAGTATAATGATCACTGTCGTTATCATTTCTGTTATAGCTTGCAACATGAGCACTATCCAGCTCATACTCGAAGTTTTTATAATTAGAATCCGCTTGGATGTCATCAAAGCTGTTAGGATGGTAATTAGGCTTATCCTGATATTGGCTTGAATCTGCCATATAGCCGTCTCTCTGGTAATTGTTGACTGCAAAAGGACATCTGTTTACTTCCAGCTGGTGCGAGTTCACTCCAACTCTGTATCGGTGTGCATCAGGATAAGAGAATAATCTTCCCTGCAGCATTTTGTCTGGTGAGAAGCTGATTCCGTTAATCAGGCTGCTGGGTGAGAAAGTAGATTGCTCCACATGGGCAAAATAATTAACAGGAACTTCATTAAGCTCCATTTCTCCTACTTCGATCAAAGGGAAATCATCATGGAACCATACTTTTGTCACATCAAAAGGATTCCATCTAAAATCTTTTGCCTGTTCCTCAGTCATTACCTGAATATACATCGTCCATTTTGGGAAATCTCCATTTTCAATAGCATTGCACAGATCTTCCTGTGCAAAGTCCGGATTTTCACCCGCCATTTTTCCCGCCTCTTCATCTGTGAAATTTTTTACTCCCTGTTTTGTTTTGAAGTGGAATTTCACCCATACTCTTTCATTTTTATCATTGATCATAGAGAAAGTATGAGATCCGAAGCCATGCATATGTCGGTATCCGTAAGGTGTACCTCTGTCTGACATTAATATAAGGACCTGATGAAGAGATTCAGGATTTAAACTCCAGAAATCCCACATCATGGTGGCGCTTTTCAAATTGGTTTTTGGAAGTCTTTTCTGAGTATGAATAAAGTCCGGGAATTTTTTTGCATCCTTAATAAAGAATACCGGCGTATTATTTCCTACAAGATCCCAGTTTCCATCTTCTGTATAAAATTTTAAGGCAAATCCTCGTGGGTCTCTTGCGGTATCTGCGCTTCCTTTTTCTCCTCCTACAGTAGAAAACCGGGCAAACATTCTGCATGAATTTCCAACTTGTGAGAACAGTTTTGCTTTCGTGTACTGGCTGATATCATGAGTTACGGTAAAAGTTCCGTATGCTCCGCTTCCTTTGGCATGCACAATCCTTTCAGGAATTCTTTCCCTAACGAAATGGGCAAGATTTTCCTGAAGAATAAAATCTTGCAGCAATACCGGGCCTCTTGGTCCTACCGTCTGTGAATCCTGATGCTCAAAATAAGGCGTGCCGTTACTTAACGTTAATTTTTTAGAATCCATATCATTGATGATTTGTATAAATGTTTTTTGTTTTTCTAAATCCGAGTGTAAAGGTAATGAATGTCAAATTTACTTGAATTTTTAATTGCTAATAGCAAAAACGTTATATCTTTGTAATAGATAATATTAATCAAATGAACATTCAGCAACTGGAGTATCTTATCGCTGTTGATAAGTATAAACATTTTGGTAAAGCCGCTCAGGCGTGTTTTATTACCCAACCTACGTTAAGTGCCATGATACAGAAATTTGAGGATGAACTGGATGTGAAGGTTTTCGACAGAACTACCCACCCGATTCGTACTACAGATGTAGGGCTGCAGATTATTGATCAGGCTAAGGTTATTATAGAATCTGTCAATGAGCTGAAAAACAAAGCCAATCTTTTGAATAATATTCTTGGGGGAACCATCAACCTGGGAATCATTCCTACTGTTTCATCTTTTATTCTGCCTACGGAAATCTTCAAATTCCTTGAGGACAATCCAAAGATCCAGATGAATGTAAAAGAAATGACTACTGATAATATTATTAAAGCGTTGAAAGCCGGAGAACTGGATGCGGGAATTATCTCTACTCCTTATGATACGGCGGATGAGTTTTATCAGGATTTCTTATTCAATGAAGAACTGATGATCTACAGCTCCAATACTGAAGCCAATAAAAAGAATTCTTATATCATTCCTGAAGATCTGAATGTAGAAAAGGTATGGCTCCTTGAAGAAGGAAACTGCCTTAGAAATCAGTTTGAGAATATCTGTCATCTGAAAGAAAATACACTGAAACCTAAAAATTTAGACTTCCTGGCTTCTAATATCCAGACTTTGGTCCATATGGTAGATAAAGTAGGGGGAATCAGCATCCTGCCTGAACTGGCGTTGAGCCAGCTTTCTGAAGAGCAGAAGAAAAATGTCTTCAGATTTAAAAAGCCTTTCCCATACAGAGAAATCAGTATTATTTACTACAAGCCTACCTTTAAGCAAAAAATTATTGATGAATTGTCACATTCTATCAAAACTGCTTTGGAACTTAAACTGAATTATCATGCAAGTCCTAAAGAATTTGTAAGCATAAAGCCGCAGTAGTGAAAATGCTTTAAAGTGATAGAAATCATTAATTTAAATAATATCATAATTAATAAACAAAATTTTTGAGTATTACGAAAATAGTACTTAACTTTGCTGACGTTTATTACGAGGAAAAATTTGACCTGATTGCAACCTCTATAAAAAAATGCTAAAACAGTATAGTATTCTTTTTTCTGGGCAATTTTATTTCATATTTTTCTACAAAATTATTTTTTTAAATCTTTAAAAACAAAAGAATTATATGTCTTATTTATTTACATCTGAATCAGTTTCAGAAGGACATCCGGATAAAATCGCCGATCAAATTTCCGATGCACTTATCGATCATTTTTTAGCATACGATAAAAATTCTAAAGTAGCATGTGAAACTCTTGTGACTACCGGACAGGTGGTATTGGCAGGAGAAGTAAAATCCGATGCTTACCTTGATGTACAGACGATTGCCAGAGAAGTAATCAATGGAATAGGGTATACAAAAGGAGAATATATGTTCAATGGAGATTCATGTGGAGTTATTTCCGCAATCCATGAGCAGTCACCTGATATCAACCAGGGAGTTGACAGAGCAGTAAGTGACGAGTCTTTCGAAGCTAAAGCAAATGCACAGGGAGCTGGAGATCAGGGAATGATGTTCGGGTATGCTACCAATGAAACGGCAAACTATATGCCTCTTGCATTGGATCTTGCCCATACCATCCTTAAAGAGCTTTCTGCAATCAGAAGAGAAAATAAGGAAATCACTTATCTTCGTCCGGATGCAAAGAGTCAGGTAACGATTGAGTATTCTGATGATCACAAACCTGTTAGAATTGATTCTATCGTGGTTTCTACTCAGCATGATGACTTCGGAAATGAAGAAGAAATGCTGAACAAGATCCGTGAAGACATTAAAAATATTTTGGTTCCTAGAGTAGTGGCACAACAAACTGAGGAAATCAAGGCTTTATTCAACGACCAGATCAAATATCACATCAATCCTACAGGTAAATTCGTCATTGGAGGACCTCACGGAGATACTGGTCTTACGGGTAGAAAAATCATTGTTGATACTTATGGAGGTAAAGGAGCTCACGGTGGTGGTGCTTTCTCTGGAAAAGATCCTTCTAAAGTAGACAGAAGCGCTGCTTATGCTACAAGACATATTGCTAAAAACTTAGTGGCGGCAGGAATTGCTGATGAAGTTTTGGTACAGGTTTCTTATGCGATTGGTGTAGCTGAGCCTTGTGGTTTATACATCAACACTTACGGAACGGCAAAAGTAGATCTTCACGATGGTGATATCGCTAAAAAAGTTTCTACAATTTTCGATTTAAGACCTTATGCTATCGAGCAGAACTTAAAATTAAGAAATCCTATTTATCAGGAAACAGCTTCTTACGGACATATGGGTAAAGAGCACTATGTAGCTGATAAAACGTTCAATAAAGGACATAAAAAAGAACTTACATTGAAAGGTCTTGAGTTCTTTACTTGGGAAAAACTAGACAAAGTAGAGGAGATTAAAACCGCTTTCGGAATTTAATTTTCCCTTTAGAGAATAATAAATAAGCTGCTTTATCTTTGGGTAAGGCAGTTTTTTTTAATTTTACACCTTAATAATATAGAAAGATGATGAATTTTCGAACTGTAATTGCTGTTCTATCCCTATTTTTGCTAAGTACCCTGGTAAAAGCACAATACACCATGCATAAGATGATCAGTGTGGGATATACTTACCAGAATCAAAGTTTTGGTGAAGTAGGAGGTAAATTGCTTTTCCTTAAAAATGATGATGTGATTTACAGATTAGGAGGATCTGCCATGATGGGAGTTGCAGACTCTAAGTTTGCGATTATGCCCAAACTACAAGCTGACATTCTCCTTAATTTTGCAAAAAATGTAGACTTTTATCACTCCTATTACTTTTTAGCAGGTGCTGAAGGAACCAATAAATACATTGCTCCCAAGATAGGAGTGACCCTATTCGGGATGCTGGACCTTACAGGAGGCTATGCTTTTCCTATCGGAGATGCCCGATTGAACGGAAAAGAAATGAAAGGATTAAATATTAATTTTACATTAAATATCCCTACTGTATTCATTCATGACATGTTTAAGTGATTTTTATTAAATTTTTCTTTTGAAAATTTAATAATAGGTTAACAGTTATTAAAAAATTATTATATTTACATCATAATAATTGTACTACCGCCTATAGAAGAGACTCTACTCTACAACTGTTTTGTTTATACAGCAAAGGCCAGATAAAATATCTGGAGGAATGTCTGTCTGCAAATATTTATATTGAGAAGAGTTATGAAATCAGAATCGGATAGTTTACTAATTTCCCTTTACCAGAAAGGAGACGAGGAGGCATTGTCAATCCTCATTCACCGACACCAGAGAGAACTGTTTACATTCATTTTTTACAAAATTAATGATGAAGATTTGGCCAACGATATCTTTCAGGATACATTCATGAAGATCATTGTCATGCTGAAAGAAGGACGCTATAACGAAGAAGGTAAATTTATTCTTTGGGCGAAAAGAATTTCCCACAACCTAATTATTGATCATTTCAGATCAAAAGCGAAAAACATTAAAGTTTCAGAAACTACTTTTGAAACCGATGAGTATTCTATTTTCGATTTGATCAGAGAGCCTTCGGAAAATATTGAAGACCAGCTAGTCACCAACCAGATTCAGGAAGACCTGTTGAGGATGTTACAGTTTTTACCGCAAAACCAGCAGGAGGTAATCAAACTGAGGTTTTTTGATGGTCTGAGCTTCAAGGAAATTGCAGATCATACGGATATGAGCATTAATACCACTCTCGGAAGAGTACGGTATGCGCTGATAAACCTGAGAAAAATCATGGATGAAAACAACATAATATTAACCAGATAAATAATATTTCGGAAAATTTCACGTTTTAAGGAAAACATACTTCGCTTATGAAAAAAAATGACTCCTTAAAAGTGAAAACTTTGAAACCTAAGAAACAAACTATTGATTTTTTGCTTAATTTTTCCAAAAGTCTTGAAATTGTGAAAAGCAAGAGCAAAAATTACCCTATTTTAAAAAATTAAAATGATTAACTTTGTGCTGTATGAAAATGCAGCATGTTTTTTTTGACCTGGATAATACACTCTGGGATCACCGCAGGAATGCCTATCTTACCATCAAAGACCTTTTTGAAAAACAGGAAATTACTTCAAAGTATCATATTGACTTTGAAGAGTTTCATTCTGTTTACCACGATATCAACGAAGAGTTGTGGGAAAAGATCAGAGACGGAATTATTGGCAAAGAGTATTTGAGAGAACACCGTTTTTATGATTCATTTAAACATTTTGGAATAGATAATAAAGAGCTTGCCCTTTATTTTGAAGAAAATTTCCTTGATAATATTGTGGGTTATAACGAATTGGTGGAGGGAGCAGAAGATGTTCTTGAATATCTGAAAGCTAAGAATTATACATTACACATTATTTCCAATGGATTTCAGGAGGTAACGGAAAGAAAATGTACGCTGTCCGGAATCGCACCTTATTTTAAGACGATTACCAGTGCAGATGCAGTGGGAGTAAGAAAACCCAATCCAAGGATTTTTGAATACTCTCTAGGGCTTTCTGAAGCTAAAAAAGAAGAAAGTATCCTGATTGGAGATGACTGGATCGCAGATGCTATGGGAGCAACAGACTTTGGAATGGATGCCATTTTTTTTGATGTCTATAAAGAAGACAAGAAGAAAGAAGGTTTAAAAGCCATTACCCATCTTCAGCAGATTAAAGAATACTTGTAAAATCATCAATACAGTATATACAAGCCATTAAGTTCATCTTAATGGCTTTTTTGTTTTCAAAAGACGTCATAAAAACACAAACTTCTGAGATAAGCCCATTATTTTTTTACTGAAATCATTTTTCCCAATTCTTTCCTAAATTGATTATGACCTTTGCTTTATAATAATGACAATAAAACTTAATGTTATGAAAAATGTAAAGAAAATCACAGGAGTATTGATGATCATGTTTTTATTAATGGGAGGATTAATTTCCGCACAGGACAGAGCGATCAATGCGAATCAGTTACCCAAAACAGCCAAAAACTTTCTTGCTTCCCATTTTAAAGGAATAGCTGTAAACTCAGCAATAGAAGACAGAGAAATCTATGGGGTAGACGAGTACAAAGTATATCTGGCGAATGGAATGAAAATAGAGTTCGACAGCAGTGGAAACTGGAAAGAAATTGATGGTAAGCATCAGAAAGTACCTTATGGTTTCATTCCTGTATCGATCAGAAATTACAGTACCAAGAATTTCCCGAATACTTATATCGTTAAAATCGAAAAGAAAAGATGGTCTTACAAAACAGAACTTTCCAACGGGCTGGAACTTGAATTTGACAGAAACGGGAATTTCAAAAGAATTGACGATTAAATCAGAATTAAAAATTAACACTAAATCTTAAGAGTATGGTTAACTGGAATTTAATAAACAGCAGCGGAAGAGAGATTTCTTCTGCACAGATTAGAAAAAATATGGTTTCATTTATGACAAGGAATCATCCTTGCAGCGTGATAGATTCTATTGAAAGAAAGTATAATGCTTATAAAATCCAACTTATGAACGGTCTATGTCTCGTTTTTGATGCTGACGGCCGTTACGTGAAATCAAATTAATTAATGATGAGAATGAACATGAGGGAAGAGAGCAGAGATTATTGGTGTATGCTGGATATAGTATCAGTGATATATCATATTACACTTATATTGATGATCTTCTCGTAGGCTTTCGAAGTCGGCTTCCCTCCTTATAATTTCATATATTTGATATACATTAATGATGCAGCAGAATATATAGATCGAGAAAGCATGAAGATTTTAATAGTAGAAGATGAGCCGGAATTGAAAGATACTGTACAGAAATTTCTGGAAGCAGAACATTTCATTGTAGAATATGCAGAAAATTACAGTGACGGGCTGGAGAAAATTATTTCTTATGAATATGACTGTATTTTGCTTGATATTATGCTGCCTGATGGAAATGGTATAGATCTGCTGAGAGAAATCAAAAAAATGCACAAGAAAGATCCGGTGATCATACTTTCTGCTAAAGATTCAGTAGATGATAAGGTGACCGGATTGGAAATAGGAGCTGATGATTATCTTGCAAAACCTTTTCACCTTGCAGAACTTATGGCAAGGATCAGATCTGTCATAAGGAGGAAGAACCAGGATGGTGAGAATATCATCAGATATAAAAATATAAGCATTGATCCGGAGAATAGGATCGTAAAAATAGGCAACGAAGAGCTTGTGCTTAATCGGAAAGAATATGATCTTTTATATTATTTTGTCATTCATCCGGAAAAGACCTTGCAGAAAACGACATTAGCAGAAGCGATCTGGGGAGATTATATAGACCAGGCAGATAGTCTGGATTTTATTTATTCACAGATTAAAAATCTTCGCAAAAAACTGAAAACTCTCCATGCAGAAGCTGATTTCCAGGCCGTGTATGGAATAGGATATAAATTTATCTAATGAAAAGTTCATTAAAATATTATACCATAAAATACCTCATTATGGTCCTTCTGCTCATTATCGCAGTGTGGGCAGGGCTGTTTTATGCATATATCCTGGATGAAGTGCATGATAATGTGGATGATGGGCTAAGAGACAGGAAAATACAGATCATTAAAGCTGTTTATCTTAACCCTCAGCTGTTGAAGAACAATGAGTTTGGATTTAATGAATTTAAAATCAATCCAATCAAAACTGAAGAGTATCAAAATAAAAGTCGTCTTTACAATAAGATGTACTACATGGAGTATGACGACAAGGACCAGCCTTACAGAGTTCTTGAGGCAGATTTTATCGATCAGTTCAAAAAACATCAGCGCCTTGTTATCAGAACTTCAACTGTAGAAGAAGACGAGCTGATATACGACCTTACGACTGCCTTGATCGTGCTTTATATCCTTTTGGTAGTAAGTATTGTGGCGGTCAATGGGTATCTGCTTAACAAAGCCATGAGACCGTTCTACTTAATCCTGGATAAACTTAAAAGATATCAGTTTGGAATTCCTTTTTCTCAGGAAGAGCAGAAGTACAAGATCACTGAGTTTGAAGAGCTGAATGTGGAAATTAATGAAATGATTGAACGTAATGAACTTGTTTTCTACCAGCAGAAACAGTTTATTGAAAATGCTTCCCATGAACTTCAGACTCCCTTGGCTATTGTTATCAATAAAATAGATCTTCTGATCCAGAATGACGACCTTGATAAAAAGAACCTTACTTTTCTTACTGAGGTTAAAAATGATCTGAGAAGAATGGTAGGTTTAAATAAATCTTTATTAATGCTTTCCAAAATTGAAAACAGCCAGTTTAATAAAACATCAGATGTTGATTTTAATAATCTGATTACTCAATTGGTTCAGAATTACGAAGATTTTATTGCCTTTAAAAAAGTAGAAGTCAGCATTATTGAGAAAGGACAATTTATTGCAGATTTTAATCAGGATCTTGCCGATATTCTGTTGTCTAACCTTCTTAAAAATGCAGTTAAATATAATAATGAAGAAAGAACTTTAAATATCATCGTTGAAAATAACAGAATAACATTCCAAAACAGCGGGTCCTCTGTACCTTTGGATAGATCCAAGATCTTCAACCGTTTCTATAAACAGGGATCAGATCATACTTCCACCGGATTGGGACTGTCTATCATTAAAACCATTATAAAACAATATCCAGGCTGGGATATTACTTATGAATACGGTGACCAAATGCATTACTTTATCCTTACAAAGAATAATAATATACATCCATAGAAAAAGAGGCTACCTCAAAAGTGTCATTCTGAACGAAATGAAATGTAGCGAAGAATCTAATATACTTGAATAGCAATAAGATTCTTCCTTCGTCAGAATGACAAAAGCCAAATTATTTGACTTTTGAGGTAGCCTCTTTCTTATGTTTAAAACTCAGAATTAAAATCCTAAGCTTGTTCTTACTCTTTTAAGAGTTTCCAGAGCGATAGGTCTGGTTTTCTTAGCACCTTGCTGTAGTTTTACTTCCAGTTCGTCAAGATTATTCTTTGATAATTTTATGGCTCTCTGTATCTTTTGTGCCTTTCAAATTAAGAAAGTATGTTCCTGAGGATAAATCAGAAATATTAATTTGAGTATTTTTTGAATTTACTTTGTACGTTTTTATCAGTCTTGCATCTGATGTTAAAATGGTAATTTCCAGTATAGTATTACTACTGTTTATATTTAAAATGTCTTTTGCTGGATTAGGGGAAATGGTTATTTTAGGTTTTGAAGTTTCATTTGTACTCAGTGCGTTTTCAATTTCAACACTGAAATCATCCATAAGAAAAGCTGAAAAAGAAAGATTCAGTGTTGGATCAAGAAGCATTGTAGTTGCTCGGATTTTAAAATAATAGGGTCTTGTTTCTGTTGGTGTAAATAGACCGCTATATTTGGTGTAATCAATATTAGCATTATAAAATGAGAAAATATAATCAAAAGGTTCTGAACTTGATGTATTACCTTTGGAATGATTAATAGATACTGAATAATCTCGCGCCGCCTGCCAACTTTTTTTAGCGTAAAAACTTATCTTATATGTTGTACCTGCAGTAAGGAAAAAAGGTGGAGTATTGAGTATACTATTTGCACTAGATGTACCTCCACTTTTTAAATAAAGTGATCCTGAATGAGCGTTAAGTTGATCGTTGTTGAGGTACATACCTGGCAATGCCCCAAGATTGTTTTTCCATCCAGCCGGGAGACCTCCATTAGGGTTGTTTTCAAAATCATTACTATAAGGAGGAATGATATACGTGGAAAATCTGCCCACAGCTCCCCAGTCAGAGTAATTTGACCCACATTTTGATCTGATATAAACAGAGTATTTAAGTCCGGGATTTAGATTGGTAAGGGGGTGTGAGGTTGTTCCTGATCCCACTATGATATTGGGAACGGTATTGATATTGGGAGGAGTACTGTTGGTAGAATAGTAAATCTCATACCCATCATTTGTACTCGATGATGACCACGATAACTGTGCGGATGTTGGCGTTATATTGTTGAAAACTAAAGGATTTAAAGGCTCAATACAATTTGTTAAAGCACCACCATTTATTTCTAATTTATCTATGTCTATTCTGTTATCACCTGATTGCGAATTGTAAAGAGCCAAGCGTATAGACTGCCCTATATAAGGAGACAGATCAAAAGTGTATTTATAAAATACAGTATCATCGGGAGGGGTTATGGAAGCTAATGTTGTGTTAAAACTGGCAATATCAGAGGTAGTGTTGGAAAGTTTTAACGAAAATCCAGGAACATTACCACCTCTTCTCCTCGCCCAAAATGAAATATGATCTGATACACCACTGGTAACATTAATTAAAGGGGTTATTAAGTAACTTGTGGTAGAGCCATAAAAAGATACACATTTAATACCATCATAAGCATTAAATCCGTTTAAATTATAACTGTATGAGCTTTCAAAATCATTAATAACCATAACACCATTCCAATTTGGGATATTTGGCCCAGAAACAGGGTCTTCAAAACTTAAAGATAGCTGGGCTTTTATAAAAAAGGGAATAAGGGTTAGTAAAAAAAGAATCTGTTTAAACATGTTTTTTATTAGTTTGTAGCTGCTAAAATACAACATTACTTATATTTCCAATAAATTGTTTATGCAATTTTTTCTAATACGGAACAGGTTAATAATATCAAATGTTTATATAAAAAACTACAATAAATGAAGTTTATTGTAGTTTAATATTATTTATTCTGTAATTAAAATCCTAAGCTTGTTCTTACTCTTTTAAGAGTTTCCAGAGCGATAGGTCTGGTTTTCTCAGCACCTTGCTGTAGCTTTGCTTCCAGTTCGTCAAGATTACTCATATAATAAGCGAACGTTTCTCTTTCTTTGGCAAAACGAACCAGGATAAGATCCAGCAATTCTTTTTTAGCATGTCCGTATCCGAAGTTTCCGGCAAGATATTTTGCTCTTAACTCTTCAGTTTGCTCAGGAGTTGCAATAAGCTCATAAATCTGGAAGGTTTTATCCGTTTCAGGATTCTTAGGTTCTTCCAACGATTTAGAATCAGACTCAATACTCATGATCTGTTTTTTCAGCTCTTTTTCAGGTAAGAAAATATTGATGATATTTCCCATTGATTTAGACATTTTGCGCCCATCGGTTCCGGGAACATATTTGGTGTCCTGCTGAAGTTCTGCCTGAGGTAATACAAGAATTTCACCCATCTGGTTATTAAACCTCGAAGCAACATCTCTTGCAATTTCCAAATGCTGAAGCTGGTCTTTTCCTACAGGAACAATCTCAGCACCATACAGCAAAATATCCGCAGCCATCAAAATAGGGTAGGTAAACAAACCTGCATTCACGTCCTGAAGACGATCAGCCTTATCCTTGAATGAGTGGGCCAATGTTAATCTTTGATAAGGAAAAAAACATGATAAATGCCAAGATAGTTCACAGGTTTCAGCGATATCACTTTGTCTGTAGAAAAATGTTTTTTCAGTATCTAATCCACAAGCAAGCCAAGCCGCAGCAATCTCGTAGGTATTCTGTCTTAAAGTCTGCGCATCTTTAATCTGAGTAAGCGTATGAAGATTCGCAATAAATAAAAATGATTCATTTCCTTCCTGCTTGGATAGTTCAATAGCAGGAATAATGGCCCCTAATAAATTTCCAAGATGGGGTGTTCCGGTGGCTTGTATGCCGGTAAGAATTCTTGACATTTGTTTAAAATTTATATTTAAAAATTAATGAATAGCAAATTTACGAGGTTTGCCGGGAATAACGAAAGATAAAAGATAAAAGATGTTGTGATTTAAAATTCAATAAGGGTGGGCTTTAGCCCAGCCAGATTAAAAAACATACATTGGCTTTAGCCAAATCTATCAGCCTTCTAACATTTTCTTTCCAATCATCTGTAAAAGCTGGTGTAATCTGTGGCTAAGAACAATTAACGGATTATAATCTTCTCACCTCCAAATTTAGGTTCTACTCCGAAAAGAAGATCCCAGTATGCTTTAGCTTTGGCAAGATACTCTCTCATATTAGTCTTTAAACCTGCGTATTTATTCACATCGGCAGCATTATACCCAAAGGCTTCCATCCCATTTTTTCTGGCAAGGAAAACAGCTCTTTCATTATGGAATTTCTGAGAAATAATGATCACCTTGGTCTGGCTGAAAATATCTTTTGCCCTTACCACAGAATCCAGCGTTCTGAATCCGGCATGATCTAAAATAATTTTATCCTGTGGAATTCCCTCCTGCATCAATGCGAGCTGCATATCTTCAGGCTCGTTATAATCTTTAGTGCTGTTATCACCGCTGACGATGATGTACTCTATTTTTCCGCTTTTAAATAAATCTGCAGCAGCTTTAATTCTGTTGTAGAAATAAGCATTTGGAGTTCCATTGCTTAATGTTTTTCCAGTGCCCAGTAACAGTCCGGTTTTGGCTTCCGGTACATCAGCAATAGTATAGGAAACAAAGGATTCGCTGTCCTTTTTAATGCTGTAATTGGCCCAGGCAATAAAAATAATTCCTGCAACCAGAAGAAGCAGGAAAATTTTAAAAATATTTTTGATTATTTTTTTCATCCGAAAATAGATCTTTTTAAAACTCAAGCCCATTCGGGAATGCTTTTTTTCTGAAGATTAATAGGAATACTGCTCCTATGGTAATAGCAGAATCTGCTACATTGAAAATATATTTGAAGAATTCAAAATGCTTTCCTCCTATTAGCGGCCAGCTTTCAGGAACAGTCCAATCTACCAATGGGAAGTGAAGCATATCTACCACACACCCTTTCATAAAAGTAGAATATCCATGTCCGAAAGGAGCCATCTTAGAAATTCCGCCATAGCCTATCCATCGGTCAATGCTTGGGTCATAAAGGGTTCCGCTGTCGAAGATCATTCCGTAGAACATTCCGTCGATAAGGTTTCCGATAGCTCCTGCAAAGATGATAGCCATAGGAATCAAAAGATAATTGGAAGCTCCTTCTTTTAGCCATTTTTTAAACATGTACACCATTCCTCCGATAAGGAAAACTCTTAGGATAACCAGGAAATATTTTCCGATAATTCCTCCAAAGTGAAATCCATAGGCCATTCCCGGGTTTTCCACAAAGGTTAGCTTAAAGCCTGGTAAAACAGTTACACTATCATCCAGGTTAAAATGGGTTTTAATGTAAATTTTTGAAGCCTGATCAATTAACAACACTAAAAATGTTATCGCTAATATCTTTTTCATTACTGTTGTCCTTTAGGTTTTGAAGGTTTTGCAGCAGGTTTTACATTTTTATTATCGCTTGCTTTCTTGATCACTTTCTGTCCGTTATACGAACTCTTGACGTGAGCTTTTTCAAACTTAATGTTCATTTCTTTCAGAACAGTTTTCAGGGCACTAAGCTCCATTGCATTTTTTGGATGTACTATAATAGATTCCATTTCTTATATTTAATTTTTACATTTTGGACAATTCGTCGAGCCGTTTTCTTTCTTTTTCTGACAAATCATTGACTCCGTTTTTGCCCATTTTGCTCAAAAGTCTGTCAATTTCTTTTTCCCTGTCACGCTTATCAGAATTGAATTGATCATCAATAGTATAGTTCTTCTTCTGATCAGGGAAGAATCTGTTTTTGATCCATTCTCTGTTGAAAAACAACAATACTACTGCAACAATAGCTCCCAAAATTAATAATCCGCTCATGGGTATACATTAAAAATTAGGTCTATAAAGTATCCGTGAATACAATATAAACCCAATAGTATTTTACAAACCTTACGGCTATTTTTGCATATTTTTCGCTTCGATGCTCAGCGTAGCGTGAGGAACGGCTAAAAGTCTTTCCTTTGGAATCAATTTTCCTGTTACTCTGCAAACACCATACGTTTTGTTTTCGATTCTGATCAAAGCATTTTTAAGGTCACGCACGAATTTTTCCTGTCTTCCTGCCAAAATAGAGTTCTGCTCTTTGCTCAGCGTTTCTGCTCCTTCTTCAAAAGCTTTGAAGGTAGGAGAGGTATCATCGGTTCCGTTATTCTGGTCATTGATGAAACTTTCTCTGATAAGCTGAAGATCTTTTTCTGCTTTTTCTATTTTTTCTTTTATGATCCCTTTAAATTCCTGTAAATCAGCATCGCTGTATCTAACTCTTTCGTCTGACATATTCTTTCTCTTTTTTAATAAAATTATGAAATGGAATTTGAAATATAATAACTACATGTTAATTTTTTTCAACATTTATCTTAAAATTAACCTCATCTATCTCGATTTCGTTAAAATTTGAAAGTGAAGATACAATTTCTATTTTATTTGACAAGACTTCAGAAGAAATATATTCCTCATTTTTCTTAATATCATCAAGGAATGGCGAGTTTTCTTCAATGGAGATATTAATCTTGTCTGTCAGTTCAAAGTCCTTATCTTTTCGCAGGTTTTGAATTCTATTAATGAACTCCCTTGCGATCCCTTCAGATTTTAATTCATCGGTTAACGTCAAATCTAATGCCACAGTTGTTTTTCCGTCGGAAGTAACCGTCCATCCCGGGATGTCTTTGGTTGAGATTTCCACATCATCAAGAGTGATCTCATATCCCTGAATATCCAGTTTTCCTTCTTTTTCAAGACCGGCAATCTGTTCTGTGCTAAGATTGGCAATTTCTGCACCTACTACCTTCATGTCTTTTCCTAATTTAGGACCAAGAGCTTTGAAGTTAGGCTTTATCTGTTTTACAATTAAGTGAGATGCTTCTTCAGCATTGATTAACTGTAGTTCTTTTACATTCACTTCCTGTTTGATAAGATCAGCTACAGCAAGAATCTGCTCTTCCGTTTTCTTATCCAATACAGGAACCAATACTTTTTGTAATGGCTGACGAACTTTTACATTTTCTTTCTTTCTCAATGAGAAAACCATACTGGTAATATTCTGAGCCAAATGCGTTTTTTCAACCAGATCCTGATCGATTAAGCTTTCATCAGCTATTGGGAAGTCCGTTAAGTGTATCGATTCAAAACTTTCTTTTCCGGTTACTTTATTTAAATCCTGGTATAATTGGTCCATAAAGAATGGAGCAATTGGTGCAGATAATTTAGCAACAGTTTCCAAACAAGTATATAAAGTCTGGTAAGCAGAAATCTTGTCATCAGAATAATCTCCTTTCCAGAAACGTCTTCTGCATAATCTTACATACCAGTTACTTAAATTATCATTCACGAAGTTACTGATCGCTCTTGCTACTCTTGTAGGTTCATAATCTTCATAGAATGCTTTCACATCCTTAATCAAAAGATTCAGTTCGGAAAGAACCCATCTGTCGATTTCAGGACGGTTTTCCACCTCTTTTTCTGAATAGTTGAAGCCATCCACATTCGCATACAAAGCAAAGAATGAATAGGTATTATAAAGTGTTCCAAAGAACTTTCTTCTTACCTCGTCAATTCCTTCAATATCAAACTTCAGGTTTTCCCATGGGTTCGCATTGGAGATCATATACCAACGGGTAGCATCCGGTCCGTATACAGAAAGCGTTTCGAACGGATCTACCGCATTTCCTAAACGTTTTGACATCTTTTGTCCGTTCTTATCCAGAACGAGACCGTTACTCATTACATTTTTATAAGCAACAGAATCAAAAACAGCCGTTCCGATGGCGTGAAGCGTATAGAACCATCCACGAGTCTGGTCAACCCCTTCTGCGATGAAATCAGCAGGGAAAGCTTTATTGTTATCAATTAATTCTTTGTTTTCAAAAGGATAGTGCAATTGGGCATAAGGCATAGACCCTGAATCGAACCAAACGTCGATCAAGTCGCTCTCACGTCTCATTGCTTTTCCTGAATCTGAAACCAATACTATTTTGTCTACTACATTTTTGTGAAGATCCACAAGCTCATAGTTAGACTCAGCCATATTTCCGATGATAAAACCTTTGAATGGGTTTTCAGTCATCAATCCCGCTGCAACTGATTTTTCAATTTCGTTGTACAATTCTTCTACAGAACCGATGATCTTTTCTTCTTTCAGGTCATCTGTTCTCCAGATAGGCAACGGAATACCCCAATATCTTGAACGGGAAAGGTTCCAGTCGTTTACATTTTCCAACCAATTGGCAAAACGTCCCTCTCCGGTAGCTTTCGGCTTCCAGTTGATTTCTTTGTTTAAATTAACCAGTCTGTCTTTTACAGCAGTCATTTTCACAAACCATGAGTCCAGCGGATAGTACAATATCGGCTTGTCTGTTCTCCAGCAGTGTGGATAAGAGTGGACATATTTTTCTACTTTGAAAGCCTTGTTTTCTGTTTTCAACAGGATCGCAAGCTCTACATCCCAAGATTTCTCAGGAGCAGTTCCTTCATCGTAATATTCGTTTTTGATATAGGTTCCGGAGAATATCTCAGGAACATTTTCTCCTTTGATGAATCTACCCTGTAAATCTACCAATGGTACAAGATTGTCATTTTCATCTTTTACCAACATTGGCGGAATCTCAGGCTGAGCCATTTTAGCAACTCTCGCATCATCAGCACCGAAAGTAGGTGCTGTGTGAACGATACCTGTACCGTCCTCAGTGGTTACGAAATCTCCTAAGATTACTCTGAATGCATTCTCAGGGTTATCATTTGGAGTAAACCAAGGAACCAATTGCTCATATCTTGTGTCAACAAGTTTTTCTCCTGTAAATTCTTTTAATATCTTGAAAGGAATTACTTTAGTCTCCGGAGTATAATTCGCAAAATCCTCATCTGTACCTTCTGCAAATTTTTTACCGAAAACCTTAGGTAAAAGAACGCTCGATAAAACAACCGTTACAGGTTCAAATGTATATTGATTGAAGGTTTTCACTACAACATATTCAATATCTCTACCTACGGTAAGAGCGGTATTGGATGGCAGCGTCCATGGAGTCGTCGTCCACGCAAGGATATGTACATCTCCCTCAACATCGTTGAACAATGCTGAAGAATCTTTCTTCACTTTAAACTGAGCCACAACCGTTGTGTCTGAAACATCACGATAAGTCCCGGGCTGATTCAGCTCGTGAGAAGAAAGTCCTGTTCCCGCTTTTGGAGAGTAAGGTTGGATCGTATACCCTTTGTACAACAAGTCTTTGCTATACAACTGCTTCAACAACCACCAAACGGTTTCCATATATTTTGACTTGTACGTGATGTACGGATCATCAAGGTCTACCCAATACCCGATTTTCTCGGTAAGGGTATTCCATACATCCGTATAACGCATTACTGCTTCACGGCAAGCTTGGTTATAGTCTTCAATAGAGATTTTTTTGCCAATATCTTCTTTTGTAATTCCTAATTCTTTTTCTACACCCAGTTCCACAGGAAGACCATGCGTATCCCAGCCTGCTTTACGGAAAACCTGCTTTCCATTTTGAGTCTGGTAACGGCAGAAAATATCTTTCAACGCTCTTGCCATTACGTGGTGAATTCCAGGCATACCGTTTGCTGAAGGTGGACCTTCATAAAAAACAAACTCAGGATTTCCCTGACGAATCTCAACACTCTTATTGAAAGTTTTATTTTGTTTCCAAAATTCCGCTACATTCTCTGCTACGTCAATAAGGTTGAGGTTTTTGTATTCTTTAAATTGGCTCATTGTAAATATCTCAATATCGTTGATTAATTAAGTCTGCAAATTTACTAAAATTTGTCGGTTTATAATATATGTTTTATTTAGGTAATTTCTATTAAAAAGTTCAATCTCAGAAATATAAATGAAGAAAGTGTTGAAAAGTGAATGATGAATGGGGAATAAGTGAATTTTCTTTGGTATTTTTATATGAACTTTAGGGTATTTAATTCAATAGAAGAGGGCTTTAGCCCGCTTAAAAATAAGATCATGATCCATTGGCTTTAGCCCAAACTTGAAAATAACTTGTCACCACTATTTCATTGATGCTCATTTGTGACAATTTGCAGGAAAAAATAAAAGCTAATACTAAAGAATTCGTATATTTAAGTAGACGTAAATCCAAATGCTGTATGAAAATCTTTTATCAAGTGATGCTTTTTGTTTGTTGTATCAACGCTGGCATTGTACAAGCTCAAAATAATTATTCCCAGAATTATTTCAGGAACCCTTTAAATATCCCCATGCAGCTGGCGGCTAACTTCGGAGCTGTCCGAACTAATCATTTTCATATGGGACTGGATCTGAGAACCAACAGTCAGGAAAATGTACCGGTTCTTGCTGCGGCAGAAGGCTATGTAAGCAGAATAAAAGTGGAACGATATGGTTTTGGAAATGCCGTGTACATTACACATCCCAACGGGTATACCACAGTGTATGCTCATTTGAACAAATACTTTGACAAGCTTGATGAATATGTAAAAGAAAGACAGTATAAAGACGAAAAGTGGGAACAGGATATCAATTTTCAGCCCGGGCAGTTTCCTGTAGAAAAAGGACAGCAAATTGCTTTGAGTGGAAATACCGGAGGCTCGGCAGGGCCACATCTGCATTTTGAAATAAGAGATAACAAAACAGAAGAATGTCTCAATCCGTTGCTTTTTGGCTTTACTATTCCCGATACGATAGCACCTATTATCAGCGGGCTTTACTGGTATGACAGGCGTTTCAGTACTTACGAACCAGGAGCGAATGGAATTGCAGTGAAAAAAGCGGGGAATGTTTATACTTCTAATCTTGTACAGGTTAATTCTCCAGAAATAAGTTTTGCCATTAAAGCAGTAGATAAAGCTAATCAAGGTTTTAATCTAGGGATTTATAATGCAGAACTATCGATGGATGGCAAGCTGATCTACAGTTTTAAAATTGATAAAATACACTATGACGATACCCGATACATCAACGGTTGTATAGATTATACTAAATTCATCAGGGATAAAATGGGAATTCAACATTTGTCTTCCTTACCGGGAATGAAGCTTCAGAATTACAGTCTTTCAAATGTAACAGGAATCATCAATCTTCAGGATGAGGAAGTTCATACCATTGAAATTGTTTTAAAAGATGTAAAAGGAAATACAAGCCGCTTAGCAACAAAACTGCAATTCAGTAAAACCTCAGACAAAGTATCTTCTACAGGTAAGACAGTACTGCCCAATGAAAGTAAGACCATTACCACAGAGAGTACGGAAATTAATTTCAGCAAAAACGCAGTCTATGATGCTGTAAATTTCAATGCCTATGAAAAAGCGGATACTGACCCGAATGCTGTTTCAAATAGTGTTGTTTTACATAGCCCATACATTCCTGTTCAGGATGAATATACTTTAAAGATAAAACCTAATCGAAAATTATCCAATACAGAAAAAGATAAAGCTGTTATTCTCCTTGATTATGGCAGTGATAATAATGTTGTCAAGGTAAAATGGAATGGTGATTGGGCAGAAGGAAAGTTCAATAGATTGGGAACAGCAAAATTACTGGTAGATTATAATATGCCATCAGTTTCATCAGGCTGGGCCGAAGGGACGATGGTCAACAGCAGCTCTTTGAGGCTAAAAGGAACAACGAAAATAGGAGATATTATTTCATTCCAGGCTGAACTGGACGGAAAATGGCTCCGTTTTGCCCGTATAAAAGATGATTTTGTTTATACTTTTGATGAAAAATGCCCCAAAGGATCAGGTTCTCATACTTTAAAAGTGACAACGATCAATACCGCTGGAAATACCAATACACAAACTTTTACGTTTCAGAGATAAATAGCTCTTTAATACTTTAATCTTTTAATTTTAATTAAATAAATTTGCTCTTTAAAAATTAAAATCATTGGAATTTCATCCGTCAATCGAGAAAGCAGATATTCAGGAAATAAAAAAGTTTCAGGAAGGAAAACTTCATGAGCTTTTGGCTTATCTTGAAAATCAATCACCTTTTTATCAGAAACTGTTCAAAGAAAACAACATCCATATTGCCGATATCCGTACTTTGGAGGATCTTCAGAGAATTCCTACGACCACGAAGAATGATCTGCAACAGTACAACCATGATTTTTTTTGCATAACACCGGATAAAATTGTTGATTACAGTACCACTTCCGGAACCTTAGGAGATCCCGTTACTTTCGGACTTTCTGACAGTGACCTTGAAAGGCTTGCTTACAATGAAGCAATCTCTTTTGCCTGTGCAGGAATTCGGAAAGGAGATGTTGTTCAGATGATTACCACCATAGACAAGCGGTTTATGGCGGGACTTGCTTATTTTTTAGGCTTAAGAAAAATGGGGGCAAGTGTGGTGAGAATGGGCCCGGGAATTCCTGAGCTGCAATGGGATTCTATTTTCAGATACAAACCTAAATATTTGATTACCGTTCCTTCTTTTCTGTTGAAAATGATTGATTATGCGGAGAAACATGGATTGGATTATAAAAATTCAAGTGTTTATGGAGCTGTATGTATTGGGGAAAGTATCAAAAATCAGAATTTTACAGATAATATTCTTTCACAGAAGATCAAGGAAAAGTGGAATATAAAACTATTTTCAACTTATGCTTCTACCGAAATGAGTACTGCTTTTACAGAATGTGAATTTCAGATCGGAGGACACCATCACCCGGAATTAATCATTACGGAAATTCTGGATGATAACGGCAATCCGGTGAAAGAAGGAGAAAGCGGTGAACTGACGATTACTACTTTAGGAGTGGAAGCGATTCCTCTGTTAAGATTTAAAACCGGAGATATTGTCAAAGCCCACTATGAGCCGTGCCCGTGTGGAAGAAAAACGATGAGGTTAGGTCCTGTAGTAGGAAGGAAACAGCAGATGATCAAATACAAAGGAACAACCTTGTATCCGCCGGCAATGAATGATATTTTGAATGACTTCAACACTATTTTATGTTATCAGATTGTCATTCAGGCCAACGAAATTGGTCTTGACGAAATTATCATTAAACTGAGTACAGACGAAGAGCACGATAGTTTTGTCAATGAAGTCAGAGATCACTTCAGAGCCAAATTAAGGGTAAGCCCTAAAATTGAAATCATTGATTTTGATATCTTGTCTAAAACTGTTTTTAATCCAAACAGCAGAAAACCCATTACTTTTATTGATTTACGCTAATAAATTTTTCTTTAGAATTGATTTATTTTGTTGTGTTTTATGACTGTTTGAATTGAATCGTTATTATTTTTCTTTAAGATATAGAAAATGTAGTATTTTTTATAAAATATTGATAATTAAGTATTTATATTGTAGATTTAACCGAATCAAACATTTATAAAAATGAAAAAGTATTTAATTTTATTGATAGGTTTTGCGATGGCATTCTCTCTTACATCATGTAAGAAGCCTTCTGGTGCTGAATTAGAAAAAGAGCTGGCAGTATCCCACACAAAATTGGAGTCGGATCATCAGACTTTAGAAGCTGAGCATGCATTAATGGAAAAAGAACATGAAGAATTTAATAAGGCACATAATGCAATGAATGAGCCTGCTACAAGTAAGCATAATATGATAGAATCTGCTCATAAAGAGATTTTGGAACAACATTCTACCCTTGTTGCTAAACATTCTGAAATCATTAAAAAGCATGAAGAGCTAGAAAAGGAACATGCAGTAGAAAATACTGATGTGGAAAAATTAAAGGCAGATCATGATCAGATGATGAAAGATGATGAACAGGTAATGGCTGATCACAAGAAATTGACAGAAGATCATAAGAAACTTATGACAGAAGATGAGAAGATCAAAAAAGAAGATAAACTAAAATAAATAGCTGAATAAAAAAACCGGTCTGAATTATTTTTCAGACCGGTTTTTTATAAATAAAAGTAAATATCTTTGCAAGCTTAAAAAGTAAAGCTAATACACTATGAAAAAATTATTATTGCTGGTTTTTATAGTTATAATGACAGCAGCTTTCGGACAGGAAAAAATGAAAATAGTTGCCGGAAGTTTGACTGTTTTAAAAGATCAGCCCAAAGTAAATGTTGAGGTTAAATTTGAGAATGTACTGTTTATGAAAGAAAATATTACAGAAGCTCAATACCTTGAAAACAGAAAAAAACAAGTCCTTGACAATCCTAAAAGAGGTGAAGAAGCCTGGAAAAAATGGATTGAAGAATGGGAAACGTATAAAAAAGAATATTATGCTGATTATTTTGCAAAGGGCCTGAACAAAACCTACAAAAATATTTCATTTAAAAAAGATGCTTCTGCAAAATATACACTGCTGGTAGAGACAAATTGGGTTTTTCCCGGCTGGCATGCGGGGCTTACTGCAATGACAGCTGAAATAACGGGCAAAATAAAACTGGTGGAAACCAATAATCCCTCTGCTGTATTAGCTGAAATAGAGCTTAAAAAATTTGATAAATCTGTGCAAAATCCAGAATTTATAATGGAGTACGGCAGAATAGCCGCAGCCTATGAATCTGCCGGAAGGTATCTGGGAAGAGAAATCAAAAAATCTATGAAATAAAAAAAACGGTCTGAAAATTCAGACCGTTTTTTTATGCTTGATTTTGCTGTTCCTGTTTTTCTAACTTGATCAGGTTGGCAAGATTTTTAATCACTGTATCATGCTTTTTCACAAAAGGATTGTCTTTGTTCCAGACATAGCCTGCTAAAACAGCACATATCTTTTTCTTTACATCCGGATTTTCCGGTTGATGGAAAAATAATTCCTGAAGATTTCCGGTATACCATTCTTTCACATACGTGGTAAAAACATCTACTCCGTATAAAATATAATCCGAGTATTCTGTCTGCCAGTCGATTTTTTCACCGTTGAGCTGTCTTAACGCAAGTTTTGCGGCCAGCATTCCGGATTCTGTGGCAAAAGCCATTCCTGAAGAAAATACCGGATCAAGGAATTCTGAAGCATTCCCCGTTAAAGCAAATCCGTCCCCGAATAAACTTTTAACCGAACATGAATAGTCTTTCAGATGTTTGGGTTCAAAAAGAAAATCTACATCCCCAAAACGCTTTACATAATAATCAGAAAGAGAAATCGCCTTTTTCAACGCTTCAGCGGGATCTCCGCTTTCAGATAATGTATCAATATATTCAGTAGGACCTACAATTCCCACACTCGTATTTCCGTTGGAAAAAGGAATTACCCAAAGCCATACTTCTGTTTCAATGATGTCGAAAGAAATCAAAGTACCTTCTTCTCCCGGTTCTCTGTTAATATCATTTACATGAGAGAAAATGGCAGAGTGAGGAGATAGTTTTGAAGGCTTTTCAAGATCCAGAAGACGAGGCAGTACTCTTCCATAACCGCTGGAATCAATAACAAACTTAGCATGGATCTCTTTTGTTTCTCCATTCTTGGTTCTTACCGTCGTTATAGAATCTGTTCCGTCAAATTTGATGTCAATAACTTCAGTCTCAAATTCAAGATCAATTCCTTTATTAATGACCTCTTGAGCAAGAGTATTATCAAAATCAGCCCTCGGAACCTGCCAGGTCCAGTCCCAGCCTTCCCCGAATTTGTTGCTGAAATCAAAGATGCAGACCTCGTCGCCGCGAAGGAAGCGTGCCCCCAGCTTTTTTTCAAAGCCCATTTTGTCTAATGCAGGGAAAAGCCCGGCCTCCTCAAAGTGGTCCATTACCCTTGGAATTAAGCTTTCTCCGACTACCAATCTTGGGAATCGTGTCTTTTCGACCACTTTTACGCTGACGTTATTGTTCTTCAGGTAAGAAGAAGAGACGCATCCGGAAGGTCCAGCTCCGATTACAAGAACGTCAACAAATTCTTTGCTCATCTTTGATTTTTTATTTTAATAATAACTTTTATCTTTGCCGCAAAATTAGTGACAAATAATTAATATTTTACAAAATTATCAACTATTACTTTTAATTGATGAAAATAAATAACTTTTTAGAACTGAAAGACTTTCAAAAAATTATCATTGAGAATGAAAAAATAGAACTGGATGAATCACTTTTATCAAGAGTGGATAAGAGTTTTCAGTTTTTAAAGGAATTTTCAAAAAATAAAGTAATATATGGTGTAAACACCGGTTTTGGGCCCATGGCTCAGTTTAAAATCAGTGACGAAGATACTCACCAGCTGCAATACAACCTCATAAGGAGCCATTCTTCAGGCATTGGAAATCCTTTACCTGCAGACGAAGTAAAAGCATGTATGCTGGCAAGACTGAATACCTTATCATTAGGGAATTCAGGAGTACACCAGTCTGTTGTTTATCTTCTTCAGGAGCTTATCAACAGAGATATTATCCCATTGATATTTGAACATGGAGGAGTAGGAGCAAGCGGCGACCTTGTTCAGCTGGCTCACCTTGCTTTGGTGTTGATAGGAGAAGGAGAAGTCTTTTATAAAGGAGAAAGAAAATCTACCAAAGAAGTTTTTGAAATTGAAGGCTTGGAACCGATACAAGTAGAGATCCGTGAAGGTCTTGCTTTAATGAACGGAACTTCCGTGATGTCAGGAATCGGTATTGTGAATGCCTATAAAGCCAATCAGCTTACAGATATATCTCTTAGACTTTCTTGTGCTATCAATGAGATTGTACAGGCTTATGATGACCATTTATCAGAAGCTCTGAATGGAACGAAAAAACATTATGGTCAGCAGAAAGTGGCAGAAAGAATGCGTGCTCACCTGGCAGACAGTAAGCTGATCAGAAAAAGAGAAGATCACCTTTATACCCATTTTGAAGAACAGGAAAAAGTATTCAAGGAAAAAGTTCAGGAATACTATTCATTAAGATGTGTACCTCAGATTTTAGGTCCGGTATTGGATACTTTGGAATATACAGAGAAAGTTCTTGAAAATGAGATCAATTCAGCCAATGATAACCCGATTATCAATGTTGAAGATCAACACGTTTATCATGGAGGAAATTTCCATGGAGATTATATCTCTCTTGAAATGGATAAGCTTAAAATTGTGGTAACGAAACTGACGATGCTTGCAGAAAGACAGCTAAACTATCTTCTGAATGCTAAAATCAATGAAATTTTGCCTCCTTTTGTAAATTTAGGTAAATTAGGTTTCAATTTTGGGATGCAGGGCGTGCAGTTTACGGCGACTTCTACTACGGCAGAAAGCCAAATGCTGTCGAATTCTATGTATGTTCACAGTATTCCAAACAATAATGATAACCAGGATATCGTAAGCATGGGAACCAATGCTGCGGTGATCTGCAGAAAAGTGATTGAAAATGCTTTTGAAGTATTGGCTATTGAAGCCATTACGATTATTCAGGCTGTTGAATATCTTGGGTTCCAGGATAAAGTTTCATCCTCTACAAAAGAATTGTATGATGACATCAGAAAAATAATTCCTGCTTTCTCAGATGATATGGTCATGTATCCGTATCTGGAGGAAGTAAAGAAATATCTGAAAGGAATGTAACTATTCACTGTTGTGAATTGTCTTTAAAGAAAGACATGATACTCAACTTAAAAAAACTAAAAACGATATAAACACTAACGCATGAAATGTGCAATTGTAACAGGTGGCTCCAGAGGAATCGGGAGGGCAATCTGTATAAAACTGGCTGAAGAGAAAAACTATCACATCCTCATCAACTACGCTTCAAATGAAACGGCAGCAAAAGAAACATTGGCTAAAGTGGAAGAATTGGGTGCTACAGGAGAAATTCTTAAATTTGATGTAGGAAATACCGAAGAGACAAAATCTGTTTTAACGGATTGGCAAGAGAAAAACCCCGATGCATTGGTAGAAGTTATTGTCAATAATGCCGGAATCACGAGGGATGGTCTTTTTATGTGGATGCAGAAAGAAGACTGGAATAGTGTAATCAACACAAGTCTGGATGGATTTTTCAATGTAACCAATTTCTTTATCCAAAAGCTGCTTCGTAACAAATACGGACGAATCATCAATATGGTTTCTGTGTCCGGAGTAAAAGGAACAGCTGGCCAGACGAATTATTCTGCCGCAAAAGGAGCTTTGGTAGGGGCTACAAAGGCTCTTGCTCAGGAAGTTGCCAAAAGAAATGTCACTGTAAATGCAGTAGCTCCAGGTTTCATCAGAACAGATATGACCCAGGAATTCAATGAAGAAGAATTGAAAGTAATGATTCCTGCCAACAGATTCGGGGAAGCAGAAGAAGTTGCTGATCTTGTCGCATTTTTAGCATCTAAAAAATCTTCCTACATTACAGGAGAAGTAATTAATATTAACGGAGGAATTTATTCATAATATGGAAAATAGGGTTGTAATTACCGGAATGGGAATTTATTCCTGCATCGGGACGTCTTTAGAAGAGGTCAGGGAATCCCTATATCAAGGAAAATCCGGTATTGTCTTAGATCAGGACAGAAAAGAATTTGGTTTCAGATCAGGTCTTACAGGCGTTGTTCCGAAACCAGATCTGAAAAATCTCTTAAACAGACGCCAGCGTATCAGTATGGGAGAAGAAAGCGAATATGCTTATCTGGCTACCATAGATGCACTGAAGCAGGCAAATCTGGATGAAGAGTTCTTAGATTCTCATGAAGTGGGAATCTTATATGGAAATGACAGTGTTTCTCAGGCAGTTGTAGAATCTATCGATATTGCAAGAGAAAAGAAAGATACAACATTGATGGGGTCGGGAGCGATCTTCAAATCAATGAACTCTACAGTAACCATGAACCTTTCTACGATTTTTAGGCTGAAAGGGATCAACCTTACCATAAGTGCAGCATGTGCAAGCGGCTCACACTCATTGGGACTGGCTTATGTGATGATCAAGAATGGTTTTCAGGATATGATTATCTGTGGAGGAGCTCAGGAAACCAATAAATATTCTATGGCGAGCTTTGACGGATTGGGCGTTTTCTCAGCCAGAGAAGATGAACCAACAAAAGCATCCAGACCTTTCGACGCAGAAAGAGACGGATTGATCCCAAGCGGAGGTGCCGCTACTTTGATCGTGGAAAGCTTAGAATCTGCCCAAAGAAGAGGAGCACCTATTATTGCTGAAATTATTGGATATGGTTTCTCTTCCAACGGAGGACATATTTCAACCCCAAATGTGGACGGGCCAGCTTTGGCAATGGACAGAGCGCTTAAACAGTCAGGATTAAAAGCTTCAGATATTGATTATATCAATGCTCATGCAACTTCTACTCCTATTGGGGATGCCAATGAAGCAAAAGCAATTTATGAGATTTTCGGCAGTGAAGTTCCTGTAAGTTCTACCAAATCTATGACCGGACACGAGTGCTGGATGGCAGGCGCAAGTGAAGTTATCTACTCAATTCTGATGATGCAGAACGATTTCGTTGCTCCAAATATTAATCTGGAAAATACTGATAATGAAGCACAAAGGATAAATTTGGTCGCAAAAACAAAAAATCAAAAAATTGATGTATTTTTGTCGAATTCTTTTGGGTTTGGGGGAACCAATTCTGCACTAATAGTTAAAAAATTTGATTAAAAACATGGAAAGGGAAAAAATTGTTGCCATTGTTAATGATTTTCTGATAAATGAATTCGAGGTAGACGGAGACGAAATCAGTAACGATGCCAACCTTAAAAATACACTGGGCTTAGACAGCCTGGATTATATCGACATGGTCGTCGTGATTGAATCCAATTTCGGAGTGAAATTAGGAGAAGCAGATTTCAAGAAAATGATAACATTTGACGATTTCTATACAACGATTGAACATAAGATTGCTGAAAAAAACGCTTAGTTATTGAGTAAATCTTTATTCTATAAAATGTGCCAATGTAATAATATCACAGTGTTTCGGTAACGATCACTTTTAAAAAAAGGTATTATTACATTGGTTCTCTGTTATATTAAATTCTATCTATGAACAAGTGGAAAGGTAAATCTAAAGGAACAGTACTCGGATATAGAATATTCGTCTGGTGTATTAGAAATATCGGAATCAAAAGTTCATATGGTGTGCTTTACTTTGTGGCAGCTTATTACTCGCTGTTTCAGAAAAAAAGCAACCAGTATATTCTTTATTATTTCCAAAAAAGACTGAACTATGGATACTGGAAATCCAAAGTATCTATATTTAAAAGCTATTTTACGTTCGGAAAAGTTCTGATCGATAAAACGGCTATTTCTGCCGGGCTAAGAGGGAAATATACCTATGAATTTGACGGTATTGAAAACCTAAGAAATCTTTTAGCGGCTAAAAAAGGAGGAGTCCTGATCAGTGCTCATATTGGTAATTTTGAAATTGCAGAGCATTTTTTTGCAGATATCGACTTCGACTGTCAGATCAATCTGGTGACTACAGATCAGGAAGTTACCGTGATTAAGGAGTATCTGGAAAGTGTTGCTGTAAAAGAGAGTAATATCAAATTCATTTATGTAAAAGAAGACATGTCTCATATCTTCGAGATCAACAAAGCTTTGTCAGACAATGAATTGATCTGCTTTACAGGAGACCGCTATTTTGAAGGATCAAAATATCTGGAAGCAGAACTCTTAGGAAAAAGTGCAAAATTTCCGGCGGGTCCGTTTTTGATAGCCTCAAGATTGGGAGTTCCTGTTGTCTATGTGTATGTGATGAAGGAGAATAATCTTCATTACCATCTGTATGCAAGAGTGGCCCAGAATATCAAAAACCGTGATTCACAAGGACTTTTACATTCTTATGTCCAGAATCTTGAAACGATGGTCAAAAAATATCCGCTTCAATGGTTTAATTATTTTGATTTTTGGGACGATGTTGATTAATTTTTCTATTTTTATCCCTTAAAACTAACAAAAAACTAACAAAAAACTAACAACCATTAAGATTTACCGAGATTTAAGATTGTCAAATAGCAGTATCGAAATAGAATTTCTTTGCTTACTGTACCAAAGTAAGCTTTAATTATCTTAAATTCCCTGTTTCTTAATTATTTAAAAGCACATTCTCTTTTGAAGAAAGAATACGACATACTTGTAATCGGAAGCGGATTGGGAGGTCTTGTTTCAGCTCTTATTTTGGCGAAAGAAGGCCTGAAAGTATGCGTTCTGGAGAAGAATAACCAATACGGAGGAAATCTGCAGACTTTTTCACGGGAAAAACTGATTTTTGATACAGGAGTGCATTATCTGGGTGGTCTCACGAAAGGGCAGAACCTGAACCAATTCTTTTCCTATCTGGAAATTATGGATGATCTTGAGCTTCAGCTGATGGATGAAGATGGATATGACAGGATCAGTTTTGGAGAGGATGAAATAGAATATCCGCATGCACAGGGCTACCAGAATTTCGTTGAACAGCTTTCTAAATATTTTCCGGAAGAAAAAGGAAACCTTGAAAACTACTGCGAAGAGATTCAATATGTCTGCAGCCAGTTTCCAAGATATCATGTAGTAGGAAAAGACAATTACAACGAGGAAATCCTGCATCTTAATACCAAAAGATTTATAGAATCTGTTACCCAAAATAAAAAGCTTCAGGCTGTTTTACTGGGGTCCAACTTTTTATATGCCGGAGATTCTGAAAATGTACCTTTTTATGTACACGCTTTAACGGTAAATTCTTATATGCAAAGTGCTTACAAATGCGTGAACGGAGGAAGTCAGATCTCTAAACTTCTTATCCGGAAGCTTCGGGAATATGGAGTAGAGGTTCACAAACGTTCAGAAGTTTCTGAATTTATTTTTAATGAAAATAATGTGTTGTCATCTGTAAAAACGAAAGAAGGAAAAGAATATGCTGCAAAACAGTTTATTTCAAATATAGAAATCCGCTCTAGCATTAAGCTGATCGGGGAAGAAAGACTTAAGAAATCTTTTCTGAACAGAGTTTTAAGCTGGAAGCCGGTTTCATCATGCTTTAGTATTTATCTGGTTTTAAAACCTCAAAGCCTGCCGAACTTTAATTACAACAAATATCACTATTCATCAGAAGAGCAGGTTTGGAATGCATTCCGTTACCGGAAAGAAGCATGGCCGGAAACTTTTATGCTTTCATCCACCCCTTCAAAGCATCATCCCGAATTTGCAGAAAGCCTTACAGCGATTTCCTATATGGATTTTGATGAGGTTAAAGAATGGGAGAATACATTCAACACGGTAGCATATGAAGATGAAAGAGGAGAATCTTATGAAAAATTTAAGCTTGAGAAAATTGAGAAAATGCTGGATGCCCTGGAAAAGAAAATTCCTAATGTAAGGCATGCCATCAAAACCATTTATACTTCTTCTCCCTTGTCTTACAGAGACTATATCGGAAATTATGAAGGAAATATGTACGGATACATGAAAAGCTCGGAGAATCCTCTTAAAACAATGGTTTCTCCCCGTACCAAAATAGATAATCTTTTTCTTACCGGGCAATCGGTGAATATGCATGGGATTTTGGGAGTTACCATCGGTGCTTTTAATACCTGTGCTGAGATTTTGGGAAAGGAAACGATCGACATGCGGTTGACACAAATGATTAATAAAAACTAAAAGTGAAAAAGCCTAATACTATTTATCCATCTTATAAAAGAGCTCTTCTTTATTTCACTTTTTGCATTTTTCTGGCTTCCTGCGGGATTTCAAAGTCTCTCCATCATCTTCCTGAGATAAAACAGTACTCACTGGAAATCCCAGAAGTAACCCGGATCAATGACAGTACTTTCCGTTATAATCAGAACTATCTTACGAAGAATAAACAACAGCTCTGGGAGCTTTATATCAAAGGAAATCCACTGCAGCTGGGATATAATAATGGGGCATTGACGCAAAGCTTAATGCAGAAACAGGAAGAAATCTTCTTTTCAAAAGTTGAGGGATTTGTACCTTCAAAATTCAAACAGAGACTGCTAAGAGGTTTTCTAAAATGGTACAACAGGAAAATGTACCTCAATGTAAGAGAAGACTACCAGGCAGAATTATATGGGTTGTCACAATACTCATCTGATCAGTACAATTTTATTGCTCCGAAATATTTAAGAAACCTTTATCTGCATGGGGCTCATGATATTGGGCATGCCATGCAGGATCTGGCGATGGTAGGCTGTACTTCCCTTGCGGTATGGAACGAAAATACAGAGGATGGAGATCTGCTGATCGGAAGAAATTTTGATTTTTATGTAGGTGATGATTTTGCAAAAAATAAGCTGGTTGAATTTGTTCAGCCGGAAGAGGGAATCCCCTACATGTCGGTAAGCTGGCCGGGAATGATTGGGGTGGTTTCCGGAATGAATAAAGAAGGAATTACCGTAACAATCAATGCTGGGAAATCAAAAATTCCTTTGACCGCAAAAACGCCTATTTCCCTGGTTACCAGAGAAATTCTGCAGTATGCTAAAAATATTGATGAAGCGATTGCCATTGCTAAAAAAAGAAAAGTTTTCGTTTCAGAATCCATTCTGGTAGGAAGTGCTGCAGATAAAAATGCTGTAATCATTGAAGTATCACCTGAAAATCTCGGTGTGTATAAAGTACAGAACACCAGCAGGGTTCTTTGTACCAATCATTTCCAGTCAGACGCCTATAAAAATGATAAAAGAAATCAGAAACATATCGAAGAAAGTCACTCAGAATACCGGTATGAAAGACTTCAGGAACTTTTGCAGGAAGAGAAAAAGATGACTCCGGAAAAGATAGCTTCTGTATTAAGAGACAGGTCCGGTTTGAAAGGTGAAAAGATCGGTTATGGCAATGAAAAAGCACTCAATCAGCTTCTGGCGCATCATGCCGTTATATTTTCACCACAGAAAAAATTGGTTTGGGTTTCTTCAAATCCTTATCAGCTGGGAGAATTTGTATGTTATGATCTGAACGAAATCTTCTCAGACAAAGGACTGCGGCCTGATGATTTTTCAAAATCAGCATTGAATATTGCCCGTGATCCCTTCGCAGATTCTGAAGAATTCGAAAAATATGAGCAGTCTAAAATGTTGGGGAAAGAACTGAATGAGGCTGCGGACAATAAAGACATATTGCTGACAGATGATCTTATCCCTTATTACCAGTCCATGAACCCTGATTTTTGGCTGGTCTATTATCAGTCAGGGAAATATTATTTCAATAAAAAAGAATATTCAAAGGCAAAAGTTGAGTTTGAAAAAGCTTTAACGAAAGAAATTACAACCGTTCCGGACAGAAAAAACGTAGAAAAATACCTGAAGAAAACTTTAAAGAAACTGAAATGATCCCTAAATATATAAAACTGCTATTCTGCATTCCTTTTGTCATTATTATCTGCTATTCGGTGTATCTGTGTACAGTATACAGTTCCATCCCTGACGTCATACCCATTCACGGCTATGGAAATATGAAAGATAACTATGGAAGTAAAATATTTGTTGTGTTCCCGATACTCATGAATCTGGCCGTTCTTATATTTATCTGGTTGATTATAAGAAGACCGGATAAGATAAAATTTACTTTCGAAATAAAAGAAAACGAAAGAGAAAAAATATATCATATAACACAGTTGGCCCTGGTAATTATTGCGATATTTGTCACCATCATGATGACGCCATTAGCATTTTCTGATATTGTTTATAAATAATTGATTATGAAAAAACTTTTAACCCTTTTCCTTACCACATGGTTTCTATTGTCATTTTCTCAGGACAGAAAAGAAATAGGAAAAATTTTTATCAAAACTTTATTAGTCGATAAAAACATAGAAAAAGCACATTCTTATTTTGATCCTTCTATAGCGCAGCAGATCCCGGTAGATCAGCTTAAAGCCATTACAGAACAACTTCAGGGGCAGATTGGAAGCTTGAAAAATATTCTTGAAGTAAACAACGAAGGAAATATTTACTATTACTATACTGAATTTGAAAAGACCAAGCTGGATGTTCAGCTTACCTTTGGGGATAACAATAAAATGCTGGGCTTCTTTTTAGTTCCTCACAAAACAGTTGAAAAACCGGACGAAAAAACCACATTAAAAATAAAAAGTGATGCCATTGAATTGGATGGAACACTGTTGATTCCTCCTTCGAATGATAAAAAGAAACTGGTTATTTTTGTTCATGGCTCCGGGGCTCATGACAGAGACGAAACGATTGGAGAAAACAAACCATTTAAAGATATTGCAGAATATCTTCTCAACAACGGAATTGCTTCTTACCGATATGATAAGAGAACCTATTCTTACCCTGAAACATTCACCGAGAAATCTACTGTAGAAGAGGAAACCATCAATGATGCAGTAAATGCAGCTTTGTATTTTAAAAACAACGCAGACTATAAAGGATATCAGATCATTATCCTGGGACACAGTCAGGGAGCTTATATGATGCCAAAAATTGCAGAAAGGGCTCAGGTTTCAAAATATGTTTTTATGGCTGGAAATGCGAGACCACTGCAAGATCTGCTGGTTGAGCAGTATGAATATCTTCACTCTTTAGATTCGGCTAAAATTCCTGCTGAAGCTGTTCAGGAGGTAAAACAACAGGTTGCCTATTTAAAGTCATCTCAATTTAACGTAAATTCCCCGGCGTCAAAACTTCCTTTGGGACAGTCTGCTCCGTATTGGAAATATTTAAAGGATTATAACCAGCTTAATGAGGTTAAAAAAATAAAAACTCCAATGTTTTTTGCACAGGGAGGAAGAGATTATCAGGTAACGGAGAAAGATTTCAATCTTTGGAAAGAAACATTGAAAAATGATAAAACAGCGGTATTTAAATTCTACCCAACTTTAAGTCACTTATTCATGGCTGGTTCCGAAAAACCATCGCCAAAAGATTATGAAACAAAAGGAAAAGTTGATGAACAGTTTTTGAAAGACCTTACCCAATTTATTCTGAAATAGTATATTCAGTGTAAAATAGAAAAATAATAACGAATTGTAATGAGCCTGGAATTTTATTCCGGGCTTTTTAATTGTTTTCCGGGCTTACTTTATTCAAAAATAAAAAGACAGCTACTCCTGATAAAGCAGAAAGTGTAGTGCTTAAAATAAAACTGCCAATGATATATTGGAGCAGATTGTTTTTGATCAATTCAAAATTTAAGTCCTGACTTAAAATATCGCTGTCACCACCTACAAAAGGAGCCCCGAGAAACAGAGAAGCGGCAATAATAAATGGAATAAAAGGAGGAAGGCTCACATTGGAAGCAACGAACGAAAGTACTTTATTGAGTTTAAAAAGTACCGATAAGCTGATGACCAAAAGCGTTTGGAATCCCCAGAAAGGAGAAAACCCGATAAAGACTCCCAGTGCTATGGAAAATGCTTTTGTACGGTTGCTCCCGTCACTTTCTAAGACATCTTCCTGTATGAATTTTTTAAAGCTTTTTTTTTTGAAATTATTCACGAAGTTTCTCGGAATAATATAAAGTAAAGTGATGGTTACCAAAATCGTATTCAGAATACTGATCCTTGTAAAATCTTTGAAAGGCCTGAAATGCGAAACACGTTCTGCCGGGTCATACAAAACCTTGATTGGAATGTTTTTTACCGGAACATGCCTCCATGCAGTTCTTACAATGATTTCGATTTCAAACTCAAACTTAGGAGTAAAATATTTCTTTGGAATTTTATGTAAAGGATAAAGCCTGTAGCCGGACTGTGTATCCTCCAGCTTGATGCCGGTTTCAAACCAGAACCAGAAATTGGAAAACCGGTTTCCGAAACTGCTTTTTTTAGGAATGCCATCCTGAGACATATTTCTGTTTCCGATCAGAAGAACTTCCTCTTTTTCCTGAAGAAGGGCTTCTACAAATACGGGAATGTCATCCGGATAATGCTGCCCGTCTGAATCTATCGTAATGGCGTAATCATACCCTGATTCCTTTGCTTTTCTAAAGCCTGTTTTAAGCCCGTTTCCTTTCCCTTTGTTCTCGGGTAAGGATACGACTGTGATCTGAGGGTATTGAGCAAGAATCTGAGGCGTAGAATCAGTGGAACCATCATTGACCACAATAATACTTTCGGTGTAGTTGAGAACACCGTCAATAACCCTCTTCAGGGTTTTTTCATTATTGTAGGTAGGTATTAAAATGCATATCTTCTTTTCAGAAATGGCATTTTGTACTTCAGCAAGGGACATTCTTTTATTTTAAAGTGGCTCTTTCCGCCTCTGTAATGGTTTTAGACTGCATAGCAAACCTTTTGATATAACCTTTTAATGCTGTATTCTGTTTGCTGTAATTACTTAATAGGAATGCTTTGTCATCTTTCAGGCTTCCACGGTATCCTACAATTTTAGGGATATTTTCCTGGACACTTAATCTGATCAGACGAAGTTCAGCATTGCTTGGGTTACTTTTGATAATACCTTCAAGACTTGTAGCTCCTGTTTTCACCAGTGATTTTCTGTTGCTTTTGGCAATTTTTGCCTCCATAATCTTTGCAGCGGCCTTATATCCAAGCGTTACAGCATCAGAACCGGATTGTTTTTCAGCTGTTTCAATGAAGGTCGCCGTATTGGTGTTGGATTCGTTGGCTTTAGCGTAGCTGTTTCTCAGTGTTTCAAGATCAGACTGAAAGAAAAAAATAAATGCTGTTACAAATGATAAGATAAGTTTCATGACGGTATTTTTTTATAGCTTACAGACAATTTCAATGCAATAGTCTCGCCAAAAGAAGTTATATTTTTTACTTTAACATCCTCCTCGTTTTCATTAATATCCAGCTGAAGATGTAAATCCGGAGTCTCAAAAGGATTGATGATCGCCATGAATTTTACATTCGATGCTGTTTTTAAGAATAATTTCGAACCTGTAAATTCCTCAGTAAGTTCTTTGATGATCTGCATCATGCAAACACCGGGAGTTACCGGATTTCCAGGGAAATGTCCCTTGAAAATATCGTGATCTTTATTGAGGTTGATGTGGGCAGTAAACTTTCCGTCCTCTGTCTTCTCGTATGATGTTAACGTATAAAAGTCTGTAAGAATGGTTTGCATGATCTTATTTTTTAAGATTAAATGTACAATACACTTCGGTTTGAAAATGACACTCGTATGCTGTACCGTTTTTCATATTGGAAATTATTCCGTTTCGGTTATTTGAAATAGTTTTATATTGATCTTAAAATCCTTGTGCTGCAGATGTAAGCTATCCGCGAAGATAGGTTTTTTTGCATCAAAAGTAAAATCGATTTTTTCCGTATTATTTTTTGTGTAGATGATCTGTTTCAGTAAATTGTTTTCCTTATTGAAGAATAAATAATAGCTTTTATTCTCTATTTTTGAAAGATAAATTTTAGCATTATCATTCTCAAAACTTTCGCTCACCGGATACTGTTTTTTCAGAAGCTGCTGGAAATCATTCTTCAGAAAATTGATGACAATTTTTTTATCCAGATCAGGAAGAACATAATTCAGTTTGAAATCATTTTCAGAAACCTCAAAATCAATTAGTTTATTCCCAAAATCAGAAGTTAAAGCGACACGATGTGTTGTTTCATTCAGTTTTTTGATGATCAGAATACCACTCACATGGTTTTTATAAATATCCATCTGACATTTGTATACATAATCTTCGCCGGTAGAGAAATATAAATTTTCTACCATTTTCTCAGAGGTAGAAACAGACCTGACACCAGTAAGCTGATAGCTTTTACAGGAAACAGCCAGAATCAGGATAAGGCTATAAAGTAAACTCTGACGCAGGAATTGAAGCATTGATCTTAGTATTTTTGAAAACAATATTGGTAGTATCTCCGGATGCCTCAGTCATATTAACCTGGGAAACCGTCGACTGATTCTTTGGGAAATACAGTTCGATCTGTTTGATATATTTCAATAGCTGAGAGGTTTTAGGAATAAACTTCGCAACATTGTAATTTCCGTTCTTAAAATACGTTACCGTAAATTCGGGGTCATTGAACATCGTTCCATTTGAGCTTCCTACAATCAGCTTATTGATTTTTTCAAATGTTTTGCTCTTGGCATCTACAGACGATTTTTTTCCCTGATCATTGATGAATATTTTATTGCTTTTAAAAACAATACTGTACTGATAAGGTTTGGTATACTTCCAGCTCAGCATATTGGGGGTCTGTAACGACATTCTTCCATAGGTAACAATGCTTTTATCCAGGAAGTCCATCTTCTTGGTCTGGGTAAAATCACTCTGTAAAGTTTTGATCTCTTTCGTATCAGAAGAAACCTTTGATACAAATGCTTTGGCCTCAGCTCCTGACATGGACGTATTTTGGGCAAAAAAGAATCCTGAGATCAGTAAGAATGCTCCGAGAGCTATATTTTTAATCATTTTTCGTTGAATTTATAACTGTATCAACAGTAAAGGTTGAATATTTTTTATCCTTCAAAAATACTAATAAATCTACCAGAACACGATAGGTCTTTTCCGACGTATCATGAAGGAGAATAATACTCCCTTTTTTCAAACCTTTGGTAACTCTGCTGTAGATTTTCTTTTCATCATCAATGATGGTGTCTAAAGACCGGACATTCCATCCGATGCTTTCTTTATGGGTTCTTTTGATCGCTTTGGCAATATTGGGATTCGTTACCCCAAAAGGAGGTCTGTAAAGATGAGTTTTTATATTTCCTGTATTTTTCATGACTTCATCACATTTTTCAATCTCCTCAATCATTTTTGAAGTCGATAAAAACCCTGTGGAATTAGAGTGTGATAACGTATGATTTCCGATAGTATGACCTTCTGCAATAATTCTCTGAAAGGTTTCAGGATATTTTTCAATCTGTTTCCCGATACAGAAGAAAGTCGCTTTTACCTGATGTTCTTTAAGTAAGTCTAAAAATGCTGGAGTAAATTCAGTAGGACCGTCATCAAAAGTAAGAGCTACCTCTTTGATTCTGGTGCGTTTATGGGTAATGCTGTTGACGAAATATCCCAGTTCGATATCAAATGAACCCCAGACTACGACCGCAGAAAAAGCAAAAAAGCAAAAAAGATATACCCAAAAACTTCCATGAAACGCATAAATAAAAACGTTGCAGAAAAGATAGAACAGGATAAAGGGATAATGTTTCATTGCTAATTACTTTTATATTGTTAAACTTCCTGAATTTATACCCATTTTGTCATTCTGAGTGTAGCGAAGCGAAATGAAGAATCTATCATATAAAAGCACAGATTCTTCCTTCGTGAGAATGACAGCAGCACTTTTTTTATTGCTTCTCTTTCATTAAGCTTTTTCCAGTAACACCAAACTATGATCATCACCTCCCAGATGATTGTAAAGAAGTACATTTTTCACGTTCTCTTTTTTCACAGAATTGATCATCATCACTTCCGGAATTTGCTGTTCCTTAAGAATATGACAGGCTATAAAGGTAGAAAAACCACTGGCTGTATTGAATTCTCCACTCAAATGTTTATAATACAACTGTGATGAAGCTGGAAACATATCTGCAGCTTTCGTATAATAAACATCAGAATCTGCATCTCCGCTGAATCCTAGAATAACAGCATCAATATCATGATTGGAAAGATTGTTTTGAGCTAAGAAATTTTGGATAAAATCCTGGACTTCATTCAATTCAACTTTGTTACTGATCTGAATATTTTTAAGCTTTGCGTAAGAATTTTCAGTCTTATCCTTTCCTACAACAAAAAAGCTGGCACCTTCGCCCCAGATCACTCCATCACTAGATGAATTCAAATAATCGGCAGGAAGATCTTCTTCTTTTTTTATCGTATTATTTAAACAATAAAGCTCCATTGTTCTGTCAGTCTGTTCATCTGTAGAACCTACCAGAACATTTTCTGCTTCTCCGTCGTTGATCTGAAGCTGAGCATCCAATAATGAAAACTCCAGTGAAGAAGAGGTGTTCACATACGTGAAATTATAAGCATGACATTGTAATGCAAGAGCAATTTGTCCCGCTACCGTGTTGTGGGTAGACTGGATGAAAAAGGTAGGCGTAAGGAACTCTTCATGATTATCAATCACATTTTTCAGGAACTTTTCTGAATCCTGTGAGCAGCCCATTCCGGTCCCCACAATAATGGCATCCGGTTGTTCAATAGCTGCTTCTTTCAAAGCATTTTTTGATGCTACAGAACTCATCTTTACCGTTTTGGACATTCTTCTGATCATGGCAGGCGGAATGAACTCTTTGTAATGAGGTTCTATTGCTTTGATGATGTTTGAAGAATTTTCCGGTGTAAGATTCTGAAGGATATTTTCGTTTAACGTGTCCTGAACAGAAATACAGGATGCACTGTTGATGTATACTGCACTCATGATTTTGAGAAAATTAAGGTTGAACAGTTTCCTCCAAATCCAAATGAATTGGAAAGCACATTATTGATGTTTTTCTCTTTCAATTCGGTAACAGGAGTAAGATCAAACTCTTCCATTTTTGTTTTGAAATTCAGGTTCGGGAAAATGATGCTGTTCTGCATGGCTAAAATTGAAAATACAGCTTCAATTCCGGCCGCAGCGGCCAAAGTATGTCCTGTAAACGCTTTTGTAGAGCTGAATTCAGGAACCTGGTTTTCACCAAAGATTCTAATCATGGCAATCCCCTCAGATAAATCATTATTGGGAGTAGCTGTTCCGTGAACGTTGATATAATCTATGTTTTCTTTAGTTAATCCTGAGATTTTCAGGGCCTGCTGCATCGCTAAAAATGCTCCCTGTCCGTTTTCAGAAGAGGCGGTCTGATGGTGTGCATCATTAGCATTACCGTATCCGGAAAGATAAGCCAGAACTTTTTTATTTTCTTTTTTGACTACTTCTTCGGACTCAAGAACTAAGAAAGCGGCTGCTTCCCCAAGGTTCAGTCCTTTTCTGTCGTTGTCAAAAGGAGTATTGTAAGAATCCGTAAGAATCATCAGGGTATTGAATCCATTCAAAGTAAACTTGGAAAGAGAATCTGTTCCCCCAACAATGACACGGTCCAAAACTCCGTTTTTGATCAGTTTGGCCCCCATCATAATAGCATTGGCTGCCGATGAGCAGGCTGTGCTGATGGTGGAAACCATGCCTTTTAATCCTAAATAATCAGCAATTGCCAATGAGGAGCTTCCGGCATCGTGAGCGTCAATATATTTTTGCTTTTCAGGGAAATCTTCGTAAGAGTAGAAGTATTTTTCAGTGATATCCATCCCGCCTACACTGGTAGAAGAGATCAGCCCGGTTCTGTAACCATTGATATCTGAAATTCCTGCACTTTCTAAAGCTTCTTTCGCAGCAATCATTCCCAATAGAGAAGTTCTTGTTACGTTGTTGTCTTCATCAAGCTGAAGTTTCTGTACAAGTTCTTCGTTGGATAATTTTATTTCACCCGTTTTAATGATTCCGGCGTGACGGGTTTCAAACATTTCGATGTCTGAAATTCCATGTTTTCCGGATTGTAATGAAATAAAATTTTCCTCCACATTGTTTCCGATGGAGGAAATGATGCCCATTCCCGTTATGGCAATTTTTTGACTCATTGTATTAAATAATGTAACAATATACCAATCTGATAATATTGGTATATTGCTAGATTGAATGAATTATTTTGTTCTGTTTTCTTCGATGAATTTAGCCATCGTATCGATAGATTGAAAAATTTCTTTTCCTTTTTTAGGATCAGCTAATTTTATTCCGTAGTCTTTATCAAGAAGAACGATCAGTTCCAAAGCATCAATAGAGTCTAGTCCCAATCCTCCTCCGAATAAAGGATCCGTATCTTTGATTTCTTCTATAGATACGTCTTCAAGATTAAGGACTTCAATAATTTTGTGTTTCAATTCTGTTTTTAAGTTTTCCATAATTAAGTTAATTTTCCAGAGTATCAGGGAATCAGCTTATCAACTAAGCCTGAAGCATTGCTACACTGTTATATTATTACATTTTTATAAGGTTAGCAAATATACAAAAGCTTTATAATTTTCCTGATACAATTCTACCCAGCCGCATAATACTTTGTCAGCCTTTCCGGACTGCAGAATTTGTTCAGAATAATCGTTTAAAAAATTTTCATCAAATTCGTCCAAAACGAAAAAAGCATTTTCTGTCTGCATTTTGTGTTTAATGCTGATTTCGCCTACACAGATATTGGGTAAGGTGTAGACAAAAACTGCAGGACTTGGATAGAAGTTATCCTGATCATTAATGCTCTCCTGATATTTGAAATCGGTATCCAGACTGGATGCTCTGTTGGCAAAAACGATGGCCGTTCTGCTGTGGTCTTCATCTTTCAAAATGGTTTCAGCAGAAAGAAAAGCAAGCTTACTCAGGTTATCCATTTTATGAAACTTTGGATAGCTGAGGTCTAAACTTTTATACGCTTCTTTGGCAAATTCCTGAAAGTTTTCGCTCTGACTTTCAAAAACGATATTTCCGTCAATGGTTATTTTTGAATGTTCTATGGTACAGCTATTTATTTTCTTCATCACGTTCATTTTAACATTTTTCCAAAACAACTGCTGCATTGCAGCCGCCAAAACCTGAAGCTGTTTTCAGAATATATTGTATTGCTGCTGATTGGTTTTCTTTGATAATATTCAACGGTTGGGATACTCCATTTTCTTCAAAATTCTTGGATGGAAGCAGCGTACTGTAAATAGCACTTTCCATAGAAATAATGCTTTCAAGAAGTCCGGATGCACCCAGACAATGTCCATAATATCCTTTCATGCTGTTCAAAGGAACATTTTGAAGCTCCATTCTGTTGAAGGCAATGGCTTCCATTTCGTCATTGTATAACGTTGCGGTTCCATGGGCAGAAATAAAATCAATTTGTTCTGCAGAAACTTGGGCTTCGGTCATTGCATTTTTAATACTGGCAAATAAACCGTCTCCGGTTCTTGAAGGTCCGGAAATATGGTTGGCGTCATTAATGGCAGAGTCTCCCAAAACTTTAAATCTGAATTTTTCATTTTCAGAGATTCTTCCTTCTTCAGAATGACGGCTAGTCATATAGATAGCAGCAGCAGCTTCACCAATATTGATTCCATCTCTGTTTTTATCATAAGGCTTGCATGGTCCTGATCCTATAGCCTGGAATGAATTGAATCCTGAAATAACAAATTCAGAGAGTTCATCACCGGCAATCACGAAGGCATCTTTATATTTTCCTGCCAGGATCATATTCTTGGCAACTGCAATGGCCATTACCCCGGAAACACAAGCATTAGAAACCACAATAGGTTTGGTTTTGAATCCAAAAAAGTCTGCTATTTTCTGTGCTAATTTTGATAAATAAACGCCTTCCGGTAGCTCAGACTGATTTTTTAACAGGCTGATGTTTCCTTTTGTCGTTGAAAGAATAAAAGCGGTGTTTTCTGATAGGGCATGTTTTTCAACAAGAGGCTGTAAGCTTAAAAGAAGCATCTTCTCCAGTCTTGTGAAATTATGAATGTCATTCTGAGCGTAGTCGAAGAATCTGTTGAATTCTTCATCCAGTTTTTGAGAATCAATCATGGAAGCATAAAAAGCCTCCTGATTGTCTATAATTTTATGTAAAGCAACGCCTGATTTTCCTTCTAAAAGGGCTTTCCAGTTAGAATCAGCATCGAAACCCAGGGGAGTTACACAATTGTAGTCTGTGATATAAATTTCCTTCTTCATGATAATCCCATTTTGTCTTTCCAGTTTTGAAAAAAGTCCGGATTGTACAGGCACAAACCTCCATTGCTGTCCAGAAATACCTGGATCGTTTCACCACTGCATACCAACTTGTCTTCCTGATTGAAAATCTCATATCTGTAGATAAGCTTGGCAGAAACAGAATTGATAAACGTCGTTACAATCCTGAAGGTTTCTCCATATTTTAAAGGAAGAAAATGTTCACAGGTACTTTTTACAATCGGTGTCACATATCCTTCATTCTGAATGTCAAGATAAGTGAGGCCATGTTGGCGCCCAAAAGCTTCTCTTCCGTCTTCAAAATAAACGATATAATGTCCGTGCCAGACAATTCCCAGTGGATCTGTCTCATTGAATCGTACTCTGACTTCTTCGGTACAGGTTAATATATTTTCTTTAGACTGCATTTTGTTTCTTTTCGTAAAAAATGGAAATAGATACGGTGGCAATATAAAATAATAATAAGAATGCCAACTCTTTAGCAATTCCACCAATGCCGCTGTTTCTTAAAATAATATCGTAATAAGCATTCAATCCCCAGTTCATGGGAGAGAATTTGGCTACGGTCTGCATGAATTCCGGCATTAGAAATACAGGAACCCAGATTCCTCCGATAGCTGCCAGAACTACTACAGAAGTTGCTCCAAATGGGGCAGACTGTTCCTGTGTATCGGCAATAGTTCCCAATAAAACTCCGAATCCGATGGCGGCCAACCCTGCAAACAACGTTACTGTTACAAGCTGGAACATTTTTCCGGACACATCAAACGCCGGAAGATCCATATAAGGGAAAAGATAAATTCCCACCGCTACCATCAATAAAAACTGAATGATACAGATGATCAGATAGGTAAATGTTTTTCCTAAAATATGGACAAAATAGGGAGTAGGGCTTATTCTCGCTCTTACACTTGTTCCCTGGCTTTTTTCTTTAACCAAATTGATGGATAAAGGAACTACAATAAAGAAGATCGCAAAAAGAGTCCATGCAGGAACGTTGTGCTGAACAGAATTTGGCATGATATCCATTGCTCCTTTCTTGGGCGTGATTTCTTTAAAGCTGATCAGATTTTTATTTTCGTCAAGATTCTCCGTAGTTCCCAGCTGATCCTGGAATGCTTTGTAGATCTTTTTATTCTCAATTTCAAAAACCATTTTATTGACAGAATTCATCACTGAGTTTTTGAATCCTGCATTAGTCGCAGGGTCAAAGTATAAATGAATCTCTTTTGTCTTCGGAGCAACGGCTTTTACTTTTGCAGAATCTCCTTCCAGACCAAAAGAACTTACAATGGCCTGAACTTTAGAATCAATATTGGAATTTAAGTCTTTTGTTAAATTTTCAGGAATGACAATTGCCATCTGATAATCTCCGGAAAAAACGGCCTCCTGAGCAGATTTTTCATTGAAATTGGTCAGCAGCTGGAAGGTTTTACTGTTTTCCAGTTCGGCTTTTATATTTTTTGAAACATCAGACTGATCCTGATCAATAAAAATAATCGGGATTTTTGATCCTTCCAGATTTTTAAAAGTAGAATCCTGAATAAGGGTAATGGTTACAATCAGAAGCAGCGGCATCACGAAGATGATGACGATTCCTCCGATATCTCTTTTCAGAAGAAGAATTTCCTTAATAAAGCTTCTCCATAGTTTATACAACAACATCTCTTAGTTCTTTTCCGGTTAATGAAATGAAAACATCTTCAAGGTTTTCGGCATTGGCGATCTGTGCAACAAGTTCTTCAGGGGTTCCCACCGCATGAATTTTTCCATGGTCGATGATGGCAATTTTTGTACAGAACTCTTCAGCTTCCGACAGGTGATGGGAAGTATAAATAATGCAGGTTCCCTGTTTATTTAAATCCAGGAGATAATCAATAATGGCTTTTTTAGATTGAACATCCACTCCTACAGTGGGTTCGTCCAAAAATAAAATTTTAGGATTGTGAAGGGTGCCGGCGATGAGGTTGCATCTGCGTTTCATTCCTCCGGAAAATTGTCCTACCTGTTTATTAGCAAATTTTGAAAGTCCCATGATTTCCAGGGATTCATCAATTGCTTTTTTAAGCTGATTGTGCTTCAAACCATACAGGCTCCCGAAAAACATCAGGTTTTCTTTAGCCGTAAGAGTAGGATACAAAGCATATTCCTGCGGAACAATCCCTATAATCTGTCTAATTTTGAAACCATCTTTCTGTGGAGATAAACCATTGATGGTAAATTGTCCTGAAGTAGGTTTTATCAGTCCTGAAAGCATGGAAATTAAAGTTGTTTTTCCAGCTCCGTTAGGTCCGAGAATTCCATAAATTTCATTTTTATTGATATTCAAAGAGATATCGTTTACAGAAAAATCATCAGAATTTTTGTACTTCTTATATAAGTTTTTGATCTCAATCATATTTTCTGCCATATCAGATCGCTTTTCTCAGTTTTTTATAGAAAGCTTCTTCCAGATCTGCAATATGCAACATCGTTTTTGAAAGTTCATTATAAATATTGCTTTTTGAGTTTCTATTTTTGTACACTCTGGCAATATCCACTGCAAAATCTCTCCAAAGGTCACCAATAGAAGTGATTTCTTTTGATAATTCTTTCAGCTCATCATTTTTAAGAATGACAGAAGCTTCCTGAAGGAATGCTCCATAGATAAATCTGAAACCTCCGCCTCCGGTCCCGATTTCTTCCTGCATTCTAATCAATTGTCCCAAATAATGGTTGGTGACCTTGGTTCCCTTCTTTTCTGCCCATTTCGGAATGCTTTTCGCCACCCATCTCATAGCTTTTACACCGATAAGGGGTACCGGTGCCAGCATATTTTTGCAGGTGTCTTTGATTCCTTTTTTTATGGCTTCTTCAAGATTGATATTTTCAGGAACATAAATAGGGTAATACATGTGCCCTTTTGGTGGCAGTGCTCCCTTGGCATATCTTACTTTTTCCAGTTCTGCTTCAGAAAGGGATGTTGTATAATCCATCACCGGATCACTGATCAGGAATTTCCCGTCTTCCTTTCCGTATACCACAAGATTGTGGGCATTGAAGTGGAATTTATATTCCTCCGGGAAGTAGGTAAGGTTGAAAACGCCTACCTGAAGTCCTGTAGGTATATTTTGATCCAGGTTTCTTTCAAGAGCTTTTTGGGCATCTTTAGGATTTGAGAATTTTTCTCTTTTGATTTTAATTCCTAATCTTTTGGCTGCTTTACTGAAAATAGCACCCGGCATCGGACGGTAGCTGAAGCCCGGAGCAAAATTTACCTTTAAAAAAGGCAGATAGACAAAAAACAATCCTGAACCGATCCCAAAGATCATCGGCTCGCTTAGTTTCAGGCCTTTATTAAGCAGTAGATTAGAAGCAACACCGTTTTCGCAATGCGCAGTCTGATGGTGTTCAAAGTTTAATTTCATTTGCAGATTGTATCTTTTCATTGGTCAAATGGAATCCGGCACTTTATATAGGCCTTATTTCATTTATTTTCCGTTGAAGTTTTTTAATTCATCCACTGAAATTCCGAATGCATCGGCATATTTTTTCAGTGCAGTTTCGCTTAGTGTTTTGAATATTCCGGGTTTAAAATGTCTTTTCACCCTCCATTGCCACATTCCTACGTAAGAAGCAAGTACAGGTGGGTCCATTTTATTCAGTTCCATAAAATAAACGATGGGACTTACTATATTATTAGCAACATTTTGTTTTGCTTCCTCAATTCTTTCATAAATGAGTTCCATCGATTCATCCAGAGCCGCTTTCTTGGCATCCCAGCCTGTGCTGTTTGCTGTCGTGTAGTTATCATTCTCATCCGTTACATACAGAACTTCTGTCATGTTGGCGGATTTTAGGTTACTTTCGTCTTGAGGCAGGTCTTGTTTTTTCATCTAAATAATGTTAATTTTTTAAATTCCAGATGAAATAGGGTTCACCTATTTTTGATTCTTTTAATCAGGTGGCTAAAATAGTGAAAATACATTATATGTAAATCATATTAAATCTGAGAGAGTTATTACTGTGAAATAGAGGGAGTATCAAAAAAAATCTCCAAAATCGTGATAAAAATGGATTTTTATTTTTTCCTTTTTGAAAGAGGTCTTTAACTAATCATATATATAAGAATCTTAAAGGGGATCTGTGAAGGGTTATTGTTTTCGCTTGTAACAATTCTTTTGTAACAAGTGTTTATATAAGTAAGACTAATGGATTAGAAATTTGGATAAAAAAATAATTATTAAATAACAACTATGAAAAAGTTTTTTATTTCTGTTTCGCTTTTCTGTATGATAAGCGCAATGGCACAGAAATTTGAGACCCAAAAGCTTACAGATGCTCAAGGGTACACTTATGAAACTGTAAAAAATGACCGTGCCGGAGTTCGTGTTTATACATTGAAAAACGGATTGAAGGTTTATCTTGCTAAAAATGATGATGCACCGAGAATTCAGACATACATTCCGGTAAGAACAGGATCGAACAATGATCCAAGTGATAATACCGGATTGGCTCACTACCTTGAGCATATGGTCTTCAAAGGAACTTCACACCTGGGAACTCAGGATTGGGCAAAAGAAAAGGTTTTGCTACAGCAGATCTCTGATCTTTATGAGCAGCATAAAGCAGAAAAAGATCCTGAAAAAAAGAAAGAGCTTTATAAAAAAATTGACGAAGTTTCTCAGGAAGCTTCTAAATATGCTATTGCTAATGAATATGACAAAGCAATTTCTTCATTAGGAGCAACAGGAACAAATGCCCATACATCGCTGGATGAAACGGTGTATAAAAACAATATCCCTTCCAATGAATTGGAAAAATGGCTAAAAGTAGAGAAAGAACGTTTTTCAGAATTGGTATTACGTCTTTTCCATACTGAGCTTGAAGCGGTATATGAGGAATACAACAGAGCGCAGGATAATGACAGCCGTCTTGTATATTATTCATTGATGCAGGCACTTTTCCCAAAACATCCAAACGGACAGCAGACTACAATAGGTACTTCAGAACATTTGAAGAGTCCTTCTATGGAGGCTATTCACAAATATTTTGATACGTATTATGTGCCTAATAATATGGCGGTAGTATTGGTTGGAGACCTTGATTTTGATAAAACTATAAAATTAGTTGATCAGTATTTCGGAGCGTTCAAATATAAAGAGCTTCCGATGAAAAAAATGGTTACAGAAGAGCCAATGACCGGCATTATTACCAGAACAGTAAAAAGCCCGACTACTCCAAGAATGACGATTGCATGGAGAACAGATTCTTATGGAACGCAGGAAGCAAGATTAGCAGATGTAGTCTCTGAAATCTTAAGCAACAGAGGAGATGCGGGATTAATTGACCTTAACATCAACCAGAAGCAAAAAACGCTTGGAGCTGGTGCTTATGAGTCGCCTTACAAAATGTATGGCACATTTGGACTGGTAGTGACTCCTAAAGAAGGACAAAGCTTTGATGAAGCCAAAAAACTATTGATGGATCAGCTGGAGCTTGTGAAAAAAGGCCAGTTTCCAGATTGGATGCTGAAAGCTATCGTCAATGATAAAAAAGTTCAGCGTATGAAAGGCTGGGAAACAGCAGACGGATTAGCTACAGAACTGTATGATTCCTATATCAATGTGAGAACATGGGAGCAGGAGCTTGATGAGATCAATCAGTATGACAAGATCACTAAAGCTGATGTGGTGAAGTTTGCCAACGATTTCTTTAAAGACAATTATGTTGTTCTTTATAAGGAAAAAGGAGTGAATGATAAGCTTGTTCGTGTACAGAACCCGGGAATTACCCCTATTAAGCTGAACAGAGAGGCTCAGTCTCCTTTCCTTAAAGATATTCTGAATACAAAGGTTGCGGAAATCAAGCCTGAATTTATTGATTTTAAAACGGCTATTCAGACTTCACAAATCAAGGATAAGACGGTAAGTTTTGTGAAAAACAAGTATAATGAGATTGCTCAGGTAAGCTATGTTTTCCCTTTCGGAACAGATAATGACAAAGAACTTTCTATTGCAGGAACTCTTTTTGAATATCTTGGAACAGATAAATACACTTCTGAACAGCTGAAAGAAGAATTTTATAAACTGGGAATCAGCTATAGCCTGAGAACTTCCAACGATCAGATGATTGTCACATTGAGCGGTCTTGAAAGCAATATGAAGAAAGGAGTAGAGCTGATGAACCACTGGATGACGAATGTAAAAGCAGATAAAGCTGTTTATGCACAGACTGTAAAAACAATTCTGGAGTCTAGAGCGTCTGCTAAGAAAGATAAAGTGAGAATCATGGCTGCCCTTTCAAACTATTCTAAATATGGTAAAAACTCAAGAATGACGGATATCGTTTCCAAAGAACGTCTTGAGAGCATTGATGCTGTAGAATTGATGAAGAAAGTGAAAACCCTGAACCAATATCCTTATCAGGTCCTTCTTTATGGACAGGATCAGTCTGGTCTGGAAAAAGCAGTGAAGCCTTTTATCTCCAATACAAGTCTTCAGCCTGCGCAGGCAAAAGAATATGCTGAACCGGCTACTGAAGGGAAAGTATATTTCACCAACTATGACATGGTACAGATGGAAATGTCTAAAGTCGCAAAAGCAAATACAGTAAACCTTAGCAATTTCGGGAAAGCAAATGTTTTCAATGAGTACTTCGGAAGAGGGTTATCTTCAATCGTTTTTCAGGAAATCAGAGAAAGTAAGTCTTTGGCATATACTGCTTATGTTTCTTATGGAAATGCTTCGGAAAAAGGCAAAGCAAACTATGTTACAAATTATATCGGAACACAGTCAAACAAGCTTCCTTTAGCTGTAAATGCAATGAATGATCTGATGGTATCTTTACCACAGATTCCTGCACAGTTTGAAAACGCAAGAGGATCTGCATTAAAGCAGATTGCTTCTAACAGAATCAACAGAACGAATATTTTCTTCAATCAGCTAGCCTTGAAAAAATTAGGTGTAGACTACGATTTAAGAAAAGATGTTTATGCTGAAATCCAAGGGCTGACATTACCACAGCTTACAGGATTCTACAATACTGAAGTGAAGCCTGTAAAATACAATACAGCCATCATCGGTAAGAAAGAAAACCTGAATATGGAATCTATCAACAAAATGGGTGAATTCCAGGAAGTATCTCTTGAAGAGATCTTCGGATATTAATTCTTTTGTTAAAAATAATCATAAAAGCGGGACAGGAATGTTCCGCTTTTTTGTTGCTGAAAATTATTTCTCCCTGACCATCATAGTTTCACGCATTTCACCAATGTTTCACGTGAAATAATTCATCTTGTGATGAGGTTTTTTGTATTTTAATGAGCTGGTTATCAGTTGTTTTTTTGCGGGGTGATGAGTGTGGAAATAGATAAAAAATAAATGTTTTTATTGTAAGATCATTATAATCAATTCAATAGGAGTGGGCTTTAGCCCGTTTTCAAAAAATGGGAAACATCAACTGATTTTAAACACAAAGGGGACAAATGAATTACACAAATATTCACGGATCTATTGAAAGCATTAAATACCGAATGGCTTAAAAACAAAAAAGCTGTACGTTGGTACAGCTTTTATTATATGTTGAATTGATCTTTACGACTTTACTTCCTGAATAAAAAGGTTGATTTCCGCTCTGATCAATAATTCATCATTATGAAATGTTTCACAGAAGATGTGGCAGATGTTTTCAAATTGTGAAATAAGTGAGGCTTTGGAAATAATTTTATCATTCACTTTTGGAAGGGCAAAAACCTCAATTTTCTTGATATTGGTAATAAACCCAATCACTTTGGTATCTGCTTCCGGATTTTCAAAGAAGCTTTGTCCCAGGATGGATGAGCAGGTCTGTGCCAGGTTTTCAATTAAGCCGGCTTCTACAAATTCATTGTTGTGAACAAATATATTGTCTTCTTTTATTTCAAAGGAAGTCACTACTTTTTCTTGCGTCAGCTCCAGGATATAGTCTGCCATAAGCATCGGTTCACGATGCGGTAAAAAGTTGTGTATATTGATGATATTCTCTTCCTTTATTTCCATTTCAGTTTATTTTACAGCGGTTTTCATTTGAGATTTTGCAATCACTTCACCGTTCAGTTTGGTAACAATATCTACCAGTGTAACTCCCATTACTTCATTGAGGATGGTTACCTCAGATTTCAGCTGGTCTCCTATTTTGGGCAATATTTCAGCTTCAAAAGATTTGATGGCTCCAATATATCCTGTAGGGGCCTCTTTCCCCAACAGATAATATTTATATCCGGTGTGCAGGGCAACACTCTGTGCCTGGTGCTCAATCAATCCGGAAGCCTGAAATAATCCGTCCTGGATGAAGAGATTATCTTCTTTGATCTCAAAACCAGATAAGAGATGACTTTCAGAATATTCTGATAACTCATGCACCATCACAAATGGGAATCGTTGTGGAATAAGGCTTTCTACAAAGTCTTTATCAGACGTAGGCAGTTTATTTTCCATTAGCAAACTGTTAATAAGGCACAAGAATAAGCGAATCTTCCACTTTCAGGGACACAAAGAAGTACTTTTTCTCCTTTTTTCAAGGTCCCGGAGTTCATCAATTCTTCAAGAGCAATAAATATAGATCCTGCTCCGATGTTTCCAACCTCAGAAAGGTTGTAGAACCATTTTTCCGCAGGGAAATCCATTCCTTTTTTAGCAAATTCTTCTTTCAGTCCGTCTTTAAAATATCCTGAAGAAATATGAGCCAATACATGATCAATTTTTTCGGGATCCAGATTATGTTTGTCAAAAGAAGATCTTAAACTCTCTGCACCTTTTACAAGGATATATTTATCAAGGATTTTAGTATCCTGTTTGATGGCAAAAATAGATTGCTTCAGCCACTCGTCAGAAGGATAGTCTGCCCATGATTTCAGGCTTCCATCTTCCAGTTTGTCACATCCTGCATACATACATGCCTCGATTTCGTGAGCATAAGAGTAGAAATCAATGAATTCTACCTTTAAAGAAATACTGTTTTCTCTTGGCTTGTTTTCCAATAGGAAAGCCCCTGCTCCGTCAGAAAGCATCCATCTAAGGAATTCTCTTTTGAACGCAATTATGGGTCTTTCTTCCAGTAATTTTAAATTTTCAGCCTCGTGGTTGAATTTGTCAGCAGTCATCCAAGCAGACATTCTTTCGGAACCTGCACATACTGCGTTTTCCTGTACACCGGCTCTTACAGAAAGGAATCCATAGTTCAGGGCATTCATTCCCGAATTGCAAAGACCTGTTGAAGTATTAATTTCAATAGATTTTCCGATGTTCAGTTCACCGTGAACCATAGAAGCGTGAGAAGGCTGTATCTGGTCTGGTGAAGTAGTTCCTACGGATAATAGCTTCATATCTTCCTTTTTGAAATTTTCGTCAAAAAGTCCTTCAACTGCTTTTGCAGTAAGCTGCGCATTAGAGTGTGTAGGATTTCCTTCTTTATCTAAAGCGTAGTATCTGGTCGTGATTTTATTATTTCTTAGGATAAGTGATTTTGCTTTAGATGGCGCATCATTGATAAGCCCAAGATAAGTCTCCATTTCATCATTCGCTACCGGCTCATTGGGTAAGTATTTTGATGCTTTTGTTATAAATACGTCGTACATTCTATTTTAAATTAATTCCTTGTAAATATCTTTTTTGTTTTTGTCTTTTAAACCAAAATATAGGGGTTGTAAGCAGGTGTAATACCAAAACGACAGGTGAGATAATCCATATCGCTGCCATCAAATATACCTTAAAGAATTTTATCAGCAATGGACGTTTCTCTTTTTTCTTGATAATCAGGTTAGACCATACTGTGAAAATTTTGTTTCCTACCTTCTCTACCCGTACCAAAAATGCCCGGATTTCAATGGCACCATTTTTAACGAGCTCCGGCTGTAAATTATTCAGGTCGTTATTCTTAAAATGTCTTTCAATAATCTCGCCATACTTTACTGAACCTGTGATTTCTTCATCAGAAACCCCTGCTGCGGGAAGCATTCCTGATTTTTCTTTCTGACCTGTTGTCAGCCATCGAAGGATGGTCAGTACACTGGTATAATTATCGTGTCTGTCTACCAAGGCTATGTTCCCAACAAGTTTTGCCTGCAAGTCTCTTAAGTATACTTTTAATTTCTCCTGGGAAAGCATCCACATATTTCTGGTTCCGGAAATGGTGACTACAGGAGTATCTTTAAGGATGCATTCTGCATAGCCACTCTTTAAGAATGAAATAATAGGAATGGATGGTGTGAGATACCATACCTGATATCCGAAAAGGATGAGGTCATACTTTTTGTTCAGAACTTCTTCGGATGGGGGCAGAATTTCTTTCGGAATCTGCAGATAAGATTCAGGAAAAGTGTTGAAAAAAACATCACCTGGCCATGGAAAAGGAAAATCTTCCTTGAGCTGAATGTTGTAATACGTAATATCATAAGCATCCTTTTGAGCTTCAAAAGGCTTGGCTATGTTTCTCACAATATCTTCGAGTTGACCGGTTTGTGAATAATATATGACAAGTATATTTTTCTTCATTAGTTTTCTTTAGCGTTTACAAAAATATGTTTTTCATATTTATTATTGAGTTTTAAATACTTTTAATGATTCGGAACTCAATTCCTGTGTATAATTATTACTTTCAAATGAAGTGTTTTTCGTATTTAAAAAAATGATAGTTTCAGGAAGCTCCTGTAGATCATTCATGGTAAAGTTATCATCTGAGATCAGAAGAACATCAATCTTTTTGTTCACCTCAGAAAAGTCTTTTATATACTGAATCTTTCTTCTTTTTACCAGATAACTGTGTGCTGCTGTTGCTCTTCTGTCATCATTTTTTATCAGGGAAAAAATTCTTCGGCTGGCCTGATATAAGGTTAATAAAGCATCTTTTTGCCCAAAATCGTTGGCTATATGCAGAATATTGGCTTCATTGGAAATATGCTTATTAAGTTCGAAATATACGGATTTGTTGGTTTTAAAATCTTGTTTTACTTCTTTTACTACTTCACTGTCTTTATATAGATAACTCAGGAATAATTTATTTTTAAAATAATTTTCATCTTCAATCTCTTCTCTCAGCTTGGCAAATTCTTCCCGGAAATAAGCATTGATCTTTTTGGTTCTCTCAGAATAGTTTTTTCCGAAACTCACATCATCTTTACTGATCCTGTTGCCTACTTTTACCGTAATGCTTCCGTTGTATATAATAAAATCTCCCTTCGGTAATACTTCAGAATTTCCGTGGATGTAAAGTGGAAGAACATCCAGACCAAATTGCTCAGCAAGGTAGAATGCTCCTTTATGGAATCTTTTGACATCATTGGTATAAGAACGTTCTGCTTCAGGGAAAACAACCAAAGAATATCCCTGTGCAATCTTTTCTTTCAGCTTATCCATTCCATTTTCAATTCCCTGTGAAACGGGATAAAAGCCAAGTGCTCTTACCAGTTTTCCAAAAACAGGAGATTCATATACCCAGTCATTCACCAGATAGATGATTTTGTGGGTGGCCATTGCAATCGCCAGTGTATCTAAAAAAGAGGTGTGGTTGGCAATGATGACAGCCGGTTTGCTGAAGTCTTCTGACGGATTTTTAATCACTCTTTTCTTTACAAAAGGGGTTAAATAAAGTACTGATGTCAAAAACTTAGCGAGAATTAATTTGATGATATCTAACGTTCTTCCCCTGGAGTTTTTAATAAATAAACTTCCGAAAGCAGAAAAAACTAATCCTCCTAATCCATAATATAAAAACGAGAATACAGCCCGTAAAAATAACCTGAAAGTAATCGGGGAAAGACCTTTCTTTGCCCGGTTGGTAATCAATAATCTGAACCAGAAAGGATATAGAGTAGAGGTAATAATAATCACGGAGAACATTCCAATCAATGCGACCAAAGCTAAAGAATGCAGAGCCGGATGTTTGGCAAAGATCAGGGAACCAATCGAAAGAATGGTGGTGAAAACAGCAAGAATAATTGAAGTTCTATAGGTTGGCAATTCATTTTTGCCTGTTGTATGCTCTTTTTGCATCGCCTGGGTCAGGAAAATACTGAAATCATCGCCAACTCCAAATACGAGTGTGCAGACTACGGTACTGAAAATATTTAATTCCAATCCTAAGAAATAAAGAATTCCAGCGGTTACAACCCCCGTTAACACAATCGGGAACATGGTAAGAAGCGTTAATTCAAAATTTCTGAAGAACACAATAATGGTCAGAACAATCGCTAGAAGAGAGTAGTTGATTAGTGTATTGAAGTCTCTTTTCAGCAAACCAAGAAAATTCTCGTTCATCTGCTGTCGGTCAATAGCAATGGCATCATGCTTCTTCTCAATATCTTTGATGAAAGTGTCCCTTTTGTTTTCGTCTACTTTTACTACATTGGAAACCGTGTAAAAACCATTTTCATTGCTCATAAATTCTGAAATCTGAAGAGCTTTTACTTTTTGATAGTCTTTCAGGCTTAATTCAGAATAGTTTTTATGCAGAGCTTCATTAAAATTATCAAAAGCTGAACCGTTAAACCCAAATTTATTTCCATTACTGGTCAGTTCGGAAATCGTCTGATTCTTCTTAGAGTCGCTCCAGAAGCTGTTCCATTTCTCAATCTTTTTTTGCTGGTCTTTTTCTGAAAGCACAATACTTCCGATAGAATTGTAACTTAAAATCTTACCCTCTTTTTTCTCTTTCTCAAGGAAACTGCTTAGCTCAGAATTTCTGGTTAAGGCTTCTTCTTCAGAATTTCCGTAAGAAATAGTATAGATAGATTTTGAAGTGATATCTGAAAGTTTCTGAAGTTTAGCTTCACTTATTTTCAGTTCTTTCGGGATGTAATTCAGCTCACCGATGTCTTCATTAAAACCTACATGTCTGAATCCGAAAAGGCAGGCAAGAATGATGATGGAACATCCAATAATCAAAGGCTTGTTTTTCTCATAAGGATAAGCCCCGATTTTATCAATGAAGTTGGTATTGAGATGTTCTCCCTTTTCTTTTGGTTTATAAAGCTGAGGAACGATAATTAAAGCTGTGATGGAGGAAAGAATAACGGTGATCGCCGCAAAAAGGCCTAAATCTTTCAATGCTTCAGAACGTACAAAAACCAGACATAAGAATGAGACGGCTGTGGTTGCACTACTCAAGATAATAGGCTGGGTAATTTCTTTGTAAAGTTCTTCAATATTATTGTTGTGCTTATAATGGGTAAGGATATGAAGGGCATAATCTATGGTAATCCCGATTAGAATGGCTCCTACACTTAAGGAAATTGCTGAGATCTTATCTTTAATAAAATAAAGAACCAATAACGCAAGAAGTACAGAAAATACGGTGGGTAAAAAGACGATAACAGGTGTGAAAATGTTCCTGAAATAATAGATCAGGAGAATCAAAAGAACCGTCATGGAAATAACTACCGTATTTTGAATGTCTTTTTTGATCTGCTTGGCATTCGCTACAGCAATCACCGGAGATCCGAAGTAACTTATTTCTGTTTTTCCTTTGAATTGCTTATTGATAGCGTCTTTTATGGAGTTGAGCTGATCTACAAATGCTTCATTCGCTTTTGTATCATTACTTTTATTTTTAGGATCAATAAAAAGTAAGAGGTTTTTTCCGTCTTTGGTTACAATGTAGCTGTCTTCAAGCTTAAAATCCTTACTGATATTTAAAGCATTCAGTTTTTTGATCCCCAAAAAAGTAAGCCCCAAAGGATCTTTTTTGATAAATTCTTTTGTAACAAGGCTTGTGGGAGAAACGAGGGAGATGTAATTGTTCTCTACCTGTTTGGCAATACTGTCTTTCTGAAGCTTTCTGTCAATTTCCTTATAATCATTTTCATTGAGGAATAATGGCAGATTCTGGCTGACAAAATCAAACGTTTCTGAAATTTCATTATCGTTCACTTTACCCTGCACAGAACCTATATACTTTTGTAAAGGTTCTATTTTTTGTAGAAAAGTATCCGCCGTTTCAGAAAGCTGAAAGTTATCTTCTTGGGATTTATTCTCTATAATGACAATAATTTTATCCGAGAAGTTAAGCTGCTTAATAACTTTTGCGGTAAGATCGGATTTTTCATTTTTAGGAATGATCTGATTGATGTCTTCCTCAAAATTAATCTTCGAGGCAAAAAATAGGCATAAAACGGCAATTCCTAAGGCTGTCAGTACAGATAGGATTTTATTTTTGGAAATCAGATAATATAAAAATATAAAAAAGCGATGCATTGCATGTATATCAAGTCTGCAAATTTAATTTTTTAAGCATTAGTTCAAAATAGTTAGCGATAAGTTTTGACTGAAAATCAATAAAATATTCTAGGAAGAATGAAAAAATATTCTACTTTTGCAGAAGTTCCCTTTTAAAAAAATGTATTTTAAACCACAATTATTATTAAAAAAATAAGAATCTGTTTTAGATATGTTGAAAAGAAATGATGAAAAAATAAACGGATTCCTATTTGTAATAGTACTTCCGCTTCTGCTGTTTGCGATGTCTTATTATGGATTTGAATCTTCCTATACAAGATTAAAAACATCAGAAACAACCCCCGACTTTTTATTTTCCTCGGTATATGCTTACAGAGTCATTCCCAATTATCTGAGTATACAGATGACAGATCTGATGTACCACCTAATTAATGGACCTCTTTCTTTTTTCAAAGATTTTTTATCCAAAAACGGAACCCCTTTTTATCACGGGCTTTTCCTGATGAACAGCGTTTTCTTTATTTTGTGTTCCCTTATTTTGAATGCCATATTTAAACTGAGGTCAACAGGGCTTCTTTTGAATCTTAATGCAAGGAGAATTATTCACCTTCTGGCTGTTTTTTTTATTGTCATAACACAATATGCCCCGACAAACTGTGATACTATTGCTCTTTTTTGTTATCTGACGGGTGTGTTTTTGACCCTTAAGTATTTAGATACCCAAAAAAATATATTCTTTTTTATTCTTATTGGCCTGATCGGAATCTCTACTTTGGTAAGAGAAACAGCCTGCTTGAATATTGCTTTCTTTGCTGCTGTATTTTTCAATATTGATGAATTAAAAAAAGGAAATTATCAGGTAATCTGGAAAATAATACCATTGGTGATCGCGTTTATTGTTCCTTATCTGGGATTGAGAGCTTTGGTTGTACAAGATGAAACGACCTTTGTAGAAGGGTTTTATATCAATAGAAATTTTTCGAGTCCCTTCAACCTTGCGGGGTTGGTATTTGCAGTAATTGTGATTTACTTTATATACAGACTTTGTATTGGCGAAGAAAATAGAACCGTTTTTGGGAAATATTTTTTCTTTTCAATTCCTTACCTTATTATGATTACTTTAGTAGGGCTTTTTTGGGAAGTGAGGCTTTTTTTGCCTCTGATTCTGACTGGAATCATTACAGCATATCATCAGTTTAAAAAAACATCAGAGATTTAGCATGAGTTTATTACACCCTTATTATATAATTGCGATCCTCTATATGCTGTTCTTCAGTATTCAGGAGGTATATGGAAAAAAGGTTGATAAAAAATGGTTCTGGTTCCTTGCAGTTTATTTCATTATTATTGTAGGACTTAGAAATGATGTAGGTCCGGATTACGGAAGTTACAAAGGAATTTATATTTACTCTGATACCAAAAGCTATTACAGTATCTTTATGAAGATGCTTCATATGGAGGGAACAGAAAACCTGGATGTGGAGTGGCTGTATACGCTGATTAATAAAGTTCTTCTCAATTTCTTTAATGCCCCCTTTTATATGCTGACCCTGGTCATTGCTATTTTTGCGATGATCTTTAAGGTGGAGTATACAGAAGAGAATACTTTTTATCCTTTTACCTTTACTCTTTTTATGTTTATTCCCAACTTCTTTATTGGGGAAAGTGGACAGATCAGACAAAACCTTGGGACCTTTATCGTTTATTTCGCCATACGCTATATCAAAGAACGGAAATTCTGGCATTACTTATTTTTCATATTCATAGGCTCTGGTATACATAGTGTTGCCTATTTATTCCTCCCGATGTACTGGCTGGCCCGAGTTCCTTTGAACAAAACGGTGATGCTTATTATGATTATAGGCTCAGTCTTTTTATCTCCGTTTGAAATCTATAGGAGCTTTGGTGGATTTTTAGATGGGATGGCCTCTGATAATATGCTTGTAGAGGGATTCAATGGATATATGGATGAAACCGTACAGCGACTGAATGGAGGTATTGGAATTCCTGAAGTGATGATGGCTATTCTGACCTTTTTCCTTTTTGCTTTTGATAATAAAATGAAAGAATATTATCCTTACTACGAATACCATAGGAACTATGCCGTGATTGGGGTCTGTTTGTATTTTATCTTTAGAAATAATCCTATTTTCTCGTCAAGACTTGCGGGAGCATTTATTGGGTTTTCATATATCATTATTCCGAATGCTATGTATGTTGTTGGAGCGAGAACTAAGAACTTGATTTATGCTTTTATTATCTCACTTGTTGTCTTCAATTTTGTCGTCTTCTCTATCTTTAACAATATCAAGGCAGGAAGATTTTCGATAGAACGTTATAAAAACTATGTCCTTCCATAATATTGGATAGATTAAAATATAAAGGCAGCTTTTAGCTGTCTTTTTTTATGCGACCACATTGCTGGAATTTGGCCTGTTTGCAGGATTTTTGTTTTTGGGTTATTGACAACATAATCCAAATATGTTATTAATATTTATAAAATAAATATCTTTTTATTGATTTAGGCTTAAAGATTGTATTCCGCTAATGACACTCAAATCAATAAGGTATGAAAAATTTAGTTGGTAAATTAGCGGCAGTTTTCTGCCTGATATCATTGGTGATCTATTCAAAAGGTAATATCAGAGGAAGCCTTCCCTCGATCGGGCATATAAATCATGTGGCGGGTTTTAACAATATGGACTCATTGGTCAGGCCCATACATGATTTGCCAAAACTATTGCTCCCGGATTGGAAAAAAGCTCCCAACAGTTACATCTTTGATCCCAGCCAAAATAGTGAAGGATTACTGGTGCCCGTAAGGAAAGCATATGCGATGTGGGAAGGAGGGGGCTATCTTAACGGAAATGGTATTCCGGCGGGAACGATTACCGCAGATGTACTGTGGGAAGATGTTCATGGACTTATAAAATCAGGAGTAAACTATGCCCTCGAGATGGTAGGGACAGGTCAGGATGCCAAAATAAAAGTCCCGATCAACAAAACAAAAAAAGGCAATTCTGTTGTTGCTCTTAAGGTAAATGGGGAGATCTTCTGGAGTTGGCATATCTGGGTAACAGATGATCCTACGAATGGAGTAACTTATAGAAGTTTCAACAACGTTAAAAGGATGAAATCGGACGGTGCCTCTGAGCTTATTCCAGACGCTGATTGGAAATGGATGGACAGGAATCTTGGGGCGGTTACAAATTCTATCACGGCTTCAGACTGGAACAGGAGTATAGGGCTTCTTTACCAGTGGGGACGAAAAGATCCTATTCCACCTTTGGTTACAAGAGGAAATGACTTCTATGAAGCTTCAGGATCTATGGGAAGAATCAGGCATAGAGGGGCAAAAAACATGGATAATGCTACCAGTATTGACGATCTCCGAAAATTTGTTTTGCTTTCCAGCGCAGAGGTCACCAACAACCTCAGGCTTTCTGTAAAAAATCCTTTGAGCCTTATCTATGTTAATAAAGATGATAATTCTGGTCAGGCCTATTACAATAATAACGTCAATCTGCCTGTCAATTGGTTTGGAAGATCCACAACTTTACCGAATAACAGACTTTCAGAACTTAATCTTTGGTCTGATAATGCACAGGGTAAAATTGAAACTGTTTACAATACCGACGACAAAGCAAAACCCTACAGGGACAAATCTTCTTATGACCCTTGTCCCAACGGCTGGCGTATACCTTCTATGCTGGTCGCCAATCTGGCTTCTGCATCCTATGTAGACGATGTCAGAATAGACTTTTCGCCTTTCGGAGTGAAAACCAATATGTCTAAAAATGTTTTTGAAACCAATAAGTACCATATTATAAAGCCTACTGATGCCGGAGTTCCCACATTTATGACTGGCTTTAAGGTGTATTCTAATTTGGGCTTTGATCTTTCAGCGGTCGGAGGATACAACATGGGGGTATTTCCTGGAAATGGACAGCTTATCAGAAGTGCTCATTTGGGACAATATACCGATCAGCACCACATCGCACTGTGGACAGCTACTATGGCACGACAGTTCGATACTTCTCCGGCTGTCACAGTCAGAGGGCTTTCTATGATTCCGGATAAGATGCAACCCGATATTCCGGATCCTAACTATCCCAATATTAAAGGACGATATTATTACTTTCCTATGTCAGTAATGTATACCTCTGATGCCAATGGCTGCAGATGTGTAAAAGATCCGCTGTATCTTGTCAATGACTATGATTTTCCTACAGAATATTTACCTGCATCAATAGAATATAAAGAAGGAATTAATAACCCTAATGCTTATCAGATTGTGAAGAGTGGAACACCTGCTACCATTGAAATTCCAGTAAGCAAAGCATTCTCGGTACAAAGTCAATTGTTGAATAATGTTGACATATTGAATCCTTCCAATTTTAATAATTTAAAAGGAAATGTTCTCTGGACGACGAATGCCAATCTTATCAATAAAATTTCAGTGGTGAATCCATCACCCTCTTCATTACAGGATATTGCTAATGCTAAAATATCTGTTGAGATTGCCCCTGATCAGAGCGGAAATGCTGTGGTTACCCTGCATAATGGCAGTATAACAGCTCCGGTGTACTGGAGCTGGCATATCTGGGTTACGGATTCTCCTGTAGAATCTTATACGTATACTACGGAAGCTCCGGCGGCAGTCACCAACTATGTGAACTATGTCAATAAAGCAGATGTCATATTGCAGACCACCTTCATGGATCGTAACCTTGGAGCCACAGATGCTTTTCCCAATATTGCCAACCCTCTTGCACCTACTGCTGCTGAATTGTTAAAAATACGAGCCTCCACAGGACTGCACTATCAATGGGGAAGAAAAGATCCTATTCCTGCATTTCAAAATGCGGATAATAGAAGTTTCTACAATATATTTTTAGGCTCTGCAGGTACAAATGGAACTGTTTCGTATGCTATTCTTAATCAGGCTGATTATAATAATCTGTCGGGTACTTATATCATCCCTTACAATACGTATGCTGCAGTATCAAATGTACAGGTCACTGATAAGCCCATAGATAAGATTTCCAAGATCATATCTTATTCTATTAAAAATCCTCTGGTATATATGATTCCAAGTACTTTAGCGCCTTTTAACAGTGCAACACCCAATTATACCAACGGAACTGACTGGCTGGCTGCAGAACCCAATTTAGCTCCTGACAGATGGGGAAGAGGAGGTGAGAAATCCCCTTTTGATCCTTGTCCTGAAGGATGGAGGATTCCCGATCTTACGAATGTTGCATTGGTTTCCGCAGCTGATTTTGGGCAGACTCCATGGTATAAAAAAGATAAAAATGTGGCCACGTCATATACTATTGCCACCGATTATTTAGGAACAAGAGTGAGAAACGCTGCCAACTTCACAATAGGATATATGTTTAATAATCCTGTATATTCTGTCGGGAACTATCCAGATTCAGGATCAAGAGGATTCAGAAGTGTAATTGCCAATCAAACAACCCAAGGAACATTCAATAGTCTCAATTTTCAGTATCCTGCTGTCTGGACGGCTGCTTTAACTTCAAATTATCTTGGAAGAGCAGTGAATGTCCTTTTTGATGCAGCTCCTACAATGAATAGGATAATGGTCTTTCATGATAATAACGATCCATATTTCGGGGTGGGATGCCGATGTGTAAAAATAAAATATGATGCCAATGGTGATGAGGAAGGGCCGGCCTCAAGACTTACAATCATTCCTAATATTCCTACATTAAGCACTGCAAATACTGAGCTTAAAGCTGTGGATAACAAGATTTCCTTATACCCAAGTCCTGTTTCCAATATCCTTTATATCAAGGCTGCGGAGAATAAAGAATATGACTATGAAATTTTTAATGCACTGGGACAACTTGTAAAATCTGGACAGTTTATCAACAACCAGACAGATCTTTCGTCTTTAAGTACTGGAATGTATCTAATAAGGATAAACGATTCTGAAGCGGTTGTAAAAATTATAAAACGATAAACTCTTTAAAATAATCAAGTAAAAAGGGGAAGAAGAGTCCTTGTTCAGTTTTTCTACTGATCAACATATTTCTTGCATCTATTACGGCTGGTGAAAAATTCTATATCATTATTTGTTGATATGTATATAACAGTCTAAAACCTACGCTACAAAAGGATTTATTTCTTTAGAAAATAGGTGTTTAAAGAAGATGTAAACTGACCGGATTGTTAAATTAAAACCGCTTAACAAAAAGTATATAATAAAAAAGCTTTACTTTTGCAAAAATTTTTAGTTAGAATGTCGAAAAATTTAGTAATCGTAGAGTCCCCGGCCAAAGCAAAAACTATTCAGAAATACTTAGGAAAGGATTTTGAAGTAAAATCCAGTTTCGGACATATCCGTGACCTTCCTAAAAAGGGGATGGGGATAGACCTTACTACATTCAGTCCTGATTACGAAGTTTCAGCAGACAAAAAGAAATTGGTAACCGAATTGAAGGCCGCAGTAAAGAAAGCCGAGATGGTATGGCTTGCTTCCGATGAGGACCGTGAAGGAGAAGCTATTGCATGGCATCTTGCAGATGAATTGAAACTGAAGCCTGAAAACAGAAAAAGAATTGTTTTCCATGAGATTACCAAAAATGCCATTCTAAAAGCAATCGACAATCCAAGAGATATTGATCAGAACCTGGTAAATGCCCAGCAGGCAAGAAGAGTGCTGGATAGAATTGTAGGTTTTGAAATGTCACCTGTTTTATGGAAAAAAGTAAAACCGGGGCTTTCTGCAGGAAGAGTACAGTCTGTAGCAGTAAGATTAATTGTTGAAAGAGAAAAAGAGATCCGTGAGTTTACTCCCAAAGCGAGCTTTAAACTTGATGGAATCTTTTTAAATAAAACAGAGCAGGAAATTGCTGCCAAACTGAAAAAAGACTTTGAAAAAGAAGAAGACGCTGAAAAATTCCTTGAGAAGGCAAAAACTACAGAATTTAAAGTTCTGAATGTTGAAACCAAACCAGGTACACGTTCGGCTTCGGCTCCGTTTACAACATCTACGTTGCAGCAGGAAGCTTCATCAAGGCTTGGGTATAATGTTACCAATACAATGCGTCTTGCGCAGAGACTGTACGAAGAAGGGTTTATTACTTATATGAGAACAGACTCAGTAAACCTTTCCCAAGAAGCTATTGAAGGAGCAAAAAGACAAATTACTTCAGAATACGGAGCAGAATATTCTTCTCCAAGAAATTATACTACAAAATCTTCTTCAGCACAGGAAGCTCACGAAGCGATCCGTCCTACAGATTTCGGAATGAAAAGTATAGGAGATGTACAGCTGAATAAGTTATACCAATTAATATACAGAAGAACATTAGCTTCTCAGATGGCGAATGCCAAAATTGAAAAGACAGTGATCGAGATCGGGAATGCCTCATTGCCTCACCATTTTGAAGCACAGGGAGAAGTAATCATTTTTGATGGTTTCCTGAAAGCTTATGGTATTGTAAAGACAGAAGAGGACGATGAGGAGAACAACGATAAGCTATTGCCGAAAGTAAACGTAGGGGAGGTATTAAATTATAAAGCCATTACTGCTACTGAAAAATTCACAAGACCAAGTGCAAGATATACTGAAGCTGGATTGGTGAGAAAACTTGAAGAGCTGGGAATTGGTAGACCTTCTACTTATGCTCCGACTATTCAAACCATTCAGAACAGAGAATATGTGGATAAGAGGGAAATAGAACCTCAAACCCGTGAAGTGATCAAAATGTCTTTGGTAAAAGATAAGATCAAAAAAGTAGTTCTTGATGAGAAATTCGGGGGGGATAAAAATAAATTCCTTCCTACAGATATCGGAGAAGTGGTCAATGATTTCTTAACAGATAATTTTAAAGAAATTCTTGATTACGGTTTTACGGCAAGAGTAGAAGAAAGTTTTGACGAAATTGCAAGCGGTGATCAGAAATGGAAAGAAATGATGACGAATTTCTACTCAAAATTCCACCCAAGAATTGAGGATGTAGAAGAAAATGCAGACCGTGCAACAGGAGACCGATTATTAGGAGTAGATCCTAAGACGGGTAAAAATGTTCATGCAAGAATCGGAAGATTTGGAGCGATGATCCAGATTGGAGAAACGGATGATGAAGAAAAACCTGTTTTCGCATCATTAATGACAGGGCAAAATATTGCAACCATCACTTTTGATGAAGCTTTAGAACTTTTCAAATTACCTTTCGATTTAGGTGAAGTTGACGGTCAATCAGTTTCTGTAGGGGTTGGTAGATTTGGTCCTTATGTGAAATGGGGAGAAACTTATATCAGTATTCCGAAAGGTGAAGATCCACTTTCTGTAGATCAGAAACGTGCGGAAGAAATCATCAATGAAAAGAAAATTGCTGATGCTCCAATTGCCACTTATAAAGGAGAGCCCGTAACGAAAGGAACAGGAAGATTCGGACCATTTATCAAATACAAAGCTATTTTCGTAAATGTTCCAAAGAAATATGACTTTGAAAATCTTTCTCAAAGTGATATCAATGAACTGATTGATGCAAAGCTTGAAAAAGAAGCCAACCGATACATCCAACAGTGGGAAAAAGAAAAAATTTCTATTGAAAACGGAAGATGGGGACCTTTCATCAAGTTCGGAAAAGCAATGTTCAAAATTCCAAAGAAAGCAGACGATACAAAATACGATGCTGATGAATTGAAAGAACTTTCTTTAGATGAGGTTAAAAAATGGATTACCGACCAGGATCCTAAAGCCTTTGCTGAGAAGAAAAAGCCTGCGGCTAAAAAAGTGGCTACTACTAAGAAAACAACTGCAACAGCAAAAAAACCTGCGGTTAAGAAACCGGCAGCTAAGAAATAAATAATCTTTAATAGAATATAAAAGCACAGATTTTGGTCTGTGCTTTTTGCTTTTATGAAGTCAGATATTAAATGAAAGCATGGGTTTTTTAACCTGTGCTTTTCATTTATAATCATTTCAAAAAATGTGAAAATTGCATCATTTTAATCATTAAATACATTTCTCTGTATCGAGAATTAACCTTCACGCGCGCTTACCACGTAGGTCTAGGTATAAATACGTAAATGGAAAATTCCGTACTAAGACTGTGATATACAGTATTTTAATTCTGTAGTTTTACATCGTAATATTACAGTGGAGTTCAGGAACCACTTTAAAAACGAGGCGGATTCTGAAAAGCCAAACGAGTAAGAAAACAAAAACTATAAAATCATGGCAGAATTTAAATTTAGCGAAGAAGCTATTTCACACGCATTAGAAGCAGCAAAAAGATCACACGAAGACAGTCAGGCAAATCGTCGTTCATCAGGAGCGGATTCAGACTTAAGCCTTGCTAATACTAGCGCAGGGTATCTTCTAGTAACAGCAGAGTGTATTTCAATCACTGTTGAGAACAACAAAGTGTGCATCAACCTACCTTTAGGTTTTGGAAAATATTGTTTCAGCATACCATTAAGTATTCCTAATGGAACGGCTGGGCAGGCTTGCTTGTCTATATGTACTACTTGGGGAATTCCAACAGGAATTAGAGTAACTATTATTATAGCTGGAATCACAATTATCAGTCAGTCATTCGGAAAATGCTAATTAGTTAGTACGAATTAAAATAAAAGTCCGTCTCACATTATATGTGTAGACTGCCCCCAAAAAGTTAGACACTTTTTAGGGGCATTTTTTATGTATAAAAAAGAAAAATTTAGCATTGATTT
>NZ_JBWKTO010000008.1:0-129611 GCF_059420365.1 Chryseobacterium sp. GW821-FHT04C04 | reverse complement strand
AACGGGCTAAAGCCCGCTTCTATTGAATATTGTAAATGTAGAATAATGAAAGCTGATCAATCGCAGTCTGAAACTCGACTCTTATAATTCTCTTCCTTTTAGCCCTGATAGTAATGGTTACCCCGCAACAAGCGTGGAACCTTTCGTGGACTAGCACAGGCTTATCTCTCATAATAAAGCTTGGCGTGAGGAGTATGAATGGATAGCGGGATAAAGCTCCTGAAATAGCACAAGGTATTCAATACACTGTTTCCTTATACAACCCTATTTTACTTTACTTTATTCAAATAGTAGGGATTTCTTGTTTTTTAATTTGAAAATTGTGTAACTTAGTAATGTTAAAATAATTACGAATCTAAAAATATATAATATGAAAAAACATTTATTCCCTTTGTTTTTACTGCTATTAGGTGTGAATGCACAAGCACAGCAAGATATTTATGCAATAACAGGAAAAGAGACTCAAAGTATTAGTTTCAATGATTTCCGGACGATTGATGCTATAAATGGAACTTCAGGAAACAAAATTTTTACGACTGATTCTTCTGCAAAAGTATTTTCACAAACTAGAAGAGGGACTGTAGCTGAAGACAGAAATTCTTACAGCAATTCTCAGGCGGTAACTTTAGCAGCGCTGGCTTATGATTCATCTAATAACAGCCTTGTATATATGCCTATGTTTTCTTCTAATATCTATGTTTTAAATCCTCAGACTAAAGAGATTACATTGGTTGAGAATAACGTTGCAAGGGTAACATCTTGTGATATCAATTCTCATATTACAAGAATGGCAACAGGATATAATGGAAATATTTATGCTGTTAATAACGCCGGGACACAATTTTTAGAAATCAGCAGGAAAAGTGGACAGTATGTAGTAAATGATCTTGGAATTATTAAAGATGATGCTTCTAACGGTAGAAATTCTTTTACTGCTATGGAAACTGGTTTTGGGGGAGATATGATTGCTGATTCAGAGAATAATTTCTACATTTTTGCTGCTTCTGGGAACGTTTTCAAAGTTCTGACAAAGGATCTAAAGGCAAAATTTGTTGGTAAAATTTCAGGTATCCCAGATAATTATTCTGTAAATGGAGCTGCTATAAACAGCCAGGGAAAAGTAGTAATAGCAAGTGCAAAAGGTGCTGCTCTGTATGAAGTAGATTTGCTGACTTTACAGGGTAAGCAGATCCCTGGAGAGCAGGGACTTCATATTTATGATTTGGCAAGTAAGTACTTTGTAAATGATAAAGCTTCTGCAATCAATACTCTGACAAATCTGGATATTTATCCTACTAAAGTGGATGAGCATTTTATCAATGTTCACGTAAATAATAATATCAAAGGCAGTATCAAGTTGAATATTTTTGATATGTCAGGTAAAAATGTAATGACTGAGAATTTGTCTATAAAAGAGAGTTCGTCTGATCAGAAGGTTTATCTTAAAGGGTTGATAACCGGTTCTTATATTGTAAATATCGTTGATGAATCTGGTAAAGTAATACTCAATAAGAAGATTCTTGTAACAAAATAATTGAAAATACATTCAGTATATAAAGACCTTCTCAAATCATTTTGAGAAGGTTTTTTAATGATTATTTGATATTCAATAAGTTTTATTTTTCGATATTAAAATGTATTTTTATAAAAAAATATTGATGAAACTATACTTTAATGTAGGATATATTGTAAAGGCCGGAGAAAATTTACAGTTGGTAATTGGAGAAGATGGGGCTGCAGTACATATCCATACTATGTTTTATGCAGAGAATGGATTATGGAAATGTGAGGTGGATAATTTCTCAAAATCCGTTTCTTATCAATATCGGGTTGTAGATGAAAAAGGAAATGTACTAAGAGAAGAATTTGTTCCGCATTATCTTAGTTTTCCACATAATTATAAAGAGTTTATTATTGTTGACGAATGGAATAATAAAAATTTTCCCGAAAATTATTTAAACAATAAAATCCTTTACAATAAGCTGCATGATTTTGTTCCTGAAAAAGTAACCGTTTTAAAGAAACACACCCATTTATTCAGAATAGAAGCTCCTATTTATAATCCGGACTGGAGAGTCGTACTGTTTGGAAGTACGGCATCTTTAGGAAATTGGGATTATGGAAAAGTCGTTCATTTGAATCAGACAGATTTTGGAATGTGGGAGGCTTCTGTTGAAATTCCCGAAAATGAATTTATCCAGTTTAAATACTGTATTTACGATACCAAAGAAAATAGAGTTATTGATGTAGAAACCGGAGAAAACAGATTTACGGTTGCTAATCCATTAACGGATGTCCTGCAGATTGTTTCCAATCATTATTTTAGATTTAAAGGGTATCAAATGTATCACGACGCCGGCGTTGCTGTACCTGTATTTTCTTTGAGAAGCGAAGACGGATTCGGAGTAGGTGAATTTTCGGATATTAAAAAATTAGCCGATTGGACGAAAGAAACCAACCTTGGTATTATCCAAATCCTTCCGATTAATGATACAACAGCCAATTATTCATGGACTGATTCTTACCCTTATGCAGCAGTATCTGTGTATGCTTTACACCCACAATATATCTCCATAGAAAAACTTGATTATTCTTTACCTAAAGAACTAGTTGATGAGTATTCGTCTGAAAAAGAGGCTTTAAATGCTTTAGATCTGATTGATTATGAAAAAATGATCGAAAGTAAATGGAAATATCTGAGAGAAGTTTTCAATACGGAAAAAGATAAAATCTATAAAGACAGAAACTTTAAAAAGTTTATTAAAGATAATGAGCATTGGCTTGTTCCATACTCGGCATTTTGTGTATTGAGGGACAAATATAAAACTCCCAATTTCAATGATTGGAAGACTCACAAAAAATATATTGCAGGAAAGATATCACAGTTCTTCACAACGAAAAATAAAGATTATGATATCTCAATGCTTCATGCCTGGGTACAATATCAATTACATGTACAGCTGAAAGATGCTGTTGATTATACCCATAACCTGGGAATTTCGTTGAAGGGAGACCTTCCGATCGGAATTTACAGACACTCTGTGGAAGCTTGGACAGAGCCTGAATTATTTGGAATGGATTTCCAGGCCGGAGCCCCACCAGATCAGTTTACAGAATTGGGCCAAAACTGGGAATTCCCTACTTACAATTGGGAAGCCATGAAGGAAGACGGCTACAGATGGTGGATAAATAGGTTCAAAGCATTGGAGCAGTATTTTGATGCCATGAGGATTGATCATATTTTAGGGTTCTTCAGAATATGGAGAATGCCTATTTCTGCTGTACAGGGAATTTTAGGATACTTTTACCCGGCTGTTCCCATTGTAGCGGAGGAATTTAAAGCTTGGCAGATTCCATTTAAAGTTGACAGGTATTGTAAGCCTTTTATCAATAATAAGATCTTATGGGATTATTTTGGAAAGGAGAATGAGAAAGCTCTTGAGTTTATGAACCGCAACGATGATGGAACCTTTTCATTTAAAGAAGAATTTGATACCCAAAGAAAACTGGTTAACTTCTTTAAGAAAAAATCATACGGTCAGCTTGAAGAGCAATTAATTTCCTTATGTGCCAATGTTTTGTTTTTGACAGAGGAAAGAAATGGGAAGGCGGTTTATCATCCTAGATTCAATGTGTACAACACAGAATCTTATAAATATCTTCCGGAGTCTGAACAGAAAAGTATTTATGACCTGTATCACGATTACTTCTTCAGAAGGCAGGATCATCTATGGTTTGAAAAAGCCATGGAAAAACTTCCGGTAATCCTGAATGCTACCAAAATGCTGATCTGTGGAGAGGACCTGGGAATGGTTCCTGCCTGTGTACCGGAGGTAATGGACGAATTAGCTATTATAGCTTTGAAGGTACAGCGAATGCCTTCTGAAAATATTCCGTTCTATAATCCTAAGAATGCAAACTACATGAATGTGGTTACAGCTTCTTCACACGACAGTTCAACTTTGAGGCAGTGGTGGAAAGAAGATCCTGCACTTACACAAAGATATTTCAATCAACAGCTGGTACAGTACGGAAAAGCACCTGCGGATCTTAATCCTCATCTTGCAGAGATTATTATGAAACAGCATTTATATAATGATGCGATGCTGGCTATTTTCCCAATCCAGGAATTCCTTGCAACAGATCCGGAGCTTTCCAATAAAAAAATAGATAATGAAAGGATCAATAATCCTGCAGTTTTCCCTCATTATTGGCGTTACAGGATGCATATAAAACTGGAAGACCTAAAAAACAAGGAATCTTTCAATAAAAAAATAGCCCATTGGATAAAAGATAGTGGAAGAGTGTAAATTTAACACTTGATTATCAGGTGGTTAATAATATTTTAAAAGAAGTTTGATCTAATGATTTAACTTCTTTTTTTTATTTGCATCCAAAAGATAGAATTAAGATATTCTGTTATATATTAACCAATTAACGACTATAGAGATGAAAAAAATACTTTTGGGATTAGCTTTTGGGTTAGGCGTTTTGACGTCGGCTCAGCAATATCCGAATAATGGTTGGGATGATGACGGTTATTATCAGAATGGAGGTGGCTATTACAGCGATGAAGACGACAAAAATTATTTCCCTGATGATTATTATTACAATTATCCTCAGGATTATTATCCTCAGGATTATTATCAGAGCTATTATAATGATTATAGAAATAGTATTATCAATATCGACTGGAACGGATTTTTTGTACAGAACAGATTAAACCGCTGGCAGGTAGATCAGATCATGAGACTGAATAATCTGTACGCCAGTTTTACAGCGTGGAATAATTTCTACAGATATAATCCGGACAGATGGTATTACGATAGGTTTTATGCGATGGAAAGAATTTTAGGACCAAGAACATTTGTTGTTTTTCAAAATAACTATTACAGAGGTTCAAGCCCAATCATCTATTTCCAGAATTACAGAAGAACATATTATGGACCGAGATATACTGTAATGCCAAGATATAGAAATATCAATATCAATATTTATAGGGTAGACAGATCAAGGCTGCGCAGAATGGATAACCCTACTTTTGATGTGATCAGGAGAGACAGCAGAGCAGACAACGGTTTCAAAAATACAAGAACCAATGGTAATTCAGGAGGTTTCCGTGGTAATAATGGAACTCGTGATAATGCAGGCTTCAGAGATAATAATGGAGGTGGCTTCAGAGGGAATTCTGATCATGGAGGAACCAGAGGGAACTCGGATAATAATGGAGGCTTTAGAAATAGCAATGGAGGCGGTTTCAGAGGAAACAATGAGGTAAGGAGAGAAGCTCCTAAAAGAGATGATAATGGCGGTTTCAGAAATAGTAACGCCGGTGGTTTCAGACAAAAATCTGAAAACTCAGCTCCAAGACAAGAAAATCGTAATAGTGGCGGTGGTTTTAGAGGCAGTTTAGTAAGGAATTAATTTTCATATATTATATTTAAGTGGTGTGAAGGGTAGGTTTTTATAATCTGCCCTTTTTTTTATTATTCTTTAGTTTATTTTTATTAAAATTTAACATTTTTTATTAATTTATTAATTTAACTTATGTTTTAATTCATAATCAAAAAGGTATACTAACAAAATAACAATTAATTAAATTTTAAAAAGATGAAAAAATTAGTTTTAGCAATAGCATTTATCGGAATGGGAAGTTTTGCAATGGCACAGCAGACCAATACAACTCCACAGGACAGACAGGCAAGAGGCGCTGAAATGAAGCAGAAAATGGAGCAGAAACAGCAGGAACGTCTTGCAGAAATGCAAAAAGACCTTAATTTAAACCAATCTCAGGTAGCGCAGGTAAAAGCGCTTCAGGACAAAAGAAATGCTGAAAGAAAAGCTGAGTTCGAGAAAAATAAAGGAGACAGACAAGCCAAAATGCAGGAGATGATGGCCAAGAAAGCACAAATGGATGCGGATATGAAGAAGATTCTTACCCCTGATCAATATGATAAATGGCAGGCTGATAGAAATGCAAAAGCAGAAAAAATGAAAATGGCTATGAAAGAAAGAAGGATGATGAAAAAGCCGATGAACACAGGGGCTGCTGAAGTAAAATAACAGCCTGTAATTTTAATTTTTTAATGTATTAAGGATGGATGCTTTTCCATCCTTTTTGTATTAATTTTCTTTAAAACCTTTGATTTCGGGCTTTTATTCCTTATTTTTGACTATAAATTTAATACTTATGGTTAGCGAAAAAATTGCAAAATTAATTAACGAACAAATTGCCCACGAACAATACGCCGCTCAATATTATCTATCAATGTCTGCATGGTTTTCCGGAAAAGATTTGGATGGAATTGCCAATTATTTCAGAGTACAAAGCAAAGAAGAATTGATGCATGCTGATAAAATGTTTGATTATTTGAATGACGTAGGTGGGGAAATTATCATCGGAGAAATTCCAAAACCTCCACATGAGTTCGAAAGCGCAACAGATATTTTTGAGAAAGCATTGGCTCATGAGAAAATCGTAACTAAAAGTATTTTCAATATTGTAAAAAATGCAAACGATGAAGGAGATTTTGCAACAACATCATTCATGCAGTGGTTTATCAACGAGCAGGTAGAAGAAGAAGCAAGCGCTTCTCAGTATGTAACAAAAATCAAAATGGTATGTGATAATCCATCAGCATTATACCTTTTTGATCAGGAATTGTCTCAAAGAGTATTTGTTCCTGCGACAACAGCTTAAGACCGAAACTTCTCAAAATATAAAACCGCTCTCCTTCTGGAATAGCGGTTTTTATTTTCAATAAAAAATACTCCTGGCTTCAGCCAACACTGAATATCTATTATTTCGATTAAAATTTGTAGTGTAATAGAGAACGTTACTTTTTCTGTTTCTTTCTTTGTATTTTGACAGAGGTAATAAAAACAAATGCCCCTAATACAAAACTTAGAAACAATGATTTTACAATATTTTCAATCGGCATATACCGACGTCCATCCTCTGTGACAGGCGGGTCAAAACCATCTATAATATGATAGGTAACCACTGTAGAAACCGACGTAATCAAAAGACTTATAAAAAAGGATATTAAATATATTTTCATGGTATTAGTGATCAAAACAAATAACTGATCAGACAGTATTCATCGTTAATAAAAATAATAAAACCTTTTATATTTAAAATAGTTTTTAATATTAACCTTTTGATAATGTTATAATTGAAAATATTATAGATAAATAATCTGAGTCTTAATAACTTTTTTACCCAGACGTTCAAGAATATTTTTATACCCTTCTACCTGTGCTTCATCCTTGGCTTTCTGTTCACCAGTCTTGAAATCAACAATGATATATCCCTCTTCACCTTTTAAAATACGGTCAGGTCTGAAGATATGACTTTCCCCATTTTCAGAGATCATAATGTCTTTTTCGTTGATCACTTCCCATTTCTCATCAAAGAATTCTGCATAGGTTCGGACAATTTCCTGGAGTGTAATCTGTATTTCATTTTTTTCCTCCAGTGTAATCTGCCCCTCCAGCGCATATCCTTCCAGTACCTTTGTAATATCCTTTTCAGTATTGATCTTCGATAAAAGTTCATGTACGAAAAGCCCGATTCTTACCTTTTCATTTCGCACCTGATAGTTTTTAGAAGGTGTGGCAATCTTGATAGAAGTACTCTTTTCATTGACATTCTTCAGATTCTGTATATTCTGGGTTTTAAAAGGTGAGCTTTTATCTTTGGAATGTTTCTTCAGTATTTCAGGGTTTACTTCATACACGTCAAACTCATCGGCCTGTTCTGAATTTTTTGTCTGAAGGAATTCCAAAAGCTCGAGATTATTAGACGTCTTATTGGCTTTTTGAAGATAGAAGAATAGCTGTTCAACAGGCCTTGTGGTAGCAACATACTGCAGACACAATCTGTCAATCAGATTTTTATAAGCATTTTTAGTGTTGAAAAACAGAATTTCATCATCATAAGCTTCCAGATTTTTACTGAACTGGTTGATGTTGACTGATTTTAAAGCTTCATTTTCATTTGTATCAAACCAGTTGGTAAATTCACTATCCCGGTTTTTGTTCATCATAGGGATGAAAACAATGGGAAACTCCAGTCCTTTAGACTTGTGAATCGTCATGATCTGTATAGCATCAATGTTTTCCGAAGCCTGAATGGTATATGAAGAAGCCTCTTCATCCCAATATTTCAGAAACTCTTTGGTACTGGCGCCTGCATTTTGTGTAAAATTGAAAAGCATCTCCAGGAAGTTCATCAGAAAGTCGGTTTCCTTGTTTTCAACAGAGAATTCATTGATGTAATATTCAATAAAATTATACAGATTGAATCTCGGGAAATTATCCTGTTTAAGACGCAGCGAATATTTCTGCTGAATAAACTGAAGTATTTCTTCATGACCTTCAATATCCAGAATTTCTTTCATTTCTAAGGTGAAATCCGGCATCGTAATTTTCCCCACTGTATTCAGATGATACATCATCATGATCAGACAAGGTTTATTCTTAGGATTGAGTTCCCATCGCAAAAATTCAATAACCGCTTTTAATGTATTAGAAAGTTCAAGCGTAAGACCCTTATCAGAAATCGTTTTAATATTGGTTTCCTCACCATGATAATTAACTTTTAAATTTCCCAGTTTTTGAGAATAGCTGAAAATATCAAAATTCCCGCGGCAAAGGATGGTGATATCAGAAAACTTAAAACCATTATTCAGGCATTCCTGAATGTCTTTCCGCATTCTTTCCGAAGTATCATTGTAAAACTCTTCATTTGTAAGATTTTCGATCAGATTAACCTTTACACGCCCATCAATCTTTGATTTTGAACTTTGCTCAGCATCTGCTCCAAAAATATTCTTATGCTCTTCCAGCAGGCCTTCAGAATGATATCGATACAGTTCGTTATTGAACTGTACAATGTTTCTGGCGCTTCTCCAGTTATCCTTTAAGACAAGAAGATCTGCTTCCTTTGGTGAAAATTCTTTTTTGTTGATAATGTCCAGCATCAGTTTACTTTCTCCACCACGGAATCGGTAAATACTCTGCTTGGGATCGCCAACCAATGTAAATGAAGTATATTCTGTAGAAACACTGTGGTCCCTCAGAGGTACAAAATTTTGCCACTGCAGTTCTGAAGTATCCTGAAACTCATCAAAGAAATAATGTTGAAACTGTGAACCAACTTTTTCATAGATAAAAGCTGAAGGCTCGTTTCTGAGGTTTTCATTGATCAGGATATTAAATTTGGAAAGAAGAACAAGATCATTTTCTTCTTCAATTTTTTGAAGTTCGTCCTGAATATCTTTATTAACCTTTAAAGGAAGAAGTGCAGACAAAATTTTCTCTTTCTTTTGCATTTCAATGTACAGAAGGATAAGTTTCATCCTGTTGTCCAGAAGCGTATCAAGGATTTCAAAGACCTCAGACTCTTTATGCTTTGACTTTGAAGAAGCTCCTTTCCTGTAATTGTTGATAACAGATTCTTCCTGAGTGGTAGGAAAAGGAAACCCAGGTCTTTTTTGTTGATAAAAATCGATCACTTTAGTAAAGAAGCCTCCGATTCCATTTTTTCCCTGGGCAAAATCTTCAATCTCTATATTTCTCGATTTGAACAATTCAATAGAACTGGCAGCCAGTTCTGCGGAACTTTTTTTATTGAGAACAATTTCTTTACGAAGTGTATTTTTTATATCTTCATAATTGGCATCATCAAAACTCTTATTACTTTTCAGATGTTCATAATGAATATCCTTCACAAATTCTTTTGCCGAATCATAAAGGTTTTTATTAAGATTGATTCTTTCATTATTTTCAAGACTGTAGTCTACATAATCCATGAAAGAATTGGAGATTGTTTCATTTTCACCAATTTGGTCCAGCATTTTATCAACAGCTTCTATCAGAAAAGGTTCCGCTTCAATTTCAAGATTAAAATTTTTAGCAAGTCCCAATTCATACGAAAAACTTCTTACCAGTCTTGAATTAAAACGGTCAATCGTTCCGATATTCAGTGTGGAATAATTGTGGAGAACGTAGTCCAATAGCCTTTTAGAACGTTCATGAAGATCATCGATCGTTATTTTTAAGCCTTGTTCTTCAAATGCTTTCTGGATATTTTTCAGATCTGTATTCTCTGCATACTCTTTTGCCGAGAAATTTCCCAGCCAAGATAAAATTCTTTCCTTCATCTCATTGGCTGCCTTATTGGTGAAAGTCAGTGCGAGAATATTCCTGATCGACTGCTGTTGATTAGGATAGCGGAGACAGATCATCAGGAGCCTTTGTACCAGGGCATATGTTTTCCCTGATCCGGCAGAAGCATTGATGACTGTGTAAGAATTTTGCATTGTTAAAAGAGGATTGAGACTGCAAGTTAGCTAAAATTTGAAAGAAACTTTAACAATTTAATCGGCCTATTTAACAGTTTACAAGGCAAAAATCAAAAAGAAATATTAAAACGCGTTAACTGTGGTTAAACTTATGGTAGAATTTAAAAATAATTTTAGCTTTGCTTTATAAAAAATAGCCTGTGAAACTTAAACTATTCTTTTTCTTGTCCTTTATCTTTTTTATTCAAACCCATGCTCAAAGTTATATATTTGGTAAGATTACTTCCGAAGGCGGTGCTGAAATGCAGGATGTCAATGTAATCAATATCAGAACAGACGAAATCGTAGTTTCAAATAGGGATGGACATTTCATGATTTCCGGAAGAGAAGGAGATGAATTACGCTTTATAAAAGCAGGATATGAGCGTTTGGCGAGAAAAGTTTCTCAGGAAAATACTCAATCTCCCATGAATGTAAGCCTTGTACGGCAAACGATTCAGATTCCTGAAGTTGAAGTGAAGCAAGGCCTTACCGGAAACTTAAAAATAGACTCAAAACTTTACAATAAGCCTAAAAAAGTAGAAAAACTGCTTAAAGATATTGATCAGTACATTGCTCAGAAATCCGATCCAAGAATATTGGCGGCAAGGCCCGGAGAATTTGTACAGCCGAAAGGGGAAGGATTTTCTATTGGGAAAGTAAAAGACAAATGGGATGATGTAGATTTGATGAAATATATCAGGTCGAGTCTTGGAGATGAGTATTTTACCAATCTTAAAATAGAAAAACCTCTGATAGACCATTTTATTTACTATGTTTTTGCAGGCGGTTTTGAAAGAAAAAAAATCCTGAAATATGGATTCTGCAGTGATGCGGATTTGTACAGGTTTCAACGTTTTGTTTTAACAAGAATTTCAACTTACCGTACTCCACAAACTCAAAAATGATGGAGATGAGACATATCCAAAAAGTTTTATTTCTTGTGCTTTTTTGTATTGCTTCAGGGTTATGGGCCCAGCAAAAGATATCAGGAAAAGTCATTACAGGAAATGAACTGGATTTAACTCCTGTATTAGTTGTTAATATCTCAAACAGCAAAAGCATGTTAAGTGATATGTCCGGAGGGTTTGAAATAGAAGCAAAAGAAAATGATGAGATCAGATTTGTAAAAGAAGGATATTATCGTGTTGATAGAAAAATTACCGGAGAAGACATGAATACTCCGTTGAATATCATTCTGAAGAAAATGGAGATCCAGATTCCTGAAGTAAAAATAACATACAAACCTACAGGAAATTTGGCTAAAGATAATCAGCGTTTGAATGAATCCCGAAAAATTCAGTCATTAAAGTCAGACCTTGAGAATTATATGAAGAGCCCCCTTATTCAGGCTCTGCCAAATAATGCCATATCAAAAACTTTTACAGGGCATGATTTTAATGCAGGACAGGTAAATGTGCTTGGAGTCTTGAGTGCTGTAGCTGGTTTGGTAAAAAAAGCAACAAAACCTAAAATTACCAAGGCCAATTACAATGAAACTCAGGATTTTCTTAAGAGAGTAAAAAATCAAATCAATTTGAGTTTCCTGAAAAAATATGGGATGGATGAAGAGAAGATTGATAGTTTTCTTCTCTATGCAGAAAAAACACGTTCACTAGCAAAAAGATTTAGGAAAGATTTTCAGATAAGTGATGTAGAATATGAGCTTAAAGTAGCATTCGCAGAATACAGTAAAACGAATAAACTAGAAGGAACTAAAGAATAACTTTTATAAAAATTGAATTATTTCACTAAAAATATCGAAGCATTGAGGGAGAGAAAAATTTTTCTTTTCCTTATGATGCTGTGCAGTACTTTCATTTTTTCTCAGCAGACCGTAACGGGGCGAATAGTAGATGACAATGGTGAAGACTTAAGTAGAGTGATTGTTATCAACATGTCTACCGACAAAAAAGTGTATTCTGATGCGCAGGGAATATTTTCAATTGATGCCAGTCCTAATGATGAGCTGAGATTTGTAAAAGAAGATTTCAACAGAATATCCAGAAGAGTTCTTACCAATGGTGTTAATTCACCACTATTTATCACTCTGTATCAGATTCCGAGAGATGTGGGGGAAGTGAAGATCGTTAAAAAACTCACCGGAGATTTGGAAGTGGATTCCAGAATTGTGGCAAAAGTAGACAAAGGTGAACAGGTAAGAGATGCTGTAGGTCTTCCGCAGCCGGTAGGTAAAATGAGAGAAAAGCCAGCAGAAGTGAAAAGTGTTCTTTTACCCATACTTCTGGGAAACTTAAATGTTCAGGGAGTATATGATCTGATAAGCGGTAAAGCGAGGAGACAGAAAAGGCAATATAAATATGATGATCTCCAGGAACATATTGCCTGGGTTCGGAACAGGATAGATGATGATTACTTTGTAAAAGCAGGAATTCCGGCTGATAGGATTTCAGAGTTTATTCAGTTTTCATTTTTGGCGAAACCGCAGGTACGAACTTATGTGAAAGCAAGAAACCTTTCAGGTGTCATGCTAAGGTTAGAAGAAACAGTACCTCTTTTTATTGAAAGATTGAAACAGCAACAAAAGTAGCCCTACGCGCCTTCAAATTTCTGTTTTTAAAATGTTAAATAAATCTTAAAATAATGGAATGGAAATTGATACAGTCTTGTTGTAACAACAACCAAATTCACAAATTTTATGAATAAAAATATTTTTGCAGTCGCCATCGCAGCACTAGGTTTTGTAATTGGACTCGGACTTTTAGGAAATGCCATTAAAAACAGAAATAAGTCTGACAATACAATTTCTATAACAGGGCTTGGAACAAAACAATTTACTTCAGATCTGATCACCTGGTCCGGAAGTTTTTCCAAAAACAATGTAGATCTGAAATCTGCCTATGATGAACTGGCTACAGACAGAAAAGTAATCAACGATTACTTGCTTTCAAAAGGAATACAGCAGAAGGAGATTGTATTTTCATCGGTAGATATTCAAAAGCAGTTCAGAAGCTATAATGATTCAAACGGGAATTATGTACAGGGAGAATTTTCTGGTTACAATCTTATCCAAAAAGTATCCATTGAAAGTAAAGAAGTCAGCAAAATAGAAAACTTATCCAGAAATATTACCGAAATTATCAACGGCGGAATTGAATTCACCTCTTCTTCACCTGCCTATTTTTATACTAAACTTGCAACAGTGAAACAGGAAATGATTGCCAGTGCAACAAAAGATGCTAAAGAACGTGCTGAAAAAATTGCAGAAAATTCAGGAAGCAGACTGGGAAATCTAAAAAAAGCAACAATGGGAGTGATCCAGATTACAGCGCCTAATTCCAATGAAGATTATTCATACGGTGGAACTTTCAATACTTCTTCCAAAGAAAAAGAAGCCAGTATTACAATCAAACTGGAGTATGAAGTAAATTAACAGAAAGTTGTCTAAAAAACACTTAAAAAAACTTAAGTATTTAAAACCCTTTACCTTTCGTGGTTAAAAAAACAAATGAAAAACGCCGGAAAAATAATTCCGGCGTTTTATATTTTAAGCGTAAACAGTATTACCTATTTCATTTTTAAGCTCCTCTGCATTTCCAGGAGTATAATTGGCTAGCAGCCATAAATTCAAGGACTTTTTTCCTTCACCATAGCTTGGTTGGATATGAGTGGTATCAATCAGGCTAAAATTATTTCTCTGATAGAAAGAATACCGTCTTGAGGCATCTTCACTCAATTCTGCAGGTTCAATTTCTAAGATAATATTCGGATAACTTTCTGATAAGTGATTCATGATATGAGATCCCAGCTTTTTACTTCTAAAGGTCTCAAACACTTCGAAATGTTCTACAAAAACAAAAGAACTCAGTTCCCAAAGGATGAGGTAGCCTATAGCTTCTGATTCATGAACAGCAGACATGAATTTTACCCGCGGATTTGAAAATAAACCCTCAAATTGTTCTTTATCTCTTTGTTCGTCTACAGGAAAAGTGGTCGTATAAGAAGTATAGATTTCCTGAACTCTATGATCTTCAGCAGAAGTAATCGGTAAAAATTCCATAGTTTATAAATCAAAGACACTGGGTCTTCTGGTGATGAAAATATCTTTAATCCAAAGCATAAATGCCAATCCCAAGTAGATCAGAAAGAAAAAACCGGCTGTGGCAAAAGTAGAATAAATAAAGAAAATTCTCAATTTAGATACAGGAATTCCCAGCTTGGCCCCCATTCTTGTCAGTACACCAAACCATTCTCTTTCCATTTTATGACGGATATTACTCAGCATTTCCAGATTGTTATTTAAAAGTTGAATCCTAATGCAAGGTAAGCAATTTTTTTGATAAAGGTTTTTTGAATGATAGGATCTGTTCGGGGATAATTATTCTTTTAAAATTTTAAATCCGATACTGCAGGCTAAACAGTTTTTTGTTTCACAATTGGTTGCATGATGGTAAATCAGACTTTGGCTTTCGAGAGCATTGGTGATTTTAAGTCCCAGTTTTTTCCATCCTGTAATGACGGTGTTTTTCTCAGCAGAAATATCTTTGTACATTTCAATAATTTCATCTGTAATCTCTTCCTTATGGTGCCTGTGGTAAGAATACTTTAAAGGAAGAACTGTGTTTAAAATCAGAATATCAATAAAATCTTTACTCAGCGTTTTAGGATGTGCTTTTGAGATATTTCCGAAATTGAAATGGGAATCCCAATATTCAGACGCTTTTATAGAATTGAAGATACTATACAGTTGATCAGTATTTCCGGTCTCCATGATCTTTGAGAATAAATTCTGATGTTTGTAAAGGTCTGCCAGTTGAGAGAGGCGGATTGTGGGGAAATTAGGAGGTCTTAATCTTAAAAATTTAGGATGAAACTTAAGATCTGAAATAGAAAATTTTGCTTTGATGAATTCAAATTCTCTCTTCCAGATTTTCATCTGTTCGTCATCTGGATGATCCAACCAACCTGAAATTCCAAACAATAAAGCTTCAAGCTGAAGAGGATTTTGACGAATTTTATTAATAATGCTGTAATCCACACTTTCTGCAATCTGCCGAAAAAGATGAGCATTAACTTTTAGTCCAAACGAATAAGCAAAGCTGTGAAATAAAACGGCTTCAAAATTATTTTTATATTGAATTAAACTCTGCTCAAGTTCTGAAGATTTCTCATCCAGTTTTTTCAGAATATTCTCTTCATGAAAATAGAATGGGATTTTTTCTGTATCGAATATATTTTCACAGGTAATAAATTCTTCTTTATCAACGAATTTTTCATATTTCGAGACTATATTTTCATCAATATAATCCTTCAGTTCCAAGGTAGGGACGCTTTTTCCGGTAAGTTGGTGAATATCTATATCATGCATAAAAACGACATGTAGAATGATATTCTGATAATTGGGATCCTGAGAGTGGTTATGGAAAATCCAGTCCGAGGAACGGACATGGAGTTCTATGTTTCCTGCGAGAAGCAAGCCGTTGATTCTGATTTTGGCGTCCAGAAAATCAGGACCTGCATTTTTATTCCATTTTCCAAAATGGATGATCTCAACGGAATTACCTTCAATATCCTTGAAGTCAAAATGTTTGAAAACCTTAAAGTTCCAAAGATATTGAAGTAATTTTTCCGTCATAAGTATGACGATAAATATAATATAAATATTATACTTTAGTCAGCTTCTTATTAAAATTTTCTATGGTTGTTCTATACATTTTCTCATAGATAGGAAGAATGTTTTTCAAATCGAATTTTATAGCCTGATCTTTCGCATTTTGCTTCATTTTGGCTAAAAGTTCATCATTGCTTAATAATTTGATGGTGTAGTTGCTCATGGCTTCTACATTTCCGATTTCTGCAAGATATCCGGTCTCTCCCTGAATGTTCACTTCAGGAATTCCTCCCGCATTGGAACTGATAACCGGGGTATAAGCTGCCATTGCTTCCAAAGCCGCCAAACCGAAACTTTCCTGCTCCGAAGGAAGAAGAAATACATCTGAAAGCTGTAAGATTTTATAAAGATCATTCACTTTTCCCAGAAGACGGATTTTTGAAATAAGCTCAGGATTTTCTTCCAGAAACTGATTTACCTTTTCCATATCAGGGCCTTCCCCAATGATGATAAGTTTAGATTTTACCTTCTTCTCTACGTTTTTAAAGATCTGTAATACTTCATCTACACGTTTTACAGGACGAAGGTTGGATACGTGGATCAGAATTTTTTCATCAGGATTCGCAAATTGTGTTCTCTGGCACTCAGAGCAGTCATCAAATTCAGAATTATCAATAAAATTGGTAATTACCTGAATTTCTTTTTTGATGTTGAAAAACTGAAGCGTATCTTTTTTCAGACTTTGAGAAACCGAAGTAATAGCATCAGACTGATTGATTGAAAATTCTACAGCATGTTTATAACTTGGATGCTGACCTACAAGGGTAATATCTGTACCATGCAATGTAGTCACCAGTGGAATATCATTATTATCTTCCTGAAGCATCTGTTTGGCCGTAAAAGCTGCATATGCATAAGGAATGGCATAATGTGCATGAAGAAGATCCAGTTTATAAAGATTGACAACCCTGTAGATCATCGAGCTTAACGCAATATCATAAGGCTGATATTGGAAAAGTGGATAGGTCTGAACATTTACCCTGTGAAAGAAAATATTCGGGTTGGTGATGTCTAATCTTGCAGGAAGTGCAGAGCTGATGAAATGTACTTCATATCCTTTATTGGCAAGGGACATTCCTAATTCTGTTGCTACAATTCCGCTTCCTCCATATGTGGGATAGCAAAGTATGCCTATTTTCATTAGATTATGGTTGTTTTGATGTTGTGTTATTAGGGTGTGCTGAGGCAGCTGTATTAAGCTCTATACCCATTCCTGGTTTCAACTGGTCATTGACAAGTACAGGAAGTTTCCCCCATATTTTTGTTTTTCCGTTTAAGGCATCTGCAGCAGCGTTCATTGAATCATCATTATTTTCGTAAGAAACAAGAACGGTTGAAACTTTTGAAATATCAATATCCTTTAATGCATAAGCACTTCCGAATACATTCAGTATTACATTTTGATTTTTGGTAAGATCAGAAAGCACTTTTTTTGATTCTTCTGAGATTTTGTAAGGCTTGTAAGCTGTTGAGTTATCCTTATGGAACCCTACAATTACCGTAGAACCTGCAGGAATAGTATTAATTTCGCCAGCTTTTTTAATGATGGCATTATTTCCTAGCCGGTTGGCAAAAGTCTGATAAGGCGCTTCTTCCAGAGGAACATAATACATCTGTTTTCCTGTAAGAGGCAGTAATTTCTTTTCATCCTTTAATAATGTCAATGCATTGGAATAAAGATTCTGTACCAATTGAGTATGAGAATCATTATTCAGGTCTGTATTGATATTTTCAGGATTTTTTGGCGTGTATTGAGTCAAGCCAAGAAAATATTTTGTTAATAAGATCTTTTTTACACTTTCCTCCACTCTGGATTGAGGGATTTCTCCTTTATCAATAGCTTTCTGGATCAGTTTCTTACCTTCAGAAACACCTTGTGAGAAAAGCATAATATCATTTCCTGCTTTGAATGCCATAGCATCCAGTTCACCCGGTTTGTATTTATTGGCAACAGCCCCCATATTGAGCGCGTCTGTAATGATTAAACCTTTATAGCCTAATTTATCTTTAAGTAATCCGGTAATGATATTTTTAGAAACAGATGCCGGAATTCCTTTCCCTGATTCTAAACTTGGAACATACAAATGGGCCACCATTACTCCGCCGATTCCTTTATTCATCAACGCTTTGAATGGTGCCAGTTCTATAGTATTAAGTCTGTCTATATTGTGAGAAACTACCGGAAGATCAAGGTGTGAGTCTGTGCTGGTATCTCCGTGTCCCGGAAAATGTTTAATGGCTGCTAATATATTGTTATCCTGAAGACCATTAGAATAGGATAGGGCAGAACTGATGACATTATTCACTTCAGAACCAAAGCTTCGGTTACCGATGATAGGGTTATTTGGATTGGTATTAACATCTACTACAGGAGCAAAATCCCAATTGATCCCCATTCTGTGACAATCTTCAGCAATTTTTGCTGCCATCTGATAGACAAGACTTTTATCCTGGATGGCGCCCAATGTCATGGCCCATGGAAATTTGTGAGCGGTTGCAATTCTTTGATATAATCCCCATTCCGCATCCATACCGATCATCAAAGGGATTTTAGATTTTTGCTGAAATTCATTGACCAGATTGATTTCTCTTGTGGCATCATCCTGCATTAAAATCAAACCTCCTATTTTATCATTCGCAACAATATTTCTTACCTGGCTGATATAGTCTTCTCCTTTATTGGTATACAATGCAACAATAAAAAGTTGTCCTAGCTTTTCATCCTGAGAAAGATTTTTATAGGTCTTTTCAACCCATTGCTGAGCCTTTTTCAAATCTTCCTTAGAAGCATTTTTAGGCTGGTACTGGGCATGAACCTTAGGACTTATCAATGCAACAATAAAGAGTGAAGTATATAATAATTTCTTCATGACTTTTTGAATAAGAACAAAAATACAATTAAAAAAATGATGAAAACAAAGTTTTTGTAATTTTTGGTATATGATTTGAATACGCATTATAAATAATAACTAAACTTTAATAAGAAATGAAAAAAATACTTCTGTTTTTATTCCTTGGTGCTGTAGGCTTTACTGCTTATAGCTGTGACAACAAAGATGATGTTGTAGTACAAGGTACAGACTATGATACTATTAATCAATCATTTGATATTAGTCCTAGTTTTACAAAGGTTAGTGATAATCTTTACAGATGGAGTGATAGTTTTAAGAGCCCATTAGTACAATCAGATATGGTACTTGTTTATATGCAGGTGGACACTAATGGAGGTTCTCCTGTCTGGAGGCTTTTACCATATACTTATTATGTAGGTAATGTCAATAATGATGCTGTAGATTATATTAATGAATTCAGTAAAAATGGTGTTACTATTAATATTAACTCTACTTCTACATTCAGTTTAACAGCGAATCCATCTTACTATCAGAATAAAAACTTCAGAGTTCTTATTCTTCCGGCTAATGGAACGGGAACCGGTGGAGCAAAATCGGCTAAAGGTAATGCAGTAGATTACAATGATTACAAGAGCGTAATTAAATATTACAATATTGACGAGTCTAAAATCAAGACTAAATAATTTAGAAATATCTTTTCAGTTTTTTATAATTAAAAAAGTCCCGGGAGCAATCTTGGGGCTTTTGATTTTTTAATTTCTAAAACCTCCACCTTTAATATAATAAATTGGGTCGTATGGTCTTTTTATTACTTTTATATTTCTTATATCTATTCTAAATGCACTTTGCGGGACATGAGGTGCGGGTATTATTAGCGATAGCTCAGGTAAATAATAAATTTTAAGACTATTCTTAGGGTCTACTGTAGAAAAATAAAAAGTATAAGTTTTATCTTCATAAGACCATTGAGTTGTTTTCTCAGTTTTTTGTTTTTTATAGTAATTAGCGGAAGCGAATCCATTTCCAACATTTGGTCTTGTAGCACAAGGATCATCTCCTGATATTTGCGGTGAATCTGATAATTCTAATGCTAATGTAGGGCTGGCTTCACTTCTATCGATTTCATATTCGTCATCGTTAGAATTGTGTGTATCGTGTTTAGTAGTATATATATAATCCTGTATGTTAGCAGTTACAATAATCTCATAAGTTTGGTTTGGCTCAAAATATTGTTCTATTGAAATTGCATTTGATAATGGGTCATTTACCATAACGGACTCTCCTCTTGAGATGATTGTCTTACCACGATTTTCTGCATTTAATTTAACACCATTCCAATTCCAGTAACCTGAATAAGCTGCTACACGACGAGGCTTTCCATAACCTCTTATTGAATATCCGTTTTGTTCTATGGGATTCGGTCCGTAACATTTTGTTGATGTAAAATAGGTTCCTTGAGGACCTATTAAATCTGTAAATGAGCATCCGCTATTTTCATTTATAACACCAGTCGTAAAGGATAAATCCATTATAACTGATTCAGTAGCATTTTTAGCTAGCATACTTTTAGTTACCAATAAATTGGCATCATTATTTTTAGAAATTAAATTTTCATCTTGAGAATAAATTAAATCATTGTTATTTGCACAGGCAACGAAAAATAATGAAGAAATAGCGAATAATGTTTTTTTCATAATTGAATAATTTTCTTTGCAAAAATAAATTAATTTTATAAAAAATACACTAATTAGTGAAATATTATTAAATTAAGAAGTCTGTATTGATTTGAATAATCAAAAAGCTCCAAAAAATATATATTTTTTGGAGCTTTTTGATATTTACTTTATAAAATTAGTTATCATTGTCATCCAGAAGATGTCCAAAGAAGTCTTTTTTTGTTTGCAGATATCCTTTGCTTATTTCGTTGGCAGGAATCTGTAGCGGTACTCTTGAATTAAGGTGAATGTTGCTGTCTACTACATATTTTACCTTTTCAGGATTATTGGTCAAAAGATTGATATCTTTTACATCCAGTAGATTAAGGATTTCAATCGCTACGCTGAAATTTCTATCATCTGCAGGAAGTCCCAGTTGAAGATTGGCCTGTACAGTATCCAAACCTTTTTCCTGTAGGGAGTATGCCTTCAGTTTGTTGATGATCCCGATGTTCCTTCCTTCCTGGCGAAGGTAGATGATAATTCCACCGTTTTCATGGATATATTTCATGGCAGCATCCAACTGTTGGCCGCATTCACATTTTTTTGAATGGAAAACTTCTCCGGTAATACATTCTGAGTGGAAACGAACATTAACTGGTTTTGAGAAATCTGTATTTTCTGCAATAATCGCCATATGAGGCATCCAGTCGTTTACGTTTTCGGAGAAAGCGATCATTCGGAAAGTACCGTGTTCTGTAGGAACATTGGCTTCCGCTTGAATTTTAATCATTGATTGTTCGATTAGTTTTTAACTTCCTGGTAAAGCATCTTCAATAACAGAAATATTAGTTTTTAAACGAACCAGATATCTGTTGAGAACATCATCGTCATCTCTGTCAAGATTTTGCCTTAGCTTTTGAATTTTTTTGTAAGATTTTTCGAAGCTTTTAAGGGCTCTTCCTTTTCCTGTAGAATTGTTGGCATCAATAGCATATAAATAATTCTGAAGGCTGTATTTCAAGCTGGTAATCTCATCATTCAATCCGTTGTTTTTAAACTTAGGAAAAGTAGAGATCATATTTGAAATTTCAGAAGCATTTACATTCTCTTTAATATTGATATTAAAATTCTTCTTTGAGCCTCTGTCGGAATCAGAACCTTTGGTATCACTATAAAAATTATTTGACAGCGGAGAAAGGTTAAGCTTTTCCGTTGCGCAGGAAGATGTTAATATGATAAGTACTCCAAGAAAAATTAATCGTTTCATTTCTGTTGCCCTTTTTGATAAAGGATTGGGTTAAGACTTTCATCGTTATACATTTTCATTTGTTTGTATACTTTCATCTTAACGTTACCGTTCTCAATATCAGCAAGCAACTGATTTATAGAAGTTGACAGATCTTCTTTCTGAGTAAGCAGAACATCCAGTTTAGCCTGGCAGTTGTTTCTGTGTTCTTCAGAAGCAGATTCTCTATGAGCTTCTAACGACATATGATAAACCTTTAATGCAAGAATTGATAATCTGTCTACTGCCCAAGCGGGAGTTTCTGTATTTATTTTTGCTTCAGATTTAGGAGTTATATTTTCAAACTTATTAAGGAACCAGCCGTCAATATACTCTACCAGGTCAGTTCTTTTCTGATTGGAGGCGTCTATTGTTCTCTTGAGTTGAAGAGCTTCAGCCGGATCAATATTTTCATCTCTAATTATATCTTCCAGATGCCATTGAACGGTATCAATCCAGTTCTTTGCATACAAAATCCGTTCCAAACTATCTTTTTCGAACGGGTTACTAATTAGAGTGTTAACGTCATCAGACACGTGATAGTCTTCAATAGCTTGATTGAAGACCTTCCATGCAGTCTCAGTAAATTTCATTAATTCTAAGTAATTTTAGTTGCTTGAAGAATTATTATTATCGGAAGACGGCTTTTTCTCAGCACCTGGTTTGTCTTCTTCTTTTACCGCATCTTTAAATTCTTTGATTCCAGAACCAACTCCTCTCATTAATTCAGGAATTTTCTTTCCTCCAAACAGTAATACTAAAAGTATCGCCACGATAAGGATATGCTGCCAAGATAAGGCAAGTATAGTTAGTGTATTCATCTCTTAAAATTTTTGTAAAGTTACACTTTTTTTAATATGAAATCCAACCTAATGGATCAACTGGTGTACTTCCGCTCCATACTTGGAAATCAAGGGTATAAGCACCATCAAAATCCTGAGCTATTGTACCTACCGGGGTTCCCGATGAAACCTGCTGTCCTTTAGAAACACTCACATTTCCTAAGTTGGAATAAATGGTAAAGTAGCTTCCGTGTTTAATGATAACAGTCTTGGTTCCGTCACTGCTGGCTACAACCGAAGATACAGTTCCTGGAAATACAGATTTAGCACGGGTACCGGATGGAACAGCAATTTTAATACCCGTATTGTCTTCAGAGATATTTTTGAAAACCGGGTGAGGTTGTCTTCCGAAACGGTGTGTGATCTGTCCGGCTCTGTCTGCAGGATAACCAAGTCTTCCTCTATTGTCTGCAAAACTATTTCCGCTGGCTGTGGAAACTCCATAGCTTGTCATAGCTTTCGTTTCAGCCGCTTTTTTATCTTCTTCTTTTCTCTTTGTAAGGGCAGCTTCTGCGGCTCTTGCAGCAGTTAATTTATCAGCTGCTTCTCTAGCTCTTGCATTGGCCTCATCTGAAGCTTTTTTAGCTGCAATTTTTCTGGCTTCATCTCTTGCACCGGCTTCTGCCCTTGCCGCTTCTTCATTACGCTTTCTTTCTTCTTCTGCTCTTTTTGCAGCCAGGTCAGCTGCTTTTTTAGCTTCTGCTTCTGCAAGCTTTCTTTCTCTTTCCAAGGCTTCTGCTCTTGCTTTAGCTTCAGCTTCAATTCTTGCTTTTTCTCTTTCAGCTGCTATTTTTGCTAAACGTATTTTTTCTGCTTCTGCTTTTCTTCTTGCTTCTTCTTCTGCTTTAGCAATTCTGATCTCTTCTGCAATGATCGCTCTGATCTGTCCTTCTAATGCTTTAGACTGAACCTGTTTTTGCTTAAGTTCAGCGGTCAGTTTGGTTTCATTTTTCTTAAATTCAGTTACCAGCTGCTCTTTTTGTGCTCGTTCAGTATTGATCGTCGCCAAATCCTTCTGTTGGTTTATCAGAAGGTTTTCTTTTGCTTTTACTGAGCTCTGTTTTTGTGCAATGGTTTTCTTGATAAGATTGGCAGCATCTGTAATTTCAGCCGCTTTTTTATCCTGGTAATCGGAGTATTGTTTCAGGTACTGTACTCTTCGTATCCCTTCGCCCAGATTCTTGGCAGAAAGAATAAAAGTTACTTTGTTCTGTACCCCTTTATTTTTATAAGCGTTCACCAAAACCTCAGCATAGTTTTTTCTCAACACAGCCAGTTCTTTATTCTGACGGTTGATTTCCAGCTGACGTAGATAGATGTCATCCTCAATGAATCTTTTTTCTTTCTGCGTATTATTATATACTTTTTCTCTCAATACCAATTTTTGATTGACACTGGAAAGATAGGCTACAGAAAGTTTGGATTCACTTCTGGTTTTGGCTAAATCGGAATTTATTTGTGCAATTTGTTTTTTAAGTTCGGCATTCTGCTTCTGCAGCTGTTCTTTGTTCTGCTGTCCCTGGTGCAGTCCAAACATCAGAACACCTATTAAAAAGCTAAATTTTTTAATCATTTAATCTCAATTTTCTTATAACTGGATGGTACAGAATAAGGTGTTTCCATCCTCGAAAAGTCAAATTTCGTATTTTCAATTAAAATCTGACTAGATTTTGAGCCTTTTATAATTATTTTAACATATTTAGGAAGGCGGATTCCTTCATATTCATTCCAGTCGCTGTAAGAAACGTCCAGCTCATCTGAAGATAAAATATCTTTTAGATTGACAGATAATAAATCGTAATTAGTATCGTACTGCAGGGCAATTTTATATTCCCTGTTTTTTTCATCTGTCACAATTTTCTGATTGATATTAGAAACCATTTTGAAGCCCTGGGCATTTTGAGTCAGGTCAAATTGTCTGTCATTGATCTTTACAAAAGTCCTCCCTAATAAGATTCTTTCCAATGATTTATAATCAATAAAATTGACATTCAATAAATTATTAAGATAATCGAAGTCGGAGTCTATATAAGTTTTATTGATCTTATCCTGACCTTTTATTCCTTCAGGAGTTGCAATCCCTCTGGCAGCATTGATGAATAAAGCCCTAAGATTCATCCATACTTTTTTATCATTTTCAATATAGATGGTAGCATCCAGTGTAGGGACAAAACTTCCTGTTTCTACCCGTACTTTACTGTCAATTTTTATCTGTTCAAATTTTGGTGCAATTAATACATGTTCGTAAAAAGTGAGTTTCTCTCTCACCGGTTCATTTACATCTTTTGGATGTCCATTATCTTTTGTCGTATTAATGCTGTCCCGCGTGTGATCTGTATCGTTTTGAGCTGCGGTACGGGTCTTACAGGACGATAGGGCAAGAAGCAATAAAAGAAACGGGATCCAATTTTTCATGTATTTATCTTTAAATTAAAAATACGGTGCAATATTAACGCCAAACCACACAAAATCTTTTGTGTGGTCTGATGATATCTTGTTTAAGTTAAAAATTTTCTATTGTTATTTAGACAGAAAATCTAAAACGGAATAGTCACCTAAAGAAATTTCTCTGGCAACCCCGAAATACTGTGCAGAATTACCGATCATAGAATTGGAAAGATTTCCATGATTGATTCTTGTGTTTTCCTGAATGAGAGAGTTCTCGATATTAGAGTTGACAATTGCTGTATTATTTCCTAATGAAACTCCCGGACCTATTTTTGAATTGGAGATTTTTACATTTTCACCAATAAAGCAAGGCTGAATAATCAAAGAGTTTTCAATCACAGCAGAAGCAGGATAATGCATCATTTCCTCTCTTTCGTATTCAAGGATCTTGCTGTTGGTTTCTACGGTAGCATTTTTGTTTCCACAATCCATCCAGTCATTTACCTTTCCTAGAGTAAACTTAGCTCCTTTTGCTCTAAGGTTTTCAAGTGCTGTTGTCAATTGGTATTCACCTCCGTTTTTAATATCATTATCCATGATATAGTTGATCTCATTCATCAGTTTTTCAGCACTGTTGAAATAATAGATACCGATGATGGCAAGATCTGAAACAAAAGTCTGTGGTTTTTCAACAAAATCTGTGATGAAACCATAGTTATCCAATTTTACAACTCCGAAAGCAGATGGATCTTCTACACTTTTCACCCAGATGACACCGTCAGAGTTTTTATCCAACTGGAAGTCTGCACGGAAAAGAGTGTCTGCAAAAGCAATAACGACATCTCCCTGCATAGATTCTTCAGCACATTTTATAGCATGAGCGGTTCCAAGAGGATCGTTCTGATAATATATACTTCCTTTTGCTCCCAGCTTTTCAGCAATCTGAATAAGGGACCTCTCGATCTCAGCACCAAAATCTCCGATGATAAAAGCTACCTCTTCAATATTTTCTCCTGCAACTTTAGCAATATCTTCCACCAATCTCTGTACGATAGGCTTTCCCGCAATAGGAATAAGAGGTTTTGGAACAGTCAGTGTATGAGGACGTAATCTGGAACCACGTCCAGCCATAGGAACAATAATTTTCATAAATTATATAAAAGATGTTTTTATTAGTTGTTTTTATATACGGTTAAAGATAATAATTAAAACCTTTGGTGGGGTATGATTTATATCTTTTTAAATATTTGTTTACAATAACAATGGTTTGTGTATAATCAAAATAAAGACCAAAGTTTAATTCTTTCTGATTCTCGATAAAATCAGGTTTTTTTCAGAATAAATCAAAATTCCGGTGAAGATTAAAAATAGTAGATTACTTGTTATGATGTTGTAATTGAGATATTTTACAATGACGAAACTAAAGATACTCAATAATATCAGGAAGAAAGCCATTTTCTTCATTCTATAAGGAATAGGGTAGTACTTTTGTCCCAGCAGATAGGATACGATCATCATAATAACATAGGCACTGAAAGTAGCCCATGCAGAGCCGATCATGCTGTGATAATAATTCAATGCTAAAAGATTGAAAGCAATATTGATACCCGCTCCAAGCCATGAAATAACAGTTCCTACGCTGGTTCTATCGGTTACTTTGTACCAGGTGGAAAAGTTATAGTAGATCCCGAAGCAAAGATTGGCAATGACAATAATCGGGATGATATCTATAGCAATCCAGTAAGATTTATTGGGAATAAAAACTTCTTTCAGCCAGGATATATTGGCAATAATTCCTAGAGCAACAGCACAGGCAAAAAAGGCAAAGTATTCTGCTACTTTAGCATACGTTTTTTTGGCATCGCCTTTATCCATTTGTTTAAAAAAGAAAGGCTCTATACCCATTCGGTAAGCGGTAACAAATAATGTCATGAGCACAGCCAGTTTATAACAACCACCATATGCACCCGCTTCTTCATCTGAAATATGGTTTCTCTGAATAGATTTATCAAAGTTTTCATTGACCATGAAAGCAAGCCCTGCCAGCATGAGCGGAAAGGAATATTTGATCATCCGGCCAAACAAAGATGCTACAAACTGGAATCTTACCTTTAATATAATAGGAAATAACAGTAAAACGCCCAATGCACTTCCTGCCAAATTACTGAAGAACGGGTAATCTACATTTTGGTCCAACCCAAAGCTTTTTGATATACTCTCCGGGATCCAGAAGAATAGGGCAGCTGTAAAAACGGCCTGGAATATAGCTTGAACGACCCTTACTGCAGAATATTTGATAGGCTTATTATGAAAACGAAGCCATGCAAAAGGGATTACCAGTAAATTGTCAAAAAAGGCAATTAAAGCAAACCATCTGATGTACTCAGGATTATCATGGTATCCTGCATAATCAGCAATAGGCTGGTTGAATAAATAACACAATGCAAGGAAAATAGTAGAGGTTGAAAACAAGAACCAGAACGAAGTGTTGAACGTTCTTTTTTCATTACCCTCTTCAGCTGAAAACCGGAAATAGGCTGTTTCAAAACCAAAAGAAAGGATAATATTAACAAACGAAATCCAGGCGTAAAGCTGTGTGAAAATCGCAAAACCTTCATTGGGGATTTTATAGATCAACAGTGGATTCAGGATGAATAAAATAATTCTGGGTGCTATAGCCCCCGCTCCATAGATGATTGTCTGCCCTAATAGTTTTTTGTACAAAGTCGAAATTTTTTACAAATGTAAAACTTTAAGCATTCGTTTGGTGATTTTGGAGTGAATTAAAACTTAAAATCTTAATTTTGTGTGGAAATAAATTGAAATGAAAGTTCTTATAAAAAACGTAAATATCGTCAACGAAGGACAAGTCTTTGAAAGCGATATCTTAATAGAAAATGATTTAATCTCTAAAATAGCTGTCGGTATTTCTGAAGATGCAGACCAAACCATTGATGGTTCTGGGAAATTTCTTCTTCCCGGAGTGATCGACGATCAGGTACACTTCCGTGATCCGGGGCTTACTCATAAAGGAGATATCGAAAGTGAATCAAGATCTGCCATTGCAGGAGGAATAACAAGTTTTATTGATCAGCCTAATACAGTTCCGAATGCTGTTACTCAGGAATTATTAGCCGATAAATATGAGATTGCTTCCCAAAAAGCGTATGCTAACTATGGTTTTATGATGGGCGGAACTAATGATAATCTGGAGGAAGTTTTGAAAACAAATCCTAGAAATGTCCCAGGAATCAAATTATTCCTCGGTTCATCTACAGGAAATATGCTGGTGGATAATCCGGAAACGCTTGAAAATATTTTCAGCAATACCAAAATGCTGATTGCAGTTCACTGTGAAGATGAAGCTACAATCAGAGCCAATACCCAACAGTATTTGGATGAATATGGTGATGATATTCCTGTAAAATTTCATCACCTGATCAGAAGCGAGGAGGCATGTTACAAATCTTCTTCCAAAGCCATTGAGCTTGCGAAAAAAACAGGGGCAAGACTTCACGTTTTCCACCTTTCAACGGCGAAAGAAATGGAACTTTTCCGCAATGATATTCCTTTAAAAGATAAAAAAATCACTGCTGAGGTATGTGTTCACCACCTTACTTTTACCAACGAAGATTACGAAACAAGAGGAAATCTTATCAAATGGAATCCAGCGGTAAAAACTCAGAAAGATAAAGATGCCCTTTGGGAAGCATTACTGGATGACAGAATTGATGTGATTGCTACAGACCACGCTCCACATACAGCGGAAGAAAAAAATAATGTGTATACGAAATGCCCTTCAGGAGCTCCGTTAGTGCAGCATTCATTGGTTGTAATGCTTGAAAACTATAAAAACGGTAAAATCTCCCTTGAGAAAATTGTAGAAAAAATGTGCCACAATCCGGCCATTCTTTTCAAGGTTGAAAAAAGAGGTTTTGTGAGAGAAGGTTATAAAGCGGATCTAGTTTTAGTAGATTTAAATGAAGACTGGACGGTTTCCAAAGATAATTTACTGTACAAATGCGGTTGGAGCCCGCTGGAAGGAATGAACTTTCACTCTAAAGTTACTCACACTTTTGTTAATGGACATCTGGTGTACGATAATGGTAAAATTGCGGAGGAGAAATTTGGAGAGAGATTGCTTTTTGAAGCGAGAGATTAATAAAGCGATATTGCAGAATGTAGTCTCGGATTAGGAGATTATTACGATGATTCAATAGGAGCGGGCTAAAGCCCGCTCTCTTTATTGATAGATCTTCCATTGGCTTTAGCCAAAACTTATTTTTAGCTCTCGCAGATCTGCTTGATTACTCAGATGTTTAAAACCAATCATCTAATCAATCATCTAGAATATTTTACTTTTTTGCCTTACTTCCCATATAAAAGGTAAGCTTCCCACCATTCATAATCTCAGAATGTTTCAAAGTAAAATTTTTGATCTCCTTTCCATTCAGAAGTACTTTCTGAACATATACATTTTTTGGATCCTGATGGATGGCTTCAATTTCAAAAGTTTTTCCGTTTTCCAGATTTAATACGGCATTATCAACCGCAGGGCTTCCGATAGAATAATCTTCTGAACCGGGAGCGACAGGATAAAACCCTAATGAACTTAAAATATACCATGCACTCATTTGTCCGGCATCATCATTTCCTCCCAGTCCGTCTGGTGTAGCTTTATACTGCATTTCCAGAATACGGCGGATTTGTGCCTGTGTTTTCCAAGGCTGTCCTGCCCAGTTATAGAAATAGGCAACATGATGAGCAGGTTCGTTCCCATGAACATATCCACCAATAATTCCTTCTCGGGTAATATCTTCAGTATCGGCAAAGAATTCATCAGGTAAATGCATGGTGAACAGCTCGTCCAGCTTGGATGCAAATTTTTTCTTTCCGCCCATCATCGTGATCAGCTCATCCGGATTTTGGGGAACAAAGAAGCTGTAGTTCCATGAGTTTCCTTCAATAAAGCCTTGTCCATGTGTACTCAACACATCAAAATCTTTTTTAAAGCTTCCATCTGCCAGACGCGGACGCATAAATCCAATGGTTTTGTCAAAATTATTTTTCCAGTTTTCAGATCGCTTAATAAACTGATTATAAATTTCTGTTTTGTTTAAATGTTTGGCCAGTTGTGCAATAGCCCAGTCGTCATAAGCATATTCCAGAGTATTAGAGACTGAAGTTCCACTTTTTTCAGCTGGAATATACCCAAGGTCAATATATTGTCCGATCCCTTCGTAATTTCTTTTGTTAGCGGTTTCTATGCATGCTTTTAACGCCTCTTCAGGATCACCCTCATAACTTCCTTTAATAATGGCATCAGCAACCACGCTTACACTGTGATAGCCACTCATACACCAGTTATCATTGGCGTAATGTGACCAGATAGGCAGCATTTTCATAGAAAACTGATTATAATGAGCCATCATAGATTTTACCATGTCACTATTTCGTTTGGGCTGAATAATATTAAAAAATGGATGAAGAGTACGGTAAGTATCCCATAGAGAGAAGGTAGTATAATTCGTAAAGTCTCCTGCTTTATGAACATTCTGATCAAGCCCTTTATATTCTCCATTAACATCCATATAAGTAGTTGGATTGATAAAGGTATGATACATTGCAGTATAAAAATTCGTCTTTTCGGTATCAGAACCTTTGATGACAATTTTATTTAATTCCTTATTCCAATTGTTCTGAGTTTGAGTTTTTACCTGATCAAAATTCATATTTCCAGCCTCTTTTTCCAGGTTTTCCAAAGCGTTGGATTGACTTACAGGAGAAATAGCCAGTTTAACTTCAATCGCTTCATTTTCATTGGTGTCAAAATCAAAATACATTTTCAGATTCTTGCCGGCGATCTCCGGGAAATTCTGATTCTGGTCAAATTTTCTCCAAAATCCTTTGTATACTTGTTTTTCATCATAGTTTTTCTGACCATATGATTTAAAAGGTTTTGAAAATGTCATGGCAAAATAAACGGTTCTGGTTCTCGCCCAGCCATTAGTCTGGCGATAGCCTGTGATCGTATTTCCATTTTCTACGCGAACGTAAGTCCATACATTTTTCCCATCATAATTGTAAATACCTGCCATCAGATCAAGGATAATGTGTGACTGGTCAGATTTTGGGAAAGTATAACGGTGAATTCCAACTCTTGACGTTGCTGTCAGCTCTGCGAGAATATTGTGGTCATCCAGTTTTACTTTATAGTATCCGGCCTCTGCGGTTTCATTTTGATGTGAAAACCTACTTCTGTAACCATTTTCAGGATGAGAAGCTGTTCCGGGATTCAGCTGAAGTTTTCCTACGGTAGGCATTACCAGAAAATCACCAAGATCAGAATGTCCCGTTCCACTGAAGTGGGTAGCGCTGAAACCTACGATGGTTTTATCTTCATAACGATAGCCGGCGCAGTATTTGTAAACGTCACCATTGTATTTTCCGTTAAGTTCATAAGAGATTGTATCCGTTTCAGGACTTAGTTGCACGGCCCCAAAAGGAGTGGTAGCTCCGGGGTAAGTATGCCCCATCTTTTCGGTACCGATCAGCGGATTGACATATTGTACTAATTTTTCAAATTTTTGAGCTTTAAGATGTACACTTAAAAATAATAGAAACAGAAAAACAATGGGTCTGTGATTTTTCATTAATGACAAATTTTCAAAGTTTAAAATTAATTAAAATCACCATTTGCAGTTTTATTTTACGTGAATTCGTTCAATATTTATTTTTTTTCGGAAAAACGGAAACCTATTCCATGCAGGTTTTCGATTAAAACACCCTTTTCATCAGCCAATACTTTTCGCAATCGCGAAATGAATACATCAAGGCTTCGTCCCATGAAATAATCATCGTCTCCCCAAATGGCTTTCAGGATATCCTGTCTTTTTACAACAAGGTTTTTATGGCGGATGAAATATAAAAGCAGATCAGATTCTCTTTGGGTAAGAGTAATACTGGTTTCTAAACCTTGAAGCGTGTAATTTTTGGGATCAAAATCATATTGCCCAACTTTATATTTCAGAGGAGAGGTATTCGTTTTTTTTGTACGCTTCAGGAAAACTTCAATCTTTAGTATCAGTTCTTCAATACTGAATGGTTTTACCAGATAATCATCAGCGCCTATTTTCAGCCCTTTGATTCTGTCTTCCTTTAAAGCTTTTGCAGAAATGAAAATAATCGGAATGTCTGAGTTTTTACTGCGAATCTGCTCTGCTACTTCAAATCCGTTCATACCGGGCATCATAATATCCAGCAGACAAATGTCAAAATGTTGACCGTTAAATGCTTCCAGTGCAGATTCACCATCCGAATAGCAGCTGATGTCATAATAACTTTCCAGACTGTCTTCAACCAGGAATGCTATTGTTTTGTCATCTTCGGCATATAAAATTTTAGATTTCTCCATACTTACCCATGATTAAATTGAAAACGGAAAAAAAAGAGTGGTGGTAATTCCTTTGTCTTCATTATTCTCCACAGAAATTTTCCAGTGATGCTGCTGTACTACTTTCTTTACATAAAATAGTCCCAGCCCAAAACCATTCACTTCCTCGCTTCTTTTGGTATGTACCCTATAAAATTTTTCAAAAATTTGAGGAATATTTTTAGCCGGGATACCCATTCCGTTGTCTTTAAACTTTAAATATAAACCTTTTGAATCTTTATAGGATGAAATTTTAATAACAGGTTTTGTCTCACAATACTTGATGGAGTTATCTAAAATGTTGTAAATGATATTGGTAAAGTGAAATTCATCAGCCATTATGGAGGTGCTGTTTTCAATATCTATTTCGATGTTGAGGTCTGTATTTTTGTGCTGTATGGTGTCCGCAATCTCCTGAATAAAGGGAAGGAGAATGATTTTTTGAGGTTTTAAAGACAATCCCGAAGCATCGTTCTTTGCAATATTCAATATTTTCTCAATATGATTATTGAGCTTATGGCTTTGATTGATGATAATGAATGTATAGGTCTGCAGTTTAGAATTTTCCTGTACCATTTCCTGCTTATTGAGTGCTTCTGAAGCCAAAAGTATAGAAGACAGTGGTGTTTTAAACTCATGGGTCATATTGTTGATAAAATCACGCTGCAGCTCTGAAAACTTCTTTTGTTGAATAATGGTATAGATAGAATAAACATACACCAGAAGAATGATAATAAGGGCAAATGTAAGGAGATACCAGAACCTTAACGAGCTGATCAGATAGGTTGTTTTATCAGGAAAACGTATAGAGAAATAATAGATCAGATTTTTGTGCTTGGGAAAATTTATCACCTTATTGCTTGGGCTTTCCTGATGGGAAGTCATATACTTTCCATACACCATTTTATCACTGTGGCAGTTGTATAATGCATATACATAATCTGTATTAATCTGAAAACGTGTAAATTCTGTTTTTAGATAATACTCAAGAACAATGGGATGAAATTCATTGTTAATATTAACTACATAATAGTCATTCGCAATATTTTGTACAGGGTTTTCTGTATAAGAAGTTTTGCCTCCGGATAATTTCTCCGCAACTTCCATTAAGGCTATATTTACCTTTTGATTAAACTTTTTATCTTCAAGATTATAGGCCTGGCGCGTCCACATCAGCTGAGCTATTAAAATCCCGATAATAGCTACGAATCCCAGTGTTATTATAATATTGAGTTTTTTTATTTTCATTTCCTGAAACAATATTATCCAAAAATATCTATTTATCTTTTATCATTAACAACTCGTTAACAAATGTTTGACAGCGGTTAACAAGTTGTAACCATAGTCTGTTTTACATTTGTTACATCGAAAGAAGATAATCCTTTTCTAACATATTAAAATTTATACTCATGAAAAAATTAAAAATCACGGCTCTTTTGGCTGTTTTAGCATTCTCTCCGTTTTATGCGAATGTACTTACTACAGATGCACCTTCAATCGTAAAAATGGTTGCAGATGCTATTAAATGGAAATCAGAATCTATAGATGTAGGAAACATTCCTCAGGGAAAACCAAAATTGATCAGATTTGAATTTACCAACACAAGTTCAAAACCAATCATTATACAAAATGTAGCACCTTCATGTGGATGTACTACAGCGGATTATACAAAAACTCCTATCCAGCCGGGAAAAAAAGGATTTGTAGAAGCTAGTTTTAATGCAGCAGCGGCAGGTCCGTTTATGAAAACAGTGAACGTTACAACAAGTGATAGCAAAACGCCTAAAGCGCTTTCATTCAAAGGAGTAGTTACTTCTTAGTATATCATTTAAAAAAAATAAAAAATAGCCTGGTACCTGTTATCAGGCTATTTTGTTTTTGAATATTTGATTTATTTTTTTAATGATAAAGTTGTCTCAACTTTACAAAACCACAAAAGTCATAAAAGCTTTCATTTTAAAACATTTTAGTAAGTTTAAAATGATGCCGGAGAAAAGATCACATAAGATGAAAATCAAATATTTTCATAAAACTGAGGTGTACTTCTTATACATAAGGTTTGGTTCTAAAAAACTTAAGTGTTTAAAACTTTGTGCCTTTTGTGGTGAGAAATCATTAATGTAAAAGTTTAGACAGCTTCTATATAAAGAATAGTTATTTGTAGCATTATTTATCAACCTATTTTAAAGGATTGCATTTCAATATTTAGTATTTTTAAGAAAAAATATTTTATGAGTCTATATACACAACCTATGCTGCGCGAAGGTGCACTAAAAGATAAAGTAGCGATTGTAACAGGAGGCGGAAGCGGTCTTGGAAAAGCGATGACCAAATACTTTCTTGAACTGGGTGCCAAAGTGGTAATTACTTCCAGAAATCTGGAGAAGTTACAAACAACAGCTAAGGAACTGGAAGATGAAACAGGCGGTAAAGTTCTTTGTGTAGCTTGCGATGTAAGAAACTGGGATGAAGTAGAAGCGATGAAAGAAGCGACCTTAAAAGAATTCGGTAAAATTGATATCTTATTGAATAACGCTGCCGGAAACTTTATCTCTCCAACAGAAAAACTGACTCACTCCGCTTTTGATTCTATTCTGGATATCGTTCTAAAAGGAACAAAAAACTGTACACTTTCAGTAGGAAAACACTGGATAGATTCTAAAACTCCGGGCACTGTATTGAATATTGTAACAACGTACGCATGGACAGGTTCTGCCTATGTAGTGCCATCAGCCTGTGCAAAAGCAGGAGTCTTGGCGATGACCAGATCTTTGGCTGTAGAATGGGCGAAATACGGAATTCGTTTCAATGCCATTGCTCCGGGACCTTTCCCTACAAAAGGAGCTTGGGACAGGCTTCTTCCGGGAGATCTTCAGGAGAAATTCGATATGAAAAAGAAAGTTCCATTGAGAAGAGTAGGAGAACACCAGGAGCTTGCCAACCTTGCTGCATATCTGGTTTCTGATTACTCAGCCTATATGAATGGTGAGGTGGTTACGATAGATGGAGGAGAATGGCTTCAGGGGGCAGGAGAATTTAATATGCTTGAAGCAATCCCAAGTGAAATGTGGGATGCTTTGGAAGCAATGATTAAGTCTAAAAAATCAAACTAGTTAAAGTTATATTAAAAAAAGCTCCCGGATATGTAACAATTCCGGGAGTTTTTTTACCTATGTAGTAAATAATAATTTTCAAATGAATTTTAAACTTCCAACCCTTGTTTCGACTGTTGCAGTTGTATTATTTTCAGGGACTGTATATGCGCAGCAAACCCCGAAATATGATTATGTAGAAGCATTTAAGCCGTTTTTCTATCCGCAGACAGGTACAGCAACCCGTTCTGCAAGCGGACAGCCGGGACATGCTTATTGGCAGAATTCAGCAGATTATCATTTGAATGTCAGCCTGAATGAAGATAAAAAAGAGATAACCGGTACTGCGGAAATTACCTATACCAACAACAGTCCGGATAAACTAGGTTTTCTTTGGCTGCAGCTGGATCAGAACCTGTTTGCGAAAGATTCCAGAGGAAATGGGGTTGTTCCGCTTTCAGGAAGCAGAAATGGAGCGCATGGCGAAGAATTTAATGGCGGATACAAGATTAAATCAATCAAACTTGACGGAAAAAGGGAAGTAAAATATACCATTACCGATACAAGAATGCAGATTGACCTTCCAAAGGAACTGAAAGCCAATGGAGGTGTTGCCAAAATAGAAATTGAATATTCTTTTGTTTCTCCTGATTACGGTTCAGACAGAATGGGTATACAGGACACTAAAAATGGTAAAATTTTTACCATGGCACAGTGGTATCCGAGAATGTGTGTGTATGATGATGTATTGGGATGGAATACCTTACCCTACCTTGGAGCTTCGGAGTTTTATTTAGAATACGGAGATATTACAGCCAATATAACCGTTCCGGCTAATCATTATGTAGTAGCATCCGGAGAACTTCTGAACGAAAAAGAAGTCTACAGCAAAGAAGAAATCAACAGATGGAATCAGGCAAGAAATAGTGATAAAACAGTAATGATTCACCCTGAATCTGAAATTGGTAAAAATAAAACGTCAGGGACAAAAACATGGAAGTTTAAAATAAAACAGACAAGAGATTTTGCATGGGCGTCATCTGCCGGATTTATTTTAGATGCGGCAAAAATTGATTTGCCTAGTGGAAAGAAATCTTTGGCTATTTCAGCTTACCCTGCGGAAAGTGCCGGAGAAAAAGCATGGGGAAGATCTACAGAATATACAAAAGCAGCCATAGAACATTATTCAAAAAAATGGTATGAATACACCTATCCGGCTGCCACCAATGTAGCAGGAAATGAAGGCGGAATGGAATATCCGGGAATTGTTTTCTGTCATATGGATTCCAAAGGAGAAGATCTTTGGGGCGTTACAGATCACGAGTTTGGACACAATTGGTTTCCGATGATTGTTGGATCTAATGAAAGATTATTTGCCTGGATGGATGAAGGGTTTAATACATTCATTAACGGGCTTTCCACCGAAGCTTTCAATAAAGGAGAATATTATACCAAGCCGAATCTTGCGCGCTCAGGAAGTTATCTGATGACGGATAGCCTGGAGCCTGTTATGGTAGGACCGGATAATATGAGAGAAAGAAATATCGGAGCTTTGGCCTACTATAAGCCAGCAACAGGATTAGCTGTTTTAAGAGAAACCGTTCTCGGACCTGAAAAATTTGACAAAGCATTCAGAACGTATATAGACCGGTGGGCTTTCAAACATCCTACACCATGGGATTTCTTCCATACGATGGAAAATGTTTCCGGAGAAGAGCTAAGCTGGTTCTGGAGAGGATGGTTCTTTAATAAATGGAAAATTGACCAGGCGGTTAAAAACGTAAAATATATCAATGGAGATTTTAAAAACGGAGTTCAGATTACCGTTGAAAATATGGGTCAGCTGCCAATGCCTACAACCGTACAGATCAAATTCAAAGACGGAACGGTACAAACGATGAAAATTCCTGTTGAAGTGTGGAAGAGAAATACAGAATGGACATTCAAAGTAGATTCTAATAAAGAAATAGATGAGGTGAAATTGGATCCGAATTCGGTAGTTCCCGATATCAATATCGAAAACAATAGCAAAACTCCGGCATAGAATTATTCTGCTGGTAAATAGTATCAAAATATATTTATTATAAAAGCCTGAACTTACAATCATAAGTTCAGGCTTTTTATTTTAGGGTGTTTTTCCGGGTTAAGTGAAGGGGTTCTCCTGCAATGTTTGGATTGGTAGTGATGTAGTTTTGCTTTACAATATTAATATAAAAACAAAACAACATGGAAACATTAAAATCAGTGCTTGAAACAAGCCACGCCAAGAAAACAAAAAATGAGTTAATCGACCTTTTATCAGGAGTAGAAAAAGTTCTTACCCCGGCGGTTTATGAAAAAGTATCAGGAATTGAGACTTCAGAATTAAGCGCATTGACCAATAAAGAACTGTTAGGTATCGTAGAAGACTTCAAAAAGAATTATGATGAAAAGTGGGAAAAATCGTTTTCCGGTGCCTCTTCAGAGATTATGAAACTGATTGCCGGTAAAATGGCTGCTGATGAAGAAATTTTCAAAACTTCAGACGCTGCCAGTGCAGATTTTGCAGCAGAATTAGGAAGTATTGATTTTGCTACCATCATTGGCGGACCTTTGGATGCCTGTGTAAAAGCACAGTCTAATGCATCTATTGCCACTGTTAGTTTTATTAATGAAGTAGGTTTCGAGCTTACAGATCCTGCTAATGCTGCCAGCCCTAAAAAACTGAGAATGGCAGAATTCAAATACAAAAAAAATATTCCGAATCCAGATTTTAAACCTGATGAGGCGGTAAGTGCAAGCAATCCTAAAACCATTCCTAGTGATGTAGAAATCTCAATGCCTTTTATAGGACTGCTGAATGTTCCCAGTTTCAGAATCGAATCTTGTGAAGTCGATTTTAATGTTAAATTGAATTCAACGTTTACCAAAGATGTAAGTGATGAATTTAAAATCGATGCAGGAGCATCCGGTGGATGGGGACCTGTAAAATTCAAAGTGGACGTGTCTTATAAAAGATCTTCCAGTACGGGAATCAAAGTGGAAAAAGAATATTCTCTTGGCGTAAAAGTACGGGCAACCAATGATGAAATGCCTGCTGGGCTTGAAAAAGTTCTTGGACTTCTTTCACAATAAATAGATTTTACGAAAAATGATAAAATTATCAGATTACCTGGATTATCTCAACAATGAGATAATTCAGGCTCGTAAAAAAGCAGACGAAAACGCGGTTCTTATTGCAAAAGAATACGCCCGTCATGAATACCTTAAATATTTTAAGGTTCCACGATATGCCCTGCCCAGTGTAAAGATGGATATCCCGATCAAGATCACGGATATAGATTCAGCTCCTAAATATAATTTTAAACTAAATCAGGATCAGTTTGTTTCAGAAATGAATGAGAGAATCCGCCTGGTGAATAAAGAGAAAAAACTGAATATTCGTGAAATTTCAAAAAGACAGATTCAGACTGAGGAATTCAAGGCCCTGTTCAGTAAACTGGAAAAAAATGATCAGAAATTCGGTAAGCTTCCTGCCAATGAAGTGCTGAAACTGGATCTCCGAAACAAAATCAAAATTCTTGATTCCGGAATCTTCAGGCCTCAAGACGGAACCACGGAAGAAGAGACTGATGAACTGAAAGAAATTTTTTCAAAGGTTTTACTGAATAAATATACGCTGGTGAATGCAAAGCTGAACAACATCTACATAGATCCCAATACAAGTGCAGCAGAAGATAAAGATAAGCTATTCATCAACCTGCATGTGGAAATGGAGGAAGAAGGAATCAGGATTGTGTCATACAAAGATAAAGACGGCAACGAAATAGAACAGATAACTTTTGAGTAATGCAGCAACTTATTCACTACACCGTACAGAAAATTAAGGAGCTTCTGGAACATTTCAATGAAGTTCAGGCTTTATATCTGTCAAAATCATTTGACTTTGATGGCCGGTTTGATGTATTTCTTAACGAAGCTCTTGAATATTTCCATAGCAAAGGAAGTACCAGCCATGAATCTGAAGTTTTGAAAATTATGAATATGATTGCAACAGTCAAAAGAGGTTTTAATCCCATAAAAATGGAGAAAATAACAACGGGAAGGCGAGAACTTCTCGGGGGATTTTCATTCAACGGAATGGAAAGTATTTATGATATTCTGATGGAAATTTGGGCTAAGGAAAACAAAAAACTAGAGGATGCAGAAGAACTTATTTCAGGGATCATTGTTTCATTATACCAGAATGGAATTTTGGATGATGAAAAACTGAAAGAAATGGATTCTATTCCTAAAATTGAAAGCTTCTGGACTTCACTGGTCGCACAGAATACAGCGATATCCGGAATTAATAAGAAACTCAGACTGACCGTTATTCCGGAAGATATTTTTCTTATCCTGGAAAAAGTATTTCTGAAATTAATTTAAAAAAAGATCATTATGGAAACCGGAAGATATATCGTTTTGCTAAAAGATCAGCAGAAAACCGCACTCAAAAAAATAGAGAAAGAACTGGAAGTGAATATTACTTCCTCAGAATTTCTCTCCAAAGAAAACCGTTCTTATGAAATTATTGATCAGGATAACGGGGTGCTGTACAAAAATCTTGGGATCCTTATAGTAGATAATATGGATGAAGAGCAATTGAAAAGTGCTGTGGAAAATGAATCGAATTCTATTGTTTACTACGAAAAAGAACGGGAGTTTTTTCCTGCCGATGAATTACAGTTGATTAATGAGCTTAAAAAACAGTCAGCCGGACTCGCAGAAAAGATTTCTGAACTTGAAAAATATATCACCAGTAAACCTTTGCCTCAACAATCATTTGTTGAAATGGAATGGGGACTGAAAGCTATTGGGTTAGAAAATGCCCATTTTACAGGAAAAGGAATTGATATCTGTATTCTGGATACAGGGCTTGAAACCTCCCATCCCGATTTTTCCTCTGAAGAAATTGAAGGGAAGTCTTTTATAGATGGAGAAGATTGGAACAGAGATCCCAACGGACATGGAACCCACTGTGCGGGAGTTGCCACAGGAAATACCAGAAGTGATAACGGAAAACGTTACGGAATTGCTAAGGACTGTAATTTGAAGATTGCAAAAGTGCTTGCAGATAACGGAATAGGGACCACCAGCAGCGTGATTGATGCGATAGACTGGGCCATTACGAAAAAATTCAGAATACTTTCTCTTTCGCTGGCATCTCCGGTAAAGCTTGATGATCAGCCTTCTGTCCTTTTTGAAACAATAGGAGAAAGAGCACTGGAAAATAACTGTCTTATTATAGCGGCTGCAGGAAACGACAGTAGCAGACCGCAGATTCCACAACCCGTATCAATGCCGGCCAATTCAAAATCTATCATGGCTGTAGGGGCTATTGACAGTCAAATGAAGATTGCGAAATTTTCAAATGCGGGGATTAATCCGTCTACAGGAGGGAATATTAATGTTTGTGCTCCCGGAGTGGATATTGTAAGCGCCTACCCTAAAAATGCAAAGAACAAAAATAATTTTTACTATGCCATAAGTGGGACCAGTATGGCAGCACCGCATGTTTCCGGGCTTGCAGCATTGTATATGGAACAGTTTCCCAATAAATCTGCAAAAGAGATCTGGGAACTTATTGAAAACAAAGCCAGGCCTATTGAAGGCATAAAATACAGAGATATAGGAAACGGTTTAATACAGGTCTACTTATGAACACGTATCTCGCCGTTTTAAAGAAAGATATAAAGGTGAAAAAGCTTGAAGTGCTTCTGAAAAGTAAAGAAATCAAGCTTGTAGCTCACTACAAAACGATAGGGGTTATGAAACTTGAAAGTCAGCTGCCGATTTCGGAGACCGAATTTCAGGACTATTTTATATCTATAGAAGAAGAAAAAGATAATTTAACAATATAATCATATCAATAAAGCTTTTCTGTCGCAGAGAAGTTTTATTTTTGTCTCTTACTGATAAAATACCATATGAATTTCAGATTTTCAATGATGTTTCTGATGCTTTTTGCATTAGGATTTTCACAGGACCTTACCGTGATGAGTTTCAATATCAGACTGAATGTTGAATCCGATAAAGACAATGCATGGCCCAACAGGAAACAGGATGTTGCCGATTTACTAACGTATTATCATCCGGATTATTTCGGAGTGCAGGAAGCGCTTCCGGAGCAGATGAAGGATATTAAAAACGGATTGAAGAACTACAATTATATAGGAGTAGGAAGAGATGACGGCAAAGAAAAAGGTGAGTTTTCTGCTATTTTTTATGATACAGACAAACTCGAAGTTATAAAATCAGGAACGTTCTGGTTGTCCGAAACTCCGGAGAAACCTTCAAAAGGCTGGGATGCTGCATTGAACAGAATCTGTACCTATGCTATATTTAAAGATAAAAAATCGAAAAAAGAATTCCTGGCGATGAATCTTCATTTCGATCATGTAGGAAATGTTGCAAGAGTAAAATCTTCTGAACTGATCTTGAAAAAGATCAAAGAATTGAATCCTAAAAACCTTCCGGTAGCCCTGAGCGGAGATTTTAACCTGACAGATGATTCGGAGCCAATTAAAATCCTTTCCCAGAATATGAAAGATACCTTTTATCACTCAGAAACCAAACATTACGGTCCGGTAGGAACGTTCACTGGCTTCAACGTAAATGAAGTTCCAAAAGACAGGATTGATTATATTTTTACAAATGGTTTTAAGATAAAATCTCACAGACACATCAATGACAGAAGAGAAAATTTACTTTATCCATCTGATCATTTCCCGGTTATTGTTAATCTTTCCCTATAAAAATCAGTTGGTTGGAAAATCGACTTCAAATCCAATTCCTCTCAGGGATTGGATTTTTATTTCGGGATCACTAATGAAATACTTGCGGAGCCTGCTGATGAATACATCAAGACTTCGACCTGTAAAATAATCATTGGTTTCCCAAAGATTATCCAGAATATTATCTCTTGTAATGATAGAGCGGTTGTGTTTCAGAAGATACAAAAGAAGCTGTTGCTCCCGGATGGTTAATCTTGAATTGCCATTGGGATGTGACAGCAGAAGTTTGGTTGTATCCAAAGAAAACTGTCCGATCTTGATCTCGTTTTCCGAAACAGGAGGAAGGGTTCTCTTCAGGATATTTTTAATTCTTAAAACAAGCTCTTCAGGATCACAAGGTTTAGCAATATAGTCATCGGCGCCTATTTTCAATCCTGTCAGGCGGTCTATTTTTTGGTTTTTGGCAGTTAGAAACAGCAATGGGAAATTCTTTTTTTCCTTGATGATCATTTTAGCCAGAGAAAAGCCGTCAAGATTAGGCATCATCACGTCCAGAATTCCTATTTGAAAAGGAAAATCATCATGAAGTAACGGCACAATCTCTTCAGGATTCTGAAACCAGCTGACTTCAAAATCTTCCAATTCAAGATACTGTTTCAGGATCATTCCGAAATCCGGATCGTCTTCTGCCAGAAGGATTTTAGTTTTCATAAGGAATTGATATTTTAAAAGTACTGCCTATAGTAAGCTGGCTGGAAACGTTTATTTTGCCACCATAATTTGTAATGATTTTCTTCACGAAATAAAGCCCGAGTCCAAGCCCTTTACTGTTATGAATATTATTGTTCTGTATTCTGTAGAATTTTTCAAAAATAGTATTTAATTCTTTGGTCTCCATACCCTGGCCGTTGTCAGCGACTTCAATCTCCAGCTGCTGGGAGGAATTTCTGATAGCTATGTTAACAACAGATGCACCATATTTTACACTGTTTTCACAAAGATTTTTAATAACGGTCTCCATTAGATTCTTATCAAAAGGAAGCTTTTGTGAGATTGTATTGTCAAGGTTAAAATCCTTGTTGGGATAAGTGACGGCAAGATCCTCAATAAAAAAGTTCCAATCCTCCGGTTGTATTGCAATCATTTCATCCGGTATTTCATCCTTATGAAGCTGCAGCATCAGACTTTCAAGCCGGGAAATCTGACGGTCAATAAGAGGAAGTGTTTCCGGATTCCATTCCTTTTTTAATGCTTTTGAAGCTATTTTTAACGTAGCAATAGGCGTTTTAAACTCATGTGAAATGTTATCCACAATGGTGTGGAGAACTTCTACCTGCTTCTGCTGCTGGATCAGATTTCTAATCGTGAAAATATAAAGCAAAAGAACACCGGAAAGAAGTATAACACAACAAATGATCAATAAAGTAAGCTCTTTGAAAACAATACTCTTTATGTTTTTAATCTCAAAATCGGTCTGGGTTTTAACCAGAAAAGTATTTCTTTTTTCAACCTGACCTTTATCCGAATCATCTTTTTTGGTGGTGGAGGTTTCCCAGCTTCCGTTGCTGGCAATACGGGGATTTTTAATCTTATCATTTGTCTCAAAAATGATAATAGGCTCGGTAATCACTTTAGCACTGTCCGGAAGGTGAACAATGGAGAGATACCGGATTCTTGCAGAAATTTCATAGCCGTCTTTCTGGTAACGGCTGTCGATATAATGCATCAGTCTTTCTCTGGCTGTCTTTCTGTTTTCTATGAAATAATTTAAAAAATCCTTTCTGTTGATCTCTTTATTATGATACCTGATGATGATTTGCTGAAGAGAATCATCTTTTGTTTCTTTGGCTTCGTGGATATCTTCCAGATTATCGGTGTAGTTAGTAAGCCCGTCATTCACGGATCTGTAGATATCCCTTTCTTTGACCTGATAGGTCTTGTACATAAAATAAACCTGTATTCCTAGTAAAAGAAGGAACAGGGCAGCAAAGACGGAGATAAGAATTTTACTCTTGGATATCATTGAAACAAAGATAAAACTTTAACATTCTACTGAAATAGTATTTTTATCATTAACCTTTTATTAACCTGATGATTAGTGTTGTTTTGGTGTTTTTATAAAGTTAAAAGATTATTTAATGAAAAAGATATTCATTGTTCTTGTTCTGTTGCTTGGGATAGTCATCAACTCCTAAACTCATCATTTTATATATGAATTTCAATACAGGCCTGATCCTAAAGATGCAGGTTATGATCAACAAGAAATGGTGTTGGATATCAATCCGGAGGAAGTGAAATTTTATGAATTTGAATTTTTAGCTAATGATTCTCTGAATATTCTTCACGGGGGGGGAATATCTTCGCAGTATACCAGCCAGTCCGGGCAGACCATTATCCGAAAAAGAAATTCCAATGATTTTGAAGCCTGAATTGTAGAACTCAGGCTTTATTATTGTAAAGAAAAGACATTAACCTATCATTAACCCATCGTTAACCGAGATTCTCCCTTTCAATATGGAATTTTGTACCCATAGAACAGAACCATTGTTTTGTTTGATAGGATTAAAAAATAAGCCATGTATAAAATTCTTTTTTTTCTGTGTCTGCCCCTCATGGTTCTTGCCCAGAAACAAAAACTTGGAGGAACTGTTGTAAACACGGATAATGAAAAACTTTCATCTGTAAAGGTGGAGCTCTATAATTCTCAAAATAAATTAATCAAAGAATTAAAAACAGACGATAATGGAAATTTTGTGCTGGAGGATATTATAGAAGAGAATGTAAAGCTAGTTGTCAAAAATCAGGGATATTCTCTATTTGAGAAAAAAATTGATCTGAAGCAGCTTGAACCGTTACATGTAACCCTTAAAAAAGAAACTCAGGAAATAGAGGGAGTGGTAATGACCAAGCGTAAACCATTGGTGAAAAGAAAAGTTGACCGTTTGGAATTTAATGTTGAAAACAGTAATATTTCATCACTCAATGCCTGGGAAATTTTAAAAAATACACCAAGTGTGACTGTAAATAATAGTACCCTGAGTGTAAAAGGAGGTACAGGAATCCTGGTGACCATTAATGATAAAAAAGTCATGCTGACAGGGGATGAACTCAAAAATCTTCTGGAAAATACACAGGGAGATGAGGTGAAGTCTATAGAAGTGATCACCAATCCGCCAGCAAAATATGAAGCTTCAGGAAGTGCAGTCCTGAATATCGTTCTGAAGAAAAATAAGATTGAAGGCTACCGCGGGATTCTTTCATCCAAATATATACAGACACAGTATGCGAAAGGCGTTTTTGGACTTTCTCAATATTATAAAAAAAATAAACTTTCCGTTATGGGAAGCTATTATAGAGGAATGGGAACGTATTACCGGGAAGGAACAGACTATGTGAATTACCCGGAAAGCGAAACCCGATGGGTGAGTACGATGAACAGGAAGGATAAAAACACTAACCAAAATACCCTGAATTTTAATGTGGAATATCAGTTGGACAGCTTGACCAGCCTAAGCCTCAACTATTCAGGGTATTTCTCTCCAAAATCTTTTGGGACCTACCATGTTCCTACGCTGATCTATAATGCTCAGGATATCGTGGAATCCAATTACACGACAATGAATGATCACCGATCGAGGTCTATCAATAATTCTGTGAGTTTTCAGATAGATCGTAAGCTGAATAAAAAAAGCAGTCTTTCCTGGATCAATTACTTTACCGGAAATAATAGCGATAAATATCAGAATGTAATTACCTATCTGAACTTTGCGGGCCAGCCTCCCAAAGAAGATAACTTCATTACACAGAATCAAGCAGATGTCCAGTTGTATTCTACCCAATTGGATTATCAGTGGAAAGGTGAAAAGCTGGAGCTGGAATCCGGAGTGAAATATAGTTTTGTAAAGACAAACAGTACACTTGATTTCTCAGACAACGAGAATGGTGTTTTACAATACCGTCCTGAGAAGAGCAGTATTTTTGATTATAAAGAACATAATTTTGCCCTGTATTCTTCACTTGCCTACAATATTGGAAAATGGAACTTCAAGGGAGGGCTTCGTGCCGAAATGACAGATCTTGAAGGCGTCGTTTCTGAACCTTATGAACTGAATAAAAGCAACTACTGGAAGTTCTTTCCTACTTTCTATGCACAGTATACTACAGAAAATAAGCAGGAATTCGGGTTTTCTTATGGAAAAAGGATCAGCAGACCTTCTTATTCATGGTTGAATCCTGCCAAATCTTATTACAACCTGTTTTCATACTATCAGGGAGATCCAAAGCTGAAGGCAACAATTACACATAACCTCAATCTTACTTATTCATGGAAAGAATGGAACCTGGATCTGTATTACCGGAAAGAAATTTATCCCTCAATGGAAATATCCTATCAGGAACCGATTACCAACAGCCTGATTTATTATTTTACCAATATTGAAAAAGGAGAAGCTTTCGGGGCTAGTCTTTACAAAAATTTCCAGGTGAAACCATGGTGGAACATCATCGTGTCCGAAAATCTTGAACATAACGAAAACTATTTCAAAGGAACAGACGGAATGCTGTATAAAAACAAAGTCCTGAACTGGGTTTCTAATATCTCCACCAGCTTTACGCTTGATAAAAGCAGCGATTGGAAAATGGAAATGGGGCATCGTTATTATTCTCCGGGAATACAGGGAACCTTCAGGATTTCTTCTGTCTGGTCTGCCTATTTTGTCATGAATAGAAAGTTCTTTAATAAAAAATTGGAAGCGAGTTTTGTAGTCAGCGATATTTTCAGAAGTACAGGTCAGAAAGTGAGTACGAAATATGCAAACCAGGATAATTATTTCCTTGATTATACCGATGCGCAGGGAGTCACATTATCATTGAAATTCAACTTTGGAAACCAGTCTGTGAAAAACGCAAAAACAATTAAGAAAACCACCGAGCAGGAAAGATTATAGAAGAAATTAATATAAAACCAGTTACAATAAAATATTATTATAAAAGAAATCATCACCTGCTGTCACATTTTCGTTATTTTTGATACCTATCTTTAAAAAGATCGATATGAAGAAAATTTTTTCCGGATTGCTGATAGCAGTTTCTTTACTGCAACTGTCTGCACAGGAACTATATATGCCGAGGAACATCAAAAAAGCATATGAAAAAGGAACACGTGATATCTCCGGAGCACCAGGTAAAAGCTACTGGCAGAATAAAGGAGTGTATAATGTAGAGGTGAAAGTGGATGCCAGCACAAAAGTGGTTTCCGGAAAAGAAACGATTGTCTACACAAACAACAGTCCGGATAATCTGAATGAACTGGCTATACGGTTTGTAAATAACCTTCACAAGCCCCAGTCGCCAAGATCTGGAGTGGTCTCTAAGGATTTTCTGTCTTCAGGACTTAAGATTAAATCTTTCATCGTGAACGGTGAGAAATATGATATCAATAGTGATGATTGGAGTACCGTTGAAAAAGTAAAATTAAAAACAGCTTTAAAATCAAAATCAAAATCCGAGGTTAAAATAGAGTGGGAGTATCCGCTTTCTGTACAAAGTGGAAGAGAAGGTCAGATAGATCCTGAAACTTTTTACGTAGCCTATTCTTTTCCAAGAATATCGGTGTATGATGATTACAACGGATGGGATATGCTTCAGCATTCAGACAGGCAGGAATTTTATAACGATTTCAATGACTATAGCTTTGCCATTACCGCACCAAAAAATTATGTAGTTTGGGCAACGGGAGATTTTCTGAACCCGGAAGCTGTACTTCAGCCGGAATATTTAAAAAGATATAAAGCTTCATTAAAAAGCGATAAAGTAATGCATATTGCTACAGAGCAGGAAATGAGGTCCGGGAAAGTTACGCAGCAGAATAAATGGAATATATGGAAGTTCAAAGCCAGCCACATTACAGATTTCTGCTTTGCACTGAGTAATCATTATGTATGGGATGCAGCAAGTGTTCAGTTAAAAACAAAAAGAGCAAGCGTTCAATCCGGATATAAAAACGGAGCAAAAGATTTTGAACACTATGTAGACTGGATGCGCTATAACCTGGATTGGTTTTCTAAAAACTGGCCGGGAGTAGAATATCCCTATAATGTAATGACCGCTATCCAGGGATATGCAGATATGGAATATCCAATGATGATCAATGATACCAGTATTCCTGATGATCTTCAGGATGCAAGATTGACGGCAGATCATGAAATTGCTCATACGTATTTCCCTTTTTATATGGGAATCAACGAAACGAGATATGCATTTATGGATGAAGGTTGGGCTACCACCCTGGAATATCTTATAGGTATTGATGAGAACGGAGAAGCTGCCGCCAAAGAATTTTATAAAAACTTCCGTGTTAAAAAATGGATCAATGATCCGTCTACAGAACAGGATCAGCCTGTAATTACGATGAGTACGCAGGTGAGTGGTGCGGGATATGGAAACAATTCCTATGTGAAAGCCTCTTTGTCTTATCTGGCGCTGAAAGATTATTTAGGAGATGAACTGTTCAAAAAAGCATTACACCATTATATGGACAACTGGAATGGAAAGCATCCGGTGCCATGGGATTATTTCAACTCTATGAATACAGGTTCAGGGAAAAATCTGAATTGGTTCTTCCAGAATTGGTTTTATACCAATAATTATATTGATTTAAAAGTAACAGGAGCATCTCAAATGAACGATATGCTTACGGTGAACGTAGCGAATGTAGGCGGATTTGTAATTCCTTTTGATGCAATATTGATATATGAAGATGGGACTACCGAGAAACTGCATTTTTCCCCTTCTGTTTGGGAAAAAGATCAGAAACTAACCGATCTGGTAATTCCTATTAAGAAAAAAATAAAATCGGTACAGCTGGATGGAGATCTGTTTATGGATTATACTCCGGAAAATAACCGCAAAAATTTATAAAAGTAAAAGCCTTCAGATTCTGAAGGCTTTTTTATTTTAAAAATAGGCAGTTAATCTTAAGCCTAATGTAATATAATTGATTCTTTCTTTAGCAATCATGTTATTAAGTTCCTCATCCAGTTCGGCACTTTCTTTAATCTCGTCACTGAAGTGATACCGGATCGTAGAGTTGATCTGATTGTAATCTGTATAGAAAGTCAGCCCTAGACCAGGATTGAACTTATAGGTCATAGCAGCTCCTGTATTCCAGCGGAAAGCAGGTTTAGGCTTGTATCGGGCTATTTGAAGTTCATGGTTAGGAGCGTCTATATCGTCTCCTTTTACAAATACTTTTCCACTTGCTGTGGCGGCATATCCTCCGGTTAGTTTTAAGGTAAGCTGCCATTTATCTGAGAATTCATGAGAAAAATAAGGACCAATACCTGCAGCCAGGAAGCCCATGGATTGCGTTTTTAGTTCATGATTACCAAAATCCTGCCCGTCATCAAAGTTTATTCTTTGAGATTTAATAGGAAAGCTGCTGAAGGTGATATCTGCACCCACACCCCATTTTTTTGAAAAGAAATAAGCACCTTCCAATCCGCCCTCAAAACCTGTCTGCTTTTTATCATCCAGTTCAGATTCCTTCAGGAAGTTGGTGGTTCCTAGTGCTGTCCCCGTCTTTAAGGCAAGGAAAGATGGATAATCGTTTCCTTGTATTCTGGATAAGAGACTTAAATTATCGCCCTTGTTCTTATAAATTTTATCAATAAAGAAATACCCGAGCTCTGTTGAGATAATCCCAATCCCAGCACCGGCAAGAATATCCGGAACCCAGTGTCTGTTATTTAAATTCCGTCCAAGCCCTGTAATAGCGGCAGAACCATACCCTGCAATACTATAGGCTGGGTTTACCATACCATATTCTTTGTGTAGAAAGCTGGCATTGGTAAAAGCCATAGCAGCATGTCCTGATGGAAAAGAATTGTTTTTGGATCCATCGGGACGTTCCACTTTTGCTGTATATTTTATAGAATTGACTAAAATAGCCATGATGACTAAGCTGGTACCGTAGGATAAAGTGGCCCGCCCGAGATTGTTTCTACCTTTTACACCTGCCAGTTTTAATCCGTAAACGGCAGCAGCAGGAGCATATTGAAGATAATCATCATATTTGACTTTAAAGTTGGGAAGGTATCGGTTTCTTACTTCACGGATATTTTCTTTTTCTCCCCATGTTGCCGCAGCAGCGGCAAAAAGCAGGGCAGGAGCCACTGATTTTTTTACCCATTCTTTTTTGAAGAAAGGGGTTTTCTCCTGAATGCTATAACCGGAATTAATTAATGCGAGATCTTCTTTAAGACTTCTGACTTGGATCGTATCCTGTGTTTTAATTTGGATAGTGTCCTGTGCTTTAATACAGTATAAGTGCAATAGTATTCCTGATGCTAGTGCTAATTTTTTCATCTTAGTAGTGGTGCGAAATTAAATCATGTAAAAGTATTAAAAAAATCTATCCCAAAAATTGAGATAGACTATTTTAATATTTTTATAATATTACAACTTGCGTTGTTGATTATCTTAATCCAGATCTTGGTCCTGATGCAGCTACTACAGCCTGCATTCTTGTTTTTTGGTTAGCAGAGAACATAACCATAGATTTGTCATCTACATAATCCATATAATTCATGAACATTTGAGAACGGCTTACCCCTCCACAAACTCTGTTTAGAGGATAGGTAGGATTTCCGTAGTTAGGGCCAGGAGATGTAGGAGTATCATTAGAGTAATCTGTCTGGCAGCCAGTATCAGATGATCCCCAAAGGTGTGGAAGGTTTAGGTAGTGTCCTACTTCATGGGTTACTGTTCTTCCTAAGTTGAACGGAGCTGAAGCACCTGTTTTTCCGATGTACTGATACCCAATTACAAGACCATCATACCATTGTCCTGCATTTTCAGGATAATAAGCATAGCCTAGCGTTCCAGCCTGTCCATTTTGGTCAAGGATTGAATTCACAACCCAGATATTCATATTTTTATTTACATCAGTAGCATCAATACCTCCTGTGCTTGCTTTTTTCATCTCTTCCAGGTTAGACTTCCAGCCTGTTTTTGAATTTTGCTTGCGGTTGGTCGCGATTAATTTGAAACGAATTTTTACATCACCTGCAGCAGAAGGCTGAAATGCGGAAGGAATTTTAGTAATATCAGAATTGGTAGCACCATAATCAGCATTCAGTACAGCGATTTGTTCTGCAATCCTAGCATCAGAAACATTTTGAGCAGAGGTGTTATAAATTACGTTAAAAACAACAGGGATTTCAACAGTTCCATCTGCGAGAACTTTTCCCAATTTAAGATTCTCAGCAAAGCTTTGAGTACGGGCTTCAATTTCGTCTGCTTTTAGCCTTAGTGAAGGGTTTTTCTGTAACATTTCAGCTCTCAATTCTTCAGAAGGACAGCTTCTTTTAAGGGCACTTTGAACAGGAGGTTCCTGGTTCAAAGGTGTTTCATTTTGATTGTTTAAGCTGTCGGTGTTACATGCCGACATTAAGCCCAGAATGAGGGCTCCAAATAGGAATTTTTTCATATCGTTATAATATAATTTGGTTGAGGTTGTGAAATTATATTATTTGAAATTGATATGCAAGTTATTTTGCAAAATATTTGATAAATGTTTATTTAATAATTGTTTTAGTTGTTTTTATCGCAACTTAACTTGATTTTCATTGAGTTTTAATCAATTTCATTAATTTGTTTTATATTTCACGCTTAAGTGTGTTTTTTAAGTGTAAATAATTTTATATTCTATATAATTTGTAGGATATTATTCTTTGAAAACTTGTCCATAGAAATATCTTAAAAAATATAATTAAAGCCATATTTTTCTTGCATTATTCTAATTTTAAGTTTTTTTTATTGAATTGTTTGTTTTTAAATGAAATAACATAAGATTATTCCATAGTTTTTTATGTGAATAAATTGCCTGAGCTAATACATAGAATAGTATTCCTGAATTTTAATCTAAAAGATGGGTACAAAAAATCTATCCCACAAAGTAGGATAGATTTTAAAATATAAGTAAAAAGATGTTTTAATTAATATACTCTCAATCCGGATCTTGCTCCTGAAGAAGCTACTACAGACTGCATTCTTGTTTTTTGTCCTGAAGAGAACATAAACATAGCTGCATCATCTACATAATCCATGTAGTTCATAAACATTACAGATCTTTGTACACCGCTGCAAGTATTGTATAGAGGGTAAGAAGGTTTTCCGTAATTTGCTGTAGTTTGTGTAGGAGTATCACTTACCAAGTCGTTTCCACAGTTAGCATCTCCCCAGATGTGTCTTAAGTTTAAATAGTGGCCTACTTCGTGTGTGGCAGTTCTTCCAAGATTAAAAGGTGAAGATGCACCGGTTTTTCCGAAATAAGGAGCACCAATTACAACCCCATCATTCCATAATCCTGCAGATTCTGGAAAGGTAGCATATCCAAGAATTGTACGACCCTGACTTGTCATTTTCCCTACAATCCAGATGTTTAGATAATTGGTAGGATTAGTAGCATCAATTCCTCCTTTAGATGCTTTTTTCATATCATCATTAGTAGCCCAGCTTGTTTTTGTAGTAGATTTTCTAATAGTATTTACAAGTCTGAATTTTACTTTCGTATCACCAGAACTTACAGTTTGAAATTCAGTGGGTATTTTGCTGGCATCACTATTGGTGGCTGAATAGTCAGCATTTAATACTGCAATCTGTTCTGCGATTCTTGCATCAGAAACATTTTCTGCTGTAGTTTTGTATACTACATTGACAATGACAGGGATTTCTACTGTTCCATCGGCAAGAACTTTTCCAACTTTCAGATCATTTGCGAATTTTTCTGTATTGGTTTCCAATGCAGAAAATCTTTGTTGAAGTTCGGGGCTCTTTTTCAATGCTTCTTGTCTGATTTCTTCAGAAGCACATCCTCTTTGGGCCAAGCCGGAAGGGGATGTTGGTTCATTAGCCGGGGTTTCATTTTGATTGGAAATGTTGTCATTGTTACAGGCCGTCATTAAGCCGAGCACGAGGGCTCCAAATAATAGTTTTTTCATAATCAAATCATTTTGGTTGAGGCTGTGAAAATATATTATTTGAAATTGATATGCAAATATTTCTTTAATTTCTTTATGAGATTAATATGTATTGCTGTGTTTTATTGATTTTAATTTATAATTATGTAAAATGTTTTAAATTTTAATTAATTTATGTGTTTTATTAGTCGTTTTATGGTTTTATGGTTTTTTTCGAGAATAAATTTCGTTTAAATTTATTTTTTTAAAGATTTTTTTTCGTGATTAAAGTTTAGTTTGCAAAGCCATTTTTAATAGCGAAAACAGCGAGCCCAACACGGGTTTTTAAATCCAGTTTTTCACAAAGCTGATCACGGTAGCTTTCTACAGTCCTTGGACTGCAGCACATTCTGTCTGCAATTTCCTTATAGCTCAGCTCAGTAACTGTATACTTCAGGAATTCTTTTTCCCTGTCGGAAATTCTTACGGCAATTTCAGATTCAGTTTCTTTATTAAGATTAGAGAATATAATTTTGGAAGCCCAGTCCGGATAAAAGAAGCCGTCACTATTCAATCGGGTAAGCGCTGTTTCTAAATCTCTTGGGTGGGTATTTTTTAAGAGGTAACCTTTTGCTCCGCTTTTGATCATCTTGATAACACTGTTATCGTCTCCCTGCATGCTGAGAGCCATGACCTTGATGTCCGGGTGGTTTTTTGTAAGCCAGACCGCCGTTTCAAATCCGTCCATAATGGGCATACTGATATCTAAAAGAATAATATCCGGAATCGCGTTGCCCTCCTCAAGTTTCTGGATAAGGTCCTTTCCATTTTCACACACATAGATGACTTCAAATTCATTGAAATTACCAATAATTCCTTCCAGAGCCTTGGCTATAAGTATGTGATCGTCAACAATTACAATTGATTTTTTCATGACTGTTTTTTTAAGATAATATTAAGGTGGGTTCCTGCATTTTCCTGGCTTTCCATGTGAAACTGGGCTCCTATGATTTCGGCTCTGTTTTTCATGTTTGTGAGGCCTATTCCGTTGGATTTTATCTGGGAAGTGTCAAACCCGGTTCCATCATCACGAATATCAAGTTCCCAAAGGATGTCTTCAGAAGTATTCAGGCTGATAAAAATATTTTTGCAGCCGGAGTGTTTTATACTATTCTGAATAAACTCCTGAGTGATTCTGAGCAGAACATTTTTGTGAACAAAACCTAAATCCAGCTGTTTAAAATTGTGCTCAAAGCTTACGTGGCACTTTTTGAAGGAATTGGTGTTGTCCACTTCTTCCTGTATCAAAGTTACAATTTCCTTTTGGTTGATATTGTCATCGGTTAATGTTTTTGACAAGCTCCGAAGGTCTTGCAGAGACTGGTTGATGATCTGAGAAACCTGATCAATCCTTTCGCTTGCTTCAGAAACTTTGTTTTCATAAAGCATTTGCTGTACATATAGACTTACGAGGGTAAGTTTCTGACCAATATTGTCATGAAGTTCCCGCCCTATTTGCTGCATGGTAGCTTGTTGTATTTCCAGTTGGGTAGACAGGAGCTCCCTCTGATGGAGCTCATTTTTCATTTCAATTTCAATTAAATATTCTCTTTTTCTCTGTCTGTAATTCCGGATATAGATAAATACCGCTATTACAAACATCAAAAAAAAGATATTAAATGAGATAATGGTTATTAAGAGCTCTGTTTTCCCCATATGAATGAACTTGCAAATAAAATATACATAACTGCTCCTGAAACCTGGAAATATATAAAATAAATATCCCAAATGTCTATATATTTCCACAGAAGAGAGTTAAATGTCATAAATGGTTGATTGGCGATATAAAAAAGAGTTATTCCCAGATTAATATAAAACATTCTGTTTTTACTGAAATTGAGAATTTCAGATGAATTAACCTGTTTATAAAATTCCATAATGACAAGGCCCATTAAAAGTAAACAACCTACATTGTAATTGAAGGAAAAGACTACTTTCTTTTCCGGGAAGAAAAGTGCCCTGAGGATATAGGTTAAAATATATATGCCCGTCAGAATGTAGAACAGTTTTACTTTCTTCAGAGATTCTTTTGCATATAGCCAGTAAAAGAATATAAACTGCAATGGAATCACAAAATAGTTGTAAAAATTTATTCTGTCTATCTTAAGCGGTTTTTCTCCCCATTTCACAGCTGATTCACACAGAAAAATAAGAATGAGATAAATGGCCAGATATTTCCAGGGTTGCTTTTTTACACGGTTATAATAAATCAGGGAGATTATAGCGGCAAAGGCTTCTCCCCAATACATAAATGATGAAAAAATTTTTTGAATCTCAGTCATACAGCTTTTAAGAATGGTAATTAGTAAGATGTGCCCATAGGGGGAGCCGGTGGAATCAATGTTCCGCTATTTTCTCCAAGACCTGTATCATCGCCCAGAGGTCCACCATTTCCATTACCATTATCGTCGCCATTTCCATTACCGGATGGAGTAATATTACGCGCATTTAATGCTAAATTTGAATTTTCTCCATTTGCCTGAAAAGGGTTAAAATCAAAATCAACAAGCTCTCCTGTTTCACTGGCTTTTTTCAAGGTTGGGATCATCACTAATGTGTGCTTTCCTGCATATTGAACAGGAACGGGGTGAGAGTCCATCATAGACCAGTTTTCCTGCTTAGGATAAGTTGCATAATAAAATCTGATTCCTAGGTCTGCCTCTGAAGTCGTAGGATTCACTTTGGCAGCTTCTTCTTCGATTTTAGCAATAAAATTTTTCAATTTTGGAAGGTCAAACCAAATAGAGTGAGCATCCTGAATTCCTAAAGCAGTGTTGATAGCACTTAGGTGGTTTTGACGATAATTGTCGATCAGAGCCTGGATAAGACTGTTTGACATAATTCCAGGTTCTAGTGGGTTGTTTGATTCTGTATTCATAGCTTATGGTTTACGGTAAAACTCAATTAATATGCAAATCTCGTAAAAAATATGCTAGAAAATGTATTGGTAAATAGGGAATTATACTGTTATTTTTACCGTGTTTTTACGGATTGTATGTAAAGTGTAACAATTGAGAGAGAAAGCAAACGCAGATTTACTCTATAAAAAAGCGGAGAAAGTATATTTCTCCGCCTGTTCTTTAAATACAAGGATATTTTCTCCAATCCATACAGACATATCCCACTGTACAGCAAAGGCCGGGAGGACAGCTCCAGTCCTCACCACACATTATAGTTGGTGGTTCAATTCCGCCATCGATTTTCTTTAAATCTTTTCTTTTTAGCTTTTTCATAGTGATTTTGGTATTAGTTATTGATTTGTAAGGTAAATATAATATTATTTCACTTAATAAGGATAAAAAAGGATGTTGAATTATTAAGCAGAAAAAATTTATTAAGAAGAATCCCAAAAATTTTTTATATCAAAAGTGTGGACTATTCCTGCATTTTAAAGTCACGGATGTCAATTAATTGTAGCGTTTTGTCATTGATTTTCAGTTCTATTCGGGAGGTTACCGTCCAATAGGTTATAAACCATATAGAAATCTTGTCATCATTTTTAAATTTTTGAATGGTTTTCTGGGCGTATTTTAAATAATTTGCTGTCATTTCTTTGGCCTGAATATCGCTTATCCTGTCACTATTTTTTTTGATATTATTAAGTATATATTGTCGTATTAATTGGTCACTGGCTGCAATCACCTTGGCTTTGCTGTGTCTGAAGTCTTTTTCCCAGTCAGCTTCAAACAAAATTTTTCCAATAACATTATATTCTTTTGAAAGCCCTGTTATCTCTTTTTCAGCTCCTTCCTGTGACGGAAGAATGAAGGAATCGGTTCTTTTCATTTGTCCATTGCTGTTGAAGTATTGATTGGTTGTAGCAATTTTTTTATTATGAAGATATTCACTGTCTATATCTTTTGCAAATGAATATTCTATTGTTAAATCTTTATTATTGAAAAGAATCAGTTTGGGATCATCAGAATAGTAAAAATCATATCCTTTCATATTCTTGGTGAAATAGGCATATTGCAGATAATATTGTCTGTTACTTTCTGCATTCTGAAGTACTTCCTTGGTAATTGCAGATGGAGCAACTCCTTTTCTGATCAATTCCTGTCTTATGATCTCGTGCTTTATGATATTTACACTATCCAATTTTCTTTTTGAATAATAGAATCTGCCTTCATGAACAATATCAGGGTTATGTTTTATTGCATCAAGATATTCTGTGCGCATATTCTGATAATCGGTGAGTGAAAATGGAGATGTCAGTTTATTCTGAGCGTTGACCAGAAGCGAGATCAAGAAAAATGATAAGGTGATTAACTTTATATACATCAGCAAAAATTAGTTTTTAAAAGTAGAGAAAAAAAATAAGTGCTGCAGATTTCTCTACAGCACTTATTCACAAAAATAATGTATATGAAAAAAACTATTTTATTGTTCGGTAGGTCTGAAAACCAAACCTGTTTCTACAAAATAATCCAGGGTGATTCTGTCTCCATCATTTACATTTCCTGCAAGAATCTCTTTAGACAGTTTGTTTAACACTTCCTGTTGGATCACTCTTTTTAATGGTCTTGCTCCGAAAGCAGGATCATAGCCTTTATTCATCAGATAATCTACGGCATCCTGAGTGAAGGTCATAATGATGTTTCTTTTAGATAACATCTCATTGAATCCTCTCAACTGAAACTGAACGATTTTTCCGATTTCTTTTTTTCTTAAAGGCTGGAACAGTACAATCTCATCAATTCTATTCAGGAATTCCGGACGTAAGGTTTGTTTCAAAAGATCAAAAACTTCGTCTTTTGTTTTATCCACAATTTCATCCTGGTTTTCCTCAGTAAGGTTTTCAAAATTCTCCTGAATCAAATGAGATCCTAGGTTAGAGGTCATAATGATGATGGAGTTTTTGAAATTAACAAGGCGTCCTTTATTATCAGTCAGACGTCCATCATCCAAAACCTGAAGCAACGTATTGAAAACATCCGGGTGTGCCTTTTCAATTTCGTCCAAAAGGACCACAGAATAAGGTCTTCTTCTTACCGCTTCAGTCAGCTGTCCACCTTCATCATATCCTACATATCCCGGAGGCGCCCCTACCAACCTTGAAACACTGTGACGTTCCTGATATTCACTCATATCAATTCTTGTCATGTTGTTTTCGTCATCGAATAAGAACTCAGCTAACGCCTTTGCCAATTCTGTTTTACCCACCCCGGTTGTTCCCAGGAATAGGAAAGAACCAATAGGCTTTTTGTCATCACTCAGACCAGCTCTGTTTCTTCTGATCGCATCAGCAACCGCTTGTATTGCTTCATCCTGTCCTACCACGCGGTGGTGTAGTTCAGATTCCAGATTAAGTAATTTCTCTCTTTCAGACTGCAGTAATTTGGTGACAGGAATACCTGTCCATTTAGCAATCACTTCAGAGATGTTTTCTGCAGTAACCTCTTCTTTGATCAGCTCATTCTGATGATTCTGCATTTCAAGCTCCATCTTGGTAAGCTCTTCCTCTTTTTCACGAAGTTTTCCGTACTGGATTTCGGCTACCTTTGCATAATCTCCTGCTCTTGAAGCCCTTTCCGCTTCATGTTTCAGAGATTCAATATCTTTTTTGATCTGGGTAAGATCTTCACTTTTCTGTTTTTCTTTCAGCCATTTGGCATTGATCTCATTTCTCTGTTCCGAAATTTTTGCAATATCTTCCTTCAAATGATCAATTTTGGTCTGATTGCCTTCTCTTGAGATGGCTGCCAGCTCAATTTCCAGCTGCATCAATTTTCTGTCGAGAACATCAAGCTCTTCCGGTTTGGAATTGATTTCCATTCTCAGTTTTGCAGAAGCTTCATCAATAAGGTCAATGGCTTTATCCGGTAAAAAACGATCTGAAATATATCTTTGAGACATTTCCACAGCCGCAATAATTGCCTCATCTTTGATTCTTACTTTGTGGTGGGCTTCATATTTATCTTTAATACCACGAAGGATCGAAATTGCAGATTCAGTATCCGGTTCTTCCACCATTACTTTCTGGAAACGTCTTTCGAGCGCTTTATCTTTTTCAAAATATTTTTGATATTCATTCAAAGTAGTAGCGCCAATCGCTCTCAGCTCACCTCTTGCCAAAGCAGGCTTTAAGATGTTGGCTGCATCCATAGCACCCTCACCACCACCGGCTCCTACCAGAGTATGGATCTCATCAATGAAAAGAATAATCTGCCCATCAGCTTTGGTCACCTCATTGACTACAGATTTTAAACGCTCTTCAAATTCACCTTTATATTTGGCTCCGGCGATCAAAGCTCCCATATCCAAGGAGTATAATGTTTTATCCATCAGATTTTCCGGAACATCACCGCTGATAATTCTGTGGGCAATTCCCTCAGCAATAGCCGTTTTACCAACACCTGGTTCTCCAATAAGGATAGGGTTGTTTTTTGTTCTTCTGGAAAGGATCTGTAGAACCCTTCTGATTTCTTCATCACGTCCGATTACAGGATCCAGTTTTCCTTCTGCTGCTAATTCATTGAAGTTTTTAGCATATTTATTTAAAGACTGATAGGTTTCTTCCGAGCTTGCAGAAGTTGCCTTACTTCCTTTTCTTAATTCTTTAATAGCGCCTTCCAACAGATTTTTGGTTACGCCCATATCTTTAAGCATTTTGGAAACTTCAGAACTGGTTTCCAGAAGCGATAACCATAAATGCTCAATTGTCACATATTCGTCGCCCATTTTTTTAGCGATGTTGGGAGCATCCAGCAATACTTTGTTGGCCGATTGTGAAAGATAAATATTTCCTCCTTGTACTTTAGGAAGTTTTTCTAAATTTTCACGGTTTCGCTCTCTTACTAAATTGGCATCTGCTTCAGATTTTTTTAATAAGAAAGGCGATATATTTTCATCTACCTGGAAGATTCCTTCAAGAAGATGTTGAGGTTCTATACTTTGATTGCCCAATTCCATAGCAACCTGTTGTGCTGCCTGGATGGCTTCCTGTGATTTTACAGTATATTGGTTTAAGTTCATATCTTTTATATTTTTGGTAATGGTTCGTATTAAGTTTTACTTTTAAAAAACATCAAGAAACTAAATTTTCAGGCTCAGTTTCTTAATGCCATCAATTATTTAATCATTTATTCGATGACTATATCGCAAAAACTGTTCAATTATTAAATTTATAAAAAATATGGACAAATTTTCCGGATTTTGTATTTTTAACGGAAATTTAACTTGACAAAATTTCCGATTTCACAATTATCTCTTGAAAATCTATGAACAAATAGTCATATCATAAAGGGGAAAGATGATGAGCAGATTTTAAAATGGTTGAATTTTTTTAATGTAAGTGTTAAAATTCAGCTTTTTATTTTAGAATAATTACTTTTGCATTTTACAGATGGAACTTAAAGAAAAACAGAGAAAAATTTTAGACGTAGCAGTAGAACTTTTCAAGGAGAAGGGCTATATGGGAAGCTCGGTAAGAGATCTGGCTACGAAACTTAATATCAAAGCAGCATCGTTGTATGCACATATCCGTTCAAAAGAAGAAATTTTGGAATGGATTTGTTTTGGCATTGCCCAGGAATTTTTCGATGAGCTTCAGCATGTAAAAAATACAGATATTGCTCCAAGGGAAAAACTGAATCTATTATTGGATAAACACCTTTCAGTCGTTCTTAAAAACCGTGATGTTACCCATATTTATTCCAATGAATGGAGACATCTGGAAGAAAGGCTTCCTGAATTTGTAGAATTAAGAAAAAATTATCAACAGGAAGTTGAAGAATTGATTTCTGAAATCTACAAAGCTGAAAACTGGGAGCTAAAATCACCATCATTTACTACAAGATTTATTCTTCATACTTTAAATAATTCCTATTTCTGGTTTAAAAGAAGCAGTGATTCCACCGATGAAGTTACTGAGGAAATAAGAGAAAAACTTCTTTTTGGTTTATTGGGAAACCAGAAAAATTAAACACTTCTTTTGTCATTCTGACGAAGGAAGAATCTCATAATTATGCTGTTTAGTCATGAATTTTAATACTGTGTCTGTTATTTTGAGATAGAGAAAATCGATTCATTCAAGTATTTAATAATAGATTCTTCACTGCACTTCTGAACTATGTTCGCAGACTTTCAGTCTGTGTTCAGAATGATAGAATTCGCAATTTGAAGCCTACTTTCGTTATTTAGAATCATTCAAAATATGATAAAAGTCATAAAAATTTTGCCAGCTTATAAAATCTTTTTAAATTTACACCTAACAAATGTTAGTTAGTTTTATGGATTTTTCAGTTGAATATCTGGAGCTGGGTCAGTTGAGACAGCTTCAATCCGGCCGGTTGATCAGCTTGATCAGCTATTTGGGAGAGAAGTCGGAATTTTATAAAAAGAAATTTGATGAATTGCAAATATCTCCACAGGAAATAAGGTCGATTGAAGATATCACGAAACTTCCTATTACTTACAAGCAGGATTTAAGAGATAACTATCCGTTCGGTTTATTTACCGTTCCTAAAGCTGAACTTCAGCGAATTCACTGTTCAAGCGGAACTACTGGAAAACCGACGGTGGTAGGATACACAAAAGAAGATGTAGACCTTTTCAGTGAAGTAGTGGCAAGATCTTTAAATGCCGCAGGAGCAAAACCAGGAATGCAGTTACACAACGCTTATGGTTACGGGATTTTCACAGGAGGTTTAGGACTTCATTATGGTGCAGAAAAGTTAGGAATGAGTGTTCTTCCTATTTCAGGCGGAATGACAGCAAGACAGGTAGATCTGATTATAGATTTCAAACCGGAAGTGATCTGCTGTTCTCCATCATACGCTTTGACCATTGCTGATGAATTTGCCAAAAGAGGAATTCCAGCAGATGAAATAAGTCTTCAATATGCCGTGTTAGGATCAGAACCATGGACGGAGATTATCAGAGGTCACATTGAAGAAAGATTAGGAGTCCACGCAACCAATATCTACGGATTGAGTGAAATTATCGGTCCCGGAGTTTCCATGGAGGATTTCGAAGAAAAAGGAGGTTCTTATATATGGGAAGATCATTTTTATCCTGAAATTTTAGATCCGGTTACTAAACAGCCGGTTCCTTTTGGAGAAGAAGGAGTGTTGGTGATTACAACTTTAACGAAAAAAGCAATGCCGCTTTTACGATATTGGACGAATGATATCACCAGTCTTTATTATGATGAGCATGCTAAAAGAACAATGGTGAAAATGAAACCTATTGTCGGCAGAGCAGACGATATGCTGATCGTGAGAGGAGTCAATGTATATCCAAGCCAGATTGAAGATGCGTTCTCTTATGTAAAAGGAGTGGTTCCTAATTATTATTTAACGCCTGTTGAAAAAGAACATATGTGCATTGCCCTTGACATTGACGTCGAAATAGGTGATGAACTGGTAGAGGAACAAAAAATACAAGCAAATACCGATGATTATTTTAATTTTGTCGGGAACTTTGGAAAAAGCATAGAAAACGAAATAAAAAAACGGGTAGGGATCACTACGAAAGTGAAAATTCATGCCCAGGACAGTTTGCCGAAGTGCGAAGGTGGAAAAATTAATAGAATACTTAAAAAATAATGAATTCATTTTATAAACTTAAAACAGTTAAAGTTCAGAAAGATACTTCCGAAGCAGTGAGTGTAGCGGTAGAGGTCCCTGAAGAACTGAAAGATAAGTTCAGGTTCAAGCAAGGGCAGTATCTGAATTTCCGAATGATGATCAACGGAAATGAAGAAAGACGTTCTTACTCTATCTGTAATGCTCCAAGTGAAAAGAGCAATACGCTGGAAGTATTGGTAAAGCTGCTTGAAGGCGGAAAAGTATCAGGCTATTTCAATGAGCATCTTCATATGGATGAGATCCTGGAAGTAATGCCTCCGATGGGCGGTTTCAATACTTCTTATCACCCGACCAATGTGAAAACATATGTGGGATTGGCAGCAGGAAGCGGAATTACCCCTGTTTTATCCAATATTAAAGAAAGCCTTTATCAGGAGCCTAACAGTAATGCTTACCTGTTCTATAGCAACAGAAGCATGAATCATATTTTAAGAAAAGCTGAAATTGATAAGCTGATAGAGCATTTTAATGGCAGGCTGAAAGTAGTTTATTTGGTAAGTCGTGAAAAACACGAAGATCCTGTTTTTGAAGGAAGAATTTCTGCTGAAAAACTAGAGCAGTTATTTGAAAGATACATCGATATTGATGTAAAAGAAGCTACTTATTTCATCTGTGGACCTTCAGAAATGATCAAAGGGATCGCTGATTATCTGAAGAAAGATAAAAAAGTGCCTGCTATTCAGGTATTATTTGAATACTTTACCGCTCCAGATGAAGAAAATACGGAGGAAATGAGCGATGAATTCAAGGCTATTGCCAATATTGAAAGTATGGTAACGGTGATCATTGATGATGATGAATATTCGTTCCACCTTAATTCTAAAAAAGAGAGTATCTTAGATAAAGCATTGAAAGACCAGCTTCCAGTTCCTTTCGCATGTAAAGGAGGGGTGTGCTGTACGTGTAAAGCCCAGGTTTTAGAAGGAGAAGTTTTCATGGAGAAAAACTATGCGCTTACCGAAGACGAAGTAGCCAGAGGCTTTGTCCTTACCTGCCAATGTCACCCGACAACGAATGTGGTGATGCTTAATTATGATGTTTAATTCAATTTGAAAATGTGCTGATTTGGAAATTTGAAAATGAGTAATAGCTTATTCTCAGTTTCTCTAAATAATTTTCAAATTAACTAATTCTCAAATTCTCAAATTAAAAGATTATGGACTTAGAAAAATTTGTTGAATACGTTCACGAAGAAAATAAAGTAGAACCAAAAGATGTAATGCCTGATGATTACAGGAAATTATTGGTTCGTCAGATTTCACAGCATGCTCATTCCGAGATTGTAGGAATGCTGCCGGAGGCCAACTGGATTTCCAGAGCCCCTTCATTAAGAAGAAAAATGGCTCTTCTGGCTAAAGTTCAGGATGAAGCAGGCCACGGGCTATACCTTTATTCAGCAACTGAAACCCTAGGAAACGGAACGATCAGAGCTGATAGAGATGCTACTTATGACGATATGTTGGAAGGAAAAGCGAAATATTCGAGTATTTTCAATTACCCTACATTGAGTTGGGCCGATATTGGCGCAATCGGCTGGTTGGTAGATGGTGCAGCGATTATGAACCAGGTAATGCTGATGGGGAATTCTTATGGTCCTTATTCAAGAGCAATGGTGAAAATCTGCAAAGAAGAATCTTTCCACCAAAGACAAGGATATGAGATTCTGATGGCGCTTTGCCGTGGTACAAAACAACAGAAAGAAATGGCTCAGGCTTCGCTAAACCGTTTCTGGTGGCCAGCCCTGATGATGTTTGGTCCAAATGATGACAGCTCGCCAAACTCTAAGATCTCTATGAATTACAGAGTAAAAAGAGAAAGTAACGATAACCTTCGTCAGAGATTCATCGATGTTACCGTTTCTCAGGCTGAATTCTTAGGATTAACTATTCCAGATAAGGATCTAAAATGGAATGAGGAAAGACAACATTACGATTTCGGAGAACTTCCGTGGGGAGAATTCATGGAAATCTTAAAAGGAAACGGACCTTGCAATAAAAAGCGTATCGAAACCAAAAGAAAGGCGCAAAGAGAAAATTCTTGGGTGAAAGAAGCGGCAGCAGCTTTTGCAGAGAAGCAACAAAAAGAAGTAATATAATTTAATGTATTAATTTGAAAATATGCTAATTTGAAAATGTAACTACTGCATATTAATTTTCAAATTACCTAATTCTCAAATTTTCAAATTCTCAAATTACAATATGGCAAATTTAGATATGTGGGAAGTGTTTATTCAAACTAAGCCGGGATTATCTCACAAACACGTTGGAATTGTACAGGCACCAACAGCAGAAATGGCTTTGCAGAATGCAAGAGACGTTTATACCAGAAGAAAAGAAGGAACTTCTGTTTGGGTGGTTCCAAGTAAATATATTGTGACTTCGGAAGGGGTGGATAAAGAAGCATTCTTCGATCCGGCTGATGACAAACTATACCGTCACCCGACTTTCTACGATATTCCAAACGACGTAAAAAATATGTAGATTAATAATTTGAAAATGTAATAATTTGAAAATTTGATAATGACTTTAACCATGTTAACAATTCTCAAATTTTCAATTAAGACGATTCATCAATTTTCAAATTAAATAATTCTCAAATTTTCAAATTAAAAAATAATGAACCCATTATATAATTATTTATTAAAACTCGCAGACGACAGTTTCATTATGGGACAGCGTTTATCTGCATGGTGCGGTGAAGGTCCTTATTTGGAGGAAGATATTGCATTAACAAACATTGCATTAGATGAACTGGGTCAGGCTAATAACTTTTATGTGTATGCTTCAAGAGTAATAGACAACGGTAAAAGTGAAGATGATTTAGCCTTTTTAAGATATGAGCACGAATATGTAAATGCACACTGGACAGAGCTTCCGAATGAAGATTATGCCCACACCATTCTTAAAGTATATGTGTTGTCTGTATATCAGAAACTGATGTACGAAGCATTATCAAGCTCTGCTGATGAAGAACTTTCGGCGATTGCTCAAAAATCGTTGAAAGAAGTGAGATATCACTATACTCACTCTGCTTCCTGGATGAAGATTTTTGCTCAGGGAACAGAAGAAAGCCATGAGCGTTTGGTGAAAGCTATTGAAAATATCTGGGAATATACAAAAGGACTTTTTGCCAAAACAGAAGGTGAAGATGATCTTATTGCTTTGAATATCGTTCCGAATGCAGATGCTCTTTACGAAGAATTCATTGCGATTACAAAGAAAGATTTTGCAGATTTCGGGTTGGAATATCCTGAAAATCCTTTCATGCAGCCAAAATCAAGAACAGGATATCATACAGAGTATTTCGGATTTATCCTTTGTGAACTTCAGTATATGCAGAGAGCATATCCGGGTTGTACTTGGTAATAGGTCATGAAAAAGATGCTTCTGGGAATACTTGCTTTTTTTCTTATAGCATATGTGATGCTATGCGTAGGAGTCTATTTCTATCAGGAGAAAATTATTTTTTATCCTGAAAAGTTGCCGGAAAATTACAAGTTTAATTTTAATGGTGATTTTGAAGAAATACCGATCACAACACGGGATGATAAGCATTTGAGTTCAGTTTTGTTTAAAACTCAAAATCCCAAAGGAGTTATCTTTTATCTTCATGGAAATGGAGGTTCAATAAAAAGCTGGGGAGAAGTAGCTCAATTATATCGCAGTATGGATTATGATACATTGATACTCGATTACCGGGGTTATGGAAAAAGCGAAGATAAAATTAATAGTAAAGATCAGCTTTTTTCGGACATTGAGACTGCTTACAAAGAACTTTTGAAAAGATATCCGGAGAATAAAATTATTATTTTAGGATATTCTATAGGATCAGGGTTAGCTGCAAAAGTAGCATCAATGCACAATGCTAGATTATTGATTTTACAGGCACCTTATTACAGTATAGAAGATGAAATGAGTCAAAAATTCTCATTTCTTCCAACATTTTTGCTAAAATATAATTTTGAAACTGGTGAATATTTAAAAACCGTTCAATCACCAGTAATTATTTTTCATGGTGATAAAGATGAGGTTATTAACTATAAAGCCTCTTTACAACTTAAAAATAACTTTAAAAAAGATGATAGCCTGATTGTATTAAAAGATCAGTATCACAACGGAATAACAGATAATTTGGATTATCAGAATGCAATGAAAGAAATTCTTGATTCTGATAAAAAATAAAATATGAATCAGCTTTTAGATTTATTAAAAACAATTCCCGATCCGGAAATTCCGGTCATTGATATTGTGGAATTAGGAATCGTAAGAGAGGCACAGGTCACAGGTGAAAATACCTGTGAAGTGGTCATTACACCTACCTATTCTGCCTGTCCTGCCATGTTTACCATTGAGGAGGATATTATCAAAATGATGAAAGAAAACGGATGGGATGCGAAAGTAGTGACCAAGATGTTTCCGATCTGGACAACAGACTGGATTACTGATGAAGCGAGAGAAAAACTCCGTGTGTACGGAATCACACCTCCCGAAAAAGGAGCAGACGAACATCACATTGGGAAACCGAAAAAATGTCCGCGCTGCGGCTCTGAGCATACCAAGCAGATCAGCAGATTTGGATCAACCTTATGTAAGGCTTCTTATCAGTGTTTAGACTGCCTGGAGCCGTTTGATTATTTTAAATGTCATTAAAAATATTAAAAAGTCATTATCAAAATAAATGAGAAAATGATACGACTAGTTTTGTCGTCAGCAGCACTTAGTTTTGCTTCAGTATCATTTTTTAATGATCTTATTTAAAAATAATCAATACAAAACATTTATTATGACAAATTGCAACAGCCAGAAATTTCCATCAACATGTAATCCTTCAGATTATGGATTCAATAATTTATTTCCTCATACCGGAGAAGAAGTTTACTATCAGAAGATCCCCGGAACTAACTTGCCAGAAGATGGCGTGGTACTTATTCAAAAAGACGGAGAATATTATAAAGCTATTTTACATGAAAATACCATTAATATAGAATGGTATAGATGTAATAAAAGATATGCTAATGATGAGGAAATTATTTTAGCAGCAGTTAAGATGGCAGCTTATTTAGGAGCAACACTGAGGTTTGATGCAAGAGAGTATATTGTAAATAAAGAACTTTTATTTCATGATTATAACTGCTTCAAACTTTTGGGTGATAAACAGCATACAGTGATTACTTCTGATAGTAAAGAACGTTTCTCAGGATATTTTTTCAATTTTAATGAATGTAGTAATTTTATAATTGACGGAATTAGATTTGATCAGAAAAAAAGAGATTTAAAGATTTACTCTCAAAGTGATTATCCAAACGATTATAATGGAGGGATATTTATAACATTGTCAAATAATGTTGATATCTTTAATTGTAGCTTTTATGACCTTTATACTAGAGCAGTAAATATTTATGATTGCAGGGTAGTAGGTGGTACAATAAAAGTTAAAAATAATTATTTTGAAAGTGGAGCTCAGGACCAGAAATACAGGATGGAGCATCTTGTAATAAGCCAGTCACACGGGATTAATTTTGTCATAGAGAATAATATATTTAAAAATGAGGTGCCAAAGGATGCTGACGATATGCCATTACCTCCGGATCCTGCAAAAATGCCATCGGGTTTAAGTGCGTTTGATTGTGGTTATAACGGGTCTGTAATTGTAAATAATAATGTTTTCGAGTATTGTGGACGAAATAATGATGGAGCGCATAGGCTATTTGCAATAGATTTTTATGATAATGTAAATAACTTCATTATTTCTAATAATATTTTCAGAAATACGACATGGGGGGCAATCCGATTTGATGGGACTAAAAAAAATGCTGTTATTACAGATAATTATATTCATCAGCTTATTGCTAATGACAGTGGAATTATCAATGCTTCTGCAAAAGTAACGAATAGAGAATATGAAGACTCCTTCAAAAATATTTCAATTTGTAACAATATTATTGAAGAGGTAAATGGAATATCTTACGGAATAGGTTTGCAGTGTCAGATTGATAGTACTACTGCGGAAAATATTAATATACAGAATAATACATTTCATCGTTTAAGAACAGCGGTCGTTATGGGAGGAAATATGATGGGAGTCAATATATCAGGTAATAATGCTTCAGACATGTTTGGTCCGGTTATCGAATACTTTGCTTATTCAGAAAATGCTGAAACTAAGGTTAAAAGAATTGTTGCTCCGCTTGGGAATGTATTAATGAGCAATAATAACTTCAAATCAGGTAATGAAGGAAATAAATTTGTTGGAATTGTAATAAATGGATTTACACCAGCATCTCAGGTTGATGATAAGAGTGTTAATGATCTGACTCATCGCTTTGTTGTTTCTGATAATTTAATTTATGGAAACAGTCTTGGCTACGGAGTTATTATAAATGTAGGTGTTTCTTTAGATGGTAAAGTGACAGTTTCAGGAAATGAGATAAGTAATTTGCAAACAGGCCTTTATTTAAGAACCCATAAAACAATAGCAAAAGAGAATATTCTCTTTAACTGTAGTACAAATCCAATATTGGAAGATTATATAGATAATATTAAGTTTAATAACTATTATAATAATACACCTATATAGGATAGATTGAAGACATGAAATACAAATGACAATGAATAATGTATAGCATTGAAATATTCAGGCTTTTCATTACTAAATTGTTACTTATATATACTGTTAAATGATTATATTTATCTGATTTAAAATTGATTTTTTTATGTATACACAACTCGATATTGAAACGCATTTTGACGGGAAGCTCAAAATCGCATATCTTAATCAACCGGAAACAATGAACGCCCTTACCAAGCCGGCTTTATCAGATCTTAGAGATTTTGTTAAAGAATGTAGTGAAGACGAAACAGTAAGATGTGTTGCTATTTCTGGAAGGGGAAGAGCTTTTTGCTCCGGTCAGAATTTAGATGATGCTTTTGTACAAGGCAACGAGCATCACGATAACGATATCATCAGAAAAATTGTAGTAGACTATTACAATCCTTTGGTAACAGAGATTACGCGTTGCAAGAAACCGGTTGTAGCATTAGTAAATGGTCCTGCTGTAGGAGCTGGTGCCATGTTGGCTCTAATCTGTGACTTTGTTTTAGCGGTGGATAAATCATATTTTTCTCAGGCATTTTCAAATATCGGATTGATTCCCGATACCGGAGGAACTTATTTCTTGCCTAAACTTTTAGGCAGGCAATTAGCTAATTATTTAGCTTTTACAGGGAAAAGATTATCTGCTGAAGAATCTAAATCTTATGGTCTGGTAGCTGAAGTTTTCACTGAGGAAGAATTTGCTCCAAAATCTATGGAAATTCTTGAAAAAATGTCAAATATGCCAACTGCAGCGATAAAGCTAACCAAAAAAGCTTTTGCTCATTCGTATAACAATACATTGAAAGAACAATTAGAGTTAGAGGGAGATTTACAGCAGGAAGCAGCAGAAACAGAAGATTTTATCGAAGGGGTAAATGCCTTTTTACAAAAAAGAAAACCTAATTATAAAGGAAAATAATTAATTTGAAATGAGTTAATTTGAGAATTTGAAAATGAGAAATGACAAAGAAAATATTATTGTAAATAAGACTTTTGATTTTGCACTACATATTATTGAATTTTCAGAAGATTTATACGAAGCTAAAAAATTTCCTTTGGCAAATCAAATTTTTAAATCAGGAACTTCGATTGGAGCAAATGTTAGAGAAGCTCAAAATGCAGAAAGTAAGGCAGATTTTATTCATAAATTAAAAATTGCAGCTAAAGAAGCTGATGAAACAGAATATTGGCTTTTGCTGTGCTTAAAGTCTCCATATTTGAAATCTCCAAACGAAAAATTAATATCTGATTTAAAAGAAATTATATTAATTCTGTCTAAAATTATTTCAAGCTCAAAAATAAAATAATTTTCAAATTAGCTCATTTTCAAATTTTCAAATTTAAAATATGAATGTAGGAATTATCGGTGCCGGAACGATGGGAATCGGCATTGCACAAGTAGCCGCAACGAACGGATGCAAAGTTTGGGTGTATGACGCCAACGCAAAGCAAGTAGAAACGGCAACGGTAGGTTTGGAAAAAACATTAACCAAATTGGTGGATAAACAGAAAATTTCGGCAGAGAAAATGACTGAAATTTTAGCTAATATTTCCATTGCTACAGAATTGAAAGATTTCAAAGATTGTGAATTGGTCATTGAAGCGATTATTGAAAACAAAGACATTAAAACCAAAGTGTTTACAGAACTTGAAACGTATGTTTCGGAAAGCTGTATCATCAGTTCCAATACCTCATCTATTTCTATCACCTCTCTGGGTGCAGAACTAAAGAAACCGGAGCGTTTCATCGGAATTCACTTTTTCAATCCGGCTCCATTGATGCCTTTAGTGGAAATTATTCCATCCTTACTAACAGAAAATACGTTAGCAGAAAAAATATACAACCTCATGAAAGAATGGGGGAAAATGCCTGTTATTGCCAAAGATATCCCTGGATTTATCGTCAACAGAATTGCCAGACCTTATTATGGGGAAGGACTGAGGATTGTTGAAGAAAACATCGCTACACCAGAACAGGTGGATGATGCGATGAAAACCCTGGGGAACTTCAAAATGGGACCTTTCGAATTGATGGATCTTATCGGAGTTGATGTAAACTTTGCTGTAACAACCACTGTTTACAAAGATTATTTCTACGATCCGAAATATAAGCCGTCTCTATTGCAGCAAAGAATGTCTGAAGCAAAACTTCACGGCAGAAAAACAGGAAAAGGTTTCTACGATTACAGCGAAGGAGCAGAAAAACCTGTTGCTCAGAAAGACGATGTATTATACCAGCAGATCTTTTTAAGAATCATTTCCATGCTGATCAACGAAGCGGTTGAAGCCAAAAGATTAGGAGTTGCGAATGATGAAGATCTCGAACTGGCCATGCAGAAAGGCGTAAACTATCCGAAAGGATTATTAAGTTGGGGTAAAGAAATCGGGTATGCAAAAATCTCCGAAATCCTTCAGAGCCTTTACGAAGAATATCAGGAAGAAAGATACAGACAAAGTCCATTACTTCGTAAAATGAATTAGATAGTTTGAAAATATGCCAATTTGAAAATTGATGATATAAGGTTTTCATTTTCAAATTTTCAAATTCATTTAATTTTCAAATTAATATTATGGATATAGAAGAATTCAGAGCTGAACTGGAAACCAGGCTTTTCATTGAGAAACAGTATTTAACACAGGAAGCGTCCTCTGTAAATAGTGAAGAAAGGCTAGAACTATTAGGAAAGTTTAATGAAAAATATAAAGAGCTGATCAAAAGATTAGCCAACGAAAATGGAATTGATTTAAACGAATCATATCCCTCTGAAAATTCATCAGACTCAGAAAGTCTTTCATATGAACAAATCATTTTGGGTAAGACCATGAGTGTTTATGACAGGTTATCCGATGAGCTGTATGAAGAAATAACAAACATATAATAGAAATGAATCCAAGACAAGTAGCAGATTATATGTTCAATCAGGATTATTTTTCCCAGTGGATGAATATCAAGATGATTGAAGTAAAAGAAAATTACTGTTTAATAGAAATGCCGATTAAGAAGGATATGATTAACGGGCTTAAGACAGTTCATGGCGGAGTTACCTTTGCTTTTGCAGACTCAGCGCTGGCATTTTCTTCCAACAATACCGGAGATGCCGCTGTAGCATTGAACTGTATCATCAATTTTACCAAAGCAGGAAAAGAAGGCGATGTTTTCAGAGCAGAAAGTGTTTTGGTGAATGACACGAGAAAAACAGCCGTGTATGACATTCATATTACCAATCAAAACCAGGAACTGATTGCAAAATTTGTAGGAACAGTCTACAAAATCGGAAAGAAAGTAACCGATTTATAAAAAACTAAAACCAGGCACCAGATTAAACAAAATGAAAAAAATAATTGCACTGCTTTTCGGGATTTCAACTCTTCTGATCAACGCTCAGCAGAAAGTGAACGAAGCTTTGAAAAAAGAACTTGATGATATCATGAAGATGGATCAGGGATACAGAATGCTTTATACTTCTGATACAACGCCCGAAAAACGAAATGAGATCCTGAAAGATTTAAACATTGATCAAAAAGAATTTGAAAAGAGAGGATGGGAAATGGTAGCTGAGCATGATAGTCTGAATGTGAAGACAATCGAACGTATTATTTCTCAATATGGTTATCCGGGAAAAACACTGGTGGGTGAGCCTACCAATCATGCTGCATGGTATGTGATTCAGCATTCAACCAAAATTGCAAAATATTTTCCACTCATCAAAGAAGCCGGGGAAAAGAAGGAAATTCCTTTTACGTGGGTTGCCATGATGGAAGACCGATACCTGATGAATGAAAATAAAGAGCAGATCTATGGATCACAAGGAAAAGGTGAAATGACAAAAGATAAAGACGGAAAAACAATCTTCGTGAATTTTGTATGGCCGGTCAAAGATCTTAAGAATGTTAATAAAAGAAGAAAAGAAGCAGGGTTTGATACCACCTTTGAAGAAATCGTCAAAATAATGTTCGGACCGGATTTCAAATATGAACCCTATACTTTAGAAAAGGTTTTAGAACTAAGAAATAAAAACAAATAAATCTGGTATTGCTACCCTGTTACATTACTGGATTATTACATTAAAATATTTATGAACAACGTATACATCATAGACTATGTCAGAACTCCCATCTCAAAACTGCAGGGAGGATTATCAGAAGTAAGAGCCGATGACCTGGCTGCTATTGTTATTAAAGAAGTAGTAGCAAGAAATCCTGAAGTTCCTGTCGAGGAAATTGAAGACGTTATTTTCGGATGTGCTAATCAAGCGGGAGAAGATAACAGAAACGTTGCAAGAATGGGACTTTTACTGGCAGGTCTTCCTTATAAAATTGGAGGGGAAACTGTTAACAGACTATGTGCTTCAGGGATGTCTGCTGTAGCCAATGCATTCCGGTCTATTGCTGCAGGAGAAGGAGAAATTTATATTGCAGGAGGAGTAGAGCATATGACACGTTCCCCTTATGTGATGTCAAAACCAAGTGCTGCTTTCGGAAGAGACAGCCAAATGTTTGATACCACTTTCGGATGGCGTTTCATCAACCCTAAAATGAAAGAATTATACGGAGTTGACGGAATGGGTGAAACAGCTGAAAATTTAGCAGATATCCACCAGATCAACAGAGAAGATCAGGATAAATTTGCCCTTTGGTCTCAGCAGAAAGCGACAAAAGCACAGGAAAGCGGTCGACTGGCAGAAGAAATTGTAAAAGTTGAAATTCCTCAGAGAAAAGGCGATCCTATTATTTTCGAAAAAGATGAATTCATTAAACCTACTTCTTCTATGGAAGGGTTGACAAAACTTCGTCCGGCTTTCAGAAAAGAAGGAACGGTAACTGCTGGCAACGCTTCAGGAATGAATGACGGAGCTGCTGCTTTGATTTTAGCAAGTGAAGAAGCCGTTAAAAAATATGGTTTAAAACCAAAAGCCAGAATTTTAGGATCTTCTGTAGCAGGAGTAGAGCCAAGAATTATGGGGATAGGACCAGTAGAAGCCTCTCAAAAGCTATTGAAAAGATTAAACCTTTCTCTTGAAGATATGGATATTATTGAACTCAACGAAGCATTTGCAGCACAGGCGCTTGCCGTAACAAGAAGCTTAGGATTGAAAGATGATGATGCAAGAATAAACCCGAACGGAGGAGCTATTGCCATCGGTCACCCACTGGGCGTTTCCGGAGCAAGAATTGTAGGTTCTGCAGCAATTGAACTTCAAAAACAAGATAAAAAATATGCATTGTGTGCCCTATGTATCGGTGTAGGACAAGGATATGCAATGGTTATCGAAAAAGTATAATTAATTTGAAAGTGAGTTAATTTGAGAATTTGAAAATGTTTAAAGACATTATTAATTTTCAAATTATCCCATTCTCAGATTTTCAAATTAAAAAATATGAACATCTACTCATACCACGGAATTCGTCCCATTATAAAACGATCTGCTTACATTCATCCGCAGGCAGTGATTATTGGGAACGTAGAAATAGGTGAAGAAGTGTATATCGGTCCCAATGCAGTCATTCGTGGGGACTGGGGGAAAATTATCATTAAAGACGGAGCCAATGTACAGGAAAACTGTACTCTTCACGTTTTCCCAAATATAGAAACCATACTGGAAGAATCTGCGCATATCGGACATGGAGCGATCATTCATTCCGGGCACATTGGGAAAAACTGCTTAATCGGTATGAACTCCGTGGTAATGGATAAAGCCTATATTGGTGACGAAAGTATCGTCGGAGCATTGGCTTTTGTACCTGCCAATTTCAGATGTGAACCAAGAAAGCTGATCGTTGGAAGCCCTGCAAAAGTGATCCGTGATGTTTCTGACGAAATGATTCACTGGAAAACAGAAGGAACAAAATTATATCAGGAGCTGGCGAGAGAAGGAAAAGAAGCTATCCTGCCATGTGAACCTTTTACAGAATATGTTCAGCAGGTCCCAACGAAAATTGTGGATTACAGCATCTGGGATGATATAAAATAAAGACCATTACAATTAAATATGATTAAAAAAATTGCACTTGCATGCAGCATAATGTTTGCGGTGGGGAGTACGCTGTCAGCACAGGCTGTTGCTGCAAAACCGCTTACAATAGGAGAAGTGAGGACGATTAAGTCCAAAACATTAAATGAAGACAGAACGTTGAATATTTATCTTCCACAAGGATTTGATAAAACAAAATCATATCCGGTGATCTATTTATTGGATGGAAGTATGAACGAAGATTTTATTCACGTGACAGGATTAGTACAATTCTTTAATCAGATGTATTCCATGCCGGAAACCATTGTGGTGGGAGTTGCTAATGTAGACAGAAAAAGAGACTTTACTTTTCATACGGATTTGAAAGACTTACAGAAAGATTATCCTACAACGGGACACTCTGATAAGTTCATTGCTTTCGTTGAAAAAGAATTAAAACCTTATGTGGAAAGTCAGTTTAAAACAACAGATAAATACCTTTTTGGTCAATCTTTGGGAGGACTTTTGGCAACAGAAATCCTTTTGAAAAAACCGGAAATGTTCAATAACTATTTTATCATCAGTCCAAGTTTATGGTGGGATGATGAAAGCCTTTTAAAACAGGCAGGAACATTACTTTCAAAATCTCCGGATACTAAAAAGTTTGTCTATGTTTCTGTAGGAAAAGGAGAACATCCTGTAATGATAAAAGATGCTGAAGCTTTCTATGATGTTTTGAAAAAAGCAGGAAAGAAAAACTGGACATTAGAATATAAAATGATGGAAACAGACAATCACGCAACCATTCTTCACAGAAGTTTATATGAAGGATTGGTGAAAATGTTTCCTTATCAGGAGCCGAAATAATTTTTATCTGAGAGAATAATGTATGTTCAAACCTTATAGATCTCAAAGGCCTATAAGGTTTAGATAAGCTTATTAAAAAGAATAATCTAAGCAAAAAGTAAAAAACTATATGGAAAAGTTAAAAAACTATATCTATGGACAATGGGTAGAAGGTACCGGAAGCGGAGTTCCTTTGTACAATGCCGTTACAGGAGAACAGGTAGCTGTTTCCGATACAGAAGGGCTTAATTTTGAACAGGCTCTTGACTACGGAAGAACAGTGGGATATAAAAACCTTTCTTCAATGACTTTCTACGACCGTGGAGAAATGTTGAAAAAAGTAGCGCTTTACCTGCTGGAAAGAAAGAAGAAATATTACGACTTATCATATAAAACAGGAGCTACCCATGTGGATTCATGGGTGGATATTGAAGGAGGTTTCGGAACGTTCTTTACCTATTCAGGATTAGCAAAAAGAATGCTGCCTAACACTTCATTTTGGGTGGATGGTGATACTCAGAAAATTTCAGCTAACGGAACTTTCTTAGGAACTCATATTTTAACGCCGAGTGAAGGAGTTTCTGTACAGATCAATGCTTACAATTTTCCGGTTTGGGGAATGTTAGAGAAGTTATCTACATCATTATTGGCAGGAGTACCTTCTATTGTGAAGCCTTCACCTTTCGGATCTTACCTTACGAATGCTGTATTCCAGGACATGATTGAAAGTGGAGTATTGCCTGAGGGAGCTGTTCAGTTAGTGTGCGGTGAACCAGGAAATATTCTGGATTATATACAAGACGGAGACTCTGTGTTGTTTACAGGTTCAGCCCATACAGGAAGAAAATTGAAATCAATGCCTTCTATCGCTGGAAATGCTGTTCGTTTCAATATGGAAGCAGATTCATTGAACTGTTCTATCCTTGGATTGGAAGCAAAACCTGGAACTCCAGAATTTGACCTATTCATCAAAGAAGTTCGCAACGAAATGACGACGAAAGCGGGACAGAAATGTACGGCAATCAGAAGAATTATCGTTCCTGAGCACTTAATCGGTGATGTTCAGAATGCTTTGTCTAAAGCTTTGGATCAAACAAAAATCGGAAACCCATTAAGCAGAGAAACCAAAATGGGGTCTTTGGTGGGAAGACAGCAGTATGAAGAAGTTCTTAGAAAAGTAGACATTTTAAAATCAGAAACAGAACTTGTCTATGACGGAAAACACGAACTGGTAGATGCCGACTATGAAAACGGGGCATTTATGAGTCCGAAATTATTCCTGAATGACAAGCCTTTCGAAAAAAATATCTCTCACGATGTAGAAGCCTTTGGTCCGGTATCTACTTTGATGCCGTATAAAGATGCTGAAGAAGCAGCTGCATTGGCAAAAAGAGGAAAAGGAAGTTTGGTAGGATCTATCGTTTCTCATGACGAGAACTTTATCGCCGAAACTTCATGGAAAATGGCTTCCCAGCACGGAAGAATCTTTGTATTGAACAGAGATAATGCCAAAGAAAGTACGGGCCATGGTTCTCCACTTCCGACATTGATGCACGGAGGTCCTGGTAGAGCAGGTGGTGGAGAAGAAATGGGTGGATTGAGCGGTCTTCATTTCTTCCTGCAGAAAACAGCTATTCAGGGTTCACCAGATGTACTGAAAGCAATTACTAAAATTTATCAACAGGGAGCAGAGAAAAAATTCTCAGACAAGCATCCTTTCCAGAAATATTTTGAGGAAGTAGAAGTCGGAGACTCTTTAGAAACAGCAGGAAGAACCGTAACTGATGCAGATATCGTAAACTTCTCCAATGTTTCATGGGATCATTTCTACGCCCATACTGATGCAACAAGTTTATCGGGGACTATCTTCGATAAAACGGTAGCCCATGGATATTTCATCCTTTCAGCAGCAGCAGGATTATTCGTTTCCGGTAAGAAAGGACCTGTCATTGCTAATTACGGATTGGAAGAATGCAGTTTCTTCAAACCAGTATACGCGGGAGATACCATTACTGTTTATTTAACAGCCAAAGAAAAAATTAACAGAGGGGTAAAAGGAAGAAACATTCCTTCCGGTGTTGTAAAATGGCTGGTTGAAGTGATAAATCAAAGAGATGAGGTAGTCTGCGTAGCAACAATTTTGACATTGGTGGCAAAACAATCCCCTTTCATCGATCTGAATGTGAAAAATATTCAAAAAAGTTTGAACGGTTTGACGGAAAGCACTCCTGCACTTTGGGGTAAAATGTCTCCGCAGCAAATGATCGAACACTTGGAGAAAGCGGTCTTGGTAAGCTTTGGAGAACCAGAAGCAGAAAAATGTTTCACTCCTGAAGAAAACCTTGAAAAATGGCAGGATTCTCTTTACAATCACAGAGCTATGCCAAAAGAATTTACAGCTCCGTTTCTTCCACAGGATGGTTCACTTCCGGAACCAACACACAAAAACCTGGAAGCAGCAAAACTATCATTCATGGATAACCTGAAGAAATTTGTGATTTACTATAAAGAAAATCCACAGGCAGAGCACATGAATTATGTTTTCGGAAAACTGAATAAAGAAATGTGGGAACTGATGCACAAAAAGCATTTTACGCACCACTTCCAACAGTTTGGATTGATTTAATTCAAAATAAAATATAAATTTATAGTCCCTTTCGGTTTAAACTGAAAGGGACTCTTTTTATGGACGATTCCCCTTGTCAAGGTTTTAAACCTTGACAAGGGGAATTAATGATTCAGAATTATTTTATATTTTCAAAGTCTAAAAACACAAAATAAGATGACTGATATTAGAACTACTCCAATTGAGGCAGATTGCTTTTACCATATTTACAACCGTGGCATTAATGGAGAAGCAATTTTCAAATCAGATGGGAATTATAGGTTCTTTCTCAATAAAGTCTCGGAATTTCTTATTCCTGTCTGTGATGTATATGCATATTGTCTCATATCCAATCATTTTCATCTTTTGGTTAAGATAAAGTCTGATTTTGAACTGAGTAACTTTGTCGAAAGTCAACATTTTGACGATGCTATAAAAGCAGGTCTTCATTCTCCTCAGAATATTTTCTCAAAACAGTTTGCCCGGATTTTTAATTCTTATTCCCAAGCTTTTAATAAAGAAAATAGAAGGCATATGCTCTTATTGAATCTCCATTTAAAAGAAAAATTGATTACATCGGATGAATATTTAATTAAGGTACTAACATACAATGTTACACCATTTATTAATTAAAAAAGACAGCACTTTGCTGTCTTTATGTTTTTATTTTACCCCGCTTCTGGAATTTATTTCGTATTATATGCAAAGATAGATCATTTGCCTATACACTTTTTTACAGTATATGAGGTATAATGATAATATGATAAAGAAAACCACTTTAGTTAAAGTTAAGTTAAACATGGAAAAATGTTTCTCTATGTCATAGAAAATTCATACCTTTGCAATAAGAATACCCTTAACTGAAAATAGCTTTCAGAAGGGTGAATATTGTCTAATTTTTAAAACCTAGAAATAATATGAAATAGTTATCAAATTAAATCCAGTCAACTTAGAGGTTATATTGCAGTATAACACTATAAGTCATTTATTTATACATTACAGAGGAAAGGGCGTTCTGTAGTGTATTTTTTTGTTTTGCCCCAAATTAAAAACTTTTTTTTATGCTTGAAGACATTATTGAGTTCTTAACGGAATATTATGACAGTGTAGTTAATTTCCTTTCCTCTGATGAGGTTAAATCTTTAAAAAGCTTATTAAGTATTACGAGAAGTATCCACTATTTCTCTAATAAATATAAGGATAAAAAAGATAAGCAAGATTAACACTGAGGAGCACTATCAAGGTTACAACTTGTAAGTGCTCCCTCTTTTTCATTATTGCAAAGATACGAACTATGTTGTTGTCTCGCAACAACAACAACAACAAAATCAGTAGTTGCTGTCTATCTTTATTTATTAATTTTATCTATAACATCATCCGCACCTTTATCCATAGTATCATCGTTAACATCATCATCACTATTATCTTCAACTTTATCTCTATGATAAGCAACATCTTTTTTCTATATTTGCGACCTAAACATATCGACAAAACAAAGCGTTTGCTTTTTATACTACCTTACAGGAATCTGGTAAATTCAAAAATTAGGAGTAGATAAATAAGCGAAATGCTCATGCCATACGGCGTGGGCTTTCCTGTTTATTTCCTAATGGCTTACCAGAGCCTCTGTAAGAATGAATGGGCAAAGTCCCACGCTTTCTTATTTTAATCATCACTGTTGGGACTAGGTGAACTAAAAATCATTTTATGAAAAAAGTTTTCTTTACCGTTTGTATGCTATTCGGAGTCTTTTGTTTCTCCCAAAACATAAGTAAAAAGTACAATTCAATCTATAGAAGATATGAATACTTTATACCTGATGGAAGTATGATTGGTTATGAACAATACAATAATGTATTAAAACAATGGGAGTATTATTCTACCAATAGTTCTCAATCTCCTCAGACTCGACAGCCTACACAGTATCATGCACCTCAACAATTGAACATCATTAATATTGGCAATAGTATGAATATTCTACAAAATAGATATAACAATAATGTTCAGCAAGTTCAAAATACAATAAACAATATCGAAAGTCAAATCAAAAATTTAGATATTGATTTTGATGGCGAATTTTAATTTGAAAGTCAACTCATCCTTAACAAGGATCAAAATATGATTAAAAATAACTAACTTTATTATGCGAAATCCGAAAAGCATATAGAGTAGGAGAGAACTTCAAAACTGATTACTATGAAAAACTTAAAAAAACTTTCAAGACACGAGTTGAGATCTCTTAAAGGTGCCGGGCCAAACTGGTCTTGTGCTCTTAATCCTTGTCCTCCCGGAAGCTGTTGTCTTCCTGGAAGATGGCCAGACATTGCCAGAGCATGTTATATATGTGCAGATTCTTAGTCCTTTTAATTAATTAAAAAACTTAAAACAATACATAAAGCAGCAATTCTTCGGAGTTTGTTGCTTTATTTTTATAATCTTTTGTTAAAAATTCTGACATATTTGATGCCTTTACATTTATTCATTACTTTCAAATTTGAAATCAATTCAAAAAAATAATACTATGAACGAAAGCTGGATGCAAAAATGGGAAGAAGTGAAAAATATTTTGGTTTGTCCTACAGACCTGGAAACCTATTTTACTTCTGATGAAATTCTGGGGCAGAAAATGGAGACGATGGAAATTGGAACTGTTTCTCTTCCTTCGGGAAAAGTGGTGGTGAGAGATCCATTGGTTTCTCTAAATGGGAATCAATCACCTTACTTTATTCAGGCTCCGAAAGGCAATTTTCCTGTAACCATTGCTGTGGTAAAATCTGAAGATTGGGGGGACAGATATGCTGTTGTAAAAGTAGAATTTACCAAAGAAAAGCCTGTTATTTACAGAGAAGCCTTAGTAGGGATTGAAGAATTGAATGATATAACCGAAGATGATTTTTTTGGTTTCGGGGTAGATGCAGGCTTAGGTTGTATTACTGATAAGGAAGTGCTTCCTTTTGTGGATCAATTTGTAGATGAAATAGAGGTCGACAATGTGTATGATGATTATTTCGCTGAGCTTTTCTCACAAAGCTATATAGATAATCCCAACAATCAGAGAAAAGCAGGAGATTGGATCAATTGGACGGTTCCCAATACCAACTATCAGATTCCGATGTTTGCAAGTGGTTTTGGTGATGGTAGCTATCCTGTTTACTTTGCTTATGATGACAACGAAGAAATTTGTGGTTTATACATTCAATTTATTGATGTTGAATTAGCTTTAAGTGATGAAGACGAGGACGAGGATCAACCTGAAAATTTCGTTTTTCTTAAAAACTAAATATGAGTAAAACTTTTGCTGATAAAGTGGTTCGATTCAATAAGAATCTGGAATATTTGGGAGATCTTCCTGAAGGTTTTCAGGTATTGAATCCGTATTTGGATCATCCGGAAACGATGGAAGTCATGCAAAAGTTTTATCATAAATACTATGATGATTCTGCTCAAAGAAAATTTATGATAGGAATCAATCCCAGCCGTCACGGAGCGGGCGTTACGGGAATTCCGTTTACTGATACAAAAAGGCTGGAAAGTATTTGCGGAATAAAAATGGAATCTGCCCGTACTCATGAAGTCTCTTCTGTTTTTATGTATGATATGATCGAAGAATATGGAGGTGCAGATCTTTTCTACAAAGACATTTATATCAATTCTCCATTTCCGCTGGCTATCGTAAGGAAATCAAAAAACGGATGGCTTAATGCTAATTATTATGATGATAAAAAGCTGTTCGAAGCAGTCAAAGATTTTATGATTGATTCCCTGAAGAAACATATCAGTCTTAATCTGGATGCCTCAGAGGTTTTCATTCTCGGTAAAAAGAACGCCGAATTTATATCAAAGTTGAACAAAGAAGCAAAACTTTTTGATACCATGACCGTCCTGGAGCATCCCAGATATATCCAGCAATACAAATCAAAAGAGAAACAGTTGTATATTGACAAATACATTTTAGCATTGAAAAAATAAATCCCTTAATCATTCAATTAAGGGATTTGTCATTCATGAATTAGAATCTTTATAGGGATGTGGAACTTGTGCGAAGTTGTATAAAATTAGTTCTTAATTACTTTGGTAGATTCCGTTGCTGTTTTGATAATATAAACTCCTTTTGGAAGCTCTGAAATATTGATTTCATTATTTCCTTTCCGGGTTTGTACCGTTTTCAGCATTTTACCATCCATACTGTATATTTTAGCTTCACTGGCTTTTTCAGTATTGATAGAAAGTGGTCCATTGGTTGGATTAGGATAAACTGTCAGGTCTCTTTTAAAACTTTTAGTTTCCGAGGTACCCAATACCAGATTACTGTCTTTTACCCATGTGAAAGCATCGAGAGCTACATATCTGAATGCTCCGTTCGCGGTGATTTGAAGCTCATCAATCACAATGTTCGAATAGTTTTGCCCATTCAGATTGGTCAGGTCAATCAAAGTATATCCGTTTGTAGTACCTAATGAGGTTGCAAACCCAGTGGTTTTTGTTTGCGTAAATTTCGTTACCCCACTTAGCTTTCCTGTTACAATAATATTTCCTGATACATTCAGATCCAGGTTTAATGCTGAAAGATACATCCAGAATCTGTTTACTTTAAACAAATTGGAAGTAGTCTTAATACTGAATGATGGAGGAGATTGTGTGTCGTTGGAATTATCAATGTATCTGTTGTCATTTGCTGCTCCGCTCCAGCCTGTTCCGGGGAAATTTCCCTGAATATCAAAAACACTCACATGTGAAATGATGTTGAAAATGACTCCATTATCGGTGAAGCTTGTACTTCCGTTCGATTCCGTTTCAAATTGCTCTGTACTTGTCTGCCCGAATGAAAAAATTGAAATGAGCAGACTACAAATGGTTAAAAAAGTAGTGCTTTTCATAATTGTGGTTTTAAATTTTAGGTTATTATAAATATTAACTTCTTGGAGGATAAATCCCTTCAATGCAAATAATATAATTTAAGCCAAGATAAGGAGGCATATTATTCACGGGTAGATTTTGTCCTACATAAGAAATACTTTGTGCATTAATCGCAGTATCAGGATTCGCATTGTTTACATAACTTGTAACAGCATTAAAGTCTCTTCCTACCTGATTTCCTGTAATGGCGATAGAGGTTGTAGCACTAGGAGTTGATGAATTGGCATTTTTGTTAGCTACTTTCAGCTGAAATCCACTTCCGATACTTGGCATATTGGATGCTAAAAGTGTGTTTTGTGTAGTACCTGCCACTACTCCCAAAGGATAAAATTCGTTGGCATTTACATTTCCTGCTCCTAAAGCCATACGTCCTTTTAAGTTAGGTAATGCGAAAGTTGTGACACCATCTCCACCATAAGTTGTTCCTAAAATAGAGAATAAAGCAGAATTGTTTGAAATCCTTAATAAGCTTCCGTCACAAAACATCCAGCCTCTGGGTGCGAAATTTCCTGCAAATAATTTTACGATTCCAATGTACTCGTCCATGATAATAAGTTTTTTTAGTTTTAAATTTTCTTACTCTCTTATAGGCTTTTCAGATACCACCTTTTGGTTATTAATTCTTAGACCAAAGGAACAACTAATAGCATTCGGGTACTAGAGTAGAAAATACCAAATTAAAGACTCCGTATTTCTACGTAAAGGCAATCTTTTACAAGGTGTATTTATAATGGAAATTATCGTTTTTAAGTTTCTCAGAAAGAGCTGTATTTCGTATTTTTGTAAGAATCCAATAAAAATAAAAATGAGCGAATTTGTAGCATCAGAAATTAAAAATAATATTGCCGAGATCAGTTTCGGAACACCCAAAAGCAACTCTCTTCCAGGAGCAATTTTAGAAAAACTGGCTGAAGCCATCCTTGAAGAAGGTGCGAAAGATGAGGTTAAAGCTATTTTAGTAAAAAGTGCAGGTGAGAAAGCATTCTGTGCAGGTGCAAGTTTCGATGAGCTTTTAGCTATTGAAGAGCTTGAAGCTTCCACTCAATTTTTCGGTGGTTTTGCAAAGGTTTTAAATGCTATGAGAAATTGTGGGAAAATCGTAGTAGTAAGAGTTCAAGGGAAGACAACCGGCGGAGGAGTAGGAATTGCCTGTGGAGCAGACTATTGTTTTGCAACAAAAGACTCCGCTTTAGCCCTTACGGAAATCAATCTTGGGATCGGCCCTTTTGTAATCGGCCCTTATGTAGAGAGAAAAATCGGAAAGTCACAATTCTCTGCAATGGCTATTGATGCTGACTTCAGATCCGCTGAGTGGGCTGAACAGCATAATGTTTACCATTCCGTTTCAGATTCTATTCAAGAAATGGACGAGAAATTGGAGACGTTTTTACAAACTTTAGCATCAAGAAGCAGTGATGCTTTAGCTTTAATAAAAAAGGTTTCATGGGAAGGTACAGATCATTTTAATGAATTGATGCCTGCAAGAATCCATATGAGTGCAAGCCTTATCCTTGAAGATTCTGCGAAGAAAAATATAGAATCCATTAAAGAAAGATTGAGAGCAAAATAATCTTATTCTTTTAGATGCTGGGTTTTAATAAGTATACGATCCGGAGAAACAGCGTTTCTCCGGATTTTTTTATGTCTTTTTATTATTATAAGCATCCTATTTTTATATTTTTCAACGAATCGGAAATCAATTGTATTTTACGTATGTTAGGATTGGGATATTTTCATGGTATTACTATTTATTTTTATTTTATGGTATTTAAAACGTGTTTTTAATTTAAAATCGTTAATATTTTAACGTTTTTTAAATGTTTGTTTGGTTTTTTTTAAACTGATTTAACGGAATTTTAACGAATTTTTTTAATTAATTAAACAATATTGATTAAAATCATTATTCAATTATATTTAATTCAATTAAATATCTTTTTCTTTATGTTTTTAACAGTTTTTATTACATATATTTGCTCTCATACTGTTAAAATATGTTAAATATGAAAATGAAGTTAATACTAAGCACTGCTGTGCTGTTCTTTGTAGGAGGACATCTGGTGGAAGCCCAAAAGGTGAAACGGGACACAATACCTCAGGACACTAAGATTGATGAAATTGTTGTGGTTGCCTATGGAAGCCAGAAAAGAGAAACCATGGTAGGGTCCAATACCGAAGTAAAAGCCAAACAATTTGCAGACCGCCCGATTACCAGTATCGGACAAGCTTTAGACGGTGCCAGTGCTGGGGTAAAAGTAAGTACCGGTACAGGACAGCCGGGAAGTTCACCAAGTATTCAAATCCGTGGGATAGGTTCGTATGGTATTACAACAAATCCTTTATATGTAGTGGATGGTACCATATATACCGGTTCTCTTGCCGCCATCAATCCCAATGATATTGCCTCATTCAATATCCTTAAAGATGCTGCCTCTACCTCGTTGTATGGTTCTGCAGCAGCTAATGGTGTTGTTTTAATTACTACAAAATCAGGTAGAAAAGGAAAAGATGCCTTCAATTTTAGTATGAGTACCGGAGCGATTGGAAGATCAATTCCGGAATATGACAGAGTGAATGTGTATCAGTATTATCCTCTTATCTGGGAAGCTATCAGAAATGGGAGATTTGCATCTAATCCGGGATTAGGGCTTGCAGATGCTAATAATTATGCTTCGATAGTTTTGGTTACTGGAAATACACAATATGGACCGGGGGTTCTAAAAACGAATGTATTTAATGTTGACCCTCATCAGTTAGTTGTCAATGGCGTTTTAAACCCGGATGCTAAACTGAAATATACAGATTTAGACTGGCAGAAACCTTTGATGAATACAGGTTTCAGACAGAACTATGAATTGAATTACAGTGGTGGAAGCAATACAACGACCTATTTTTCTTCAGTAGGATATACCAATGAAACAGGATATCTTATCAAATCAGATTTTGAAAGATTTACAGCAAGATTAAAAGTAGATTCACAAGTAAAAAGCTGGTTGAAATTAGGAACCAGTATCAGTGGAGTATCTTCTAACGGAAACAACTCTGTAGAAGGTGTGGATAATAATTCTGCTTATATCAACCCATACAGATGGACAAGAACAATGGGGCCTATTTACAGTCCTTATGCGCATGACCCTAATACATTTGCTACTCTTTATGATAATGCAGGAAATGTAGTGTATGACGCAGGAAGTGCCAGAGGTGCTGATGCTGCGGCTGGAAGAAACGTAATTCAGGAAACACTTTTAAATAAAGATCTTTCTAAAAACTATTATATCATTTCCAGAGCTTACGCTGAAATCAAAGTAGATCCTTATCTTACTTTATCTACCAACGTAGGGTATGACATCAGAAATAACAGAAGAAGTACCTATGGAAATAAAATTATCGGAGATGCAGCTCCCGGAGGTTCAGCTGAAAAATACAGCTTTACTGAACAAACTTTTACCTGGAACCAGCTCTTAAACTACAAAAGAAAATTTGGAGAGCACAATTTTGAGTTCCTTTTTGGACATGAAAGCTATAAATTCATGTATGAATACCTGTACGGATATAAAAAAGGTCAGATTGTAGACGATAATGATGAATTGATCAACTTTGTAACGCCTGCAACACTTACTTCCCGTACAGACAATTACAGAAAAGAAGGGGTGTTTTCAAGATTGAATTATGACTATAAATCAAAATACTTACTTTCAGGATCTATCCGTTGGGATGGCTCATCCAGATTTGCTAAAGATGTAAGATGGGATTCGTTCTGGTCTATTGGTGCAGGATGGAGACTGAAAGGAGAAGAATTCTTAAGCAATTCTAATCTTATCAGTGAATTAAAACTAAGAGGTTCTTATGGTGAAGTAGGGAATGACAGAACAGACAGTTATTACATGTACAAAAGTACGTATACTTTAGGGTATAATAATGCTCAGGAGCCTGGAATCTTATTTGGCTTTTTGGCTGATCCTACCATTACTTGGGAGGCCAACAAACAAACTGATTTAGGGATTGATTTTGGATTTTTAAATAACAGAATTACAGGTTCTGTAGAATATTATAAAAGAGTTACAGAAGATCTGATCTTCCCGGTTCCACTTCCGGTTTCATCCGGAGTTCCTGATAATACCATCAGCCGAAATGTGGGAACAATGTATAACCGTGGATTCGAATTCAGCATTAATGCAGATGTTATTAAAACCCCAAATTTCACATGGAATATCAATGCGAATGCATCTACCCTTAAAAACCAGGTTACCGAACTTTCCAATGGAATAACGGAAATCATCAATGGAACAAAGAAAGTTTCTGTGGGACATTCAATATATGATTACTGGTTAAGACAATGGTATGGGGTAGATCCGGCGGACGGCTCACCTTTATTCCTTGTTGCTGATGCGTTTGCTAATACAACAGCTGCTGATATCAGAACCGTGAATGGTCAAAAAGTGACTACCAATTTTAACAAAGCGAAATATGATTATTCTGGCACAGCAATTCCTGATTTATTTGGAAGTTTCGGAACATCAATTACGTATAAACAATGGTCATTATCCGCAATGTTTACCTATCAGTTAGGTGGAAAAACATATGATTCGAATTATGCAGCACTGATGTCCAGCTACTCACAAGGAGGGGCTTTAAGTACAGATATCCTTGACAGATGGACAACTCCGGGCCAGATTACTGATATTCCGGCATTGAACTCCTCTACGTATACAAGCTCGAATACAGCTTCATCAAGATGGCTGGTGAGCTCAGATTTTATTACATTTAGACAGGCTACTTTAAGCTATAGTTTCAGTCCGGAAACCTTATCTCAACTGGGGGTGTCAGGATTAAGAATTCTTGTTTCGGGTGAGAATTTATGGAGCAAAACAGCAAGAAAAGGGTTAGAACCGGCGCAAGCTTTCAATGGTACTGCATCAAACAGATATACGCCGGCGAGAGTAGTAACGATAGGGTTTAATGTATCATTTTAAATAATTAAATAATGAAAAATTTCAAAAAACAATATATAAAATGGGCTGTTGTTCTTTCAGTCTTTACAGGAATGGTTTCATGTGAGAGTGATTACCTCGAAACAGATCCTACTACTGCAGCTTCAGAAGAAGCAGCGTATTCAAGTGCGGCCAACCTTATGGCAATTGTGAATGGGATGCATAGAGATATGTATTACAGACAAAATGATAACCAGGGACAAAATGGACAGGGTGGAATTATGATTATGATGGATGCTTTAGCAGATGACCTTGTTTTCCCATCTACCGGAAATGGCTGGTATGTTTCAACGGTAAGATGGCAGGATCAGGTAAATGATAATGCGGCCAATGATTTTTACCCTTATCAGTTTTATTATGCATTAATCAGAAATGCAAATTTAGTGATAGCTAATGGCCCTTCAGTGCCTGCACCTAATGCTGCTGATGCAACTACTATTAAAGCAGCTATTGGTGAAGCATATGCATTTAGAGCTTTCTGTTATTATATGCTGGTTCAGATTTATGGTAAAAGATATGTCCCGGGTATAAACAATACACAGCTTGGTGTTCCTATCAGATTAGTTGCTAATGAAATACCTTTGGCAAGAAATACCGTAGAAGAAGTGTATACACAGATCGGAAAAGATCTTAATGAAGCAGCGACCAGACTTACAGGGATTACCAGAGCGACAAAATCGCATTTTAATGATAAAGTAATTTTAGGATTGAAGGCTAGAATCGCATTAACACAAGGGAATTATGCTGCCGCTGTAACTGCTGCTCAGTCCGCTCGTGCAGGATTTGCATTGATGGATAATGCAACTTATACTGCCGGCTTTAATAATTTAGCAGGTGTTGGTGAATGGATGTGGGGAGCTACCATTATAGCAGACCAGGGAGATTCATTCTCAAACTTTGGGGCTTATATGTCAAGGAACTTTAATTCAACCAATATTCGTCAGGCTCCAAAAGCAATTAATAGTAAATTATTTTTATTATTCCCAGCTACAGATGTAAGAACGAAGAATTTTGATCCTACCGGAGCACATACTTTGCTTGGATTACCCTCAACATATTCTAAATTCCCATATACAGGACAGAAGTTTCTTGCTGCAAGTCAGGCAGACAGTAGAGTGGATGTTCCTTATATGAGATCTGCAGAAATGTATCTTATAGAAGCAGAAGCTTTAGCAAGATCAGGAGATGAAGCTGGTTCAAAAGCTGTTTTCAATGTATTTGCAAAAAACAGAAACCCTTCTTATGCAGGCGCTACTACAACGGGATCTGCATATATCACAGAAATTCTTAACAGCAGAAGGCTGGAATTCTGGGGGGAAGGTTTCAGATTTTTGGATCTGAAAAGACTTAATCAAGGTTTGGACAGAACGGGTGCAAATCATTCGTCAGTGGTTACCAATAACGTAATGACCGTTGCTAATACAGATTTACGTTGGGAATTCCTGATTCCAAGAGCTGAAATCAATGCCAACCCATTGATTGTTCAGAATCCATTATAACACGTACAGATTTTAATATATGATAGAGAACCCGGCTGCTGGCAGGGTTCTCTTTTTTTATTTCTATGAGTAAATAAGTGATGAGGTTTTCGGCAGAAAAATTATTTTCAAAATTTGAAATAAATAATTGGTGGATTAAAAATAAATTATAACTTTGTAATTCAAAGTTCTTTTTATGGATTCAAAAAATTATCACGAAGACTTATCCCATATCCGTTCTATGATGGAACGGTCTTCCAGATTTATTTCCTTAAGCGGTTTATCAGGAGTTGTTGCCGGCTTAACTGCAATTATTGGAGCTGTATATGTGTATTTTGTTTTTCAAAGAGAAGGAATCAGCTATTTTGATGGAGACAGAAATATTCTCGGTCCTGCCTTAGTTAAAGAATTGGTACTGATTGGAGGCATTATTTTAGTGGTTGCTATTCTTAGCGGTTACATTTTCACTGCCCATAAAAGTAAAAAGAAAGGATTGAAAATCTGGGATGCTACTACAAAGCGGCTTTTGATTACCTTTGCAGTGCCTTTGGTAGCAGGAGGAGTCTTTTGTCTCGCACTTCTTTATCATCATCTTTTTGTTTTCATTGCTCCGGCTACTCTGATTTTTTACGGATTGGCCCTGGTAGCTGCAGAACGCTATACATTAACGGACGTAAAGTATCTAGGATATCTTGAGATCATTTTAGGACTTATTTCTTTATTCTTTTTAGGATGGGGATTGCTGTTCTGGGCAATTGGTTTCGGCGTTTTGCATATCGTGTATGGATTGATTATGCATAAGAAGTATAAGTAATGGGAATTGGATATGGTTTTGCCATTGAATGGCGGAATCAATAGAATAAGTATAAATGTTGCCTTTAGCAGTGACTGCTGAATAAACAAGATAAAGTAAAATGATCAAAATAAATCAACTCAATAAAGAATTCGAAAGCCGTGTAAGATTAGGCATTATGTCTGTTCTTATGGTCAACGACTGGGTTGATTTTTCTGAAATGAAAAGCCTGCTCGAAATTACAGATGGAAATCTGGCCAGCCACAGCAATGCATTGGAGAAAGCAGGATATATCGAAGTGAAGAAAGAATTTGTTGGGAAGAAGCCTAAAACCTCCTATCGTGTAACGCAGAGTGGAAGACAGGCATTTACTGAACATTTAGATGGCCTTGAAAAATTATTGGGACGATAGTCCTATATTTTTTTGAAAATAAACTTTGAATTACAAAGTACTTTATAAAATAAAACATGAATAAAATGATAACACAAAAACAAAAAACACTCACAATTTACGCTCTCCCATTGGCTTTACTGTGTATTCCATTGCTGGGAAACTTATTTTCTAAAGAAGTAAACTGGTCAGCTTCAGATTTTCTTATAGCAGGAGCTTTACTCTTTACAACAGCTTTTCTCATCAATCTGGTCAGAAGCAAAATCAAAAAACAAAGTCAGAAAGTTCTGATCTGTATTTTCATTTTGCTGGCTCTTGCATTGATCTGGATCGAACTGGCGGTAGGGATTTTCGGAAGTCCATTTGCCGGAAGTTAATTGTTTAGATTACTTATTTAAAAAAATGATGAAAGATTCAGAAATAATAAATCAAAAAACGGTAAAAGGCCAGGAAATTCTATACCTCGGGAAGTCTCTGTTTGCAGTGTGTTTGGTGTTGGGGAGCATGTGTCTTATTGGATATCTGACAACAAAGATGGAAGAATTTGCAATAGGAGGATACATGCTGCTAATTTTTGGAACATATTTGAACTTACTGGCGATACTAGGACTGTTGATCTATGGATTCGTATACAGATCAAGATTGAATGAATGTCTGAAAGCTATTGGAATTCTTTTGATCAATATACCCATTGCAATTCTTTATACAGCCATAGGGCTTAATAGTCTGCATTAAATAAATATACTATGAAAAAAATACGCGTTCAGTTTCTACTTTTTGTATATGACAAAACACAGAAATTATACAGAAAATACTTTAAAAAGAAAAAAAGACAATGGCAGTTCAATGAAAAACAACTGCTGGAATTTCAGGAAGATTCTCTGGGAAGAAAACTGGGTGAATTCTACAGGAAGCATGGGTTTTCAATGATCCCCAAAATGGAAAATCATGACGTACACCACTTAATTACTGGTTGTGGAACCAACTTCGAAGATGAAATTGCCATGCAGTATCTGCTTCTCGGAAACGGCAAACTCAATGCACACCTTCTGGCGGCAATCGTATTAGGAACAATTATTCTTCCGGAATATGTGAAAATTTATATCAGAGCCTACAAGAAAGGACAGAACATGAGAACCTTTCATCACTGGAATTTTGAAGAACTTCTATGGCAGAATTTTGAGCATGTAATGGATTTCATTCAACAAAAAGAAACTGTTGTTCTTCATTAAAACTTGATATGATGGGAAAAATAAAATTCAGTCCATTAGGAGAGAAAACATTCATGACCTCCTTTTTGCTGGGAACATGTTTATTGCTTTTGTTCTGGATTACAAGGGCAGGATTTCTTATAATATTCGGGTTTTACTATGTTGTTATTGCTGCAGTTATTAACTTGTTGATCACTTTATATGAACTCATGGAATATCTGAATGATATCTCAGAAAAGAAAAGTTCAGGAAATTCTGTACTTCTATTATTACTCAACATTCCTATTGCTCTTACATACCTCACCTTATTCTTGAATATTGCCTAATCTCTATAATTGGTCACATTAAATGTTTCAATTTTTAAATCTTTAAATATCATGAAAACACATCATTATATATTTCTTACAGCCCTTCTGTTTGTCATTGTCTTTTACGATCAGGATGTAGGGCTGAACCTTGGAATTCTGGGAATTGTCTATGCTGTATTAACTTTATTCAGAACTCCTGGGAAAAATAAAACCGGAACCCTGTATGCTCTTTTTGGAACAAGTGTTCTGTCCAGTATTGCTTTTGCCTGGTATGGAGATTTTCCATCCTTTTTGGCGGTGGTGAGTTCGCTTCTTTTGCTGGGGTATAAATCAAAAAATAGAAGGATGAAAGTTCTTCTTCTTGTTCCGGTTTTTATTGTCAACTGCTGTACTTCCTTCTGTCGTTTTTTTAATTTCGATAAATGGATTCCTCAAAAGAATGTTCCCGGATTATGGCAGAAGGCATTGGCTTTTATTCTGATTCCACTTGTACTTGTTTCGGTTTTCTTTGGTATCTATTCTGCGGGAAGCGACCACTTTGCAGCTCTTTTTACGGATTATGAGCTGGATCTTAATCTTTGGCAGGTTTTCTGTCTTTTTGTTTTAGGATTCTTTATTGCCTTCAATTACTGGAACTATGCCGTAGAAAAACTGATCTATAAAAACAATTATTTTTTGGATAATGATTTTCAAAAAGATTCTCAAACTCCTAAATCTACCTACTCTTTTCTGGATCTTGATGCCGAAAGAATGAGCGGAGTAATATCTTTTGTTTTACTGAATATTTTACTGGTCTTCTTCATTATCACTTACAATTATGAACAGTTTTATGAAGCGGTAAAAACACCTGTTCAGCTTTCAGAAGAAACGCATGAAAGAGTAAATGCAGTGATCATGTCTATTGTAATGGCCATTCTTGTGATCATGTTTTACTTTAAATCCGGATTTAATTTTGATCCAAATGCAGGGCTCCTGAAAATATTGGCCAAAATCTGGATTTTCCTCAATGCAATCCTTGTACTGTCAGCAGCTCTTAAGAACTACGAGTATATTGTAAACTACGCATTTACCTATAAAAGACTGGGCGTTTTTGCCTTTTTGCTTTTATCAATAGTAGGACTGGTTTTAACCTTTATTAAAATTCAAAAGAGGAAAAGAAATATATTCCTGGTGAATATGATGGTCTGGTATCTTTATGGAACCATCTTAGTGTGCAGTTACTTTAATTGGGGTGGTTTTATTACTTCCCAGAATATAAAGAGAAAAGATTTTGCGGTCAACTATCACTTAACTTCTATTAATTTCAGTGAAAAAGCGCTGTTGAAATATGCAGATGAAAAAAATGATCAGAAGCTTAAAAAGGCCTTACAGGGTAAAGTGAAAATGGAAACCTCCAAGAGTTTTCTTTCAAAGATCATGTATTATCAGACCCTTAAATAACCAGTCATGAGAAAATTCCTAGAATCTTCAAGGTTTAAAATCAATATATTATTGATACTGATGACTATATTCTGTTTCAGTCTCTCGGCTTTCAGATACTATATCAGTGATACAAAAGTGTTTTTATTCCTCAACTGGAATCTTTTTCTGGCGTGGATTTCTTTATTGTTAAGCTCTTTTATTCTTGCCTTTAACACCAAAAGTAAAATCTCCCTGGTCTTTATTATTATAGTCTGGATTTTGTTTTTCCCCAATTCACCTTATATTCTCACTGATCTTTTTCACCTGAAGGCCAGGAATACGATCCCGATCTGGTATGATCTCATCGTAATTCTCTCCTATGCATGGACGGGGCTGATCTGTGGTTTTATCAGTCTTAATGATATTGAGCAACGGCTTTCAGATTATTATGGTAAAAGAAACTTCATCAACGGGTTGATTGTCTTTTTCCTTTTCATGAGCAGCTTTGGAGTGTATCTGGGGCGGTTTCTGAGGTGGAACAGCTGGGATGTCCTCAATAATCCTTTTGGTCTTTTCTCCGATATTGTAGTGCGGTTTATCTATCCGCTGGAATATACCAAAACATGGGGTGTTACGCTTTTGATGGGGATTATGCTGAACTTTATGTACTTTACCTTTAAATGGATGGGAACAAATAATGGAAGAGAATTACAGCCGGAGAAAATAGATCATTAAACGAATTGGAACAATTTTAGCATTTAAATGAGCTCAACAAACGGATGTTGATCATCCTTAAAATTAATATTATGAAAAAATGCTTATTGTTAATCCCTTTGATTATTGTTGCTTGTAAAAAAGAACCTGCTGTGACAGCAATTCAGGATAAGGATTCTACAATCGTAACAGAAATGCCGGACTCTGTTGTAAAAGCAGATTCAGCAGCATTGAGACAAAGAGATTCAATCATTAACAACGCTCCGGCCACTAAAGAAGTTTTGCGCAAAGGCGTAATGAGAAATGAAAAAGAAGGCCAGATCATAAGAACTGCCGATGCTAATCAGCTTCCTTTTACTTTGGGAGAAGAATTTACAAAAGATGATCAGGAACTGGTTTTAAAACTGACTCACTATGACCGTCCGAATATTAAAGCAAAAATTTCAACCAAAGAGAAAGATTTCAATATCCGTTTCAACCAGATCAAACTTCCTAACGGAGACTATGACGGACCTTTCGGAAGAGAAATTACATATGATACTTCCGGAAAAGGAGAGGTGTGGCTGATTATAGGGAAAAGCAACATGGCTTCCGGAAATACTAAGGGAAGTTTTACAGTGACTGTAGAATAAGATGAAATCAATTTGGTACAGTTTCTGCAAACTAAACTCTGAAGTTTAAAATTTAATATTATGAAAAATATAGTTCTAACAGCCATAGCTGCATCAGCCGTACTCGTAAGTTGCGGAACCGTACAGTCACTGGTTCAGAATACATTTCCATACACAACAAATGTTTTAGTTTCTACAGGCGTTCCTGCAGATAAAGAAGTTTCTTCCACTGCAACCGCTACCAATGTACAGACATGGTTCGGAGGAAATAATAATGCAAAGATCAAAGATGTGAGAATTTCAGATGCTAAAATTTCTGTTGCATCTCCCTCAGGAGGAAATCTGAGTGCATTCAAAACCATTAAAATATACGTTTCATCCAACGGAACGGGAGAAAGATTGATAGCATCACGTTCCAATATATCTGCCAATTCTTCCAGTTTAAATCTGGATCTGAATGATACAGGATTCCTGGATGAAATTGTGAAAAGTTCAGGATTAACCGTAAGAACGGTTTATGAACTGAAGAATCAAACCTCTTCAGATATGAATATCAAGGTAGCCCTTAATTTCAGCAGTGTTCCTGCGAAATAAAACCGGATAAATATTTACAAAAAAACCGCCTTTCAGAATTCTGAAAGGCGGTTTGATGTGAAGTAAAATGTATATAAAGTTTGTCTATTATAGTTTTGTGAATTTCTCAACAACTCTTCTTTGCCCCTCATTGATATTGATAATGTACTGTCCGGTTGGCAACTGTGAAATATCGATCTTTTCATCAGATAAAACAGAATTTTTGATCACGGTACGCCCCTGAAGGTTGATGATTTCAAAATCCAGTTTTTTGTTTTCAGTAGTATGAATAGCAATAGAATTGCTTGATGGGTTAGGATAAATTTTAACCTCTAAAGCAGCCAAAGTTTTAATAGGTGTTGCAAATTTACTCTCCAGTTGAAGTATGGCATTCTTTACATTAGGAAGAGGGCCGATCTTCTGACCCGTCACAGTTCCTCCCTGAGGAATCCCTGTAGAAATTAAAAGGTTTTTCATCGCTGCTGGGGTCAAATACTGACCTGTAGTTTGGCGATAGAAGGATTGAATCAAAATAGCTGCAGAAGAGACTACCGGTGTAGCAGAACTTGTACCACTGAAATAATTATAAGTTCTGTTGTTGTCATTGTCATATTTCGCATAAGATCCATAACCTGCTGCCATAACACTGCTTCCCCAGCCCTGAACATCCACTCTGTTTCCAAAAGTACTGAAACTTAATTTTGAATGGGTTGTATTGGGAGATCCAGCTCCTACAATGATAGCACCGCTGTTTCCTCTTGCATTATAGGTTGCATAAAACGGATCATCCAGATTCTGATTTCCATTACCCGCAGCTGCAATGATAATAATTCCCGAATCAGTAGCAGCTTTTGTAAGATCCCAGATTACTTTATCATACTCAGCAGGACAATACTGCCCGTCTTTTCCACCCGTCTGCATTTCATATAAAATAATATCCCCGGCCTGGGAAGCGTTTATAGATCTGCTCACCGCAGAAGCCCTGTTGTAGCCCACAGTGGTCCATTCCATGTACCCCTTTATTTCAGAAGTATTGTAAGCCGCTCCTGTAAGTCCGATATTATCTTTTATGGAACCTAAAATACTTACTACTGCAGTTCCATGGTCACGATAATTATTATTAGCCAACCCGGCATTCGGAGAATATCCCGGTTCAAGTTGTATAGAATTTTGGTTGGTCAGCATTTCATGAGTTTTGTAAAAACCATATTCTACATCACGTACCCGAATATTCTGTCCGGTGATCCCTCTTGACCAGGCATATTTTGCATTAATACCCGGATTGTCATTCAGGTAAGTCTGCAGGCTTTCAAGATCTGGCGTCGCCACAAAAGCATTTACCAAAGGGGGTTCTATAGGGGTGGCGCTCATCACAGATACATATTCTATCTCCGGAAATCTCTCCAGAGTCTGAATAATTTTCTGTGCTGCTTCCTGGTTTTGAATCGGTAGATCTGCTTTGTAAATTCTTTTCAGTTTTTCCACAGATTCTCCGGAGTTGCCGATGGCTTTGCTGCTTCTGGCCATTTCATCAAGTTTATGGTCTGTGAAATCCAGATCATACTTAAACGAAATATGATTTTCTCTTGAAAATCTCTCCAGATCAGCATTTCTGCTGAAAGCTGTTTTCTCTGAATTAATGCCTTTTGAAAAGCATACATAGATCACTGAATTTTGATCATTAGCCATTTTGGCTTGGTTGTCCTGGCCAAATGACATAGAAGAGCAGAACGCAAATAATGCGAGAAGGTTGATTTTTGTTTTCATACTATTTTGTTAAATGGTTGTAAATCAAAACTGATTTACATCAAAAATAATAATAAAATGAAAACAAATCACATTTTTGTGAATTTATTATTAATTTTTTTTTCTTTGCCTTCTGGGTAGGGTATTTCATCGTTTTTTGATAATAAACCTTATCGATTTTTAAAATCTGTGAGGCTTTTAAAGAATGATATTCATAGTATTTCAATCTTAAATTTCCCTCTGTTTATCATAAAAAATACCATCCAGAATCGCTGAATGGTATTGTTGAGGGGTACAGATTTACTCTTTATATATCATCAAACCAGTTTAATGTATTTTTGTGGTAAATCACTTTCTTTTTATTCATAATCCGGTATTCAATACCTATACTGTCCTGGTTGACATTGATGAGTTTCGCTTCCTGAATTGACTGCTTTTTTTCATCTAAATAAGTTTCAGGGGAAGGTCGTACTACCTTTTCTATAACGTCTGAATAGGGACTTCTTGAAATTTGTTTTTCAAAGATTCCTTCTTTTTTGTAAATCGTAATGAGTGGCCTGTATAATGCTCCCGGCCGGCCTCTTTCCATCCTGTAGGTATCATCCAGCTGAATTCGCTGTTCACACCCAATGGTAGAGAAATAAAGGAGAATACCAAAAAAAGGAATCATCATAGGTAAAATGCTCAGAACAATTCCCGATATCAAAAGACCAAAGTATACCTTGATTATTTTTTTCTTCCAGAACCAGATGATGATAAAAATGGTCATCACGAGCCAAAGCCAGCTGATTATTTTATCAATATAATATCCGGCAAAACTGTAATGGTTCAGACTTAATACTATCCCAAACAGAAAAATTAAAGTCACCGCCAGATAAGCAATGATTATATTTTTGTTCTTCATCTCTCTGGATTAGTTTTTGGTAATAGAATCCATTACAATCGTGACAGGTCCGTCATTGATCAGGGATACTTTCATATCAGCTCCGAAAATTCCGCTTTCTGTCTTTAATCCTGACTTAGCTATTTCTTCTTTAAAGTAATCAAAAAGAGGTACAGCTTTATCAGGTTTTGCCGCCTTTATGAAAGAAGGGCGGTTGCCTTTTTTATAATCTGCAATTAATGTAAACTGGCTGATGCAAAGGATTTCTCCTGAAATATCCTTCACAGAAAGATTCAGTTTTCCCTCTTCATCTCCAAAGATTCTTAGATTTAAAACCTTCTGTACAAGCCAATCTGCATCTGTTTTTTCATCATTTTCATCTACACCTACCAGTAGCATGAGTCCCTTTCCGACTTCACCCACTATTTTTCCTTCTACTTTTACACTCGCTTCAGAGACTCTTTGTATAACGATCTTCATTGTATATTCTAATAGTAAACATTCAACGTTTTGCTTGGTGCATCATAGCTGTAAGGATAGGTCTTAGGAGGAAGAGACGTTTTAGCACCAGACTCTGGCTGTCCTGTACTTAATATCCATCTTGTGTTATCCTGAGGGCATATAATCGCAATATTGTCTTTTACCTCAAGAGTTGTATTGTTATCAGGGCATATATGAGGTGCATTCCTGTCATATACTTTAAATCCGTTTGCTGTTCGGACAATGATTAGCCCTCTTGTTCCGGACTGCTGCTCATTGACGTAAATCCAACCGTTGACATTGTTCAAAGCATAGTAGGCAGGCAGGTTTAAATTAAGCGATACATTGATCGGAGTATTGGGAAAGCAGCTCACTGTATCTTCTCTGCTTCCACAAGAATTTATAGTTAAATTACTGAAAATCAACAAACTGAAAATAGATAAGATTGAGAAAGTTTTTTTCATTTCAATTTAAATTTTTATATATTTGTAAAAGTTAAACGATTACAACACGAAAACATTGTCCGGCAAATGTCGGATTATTTTTTTATACTAAAACTAAATTTTGAAAATTATGGCAAGCTATGTAACTAAGGAGGGCCTAGAGAAAATGAAAGCTGAGCTTGAACAGTTGGAAACTGTGGAAAGACCAAAAATTACTCAGCAGATCGCAGAAGCCAGAGACAAAGGAGATTTGTCGGAAAATGCAGAATACGACGCGGCTAAAGAGGCTCAGGGGATGCTTGAAATGAGAATTTCTAAGCTGAAAGACGTTGTCTCTACTTCTAAAATTATAGACGAAAGCCAATTAGATACTTCAAAAGTTTCAATCTTAACAACAGTGAAACTTAAAAATAATGCTACCCAGCAAGAACAGGTATTTAAATTGGTACCGGATAACGAAAGCGACCTGAAGACAGGAAGAATTTCTGTAAACACTCCTATCGCAAAAGGTCTGTTAGGAAAAGTGATTGGCGAAACGGCTGAAATTACTTTACCCAACGGAAACAAACTATCTTTTGAAGTATTAGACATTTCTTTATAGTCTGATACCCTATTCTATTTCTAACTTCTGATATCCAACTTCTATATAATATGAGCACTATATTCACAAAAATCATCAATGGCGAAATTCCCTCCTATACAATTGCGGAAGATGAAAATTTTATTGCATTTTTAGACGCAATGCCTTTGGTGAAGGGACATACTTTAGTAGTTCCGAAAAAAGAAGTGGATTTGATTTTTGATCTTGAAAGTGAAGAATACAAAAACCTTTGGGGATTTGCCCAACAGGTAGCCAAGAAGATTAAAACTGCAATTCCATGTGTAAGAGTCGGAGTGGCGGTTGTAGGACTTGAAGTCCCTCATGCGCACATCCATCTCATCCCTTTAAACAAGGTGGAAGAAATGAATTTTAGAAATGAAAGATTAAAATTAACGAACGAAGAATATACAGAGATTCAAAACTCAATTATTAATTCTTAAAAAAACAGAAAATCGTAAAAAAGTAATTTTTTACGATTTTCTTTAATAACATATACATATATATTATATCATATGAACTCAAACCAATGTTCTTTCTGTGGCAGAAAAAGAAATGAAGTGCAGATGCTGATTTCTGGCCAGAATGGTTTTATTTGTGAAAATTGTATAGAGCAGGCACATGCTATTGTAAAAGACGGTGCATCGAAAACAGGGCATACACCTGCGGACAACATGGACGAGCTTAAAAAACCTAAGGAGATCAAGGTATTTCTTGATCAGTATGTGATCGGACAAGATCAGGCGAAAAAACAGCTTTCAATTGCTGTATATAATCATTATAAGAGATTGCTTCACGCTCAGGACGAAAACAGAGAGGTGGAGCTTGAAAAGTCAAATATTATCATGATCGGGGAGACCGGAACAGGTAAAACCCTTCTTGCAAAAACAATCGCGAGAGAACTTAATGTTCCTTTTTGTATCGTAGATGCTACTATTTTGACAGAAGCCGGATATGTAGGAGAGGATGTTGAAAGTATTCTGTCCAGACTTCTGATGGTCGCGGATTATGATGTAGAAAAAGCTGAAAAAGGAATTGTTTTCATCGATGAGATTGATAAGATTGCAAGAAAATCCGACAATCCAAGTATTACAAGAGACGTTTCCGGAGAAGGAGTACAGCAGGGATTATTGAAACTGTTGGAAGGAAGTATTGTGAATGTTCCGCCGCAGGGAGGAAGAAAACATCCGGATCAAAAATATATTCAGGTGAATACTCAGAACATATTATTTATTGCCGGTGGAGCTTTTGACGGAATCAAAGAGATTATCGAAAGAAGAATGAACAAGCAGGCAATCGGATTCAGCTCTGAAAAAATTAATAAAACAGATGAAGACGAATATGTATTAACAAATATTAATGCAATTGATCTTCGTACTTTCGGATTAATTCCGGAGCTTTTAGGAAGGTTTCCAATCATCACTTACCTCGATAAACTTACAAAAGAGACCTTGGTAAGAATCATGAAGGAACCTAAAAATTCAATCGTGAACCAATTTGTAGAACTCTTCAAAATGGATGGCACGAATTTGGCAATTACGGATGGGGCAATTGAAAAAATTGTTGAAGAAACCCTTGAAAAAGGATTAGGTGCCCGAGGACTTAGAGGCACGACTGAAAAAGTTTTGGAAGACTACATGTTTTCAATCGGAGAGGAGAAAGATATTGTCCTGACAGAGGATAATGTTTTGATTAATAGATAATATTATTTTTTTTTGTAAAAAAAAAATAATACCTTTGCGGGTGAAGATTGTATTAACACACAAATAATTTATACAATGAGAAAAAGTTTATTTGCTATAGGTCTTTTAGCAATTAGTTACTCTGTTCAGGCGCAGATACTATGTCATGTTGACACTAATGCTAATATGTATGTGAGCGAAGGCACCCTAGTTTATAGCGGTGGAGGTGTACAAACAAAAGCCAATGGTATTTTGGATGTACATGGAAATATCATGGTCGTAGGATCTGGTACAGATAGTTTTAAAACAATTGATGCTGCCGGTGCAGATAAAACCGATGGTGGAAATATTATTTTAAGACTTAATACCCCTGCTTCTTTTGCTACTTCCACGTATGGTCAGTTGTACATCGATGGATTATCCCAGTCCAACATTACTGGTGTTGTAACGAAAGAATACAGAACTACAAGTAACGGTAGCGGTAATTATTTCCAGCAAGTTGCTTTACCTTTCTCCGGTAAAGCTTACAATTCATTATCTGCTGAAGTTGGTAAAACTTTCAATACAGGAAGGTATGACAATCCAATTCTTAAATGGGATAATGCTAATGCTGTTTCTATTACCACTTTGAATCTAGCTCCTACCTCGACTACTTGGGATGCTTCAGGTTATTATATGCTTAAGGTTAAAAATAACGATTGGAATCCAAGTACTCCTGCAGGTGCGGCAACTGTATTCAATATTAATGGTAAACCATATGCACCATATGCTGGTGCTGTAACATTGCAGAATGCAGGGAAATCTAATGTAGGTACTTCTAATGTAGTATTTGGAACCAACGGTAATACTTTAAACCAATACAGCGAGAAGTACAATACTTATCTTGATGACAGTTTTGAGTTTACTCTAACTCCATGGGCTGGAACATTTGGTCAAAATTTCTATCAATTCGGAAACCCTTTCCTTACCAATATAGATTTAGCTAATATTGGATATACTGAAGGGGGTACAACAACTGACGGAAATGCAGTGAAAAATATCTGGGGTATTGAATATAATCCGGGTACGATTGTTACACTTCCTAATGGTTCTACTTTTGCTACAGGGGCTCAGGTAGTTACTTACATAGCTACAGGTGATGGAGTTGCTCCGGCAGTTGGAGATGTGAACTTAGATAAAATGGTTATCAAACCTATGCAGTCGTTTAAAATAAAGTTAAGAGATAATTCACTTCAAACTTTAAATTTTAATACACTGAGAAGATTTAAGTCAACAGCAAGAACATCAGGTACTGATTACAATGTGAATGCTGCTAGAAGTGCTAATGGGAAATCTGTAACGAATACTGTAAAACAGCTTGGGGTGATTGGACTAGATGCTAATGGAAACGAACTTTCCAGAACATACTATGTTGTTTCTCCAGGATTAACAACTGGACACCAGATTTCTGCTGCAACTTCGGTTCAGGCTTCAGCCGGTAAAAATCTTATCGGTACTTATGAAGAAGCATTGAATGGTGGGTATGATACTAACAATCAAAACTATTGGTTATATATTAACGAAGCTAATGAGAATAACTTCCAGGGTAAGAATGTTAAGTTAATGAGCTATTACGACCAGGTGAAGTCTTATAAATTCGAGATCAGAGAAAACACTGAGTTAATTCCAGCTGGTGCACACCAGTTATCTTCAGGCATTGGTTTCTATTATAAAGCAGAAAATGGGAATTTAATAGAAGCTAAACAAGGAGGTATTGTAGCTGTAACAAATGAGGAAGCTAATTTGTACTATGGAGAACCTAGCAATATTACTCTAGCAGTAGATAATAATAAAGCTAATGCTTCAAGAACACTTGTAGTGTATGATCCATCTATTACAAATTACATTGTAAGATTTGATCCAAAATGGAAAAAAGCAGATATTCAAGTTTATGATATGAGCGGTAAACTGGTAATCTCTAAAAAAGCGGTTGAAACATCCAGAGATTTTGTAATCGAGCTTGATGGCTCAGTTAAAAATTCATATGTTGTAAAAATCGTTTCTGACAAGGGAGAAACTGTTAACACTAAAATCTTAAAATAAACCACATGAAAACTATTAATAAACTAGTATTGGCCTTTTTTCTTTTCGTTATATCTTTAGCAAATGCAGCTCCACCGCCACCAGGAGGAGGAGGAAACGGAGGAAATGGTACCGGAGCACCTGCACCCATTGATATGTATGTATATATACTTGGTATTGTAGCAATTGGATTTATTGTTTACTTTACAAAAAAGTATAAGAGCGTAAAAGCATAAAATTTTATTAAAATAATATTAAACTCTCTGATTAGTCAGAGAGTTTTTTTATTTTTACTCTATGAAAAAGATTTATACGCTATCTGCTGTTTTGGCCGCATTTGCTCTACAGGCTCAATTTACGGTTACAATTCAGACTCCGGCAGATTTTAAAGATCAGGATGCTATTCTATATACATTAAACGGTTCAAAAGATATTATTGTTACTAAAGAACAAGGTAAGAATAATACATGGACCTTTAAATATCCAAGCAACTACATGGGAATGATGAAAGTTTATTTCCCGGTTTCTAATAATACAGTAAGCTTTATTTCTGAAAATAAAAATGTCAACTTTAAGCTGGATATCCAGAATAATAAGGTTAAAGATGTTACTTATCTGGACGAAGCTAATGCTCTGATGAGTAAGCAACAGGAAGGATCACAAAAGAAAGAGCTTATCCTGCCTGCTTTATCTCAGATCAAAGAATATTATAAAGATAACACAGAGTTCGGAAAAGCCTTGAAAACAGAGATTGACAGACTTTCGGGGAGTTCTAGTTCTATTGATGCAGCACAGCATCCGTTCATTACATATTATAATACGAATTATAGTAAGTTCTTATCCAACTCAGCGGGTACAACCAAAAAAGTAGATCAGGAAGAAATAATCAACTTTCTGGATAAATCAGGTGATATGCTTGAGAGCTCATCATTATTGAGACCAGTATTAGTTAACTATCTGAACTCAGGTGGTAATACTAATGTTACAGCTTCTGTTGATAAACTATTAGATCGTTTGAAAGTGGAAACTCCAAGAGGGCAGACTGTATTATCAGAACTGATCGATATCTTTGACGTTTATGAAATGGATGAATACAAGAGTAAATATCTTTCGCTTGCCAAGAATCTTAAATGTACGATTAATGACAGGCTTGCTTCTACATTAAAATCGAATGCAAACATTGAAATGGGGGCTGCTTTTCCTAATTACAAATTCCAGTCACCCGTTAATACCACTGCAAAGTCATTATACGATATAAAGGCAGATAAGAAGGTTGTTGTTTTCTGGTCATCCACATGTTCACATTGTGAAAGTGAGCTTCCGAAACTTCTGGAGAAATACAATGATCTGAAATCAAAAAATATTCAGATTGTTGGGCTATCCCTGGATGTTGACAAAAATTCTTATTCTAAAAAAATTGCTGCTTTTCCTTGGGTGAATGATTCAGAATTGAGAGGGTGGAACAGTACTTACACTGATTTGTACAATATTCATGCAACTCCGACGTATTTTATTTTAGATGCTAACAATAAGATAATCAGTAAACCAGACCATGTTGGGGATGTTTTGGAATATTTTAAGCTAAAATAATTTTGGAGGTAAAGAAATATTTTCTATATTTGCACCACCAAAAAGGCGAGGTAGCTCAGTTGGTTAGAGCGCAGGATTCATAACCCTGAGGTCACGGGTTCAATTCCCGTCTTCGCTACAATAAACCGCAATCATTGATTAATGATTGCGGTTTTTATTTTTAGAATGGTCGAAAACATTATCTTCTAATTTTTCCAAAATATTTCTTTTTTTTATAGATTCTGACTTTCCAAGTGAAAATTGAGGGATATAAAGTCTGTACCTCTTTTTACCATAGTACTTATTCTTTTTATAATAAAGGAAAATTAATATATTCCTTTTATTTGATTTCTCATAGGCTTTTTTTGAAAGAACTATTTTATTTTGATCAATATTCTTGTTGGGTCGGATAAAGCGCATAATTGATCTGTAAAATGGATAGCTTGTAATAGATAGTTTTTCCTTTAAAAGAGTCTTGGAAGAATACTTCTTAAACCATCATGAAAAAAGCCGTTTTACAGTCTGTAAAACGGCTTTTTTATTTTTTTGTACAGGTTCTTTATCAGACCTGGTATCCAAGTAGCTTTCTGATTTGATAGAAGAATCTTTCAATCAGTCGCAGATCTTGTGTCACAATCTCTGCGCTCCCTCTTAGTTCTTTATCGAATGTAAGCGTTTTGTTGTAGCTTGTTTTTAATCCTTTTGGTAAAATCACATCTACATAATAATTTCCTTTTTCATCGGGAATAAGAGAGATGTTCTGTACTTTTCCTTCGATAATCCCATATTCCTGGAATCGGTAATTGTCGAGCTTAATCAGTACTTTTTCACCCGGAATTATTTTTCCTGAATTGACTGTGGGAACGGACATTCTGCCTACTAACTGCTCTTTATTTTTAGGAAGAATAGAAAGAATGGGTTCTCCTGACTTTACGAACTGATTCTCACCAAAAAACTGTTGAAAGCTGGCAACACCATCAGTAGATGAGATGACAAGGTAATTCAGTTCCCATTGCTTTAGAGACTTTCTCAGCTGCTCAAGGAGCTGTAAAGTTTGTGATGAGTATGTAATTCTGTCTTTTTCTGTGTTAATGGCAGTTCCGCTTTTGGTTTTATTAAGGTTGGAAATACCTTCATCCATTTGTGATATGGAAATTTTAAGATTTTCAAGGTTTTGCTGAGCCTGAAGAAATTTGATTTTTTCATTCTCAAGTTCCATCGCTGAAATAACGCCTTGATTAAAAAGTTCCTGAGATCTGTTGAAGTTTTTCCTTGTCAGATCATATTTTATAGATTCAAGATTCTTCTGTTGTTTTAAGGTAGCTATTCTTATCCTGTATTCAGAAATACTCTGATTGGCTGCCAGATTTTCCGGAGCATAAGGCTGTAATCTTGTAAATAAAGCCTCATCCTGAAATGCCTTGGCAAAACTGTTGTATTCCCCCTGTAATTCACCTAATTTAAAACTTGAAGTCTGGGCAATAGGGAAGGTGTACAATTTGTCAGGAGTAATAGAGTCTACCAGTTTTTTCAACTCTAAAATATCTTTATAGTTGGCTGCAGACTGCATGACCATCAGTACATCATTTTTTTTAACTTCCTGATGATCTTTTATAAATATTTTTTCAATTTTTGAACTTGTCCTTGCTTCTATTTTCTCTGGAGGATTCTGAGAAGTTACAATAATGGGAGCCGGTACAAATTCCGGATATTTTATAATATAACTCATAAAGAGAATGAGCAGGAGGATAATAAATATAACGGTATTTCCCCAGCGGATCATCCAATGAGGAGGCTGGGTAAGAATATCCTGTACGCTTTCTGAGCGGAGTTCAATATTGTCTAAAACGTCTTCTTTCATTTTTCTAAGATAAAATTTCCCCAATATTTCATGGGGAATATAATTTAACCAAATGGGCAATTCCCGTCATACCACGATGGTGGTGAAGTATCTGCATCCGGTGGACATGCAATATGGTGGAGACGGCATGGCATCCAGCTGCCAAGACACCAAGAACCACAACAGTTGTTGTCCGGAATAACTACGCCTCCGCTGACAAATGCCAGATCTTTTCTCGAAAGTTTTTTTAGATTTTTCATGATTAAAATTAGTTTTTATTTTTCCTACTCTGTAAGCTTTTCGGATTCCGCTGTATATTGGCTAGCTTCCCAATTCAAGCTGATTTCTTACAAGTCTGTAATATTCTCCCCTTAAATCTACCAAATCGGCATGGCTTCCTTCTTCTACTACTTTTCCATGATCCAGCACAATGATCTTATCAGCATGTCTTACTGTGGAAAGCCTGTGGGCAATAACTACAGCTGTTTTTCCTTTAAAGAACTGCTCAAGATTTTCCATGATCACTTTCTCATTATTGGCATCCAGTGCAGAGGTTGCTTCATCAAACAAAATGTATTCAGGTGATTTGTATACCGCTCTTGCAATAAATAGCCTTTGTTTCTGACCACCGCTGACTCCTACACCTTCATTTCCAATCTTTGTATTATAGCTTAGTGGAAGACTTTCTATAAATTCTTTGATGTTGGCAATTTCTACGGCACGTCTTAGCTTTTGTTTATCAATATGATCTTCACCTACCGCAATATTATTGGCAATAGTGTCATTGAATACATATCCTTCCTGCATTACCACTCCACAATGATCTCTCCAGTTTCTTGGAGAAATGTTTTTCATATTGGTACTTCCAATTCTGATCTCCCCCTTGTCCGGATCATAGAACTTCATCAAGAGTTTCAGCAGAGTTGTTTTTCCACTTCCGCTGGCTCCTACAATTGCTGTAGTCTGCTGATAAGGTATGGTAAGGTTTAAGTCTTCAAAAACGGGAACATCAGAACCGATATATCTGAACGACATATCTTTGATCTCTATGTCTTTTTTTGGAAAATCTGTGACGTATTGTTCATTCTTGTCTTCTTCATCATCTTTGTCGTGAATTTCTCCCAATCTTTCAAGGGAAATTTTAGCATCCTGTGTCTGTTTGATAAAGTCGATAAGTTGTAGAAGAGGGCTGTTGAGCTGTCCAATGATATATTGTACAGAAAGCATCATCCCTAAGGTAAGATTTCCACTTAAAACCAGTTTTGCTGAAAGGAAACTCACCAGAATATCTTTCATCTGGTTGATAAAATTTCCTCCTACAGATTGCCATTGCTCTAGTGAAAGGGATTTTATTCGGATTTTGAACAATTTTACCTGAAGAAATTCCCAGTCCCATCGTTTCTGCTTTTCAGCATTATGCATTTTGATCTCCTGCATCCCGTTGATAAGCTCTATTACCTTACTCTGTTCCTGGGATACCTGAGAGAATCTTTTGTAGTCAAGTTCTTTTCTTTTTTTCAAAAAGAAGCTGATCCATCCGATATACAATATCGCTCCTACGAGATAAACAATGAATAATCTGTAATCATAAAACAGAAGTACAATACTGAAAATGATAAGATTCACCAATGAAAATAATGTATTTAAAGATGAGCTTGTAAGAAGCTGCTCAATTCTATGGTGGTCATTTATTCTCTGCATGATATCTCCGGTCATTCTCGTGTCAAAGAAACTTATTGGAAGCTTCATCAATTTGATAAAGAAATCGGAAATGATCGAAATATTAATTCTTGCCGAAAGGTGAAGAAGAATCCAGCTTCGAATGGTTTCAATACCCATTCTTCCCAGGAACAACATGATCTGTGCAAGTAAAACCACATAGATAAAGTTGATATCCTGATTTTGGATCCCGACGTCTACAATACTTTGGGTAAGAAACGGGAAAATCAGGGATAGTAAACTTCCTCCCAAAAGTCCTACAGCAAGCTGAATAACTAGTGTTTTATACTTTAGAAGGTATTTGGAAAGGAAAGTAAAGCTGGCTTTGCTCTCTTCAGCATCAAATTCCGTTTGGAAGAATGCCGGAGTTGTTTCAAGAATAAGGATAATTCCTTCTTCTGTTTTCTCATTTGCATTTTCTCCGATCCAGAATTTGATAAATTCTTCCCGTGTATAGGTAATCAGCCCATAACTGGGATCTGAAATATATACCTTGTTGTTTTTATCAATTTTATAAACAACAACAAAGTGATTTTTATTCCAGTGTGCAATACAAGGGAATGGAACCTCTTCTGTGAGGGTGTTGAAGTCAATTTGGACTCCCATTGATCGGAATCCCAGATTTTCTGCAGCATCACTCAGTCCAAGAAGGCTGCTTCCTTCCCGTGTGGTTTCGGAGAGATTACGAATCTGCTGCAGGGATATACTTTTACCATAATGTTTACTTACGATCCTGAGACAGGTAGGACCGCAGTCTTTGGTATCTGGCTGCTTATAAAAAGGAAATTTTTTTTTCAAAACTAATACTCATTATAAAATGCCGTCAATACATGACGACATTTTTACTTTAATTCAATTATAATTCAATGAAATGGTGAACCGGAAATAGGTCCATTTATCACCGCTTTTCTACTCTTTTACACCTTTTCAGATGGTTATTTTGTTTTTCCTAAGATAGTGAAATTTTTGAATGCATAAGATTTATTTACTAAATCTCATCATCTTCAATTAATTCATCAATAAAGAACAAAATATCTTCACGATCATACTTGTCAGGGAACTGATATCCGTTGATGATAAAGATCGGAGTAAAGCTTAATCCCGCATTACTATTTTCCTTAGACATCTCTACCAGTGGGTTCAGGTTTTCTGATGTTACATTTCCTCCGGAAAGAGCATTGATTTTGCTTTCATCCTTCGTTTCAAACCATTCTTCAACAGCATGTAAAAACTCTTTTTCAGGTTTGTTATGATAAATATAAGTTAAGTCTGAAATAAGACCAGTGTATTTTTCGGGAGCTCTTTGAGGGCTGTAGTTGAATCTCATCTGTAAAGAGATGTTATCCGGGTATTTCTCTAAAAGACCTTCTGCAAGTTTATGAGCATCTTTACAGAAACCACAATATGGATTTGAAACGATGGAAATACGAAGCTTAGCATCTTTTTTCCCAACGGCGAAAGTTTCAGTATCCTGGAATTCTATTTTTTGGTTCTGCTCCATTTGATTTTTGAAAAGCTCATAATTTCTTTTAAATCTAAGGTTTTTAGCATTCGATTTCTGAAGCGTTTCTTTTTGCTCAAGCAAAGTATTAAAATAAATAATAGAAGAGAAAACAAGCGCCCATAGAATAACAGTCAATAAAAGTGTTCCAATACTGAAAGAGAGATTCTCGAACAATAAACTACTGATGACTAATTGTCCTACAAGGATTGAAATAATCAAGAGACAAACTCTACAAAATGTTTTTTCTACAAATGCCTGAATGTATAAAGAATATCCTATGGCAAGTACAGAGACAAAAGTAAATCCTTTTACAATATAAGCTGTTGCGGGTAAAAACAGACCCAATACAGCAAGCCCGGCAAAATAAATCAGAGAAAAGTCTGAAAACTTTAATCCTAAAATACTTGTTTTATCCTGTTTTATAATTTTATCACATGAATTGGCTGTTTGGCTGGCAGCAGCAGCACCACCACCACAAATACTTCCAATTACAGTGGATGTATTTCCGAATTTCTGATTGAAAATTTCCAGTGAAATATATACGCCGGCTAACGAAAGAAGATTGAACAGGGCTTCATAGATCGTTTGGCTTATAAAAGAATAGGCCAGAACAGCAGCAAAAATCAAATAAAGGACAGGTTTGAAATTGAAAGCTGTTTTGCTTTCTGCATTCTCTGTTTTTTCAAATAAAAGCACAAAGTCTGTTGATTTGGTATAAAGTTCTTCCTTACCCAAAGTTTTTGCCTTTTCTGAATATACTGAATAGTTGCTTCCTGACTTTTTTACCAGAGAGAATGAATTTTCAACAATGGCAATAAATTCTTCCGGAAGCTCATCCCAATACTCTTTGTCAAGTTCATAAGCATCATTTTTTACCCCCATAAAGTTGAGTGTATCACTAAAGGCAAGTGCAGATGGGTAATTGGGATGTGAGTTGAACTGGAAAATAAATTCCTGTTTATCGAGTTTTAGGTGGTTAATTAGTTTGTCAAAAATCATGTTAATATTTTTATCTAAAATACACAGATGTTTTAAATATACAAAAAAAAATCTCCTTTATTAGTGAGATATAAACAGGTGTTGGTAGATTTTATTTGAATCTCAGTATTTTATTTTACAAAACTTGAATTTAAAATTAAATTTTTTAGTATGTTTTTTTATTAAAATTAGCTTATTTTCCCTGTTTTCAGAGCTAGATTATTTCTTGATAAAACAAGTTTTTAAGTAAAATACCTGATTTTCAGAAGATATGTTTTTGACAAAATGGAGGATCGTTTTTTGCAGGCAGATATTTTCAGCTTTCAGAGTTAAGTTTACATTAAATTTTACTTTTGGGAGCAAAAAGAGCCTTCTTTTAAACAAAATATAGGGCGTTTTTGCAAGGGATAAATTGTGGTAAAAACAGGATAAATATATGTCGTCATTCTGACCCAAATATCTCTGTTTTTTTGGACTCAAATTTTAGAGATATCATGTAAAATTGGCATGATAACTCCAACTTTAAAAGTGTGAAAAATCGAATAAAGTACAATGAAATATATTTAAACAATCGTTTAATTTATTAAATTTTTTATAGGTTACATGGTGTTTAATTGATGTTTTTCGCGGTGTATCTCGGATTAATTGCGATTTATGATGTTTCGATATGAACTCAAAAAAACTTAAAAAATCATAAAGTTTTCATAAAGTTTTAAAAAAGGATAGAAATGTTTTTGTATTTATAAAATATGTCGTACTTTTACATCGCCTTGAATGAGGGAACAAGTCAAGGTAATAAATTTTTTTTCATCATTTGTGTTTTTAGAATCGTATCGCCTGATACGATTCTTTTTTTTTGTTTATTTTTCGTAGTTTAAGAGGAGATCTATGAAGTAAGAATAAGTGACTGAGCCTTCCTGTTGGTTACTTTTCAAAAACAGATTGTTGGTATATCCAAAGAAGTCATCAAGCCATCCCTGATGACTGAACACGAAACTTTTTTCATAAACACGGTCTTTTTTCATAGCAGGAGAATAATGATGAAGAATATTTTTTACAAACTCAGGATCTTCCTCTACAATGAACCTTAAAAGACTCTTTAAAGTAAAAAGCTCAGTGCTGTACCGCAACTCCAGATTACTGGAATGAATCCCTATTAAATACCCCACAAAATTAGCTTCCTGTTCCCTGGCGAAACCCAGCTGATGAGAACTCTCATGAGCGGTTGTAAAAGGGATGAAAGTAGGGGGTAATTCAGAGTTATATTGAGCCTCTGCGGTAAAAGGATTATAATATCCCAAAATCCCGGTAAAGCTCATGACATTCTTGAATAAACTTGGTTTAATAGCTAATATTTGAGTTGCTTTTTTATCTGATATATAAGAGGGTAATTTAGCCTGCTGATCGAGAATTTCCTTTTGTATAGCAGTAAGATTTGTGATGATAAAGACTCCCTTAGCATTTTCATGAACAGACTGTCGGGTTAGCTTACATTTTTCAAGATAGGTAAGAGCCAGTTTTTTTGCTTTTTCCACATCCGGTTCTTTCTGGCTTGAAAGCTTCTTAATGATAGGAGTCTGGAAGTACAGCATCCCCCAAAAGATTTGATAAATAAAATAAAAGATATTAATAATAATCAGGAGCTTTATCATAGAACCGTTTCTTCGTTGCTTTCTGAATAAAGTGATTATATAATACAAAATAAAAACACCCAATATAGTATAGATAAGGTCTCCCATAGAAAACGGAATCCAGTAGAACAGCATCTGATGTATTGCTTTCTGAAGCTCAAAGAAACTTTCAAAAAAACAAATCATCATGTTGGATTTTGAGAAACCGTAAAATAAAAGAAATTGGGCAAGTAATACACCTGCCCAAAATCTTTTCTTATTATATATTTTCCTTGTTATATTAATGACCATTACCTTTAGATACTTTATCCAGATCAATGCCTTGGGCTTTCAAAATCCCACTCACACGGATCGCATAGAATGCAAGATAAGCAAAACAAACAACCCCCACGATATAACTGAAGTGAATATTTGTAATGTCTGCAATATAACCTTGTATAAAGCTTACGATACCACCACCCATAATCATCATGATAAGATACCCGGATCCTTGGTTGGTATGCTTTCCAAGTCCGTTGATAGCCAGCGCAAAGATACATGGCCATAGAGTAGAGCAGAAAAGACCTACACTGGTAAATGCATACACAGAAACCATACCTGAAGTGAACATACCGATAAGTAGAGCTGTAATTCCTGCTAATGAGAAAATTAAAAGCATTCTTGCCGGGTTTCCTTTACTCATGATATCACAAATGATCATCGCAATAATGATAAATCCATATACATAGAATGGAGAAAGATCATGATGAGCCAGCGCGTTTACGAATAAAAATACACCAAATGCAAGATAAGGCGCTAAGAATCTTAAGATCTTTTTGAAGCCTGCGTTCACGTCAAATGCCTCTACAGCACCTGTCCAACGGCCAATCATTAATGATGCCCAGTATAATGAGATGTAAGGGGCTACTTCTTTCGTTTCAAATCCTAAGTTTTTTTCCATATAAGCAGGAAGGTTACTCGCTGTGGAAACCTCTACTCCTACATACACGAAAATCGCGATCATTCCCATTACCAATTGAGGATACTGGAAAGCTGAACTTCTGTGTTCTCCCGGAGTTGTATCATCTGTATCCGTACTATTGGTCGGCGTTACAGCAGGAAGGGAAGAAAATTTAAGCATTAAAGCTACAAGAGCAAAAGCTGCTCCTAATATAAGATAAGGTATTTTTACACTTTCGATACTTGCTTCCGTATTGGCTGCGCTTGCAGAACCAAAAATAGCAAATGCAACGATAAGTGGTCCTATTGTCGTTCCTAAGTTATTGATTCCCCCAGCCATTGTTAATCTCTGAGATCCCGTTTCTGTAGGACCTACCTCAATAGCGAGCGGATTAGCAACAATCTGCTGAAGAGAGAATCCTAACCCTACAATAAATAATCCGGAGATCATTAACGGAAAAGAATGCATATTGGCTGCCGGGTAAAATAATAAGGTTCCCATTGCAGAAATAAGAAGTCCCACAATAAGACCGTTTTTGTACCCTATTTTATTGATCAAATCCTGCTTAATGCTTTTTGATATGACCATATAAATTAAAGAGCCTACAGTATATGCTACATAAAAGCATATCTGGACCAGCATACTTTCAGTTTGTGATAAGTTGAAGGCTTTTTGAAAAACTGGGATCAGGATATCATTACTGGCTGCTACAAATCCCCAAAAGAAGAATACAGTAACCAACGGAATGAATTGGGCCCAATTGGTTTGTTTAGAATAATTTGACATATTTATTATAGATTTCACAAACAAATATAACTATTTCCTTTCAACGGAATACCTGATTAAGGTTTTTTTTATTTTCTCATAAGCCTCTGCCTTTAAGTCTTTTGGCGAATCTGTAGGCTCAATGATTCCATTGAAATACACCTTTACTCTTCCAGGATAGCCTTTTGAGTTTTCAAAAGGGAACATTTCCTTGAGTCCGATAAAGGTATAAACAGCTATAGGAGAATGATGTTTTGAAGACAGCATAAATGCTCCGTCCTTAAAATCATCCAGGATAATAGAAGTGTCATCAGGTACACCGCCTTCAGGAAAAATAGCAATGCTGTTGCCTTCCTCCATCTTCTCTGCACACCTCCGGTATACATCAGCGCGGCTTCTCGCACTCGCTCTGTCTACCATGACACATATCCTTTTATATATGGTTCCAAAAATAGGAATCTTTACCAGTTCTTTCTTCCCTACAAAACATATTGGATGATTCGGTAATAGCATACAGGTAAGCATAATATCCATGATGGAAGTATGATTGGAGATAAAGACATACGGTATATTTTTGTCCTTTTCCTGTTCTGAAAGTTTAATGAGATCATATCTGAAGCCCATTCCGTAGAACATTCCAAAACACCAGAGTCTGACAAGTTTATACCCGTACTTGTAATGCTTTTTATTAAAAGATAAAATATAGACCGGGATTCCAATGGTAACTGTCAGAAAAAATGCCAACAGCAGCAACCAGAATCTCCATAGATAATTTAAAATTTTTGTCACAGCCTAACCGTTAAAAATTACTTTCTTTTTTACCGAATAATTTAGAATGGAAACCAGCAATATTGCTGCAATTTTACTGATCATTTCCGGGCTCAAGGTATAAAAAAATAAATTGATATTGTCTTTAAATATAAAACTATAAAATATCTGGAAAAATCCTAAGCTGAGTAATGTTGAAAAGAAGGATACGACCATAAAGTAAGCAAATTCTTTTTTCTTCGAATGCTTTCCTCTTTCAAAAACAAACCAGATACTCAGAAAATAATTGGTGATAATCCCACAGCTCGTAGAAAAAATATTGCTTAAAGGATAATGTATACCATGAAAGTTGGTTTCCCTTGCAAAGAAATGAGGAAGAGAGGTGCTGAAAATCTTAAAGCTGCCTATTTCTACAATAGCGCTCAGTCCTCCTGCGATGATGAAGAACAAAACCTGTTTCTGGCGTATGAGTATATCTTTCATTGAATTAATATAAAACTAAAAATTTGTGTACATATTGTATGAAGTGAGAGCGCGTTTATATTTCAGCAGGTGAAGACCTTACTGTACTCTGATTGTTCATAATGGTTTTAAAATGCCAATAATTACAAAACTTCATAATATGAATATGCAAATTTATAACTATATGTTAAACACTGAAAAAAGTTGTTAAAATATTTTTTTTAATAAAAATTATGTCTAATTTTAATATTCAGAATGATGTAATAATGACCTGATAATAAATTCATTTTCAACTCCTTGTGTTGATGGTTTTTTCTATCTTGTAGTGCACGATTAAGAGCATATACTCCCATTTTTTATGACCCAATTATTAATAATATTTGTATGAAACGTCAAAACAAATACAGAAAATTCCAGCTTCAACAGAAAAATATTGAGGCTCTTGAGAAAGAAAATTCCCGCTTCAAAAGAGTGTATTCTGAATATGAAAATATGTCAAACGAATTATGGAATCTTGAAAACTCCAACGGGGAACCTGTCCCCGATGATTTTATCAATGCAATGGTATTACAGACTTCCTATCTGGAAGATGAAATAGAAGATTGGCTTTTACAATTCAATGAAAAAAAAACAGAGATTAAACATTAATGATTTTAGACAGCTTCCAGGTTGTTTTTAAATGCTAATTGAAGATAAATTCATAATTTAGCAAGCTTAAATTAAAATCTAAAATATGGTTGCTATTGTAGATAGTGGTTCTACTAAAACGGATTGGGTAATACTTGATGACTTTAAAAAAGTTTTTCTAAAAACAGAAACAATAGGTTTCAATCCGAATTTTATCAACAGAGAACTTATCGCTCCTGAAATCCAGAAGAATAGCAATCTGATATCAGTTAAAAATTCAATTACCAAGGTCTTTTTTTATGGTTCCGGATGTGGAGTGAAAAAAAATTGTGAAACCATCGAAGAAGAACTGCAGAAGGTATTTGGAAAAGCAGAAATTATTGTAAAGGAAGACCTGATGGCCGCAGCATATGCAGCATATGGCGGAAAACCTGCAATCGTATGTATTTTGGGCACAGGATCAAACTCTTGTTTTTTTGACGGTGAAAATCTGAAGATTGAATTGCCTTCACTTGGATTCCTGATTGGGGATGAAGGAAGTGGCAGTGCTATCGGAAAGCAATTAGTACGCAGATATTTCATGAAAAAACTGCCTTCAGACCTTCACAAAGAATTTGAAGCAGACTATCAGCTTACCGTAGAAGATGCATTGAGAAATATGTATCATACTCCAAGACCAAACGCCTATTTGGCAAACTTTACCAAATTTGTGATCGAAAGAAAAGATCATCCTTATTTCCAGGATATGGTTTTTGAAGAAATGAGAAACTTCTTTGAATACCAGGTTCTTCCTTATGAGGAAGCAAAAGATGCCGAGATCAATTTCATCGGCTCTATTGCCTATTATTATGAAAACATACTACGTTCTGTAGCTACAGAACTTAATTTAAATGTGGGACATGTTGTGCAGAAACCAATTGAAAGCTTAGTAGATTACCACATTAAATATATACTTTAACAAAAAACAAAATTTTATGTCAAGTAACAACAATCGTGACGAAAAGAACTTTAGCCAGGCCGCGCTAGATTATCATAAAGCAGAACCCAAAGGAAAAATTGAAGTAATCCCGTCAAAGCCACACTCTTCTCAAAGAGATCTGTCACTGGCTTACTCTCCTGGGGTGGCTGTTCCTTGTATGGAAATTTATGAAAAACCGGAAACTGTTTACGATTATACAGGAAAAGGAAACCTGGTAGCAGTAATTTCTAACGGTACTGCGGTACTTGGACTGGGAGACATCGGTGCTGAAGCTTCAAAACCGGTAATGGAAGGAAAAGGACTTTTATTCAAGATCTTTGCTGATATCAATGTTTTTGATATCGAGATTGATGAAAAAGACCCGGATAAATTTATTGAGATTGTAAAAGGTATTGCTCCTACTTTCGGAGGAATCAACCTGGAAGATATTAAAGCTCCTGAAGCATTTTATATAGAACAAAAACTGAAAGAGGAATTAAATATTCCTTTGATGCATGATGACCAGCATGGAACAGCAATTATCTCTGCAGCAGCATTGATCAACTCTTTGCAGATTGCTAATAAAGATATTGATAAAGTGAAAATGGTGGTGAACGGTGCAGGTGCCGCTGCGATCGCATGTACCAAGCTTTACATTTCATTAGGACTGAAAAAAGAAAATGTTCTGATGTGCGACAGTAAGGGGGTTATCAATCATAAAAGAGAAAATCTTACTCCTGAAAAATTAGACTTCATCGCTCAGACAGATATTGAAACATTAGAAGATGCAGTAAAAGGAACGGATGTTTTCGTGGGATTGTCAAAAGGAAACGTGATGACTCCGGAAATGTTGTTGAGCATGAATAATGATCCTATCGTATTCGCTTTAGCTAACCCAGATCCGGAAATCGCTTACGATCTTGCTATTGAGACTCGTAAAGATGTCATTATGGCAACAGGAAGAAGTGATTATCCTAACCAGGTAAACAACGTATTAGGATTCCCTTATATCTTCCGTGGTGCATTGGATGTACAGGCTACGGGAATTAATGAAGAAATGAAGCTTGCTGCCGTACATGCTATTGCTGACTTGGCAAAAGAACCGGTACCGGAAGCTGTAATTTTAGCATACAACGTTCAAAATATGCAATTTGGAAGAGAGTATTTCATTCCAAAACCATTTGATAACAGACTGATCACAAAAGTATCAAGCGCTGTAGCAAAAGCGGCTATTGAAAGTGGTGTTGCTAGAAAAACGATTGCTGATTTTGAAGAGTATGAGCACCAGCTTTTAGACAGAATGGGAAGAGATGAAAGATTGGTAAGAATGATGCAGAGCCGTGCAAAATCCAATCCGAAAAGAATTACCCTTGGGAATGCTGAAGAATACAATGTATTGAAAGCTGCTCAGATTCTTTATGAAGAAGGAATTGCTTATCCAAGCCTTTTAGGAGATAAGAAATACATCCAAGAGCAGATGGAGCGCTACGGAATTACTCTGGATGTTCCTATCATTGATCCAAGTGATGATGATCAGAAAGAAAACAGAAAAAAATACAGAGAAACCCTTTGGAAACTTCGTCAGAGAAAAGGAATGAACGAGTACAAAGCGAAGAGATATGTTCGTCAGAGAGATTATTTTGGACCTCTAATGCTAAGACATGGGGATACGGATGGTCTTATCGTAGGATTCTCTAAAAACTATACTTCAGTATTGCGTCCTGTGTTGGAAGTTATTGAAAAAGATAAAGGAGTAGACAAAGTAGCGGCAATGATGATGATCCTGTCTGAAAAGAAACCTATCTTCTTTGCAGATACATCCATCAATCAGAACCCTACCTCTGAAGACCTTGTGAATATTGCTAAAATGGCAGAATTTACAGTGAAATCTTTTGCTATTGAACCTAGAATTGCAATGCTTGGTTTCGAAAACTTCGCTGCTATTTCTGAAACCTCCAAGAAAGTAGCTAAAGCAGTTAGCATCCTTCATGAGAAATATCCTAAAATGATTGTAGATGGAGAAATTCAACCTGATTTTGCAATGAACGCGGATCACCTGAGCGATTATCCATTCTCAAAATTAGGGACAACGCCAGCAAATACATTCATCTTTCCGAATCTGGAAAGCGCAAACCTTTCTTACAAAATTCTGAGAGGTATGAAAGTAGCACAGGTTATAGGACCTATCTTAATGGGATTAAAACAGCCGGTACACGTTCTTCAAATGCGTTCAAGCGTAGACGAGATCGTAAATCTTGCTACGATTGCTGTTCTTGATGCCCAAAGAAGAGAAAAAAAATAAATCTAAAAATTGAGATTATGAGTAGTAATCACTAAGCTCTGATCAGATTTTTCTTATTTAAAAAATGACACTTTAAACTGTGTTGTGATCATGAAAAGACTCCATATTTTGGAGTCTTTTGCTTTTATGTTAATTCATTGAATTCTTATTTGAAATTTAAGTTAAAAATCATTCGCGCGTGAAATGAAAACATTAATTAGTTTAAATTGCTATATTTGGGAGTTTTAAAAATTAATAATGATATTTTCTTTACAAGGCACTGTTCAAGAACTTACGCCTACCTATGCGGTAATCAATGTACAAGGGGTTGGTTACTACGTGGGAATCAGTTTGATGACCTCACAGACGCTGGTTTTGAATCAGCAGACTATTTTATTTATCCAGCAGATCATCCGTGAAGATGCTCATCTTCTCTTTGGTTTTAACACACGTTCAGAAAAAGAAATGTTCAATCTGTTAATTAGCGTTAACGGAGTAGGGGCTGTTTCTGCATTGATTCTGCTGTCAACACTAAGCCTTGATGAGATCGCTACTGCCATACTTTCAGGCAACAGTGCACTCATCCAAAAAGCAAAAGGAATCGGTGCCAAAACTGCCGAAAGAATCATCGTAGATCTTAAAGATAAAGTACAGAAATTCAGTGATCCTAACGCGAATATTTCTGTGATGGTGGATAATAAAATTAAGGAAGAATCGTTATCTGCATTAGAAGTTTTAGGAATTCCTAAGCGGGCGAGCGAGAAGATTGCGGATAGAATAATAAAACAAAATCCAAGCATCTCGGTAGAAGAATTGGTTAAACAAATCTTAAAAAATATTTAACATTTGGTGGCGAAAAGTAAGCATCTTAACATATTTTTGTTCCTGTCGTTTCTGTGTATGTCTGTCAGCGCGTTTGCGCAGGTACGGAATGATACAGCGATCATAAGAAAACAATATGAAGTGGCCGACCCTACGAGGTACGAAGCCTATTACGATATAAAAACCGGGATGTACTATGTATATCCTAAAATCGGAAATACCATAACAGGCCCTCCTACAGCGATGTCTCCGCAAGAGTATAAAGAATATATGCTTGCTACCCAGACAAAAGCTTATTATAAGGAGAAATCTGATAAATACAACCTTCTTTTCAGAAGAGACAGATCAGATGCAAGGAAGAAAGGACTTATTCCTTCACTTTTGATCAATAACAGGTTGTTTGAAACGATTTTCGGGGGTAATAAAATTGAAATTATTCCTTCAGGGTATGCATCTTTGGACTTTGCCGGATTATATCAAAAAATTGATAACCCTTTGATCCTGCCACAAAACAGGACCAGCTTTACCTTTGATATCGATCAGAGAATTCAGCTGGGATTATTGGGTAAAGTAGGGGAAAACCTGCAGTTAAAAGCCAATTATGATACCCAGAGTGGGTTTGCTTTTGAAAACAGAATGAATCTCGTTTGGCAGGCAAAAGGAAGCTGGAAAGATCTTCAAAGCAAAGGCCTTGGAAATGTAGATAAGCCCAACGAAGGAGGAGAAGATAAAATCATCAAAAGAGTTGAATTTGGTAACGTAAATATGCCGCTTTCAACCAGTCTGATCCGTGGTTCGCAATCACTGTTTGGGGTGAAAACAGAATTCCAGCTAGGAAAAACATTTGGAACAGTGGTCCTTTCCCAACAGCAGGGTGAGGCTCGTAATATTGTAGTACAGGGTGGTGGTGTTATGAATAACTTTAAAGTCAACGCTATTGACTATGAAGAAAATCAGCACTACTTCTTAGGACACTATTTCTTGAACAAATATGATGATGCCTTACTTAATTACCCACAGATCAATTCCACCATTAATATTACCAGATTAGAAGTATGGGTACTTGATCAGGGGAACAGTAATCTTGCCTATCAGAAAAGTATTATCGGAATCAGAGACCTTGGAGAAGGTCCTGGTGGTGTTACTTTACCGGATAACTCACTGAACGGTTTATATGATGCAGTTTCGTCAGTAGCAGGATCCAGAGAAGCCGGTAAAAACTACGGTACTATTTTCCAGGGACAGGTAATTGGGACAGATCCCACTCCTTATGATAATGGAGAGCAATTCATATACAATACAAAAGCCAGAAAACTGAATGCTAACGAATTTACCTTTCAACCACAGCTAGGGTATATTTCATTAAATCAAAAATTGAATGACCAACAGCTTTTAGCTGTTTCATATTCCTATACCGTTAACGGAAGCAATAAAGTATACAAAGTAGGGGAGTTTTCTGAAGAAAGCCCTGTGCTTGTTACCAAAGTATTGAGAGTAAACAATAAAGTGAACACTCAATCTCCGATGTGGGACCTGATGATGAAGAATATCTATTCTATGGATGCAGGACAGGTAGCACCGGATGGATTTATCCTGAATGTATACTACAGAGATCCCAAAACAGGAGGAAAGGTAAACTACCTTCCGGATACGCCTGTAAAGGATCAGAACTTACTGAAATTATTCAACTGGGACCGTCTTAATATGAATGGGGACATCCAGAATAATAAAGATGGCAGTAAAGGAGATGGAATATTCGACTTTGTAAACGGGATTACCATCAGACCGGAAACAGGGCGGGTTATTTTTACCAAAGTACAGCCTTTCGGAAGTTATATGCAAAAGGTTTTAGGGGGAACTTTTGATCCTCAATATGTTTTCCAGGATCTTTATACCAAGCAAAAACAAGCTGTTCTTTCCAGTAACCTTTCACAGAGATATACAATGGAAGGCCGTTATAAAGGAGTTCAGGGACAAGGTATTTCTTTAGGTGCAGTAAACGTGCCTCAGGGATCGGTAAAAGTAGCAGCAAACGGAGTACAGCTTACCGAAGGGGTAGACTATACCGTAGACTATATGCTGGGGACAGTTACTATCATCAATGAAAATGTAAAACAGTCCGGACAGGCTATCAATATTTCACTGGAAAACCAATTGACATTTAATACCCAAAGAAAAAGATTCTTAGGATTAAATTTAGAGAGACGATTCAGTGAGAACTTTATCTTAGGAGGAACAGTAATCAATTACTCAGAGTCTCCATTGACCCAGAAAGTAAACTTCGGACAGGAAGCGGTAAACAATACCATGGCGGGAATCAACTTGATGTATAACAATCAGGCTCCTTATCTGACAAGGCTTACCAATAAGCTTCCTATGGTAAAAACCGAAGCACCATCTAACTTAAACTTTAAGATGGAAGCAGCTTATTTAATGCCTGGACTGAATAAAGGGACCAATAACCAGTCTTATATTGACGATTTTGAGCAAACAACTTCCAAAATATCATTAAAAGAACCGGCAGCATGGAGCTTGGCTTCAAAACCGGAAAAAAATACACTGCCGCCGTTTAATACGGTGCCAGCCAATGACGATATAACAAGCGGATATGGAAGAGGACTATTAACATGGTATAATATCGACCCTAGATTCTGGGGAGTAGGAGGGAAAGCTCCTACAGGAATTACACCTCAGTCTGTATCCAATCACGCTTCAAGAAGAGTACAATACTCGGAGATTTACAACAACAGAGATTTCGTTGCAGGGGAACAGACCTTTACCAATACTTTTGATATCTCTTATTTCCCTAAAGAAAAAGGACCATACAATGTAAACCCGGTAACGGAGCAGGCACAGAGCAGATGGGCAGGGATTATGAGATCCATCAGTGTTCCAAACTTTGTTACTTCAAACATCGAATACGTTGAATTCTGGATGATGGATCCTTATGCGGATGGTAAAACATTGGGGACCGATCCAAAACTTTTACTTCATTTAGGAAACGTATCAGAAGATGTTTTGAAAGATGGAAAAATGCAGTATGAAAATGGACTTCCAACTTCTGGTACCCCATCATCAACTACGAATTCGACCTGGGGGGTACAGCCAAAACAGCCACCAATTTTATATGCTTTCTCTACAGAAGGAGAGGACAGAAAAGTACAGGATGCGGGGTATGATGGTCTTACTTCTGACCAGGAAGCCATGAGGTTCGGAAATACATTTGTAAACCCGGTAACCAATATTGCTGACCCGGCAGTGGATGACTTTGTATTTTATCTTTCTGATAAATTTACGGGTAGCCAGGCTGCTTCAGTTGTGGAACGATACAAATATTTCAGAAATCCTGAAGGAAACTCTGAAGCAAACTCTCTGAATGTGGCTTCACAAACTCCGGATGCGGAAGATATCAATAAAGATTACAACCTTGATCAGACTGAAAATTATAATCAGTATGTTGTAAAGCTTGATCAGCCAAGTTTGTCATTAGGGCAAAACAATATTGTTGATGTAAAGACCGTAAAAGCAGCATTTCAGAATGGACAGACTGCAGATGTCAAATGGTTCTTATTTAGAATTCCAGTATCTAAGTATGATCTGCAGGAAGGAACACATGATGCTTCGGTACTCAATAATGTAAGATTTGCAAGATTAATGTTGGCAGGGTTCGACCAAACATCCACTTTAAGATTTGGAACAATGGATCTTGTAAGATCAGACTGGAGAAAATATAACAATAAAATTGCCAGTACAATTGTTTCAGGTCCTGAAGAAGGGATAGGAGAAGTGGTAGATCCGAATTTTGAAGTAGGAAGTGTGAATATTGAAGAGAATGCTTTAAATCAGCCCCCATATGTATTGCCTCCAGGTATTGACAGACAGGTATTAAGTGGAAATGCTGGAGCTCAAAGGCAAAATGAGGCTTCACTTTACATGAAAGTAAATGACCTTAAATCTGAAGCAAGAGGAGTATTCAAGAATACAACACTGGATATGAGAAGATATAAAAAGTTGAAACTTTTTGTACATGCTCATGATCCATTGAATAGAGTAATAGGAATGGATGAGAAAACCAAATTCTTTATCCGTTTCGGAAGTGATGCTACTGATAACTATTATGAATATGAATCATCTTTAAAAATGACACCTACAACGGCAACAGCTCCTATGGAAATTTGGCCAATGGAAAATGAGGTGGATTTTGATGTTCAGAACTTTGTAGATGCTAAGATTAGAAGAGATAAATCGGGGGTGAAAATTACCGACAGAACAGTGGATCCGGCCTACCAGGAACCTTTTAAGAATATTTATATCAAAGGTAGACCAAGTTTAGGAAATATTACCACGATTATGATTGGGGTAAGAAATGCAGATGTAAGAGGAGGAGCCGGAATTACAAGGATATTATGGGTGAATGAAGTCCGTCTTTCTGAAATTGAAAATGATGGTGGATATGCAGGAAATGCCAGCTTAAACTTTAACATGGGAGATCTGGCAACAGTAAATGCCAATGCTTCTTATACATCCGTTGGTTTTGGAAATATTGATTCAAAACCTGCAGAAAGGACTCAGTCTACTCAATCAGCGTTTAGCATTAATACGGCGATCAATGTAGATAAATTCCTTCCTGAAAAAACAGGGGTGAAAATTCCTTTAAACTATTCTTACTCACAAACCATTGAAGATCCGAAATATAATCCTCTGGATACCGATGTAGAATTCAGTAAGGCACCCAACAGAGAACAATTGAAAAAAGTAGCGAGAACGTATACTCAGCAGAGAAGTATAGGAGTCGTGAATATGCACAAGGAAAGAGTAAATCCAAATAAAAAACCTAAGTTTTACGATATCGAAAACGTTTCGGTAACGGCTGTTTATAACGATGACTATTTCAGAGATATTTATACCAAGAGAAATTACAGACAATATCTGAGAGGATATGTTGATTATAACTATACGTTCAAACCGTGGGTTATCAAACCTTTCAATAAAATGATCAGCGATACTGCGAAATCTACGAAGTATCTGAGATGGGTGAAGGAATTCAATTTTAATCCAATTCCTACAAGATTATCTTTCAGAACTGAAATCGATAGAAATTACAATGAACTTGAGTTCAGAAACGTGGAGGCGATCCTGAATGGAAATATGAACAGTGATTTCGATGCCATCAGAAACCGAAACTTCTTCTTTGGGTGGCAGTACGGGTTAGGATTCAATTTCACAAAATCATTAAAACTGGAAATCAATTCTGCAACCAGAACCCTTAATGATAATCTGGATGTAAATTCAATGGACAACAAGTCGATCTTTGGAAATGTATTCAGAGCGGGAAGGCCGGTATTGTATAACCACAGAGCACAGTTGAATTATAAATTGCCATTCCAGTATCTTCCTTATCTGGATTTCATTGATGCAGAAGTAGGATATGGATTTACTTACAACTGGGCTGCAAGATCTACTTCGTTGACTGGATTTGTGGATCCTAACACTAATCAGGGAGCAAGTTTAGGATCTGTGGGTCAGAATACGAATGTTATTCAGGCAACAGCTTCAGCGGATCTTCCTAAGTTCTTCGGACAGTTTAACTATTTCAAAAAGATAAATGCTAAACTTCAGAAACGCAGACAGGAGATGGACTCTCTGAATAATGTCTATACAAAACAATGGGAGAAGAACAGATACAGGTACAAGAAATATAAATTTAAAAATAAGCTTACCCCATTTCAAAGCGCTGCATTCTTATTGACTTCTTTCAAGCAATTGAATGTAAGCTATAATGAAACGAACGGTACGGTACTTCCGGGATTATTATCAGCTCCAAACTGGTATGGTTCAGGACAGACATTGGGAGGACCAACCCTTGGATTCCTTTTAGGATCACAGGCTGATATCAGAAGAACCGTGATGGAAAACGGATGGGTGAGTGGTTCCAATTATATGACAGATCCATACGTGAGGATGTCTACCAAAGAATTGAGAGCAGATTTACAAGTGGTGCCGATGAATGATTTAAGAATAGATCTTAATGTGTTGCATACCTTTAACAGTAACTTCTCACATACAGGATTTAACTATACCAATGGTGGGGTTCCTAATACGGATTTTACATTTGCCAGCGAAATGATAACGTATTCCAATACGACATCGCTTCTTAGTACATCATTTAAAGATGGACAAGCGGTTTATCAGGCGATCAGGGAAAATGCAAGAGCACTTTCACAACAGCTGGGAGGACCAGGCGCTGTATTGGATAACAATGGATTTGCTCAGCATTATAGCATTGGAAATGCTTATGTATTGATCCCTGCCTTTAGAGCAGCGATGGAAGGAAAATCGGTGACACCAATGGGGAATCCGAAGAAGTCAGGATTCCCATTACCAAACTGGAGAATTACGTATTCAGGGTTAAAAAATATTCCAATGATCAGTGGACAGTTCACGAAGTTTGATATTCTACATGCTTATACCGCGACTTATACCGCAACAGGAATTCAAAGCAATGTAGATTATCATGGTAACCCGAATGGATACTATCAGACCGTGGATAATGCAGGTAATGTAATTAAAAATGCCGGGGACAAAATCAATCCATATACATTTGCACAGGTGGGATATGTAGAATCTTTCTCACCGCTTATTGGAGTAGATGTTACCATGAGAAACAATATGCAGTTCGGGATACAGTATAACAAAACCAGAATGATGGTGTTGGGATTGGTAAACCAGACTCTTACTGAAGATGCGAATACAGAATATGTAGTAAGACTTGGATATATTATTAGAAATTTCAGACTAGGAACAGCGAATATCCGAGGAAGAGGAACAAGAGGAAAAGGAAGTGACCTTAATATCAGAGGAGATATTTCATTAAGAGACAGTAAAACATCCATTATGAATATCCTGTTAAATGATGCACAGGTTACGGGAGGACAGAGATTGATGAATATCAAACTTTCCGCAGACTACAATGTTTCCGAGAATCTGAACCTGAGAGTGTTCTACGAACAGATGACCTCAAAGTATAAAATTTCCACAGCATTCCCGCTGTCTACAATTAGAGCAGGTATTTCTGCCACATTTACATTCGGAGATTCCGGAGGTGGATTCTAAAAATGATACAAACTTAAAAGTCCTTCAGTTTTGAAGGACTTTTTTTATCTCCAATATTTGAAGCTACTATATTTTTGAATACATTTGTACAAAATAAAAATTTAAAAATGAACACACCATCAGAATTAAAGTACACCAAAGATCACGAATGGATCAAAATCGAGGGTAACGTTGCTACAATCGGTATTACAGACTTCGCTCAGGGAGAACTTGGAGACATCGTATACGTAGATATAGATACTGTAGATGATGATCTTAATGGAGGAGATGTTTTTGGAAGTGTAGAAGCGGTAAAGACTGTTTCAGATCTATTCTTACCTATTGCAGGGAAGGTTATTGAGTTTAATTCAGAATTAGAAGCTCAGCCAGAACTGTTAAATACAGATCCTTATGGAGATGGATGGATCATCAAATTGGAAATTGCTGATGGGGCAGATCAGTCAGAGTTACTTTCTGCAGACGATTACAAAGCAATCATTGGATAAGATTTCAAAAATATTTAGTAAGATACTGCCCATTTATTGGGCATTTCTTACTTATATGCTTCTCAAGCCGGGAGAAGAAAACAATGAATATTGGTTCATGTTCAGCGGGATCGACAAGGTATTGCATCTAAGCATATTTGGAGCGCTGGGTTTCGCTTTCATTGCCGCATTCCCTAAAATAAAATTCTCATACTTTTTTCAGATTATCCTTATCTATGCATTCCTTACTGAAATCCTACAGGAAGAAATGGGATTAGGGAGATCTATGGAAACACTGGATATCGTAGCAGACACTATCGGATGTCTATTAGGATACTATATATATAAGGTATTAGTCAAACGTTTCTTTTAATTATCATACATACCCTTAGGAAAGAACAACACTTCATTTCATACCTTTCCTCTTAGAAACATTCAAATTTTCTCAAACCCTTCAAACTCTCAAACTTTCTTAGGAGCTATTCCTGCTATCCATTCCTACTCCTCGCGCCAACGATCTCCAACCCCTCCAACCCACCAACTCTCCTTGCTAAGCTGCGGGGGTAACCATTCCTATCAGGGCTAGGGGAGGTGTAATTATAAATTATAAATGATGAATGATGAATGATGAATGATGAATGATGATTTTCGGCTTTCGCGCTCGGTTTTTTGGTTTTAAGGTTACAATTCCAGGTTTTGGGTTATGAATAGGTGCATTCTGTATCATCAACTTTCTCTCTTATATATTATATCCATCATCCTCTGTGCAAATCCATGCTCACTGTGGTTGATGATCCTATCAACGAATAATCATGATACCCTTATCCAAATATTCATCCAGATTGTAAAAATTCAATAGAAACGGGTTTTAACCCGTTTAATAAAAAGAAAACTAGCTTATTGGCTTTAGCCGAAACTTAAATAAAAAATATTTGTTTTTAAAAAAGCCTCTGCTATTATATATAGGTGTACCTTTCATTATACATTATACATTATACATTATACA
>NZ_JBWKTO010000007.1:0-151590 GCF_059420365.1 Chryseobacterium sp. GW821-FHT04C04 | reverse complement strand
AAAATCAATGCTAAATTTTTCTTTTTTATACATAAAAAATGCCCCTAAAAAGTGTCTAACTTTTTGGGGGCAGTCTAAATTGAAATGGACTTTTTATTTTTTTATTTACATTCTTCACTATTCTTCACAAGCTCTCCAAATCGCATCATTCTGCGGAACAGGAGCTATGATTTCAATGTTTTCTTTAGTTACCGGATGAATAAATTCCAGTTTTCTGGCATGAAGATTAATTCCCCCATCAGGATTGGAACGTGGCGCACCATATTTCAGATCCCCTTTGATAGGAATTCCTGTTTTAGACAACTGAGCTCTGATCTGGTGATGCCTCCCGGTTTCAAGATCAATTTCAAGAAGCAAGTAATTATCTAATGCTTTGATCACATGATAGGTCAGAATCGCTTCTTTTGCCCCCTCTGTAACTTTAGTAAAGACAATCGCTTTATTATTTTTTTCGTTCTTCTGTAAGTAATGAACCAGTCTTTGACTTTGTGGAATCATTTCTTTTCCCACAACAGCCCAATACGTTTTTTTTACTTCACGGTTTTTCACCATCTGGGTAAGACGGGAAAGTGCTTTGGAAGTTTTTGTATAGATCACCAAGCCTGATGTAGGGCGGTCTATACGATGCACCAAGCCGAGAAAAACATTTCCCGGCTTAGCATCTCTTATTTTGATAAAATTCTTGATGGATTCTAATAGTGATTCATCGCCGGTTTTATCGCCCTGTACGAGCTGACCGACTTTTTTATTGATCACCAGAAGATGATTGTCTTCATATATAATCTGCTCCTTCATACTTTTTCAGTCTATCTTCTTCTATTGGATAATGACAGAATAATCCCTGCCAGAAGCCCTGCTGTTTTAACGGCTGAAAGCTTTGAATCTTCCGGTATAAAAGCTCCGATTACACAAATAGCTGCTGCAGCATACATTGCATAAACAAAGTTTTTGTTGGTAAGCAATGGAGCCTGAATAAAGAAACTGGCACCTATCAAGACATAGAAAACCTTTCTTGAAAGTAAATGATTGATTTCCGGAGAAAATAAATTGAACCACCCGATCGCAAGACAAATCAGTGCTGCAATGGATAATATTCCCTGGATAGATTGTTGTTGATTTTGCATGGATTAATAGCTTTCGTTTTCGTTTGGAAACTCTACACTCTTCACATCTTTTACATATTGAGCAACCGCTCCTGTAATTTCTGTGTAAAGGTCAAGGTATCTTCTTAAGAATTTCGGGCTGAAACCTTTGTTCATTCCTACCATATCATGATATACCAAAACCTGTCCGTCACAATCTGCTCCGGCCCCTATTCCAATGGTAGGAATAGAAATACTTTCTGTAACCTTTTTCGCTAATTCTGCAGGTATTTTTTCCAATACTACAGAGAAACAGCCTAATTCTTCTAAAAGCTGTGCATCAGCAATCAATTTTTCAGCTTCTGCTTCTTCTTTAGCTCTTACTTTATAGGTTCCGAATTTATAGATTGATTGTGGTGTTAATCCCAAATGCCCCATTACCGGGATACCTGCATTGATAATTTTTTTGATAGACTTGGAAATTTCTTTACCACCTTCAATTTTTACAGCATGTGCTCCTCCTTCCTTCATCATCCTTACTGCAGATTCCAATGCTTTTTCAGGATTACTCTGATAAGTTCCGAAAGGTAAGTCTGCTACCACCAAAGCTCTGTCGGTTCCTCTTACCACACTCTGGGCATGATAGATCATTTGATCGAGTGTAATCGGCAATGTAGTTTCAAAACCAGCCATTACATTCGCCGCAGAGTCTCCAATCAAAATAGCATCTACTCCACCTGCATCTACCATCTTTGCTGTGGTAAAATCATAGGCTGTAAGCATTGTTATTTTCTCCTTGTCGAATTTCATTTTACGCAAGGTTTCAGTCGTAACTTTTTTAATTTCAGAGTGAACAGACATAATTTATCTATTTTAAAAGTTAAAAAGTCGGCCTTCGGCCGACTTAAGTTTTGTATGATTTTATAAAACTACGTGACCGAGTTTCATGAGTTTGTCGTGGTTTAGAATCTTGATATTTCTTCCGTCTACTTCAATCAGGCTATCCTGTTTGAATTCTGAGATCAGGCGGATGGCACTTTCTGTAGCCGTACCGATAATATTGGCAATTTCTTCTCTCGTCAATGAGATCTTAATGAACCCTTCAGGATCTACTCCTAACTTCTGCTCCAAAAGCAAAAGAATTTCTGCCAGTCTTTCTCTTACCGTTTTCTGGGCAAGGAAAGTAATGGTATTTGAAGATTCACCTAATTCGTATGAGATTTTTTGAAGCATTACGAAAGACAGCTGTGGATCTACCTCTAACAGATACATAAAGATATCTGCAGGTAAGAAAACACATTCAATATCTGTCATGGCTTCTGCTTTGGCCTGGAAATTTTCCCCGCAAAGCAAAGAACGATAGCCGATGATATCCCCCTCTTTGATAAATCTTAAAATCTGATCTTTCCCGAACGCTCCTGATTTCGAAAGTTTGGCAGCCCCTTTTTCCAGAACAAATACTCCTTTGGGAGTTTCACCATCCTCGAAAATGGTATCATGTTTCTGAAAACTCAGTCTCTTCTTGCCATTAATGTATTTTTCAAAATCTGCGCTAGAAAGTCTTTCCTTAAATGATTTATCATTAAAAACTTTGGCGAACCTCTCTTCAATTGCTATCTGTTGTTCCTGCGGCATTTTATATGATATTTATCACAAAAATAGAACTTTTTAACGCGATAAACAAAAAAAATTGTTATAATTTTGTCGTTCAATATATTATGGTGGTGAGCGAGAACTGTTTTCATTGTGGTCAAGGTATAGAAAAAGAGAGAATTTTATTTGATGAAAGGACTTTCTGTTGTAACGGATGTAAGTCTGTTTATGAAATTCTAAACACGAATAATTTAAGCAACTTTTATGAGCTTAATAAAGGGGCAGGAATTCGTCCGAACGATGAGAATTCTAACCAATTTGATTACCTGGACACTCCTGAAATTTTTGAAAAAGTCACTGATTTTTCTGAAGGAAGCACCAGTCTTGTTACATTCAAAATCCCTGTAATTCACTGTTCTTCGTGTATCTGGCTATTGGAAAGCCTTCACACATTAAATAAGCATATTAAATATTCGCAGGTTAATTTCACAAGAAAGACCTTACAGATCTCATTCAATCATAACGATCTGAAATTAAGCGAACTTGCTAAATTTTTAACCAATCTAGGATATAAACCGGTTATCAGCCTTGAAACGGCGGATAAAAATGAAGATCATCTCGACAAGTCTTTATTAGTAAAATTTGCCATTGCCGCCTTTGCTTTTGGTAACGGAATGTTCCTTGCCTTTCCTGAATATATTGGAGGTGAAGATTACTGGATGGAACATTATAAAGGCTTATTTAGAACCTTGATATTCCTTCTGGCGACACCTGTTGTATTTTACTCAGCTTCTGATTATTATAAATCTGCATGGTACGGTTTAAAAAATAAGATCGTCAACATTGATGTTCCGATTGTTTTAGGAATCTTTGTTCTATACGGAAGAAGTATTTATGAAGTGGTAACAGATTATGGTCCAGGATATTTCGATACTCTTTGTGGACTTTTGTTCTTCATGCTTCTCGGAAAAATTTTCCAAAAAAGAACATACAGTGCTCTTTCCTATGACAGAGATTACAAATCTTTCTACCCGATTGCCGTAACGAAAGTGGATTTTGAAGGAAAACAGGAAAATATCTTACTGTCTGAAATAAAAGTTGGTGATCGAATTCTAGTTAGAAATCAGGAAATCATACCCGTTGATGGAATTTTGATTAACGGAGAAGGAAATATTGATAACAGTTTTATAACCGGAGAAAGCGAAAGCATCAGCAAACAACCCGGAGATAAAATCTTCGCGGGAGGAAAACAGGTAGGATCTTCTTTAGAACTTGAGGTGATTAAAAACGTAGATCAAAGTTATTTAACGCAGCTTTGGAATAAAGAAGCATTTAAAAAACATGAAACAGGACTAGACACACTGACCAACAACGTCAGTAAATATTTCACATTCATTATTTTAGGCATCGCTTTAGCCGCAGGAACTTATTGGTATTTTATTGATTTGAATACGATGTTCCAGGTTATTTCAGCCATCCTGATTATCGCATGTCCTTGTGCACTTGCCTTATCTGCGCCGTTCACTTTCGGACACATTATGAGGATTTTAGGCCGGAATAAATTTTATGTAAAAGATACTTTAACGATTGAAAAAATCGCGAAACTTGATACAATTGTTTTTGACAAAACCGGAACCATTACCCACAGAAAAAAATCAAATATCAAATACGACGGATCTGAGATCAACGAGTTTGATTCCTTGAATATCAAAACACTATTAAAGAACTCCAATCACCCGCTTTCAAAGTCATTATATGAGTTTATTGAGGTAAGCGATGATTATTTCCCAGTAGAGAATTTCATTGAAATTTCAGGAAAAGGATATGAAGCCAGTGTCAGAGGAAATCTTTATAAAATCGGATCCGCACGGTATAACAACCAGGAGCCTAAAAACCTTGAAACAGCAGTTTATATCAGTAAAAATGGTGAATATTTAGGTAAATTCATCTTTAAGAATGAATACCGTCCGAAACTGAAAGAGCTTTTTACAAAACTAACCCACTACAAAATATTTATCCTGAGCGGAGACAATTCCTCAGAAGAAAACCAGCTTAAGGAGCTTATTCCAAATTATAAAGGAATGGCCTTTAACCAGAGCCCGGAAGACAAACTGAATTATATTAAAACCCTTCAGGATCAGCATATGAAGGTGGCAATGCTTGGAGACGGTCTTAATGATGCCGGTGCTTTAAAACAGAGCAATGTAGGGATTGCTATTGCCGACGACACCAACAGTTTTACACCATCCTCTGACGTCATCATGAATGGCGATAAAGTAGTCACCCTGGACAATTATCTGAATGTTTGTAAAGGCTCTATCACCATTGTGAAAATGACATTTATAATCAGTTTTCTGTACAATATTGTTGGTTTAAGTTACGCAGTTACAGGGCATATGCATCCGCTGTTCGCAGCAATCATTATGCCAATCAGTTCGATCACAGTGGTTACCTTTACTACAGTTTCAACTTGGATTTTAGGTCGGAAATATTTCAAAAAGCAGGCTTAAAGGCCCTTATTTAGACTGATTTTAAATTAGCTGAAATCGGCATTTCGTGATGAATGTCATTATTTTTCACTAAATTTGAACCCCGAAAATAGGTTAATTTTGTTGTCCAATGGATATTCTATATTTAATGATCCTCTGCAGTGTTTCTTTAGCTGCGATTTTCTTGGTCGTATTTATAGTGTATGCCCGAAAAGGACAGTTTGAAGATGATGAATCTCCAGCTGTCAGAATCCTTTTTGATGATGAAAGAGTCAAAGAAAATGATGAAAGCGGCGACAAAGATAAAGACGAGAAAGAAATAGGAGAAAATAATAAAAATTGAGAAAAATAGTGAATAGTTGATATGGAAACACAAAAGTTTAGTTATGACAATAGTATTGTCCGTGCGTTCCTTTATGCGACCTTAGTTTTCGGTCTCATTGGATTTACGTTCGGGCTTACGGCGGCATTAATGCTTTTCTACCCGGAACTACCTGAATTCTTTTTCGGGACAGATGACACGACCATCAAAAGTTTGGCATCGGGTAATATTGAGGGGTTAATAAACACTCATGGTGCATTTGGTTTTGGTAGAATCAGAATGTTGCACACCAACACAGTAATCTTTGCATTTGTTTGTAACATTGTTTACACGGGTATTTATTACTCATTACAGAGATTATTAAAAACAAGAATGTACAGTGATACATTGTCATGGTTACATTTCTGGACTTGGCAGTTTATGATCGTTGCTACGTTCGTTACATTCTTTATGGGGATCAATACCTCTAAGGAATACGCAGAACACGAGTGGCCGATCGACATATTGATCGCATTCTCATGGATCATTTTTGGTATCAATATGTTCCTGACTATTTCGAAGAGAAGAGTGAGACACCTTTATGTAGCAATATGGTTCTACATTGGTACCTGGATTGCAGTAGCAATGCTTCACATCTTCAACAACCTAGAAGTACCTTTATCTTTCACAGGCTGGAAATCTTATTCAGCGTATGCAGGGGTAAAAGATGCGATTGTACAGTGGTGGTACGGACACAATGCGGTAGCATTCGTATTGACAACTCCGGTACTTGGTTTAATGTATTACTTCCTTCCGAAGGCTGCAGACAGACCGGTATTCTCTTATAAACTGTCTATTATTCACTTCTGGTCATTAATTTTCGTATATATCTGGGCTGGTCCTCACCACCTTCAGTATACAGCTCTTCCAGCTTGGGCTCAGGCGGTAGGAACAGGGTTCTCTATCATGCTTATTGCACCATCTTGGGGAGGAATGTTAAATGGTCTTCTTACTTTAAGAGGAGCTTGGGATAAAGTAAGAGAAAACCCTATCCTTAAGTTCTTCGTAGTAGCTGTTACTTGTTATGGTATGGCAACGTTTGAAGGACCGCTTTTAGCAACTAAAAACATCAACAAAATTGGTCACTTTACAGACTGGGTTATCGGTCACGTACACTTAGGAGCTCTTGGATGGAATGGTTTCATGGCATTCGGGGTTATCTATTATTTGGTACCCATCATGTGGAGAACAAAACTTTGGTCTGTGAAATTAGCTAACTGGCATTTCTGGTTAGGTACTTTAGGAATTATCTTCTATGCAGTTCCAATGTATATTTCAGGATTTACACAAGGTTTAATGTGGAAGCAGTTCAACCCGGACGGAACATTATTATGGAAAAACTGGTTGGATACTGTAACGGCAATTATTCCTTACTTCAAAATGAGATTCGTAGGAGGTTTATTCTATATCTCAGGATCTATCCTAATGATCGTTAACGTAATTGCTACGGTAAGAAAAGGATCATTCCAGAAAGAAGTTCCTGCTGAAGCTCCTGCATTGGCAAACATCAGTAAAAACAGAAAAGAAGGAGAAGGTACTCACCTTTGGCTGGAAAGAACTCCGGTATTATTAGGTATTTTATCTTTCATCACCATATCTATTGGTAGTTCAATTGAAATTATCCCTACACTATCTCTTAAGAAAAGTGTACCTACCATTTCTGCAGTGAAGCCTTATTCACCGCTAGAACTTGAAGGTAGAGATATTTATATCCGTGAAGGATGTAACGCTTGTCACTCTCAGATGGTAAGACCGTTCAGAGATGAGATCACAAGATTCAACGGTAAAAACGGACAATACTCCAAAGCTGGAGAATTCGTATACGATAGACCATTCCTATGGGGATCTAAGAGAACAGGTCCGGATTTGCATAGAGAAGGTGGTAAAAACCCAAGTTCTTGGCATTACAAACACATGTATAACCCGAGATCTACTTCTGCAGGTTCAATCATGCCTCGTTACCCATGGTTAATTGCTACAGACTTAGACAGAACTAAGATGGTAGACAAAATGAAGCTGATGAAAAATGTATTCGATGTACCTTATACTAAGGCTCAAATCGATTCTGCAGACAAATGGGCTAACAACCAATCAGCAAAAATTGTAAAAGATATCTTCAAAGAAGCAAATGACCTTAAGGTGGCTTATGCTAAGAGACCTCAGGGAGAATTAGAGAAAAAAGAAATTGTAGCTCTTATTTCTTATCTTCAGAGATTAGGTACCGATATCAAAACAACTGAAATCAAAACAGCAAGTAATAACTAAAAACATTAAAAGGTTCATATGATTCCTCAGAACTTTAAAGATATATTATCCAATACAGAAAACGCTGGCTTTTACCAGACGTTGGCTCTGATTTTCTTTATGCTGTTCTTCGTCGCTCTAGTAATCTATGTTTTTAGCAGACCTAAAAAATATTACAAAGAGGAGGAAGAGGCACCACTTGGGGATGATGAGGATGACGATTTTAATTTAAAAAATTAAACTATTTTTATGAAACAAAGAACACCTGTTATCGTAAACATTTTAATAATAATCGGACTTTTAATCGTTTTTTATTATTTGTTTGTACAGAGCTACGCGTTCCTAGCTTCGCCTTACTTCTGGGGAACTGTTGTAATCGCTGGTATCCTGGCGTATATCCACAGTGCCATTGGAGATTTGATTGAAAATAACAAGTTCAAAAAATTATCTCCAGAAGAAAAAGCGGCTTATCTAGCTGAAAAGAAAGTTCCTTTCCTAAGAAGAATGTATGATGCAGCTTTCAAAAAGCAATCAGAAACTGAGGAAAAAGACATCCTTATTGACCACGGTTTTGATGGGATCATGGAGTTGGATAACCAATTACCAAAATGGTGGGTAGGTTTATTCTATTTTGGGACTGCTTTTTGTATTGTATATATTGCAGCTTTCTCTTTCACAGATTTTGCACACCCTCTAAGCGAGTATGAGCAAGAGTATAAGGAGCAGCTGGCAAGCATTGATAAGTACATGAAAGAACAACCTCCTGTAACCATTGAATCAGCAAAATATTCAGCTGATAACATTGCTGCAGGTGAGGAAGTATTCAAAACAAACTGTATTTCTTGTCACTCTGATGGTGGTAGAGGGGGTATTGGTCCAAACCTTACTGACAACTTCTGGCACAATCAGCCTGAAAAAACATTATTCAAAAACGTATTCCACGTTGTAGAAAATGGGGTAACAGGTACAGCAATGCAGGCTTGGGGTAAAAATGGAGTATTAACAGGTGCTGACATCCAAAATGTTGCAGCATATGTTTACCACATCAACCAAGAGCAGCCACCAATTACTCCGGCACAAGGAGGAGCTACACCATATGGTGAAGAAGCACATTGGGAAAAAGAATAATTTAGAAAAATTAGAAACATATGAAAAAAACATAATTTGTTATTACCTTAAAAATAGTAACGAATTATGTTTTTTCTTTTTTAAACACATTACAAAATGTCAGACATAGAAGAATTAGAAGTACGAGGCGGACAGGGACAGGTTCTGGACCCTGAGACTTACAGAGATTCTATAGGGACAATGGAGCAATCCGGAAAGAGAAGATGGGTTTTTCCAAGAAAGCCAAAAGGAAAATATACCAACTATAGAAACATTGTAAGTTATCTCTTATTAATTATTTATTTTACGTTACCATTTATTAAAATCAATGGTAACCCATTATTGTTGTTCAATGTTATAGACAGAGAATTTTTCATCTTTGGACAGCCTTTCTATCCACAGGACTTTTTTATCCTTACTTTAGGTGCGATCGCATCTTTAATTTTTATTATTGTTTTTACGATTGCGTTCGGAAGAATTTTCTGCGGGTGGATTTGCCCTCAGACAATTTTTATGGAATCGATCTTCCGTAAAATCGAATATCTGATTGAAGGTGACCGAAACAAGCAGATGAAGCTGGACAGACAGGAATGGAATACTGAAAAAATCTGGAAGAGAAGTTTGAAATGGACTGTTTATGTCATCATTTCCTTGATCATTACCCACTTCATGTTTATGTATATCGTAGGATATGAACAGGTATTCAAAATTATTGGGGAAGGACCATTTACACACCCTACCAATTTCATCGTAATGATTCTGCTTGCAGCTGCATTCTATTTTGTATTTGCATGGTTCAGAGAACAGGTTTGTACGTTGGTTTGTCCTTATGGAAGACTTCAGGGAGTATTGATTGATAAAGATACTATCAATGTTTTCTACGACTTCAAAAGAGGAGAGAACAGATCAAAATGGAGAAAAGGAGAAGACAGAAAAGCGGCAGGTAAAGGAGATTGTATAGACTGTCACCAATGTGTAGTGGTATGTCCTACAGGAATTGACATCAGAGACGGACAGCAATTGGAATGTATCAACTGTACAGCCTGTATCGATGCTTGTGATGAAGTGATGGAAAAAGTAGGTCTTCCTAAAGGATTGGTAAGATATGCTTCCGAGAATGAAATTGAACAGCAAACTCAGTTTAAATTCACAGGAAGAATGAAAGGATTCTCTATATTCTTATTCATTTTGGTTGGATTCCTTGGCTATCTGTTATACAGCCGTGGTGAAATGGAAGCTAAATTCATCAAACCGGCAGGCAGCACATTCTTTGTAAGAGACGGTAAAATTACCAATACTTATAATTATACTTTCCTTAATAAAACCAACGAGAAAAAAATCGTTACCATCAAAGTAATTGATCCTGTACATGGTGAGATCACTTACAGTGCATCAAGTAAAATACAGGTAGATAGAGATAAAATTACTAAGGGAACAGTCAATATCAGCTTCCCGGAAGATGAAATGAAACTCTCTAAACAAAATATTACTATTGGCGTTTATGATATGAAAGGTAAATTGATAGACTCATACCAGACATATTTTGAAGGACCATTCAAACTGCAATTTTAATTAGAAAAAAAATGAAGAACTTTAGTTGGGGACACGGTGTTGTAATTGCATTACTATCATTCATAATTTTTATATTATCCATGTTATTTCTTTTTCCGAACGGGCAGAAGAATTCTGAAATGGTAACCGATAACTATTACGAAGAGGAATTGAAGTATCAGGATGTGATTGACGCCAAGAAAAAGGCTGATGATTTACAGGAAAAACCGGTATACAGTCAGGATACCAAAGGAATTAAAATTACTTTTCCAAAAGAATATAATAACTCAAACACTACGGTAAAATTTGTTTTAAACAGAACCGACGACCAGAATTTAGATATTAAAAAATCTGTACAGCTTGACGCCAGTCAGTCTTTCATAATACCCGGACAGGTATTAAAAATAGGAAACTATACATTAAGACTGAGCTGGACCAAAGATAAGACAGACTACAGAATGGATTATGATGTGATATGGAAATAGGACTTATTGTATCGGCTATTGCTTTAGGCTTTGCTTCCGGTTTTCATTGTATCGGAATGTGCGGACCTATTGCTTTATCGATGGGATTAACCAAAAAGCAGGCTGCCAATTTTTATCTTCAGAACCTTACTTACCAATTCGGAAGAATTTTCACCTATTCATTATTGGGTGCACTTCTGGGGATTATAGGACAAGGATTTGAAATGGCAGGCTTTCAGCAATACCTGACAATTACCGCGGGAGTACTGCTGATTATTATGGCTGTATTTTCATTTGGAGGAAAAGATTTTGCTTCAAAAATCCCTTTTCTGTCTAAATTTCTGTACACTGTTAAATTAAATTTAGGCCGATTGCTTCAGAAAGCAGATTACCGCTCAAGATTTACTACAGGAATCCTGAATGGCTTTTTACCATGTGGAATGGTTTATATGGCTCTTACCGCCAGCCTCGCAGGAGGAGGAATATGGCAAGGAGCTTTATATATGGCTTTATTTGGTCTGGGAACCCTTCCATTCATGTTTGCTATCGTTTTAGCGGGAAATCTCATGAATCAGGCCTTCAGGGTAAAGGTTTTGAAAGCTGTTCCGGTCATCATGATTATTTTAGGAGGACTATTTATTCTTAGAGGTCTTGAACTGGGAATTCCTTATGTTTCTCCGAAGGCTGAAGCCATGACCATCATCAAAGATCCAAACGGGGCTGTTAACTGCCATTAATTTGTATTTAAACAAACCATGAAGAAAACCATTGTCTTATTCCTGATAAGCCTTTTTGTACTGCAGTCTTGTAGTGTCAATTCTGAAATTGTCTATCATAAAGATGCCGCTTCTACCTCCATTACCGATATCGAGACGAAAGAATTTATGGAAGAAATGATGGCCATGACACCAGACTCACTAAAGCAGAAAGAATTTGGAGAAATGGACAGACTCCCGACTACCTGGACGAGTATGTATGATCTTGCCAAGCAGGAAGGAAAATTAAAAACTGAAAATCCGGATTCTATCAAGATTATGAAAAAGATCTTCATGAAATCAACGAAAGAAGATAATAAGCTGGCAGGTTTTTCTTTTAAAATGGAACATTTTGCTCAGGAGGATTATCAGGCATTGAAAAACTTTACAAAAACAGAAAAATTACCCCTAGATCAGAATATTTACAATAATTGGGATGGAAAAACATTAACCATCAATACCGAAAATTTTAACCTTAAAAGTATTGAAGAAGCCATCCGAACTAAAAGCTCAAAGGAAGAGACTGAGAAGATCGGAGGTATGATGATCATGTTTTTCAAAAAGATCGGGACCACAATAAGGTTTGAAAACCCAATACAATCAATTTCAGGAAAACACGACTGGCTGAAGCAGATTGATAATCATTCGGTAAGAATAGAATATGATTTGAAAGCCATTTATGATAAAACCCCAAAACTTACAAACGCTGATAAAAAGATTATTATCGTTACTGAATAATGCTATACTGTCTTCAACCCCTATTAAATAATATCATAAGACCTGATTTTAGTGTTTAGAAAAAATTAGAAATACTATAGGGCAGCTATATTCCATAATAACTGATTGCTTTTTTCTTCAAAGGGTTCTTACTCCATTCTTTCCACACGCCTGAATATGGGTCATAGCCACATTTTAAAGGTTTTGACACGTCGAGTTCATGCTTATTTATGTGGCTTCGTTCTGTGTAAGCCCTGCAATCAGTACATATATAACGGAATTCACAGTCTTTGCATGCTTCTATTTCATCTTTGGTGATATTCCAATACTGTTTAAAATTTTTGTCTTTCAGAACCTCTTCCAAAGTAGTGTCGTTGATATTCCCAAAATATTGAGGCATAGATGGACAGTTTTTTATATTTCCATTTATATCTACTGCTATTTTCTTATTAAGACATGAATTATAGTTCATTGCTTCTAAAACTTTAGGAAGGTTTGTCTGGAAATAATCAGATGAAACTCCACCACAAAAACTAAAGTTTGTATATTTTTTGGAAGAAAATGTTACTTCACAATATATTTTCTTCGTCCTCAATTTCATTTTGGGAGGAGAATTAAATAGAAATAAAGAACTAAGCCTTCTAAATTTCTCACTTATTTCTTGAATCGTATTATCTGTATAGCGATCTGAATATTGGGAAATGATTTCAACTGATACTACAATTGTATCATCAAACATTTGCCTGATAGTGTCAAAATCATTAGGCTCTAAACTTTCATAACAAACTAACGCAACGAACTTACAGCCAATTTTTTCCATCTGTGAAATAGCTCTTTTCAGAGAGTGTAGTTCATCTTTTTTTATTTCAATAATTGTATTTGAAATTCGATCCGGATTCTGATATTTCAGATCTAAATCAATAAACATGTCAAACTCTTCCCCACTACAATAAAAGCCATACCCTTCCTGAACCAAAAAATCCAAATACTCGTCAATTATTTCTTTGTTTTCTTCTCCATACTCTTTATAAAGAGAAAGTAAACTTTCTTTTTCATTGAGTCTTTCAATAACTTCCGCTAAGGAATTGGGTATAAATTCCGATTTTTCCCTCTGGATATCACTGATAATAGATTTCGTATACCCTTTTGTGACAATACAATTCGTAAAGAATCTAAAATAATCATTCTTCATTTTTCTATTCTTAAAATAGGCTTATAGAAGTTAAAAGCTTCTAGTTTTTTGGTGTTATAATAACTTGATGAAATTTTTCTGTCAGAGGTTTTCGATAATTTCGTCTTTTTAAATTCAAGTTCCTGGAAAAACAGAGGTAATTTGCTGTGATTGGCTTCAATTTCATGTACAATGCTATCAACATTAGTCTTCTTTTTCATATTCGCTATTTAAATGTAATACAATTTCTTTTTCTAAATGATAATTACATGGAAATGATACCATCTCAAATTGACCTACAGGATTAACTTCTAAAAAATAAAATTCATTATCCGTGGAATACATCAGATCAATCGAACCACTTTCTAAAGAAACTTTCTTCATGAGCTGATCAATCCTGTTTTCGATCGACTCGGGAAGCTTGAAAGGAACATTTCTATTGGGTATATCGCCATTATACCTCCTAAAATCTACCTGAGTTTTACTATCCGATTGTGAGAAAATCGCCATACTCCAACATTTTCCCAAAAGATAAAATGTTCTGATCTCAAATTTTTTCTCAATATATTCCTGGATCAACGAGGTATTGAAATTTTTAATAGAATTCTCTTCTAAGATCTTAGTATATGAATCAATTCTTATATCATCTATGCCTGCCAAAAAACTTGGGGTAATGGGTTTTGTAATCGTTTTTTTATACTTCTTATCCTTCAAAAGCTTGTTATTGATATAGGAGTCTGGAATTTTCAAACCCACTTCCTTTGCAATATCATTCACAATCAATTTATTCACATTTGCTTTGTAAAAAGAATTAATGTGCCTTTTATCAGATAATTTATATTGAAGAAATTCATGCAAAATGCTTTTGTTTTGAGATAAATAGGAATTCAATTGAGGTGTTTCAGATCTCTTAAAATCTCCAACAGAAATAAAGCCTCTTCTGTACCACACTGCCTCTATTCCGTCTATATCAAGAATGGTATTTTTAAACTTTATAAAAGTTTTTGAATCAATAGCAGATAACTCGCATTCATCCGAATCATTAATCCTTACCCAATCTATTTGAAAGTAATCCAACCAATCAATTACAGTATTAGTTGAAGTATCATATTCATCAGAAATTATTAATATCATATATAAAAATGACTACCAAAATGGTAGTCAATTACGTTTAAAGTGATTATCTTAACATCCAGACCAGCATTCAGTACCTAGTAAATGCCCGGACTCATCATAAGTAAATAAGACAGTGTCAGCACCTCCATTATCTGAACGTTTTGTATGCTGGATAACTCTTTTCCCTCCAGCAATAGTTTTCATAGATTCTCTTGAAATTTTTTTGTTTTTGATCTCACTCTGGAAATCAGATAATGATTTTAAATTTTTCATAGTAATTTATTTTATTATTTAGAATAAATTCTCAAAAATCATATAATCAAAATAGAATTATTACAACAATACAATTATTTAAATTACATTTATCACAATACAATCATAAATTAAATATACAATACCTAAGTATTACTCCGTTTCTTTTTCAAATGTATAAATTAATTCGATAAACCAATTAGATTTAACAAAATTTAACATTTGACAATCAAATAATTAATTGAATTAAAATCAACGATATCAACAAAATATTATTAAATTATATAAATACTAAACCTTTTATAATAAAATAAATAACAATATTCAATTATAAATAAAATACAAAGAAAACACTTTTTAGTGTCTTAATTATGTTTTTTTCTCCTTAAAAGCAGTATTTATTTAGAAAAAAAGACAGAAAAAAGAGCTAAAAAGTTTGATATCACATGCAAAAAAAACAAGAAATATGAAGGAAAGATGGACAATATCAATTTAAATGATTATTCGATAAGAATAAAATAGGATCTGAAAGTCATTTATGATAAAGATTAGAAATACAAAACACTGATAAAAGAATTATTATCATTACAGAAAAAAACAAAACCCACCGAATTTCGGTGGGTTTTTATTGTATGCTAAGCTTTTTCTAAACTTAGTTAATTACATCAAATCTTGCATATTCTGCAATCTTCTTAGGGAGCTTAATTCCATCTATTGTCTGGTTATTCTCAAGCAATGCTGCCATAATTCTTGGTAAAGCCATTGCTGACCCATTTAGAGTGTGAACCAACTGAGATTTCCCATCTGCTTTGTAACGGCACTTTAATCTGTTTGCCTGGAACGTTTCAAAGTTAGACACAGAGCTTACTTCCAGCCACATTTCCTGAGCTGCACTCCAAACTTCAAAGTCATACGTCATGGCAGCAGCAAAACCTGTATCACCACCACAAAGTCTTAATACTCTGAAAGGAAGTTCAAGATCTGTAAGGATTTCTTTGATATGCTCTACCATTTCTTCCAAAACAGCATAAGAATTTTCAGGTTTTTCAATTCTTACGATCTCTACTTTTTCAAACTGGTGAAGACGGTTCAGCCCTCTTACGTGAGCTCCGTAGCTTCCCGCTTCTCTTCTGTAACACTGAGAGAATGCCGTATTTTTGATCGGAAGATCTTTCTCATCAAGCAATACATCACGGTAAAGGTTCGTTACAGGAACTTCTGCCGTAGGAATCAGGTATAGTTTGTCTTCGTTGATATAATACATCTGTCCTTCTTTATCAGGCAGCTGCCCGGTTCCGAAACCTGACGCTTCATTCACAACGTGAGGAGGGTTCACTTCCGTATATCCTTTTTCTACGTTTTTATCTAAGAAATACTGAACCAAAGCTCTCTGCAATCTTGCTCCTTTTCCTAAATAAACAGGAAAACCTGCTCCTGCAATTTTCACTCCTAATTCAAAATCGATCAGATTGTATTTTTTGGCCAGTTCCCAGTGAGGAATAGCTCCTTCACCAAGACCTTCTACGGGATGAGACTGGAAAATATTTTCATTATCATCAGCAGAAACGCCGCTTTTTACCAATTCATTTGGAATGTTTGGAAGCTGGTACAGAATATTCAGTAAGTCATTTTCTTTAACTTCTAATTGAGATTTCAATTCTGAGCTCGACTCTTTGTATTGTGCTGTTTTAGATTTTGCAGACTCCGCTTCTTCTTTTTTCCCTTCTTTCATCAAAAGTCCAATTTCTTTCGAAATTTTATTGATTTCGGAAAGCTGGGAATCTAGTTCAAACTGGATTCTTTTTCTTTCGTCGTCGGCAGCGATAGCCTCGTCTACCAACTCAAGATTTTTGAATTGTCTTTTCTTAAGACCTTCTAAAACGCGTTCTTTATTGTCGCGCAAAAAATTGACTTGTAACATTTTATTTAGATGTTAAATATTAGATGTTTAGCTTATAATAAGCTAACAATTGTGCAAATTTAAAAATTATTTTGTGATAGTAATGGTATTTATCGAAGTTGGTGCATCAGCACTTTTTGAAAACACTTCGTTTCCGTCATACAATACTTTTGAAACCTGAAACGCTGTGGGCGTATTACGATACTGAACTTCCAGCAATCCTATCACATTATCACTTACATTAGTACTTTTTGTAAACGTAATCCGCATTCTGGAATAGTATGAATTACCTGTTCCCGGATTTTCTGGGCTTATAGAATCTAATCTTCTTCTCTTTGCGCCTGCGAGATATTCCATATAGAATAATGACTCGGGTGACGTTCGTAACGAAATACTTACCGGAGCAATATCTTTTGTTCCAAAAACATCGTTCACGGAAAACCCGGTGTAAGATCCTGTAAGTTTATTGTTCAGAAGATCCTGACCGGCACTATTTTTCATATAGATATTAAGTACCTGATCCACTCTCTGCAAAGAATCATCATCACTTTTACAACTTACCAGTGCAAAAACCGCAACAAATATGCTCCAAAAATATTTCATCATAATTACAAAGGTAAAATATTAATCTTTAGGCTGCTTCTTTATTTTTCAAAATATTTTTTAGCCAAGAAATAAAAATGATAAGTTGTTAGATTTTGATCAAGATAGGGATGGATTCATTTCTATTACTTATTTAAAAATTTTTCTTTTAAAATTCTCATTTCTTCTTTTGAGATCATATAGTCTTTGAAACTAAATCCTGCGGTCATGTAAAACTTACGGAATAGCACAAATGCTGAGACTAAATAGGAAGATACTGTTGTAAGACAAGCTCCTAAAACGCCCCATCTAGGTATTGCCACCAGAGAGAATATAACGGTAATAACCAAACCGGCTATAGACTTTACATTCAATATTTTCAACTCCCTAATCCCCGAAAAATAATGGCCTGCCATATCACTCATAGCAATAGCAAAAATTCCAGGAGACAATAGAAGCATAATCATTTTGGTATCCCTAAATTCTCTTCCGAAAATCAGCTCATAGACCTGAGAGGGTATGAAAACAATTCCTAAAATAAAACCTATCATGAGAATAAACGTCAACTTTAAAGAATCTTTAGTTTTATGAATAGATTCTTCCCTGCTTTTGCTATTGACAACATCAGAATATAAAATCACAGCAATACTTCGGGTAATAGTCCAGATTGCTTCTGAAAAAGTAACACCTATTGAAAAGATTCCTACGCTTGCAATACCTTCAAAATGCTCTAGAAAATAAAATGAGAGTCTATAATTAAGAAATTGTAAAAAAGCGCTCAATTGGGTTTTCCAGCCATATTCGAACATATTTTTACTGACATCTTTAGAAAAAGATAGCTCAGAAATATTACATTTTTTAATAATTTGGAAGAAGCTTGTAAGAAAAAGGAATACCAGACATCCAATCTGGGCAAGAAAATATACAGAAACATCTTTTCTGCCAAACATATATACTAATATGCCGATAAAGATAATGTGGACTAACTGTTGTAAAACTGCATAAAGATTAAACTTTTTAATATTCTGTGTTCCAATAAACAAGCTAATATTTGTTGACAAAAGTGAAGAAAAGATCGAAATCCCTACAAGATACATAAGATATTGGCTCTGGACAGATATCAAACCAAATAAAAATGGCACCAAAAGTCCTATCAAAAGCGACCAGACATAGGAAAACAATAAAACTTGTTCGATTTTATATCTTGAAGCAAAATAAGAGGTGCTGCTTCCTGAAAAAATACTACTAAAAAAACTTACAGCCGCTGCATTTGCTACTACTATAGAGATGGTACCTTTTCCCTCACTTCCCCACATATTCGTAGAAAAAATAACCAATCCGAAACTCAATATCAGGATTAAAAAACGGGAAATAAATGTCTTTAAAACTTTCATTCTCTTGATCTTTGCAAAGCTAGATGTATAAAGTCTGTAAATGAATATTTTATAGTGTCCCAGCTATATTTTTTTTCATATTTCTCTCTTGCATTATGTGCATGCTGTTCATAAATTTCAGGATTATGGACATAGTTCAAAACAATATCTGCTATTTTTTCTGCATCTTTTGGATTCACCAAAGATCCAAACAGAGATATATCCATAAATTTTCTAATCGCTTTCAAATTTGTATAAATAACCGGCTTACCGGATGCTGCATAATAGAAAATTTTGATGGGTAAACAATGATTGCTTTCAAAGTTCAGATCTCTAAGATCAAAACATAGATCAGCATCTGCATAAGATTGAGTAAAGTCTTCAAATGAAACAGTATCAAGGATTTTTATATTCTTCCAAGCATACTTTCTCATTAATTCGGAGAAATAAATTTCATCTTTTGTTGTTCTTGCAGCACCTACAAGAAGAATTTTAATATTTAAATCTGGTTCTCTTCTACGTACTGTATCAACAGCTATAAAGAAGTTTTCAATTCCCTTTTCTTTAGATAGCTGCCCTGTATAACAAACGGTTATTTCCCCTCCTTTAAGACTTTTAATATTGGGTTTAATATAACTATTATCAGGAAAATAGGGAAGAACTATTCTGTTTTTGAATGGGAAAAAGTAAGCTAAAGGAAATTTCTTGGTATTTTCCCCAAAAATAAAGTGGGTACTTATATAGCCTGCATACAATTGAATCATAAAAAACTTAATTGCATGAATAAATTTTAACAGATAAGATGAATATCCGCTTACCATTCTCATCGAAGGATACCACTCTGTAACATCATAGATACAGCTTACTTTATGTTTTTTCACAAAGTTCTTTGCAGCTATTACTGCTAAAGGTTCGGAACAAATGATGCATTCTGGCTGAAAGGCCTCACAGATCTTTCTGAATGTGTTTATTTTTTTTTCTATACTTTCATCCAGAACTGCATACGACTCTATTTCAATACCATCAATATGACCTTTGTACTCTGCATATAAGCTGCATATTTTCACATCATACCCTTTATCTCTAAGAGCTTTTGCCTGATGATAGAAGATACGATCATCATTATAGTTATGGGAGGTTGTTAAAAAAAGTACTTTAGGCATTCGTTTTACTCGAGTCTATGCAAAGATACATTATAAAACAAAAAAGTGGAAAACAGGTTCCCACTTTATATTTGATCAGCTGTATCAGCTTAACAGCGTTTATTTTATAGAAGCCGCCCAGCTCTTCTCCAATGGAAGAAGGAAGTGGCTCAAAAAGTCCAGATAGGTGTTTTTTGAGAAATCAAAAACCTGGATATCATTTGAAAGGTCACCATTTCTCAACTTCGTTTTAAAATCTATCAGTTTTAACGTTTTTATTTCTCCGTTTTCAACAAAGCTTGCCTTCATTCTGTCAAAAAGGCCTAATTGATATTCATCATCAATTTCTCTCATGATCTTTCCTAAAGCGTCAATGCTGCATCCTGAAGCCATTTCTTTTTCTTCATCTACACAAACCACTATAAACTGGTTCTTTTCAATTTTAAATGAAGAAGAAAGCGGTTTTCCATGGGCAGCCCAAGTCGCAAGGAAGTCAAATAGTTTTTCAGTAATGATCTTTGCTTCTTTCGTTTCAAAAGGTCTTGAAGCTGGGTATATAATAACTCTGTAGTCGTTGGTTTCTACAATGCTGGACTCTTCGATTTTCATAATGTAACAATTTATTTTTCAAGGCATTGCAATCACTGTTCAATTCAGTTCATGGAACAGAATATTACTGTAACAGTGATTTCATATCCTTACCATCTAAAAGACAAAATTACGCAATTTTCTCGAGTTTAAGATCATTGTATTTTTTGCTCAGTACATAGAGCATCATAATGAAAAGTGGAAAAATAAACGGGAAGAAAAACCTCAGTGCCGCCGATTGCGGAAAGAAGAAGAATTTGATATAAACATTCACCAGAAAAAGAACTGAGATCATCCTTACCCACATATCTTTTGATTTCCAGAAAATAACGGCAATCATAATTGCTACGGATAAAGTCACTTTTTTAAAGTAAATAATTTTGATATAAATGATGCTTAAATACTCCATTAAACTGACATCGATAGGATGTGTAGAGATAATAGGTCTTCTGTCTATAAACGTGTCATAAAAGACGTCTTTCCAACCGGGATAATGGTAAAATTTAATAATTGCCAGGTACATCACTAAAAGTACTGTTCCTTGTGCAATAAGGGAAAAATCAATTTTCTTCTCTCTAATGTAGTAAAAGAAGAAGACAGCGATAACATAAGTCAGAGTAAAAGTAATGTAGTCCGGACGTATAAAAGTGATTGCAAAAAGAAGCAAAAACATAATCCATTTGTTCCAATTCTTAATCAAAGCAATAATAAAGATCAGCATAAACTGAAAAATAAACATATCCGGTGTAGAAACCCTGGACATATAAGTCATTGGCGGTAGAAGCATAGCAGCAACCGTTAATAGTAAAGCAAGCCAATATTTCTTCGGAAACAGCAGTTTTAGAATATAAAATAATAATACTCCTGAAAAAAAGTAAGAAATAAGACTGGTAAACAGGACGGCCATTGGGGAGGAAAGTCCAAGCTTATAAAAAAGAGTTATCACAAGAATATACCCTACTTTGATTTGAAAATAGGGTAATTGTTCTGTAAAGGATTGTGTATTTTTTACGAAATACTGCCTGGGAATGTCCCATTTTTTTATTCCGATTACGTCTGCGTAATGCTCTGCAGGAGCCTCTTTTTTTATTTCCTGATACGTAATGATTCGAACTTTATCCGGTGAGTCCGGAAATTCGGAAGTATACATAGACCCCATATAACCTGGCATATCCCAGTCATATACTCTGTTTTGGTAGTTCCAGAATGTAAGAAGAGCAAGTATCGAAATTATAAACAAAAAGGAGAGTCTCCATTTTACTTTCATAAGCCTGTATAAGATTACAACTATAAATCTTCTGCTTCAGCAAGAAGTTCAACGATATCTTTTACGGCAACTTCAGTATTTTTGTTAAAGTGTTTTACCCCATCTGTCATCATCGTGTTGCAAAAAGGACATCCGGTAGCAATTACTTTAGGTTCAAAAGATAAAGCTTCTTCCGTCCTTTCAATATTAATGTCTTTGTTTCCTTTTTCAGGTTCTTTAAACATCTGTGCCCCCCCTGCTCCACAGCAAAGTCCATTGGTCTTGCAACGCTTCATTTCTACAAGCTCTGCATCCAGCTTTTCAAGCAATAGTCTCGGAGCTTCATATTCATCATTGGCACGTCCTAAATAGCATGGATCATGGAATGTAATTTTCTTCCCTTTGAAGGCTCCTCCTTCTATTTTCAGTCTTCCTTCTTCCATCAATGTTTTCAGGAACTGAGTATGATGCACTACGTCAAAGTGTCCTCCTAGGCTTGGATACTCATTTTTCAGGGTATTGAAACAGTGTGGACACGCCGTTACAATTTTCTTTACTTCATAGGCATTCAACACTTCAATATTGGTAAGGGCCATCATCTGGAAAACGAATTCATTTCCTGCTCTTTTAGCTGGATCTCCGGTACAGCTTTCTTCCTGTCCTAATACAGCAAATTCAACCCCTATTTTGTTTAATATCTTGCAAAATGCTTTTGTAATTTTTTTAGCACGGTCATCAAAACTTCCCGCACATCCAACCCAAAATAAAACTTCCGGGGCTTTTCCTTCGGCAGCATATTCTGCCATTGTTTTTATATTGAAATCCATTTCTTTTTCAATTTGAAAATGTGAGAATTTGGAAATTTGAAAATGATGTAGACTTTAATCAATTTCAAACTTACAAATTGATTAATTATCTAGTTTTCCGCTGCCCAATTCAGACGGTCAGCCTGATTATACTGCCAAGGAGCAGCATTGTTTTCCACATTAGTCATCATCAGATTCAGTTCCTGTGGCGCAGCAGACTGTTCCATCACCAGGAATCTTCTCATCTCAAAAATAATGGAAAGCGGATCAAGCAATACCGGACAAGCCTCTGTACATGCATTACATGTTGTACATGCCCAAAGTTCTTCTTTTGTAATATAATCGTTGAGCAGTTTTTTACCGTCATCAACAAATTTTCCGTTTTTATCAATATTTCTTCCTACTTCTTCCAATCGGTCTCTGGTTTTCATCAGGATCAGTCTTGGAGAAAGCTTTTTCCCGGTAATATTAGCAGGACAAACAGAAGTACAACGTCCGCATTCTGTACATGAGTATGCATTAAGAAGCTGTACCTGGTTCAGATCAAAAATGTCTTCTGCACCAAATTTAGAAGGAGTATCTGCTTCAGCACCTTCAGCCGGAGCTGCGTAGGGATCAGCATTGGGGTCCATCATTAATTTGATCTCTTTGGTTACAGAGTCAAGATTGTTGAATTTCCCTTTTTTATTAAGATTGGCATACCAAGTACTTGGAAACGCAAGGATAATATGCAAATGTTTTGAATAATAAAGATAGTTCATGAAGAAAAGAATTCCTACAAAGTGGAACCACCAGGCAGCTTTCTCTGTAAACATCAAAAATCCACTATCAAAACTGAAGATTTCCAAAAACGGAACTAAAGTCATTTCACTGATCGGGAAGCTTCCATGCTCTGGGAAAATACCTCTCGTCTGTAAAATAAAATCTGAAGCATTCATTTTAAAGAACGCCATCATCAGAGCAAATTCGATGATCAAGATCCAGTTTGCATCATTTTTCGGCCATCCGAAAAGTTCTTTCATGGTCAATCTCTTTACTCCGTAAAAATTTCTACGGATAAAGAAGATAACAACCCCAATGACCACCAAAAGTGCTAGAACTTCTAATGTTGCGGTGAAGAAATTATAAAATGTATGTCCGAAGATGCTTGATAGAAAACGATGCGTCCCAAATATTCCATCAACAATGATTTCTATTAATTCGATATTAATAATCACAAAACCCACATATACAAAAAGGTGAAGAACTCCGGCAACAGGACGTGCCGTCATTTTACTCTGTCCCATCGCTACACGAGCCATAGTTCCCCAGCGTTCTCCTTTTCTGTCGTTTCTATTGATTTCGTGACCTAACCTGATATTTCTGTAGATTTTCAGCAGGCTTTTAGCAAACAGCCCGAATCCTGCCACTAATAAAATCAGGAAAATAATGTTATCAATGTACTGCATAAGGTGGCGTATTAGTCTTTGTTATTTTTACCGAAAACCGAGAAGTTGATATATCTCTTCGGGTTCGCTTTCATATCTTCGATTAATGAATTCAAATTAGTAGAAGCCGAATTCAGGTTATTATAAAGCTGATCATCTTTCATCAGTTTACCTAAACTTCCTTCTCCTTTATCAATACCCCCAATCACCTGATTCAATTTTCCTACTGTAGCATCTAAGTTGGCAATTGTTGAATTCAACTGCTTAGTATCGATGCTCTGAGCCAGGTTTCCATATTTATCCAAAGTCACTTTTCCGCTTTGCATGGTAAGACTTGCATCATCCAATACTTTCTGCAGTTTAGGGTCATTGTGTCCTACCAGGCTGTTTACGCTTCCAGCCGTAGTCTGTAATGCTCCTACTGTTTTATTAAGGTTGGATAATAAAGCTTTTATTTCAGCTCTGTTTTGAGCATCAACAAGCAGATTGGCATTAGCCATTAGAGAGTCTACTCTGTGTAGCACTACCTGCAGCTGATCTTTTACCGGTCCTACCTGAGAAGAAAGACTTCCGAGTGTTCCCAATTTAAAAGCACCTTTCAGAGTATCTCCGTCTTTAGCCGTCTGACCTCCATAGGCAAGGTTTACTCTCATCTCTTTACCAGACATTAATCCTGGTTCAAAGATTTCCAATGATGAATTTTTCGAAAACTCGAATTTGTTATCTATTGTAATTTTTACAACAAAATTGATTTTACCGTCTTTCGCGGTCAGAGGAATAATCTTATCCACCTGCCCTACTTTCAAACCGTTGATAGAAACTGCTGAAGACTGCGCAAGGCCTTCTACATTATCATATTTTGCATAAAATATATTGTCAGTAGTAAAAAGGCTCTTTCCTTTCATAAACTGAAACAACACCACAAAACCTACAATAGCTAGAAGTGTAATCACACCTGCTTTTATTTCTTTACTGAACTTCACTTGCTAATTTTTTCTAATAAGCAAATATAGTACATTTTAAATAAATCTTTTCCTTTATTGTTCTGCGATAAATACAAAAAAAGCGACAAAAAATTTGTCGCTTTTTATATCATTGAAATGAATTTCTTATTGTTGCTGATTTCCCAGCTTGTTCCAGATCTCAATTCTGTAATCCTCGATATCTGCATTGTCCTGAAGACTCTTCATCCAAGCTTGTCCGAACATTCCGGAATTTCTTTGAGTAAGAGACTCTGTAAACTGCTTAAGATCTCCAGGCTGTTTGTTTACTGTTTCTGATTTCTTGATCAAAACATAAACTCCTGTTCCTCCTTCAACCGGGTTGGAAAGTTTACCTTTTGCAACACCAAATGCTGCACCGGCAACTTTAGGTTCCATAGTACCTGCTATTGAAGGGTTCAATAGGTTTACTTGAGCAGACTGTTTTGGAGCTGCAAATAATTTAGCAATCTGATCTAAGCTTGAAGCTTTCGCTGCTGCAATTTTATCAGAGATTTGTTTTGCTGCCAATTTATTTTTAACAAGAACTTCAATCTGATCTCTCACAGATTCCGGATCAGCAAGACCTGCATCTTGTTTTCCGTTTAGATAAACTACAATTTTATCACCTGTTCCTTCTACTGTAAATAATTCAGTATCTCCTTTAGTCCTTTTCTTATCGAAAGCCCAAGTAAGGATCTCTGGATCTTTTTCAGTACCTAAGCCCTGAAGCTGACCTTCAAATCTTTTTGCTGCTTTTGGATTGGTGAATTGGTAGTTTCCTTTCTTAGCAATGTTTACGAAATCGTTGAAAGATTTTCCTTGAACCTGCTGAATGAATTTTCTTGATTTCTTATCTGTTTCAGCCTCAGTAGCATCTGAAGGTTTAACTGCTTTCACAAGGTTCGCAACTTTATACCCCATTGATCCTGATTTTTTATCTTCAATATTGATGATATGGTAACCGAACTGTGTTTCTACAACTCCTGTAGCTCCTTTTGGATTGTTTGCAAGGTAAGTAAGGAATTCAGGAACGAAAGGTGTTTCCGGAGTTGTCCATCCTAGGCTACCTCCCTGAGCTGCAGAATTCGGATCACTAGAAACCTTAAGGAATTCTGTAAATCTAGCTGGAGTAGCTTTTACAATAGCACCGATAGAGTCTGCCAATTTCTTAGCCTGCTCTTTAGTTCTTGTTACTCCTTCACCTGCCGGGCTTCCTTTGAAAGCAATAAGGATATGTCTTGATAATGTAGAATCTGAAGCTCTTTTACCTACAAGCTTAGAAACTACGTATACATCCTGCTCTTTATAAGGGCCAAAAGTTTGTCCTACTGCTGCTGCAGTGATTTGATCTTTTATAGTTGGAGGCAATTGTGTAGGATTCACATATTGAGGGTTGAATGGCGCATCAGAATTTGCCGTTACAAACATGGAATCATTTTTCGTATTCTGGAAGTTCTCAGCACCTCCACTTGCATCTGTACCTCCTGAATAAAGCTTTGTAATCTCTTTCAAGGCTGCTGCATCATCTGCTGCACTAGGTTTAGATGGGAAATATACGATACCGATATTTCTGCTCGGCTCAGCTTTGAACATTACAGGGTGCTGCTTGATGTAGTTCGCAAGATCTTGTGTTGTAACACTAATCTTTGTTTTCTGAAGATAAGCCGCATAATCTACTTTCACAAAGTCGATATCTGCAAGCTGATCTCTCTGCTTCATCAATTCTTCAGCTTCTTTCTTACCTGTAGTAATACCTGCTGAAATATTGGTAAACACCTGTCTTGCCATTAGTCTATACTCAACTGTCTTTCTCGTTTTCAACCATTGAGCATATCCTTGAGGATTGGTGTTTTTTAATGTTTCAATTTCTTTTTTAAGCTCTTGAGTTTTAAAATTACCTTTCTCATCAAAGAACTGTTGATTCTGAGCAAACATCTGATCGTACTGGATTTGATTCCAGAAATAATCATCAGTCATTTCAAAGCCCAATTTCTCAAACTGTTGTTTGATAAGTTTAGATTGTACAAGTAACTGCCAAGCCTGTTCTTCAAGACCGTTTTTCGGACGACCTTGTTGTTCGGCCTGCTGCTGCAGCACGAAAAGTTGATCATTGAACTCTTCGCGGGTGACTTTCTCACCATTTACTTTTCCTAAAACGTCAGGATTCTTACCAAAAACCTTGTCGATACTATCCGGGTTTACCAAGAACGCCAAAAGCGCTAAGGCTATTACACCCATTAAAAGCCAAGGCTTACTCCTAATCTGTCCTAAAATTGCCATTTTATAAATTATAGTTTTTTATCAGTTTGCGAAAATACACATTTTTAAGAAATTACAGAAATAGAAGTGCTTAATTTTGACTTTTAATATAAAGATTAACTAAAAAAGGAAATTTTGACCGCATTTTTAAGTAAAAAACAAATGGCATAAGTATTGTGCATTTCTAGAATATTATAATATGCCACACGTTTTCAGCGCATCTTATAAAAAATCCCAATAACGATAAAAAACGAAAATGACAATTTGTCATTCGATTTACTATGACAGAATTTGAAGATATTAGTTTAGAAGAAATGATCGGCGACGGTTTTGATATTGTCACTGAAGAAATCAATCTTTCCGACTTCGCAGAGACTGATAAAAATTCCGAACAGAAAATATTCCCTATACTTCCCGTAAGAAATATGGTCATGTTCCCCAATGTGGTAATTCCTATTACTGCAGGGAGAAAGACCTCAATACAACTTCTTGAGGAAGCGCAGAAAAACGGAGATTTCATTGGAATTGTAAGCCAGAAAAACTCGGATCTGGAACAACCTTCCGAAAAAGATATTTATACAACCGGTACATTGGCCAAGATCATTAAGATCATCAAGCTCCCGGAAGGCAACATTACTGCTATTACTAAAGGTTTTCACCGATTTAAGATTAAAAAGATCATTGAAAACCAACCTTATTTCAGAGCGGAAATATCAAAATTAAAAGATACCCAGCCTAAAGACCAGGAGGAATATGAGGCATTACTGGAAAACATCAAAGATCTTGCTTTAAAGATCATTGAGCTGGACCCTAATATTCCTAATGCAGCAAATTTCGCGATCAAAAATATCAATAATAATGATGATCTCCTGAATTTCATCTGTACCAACGCCAATTTTTCTTCAATTGCCAAGCAAAAGCTCCTTGAAGAGAAAAGCCTGATGATAAGGGCTAAGCAATGCTACGAAATGATGCATGAGGATTTCAGAAAACTGGAATTGAGAAATCAGATTCACCAGAAGACTTCAAAAGATCTTGACAAGCAGCAAAGAGAATATTTTCTGAATCAACAGATCAGAACCATCCAGGAAGAGCTGGGCGGAGGACCTGAAAGTGATGTTGAAGATCTAATTGCCAAGGCTAAAACTAAGAAATGGAGTAAGGAAGTAGAGGAGCATTTCCAAAAGGAAATCAACAGGCTGCAACGTCAGAATCCTAATTCTCCGGACTATAATGTACAGAGAAACTATCTGGATTTCTTTACAGATCTTCCATGGGAAACTTATACAAAAGATATTTTTGATATTGCAAAGGCTGAAAAAGTACTAGATAAGGCACATTTCGGACTGGAAGATATCAAGAAAAGAATTCTGGAGCACATGGCTGTTTTAAAATTAAAAAACAACATGAAATCTCCTATCTTATTATTGGTAGGACCTCCGGGAGTGGGTAAAACATCTTTAGGAAAATCCATTGCAGATGCTTTAGGAAGGAAATATGTAAGATTATCTCTAGGAGGTCTTCATGACGAGAGCGAAATCCGCGGACATAGAAAAACGTATATTGGTGCTATGGCGGGAAGGATTTTACAATCTATCAAAAAATCCGGTACTTCAAACCCGGTCATTGTTCTTGATGAGATTGATAAAATTGCGCAAGGCATTCATGGTGACCCAAGCTCAGCACTCCTAGAAGTTCTTGATCCTGAACAAAATAAGTCTTTTTATGACAATTTCCTTGAGATGGGATATGATTTGTCAAAAGTAATGTTCATTGCTACAGCCAATTCTCTTTCAACGATACAGACTCCTCTTTTGGACAGAACGGAAATCATTCAGATTGCCGGCTATACTTTGGAAGAAAAGACTGAGATTGCGAAAAGACATTTAATCAAGAAACAACAGGAAGAAAATGGCTTAGATGCTAAATCATTCAAACTTGGAAATGCAGAACTTAAGCATATTATAGAAGCCCACACCTCTGAAAGCGGTGTAAGAACTCTGGAGAAAAGAATAGCTGCCGTTGCAAGATGGGTAGCCCTTCAGACTGCTCTGGTAAAAGATTATGATCCAAGAATTTCAGTGGAAAAAGTAGATGAGATCCTTGGTGTACCAAGACCAAAAAGCTTATCCGAAATCACCGGAGTTCCGGGTGTTGTAACAGGTCTTGCATGGACAAGTGTTGGAGGGGATATCCTTTATATTGAAAGTATTCTAAGTAATGGAAAAGGTTCTTTGACGATGACCGGAAACCTTGGAACAGTAATGAAGGAATCTGCTACGATTGCCCTGGAATATATTAAAGCCAAGCATGACGAACTGGGAATTTCACAGGAAGAACTGGATAAGAAAAACATCCACGTCCATGTTCCTGAAGGAGCCACTCCTAAAGACGGACCTTCTGCAGGTATTGCGATGCTGACTTCAATGGTTTCTTCTTTTAAAAACAAAAAAATAAAGCCTCACCTTGCAATGACGGGAGAAATTACGTTAAGAGGTAAAGTACTTCCTGTAGGAGGAATCAAAGAAAAACTTCTTGCTGCGACAAGAGCAGGAGTCAAAGATGTTATTCTTTGTGAAGCCAACAGAAAAGACGTGGAAGAGATCAAAAAAGATTATTTGAAAAATCTAAACATCCATTACGTCAACAGAATGGAGGAAGTCATTGACATCGCTATTGAAGCATAAAACAATTTATAACATATTAACTTCTCAATAAGGAAACACGTTCTGAATATCAGAGCGTGTTTCTGTTTTATAAATAAAAAACAGAATTTTATGTATTGGGTGGAATAAAATTTGCTTCGTTATAAGAAAAACCCTGAAGGATTGAATAAAAATTTTTCAATTCAGTGGGGTTTTCTTATTTTTATTTCACACTACAGATTTTTAGATTATGAATTTTCTTAGACTCCCTTTCCTTCTCAAGCTTTCGCTGGTGGTGGTTTCCATTATCGGCTTTGGTTATCTTCTGGCATTAGGACAGAGTATTTTAGCTCCGTTTTTCCTGGCTTTCCTGCTGGCTATGCTGTTTTTACCGGCTGCCACTTTTATGGAAAAAAAGCTAAGGTTTCCAAGATCAATGTCTACAATGACCTCTGTATTTATTATGCTGATCATTTTAGGCGGAATCATTTATTTCTTTACCAATCAGCTCTCTGATTTCAGTAAGGATCTTCCCCACCTTAAAGAACAGTTCACAACTGTTTTTAATGGTTTGCAGCACTGGGTTTCCAAAACATTCAATGTGAAAGTGGATGAACAGGTAGATTATATCAACCAGGGATTGAATAAGCTCTTATCTTCTTCAGGAATGATTTTAGGGTTTACTTTTGGGATATTTTCAACAGGATTCGGTTTTATTATATTTTTCACCCTGTTTTTTATCTTTATTTTAAATTACAGAAGGCTTTTAAATAATTTTATCGTTACTGTTTTCAACGAAAGACATAAAGCGAGTGTACAGGAAGCTGTAAGTGAGATTCGTATTATGACCAAGAAATATATCTTCGGACTTTTTCTACAGGTAATTATCGTATCTATTCTTACTTCAATCCTTCTTACAATTCTGGGAGTGAAATATGCTATTCTTTTAGGAGTTCTCACAGGATTACTAAACGTCATTCCGTATCTGGGAATTTTTATTTCTCTTTTAATTTCATGTTTTATAGCATTTGCCACTTCAACTCCTTCCACATGTATCTATGTTGCATTGGGTTATATTGCGATTCATGCGGTAGATGGAAATATTGTTCTTCCATTTGTTGTAGGCTCCAAAGTAAAGATCAATGCTTTATTTTCTTTTATTGGTATTCTTTTAGGAGAACATCTTTGGGGAATTGCAGGAATGTTCCTGTGTATTCCTGCTATTGCTATTATTAAAATTATCTGTGAAAGAGTGGATGACCTCAAACCTTGGGGAAGATTATTGGGTGAAGAACAGAAACCCAATAAAAAGAAGAAAAGCTATAAGATTTCTAAGAACATTACCCTGGAGGAAATGGATTAGAATATGAGTAATAAATAATAAAGGGTAAATGAGATCATTTCGAACCTGAACTTTATATAAAAGAAGACTGCCTTTTTCAAGACAGTCTTTTTATATTTTACTATGGAAGAGCGCAGTATGGGCTCATTCCGTTTGGACAGGTTTCTGTACATAGAATATACCCTTGAATATCCGGGCAGTATCCATAATCCGGTGGTGGCGGCGTACCTCCGCCTCCTAAACAAGGATCCCCTGGTGGGATTTTACATGGACATCCTATCGGCCCTATATCACATTTTCCAACGCCACCTCCCCCTTGAATTTCTCTTAAATCCGTACGGTTTAATTTTTTTAAGTTTTTCAACATAATATTTTTATTAGTTTTTGTTTGCATTTCAAATATAAAGAATAAAATTATTCAAAATCCAACATTAACCTATCATTAACATTAATTAAATATTTTTTATAAAAATTAAATCAATGAATCCTATTTTTATTTTACATTTGATGTAAAATCATCAATCATGAAAATAGTAAAATTAATTTTATGCTTACTTTTCGGGCTTATGTTTATTAATGCCGGCTTAAACAAGTTTTTTAATTATATGCCAATGGAGAAACCTACTCCAGAGCAAATGAAACTTTTCTCTGCTTTTGGAGAAATCAGCTGGTTAATGCCTTTGGTGGGTATTGTAGAAGTCATTGGCGGATTACTATTCATTTTTCCAAAAACAAGAGCATTAGGAGCTATTGTTATTTTACCTGTCATGGTAGGAATTGTTACCCACGTTTTCACGATGGATAAATCTCCAATGGGAATGAGCATCGCTGGGGTGATGTTCCTGATCAACCTTTGGATCATTATTGACAACAAAGAAAAATACAAACATTTAGTTTCATAGGGCTGCAGGTAATAGATTTTCAGGTTGTAGTACCTATAACCTGAAACCTATCATCTGCTACCTGTTCCCTACACAAAAGCACTGAATCCTGTAATCGATCGTCCTACGATGAGCGAGTTGATTTCTTTTGTCCCTTCATAAGAGTAGATGGCTTCAGCATCGGCCACAAAACGGGCGACATCATATTCCAGCAAAATTCCGTTTCCTCCCAGCACTTCTCTTGCTCTGGAAACAATATCTCTTGTTCTGAGTGTGCAGAAAACTTTAGCCAACGAAGCATGTTCATCTTTTAAAATTCCTTCATCCTGCATTTCAGAGAGTCTAAAAACCATGGTCTGCATTGCAGTAAGGTTAGACAGCATTTCTACAAGATGTCCCTGAATCATTTGAAATGAGGCAATAGGTCTTCCAAACTGCTCTCTTTTTCGGGTATAATCCAATGCACTTTCATAAGCTCCTCTTGCACATCCGGTGGCCATCCATGCTACTCCTGCTCTTGTCATTCTTAGTACTTTTCCAGTATCTTTAAAGGAATTGGCGTTCTGCAAACGATTTTCTTCGGTTACAAGACAGTCTTTTAGGGTGATCAATCCGTTCTGCACAATCCTTAAAGCCATTTTCCCTTTGATCTTTTCTACGGAATACCCCGGATTATCTTTTTCTACAATAAATCCTTTTACTTCTCCGCTGTCTAAGTCTCTTGCCCAGATAATGATAATATCAGCAAAAGTGGCATTCCCAATCCATTTTTTCTGACCGTTCAGCACCCATCCTTCAGGTGTTTTTTTGCAGGTTACCGTCAATCCGCCCGCTGCCCCGGACCCCACTTCCGGCTCTGTAAGCCCAAAAGCCCCTATTTTTTCAAATTTCTGCATCTGTGGAAGCCATTTCTGTTTCTGCTCTTCGGAACCACAGATATAAATAGATCCCATCGCCAGCCCAGACTGTACTCCAAAAAATGTAGCAATAGAAGCATCTATTCTCGCCATCTCCATCGCAATAACACCTTCCATCAGGAAAGGCATTCCCGGACAGCCGTATCCTTCATAGGTAACACCACAGATATCCAGTTTTTGGAATTTCGGAATCAGTTCAAAAGGAAATTCATCTCTTAGCCAGTAATGATTGACCAAAGGTTTAACTTCTTTTTCCATGAATGCTCTTACTTTAAGCTGAATTTCACGCTGTTCAGGAGACAGAGTATGGTAGATATCATAGAAGTCACCATCAATAGGAGGAAGTTCCTTTTTTTTCTTTTCGGGATTAAGCATTTTCATAAGCCCGGAAAGCTGTTTATCATCCAATTTTGAAAAATTCTGCATCAGTTTTGGTAAATCCACCTTTTTAGAGATACTACTTAACTGTTCAAAATCTATGGATGTGAATAATTCTATTGCGTTTCTGATTTTGGAAAAAGTATTTGACATAATGATAGATTGTAGTTTTGGTTTGTAAAAGATAAGCAAAAATTGCTCCGAAAGCAAGGCGCAAGGCTCAACTGCATTTTACAAAGCACTTAATTTCAACTCATTAAAACAGAATATTCCGTTTACAAGTTTTTTACTTTTGATTTTCAAGCGTTACAAAAGATCCTGACTGAACTTTGACTCAAGCAAAAACATTAAAAATAAACGCTATGAAAACCACTTACATTAAATTATCATTGTCCGCCGTTCTTTTAATAGGAATTTATTCATGTAAAAAGGGAGAGGTTGCCACCACAGATCTTGAAGCTTATGCTTCTACTGATTCTGCAGCAGCTGTCGTATCTGACAGCATTTCATCGGTTGCAGACATGAAGGTAAAAGACAAACAGTTCATCAAGACTGCGGATGTCAATATGGAGGTAAAAGATGTATATAATGCGACCATTGCTATTGAAAAATCGGTTCAGGAGCTTGGAGGATTTGTTACCAATAGCAATCTTCAAAGCAATGTGGTTTCTGAAAACACCTATAATACTTCTAATGAAGAAGCTATGCTGGTTAAAAAATTTCAGACAGAAAATACAATGCAGGTGCGTATTCCGACTGAAAAACTAGGTGAGCTTTTAATGTCAATCAATACGAACAAATTATTTCTTAATTCAAGATCCATCAATGCAGAAGATGTGACAGCCAACATTAAATATTCTGAACTGGAAGGAAAAAGAAATCAAAAGACTTCTGAAAATATCAGCAAACTGAAAACCAATAAGGATAAAGTAACCTTAGACGATGAGAATATGTCTGAAGGGAATCTTCAAAAGCTGTCAAGTATGAATATGACAGACGATCTCAAATACAGCACCATTCAGATTTACATTAAAGAACCTCAATTGCGTATTGCAGAAATCGCTGTTACCAACACGACAAGCATTGACAATAAATATAAATACAATTTCATTTATGATGCAAAGGATGGCTTTGTCTATGGATTCTACTTGATCCAGAAAATCATAGTGGCTCTTATCAACATCTGGCCGATCCTATTAATTGCAGCTGCTGTGATCTATTTCCTAAGAAAAAGAAGGATTTCAAAACCTGAACAGCCAAAAACTCAAGAATAAAAAAAACACTCCTAACCAATTGGTTATCATCATAATTTTAGATTTTACAACCTCCTTTTCCGGGAGGTTTTTATTTTTTTTGAAAAAAAATGTAACGATTGTAACCCCTGCTTTACCTACTCTTTAAAATAATAGAAAATCAAAAAAAATTAATAATATGAAAAATTTAATTAAACTTGGATTCGCAGCGTTATTATCAATGAGTACGATGACTGCAAAAGCACAGAAAGCAACTCCCAGCAATGACAACAGTCTGCTATGGGAAGTATCCGGAAATGGTCTCTCTAAGCCTTCTTATATTACCGGAACTTTTCATATCTTATGCAGTAAAGATTTTGAAATAAAATCCAAGGTATTGAAAGCTCTTGAGAAATCTGAAAATTTTGTCATGGAGATCAATTATACAGATCCTGCTGAAATAAAATCATTACAAAAAATGTATCAGACAGATAAAAAAATATCAGATCAGCTTTCTCCGGATGAAGCCAAAGAACTGAATACAATTCTGGCTGATTACGGGACAGATCTAAAAAGTATAGACTCATCAAGCCCACAAGCACTGTATGCTCTGCTTGCTACTAAAGCGATACCATGTCCCCAGACTGAAATAAAGCTCTATGAAATAGAACTTCTTCAGAAAGCAATAAAAGATAAAAAAACGATCAGAGGACTTGAAAAGGTAGAGGATCAGATGAAGAGCATGAATGAAGCTTATAACCTGAAAAGTACCATCATCCAGCTAAAAATGAGTAAGGAATATGAAATTCTTTTTAAAAAGATGATAGAAGCTTTTAAAAATGAAAATGTACAATTACTTTACAGTCTTTTTAAGGATGAAAGATTTATGAATACCCAACAGGAAAAAGCAATGCTTACCGACAGAAATCAAAACTGGGTAAAAGCAATGCCTGAAATAATGGAAAACCAAAGTTCTTTATTTGCGGTGGGCGGATCTCATCTTATGGGCAAAAATGGCATTATCCCTCTTCTGCAGGCAAAAGGTTATACTGTAAAACCTGTATCAAGTTTATAATCATAACCAAACCATGAAACTATTGTGAGCAATCCAACTGAAACTGCTTTTTTAAAGCTTGTCAACCAGCACAAGGGTATTTTGTACAAAGCCTCCCGGATCTACGCAGATTCTTTAGAAGACCGGGAAGACTTACAGCAGGAAATCCTTATCCAGCTTTGGAAATCCTATCAGAACTTCAAAGGGAACAGTGAGTTTTCTACCTGGATGTATCGGGTTGCCATCAATACTGCTATTACGTATTTAAAAAAAGAAAAGCAGAGATCCAACAACCACACAGATGCTCCTGCTTATTTTGAAGTGCAGCAGGAAGATTATAATCCCACCAAGGACAGGCAGCTGGAAATCTTTTACAGTGCCGTTCAGGAACTGAACTCCTTAGAAAAAGCAGTCATATTTTATTTCATGGAAGGGATGTCTCACAAAGAAATAGGTAATAATTTAGGACTCAGTGAAGGTAATGCCCGTGTAAAACTCAACAGAACAAAAGAAAAAATACAACAAATCATAAAAAAATCAGGCTATGAATTTTGATCAATTAAAAGAACAATGGAATAACGAAGGCGGCAGCGTCCATATTCCTGACACTATAGAACAATTAAAAGAAAGTAAACATCCTATAGAAAAGATTCAAAAGAGTATGAAGAAGGAATTCCCTGCACAGGTTCTTTCCATTATACTTATTGGGTTTTTCCCGCTACTATTTCAATTTCCCTCTTCACAGTATATCATATATTATATATCTTACGCTGTATTGGTAGTAGTGTCCTGTTATTATTTATTCGGATTTTATCAATTTTACAAACAAGCAGAACTTTATACCGGAAACACAAGAAACAGCCTGTGGAAGATCTATCATGAACTCAAGTTAAACATGGAAAGATACCAGTCTTTTGGTTTCTTGCTACTTCCCCATTTTCTAATTACCCTGGGTTTAATCGCATTTAATATATTGGAGAAAAAGGGGGAATCGTTAGCTGACATTACCGATAAAAATCAAATATCACTCATTTTATTAGTATTGATAGGCGTTTTTTCTGTTGTAGTAAGCATTATCTTATGGACAAAATATATTTACGGACCCAGTGCCAGACAATTGGAAAAGATCCTGAATGAAATGGAAGAATAGTTGAACTGCTTTTTATACACCCTAAAAATGAAGTCTCAGAGAATATCTGAGGCTTTGTTTTTTAAAAAATCGTTATTTCTCATCTTCAAATTTATCTGAGGTTTTATTTTTCCGTAAATTTGCAAATCAGAAATAAATCATTATAGATTGTCAGTAATTTTCATCCAATACATGATTTTCTGAAGTATAAAAATTCTGTACTATGCTATCAAAAATAAATCCAACACAAACTAATAGCTGGAAGGCACTTGATGAACACTTCGGTGGAAATGATTTTGATCTTAGAAGCCTTTTCCATTATAATCCGAACCGTTTTAGTGAGTTTTCCCTGCAAAAGGACAACTATCTTTTTGATTATTCTAAAAATCTAATCGATTCAAGAACGAAGGATCTTTTATTGCAACTGGCAGAAGAAAGCCAGCTAAAGGATGCCATTTCTAAAATGTTCTCCGGAGATAAAATAAATGAGACGGAAGGAAGAGCTGTTCTGCATACGGCATTAAGAGATTTCTCTGATCGTGAAATTCTTGTGGACGGAGAAAATATCAAACCAAAGATCAAGAAAGTTCTTGATCACATGAAATCTTTTTCTGAGAAAATTATTTCTGGTGAACACAAAGGTTTTAGCGGAAAAGAGATCACTGATGTTGTAAACATTGGTATTGGAGGCTCAGATCTGGGACCTGTAATGGTTTGTTCAGCTTTAAAGCATTTTAAAACAAGATTAGATGTTCACTTTGTTTCCAATGTGGACGGAAATCACATCGCAGAAGTGGTAAAAAACTTAAATCCTGAAACCACTTTATTTATCATTGCTTCCAAGACATTTACTACTCAGGAAACAATGACCAATGCAAATTCGGCTAAGGATTGGTTCCTAAAAGCTGGAAAACAGGAAGATGTTGCCAAACATTTCGTTGCGCTGTCTACTAATATTGAAGCCGTTAAAAAATTCGGAATTGCTGAAGAAAATATTTTTGAGTTCTGGGATTGGGTAGGCGGAAGATATTCACTTTGGAGTGCTATCGGATTAAGCATTGTTCTTTCTGTAGGATATGAAAACTTCGAACAGGTTTTAAGAGGGGCTTTTGATACTGACCAACACTTCCAGACTGCAGATTTCTCTGAAAACGTTCCTGTATTAATGGGACTTCTTGGGATCTGGTATCGTAATTTCTACGCCGCAACAACGTATGCAATCTTACCTTACTCTCAGTATCTGGACAGATTTGCTGCTTATCTTCAGCAGGGAGATATGGAAAGCAATGGAAAATGTGTAGACAGAAATGGTGAATTCGTAGAATATGAAACGGGACCTATTATCTGGGGAGAGCCTGGTACAAACGGTCAACACGCTTTCTATCAATTGATCCACCAAGGTACAGAATTGATCCCGGCAGATTTTATTGCGTATGCAAAAAGCCCGAACCAAGTTTCTGATCATCAGGATATATTATTAGCGAACTTTTTCGCTCAGACTGAAGCACTTGCCTTCGGAAAACTGGAAGAGGAAGTTGAAGATGAGCTTAGAAATTCAGGAAAATCTGATGAAGAAATAGACCGATTGCTCAATTTCAAGGTTTTCCACGGAAACACCCCTACCAACTCTATATTATTCAAGGAATTAACTCCTTTTTCATTAGGTCAGCTGATCGCTTTGTATGAGCACAAAATTTTCGTTCAGGGAGTCATCTGGAATATTTTCAGCTTCGACCAGTTTGGAGTGGAATTAGGAAAAGTATTAGCCAGTAAAATCCTTCCTGAGCTTGAGAATAACGAGGCAATAAGCTCTCACGACAGCTCTACCAATGGATTGATCAGTTACTATAAAGAAAATAAATAGTACATAAAAGAAAGTAAAAGTAAATCTATAAAGTAAAAAAGTAAAAATGGCAGAAATTCTTGACGGACTTAAAGTATCCAAAGAAATAAAAGCAGAGATCAAGGTTGAAGTAGACAAGATTCTCGAAAGCAAAAGAAGAGCTCCGCATTTGGTGGCTATTCTTGTAGGAAATAATGGAGCAAGCAAAGCCTATGTAAACTCTAAAGTGAAAGACTGTGAGGAAGTAGGGTTTCAGTCCAGCTTAATTAAATTCCCTAGTACGGTTTCTGAATCTGAATTACTAGAAAAAATTGACGAGCTTAACAAATCTAAAGCAGTAGATGGATTTATCGTTCAGCTGCCTTTACCGGATCAAATTGATCAGGAAAAGATCATCAATGCTATTGACCCAAGAAAAGATGTGGATGGTTTCCACCCTGAAAACTTCGGAAAAATGGCTCTTGAAATGGATACTTTCTTACCAGCTACTCCTTTCGGGATTTTAACATTATTGGAAAGGTATAATATTGAAACGAAAGGAAAAGACTGTGTAATTATCGGAAGAAGTAAAATTGTAGGAAGACCAATGAGTATCCTGATGGGAAGAAAAGATTTCCCTGGAAACTCTACTGTTACCCTTACACACTCATACACAAAAGACATTGAAGAATATACAAGAAAAGCAGACATCGTAATTACCGCTTTGGGAGATCCGCATTTCTTAAAAGGAGATATGATCAAAGAAGGAGCTGTGATTGTTGACGTGGGTATTACAAGAGTTGATAATGATTCTCCAAAAGGATATTACCTAGCAGGTGATGTAGATTTTGACAGCTGTGCCGCAAAAGCAAGCTGGATTACTCCGGTACCTGGAGGAGTAGGCCCAATGACAAGAGCGATGTTGATGAAAAACACCATCATTGCTTATAAAACTTCGGTCTATAACGACTAATTTTAAAATGAATAAAGAAGAAGATATTTTATTAAAAGAAGGTAAAATGCTCCCTGTAATGGAGCATTTTTACACTTTACAGGGAGAAGGAGCACATACTGGAAAAGCCTCTTATTTCATCAGACTTGGAGGCTGCGATGTCGGCTGTCACTGGTGTGATGTAAAAGAAAGCTGGGATCCGAAACTCCACCCTTTGATGAATGCAGTAGAAATTGCAGAAATGGCTGCCAAACACTGTAAAACAATTGTTTTAACGGGTGGCGAACCATTAATGTGGAATTTAGAAATATTAACCTCCAGACTAAAAGAACTGGGGTGCACAGTACATATCGAAACTTCAGGAGCTTATCCTATGAGCGGGCACCTTGACTGGATTACGCTTTCTCCAAAGAAAACAGGATTACCTAAAGAAGAGATCTACCAAAAGGCCAATGAGCTTAAAATGATCATTTTCAATCAGCATGACTTTACGTTCGCGCAGGAGCAGGCTTCAAAAGTTTCTGAAAACTGCAGGCTTTATCTTCAAAGCGAATGGAGCAAGAGAGATGACATGTATCCTAAGATCACAGACTTCATCCTGGAACATCCGGAATGGCAGGCTTCAGTTCAGACTCATAAATATCTGAATATCCCTTAAAAAAGCTTAAATTAGCTGGTCTTATAAGCTATAATACCGTTAGATGCAGAGAATTCGATACTCTAGATACTTGAAATCGATCATTATGTTGCTTGACCTCATGGTTATTGCATCTATTTTCATATTCTTTTTTATAAGCAGAAACGAAAGTTTAAAATACCATAAAGAAACCTGGTATCAAAATATCTTTTCTCTGATTCTGTTGTTTTTGTTCTGGGTACTTCTGAGTGGTAGAACAAAAATATACAACATTCCGAGAAACCTTACATATACCTTGTTTCTTGAACGCCTCTTAATCCATTTCCTCTTTTTTATACTTGGCGTTCTGCTTATAGGGAAGGTAAGTAATAATGCATTTTTCAATTCGGATATTTACTGGCTTTCATTTTATCTTTTTATTTTCATCTTCCTGGCAAAGTCATTAATCTATTTTGCGATCAAATATTTGCGATCTCTGGGAGCCAATTACAGAAATGTAATGTTTTTAGGAGACCATCAGTCTACAGATATCCTGAAGAATATCTTTATGGACCGTAAAGACTATGGATACAGGATATTTGAATATGAAAGTTCTGATATCAACATCAGTGAACTGGTTACTTTCTGGAAAAAGAACGGGATTCACACCTTATTTTTATCCATGGAAAACTCTTATGATGAAAAGATTGAGAATGAGATTTTCAAACTGGCGGAGGATAACAAGATTCATATTTCATTGATTCCGAGTATCACGCAAAGCGATTTTTTCCTGTATGATCTTGGATATATACAAACCCAGCCGGTCCTTAATCAGGCAAGGTATCCATTAGATTATTATTCCAATTTTCTGATGAAAAGAACTTTTGATATTTTCTTTTCTATCCTGATATTGATTTTGATCTGTTCCTGGGTATTTCCCATTATTGCTATCCTTATTAAGGCGACTTCCAAAGGTCCTGTCTTTTTCCTTCAGAAAAGATATGGTTTTCATGAAGAGGTTTTCAACTGTGTCAAATTCAGAACGATGATTGTGAACGATGAGTCCGCAACCAAAACAACCTCTGTAAATGATTCCAGAATTACCAAAGTAGGTAAATTTTTAAGAAAAACCAGCCTTGATGAGCTTCCACAGTTCATTAATGTATTGAAAGGTGAGATGTCTGTCGTCGGGCCAAGGCCGCATATGCTTTCTGTAGACAATTATTATAAACCTAAAATCGGAAGATACAGCTTAAGGAGTATGGTGAGTCCTGGAATTACGGGATTGGCACAGGTGAATGGATTGCGTGGTGATTTTGGAGACGTGGAAGTAGAAATGAAAAAAAGAGTTCTGGCTGATGCTTTCTATGTAAGAAACTGGAGCTTTGTACTCGATCTGGTCATTATTTTAAAAACCGTTTTATTGGTGATAGGAGGTGATAAAAATGCCAAATAAAGATCATAATAACGTAAATATTGAAATAATTTTAACACAAAACTAGGCTTTAGTCTTATTCTCGACTCTAGCCTAATTAAATAAAAAAGTCTAATTTAGCAGTATGTTAAAAAAGTTTTTCACAGCAGTAGGGGAATACATGATCCTCTTGGGAAAATCCCTGCAGAAACCTCAGAAAATGAGAGTTTTCTGGAAGCTGTTCATGAGAGAAATTAATGATTTGGGAGTGAATTCTTTCGGACTTGTCATCTTCACATCCATCTTCGTGGGAGCTGTAGTTGCTATTCAGATGTTCAATAACTTTGATGCTTCTTCATTTCCTATTCCGCCTTCATTTGTAGGATATGCTACAAAAGCGGTATTGGTTTTGGAATTCGCACCTACGATTATCAGTCTGATCTTAGCAGGAAAAGTAGGGTCATATATTGCATCCAGTATCGGAACAATGAGAGTGTCCGAACAGATAGATGCTTTGGATATTATGGGAGTAAATTCACCCAATTTTCTGATCCTTCCAAAAATTATCGCATGTATGATTTTTAACCCTCTTCTTATCGCTATCAGTATTGTATTCGGTATCGGAGGTGGTTATATTGCAGGGATATTAACAGGAAACTGGACAGAAAATGACTATATCGTTGGTATCCAAATGTATATGCCCAATTTATTTGTTTACTATGCATTTACCAAGACAACCGTTTTTGCTTTTATCATTGCTACTGTACCGTCTTATTTCGGATACAATGTAAAAGGAGGATCTTTGGAAGTAGGTAGAGCCAGTACACAGGCAGTGGTATGGACAATGGTATTCATTATCATTTCCGAATTAATTTTAACCCAATTAATATTAAGCTAATGATTGAGGTAAAAGATCTTAAGAAAAGTTTTGATGATGTTGAAGTACTGAAGGGAATTTCAACTTCATTTGATAAAGGAAAAGTAAACTTAATTATTGGGCAGAGTGGTTCCGGGAAAACAGTTTTTCTAAAAAGTCTGTTGAATGTGTATATGCCATCTTCAGGAGAAATCTTATTTGACGGCCGGAATGTAAATACCATGAATCGAGATGAAAAACAGCATCTTCGTGCAGAAATCGGAACGGTATTTCAGGGAAGTGCATTATTTGATTCCCTTACTGTGGAAGAGAATATTATGTTTCCTCTTGATATGTTTACCAACCTTAGCTACAGAGAAAAAAAGAAAAGGGTTTTTGAAGTAATAGGAAGAGTACATCTTGATAAAGCCGACAGAAAATACCCTTCTGAGATCTCAGGAGGAATGCAGAAAAGGGTTGCCATTGCCAGAGCCATTGTCAACAATCCTAAATATTTATTCTGTGATGAACCCAATTCCGGACTTGACCCATATACTTCTAAGGTAATTGATGATCTTCTTTACGAAATTACAAAAGAATATAATACTACTACCATCATCAATACCCACGACATGAACTCTGTAATGACGATTGGCGAGAAAATTGTATACCTACGATTGGGAATCAAAGAATGGGAAGGAAATAAAGATATCCTGATTACTGCAGGCAATAAAAATCTGATTGATTTCGTTTATTCTTCAGAACTATTTAAAGAGCTGAGAGACTATTTACTTGAGAATAATAAAACGATTGAAACTACAAATACAAAAATAGACGATAATGAAAAAGGCACTTAGTATAGCGTTATTAGGATTTTCAATGTGGGCTTCTGCACAGATTTCTCTGGCAGGTAAGGCTAACTTAATTTTTCCTACAGGATCACCTTCATGGTCCAATATTAAAGGAACAGTGAATGATGCCATTGACGGAACAGGTAAAAATAATGTAGGTTTCAATGTGGGACTTTCATTAAAAGTGGGGCTTCCTACTTCACTGTTTGTGATGCCGGAAATCTACTATACTCATTTCAAAAACGAGTTTACTACACAGAACACTACTTTTGATGTTAAAAGCAACCGTATAGATGTACCCGTTCTTTTGGGATACAATCTTTTAGGAAATATGTTGGGCGTTTTCGTTGGACCTGTTGGAAGTTTTAACTTAAACAAAGACAATACCTACAACGATTTTAAAGAAAATGCTAAAAATGATTTTACAGTAGGATACCAGTTTGGTGCTCAGCTTGAAATCAAAAAGTTTCTTGTCAATGCAAGATATGAAGGCGCTTTCAGTAAAGATGAAAGAAACTTTATCAACAGGGTTTCCGGTTCGGAAATCAGATATGACAACAGACCTAACTTGTTTATGGTAGGTTTAGGATATAAATTCTAATCAAGTATCGAAAATAACAACTTTTAAACCCTCAAATTAAATTTGAGGGTTTTTATTTTGATCTTCAAGTTCAGCCTGGCGCTTTGCAATTTCTGCAGCCTGCTTTTCCAGATCTTCTTTGTCTTTCTGCAGCTGCTTGAATTCTTTTTTCTTCTGTTCCGCTTTGATAGCGCTTCCCTTACTCAAATATCCTACCATTCCTCCAATGATAAGTCCTATCCCAACTCCTGCCATCACTCCCATGATGTGAGAGATTTTTATTTGTTCTACAGCAAAATCAGTCGTTAGATAGAAAAGCAATGCAGAAACAGCCAAAAGTATAAGTCCGGTAATTGATAAACTCTTCATAATATTGTGTTTAGGTGGTTGTATAAAAAAGCCTTACCAAATTTACTAAAAATTTAATAAGGCCTTACTCAAGATTAAAATTCTAATTATATTTTTCCTCCCGCAGCCTTATAGTATTCTAATGCTTTCGGAAGATCTTTGTTGATATCTGAAATTCTTGTTTCCGGATTTGGGTGGGTAGATAAGAACTCAGGTTGTCTTGATCCTGTAGATGATGCTTCCATTCTGTTCCAGAAAGGAATTGCTGCTCTCGGATCATATCCTGCCATAGACATCAGGTAAAGCCCCATTTCATCAGCTTCAGATTCCTGACCTCTTCCGTATTTCAATAAAGCAACCTGTGATCCGATAGGATATACCTTCTGGAAAACACTTGCCCATTGTGAATTGGAGATCGTTCCTCCCAGGATAGCCCCTCCGTACTGAGCAACCATTGCCTGAGAAATTCGTTCGTTTCCATGTCCTGCCAATGCGTGAGAAACCTCATGCCCCAATACTACGGCAAGACCATTATCGTCTTTGGTAACCGGTAATATTCCGGTGTATACAGCGACTTTACCACCAGGCATACACCAGGCATTCAGCTCGCTGCTCTGCAAAAGATTGAATTCCCAGCTGTAATTAGCAAGATCTGCTGATCTTCCTATACTCTGATAATATCTTTCTGCTGCGCTCTTGATTCTACTTCCTACATTTACCACTCTCTTTGCATCTGCTGTACCGGTAATCACTTTACCTTTAGACAATGTCGTTCTGTATTCCTGTGAAGACATTGTTAAAATTTCCGAATTGTTGGCCAGCTGTAAAGAAGACCTTCCTGTAATTGGGTTTGTAGTACAGGCAGCAGCCAACAGAGCAACAGCTCCCATTCCAAATAGATGTGTAACTTTCATAGTTTGAGTGTTAATAATTCAACCTTTACAATTTTTATTCCAAAATATTTAAGAAAGAATATATTTGCATACATTTTGCTATTTAAATGTAATAATTATTTCATTATGAAAAAGTATATTTCTTTACTGAGTATTTTTGGATTTCTGTTCTTTTTTCAAAGTTGTGCATCACAGGGTTCATTAGATCCGAAAATCGTGAACACCTTGGTAGATTCTCAGGAGTTCACCTTCCATGCAGAAAGAGCAAATCCTACGAATTATGATGTTATCAATGTCATGAATTCCATGCCAAATGCCACTGCAACAAGATTGCTTAATCTGAATGGAGATTATACAATTGATGTAACTAAAAATACACTGGACGTAGTATTACCTTATTTCGGAAGGGTATTCAACCCAAGCTATGGAAATACAGGTGACAACAGCTACAGATTCACTTCAAAAGATTTTACTGTCAATAAAATTCAGAATAAAAAAGGAACCTGGACATTAAAGTTCAAGCCTAAGGATGTAAAAACCGTAGATGAAGTCAATATTGAGATCTTTAAAAACGGTAAAGCTTTCGTTTCTGTGAGAAGTAATGACAGACAACCTATTAGTTATGACGGATATGTTTCTAAAACTGAGGTAAAACAGGAAAAAGAGAAACCTTAATCCCTGTTTTCGTTAGATAAAAATTTCTCTACAAATAATTTTGCTTCAGTACTTGGATTGGAAACCATGGCTGAAGCATTTTTTTTGTGCATGTGGTAAGCTTCTTCCACGGCATTGCTCTTTTTCATCAGGGATAAAATATATTCCTGAACCCAATATTCAAATCGCTTTTCGGCCTGCTGAACACGAATTTCATCAAAACGTCCTGTTTTCTTTTTCAGATCAATAAATTCAAAGATTTTATCATAGACATCCTGCAATCCTTCATTATACAAAGCAGAACCTAATAAAACAGGGATTTTCCATCCCTTTTCTTTGGGAGGAATAAAATCCAGTGCTCTTTTTAATTCCAATCTTGTATTTTTTGCTTTCTGAAGATTGTCTTTTTCTACTTTATTGATGAAAATAAGGTCTACCATTTCCATGATCCCGCGTTTTATTCCCTGCAGCTCGTCTCCACCTCCAATGATTTTAAGGAATAGAAAGACATCAGTAATATCTGCTACAAGGACTTCTGATTGCCCCACTCCTACTGTTTCAATCAAAATATAGTCATATCCCGCAGCTTCACAGATCATCATCGTTTCGAATGTAGTATTGGCTACACCGCCCAGAAAACCTGAGCTTGGGGAAGGACGTATGAATGCATTTTCTTCTTTGGCCAGTTCTTCCATCCTGGTTTTATCACCTAAAATACTTCCTTTGTTGATTGCAGAACTCGGATCGATAGCTAAAACCGCAACTTTTTTGCCCTGAGCTATAACCAACCGCCCGAAGTTTTCTATAAAGGTGGATTTTCCGGCTCCGGGAACTCCCGTTACCCCTACCCTCAAGGAGTTTCCGGTAAAGGGCATGATCTTCTTTAAAAGTTCTTCTGCTTGTTGTCTGTGCTCTGCTTTTTTACTTTCAACCAATGTAATAGCTTTTGCAATCAGGCGTTTGTTTCCTGACTGTATTCCTTCTATTAGCTCTTCTGTAGAAAATTTCATTGATTCAAAATTAATAATTAAAATGCGAATGGTCAATAGCCGGCTCATAATGATAAGCAAAAGATTTACATTGACTTTATTTATAATTATCAATTTCTCATCAGTTCAAATTTTATTTCTTCTAAATTAAAACTACAATACCCTGTATCAACGGCTTAAGGAATTTATTACATTTGTTATATATCAAAAAAAGAAACATGAAAAAACTCATCGCTGCGGCTTCGTTTACTGCTATATTGCTGGTTTCCTGTACGCCAAAAGCTACTACATCTGCTGCTACTGCAGGAACTTCCACATCTACTGCAGAACAGATTGCTCAAGGGAAAACTATTTTTGAAAACTCTTGTGGAAGATGCCATAAACTCCCTGATCCTGCTTCGCACAATCCTGTGCAATGGGTAGGTATTATGAATTCTATGGCTCCAAAGGCAAAACTAACGGATGAACAGCACCAGTGGGTTTATGATTATATTGTTTCTGTGAAGAAGTAATCATCAAATAAAAATAGGGTATGAAAAAATTCATTTTGAGCGGTATCGCAGCATCAGCATTTCTGGTATCCTGCGGACCAAAAAGTGTGGCTGTAACAGGGCCAAAGTATACCTCATCCGAGCAATTGACACAAGGAAAGACCATTTTTGAAAACTCCTGTACAAAATGTCATAAGCTTCCAGAACCTACCAAGCATGACGACAAGGGATGGATCAACACGTTAAGCAGAATGGCTCCCAAGGCTAAACTCACTGATGATCAACATCAAATGGTGTATGATTATCTAATCTCTGTGAATAAGAAATAAGGCTGTCACAAAGTCAAATAATTTGCTTTTGTCATTCTGACGGAGGAAGAATCTTATTGATACCCAAATATATGAGATTCTTCACTCCATTTTATTTCGTTCAGAATGACACTTTTGAGATAGCCTCATTTCTTTTAAGAATAATCAAAAAAAAAGATTATTCTGCCTTTTTTATGGTTCTTGTTCTGGTAACCTTTCCTTTGACAAACTTTTCTCTGTCTTCAATGACTTCAAGCGCAGTGCGGTTGTAGGCAAACTTTTTAGCTTCTTTAAGGGTTGCCAAAGCTTGTTTGTACTCAAAGTTTCTTTCCTTCAAAAGAGACAGGCAATTCAGAATTTCAGACTTATCGATTCCTTTTATCTTTAAAGCAAATTCAATTAATTTTTCTGCTTCTTTATAATCTTCATTATTCAAAAGACATTCGATATAATACTTGGGAGTATTGATATTTCCGATATTGCTCTGCATGGCCTCATCAAAGTATCTCTTTGCAGTTTCGTAATCTTTCAATTCCTCCGAATATACTCTTCCCATCAGACAAAGACTATCCGCATCTTCAGGTTCATAAGACAGGGCATAGTTCAGCGCATCCATACATTCGGAAAGATTGAATGGAAAATAATCCAATGCTTCAAAATAATATTTACTTTTAGTTAAGGTCATTTTTGTAGTTTTTAAGGTCATTTTTCAAGGCATTCCTTTGTTTTTTGAATGTCTTGTCTTCGTAATTCTTTTTAAAATCTGTTCCTGAAAATGTACGAACCGGATTTCCGCGTTCTATCTGCATTTGAAGAGACCAGGTTTCTTTCAGCTTTCTTTCCAGTTGCTGAATATAAACCGCCATTACTTTTTCTTTTAATCTGATAGCGGATAATTTTTTATTTTCCAGCTGCGAACGGGAATCCTGCACAAAAACAGTTTCTCTGGTAGGAATATGGGTGGCACGCACTGCAGTATTCACCTTGTTTACATTTTGTCCTCCACTTCCCTGGCTTCTGGCGGTTTGAAAACGAATATCTTTTTCATTGAAATCAATCATTTTTAGATTTTCAAGTTCAAAAATGCCAATAAACCAGTTGCTTCTTTTATGCAGTTTCCTGAATGTACTTTTTCCTATCCAACAAACGCTTCCTAACCAGCTTTTTAAAAACAGAGTTACTCCTTCGCCTTTTAGAAGTACAGTCACCGATTTCAGTGTCAGGTTTTCATCACCGTTCTCACGATGAATGATTTCATATTCTATTGTATTTTGTTTTGCCTCTTCAAGAAAGGTCTTCAGAACCTTGGCTGCTACCCATTGGCATTCTAAAGGACCTCTTCCTGAAGTGATCTGTATTAATTTTTCCATTTTTTATGTTGGCATTTTGCTTAATAAAGGATGTCCTACCGGATCTATTCCCTTTTGTAATAAATTTTTTGCAGCCATCACTGCCCAGCATTTGTCGCTGGAATGAATATTCCTGTAAAATGAAAGTAAAACATCAGGCTTCACAACGGTAAAACCATTGGCTTCAATTGTTTCAAGATCATCCCTTTCAAAGAAGTCTATCGTCATTCTATGGAATTTATCATTGTCCAATTCTATCGTTTTTTCATACCTGCGAAAGTTTTCTTCACTCGGCAGATGATCATATCGGGTCCAAACTTTCTGAAACCCTTCCTGCTGAAGAATGATTACGACTTCTGCTACATTCTCTTTCTTTACAAAAACATCAATATCCTTGTGGTCATGAGCGTGTTTGTATTCCGTATGTCCTGTTTCTGACATAAAATGCCACGCCCAGCCTCCTGATATAATGATTTTATCTTTTAATCTATTTAAAATTTCGAGTCCCAACCGGATTCTGAATTCCGGCCAGACTTCACCATATCGTTTTATGTTATGTGGTGCTCCCATTTTTTGTTTTTTAATATTTTGTTAAACCTTATAGGTTTTAGAAACCTATAAGGTTAGTATGGCAGATTATCTGTCCATTCTCACAATTCTTGGCTGGAATGTTCCCAGAATATCTACCAGTTCACTCTGCGCATTCATCACTTCATTGATATTTTTGTAAGCCATTGGTGCTTCTTCTGCATTTCCGCCTATAAGCGTCACATTTTTCAATTTCAGTTCTTTTTTGATATCATGCTGGGTGAATAGGCTTCTGCATTCTCCTCTGGAGTGTACTCTTCCTGCACCATGCGATGCTGACTTCAGAGACTCTGGATTTCCTTTTCCACGAACAATAAACCCTTTTGCAGTCATGGATCCGGGAATCATTCCCAATTCATTTTCATGGGCAGGTGTTGCTCCTTTTCGGTGAACAATCACTTCCTTTCCGTTATGAATTTCTTTCCAGGCAAAGTTGTGATGGTTTTCAATTCTGGCTTTTACTCTTCCACCGACTGCTTTTACCAGTCTTCTGTGAATATCATCGTGACAGGCTGAAGCATAATCTCCTGCAAGATTCATTGCTGTCCAGTATTCCAGACCGAGATGGGTACTAAGGTCCAGCCAGGCGAAGTTTTGAGCTTCCTTGGGTAGCGGACACTGCTCTGTTGCCACTCTTGAGTAATACTGCGCAATTTCTGCTCCCAGCCCTCTAGACCCGCTATGAGAAAGTATTCCCAGATATTTTCCTTTTGGCAGACCAATCTGTTTGTCTTCTTCGGTGATTTCTACTTCTCCGAACTCCACAAAGTGATTTCCTCCGCCTGAGGAGCCCATCTGCTTAATTGCTTTTCCTTTTAATCTTCTTAAAATCGGGATCATATCGAATGTATCTCTATCAAAAATCTCGTGATCTATGTGAGATTTATGCGTTTCATACATCCCGAATTTGGTATGTTCGGCAAGCGCTTTTTCATATTTATCCCTTGCTCCTTCAAGATATGAAACCGGTGTATCCAAAATACTGAGGCTCATTCTACAGCCAATATCCATTCCTACTCCATAAGGGATTACTGCATTTTCCACCGCCAGAACTCCGCCGATTGGAAGCCCGTACCCACTGTGAGCATCAGGCATTAATGCTCCCTGAGTAGAAACAGGCAGCTTCAAAGCGGTATACAGCTGATTTTTAGCCTCTTCTGAAATGTTATTTCCAAAAATCTGAAATGCAGCACGCTGTGAATTCAGCATTCTTTTTTCTGTTTTTTTGGATGAAAGCAGGGTTTCTGCGATCTGTCCGAAGGTGAGATCTTTTTCAAAGTTCTCCGGATTCAGCAGGATTTCCTTTAAAAGAGATTTTACATGGTGAATATTTTTCGTTGCAAAATTTCTTTTCATGACTTCCAATGCTACGTTTACGCTTTGGTTATTTGGATAGCCCAATTTTAATATATCTTTTCCTTTTAGTTTTAAATTTCCCATTGTTTTTGTTTTAAATAACAGTTGGACCTATAAGTCCTGTAAGTTTTCTGCAATCTCTGTTGCAGACATTTTGTAGTGAAAGTATTTTGTACTTCCCGTTTTATCAGATTTGTATTTCATCTTCCATGGATTGGGTTTTCCATGCATTGTTTTATGAATAATTCCTGACACTTTATGTTGTCCCAGATAGGATTCAAGCTCTGCATATTCTTTTTCTAGTTCAAAGTCCACAGGCTTGTAGTGGGTAATCATATTGGGTCTTATTCTCAGGATAAACCTCCATGGCTCGATGAATTCGTAGTAAGTATCGTATCTCTTTCTTACAGGCCAATATTCTTCAAGTTTCAAAAAATACTGTCTTTCCCTTGGTGTAAGCCCTAACTTCGGATCATTCCAAGAGTAAGAAGAAATTCTGCTAAGCTTTTGCTCTCTTTCTACATATATTCTTCGTCCGAATTTTCTTTTCTTTTTGAGAAACTGCCTGCTTTCAGAATACATGTAAGTATTGATTTTCTTCAGAATTCCGTCAAAAAAATCTCCGTCTTTAGTTCTCATGACATCTTCCCTTACCACAAAGAATCTTACAAAGCCTCTCTGATAGGGTTTATCTAAAGGAATCAATGGAATGTTTCTTCTTATATTCCAAAGCTCTTTACTACGTTTATACTTTTTTCTGATCTGTTTTTCTACATCTTTTCTACTTGTTCTTTTTCTGCTTCTTACGCTTCTCAAGCGGGAAGACAGAAGATTATCATTTTCCATTGTTAAGAGAAGTTAGATGTGAGATATTAGAAGTTAGCTTATCTTACCTCACACAACTTTTAATCAACTAAAATGTTAGTTGAATGGATTAATAATAGACGCCAACGGTTTTGAGGACATACCTCATCCTATTTTTGTCCTTATGTGACACTAAAAAAGATTTCGGGGAAACTTGAAGTTTGAAATATTGCGCAATAAAAAACCCGAAATCTCTACGACTTCGGGTTTTGATATTGTATTGTACTATTATTCTAAGAATGTACCAAACCGCGAAGCCTTACCACCATAAGTGGCAATCCAACTGTAGAATTCTGTTTTGTTCTGAACATTGCTTCGTCGTTTTTTATTGGTTAAACTTGATTTTCAGGTGCAAATATATAAATTTTTCTGATAATCAAAATATTTTTTTCACTTAAGGTGAATAACACTGAGAAAAATGGCATCAATAACTTTTGTCATCCGCTTCACATCCAGCGTCTGCAGCGTATCGGTGGTTTCGTGATAATTTTTATTCCTGAAAAAAGAGGTATCGGTGATCATTAGAGCAGAATACCCAAATTTCCAATAATTAAGATGATCCGAATAATCGGTTCCTGATATGAATTTTGGTGCTGTAAATGTTTCTGTTTTTATTTGATGGGCTTCTTTAAAATTTCCGCTGAAGTTACGAACAAATTTACCGGCTCCGAATTTTTTGACCAGCGTAATAAAATCTCCTTTATCTCCATATACCCATGAAAGAATACCTAGAGGAAAGCCCTGAGAACCTTTTTCATCCCGGAAATAACCAATCATTTCTACACTTGCCATTCCATATACATCAATATTCTTGTCTTTTAAGTATTTTGCATGGATGTAGCTTCCCATATTTTCGGTTCTGAAATAAGGTGGTTCCTCCAATGTATAAGCAACAAGATCTACTCTGTAGTTCAACTTCTGTCCTTTAAGCATTCTTCCCAGCTCCAAAAGGGCCGTAACTCCGGTTGCATTATCATCCGCACCCTGCTGATCTCCACAGACATCATAATGGGCTCCTATGATAATTCGCTTCTTATTCTCTGTTCCAAAGGAGGAGATCACGTTTTTATATATTTTCCCATCAACTTTATATTCCTGGAAAGAAGTGCTGTCACTGTAAGCAGTAAAATTCTGATGAATATAATCTGCCACTGCGTTCAGCTGGTCTATATTTTTATGATTCCGGAACTGCGGCGTTTGGGTAAGTGCTGTTAAATGTTTCTTTACCCAACCCGTGTCTGCGTGTATTGGAGAGCTTTGTACTGATGTATTTTTCTTTCCGGAAGCCATCAGAAAAATACCTGCAATAACAAATAAGCCGACAAGAAAAAGCAGTTTTTTCTTTGTCGGCTTTACTATATTTTTCAGACTCATAGGATATGCTTTTAATCTCTATGTTGAAATTAAAGCTTTTCTGTTTATTTTTCTAAAAATCTTTCTAAAATTTCTACGGCACATTTCGGAAGGTTGGTTCCAGGACCGAAAATAAAGTCAGCACCATTAGCATATAGGAATTCATAATCTTGCTGTGGAATTACTCCTCCTACAACAATGGTAATATCATCCGCTCCCAGTTTGGCCAATTCTTCCACTACCTGCGGAACCAGTGTTTTGTGCCCTGCAGCCAATGAAGATACTCCTAAAATGTGAATATCATTTTCTACAGCCTGCTTAGCTACTTCTTCAGGGGTCTGGAACAGTGGAGCTACATCCACATCAAATCCCATATCGGCAAATGCTGTTGCTACTACTTTTGCTCCTCTATCGTGACCATCCTGTCCCATTTTAGCGACCATTAGTCTTGGGCGGCGTCCTTCTTCTTCTTCAAATTTCTGAGTCAGATGAAGGGCTTTTTCAAAAAATTCGTTTTTACCGGCATTCATTGCGTATACACCAGAAATTGTTCTAATATTTGCTTTGTATCTTCCAAAGGTTTCTTCCATGGCATCACTCATCTCACCAAGAGTAACTCTTCTTCTCGCGGCTTCGATACATAGTGCCAGAAGGTTTCCTTTTCCTGTTTTTGCACTTTCACGGATTTCATTCAGGATCTGCTCAACAGCATCAGCATTTCTTTCTGCTTTTATCGTTTTCAGTCTTTCGATCTGCTTTCTGCGGACTTCTGTATTATCAATATCCAAGATCTCTATTGCATCCTGTTTCAATGAAGATTTGAATGAGTTCACACCAATAATAAATTCTTCTCCACTGTCGATCTTAGCCTGTTTTTTAGCAGCAGCTTCTTCAATTCTCATTTTAGGAATTCCTGCTTCAATAGCTTTCGTCATTCCTCCTTCCTGCTCTACCTCGTTGATATACCTCATCGCTTCTTCAATCATTTGCTGAGTAAGGCTTTCTACCAGGCTACTTCCTCCCATTGGATCTACAACATCACATATTCCGCTTTCCTGCTGAAGAATGATCTGTGTATTTCTTGCAATTTTTGCTGAATAATCTGTAGGAAGGGCAATGGCTTCATCCAGTGCATTGGTATGAAGAGACTGTGTGCCTCCTAATGCTGAAGATAAAGCTTCAATAGCTGTTCTTGTAATATTATTGAAAGGTTCCTGCTCTGTCAATGACCATCCGGAGGTCTGAGAATGGGTTCTTAATGCCAGAGATTTTGGATTCTGAGGATTAAACTGCTTTAAAAGGGTTGCCCAAATGTACCTTGCAGCACGCATTTTAGCAATTTCCATAAAATGATTCATTCCAATTGCCCAAAAGAAGGATAATCTCGGAGCAAAATCATCTACTTTCATTCCAGCTTTGATTCCTGTTCTTACATATTCCAAACCATCTGCTAATGTGTAAGCCATTTCCAGTACTGGCGTAGCACCAGCTTCCTGCATATGGTATCCTGAAATAGAAATAGAGTTGAATTTTGGAATGTTCTGCGAAGTATATTCAAAAATATCTGCAATGATCTTCATCGAAGGTGCAGGTGGATAGATGTAGGTATTTCTTACCATGAATTCTTTCAGAATATCATTTTGGATTGTTCCTGAAAGCTGATCTTGTTTCACTCCCTGCTCCTCTGCTGCAACGATGTAGAAAGACAAAATAGGAAGTACCGCACCATTCATCGTCATCGATACGGAAATCTGATCCAATGGAATTTCATTGAAAAGAATTTTCATATCTTCAATCGAGTCAATGGCAACTCCTGCTTTTCCTACATCCCCCACCACTCTTGTATGATCTGAATCATATCCTCTGTGAGTCGCCAGGTCGAACGCTACAGAAAGTCCTTTCTGACCGGCAGCAAGATTTCTTCTGTAAAAAGCATTGGATTCTTCAGCAGTAGAGAATCCGGCATACTGACGGATTGTCCATGGTTTCTGAACATACATGGTGGAATACGGTCCTCTCAGATAAGGTTCAATTCCTGGTGAAGTCTGCGTTAATGATTCATCTTTTACATCTTTTTTCTCATAAGATGATTTAAGTTCAAGCCCATCTTTTTCAAAATTGTAAATCTCTCTTTCCTGAGGTGATACACTAAAATCAGGTTTTTTCACAGAAATTGTCTTTCGCATTCCAATTATTTTTGTCTGCGTAAAGTTAATTTTTTTGAGCGAAACATGAAACTTCTGTTAACGTTCTGTTTCTCCCTATTTTAGCAAAAGAAAAAGGCCGGGCAAATGCCCGGCCTTTCTTATTGGTATATGATGTAATTTATTTCTTTATTCCCATCTCATACAAAGCAAATGATATAAGATCTGCATTCTCGCTAATCACCTGATCTGTTGCTCTTCCGGCACCATGACCGGCATTCTTTTCAATTCTCAAAAGAATAGGATTTTTACATGTCTGTTTTTCCTGAAGTTCTGCTCCAAATTTGAATGAGTGTGCCGGAACTACTCTGTCATCATGATCACTGGTGATAATCATTGTTGATGGATAACAAGTTCCTGCTTTTACATTGTGTACAGGAGAATATGATTTCAGATATTCAAACATTTCTTTACTGTCTTCTGCAGTTCCGTAGTCATAAGACCATCCTGCTCCGGCCGTAAATTTATTATATCTCAACATATCCAAAACTCCTACTCCCGGAAATGCTACTCTTGCCAGATCCGGACGCATTGTCATGGTTGCTCCTACCAGCAATCCTCCGTTGGATCTTCCTGAAAGTGCCATATATTCTTTTGAAGTATAGCCTTTGCTCTGAAGATATTCTCCGGCAGCAATAAAGTCTTCAAAAACATTTTTCTTCTGCTGTTTTGTTCCTGCATCGTGCCATTTCTTTCCGTATTCACCTCCACCACGAATGTTTGGAACGGCATAGATACCGCCATTTTCCATCCAGATAGCATTCACTACAGAGAATGATGGCTGCAGGCTAATATTGAAACCTCCGTAAGAGTATAGAATAGTAGGATTTTTACCATCAAGCTTAGTTCCTTTCTTATAATTGATCATCATAGGAACTTTTGTACCATCTTTGGAAGTATAGAATACCTGTTCTGAAACATACTCATCCGGATTAAACTTCACTTTCGGTTTTTGATATACTTCAGATTTACCTGAGTCTACATTGAATTTATAGGTAGTTCCCGGTGTAATATAGTTACTGAAAGAAAAGTAAACATCTTTCTCCTTTTCTTTTCCTCCGAATCCTGAAATATTTCCTTTACCAGGAAGTGTAATTTCTCTAACCAGTTTTCCAGCTTTATCAAACTGTTTTACCTGATCTATGGCATCAATCATATAGGTGGCAAAGAAATATCCTCCACCGGAAGAAATTCCCAATACATTTTCAGTCTGTGGAATTACGTCCTTCCATGTTGCTGGAGCAGGATTACTGATTGTTGTTTTTACAAGACGCATATTGGGTGCATCTTTATCTGTAAAAATGAAAAGATCATCACCTTCTGTGTCTACAATGTTTGCATTGACATCAAATCCGCTTACAATCTGTACAAAGTCTCCGCCTTTTTTAAGGTCTTTTATATATAATTCATTACCATTTGTAGCATTAGCAGCAGAAATAATAAGGTATCTCTGATCTTCAGAAACTCCGGCACCCAGATATCTTCGTGGTGTTTTATCTCCTCCGAAGATCAACTTATCTTCAGACTGTTTGGTTCCCAGTTTATGAAAATAGACTTTATGTTTATCTGTCATCCCGGAAAGTACCGTCCCTTCTTTCGGCTTATCATAGCTTGAATAATAGAACCCTTCATCTCCCTGCCATGAAATTCCACTGAATTTCACATCCAGCAAAGTCTCATCAATCTGCTTTTTGGTAATTGCATCAATGATGATAATCTTGTTCCAGTCACTTCCTCCTTCAGAGATAGAATAAGCGGCAAGGTTTCCTTTTTTATTGAATGACAGGTTAGAAAGTGAAGTTGTTCCTTTTTCTGAGAATTTATTAGGATCTAAAAATACTTCTGTGGCATTCGTCTTGTTGTTTGTTCTGTACAAAACAGACTGTGCCTGCAAACCATCATTTTTATAATAATAGGTATAATCTCCTTCTTTGAAAGGTGCTGAAATTTTTTCATAGTTCCAGATGTCCTTCAGCTGGCTTTTAATTTTATCTCTGAACGGAATTTTTGAAAGATAGTTTTGACTGTAAGTAACTTCTTCATCCACCCATTTTTTAGTCGCTTCGGAATCATTTTCAAGGTCTCTGAAAGGGTCAGCAACTGCGCTTCCAAAATAAGTATCGGTCTGGCTTCCTTTTAATGCTTTAGGATAATTCATTTTCTGAGAATAAAAAGATGCTGAAAATAATACTCCAGCAGTTAACAATATAGGTTTAAAATTCATACTGATCGGTTTTTCTCAAAAATACGTAAAGTATATGAAATAAAAAAAGTCCCAATACATTGAGACTTGTGTGTTTTACTATCGTATTTTTGTACTATTCACTGGCACCGAAGCTTTCAAAATAGAAATCGGTAAGGTTGGTAACAATCTCATCAGGACTTCCGTTCCAATAGTATATTTTATCACCTTCTTTAAGCTCGTATAGATTAAAGTTTTGATCTGTGGTTACTGTTTTATCAGCATTTTTAAAATCCTGAACTGCCTGAGTCAGATATTTTTTCAGATCCTCCACTTTTATTTTTTTCAGATCACCTTTTGGTCCGGAAGTTAGTTTTGATGGAACCAGGAAACTTACAGAATAGGTTATTTCTGCAATTTTTTGCCCTTCAACATATTCATTAGGAACTACTTTTACATCTTTAATGGTAAGTTTTCCTTTTTTAAAGTTATCAAACATGGCTCTGAAATAGTCTTCAGCTTCTTTTTTACATGCTGAACCTGTAGCTTTAGGAAAAGCAGACAAAAAATTCTCTACACTGCCGTTCATCACTTCTTGTGAAGTTTCTTTGAAGTTTACCTGATAAGCATCCTGCCCTTCTACTGTAGGCTTTAAATAATCATTAAGCTTTTTCAAAGTTTCTTCATCATTATTCACGAAAGTACCAAAGAACAGTTCAAAGGCTTCTTTAGGTTTCTTTACTTCAGTCTGTGCGAAAAGTTGCTGTCCCATCATGGTAAGCATCAGCAGCAAAATAATTTTGTAGGTTTTCATAGTATATTTTATGTTTTGTTATTTGGAAAGACAAAGCCCCTGAAGAATCAGAGGCTTTATTTGTATGTGTTCTAATCTTAGTAATTTTCTTCTTCTCCTTTCATTTTCTCTGCATTTTCTGCCATGATGACCGCATCAATCATTTCAGAAATATCTCCGTTCATGTAGGCATCAAGGTTATACATAGACTTATTGATTCTGTGGTCAGTAACTCTACCTTGTGGGTAATTGTACGTTTTAATTTTTGCAGAACGGTCTCCTGTAGATACCATAGATTTACGTTGTGCTGCAATATCTCCCTGCACCTTCTGTAATTCTATATCGTATAATTTTGTTCTTAGCATTTCCATTGCCAATTCACGGTTAGCCAACTGAGAACGAGCCTGTTGACAGACCACTACGAGCCCTGAAGGTTTGTGGGTAAGCTGAACTTTAGTTTCAACCTTGTTTACGTTCTGACCTCCGGCACCTCCTGAACGAGAAGTCTGCATTTCAATATCGGCAGGATTCAATTCAAAATCTACTTCTTCAGCTTCCGGAAGAACAGCGATTGTAATTGCGGATGTATGAACTCTCCCCTGAGATTCTGTTTCAGGGACACGTTGTACACGGTGAACTCCTGATTCAAATTTCATGATTCCGTAAACGCCTTCTCCTTCCACTTTCATAATCAGTTCCTTGTAGCCTTTTGCCGCTTCGTTGGAATCTGTAACTTCATGTCTCCATCCTTTTGTTTTGAAATACATGGTATACATTCTGTAGATATCTTCTACAAAAATAGCCGCCTCATCACCACCTGTCCCTGCACGTAATTCTACGATGATGTTTTTATCATCTGCAGGATCTTTAGGAATAAGCAATACTTTCAGCTCTTCTTCCAATCCGGGAATTTTAGCCTGAGCTTCCAATTTTTCTTCTTTAGCAAGATCTACCAGATCTCTGTCTGATCCATCAGCAATGATTTCATCAGATTCTTCAATGCTGTCAAGGGCACCTTTGTACTGATCGTAAACTCTTACAATTTTTCCCAAATCACTATATTCTTTGTTCAAAGAAGAATATTTTTTTTGGTCTGAAATGATATCAGGCTGTATAATAAGGTCTGCAACCTCATTATATCTTTGTTTTATAGCTTCTAATTTTGGAATTAATGATTTAGACATTGTAGAAATTTTGTGGGTGCAAAGATAAGAATTATTAATTCAAAATTAAAATTCCGAATCAGCATAAATTTTTGAGCATTAGGGATAAAGGGAGTAAAATGGCAAAAACACCCAATTACAAATTTGTTTATCCCACTTTATACGGGATTAAAACCGCCTCTAAGATCCTTTGGACAGCCTTCTGTCCACCAGATATAAAATAATTCCAACTGCGATAATTCCCAGTCCTATCAGGCTTTCTTTAGGATTATGAATAAATGTAAAGTAGAGAATATAAATACTGAACAGGAGAAAAACAGCAGGAAAAATATGGAAAGCGTTAGACTTAAAAATTTTTCTATCTTTTTTCTTCAGAAAGAATACGGTAGAAATAGCCAGACTTGCAAAAAGCTGTAAAATAAAAGCCGTGTACACGAAGATTTCTTTAAAACTTCCTGTCAGAATAATAATGGCCGCAATCACTGCATGCGCAAAAATAGCCCTTACGGGAATTCCTTTTTCATTGCCTGCGGATAATGGTTTCCAAATAGAGGTGTGTTTTGCAAAAGCCTGCGTTAATCTCGATCCTACCCATAAGTATCCGCTAATTGTAGCAACCAGTTGTAAAGCGATAAAAATATTGACAATTTTTCCAAAGGCAGGTCCCAGCATATTGACAGCTGCTTCTCCCATTACATCTTCTTTTCCTGCCAGTTGACTTACAGAAGCATGTTTCAGCATAATATAATTCACCAAAATATAGCTTACTGTCACGAAAACAGTTCCTATAATGAGTGATTTGGGAAGATTCCTCTGCACATCTTTTATTTCCCCGGCGATATAAGATGCCGAATTCCAACCCGTATAGGAATAGGTAACAAAAACAAGAGAGGTGGCAAAAGCCGGAAGCATGATCTCATTTTTCCAGTTGTCACTGAAGTTCAGACTATTTCCAATCTGTGGTGAATCTGAAAGCCCAACTCCAAGAATAACCAACACAATAATGAAGGTTATTTTGATGAAAGTAAAAAAGTTATGAAATCTGCTAGACGTTTTCAGGCTAAATGACAACGCAATCGCAACCAGAAAAATAGCTGCAATCGCAAAACCATTTCCAAAAGAATAATCAAATACGGAAAGGTATTTTGACATTGCCAATGCTGCAAGGGCCACAGGAGAAGAAAATCCAATAATCAGAGAAACCCAGCTTATCAGATATCCAAACAGTGGATGATAGGTTTCTTTTAGATAGATAAAATCGCCTCCGTTTCCTTTAAAGTGTGAGCCTAATTCAGCATAGCAAAAGGCTCCAAACAAAGCGAGAATTCCTCCAATACCCCACAGCAGGAAAATACTGTAGGTATTGGTAATATCGGATAACTGAAATCCCAGGGTGGTAAAAATTCCTGTTCCGATCATATTGGAAACGACGATGGCTGCAGCTGTTTTCCAGCCAATCTGATGCGAGGTAGTACTCATTTAATGATTAAAAATTAAAATTAAGCCTTCCGAAGAAATAATTCCCCAGCGTTCCCATCTGAACCGGTGCATATTTGAATACTCCATAGTATGAATTTTCATAAATCTGGCGATCCGGGAAGACATCAAAAATATTATTGGCTCCAACGGTAAAGTTGATACTTTTTGTGATATCATACCCAACGCTGATGTCGGTCACTACTTTTGGAGAGAACTCCTGAACTCCGCCAAAAGGATAACCATCTCTTATTACTTTGCCAAAATAGGTATTTCTTACGAGAAAATTGAACTTCCCGATTCCATAATTTAATCCTAATGATGCTTTTGTTTTGGGTGATAATGTTTCAATGATATTGATCTGATCCGGACCAAAGAATTCATTCTGAGGGGTTCCTAAGTTTTCCGGAAAATGGAAATCTGTAATTTTCGTTTCTGTATAGTTTCCGGCAAGATTAATATTTAAATTTCCTTTACCAAGTAGCCAGTCATAGGAAACAACCACATCTACTCCTTTCGTTTCTGTATCAACAGCATTGGCAAAGAATCTTCCGCTTTCCACCTTAAACTGGGCCAGCCTTGGATCTGTAATATTGCTGGTGATTACAATTCTGTCCTTCACTTTGATCCAATATCCATCTACGGCAATAGATAATTTATTCAAAGGGTGAAGGGTAAATCCTGCACTTGCGTTGACAGAAGTTTCCTGTTTGAGTTTATCAAATCCTAAAATTCTGGCAGCATCGCTATCATTCCTGAAGATCCCTTTGGTGACAATTCCCGATCCTGAAGTCGAAATATCGGCATAAGAATTATTAAAATACTGCTGCTGAAGTGAGGGCGCTCTGAATCCTGTTCCGACTGCTGCTCTTACTGCATAATTTTTCACAAATTCATATCGTACAGCGAGTTTTCCATTCAATGTATTTCCAAAATCTGAGTAGTTTTCAAATCTTGCAGCGGCATCAATATTCAGTTTTTTATCTAAATCATAGGAAACATCTGCGTATACTGCGGTCGAATGCCTGTCCTTCGTCAATGCATTGTTGGGAGAAAACCCAATGAAAGACTGTGATCCTCCTGCACCAAGTACCGTAGAACCTTCAGCAGCCACATTTCCATTGATGTCATATTGGGTGTAAGAAGCCTCATCTCCGGCCTTGATCTGGTATTGTTCAAATCTGAATTCTCCTCCGAATGCGATATTGAAACGATTTATATTTTTAGAAACATCAAGATTAACGGTATTTTGAAGGAAACTATGGGCTCCTGCATAAAAACGGGTTGGCGATTTTGCCCCAAGGGAAGCATTATTCGTATTGTTTACATTATAATTGAACGTATTGCTTCCGAAGGTATTACTCAGGTCGAATAGCCAGTTATTGACATTATATTTTGCGCCTACAGCATAAGACACATCATAGACCTGAGATCCAAGACTTGCCTGAAACCCGTTTGGGTAAATAGATGAAACGACATTAGATGTTTCGCTCGGAAGTCTTCTGAAACCAAAACCTTTTCCTTCTTTGATACTAAAACCTCCGAAAGAATACAGTTTAAAATTATCATTAAAAGGGTATTCTGCGTTGAAAAACAGCTGTCCCTGTCTAATCTGGGCATCTCCGATCTGAAAATTGAAATCATCACGCGTCAATCCTCGTTCTTTAATCTTTGCATCATCTGCAGCTCTTGCCGCTTCAGGATCATTTGCAAACGCATATGCAAAATTATCTCCGAAAATATCTAAATCATGATTTTGAGTTCTTGTTGTTTTTCCTCTATGGCTTAATTGTAGTGAAAGATTAATATAGCCGTCTTTCTTTCCTAATGAAGTTCCGTAATTGGCTCCGGCCTGATAAGTATCGCCATCATTTCTTCCGCTTACTCCATAAGTAAGACTTGCAGAGGCTCCGGCATTTTTCTTAAGAATAATATTGATCACTCCTGCGATAGCATCAGAGCCATATTGTGCCGCTGCTCCGTCTCTTAAGACTTCTATTCTATCAATTGCAATGATGGGAATTGTGCCAAGATCTGTTCCTACAGAGCCATTTCCTACGGTATTCTGATAGTTGACTAACGATGTAGAATGTCTTCTTTTTCCGTTTAATAATACCAAAATCTGATCTGGTCCCATTCCTCTTAAGGATACGGGATCAATATGTTCTGTACCGTCAGAAGCAGATTGTCTCACTGCGTTGAATGATGGGATCACATAGTTCAGGAGATCCTGAGCGGTCATTTGTGGAGAGCTTCTCTGGATCTTGTCAATATTGATAACATCTACAGGAACCGGTGTCTCAAGTTTTGTTCTTTTGACATTTCGGTTTCCGACAATGATAATGTCTTCGATTTGTTTTCCTTTCTCCTCATTCTCCTGAGCAGCTACCAAAATTACACTCAGCAAAAATACTGCTGTACTTAATTTTTTCATTTTTCGTTCTTGCCAATTAATAATAACATTCCTGCGAACCTTTTCGCAGATAAACAAGACTTCAAGAAATGGAATTCATATAAGAATATTGACTTCACTTATCTCCCCTTTCGGGTTGGAATTAGCACCTTTGCACTTTTTTGAATTGTACAGGTTGCTAAGGTTTCTTTGGGCCAAATCCCTCCACCTTTCTTGATAAATCTACCACAAAAGTAGACTATTTTTTTCAATATACAAAAAAGGCAAATCAGCTCTTCTGCCAATCTGCCTTTTTGTTTTACTTAACAATCATCTTTTGAATTGCGATTCCTGTTTCCGATTTTAACTGAACCAGATAAGTTCCTGGCGGATAATTGATTTTGGTTTCATAAGTCCCGTTTTCTTTATCAAGTCTGAATGAATCCAGCTTTTTACCGGTCATGTCAAAAAATAAAATCTCTCCGTTTTTTGCTTTGTTAAAAATTAATTTTGCGATCCCGTTTTGTATTGGATTATTAGCAATCTGAAGGGATAATTTATTAGCTGCGTGAGTATCCTTTGTTGACAAAGCTCCTGCATAATTTCCGAAAACCCTGTATTCTCCAGGCTGTAAAGTTATCGGAGCTGTTGTTGAAGCTATATTGGAAACACTGTCATCCATCAGATTCTGCCATTGACCTGTGTAAGGAAAGTAAGGAACAACATTTTGTGCAGAAGTAGTATAATTAGCCAATACCACCACATTCTTTATTCCGGTAGTAATGGTTGTATCATAGAGATAAATCCTGGTGATCAGTCCATCAGGATCATTCGTAAGATTATTGGATTCTATGCTGTATGTTTTAGATTTGAAAATCTGATGGGTATTTCTGATGTTGATTATTTTAGCCCATGTATCATACACTGCTTTTCTGTTTACATCCGTATCATATCCCAGAGTAAATGCAACTGGTTTCTCATCTGTTCTGCATCCGCTGTTGATCGTACCATCCGCACATCTGTTGATACTGAATTCGTATCCTAATTCTCCAAACTGCCAGATCATTTTCGGACCGGGAATAGTGAAGAATGTAGCTCCGAAGGTTTTCATTCTTTCAAGAGCCGTATTCAGATTTTTAACACTATAACCTCCATTCACTGCACCATATTCAAGGTTTTTAAACATGAGTCTTTCCTCATCATGACTTTCCCCATATCCCACTGCACTCATATTGGTAAAGCCATGAAGACTGTGATTCATACGGTCATAATTGCTGTTTTCCTTATATCCCATGGTATTTTGATTATAGGGATCGGTTTGTTTATTCCAAAGCATAACACCTTTTCCTTCTGCTATTCTGTAGTTGGCCCATTGCTGTTCTTCTGCATCTGTTCCCAGGTGTTCGAAAATCATATAAGAATTGGGATCAATAGCCCACTGCCTGTCTGCATAATGTTTCATAATGTCAACTCTGTCTTGTTGATAAGCATTGGTACAGGCTTCATCATTTTCAGAGCAGCTTTGGGTGAATCCTTTCGTCAAATCCCAACGGAATCCATCGATGTGATATTCTGTCAACCATTGCTGAAGGCATCTTTCAACGTAATATTGAGTTGAAGAACTTGTATGATTAAAATCGTTAAACACATTATAAGAGTGTTTGGGAACCTGATTGAAATAAGGGTTATCCGGAGCAACATTTCCATAACCGTCTCCATCAGGGTCTATATTCCAAAGTCTTACCAAAGGTGAGCGTCCTGTTGCGTGATTAAAGGCGACATCTAAAATCACCGCAATTCCGTTTTGGTGGCACAGATCCACAAATTCTTTGAATTTTTCAGGAGTTCCATATGCTTTATCCAATGCATAATGGAAGGAAGTATTGTATCCCCAGGAAAGATTTCCATCAAATTCCATGATGGGAAGCAATTCTATAGCATTGATCTTTAAATTCTTCAAATAAGAAATCTTGTTGATCAGTGACTGCCAGTTTTTTTCCTGAGTAAAGTCTCTTAATAATAATTCATATACGATCAGATCTTCTTTCGCAGGTCTTTGAAAATTGGTTACCTGCCAGTTATAAGCGGTTTGCCCTGTTTTAAATGTAGAAACTTCAAAACCTTGTCCTGCAGGGAATACAGGTAGATTTGGATAGGTAGAAGCCGAAATCCATGGATCGTCATAAGAAGATAAAATCTGTGGTGAATAAGGGTCTGCTACTTTTCTTAAATCATTGGTTCTGTATTGAAAAGAATATAATTGCTGAGGGGTCAGTCCGCTGAGTTCAATCCAGTAAAGATCAGGATTTGTGGTATCCTTTTTCATCAAATAGGCATCATTCACAGCCCAGTTGTTAAAGCTGCCGATAACATGCACAAAGTTTTTACCGGGAGCATACAATGCAAGCCCTACTTTGGTCTGATCTGTAGGATGATAATTAATCCCCTGTCGGATCCAGCTTGGAACCGCCTGAGTCACTACATTTCTCGGAATCTGCAGAATAAATGCCGCATTTTTGGAATTGGATCCCTGAGTTGCTGTAAGCTCCATATTAGCGTCTTCTGAAACCGTATAAGTATAAGAATAAGCTTGTGAAAGAGCTGAAGTTGAGTTCACAACAACTCCATTGGCTTTTAACTGGAAAGTAGTATTAACATTGGTAGTGGCTGTAATATTGATTGAATTTCCTGCCGGGACCGAGGTAAGACTGTTCGCCAGTGGATTTGTAAGGGTTAAGCTTAAAGTACCCACGTTGACAAATATATCCGGTGAGGTCTGATGTGCCCCTGTTTTATCTTTTAATAAAAAACCAAATCGTCCGATTCCTGTTCTTCCGAAGAAAGAAGTCGGAGTAAAAGCCAGGGAATAGGTATCTGTGGCTGCATTATAATTCAGTTTATTCAGGTCATTGGAATCGCTCCAGCTGCCATTGGTAGGACAGTTCTGACTGTTCTGATAATTGGTATCAAAAGACCAAGACCAGATATAAACAGCATTGTTGGAAATACCCCATGCGGATTCATCAATCTGGTCCCCGGGAATTGTCAGCGTAACAGCATCGGTTTCGTTGAATGGATTGGGTGTAATGGTATAGTTGATCTGCCCGAAAACGACCACGGTAATCAACAGAAAAACAAAGGAATAAAATTTTTTCATTATCTTATTTTTTATCGAATATAATATTAATTTTTATTCATCATCATTATTTTTGATCTGATATTTCATTTTAATGGGAAAAACAAATAAGAAAAAGGCTCATGAAAATTTCATGAGCCTCCCAATAAAAGTAATTGTAATGAACTATTTTTTATCTAACGAAATTCTTTGATAAGATCCGGTTAGTCTTTTATAATCTTTTTTGAAATGGATTGACCGTTCTTTAATTTTAATTCTACGATGTATAATCCTGAAGGCAGCTCGGTCATGTTGATCTGGTTATCCGAGAACTGTACATTCATTTTTTGCCCTACAGCGTTGATAATATTCACTTTTTCAATACCGGAATCTGCTTTTATCGTGAGTATCCCTTTTGTAGGATTGGGATACATTCCTACTACTGATTTATTCAGCTTAATATCCGAAGTTCCCAGAGAAGATGATGGCTTAATACATCTTACTGATGCCCCCTGTCCTCTCATGGCACCTGCTGAAGCATTAGCAATAGTAGTTCCTATATAAAGATATTTCCCTCCTGAACTCGAAGTGTCAGAACTCCAGAAGTATCCTCTTTGGCCTACATAAGTAAACTCGCCATTGCTTGAGCTTCTGAATCCTCCTGCCGGCAGTTTAAGATGACTTCCATAGGCTGTTGTAGGGTTTGCAATACTTTCAGCTCCTACCAGAGCAGCCCACTCTGCCTGAGAAGGCATTTTCCAGTCTGTCCCTATTGCTTTACAAGGATCTACTCCGGCAGATGCACTAACATCAGCAACGGAAGCTCCTGTCCATGTATCTCCACCTGAAAAACCTGCCCACCATGCTGGAGAACCTGCAATATAACCTCCTGCTGTTGCACTTGTTCCTTCAGGAGTATTAGGAGATGGAGCCTGTACAACCTGAGAGTTTCTAAGCTGGTGCCCATCATCCCATCTTCCCCATTGGAAAAGATCTCCATATGAATTCGCATCAGCCATTGATGAAGCAACCTGTGCACTTCCCAGATTCTGCTGAAGCCATATTTTTCCATCTGCACCCCTTACCGTAGTATAGGCAACCTGCTGACCGCGATACATAAAACTCACACAACCTACATCTCCCACATTCGATCCAGGATCTGTATTGCTGCATGTTTGTGGATTTAACGTTAAAGAGATTCTTTTAACTTTTGTAGTATTGTCAGAATAAGCCAGAACAAGGTAATTGTGTGCTTTATCTATGGCAAGATCATTGTATTTTGCTTCACCATCAGAAACGAAGTCACCTCCAAAAGGAACCCAGTTTTGTGAATCATCTAATTTATAGACTGTATTTCTCAGGAAATTATCATTTTCAAAACGGCTGGCCACCACATAAGGTTTCCCGGATTCTGTTACGGCTAAAGCAACATGCTGTACACTTCCTGCTGAAAAATTGGCATTTCCAACCTGCACCCAAGAGTTTCCGTCAAACTTTTTAACATTTACCTTTCTTCCTCCTCCTGAGTTTGAAACATAGGCAACATAGATTTTATTAGCTCCATCTAAAGCGATATCAGCATTATACTGTTCTCCTGATGAAGAAGCATCTACAGCCGCCCCACCTACTAAGTTCCAGTCTTGTGAGGAACTTGCATCCGTACTGTTTTGATATACTTTTAAACCTCCGGAAACATTGCATGTATACACTTTATTATTGGTTCCGATGACCATTTCAGCAAATTCAGCACCTCCTGAAAAGCCTGCATTTCCTACCTGCTCCCATGTACCGCCAAAATATCTTTTGACAGTCCCCTGACCATAGGATCCATAAGTGAATATAATATTGTCAGAAGATACTGCGGAAGCCTGATAGTTAACAGGGCTATCTGTAGCGTTAGGAAGCTGAGACCATAAAGATCCTGTAAAGAGATGTACTTCCATTCCGGAGCCTGGATAACCAATCTGGTTGGTATAATAGATGCTGTTTCCGTTAGGACTTATAGACAATGAATTGTATGTTGCCGTTCCGGTAGTAACTCCAGGACTTCCTCCTAAATAAGACCATGTACTTCCGTTAAATTTCTGAACAGAACCTTTGGCTACTGAAACATCATAATAGGAAAGATAATAATTTCCTGAATTATCAATAACCAAGTTATTAAAACTACTTCCCCCGGCTGATACATCCTGAACTCCTCCTACATTTTCCCATTGCTGAGCATACAAACCGCTTCCAGCAGCGGCTAGCAATGCTAATCCCGTGCTGATTTTCTTTATTGCAAAATGTAAATCTTTAAACATATGAAATATTATTTTTAATTATTCTAAATTTAATTTAATTTTGCGCAAAAGTACCTCACATAATTAACCCCGAGTTATCATTTTCGAACTTTTGGTTATCCTACGCGGTACTTTTACCTTAAGTTAGTTGTACCATGGCTGTAAAAATGTGTTGTATGAGGAATCATTCTAAAAGTGGACTTTTGTTCAGATCCGAAGACATCAAAATCATCATGCAGGAAGACCTGTGTCCTGACCAATCCTTCAAGTCCCATATGCTGGAAGGGAAATCAAGCTTTAATCTTATTTTCTTGCTAAGTGATGGTATCAATCTGGAAGCTCATGACTGTGGAACGAAATTCTTATTCAGGAAAAATCAATATATCCTTCATTATTCGCCTAACGAAAGTGTTGCTGAACTATGGACAGAAAATCAGGAGGTTTTGAGATATCTTCAGATTCAGATCAATTATCAATATATTTTTAACCTCATCAATCCGGAGCTTAATCACGAGAACGCAGAAATTCTGGAAAACATGACTCACAATAATTTTATCTTCCTTCATAAAGAAACACCTCCTGACATAACGGTTGAAATGCACATGATCATCAAAGAGATTCTGGGCTACACAAAGAAAGGAATCATGCAGAAATTATTTATAGAGGCTAAGATCATCAAGCTTCTTATTCTTATTTTCGAACAGTTCAATGAAAAGAATATCCTGGAATCAAATCCAAAGACCCCTGAAATAATCAGAAAATTCATCGATGAAAATTACCACAGAAATATAAAGGCTGAAGAAATAGGGAAATATATTGGGATGAATCAGAATATCATCAGAAAGGAATTCAAGGCACAGTACCATACAACAATTGCTCATTATATATCGGAACTCAGAATGTTGAAAGCCAAAAAGTTGATTCCCGATAAAAATATTATGATCAAAGAGATCGCCATTGAATGCGGTTATGAATATCTACAGAACTTTACACGGGCTTTTAAAAAGAAATTTGGGGTATCACCGGAAAGCCTGAGAAATAATAAATAGAAAAACCGCTTAATTGCTTAAGCGGTTTATATATGTTGTTTTGCTTTGATATTGCTTTTTCAGAATTCAGGTGAAAAAGCAATGACAATCAATTAATGATGATGTCCGTGATCGTGAAGGAAAGGTCCGTTTCCTTTAGGCTCGCTATAGATAACTTCTACACCTTCCTGCTCAGAAATAAGCTTTCTTCTGATATCTTCAGGATCGAAAGGCTTTACTTTTCCGAAATACTCTTTCAAACCTTCAGTTAGCCACATTGGGATTACTAATCCGAAGAACATGAAAATACACCAGAATCCCACTAAGAACATAGTAATGAAGAATATAGTCCAAAGGAACTGGTAGAACGGCCAAAATGCTGATAATATCGTTATCATTCTCTTAAAGATTTTAGGCAAAAATAGAACTTTTTTCCCTTTTACACAAAAGATACATGTTCTATTTTGTTATTTATTTTAATTTTAAACTAATTAGTGAGCAAGATTTGCGAAGAAATCGTTGCCTTTATCATCGGTAATGATGAATGCAGGGAAGTCTTTTACTTCGATTTTTCTTACCGCTTCCATACCCAATTCCGGGAAGTCTACTACGTCTACAGACACAATATTGTCTTTTGCAAGAATCGCAGCAGGACCACCGATAGATCCAAGGTAGAAACCTCCGTATTTACCACAAGCATTGGTAACATCTTTACTTCTGTTTCCTTTTGCCAGCATGATCATACTTCCTCCGTGGCTTTGGAATTCGTCTACATACACGTCCATTCTTCCGGCAGTAGTAGGTCCAAAACTTCCTGAAGCCATTCCTTCCGGAGTTTTTGCAGGTCCTGCATAATAGATCGGGTGATTTTTGAAATATTCAGGCATTGGTTTCCCGCTATCGATAATTTCTTTGATTTTTGCATGAGCGATATCCCTTGCTACGATCAATGTTCCGTTCAGTTTCAATCTTGTTTTGATCGGATATTTTGAAAGCTCAGCAAGGATTTCCGGCATCGGCTTGTTCAGGTTAATCTCAACGGCTTCTTCTAAATGTGGAGGAGTATCTGGCAAGAATCTTTTCGGATTCTGCTCAAGCTGCTCAAGGAAAATCCCTTCTTTTGTAATTTTTCCTTTGATATTTCTATCTGCAGAGCAAGAAACTCCCATTCCTACCGGACAAGATGCAGCGTGTCTCGGAAGTCTGATTACTCTTACGTCATGGGTAAGATATTTCCCTCCAAACTGAGCTCCGATTGCACTTTCTTGGCAGATCTTCTGAACTTTAGCTTCCCACTCAAGATCTCTGAATGCCTGTCCAGCTTCATTTCCTTCTGTTGGAAGATGGTCATAATATTTAGCGGATGCTTTTTTTACTGCAGCAAGGTTAGCTTCTGCGGAAGTTCCTCCGATTACCAATGCCAAGTGGTAGGGCGGGCAGGCCGCTGTTCCAAGATCTGAGATTCTTTCTTTAACAAATTCTTCAAGAGACTTTTCGTTCAGTAAAGATTTTGTCTTCTGGTACAAGAATGTTTTATTAGCTGAACCTCCTCCTTTAGTTAAGAATAAAAATTCATAGTAATCTCCTTTTTTAGCATAGATATCAATCTGTGCAGGAAGGTTAGATCCTGAATTCTTCTCATCAAACATCGTTAAAGGAACTACCTGAGAATATCTTAAATTTCTTTTTTGATAGGTGTTGAAGATTCCTTTGCTTAGGTATTCTCCATCATCTACTCCTGTATATACATTTTCTCCTTTTTTTCCCATTACAATAGCTGTTCCTGTATCCTGGCATGAAGGAAGAGCTCCTTCAACCGCTACTGCAGCATTTTGTAAAAGGTTGTAAGCAACGAATCTGTCGTTATCTGTAGCTTCAGGATCATCAATGATTCTTTTAAGGCTTTCCAGGTGTGAAGAACGAAGCATGAAAGAAACATCTGCCATCGCTTCTTCCGCTAATAACTCTAATCCTTTCGGATCAATTGTTAAAATTTCTCTGTCACCCAGTTTTTCAACCTTTACATAGTCTGATGTAAGCTTCTTATACACCGTATCATCTTTCTGAATTGGATACGGATCCTGATATCTAAAGTCCATTCAATTTTTGTTTGTGCAAAAATACGCCTCATTAAAAAAAATATGAGTAAAATCAGTCATTTAAATTGATATTTATAATGATTATAAATTGTGGGTTTCTGAGTTTATAAGTACCTTTATAGGAGCTAAATAAATGAAAGCCTAACATTATTTTTTGCATTAAAATTCAATAGTGTGAAGGGGTTTTAGGATTTTATCATCAACAGATCATACAAATTTCAACCATAATGAATTACAGAATAGAAAAAGACACCATGGGAGAAGTGCAGGTTCCTGCAGACAAACTTTGGGGTGCACAGACGGAACGTTCAAGAAATAATTTCAAAATCGGACCTGAAGGTTCAATGCCGCATGAGATCATTGAAGCTTTTGCGTACCTGAAAAAGGCTGCCGCTTTTACCAATACTGAGCTGGGAGTGCTTCCTGCCGAAAAAAGAGATATGATCGCCATCGTGTGTGACGAAATTCTGGAAGGAAAACTGAACGACCAGTTTCCTTTGGTGATCTGGCAGACAGGTTCCGGGACACAATCGAACATGAATGTCAATGAAGTCATTTCAAACAGAGCTCACGTCAATAATGGCGGAACATTGGGTGACAAATCAGAGATCCACCCGAATGACGATGTCAACAAATCCCAGTCTTCCAATGATACCTATCCTACTGCTATGCACATTGCTGCTTATAAAAAAGTAGTGGAGGTAACCATTCCGGCAGTAGAAAAGTTAAAAAATACACTGGCTGAGAAGTCAAAAGCGTTCAAAGATGTTGTAAAGATTGGAAGAACCCATTTGATGGATGCTACTCCACTTACCCTTGGACAGGAATTTTCAGGGTATGTTGCTCAGTTAGAGTTTGGATTAAGAGCTTTAAGAAACACTCTGCCTCACCTTTCTGAACTGGCATTAGGCGGAACAGCCGTAGGAACAGGATTGAATACGCCTAACGGCTATGATGTAAAGGTTGCCGAATATATTGCTCAATTTACAAAACATCCTTTCATTACCGCTGAAAATAAATTTGAAGCGCTGGCAGCTCATGATGCTATTGTGGAAAGCCACGGTGCATTGAAGCAGCTTGCCGTTTCTTTATATAAAATTGCTCAGGATGTGAGACTTTTAGCATCAGGTCCACGTTCCGGGATCGGGGAAATTCACATTCCTGAAAATGAGCCGGGGTCTTCAATTATGCCCGGAAAAGTAAATCCTACTCAAAATGAAGCTTTAACAATGGTTTGTGCTCAGGTTTTAGGAAATGATACAACCATTTCATTTGCAGGAACTCAGGGGAACTATGAGCTGAATGTTTTCAAACCGGTAATGGCTTATAATTTCTTACAGTCTGCCCAATTGATTGCTGATGCATGTATTTCTTTCAACGATCATTGTGCTGTAGGTATTGAACCGAATCATGAGAGAATTAAAGAGCTTGTAGATAAATCGTTAATGCTTGTTACGGCTTTAAATACTCACATTGGATATGAAAATGCCGCTAAAATTGCCAAAACCGCTCATAAAAACGGAACGACTCTAAAAGAAGAAGCCATCAATCTTGGTTTGTTAACTGCTGAGCAGTTTGATGAATGGGTAAAACCAGAAGATATGGTAGGAAGTTTAAAATAATGATTCTATAACTGATACAATGTAAAAACTCCGGGAATGACTCCCGGAGTTTTTAATTTACGCTCAATGTTTATTTAATCTAATCCAATGGCTAAGCCGAATATCAGTGCTTTATCATCCTTAAAATGACTGTCTTTAAAGAAGTTGCTGAAGTCTTTTTTAACAAATAAGCTAAAGCTGTTATACGATACAGTAAGCTGTGCTCCATACACGAAAGGATTTACCTGATAATTTCCGCGGTCTCTGGTTTCGCCATCATTTCCTTTTACAATGTTGTTGGTAGACATTTTTACCCCTCCATATACATTGGCCCCTACTTTAAATCCTGTGTAATAGCTTCTGTACTGGATATCCATTCCTGCATTTTTAAGCTTGGAGAAATTATACTGCATACCGAGAGGAACGATAATATATCCTGTTCTCAGTTTACTTTTATCCAGATTTTCATTAGCTTGTACCAAAGCAACTCCCTGGTCAGCACTTTTTGCAAAGTACATATTGTTGTCTGCTCTCAAGGTTCTCCAGGAAAACCCTAACCCTGAAATAACGGCCCACGGACTTGTCCTGCTTAGCTGATAATTCAGTTTCAAACCAAATTCCAGATTATTGGCATACCCGATATTTTTATCGAGATTATTGTCGGGAGAACTATTTGTCAGTGTCATGATTCCGTAAGAGAAATAGCCTGTAAAGCTTCTGCTGGGGCGGAATTTTTTTAACAGCTTTTCTTTAAGATCTTCTTTCGAGGTAACATCGGTATTCAAAAGTGAATATCTTACCTGCTTCTGAATAACATCATCCAGATCAAATCCCAGTTCTTCAATTCTCTTATCCATTTTCTCGGAGTAACGGTCTGCAATCTGGGCCTTCTCTCTGTCAAAATCTGCTTTATCAAGATTTCTGGCCTGTAAAACGGTAAGTTCATCTTCCATCAGTTTCTTTTCCTCCTGAATAATAGTATTGATCTTTGTGGCATATTCTTCCACTTTCTCCTTTACAATCGGGCTTACCTCGGTATCTTTTTTAGAAGACAGGTTAATATTCAGTGCTTTCTGTGCATGGAATGATGCTGCAGAAAAGCATAGCAATCCCATTACGATTAATTTCTTGATCATATTATTAATTTTTAATTTTTTACGGATAAATTATCTGGCATTCAAATCGATAGTAGTCGCTACGTTACTTCCATCTTTGGTTTTTTCAATAACATCTTTATGTTCTACTGAAAAGAGAAGTGTAGAAGGATCTACATATTTTTTCTTTTTAACCGAAGCTTTCAAAGAATCGGCTTTTGCGATGAGTTTAGGATGAGAAAGCTGAGGAATCTCCAGTTTCTTTACGGCAGTTTCTCTAGGAATAAGTTTATTTTCACCTATTGCCACTGCAGAAATGACTTCTTCTTTATCTTGGGAAAGCGTTTTGTTTACTTCCTTTTTTTCGTCGTCCTGAACAGCTAAAGGAGTATTATTTTGAGCAGGCTCTGTTGCTATTTTATCGGTGTCCGTTTTTTCTATCGTTTTTACAATTTCAGGTTGAATTTCTGAGGGTTGATTAAGAAAAACCAGAACAGTTCCCAAACTCAATGTCAAAAGTAAACATGCAGCCACCAAAAACCAGTTTACTCTTGATTTGGGAGGGTAATTACTCGTATTCTGAAGTTCAATTTCAGACCACAAATCTCTGGATGGAGCCATTTCTCTTTCTTCAATCTGTCTTTTGATCTGAAATTCAAGATTATCTTTAGACGTTTTCATTTTTCAATTTTTTTTGTTGTTGAAAGTAGATCTTTCTTAATTTTTCTTTTGCTCTGAACAGCTGTGTTTTGCTCACAGCCATTGAAATCTGCAAAGTGTCAGCAATTTCCTGGTGCGAGTACCCTTCCAGCACATAGAGGTTAAAAACCATCCTGTAGGCATCGGGAAGCTGATCCAAAAGGTCCTGTGCATTAAAATCACAATCAATCTCCGGTTCGTGGATGTCTTCGTGAAAAGACTGGTTGATCTCGTCCAGATAGAATACTGTTTTATGGCTTTTGATAAAATTCAGGCATTCATTCACCACAATTCTTCTTGCCCAGCTGTCCAGGTTCGACTCTTCTCTGAAGGTTTCTATGTGCTTAAAAATTTTGCAGAATGCTTTAATGAGACAATCTTCTGCCTGATACAAATCGCTCACATAGCTTTTGCTTACACTCAGGAATCTCTTCACATTCTGTTCATAGAAAATCTTCTGTGCAGCCGGATCCTGTTTCTTCAGGAGGCTCAACAAATCATTCTTTTTATTTCCGAACAAAAGTTTCATGCTTATGCTGTTTCTACTTTAAAGACAATCAAAACAAAAAAAGGTTACAACTTAAAAAAATATTTTTTATTTACTTAATAACGACACTGTTCCAAAATAACATTTACAACACTGAAAATCAAGCATTAATGACTTAATATACAAATTATAAAAATCTGAGAATTCTGTATAGTTTCTGTAAAAACAATTGATAAAAGGCTGCCTCAGAGTGAGACAGCCTTTTTATATTTTATCCTGAGAATTCATCAAGCATATTTCGGGTAGGAACAAAGAAAAGCGTTCCTGTAACCGCTGTACTGAAGTCTAAGATTCTGTCATAGTTTCCCGGGGGATCGCCTATAAACATATTGGTCAACATTTTTTTGGTGGTAGTAAATGTACTTGAGTAGGCAATAAAATAAGTTCCAAACTCATTAGTAGAAGGACTTCCAAAAGGCATATTATCTCTGACAATTTTCAATTCTTCACCGTTTTCACCTTCGATATTGGCTAACGCAATATGGGAGTTGGAAGGTTTCACATCATCAGACATTTCAATATCATTTTCCTTTGATCTCCCAATCACTTTTTCCTGATCTTCTGTAGAAAGCCCTTTCCAGGCAGCCATATTATGAAGATATTTCTGAACGAAGAGATAACTTCCATCTTTATATTGAGAGTCTTCGTCTCCGATTTTTGCAAAATAATCGCGGTCATCACCATGAGGATTCTCTGTTCCGTCAACAAAACCTAGAATAGAACGTGCATCCCAATATTTAAACCCGTGAATTTCCAGAATGCTTTCAGCAACTGAGCTCAATAGATTTGATATTTCAATAGCCATATCAAAGATCAGGCTTTTATTATCTGCTCTTAAGTGAAAGTGAAGATCACCCGGCGTGGAAACAGCGGTATGTTTTATCCCTTTGATTTCTTCAAAATTGGTCAGTTCTTTTGGCGGAGGTGTCGGAAGTTCCAGTTTTTTCCATGCTTCAGCTCCAATACCCATTACACAGTTTGCCCTGCTGTCCGGGAATCTGTTGAAAACCGAATTATTAAGGTTGAGTACCAATGCACACAATTGTTGAAAGACCTCCTTCAATTTAGGATCCTCATGAAGCTTCCACACCATGAAAATCGTATTGCTGTTAGGATAATCTGTTACATTTTGTGATTCTGCCCTATTCATACCTATCTGTTTTTAATGTACTAAATATCCGAAATTGAAACCTGATCTGCAAAATATTGCTCCAGATCTTTTAACGTCTCCGGATTGGTCTGAATATCTTTTACCAGAAGTCCTTTGTTCACCACCACAATCCTGTTGCAGACTTCCGTAGTATGGGACAAATCATGGCTGGATATCAGGAAAGTAACACCCTCCCGCTTAGACAATTCCTTAATCAGGTTTTTCAGTTTGATCTGTGTGGACGGATCCAGGTTGGCAAAAGGTTCATCCAGAATAATAATTTCAGGATTTCCAATGATGGCTCCTACAATTCCTACTTTTTTCTGATTTCCTTTCGAAAGATCACGGATATATTTTCCTGATTTTAGAATCTCGCCATTGAAAAAGTCGTGAAAGGGTTTTAGAAATTCATCTATTGAAGCTTTATTTTGCCCTCTCAGCTCTCCAATAAAGTAAAAATATTCTTCAGGGGTGAGATATCCAATAAGAAAAGTGTCATCTACAAAGGCTGAAACTTTATTTTTCCAGGCTTCAGATTCACTGACTTTGATTCCGTCAATGCTTACAGATCCGGTAGTCGCCTGAATCAAATCAAGCATCAGGCTAAAAAGGGTTGTTTTTCCTGCCCCGTTGTTTCCTACAAGGCCGAAAGTTTCTCCGTTTGGAATCTCAAGATGTTCGATATTAAGAACAGTTGCTGTTCCATATGTTTTTGATAAATTATGTATGTTGATCATGGCTTAACCTTTATTTTTAAATGCATCAATGGTGCTGTATTTTTCTTTTTTGTAAAGTTTTACGATAATATTGAATATTCTTTCTCTCATGAAAAATCCTATAATACCGATAATGGCAATGCTTATTACCCCTCCAGTAATTCCTGAGAAATATTTTGCTAATGCAAATACCCCCATCGGAAGAAGCATTTTAGGAATCAACAGAAGCATTGCTACCAGATTGAAACTTCCTTTCTGCCCCATCCTTTTCTCTTTTGAATTAAGATCGATCTGATTTTTATTGAAAGCCCCGGACCATAAGGTAAATTGAGAATTGACTCCTATATTGTAGAGTCCTGCAGCGAAGAATGTAACATAGACCTCCCAACCGAAATACGCGTAGCATAGCGCCACAATCATAGAAACTCCCGTTACTATATTCATCAGCCACCATTTGGCCTTTAAATAGTCTTTGTACGGAACATTCAGGGTCATCATCAGGGGATAATAAGAACTGTCAAAAGCAGGAACCCTCTGTCCAAACAGAAACTGAAAACCTCCTGTCACAAAAAGACCCATAAACATCATCATTGCCGGAGTTTTGTATAGCGAAGACGAAAACATCAGCAATCCATAGAACAGGAACATAAAACTTCCCAGAAGAATACCTTTGGCCACTTTATTCCGTCTTAGCATTTTAATATCATTATTGATAAATGTTCCGGTAGCTCCGTATTTATTTAAGAAAGCAATATTTTCAGTTTTCCCTATTGTCTTTTTGGCTTCAAGTCCCTGATCCAGGTAAAATTCTTTACGCAGATAACGGAAACAAAGCCACCACAAGATCACAAACAGGGAAACAGGGATCAAAGCAAAATAAGGTTTTTCATAGAAACTGTAGAAAACAGATTCAGAATAAGACAGAACCGGAACGATATTGTAATATCCCAAAGCTCCGATGCCCACAAAGAAAACTCCTATAATAATGGCCAGTGTTTCTTTACCATTGAAGAAGATATTGATGAAATTATTCAGATAGAGTAATGAAATAACTCCTATAAGCCACACCAAAATTCCTAAAATGCTATATCCGTTAAACAAAGCAATCAATGAAAATGTAATGAAGAATAGAGAACTCAGCCAGCTGAATGCTGAAAGAAAGGTTTTGGACAACATATAATTGACCAGTGTATTCTTCCTGATATTCATGGTAAGAAAGGGCTTAATATTCTGTGTAGGAATTTCCTGCCAGAGATATTTAATGACCAGATCAATAATCCAGGCAACAATCATGAATTTTGAGACCACTTTTAAAGGATCCTGGTGCATTTCTTCCTGTACATAGAAAAAAGCAATAAAAGCCCCGCCTACGAGACATCCCATGAAATACAGAATTCCGATGAACCGGAATATCTTCATGGCCAGATTGATCCCTAAAGATGTACCACGGAAAAAGCTTTTGATTTCAAGCCTAAGGAACTTTAGAAACATATTTTAGTTTTTATACATTAGTAAATATAACGTATAATATGTTACAGATTTAATTGGAAAAACCTCTGATTATTTACAAATAATAAGAATCAAAATAAAAAAGATTATTTCCTAAGTAGTTTTTCTATTAATAAAGATAAAAGTGATTCCATTCTATGTTTGTTTGTACCGTCAAATGTAGGAGACATGCTCAATTTTTTATAGAGCTCTCTTAACCCTAATATTTCCAAAAATAAAAATAGCCTTTAAAATTAAAATACTTCTACTGAAGCAGATGGTTTTCCTATTCAATCTTTTTAAATGGGTTCTTAGATCCAGATTTTTTCTTTCTATTGTATTTGTTCCAAATCTTGTGGTTTTGTGAATTTCTTTTGGAATAAGATATTAATAATTTCTCAGTTTATCTGTATAGATTTTATTTGCAACCCGACAATTTGTCTTGTTTTTATTTATGGCGTACACCAGCCAAACAGGATTAGTTTTCCTTCTGACAAAGATCCTCATCTCATCCAGTTCGTAAGATTGATTATAGGAAATTAAAGGCTGAAAAATACGATCGGCAATAGCAATGATTTTTTTAAGTAGAGTTCTTGTTGATATTTCTAATACCCTCGCCGTGCTTCTTATTCCTAAACCCTCCTTTGTCAAACGGATAACATCTGCATTAAGCTCTTTTTTGTAAGCCTTATAAGAATACTTTAAAACACTGATGCCTTTACACAACCTGCATTGATAACGTTGCTTACCATAATTGGTTTTGCCATATTTGATAAAATCTTCACCAACACATTTGGAATATGAATAGATTTTTACATTCATAAAGAGCTGTTTATTTCATAAAAATAGAAAGAGCAACCGTTATAGTTACTCTTTCTTTGAATATTTAATGGAGATTTCCTTTTGTAATCTCCATAGATATTGCATACCAACATATCTGAAACATTACATTAATTTTCAATACATTTGAAATATTTCCCCAATCAATTATTCAATTTATATTTTTCAAAACTTTTTAATAGAGTGTCTTCCAGCTGAGTAAAACTACAACTTATAAAATTTGATGATATTGATATAGGAGTACCATAAGATTTATAATTTCCATTGAGTAATTTTGATTTTACACCTGTTGAAATATTAATGTAATGCTCAGGGTTCTTAACCTTTATAAGCAAAAAATTTGTCGATAACACATTGCTCTTTTCTATCGAAATTATATCCTCCCACTTAATGAGGCCAACACCTACAAAACTAGAATTATCAATAATTCCTAATTCATTTATTATAATCCCCATATTTTTATCAGATAATCTTTTTTTAATTATTGTAAGCAATACGAAACCAAAAAATAATAAAGCTACAATACCAGCAATACGTATAAATAATATATTTTTAAATATTGCGGATACGAATTTGTTTGGATTAATTGCTAGCCATCCTCCTAAAAATATAAATATTAAAGATCCAATTATTGATAATAAAAATTTTTTATTACAAGATTTAATTACTTTCGTTTCCATGTTCTCTTTTTGTTATTTAATAGATTACACCTTCTCCTGTTTTTGTCCCTATTATACCTCCAGCTATACCACCAATTACTCCACCAATAAGAGCTCCTGGAGCTGCTCCTACACCACCAAACCAAACACCAATTCCCGCTCCTATTTCTGCACCCAGAGTAGCTCCTCCCCAAGCTCCTATTGCACCTCCTACAGTTCCCGTGGTTGCCTTTGTAGCGTTATGTCCAAATGTTCCTCCGTCTTGCTGAACCCCGTTATAGATATTGACTCCTCCTATTATAACAGTTGCTGCTATACTAGCTTTTCCTAAAACATTTCCAACTTTACCCATGTAAGAAGGATTTATATATGTTTTACCATTTCCGTAAAATTTTGTAAAACCTAAATTAATTGGTTTATTTAGGCGAGCTGTACCAATATATAATTTGCCTCCATTATTTCCATTATATGAAAGCCCTTCTGCAAATCCACCTAAACCATCATTTATATTTCCAATTAAACTCAAATTCACAAAACTTTGGGTAGAAATCTTAGCTCTATGTATTCCTCCAAGATCTATGTCTGAATAGATATCATCACCCATTCTATAAGCATCTTGGGTAGCAGTACCCGTATACCATGTCACCTCAGTATCACCGAAGCTAAGTCCTGACATAGATCCTCCATTATTAAAATAATTAAACACGGATATTGCATATTTTCCAGTGAAAGTGAAACTTCCACCGCCACCTTGACCGTCATTCCCCAAAGCTTTGGTTTCTATCATTCTTCCACTTGCATCACGAAAAAGCAAAGGCATATTCCTTTTATCTGTTAAACCATTTCTGCTAAAGAAGTCCATGACAGCACTTCCTGGAGTATATCCTCCCTGCAGATTATCTACGGTAAGTCTTCCGTCCGGATCGATAAACCTTATAGGATTGTTGTTCCTATAATAGTAGGGGTAAACCTTCTGAATGTTTCAGCTAACGGATCTACAACGCCCCATCTTCCTAAATCCGGCATGTATATTCTTGCTCCATAATCAACTGAAGTTCTTTCCCATTATATTATAAGAGTAATAACCTCCAAAACTGGGGATACTTAACATTCCTGAAATGTGGTTGAGACCAAATATGGATAATAATTGTTGGGTGTCTGTCACTTCAACAGCTCCTCCGCTGTTTTTTGCAAAACTTATCCTGACTGAACTACCTTCTCAGCCTTCATAAAAGCCTCTCTTTAACTTGTCTGTCAAGGTGGTCTCTATACTGATAAATATAACAGCTAGGATATAGGGTGAAAAAATAACTGCTTTTACAGTGGTTTTGCTTTATTTATAAAAGTAATTAACTGGAGAATTGTTTTTAATTTTAACATTAATAATATTACTGTCTATATAATTATTTAAGAATTTATATTTCTGTAATTTTACCCTTTGGGAAACTGTTAGATATTTACTAATTTCTTTAAATTCGCATAAATTTAAATATAGCTTATAACTATGTGATTCTTCAAGAATATAATTATAAAAAATTAATTCTTGATTTGTTATGTTGTTTAAATCAAGGTTAACATTGAATGTTACTTTTTCTTTAGGTTTTAAATAAATCAAATTTTTCATTATTTCATAGTTAATGTATGCGAGATTATAATTTTTTATATTATTATTTTTACTCCATATCATTACCTCTTTTTTTAATTTTTCTCTTCTTTTATTAAGATTATAAAGAATAGCATCACGTTCAGAATCTTTATTATATCCCAAAATATAATTTTCCTTATTTCCTTCAGGATTTATAATATTAACCATAAGTCCAAAGCTTGGAAATTCTTTTTCGTATTCATCAAATGCATCACATGTTGATTCGTAAGGTCGAAAGTGAGACCTGTCTAAAGGGAAAATATAACTTTCTTCCGAATCATTATAAATAGTTATGTTCACTACAGAATTTATTAGTTTAAAATCTAATCTTAGCTGACCAAATATTGTGGTAAAAAAGAAAAAAGATACAATGGTTATAAATTTTGTTTTCATATTACTTTGATTGATTTTTTTGGAAATTATAGATATTTTTCCACTCATACATTAAACGATTGATATTTTTTCCAACAAGATCTATAACTGACTGTTCATGCCCTTGCCCTGCTGGACCATAATAAAAAGAAGCTGATTTAAATGGGTCTTGATTATTATACTTTGTGTATCTAGTAGCCCCTACAGACATTTCCCATTGTAATCCCATTACTTCTTGAAAAAAATTAAAAGATCTAGGGCTTGATTCGGGAACTCTTGTTATTTCACTAAACTTACTTTTAAAAAACATATTTGCAAAAACATGCCCGTACATTTCGTGTCCAAGCGTAAATGCATAAGATAAAACATTTGGATTATGTTTCATATTAATAAAAACAGTATTTCCACGTGTGACGGCAGGACTATTTATATTAGTGTCTTCTCTAAATTCTGTTTTTGTAATCTTATACAGTTCAGAAAGTGATGATTTACCAGAAGATACTAATTTTTTCCAATCGTCATATTTCGCTTTCATTGTTTCTGGTTCAGGAAAGTCTTCACCTATCTGTTCTCTTAAATTCAATATTACATTAGCTTCCATATAAGATGATATATCTCCAGTGAGTTCAACACCAACACTTTCTAAGATTTCTCCTATCGTTATTTTACCTTCACCTTCACCATCTTTACCTAAGGCTTTGGTTTCTATCATCATTCCACTTTCATCACGGAAAAGCAAAGGCATATTCCTTTTATCTGTTAAACCATTTCTGCTAAAGAAGTCCATGACAGCACTTCCTGGAGTATATCCTCCCTGCAGATTATCTACGGTAAGTCTTCCGTCCGGATCAATAAACCTTATCGGGTTCTTGTTTCCGTAATGATAAGGAGTAAACCTTCTTCAGCTAATGGATCAATGACGCCCCATCTTCCCAGATCCGGCATGTACATTCTTGCTCCATAATCAAACATCCCTGTTTCCTGAAGCTCTTTGCCATTATATTTATAAGAATAATAACTTCCAAAACCAGATGTGCTGAACGAATTTGAAATATGGTTTAATCCAAACGGATAATAATTGTTGGTGTCTGTAACTTCAAGAGCTCCTTCGCTGTTTTTTGCAAAACTTATCCTGAGTGAACTGCGTTCGCAGCATTCATAAAAACTTCTCTTTAACTCGTCTGTCAAGTGGTCTCTGTACTGTTAAATATAGCGGTTTCTTCAGAACAAATAATAAAACCACTGCATCAGCAGTGGTTTTGTTTTATTTATGGACATGAGCGAGACGCTCGTAATAGGAAGAACATATCTAAATTACCACTAATTATCTACTGTTTTTAGGAATGACATTCATAATCAACCAAGACCCATTTATTGGATCTCTCTTTAAATAATAAATAATTCCATAATCTAAATCAGATGTAGCTAAAACAATTGAAGCTAAATTTTTATTTAATGTAAAGCTATAGATTATAAAGTGATTTTCATTTATAGGTTTTGCCGTTTGTATTATTATATTTTTAGAAGCATTTCCATATGTTTTTGAATTTTCCACTAATAGCTTTTTTTGGTCATATATAATAATTTGATTAGTTTTATAATATTTAAACAATTGATCGTGGACTACTTCGTTATTAAAGAATTGAGATAAAAAAAGATTTCTTTGTTTACTACTTTTCATATTTACGCATGAAAATAAGGCAACTAAAATAACTATAGAGAAAAATTTGATATTTAATTTCATATTTATTTAAAAATGTTTTGTAGTGATTTAAAATTTAATTTCACATAATTGGTAATATTATCTGAAATTTTCTTATCATAATGTCCTATGCCCATACCCGTTTCGCCTTGTCCAAAAGCTTTATATTCAAAAAAATTACCTACATCACCTGGTCTATAGCCTTTATTTTTTAACATAAAATCTGCAACATCTTCAAATGGAATTTTTCTTTTACCTAAATCATCACCCCAATGAGTTGTTTCATGAGCAATTACTGAAGCAGTATAAAGTAAGTTAGAGATACCCTCAACAGTATTACTATCTCTATTTGCTTTTTCAAACCATTCAACCAATGCTGTTTGAATACCTGCTGTATTTAAAGTACTACTTTCTGTCATTCCTATATGTAAATATTCTGCATCTCCAAAAGGTAATGCCATTATTTTAAGGTACATACCTTTGCCAAATTCAAATGATTCAGTAAGTTCCTCTATTGAAAACCCACTTGCTATACTAAGAGCATTCATAAAATTACCGTCAGCAACCATATTAGGTAATTGATTTTTCACAAAATTATAGAAAGCCGGATAGTTTTTCTTATAGTATTCTTCCTGACCTTTTGGAAATTGAAAAGTAGGACTTCCACCGCCACCTTGTCCGTCATTCCCCAAAGCTTTGGTTTCTATCATTCTTCCACTTTCGTTACGGAAAAGCAAAGGCATATTCCTTTTATCTGTTAAGCCATTTCTGTTAAAGAAGTCCATAACAGCACTTCCTGGAGTATATCCTCCTTGCAGGTTATCTACTGTAAGTCTTCCATCCGGATCTGTAAACCTTATCGGGTTATTGTTTCCATAATGATAAGGGGTAAACCTTCTGGATGCTTCAGCTAAGGGATCTATAACACCCCATCTTCCTAAATCCGGCAAATACATTCTTGCTCCATAATCAAACATCCCTGTTTCCTGAAGTTCTTTCCCATTATATTTATAAGAATAATAACTTCCAAAACCAGATGTGCTGAACGAATTTGAAATATGGTTTAATCCAAACGGATAATAATTGTTGGTGTCTGTAACTTCAAGAGCGCCTTCGCTGTTTTTTGCAAAACTTATCCTGGTATTTCCAAGATGGTCTCTGTACTGGTAAATATACTGACCCATTTACCAACACATCTGAAACACCAGGTATGATCGTCAATATTTTAGATAGCCTATTTTCTCTTTTCTTCTGTTTTGGCTATCAACAATCTTATCTCAACTTTACATTTTTACTAATATTTTTATAATTAGAGTATTGGTTTCCAATACTCTAATTTATTACCAACATATTTGGAACATTACCTACTGAAAAAGGAAATTCAACAAAAAGATGCAAAAATAGAAGCTCTAAGAAAGAGAATTGAAGAGTTACAAAAATGATAGACCCTTCGACAGGCTCAGGATGACATCGCTGTTTCTAGAGTTGAGAAATTGGGGTTTTAATTAGCTGAATTAGCCAATTAATTCTTTTGCTTGTGCTAAAGCGGCTTCGGTAATTTTGCTTCCGGAAAGTAATTGAGCTATTTCATTGAGTTTTTCTTCGTCGCTCAAAGGTATAATGGTAGATTGTGTTCTGCCTGAAACATCCTGCTTTACGACTTTATAGTTGTCATTTCCTTTAGCAGCAACCTGTGCCAGGTGAGAAATAACGATCAGCTGCATGTCTTCGGACATTTCTCTCATAAGATTTCCGATCTCTTCAGCTACTTTCCCTGAAACTCCGGTATCAATTTCATCCAGAATAAGGGTTGGAAGCTCATCACTTTCTGCAATAATCTTCTTTACAGCAAGCATTACCCTGGATCTTTCACCTCCGGAAATCGCCGTCTGAATTGGTTTTAAAGGGAACCCGGAATTGGCCTGGAACAGCAACTGGATATTTTCTTTTCCAAATTGATTGAACTCGTCTGCATCCTGCAGTTCTATATCTACTTTTGCTTTTTCCAGCCCTAATTTTTTCAGAAGTCCTTCTGCTTTTTTGATGAAAACAGAAATATTTTTGTGTCTGTTCTTGGAAAGTTTTCCAGCAAGAGTTTGAAGTGTTTTTTCTTTATGAGAAATATTTTCTTCTGTTTCTTCGATCTGTGTTTCCAGTTCTGAAGCGCCTTTCTGATCTCCTGCCAGCTGGTTTCTGATCTCAATCAATTCATTAAGATCCGAAACATTATGTTTAAGGAATAAGGCGTTGATTTTATTATTAAGGTCGGTAAGATATACCAGATTTTCGGGATTGATTTCAACTCTCTCTGCGGTATGCTCAAGTTCGGAAATGATATCTTTAAGCTCAACAAAAGAAGTCTCAAGCCTTTCATCAAGTTCTGCAAAACTGGTGGAAACTTCAGAAATTTTTGAAAGTTTGTGGGTCGCTTCATGAAAGAAAGACAAAATTCCTATTTCTTCCTGATGGAATCTCGATAAGATCTGACCTACATTTTCAGAAATCATTCCTGCATTTTCCTGAATAGAAAGCTGGTTCTGAACATCTTCATAGTCTACATCATCAAGTTTCAGCTCCTCCAGTTCATTGAGTAAAAATTCTTTATAATCACTTTCTTTATTGGATTCTGAAAGTTGGGTTTTCAGTTTTTTCAACAGTAATGTAAGGGTCTGAAATTCAGAAAATGTCTGTTGATAGTCTTCGATAATCTTTTTATTGTCAGAAAGTCCGTCAATAATTTTAAACTGGTATTCTGATGTAAAAAGATTGGATGTTTCAAATTGGGAATGGATATCAATCAGCTGCGAAGAAAGTTCTTTAAGAATATCCAATGTTACAGGAACGTCATTAATAAATGCACGCGATTTTCCTGATGGAAGGATTTCTCGTCTGATAATCGTCTGAAGTTCGTAATCCAGATCGTTTTCAATAAAGAATTTCTTGAACTGGTTGTTGAGTGAAAACTCTGTTTCCACCACACTTTTTTCTTCAGTCTTAGCAATGGATTTTACATCTGCCCTTTCTCCCAAAATAAGACGGAGAGCCCCTAAAATAATAGATTTCCCTGCTCCTGTTTCACCGGTAATAACCTGTAAACCATTCTTCAATGATACGTCAAGGGTATCAATCAGGGCAAAGTTTTTAATGTAAATTCTCGAAAGCATTGATAATCCGGGTTATGGTTCAATTTGAATTTGAACTGTAAAAATAGGTTTTTTTTTAATGAAGTGAGAAAATGTTTTTATGCATTCTGCTCGATTATAGTATTCTATTTTTAACCTAAAATCAAATGGTCTGTTAGTAATTTTATAGGATTTTTATAGGTGTCAATCTTATACCTTCCATTTATTCCACTTATTGTCAATATTTTTCGGAGAAAGGATAATCATGGTCTGCTTCAGATCATTAAGAATCAAGCCTCCGTTATTGCCTGAATTGAAGATATTAAAGATCTCATCACTTTTTGTATCCATAAAGAGGTTGAAGAAAAATGCCTGCTGAAAAGTATTTTCGTACATTTTCAACTGCATCAGGGCATCAAAAATCACTTTTTTCCCCGCAGTCTGGTCCTGGTTGAAAAGGTTATCCAATCCTGCTCTGTGATATGTATAAATAGTAGAACGCAACTGGCTCCAGTTGGGATTCATGATTTCATTAATCAATATAGAACGGCTTCTTGGCTCATTGATGGTATTCCAGCCTTCATAGTTTCTGTTCTGAGAATTCTGTGCAATCTGTTGTGCTTTTGCATACCATTGGGACCCTCCCATCGACTGGAAGCTGTCACCGTCTAAGCCCAAAATAACATAAATATAAAAACTGACAACGTCTGTCAAATTTTTACCTGAGAACTGTCTTTCATTAAAAATAAGACTTTCATTTTCAATATATTCAAAACCAAATCTCTGGTCCTGAAGATTCAGTAAAGGAGATTCATAAGTTGTATTATAAACAGGACGCATGGCCTGAACAACAATGGACCCTTTGAATCTATTGCCATCTCTTTCCCCAATAACAATGGAAAAACCACATTTTATTTTTTCAAAATTCTGAAGTTTCTTTCCAGTCCAGCTGGTATTATTGATAAAGTCTCTGAGACTTTTTTCCAATGCTTTATACGCCTGCTGGTTACTTCCTCCTACCAGTTGGGAGTTTACCTGAACAGTAGCCAACAGCTCCTGAGAAAAACTTTGGGTATATATGAAAAACAGAAAAAATAAACTTATAATTTTTTTCATTGTCTATTAAAAATTGAGAACGGAAATTTATTAAAATTATTTTAAAAGTTGAGCCTCAACAAAATTGAGAATATCTTTCGCTACATCATCTTTGGATTTCAGATTGAATTCTTTCTTCTCCGTTTTGGTAAATATTTTGATTTTATTGGTATCATTCTTAAAACCGGCACCTTCATCACGTAGAGAGTTCAGAACAATCATATCCAGATTTTTCTTTTCCAGCTTTCCTTTTGCATTTTCTTCTTCATTCTGAGTCTCCAGGGCAAATCCTACCAGGAACTGGTGGGTTTTCTTCTCCCCCATCGTTTTAAGAATGTCCGGATTTTTAACCAATTCTATCGTCAGACTCTCGTCATTCTTCTTGATTTTTTCTTTTGCCACTTCTTTGGGTGCATAGTCTGCTACGGCTGCACTTGCAATTCCGATATCTATTCCTTCATAAAATTCAAATACTTTTGCCAGCATTTCTTTTGCTGAAGTCACTTTATGAAGTTCAACCTTTGGGTCGTTTAGGGTTTGGAAGCTTGGTCCTGAAATCAGAATAACCCTTGCTCCTCTTTTTGAAGCTTCTTCAGCCAGCGAAAACCCCATTTTTCCCGATGAATGATTTCCGATGAATCTTACAGGATCTATAGCCTCATAGGTAGGTCCTGCCGTAATTAAAACAGTTTTCCCTTCAAGGCTTTTTGAATGGATATTTGAATTAAAATAATTGTCAATAGTAGAAAAAATAGTTGCCGGTTCTGCCATTCTTCCCTGACCGATCAATCCACTTGCCAATTCTCCATTTTCTGCAGGAATAATGATATGTCCAAAGCTTTCTGCAAGCTCTAAATTCTTCTTTGTAGAAGGATGTACATACATATCTAAGTCCATTGCGGGAGCAATAAATACCGGGCATTTTGCTGACATATAATTTGCAATAACCAGGTTATCACACATCCCATGAATCATTTTAGACAGTGTATTGGCAGTACAGGGAGCTACAACCATTACGTCTGCCCAAAGCGCCATTTCTACATGGCTGTTCCAGGTTCCGTTATCACCATAAAAGTCTGAATACACAGGTTTTTTTGACAACGTAGACAGGCTTAATTTCGTCACAAAATGTTCTGCATCTGGGGTCATGACAACCTGTACTTCAGCACCTTTTTTCACAAAATCTCTGATCAGGAAATGAATTTTGTAGGCTGCAATTCCTCCAGAAACCGCGATAAGTATCTTTTTACCGGAAACACTCATTTAGTTCTAATTTTTTGAAATACTAAAGTACTTATTTTTTCCCACACAATCAGGCTTTAAAACGACAAAGGTCATAAAAGAAATGAATTCCTTTATGACCTCTTGATTTATTAAAACACAGATGATTATTTTCTGTCTTCTGTTTTTCTGAAATAGATATCTTCGTTTAACCACTCTTCGATAGCAATTGAAGTTGGTTTTGGAAGCTTTTCGTAATGTTTAGAGATCTCAATTTGTTCTCTGTTTTCGAAAACCTCTTCTAATGTAGAATTGTGAACAGCAAATTCATCCAATTTGTTGTGAAGTTCCGTACGGATCTCCGCATTGATCTGCTCTGCTCTCTTTCCCATGATAACAATAGCTTCGTAGATTGAACCTACTTTATCTTCAATCTTATCTTTGTCGTAAGTAATTGTATTTACTTCGGCTTTTGTATCTTTTACACTCATTTTGAGAAAATTATTTTTATTTAAGATGGCAAATTTACGAATTATCTTTGGATTTTGAAAGTCGCTGCCGGAGGAGGGGTCTTAAGTGCTGCACTGTCCCTCTGTAACTGCATTGCTTTCTTTTCATTGCTGATTTGATCTTTAACCTGCTGCTCAGTTTTATCTTTGTCGGCAAGTTTTTCGGCCTCTTTTTTCTGTCTTGCTGTTAAAGCTGCAATTCTTGCTTCAGTTTGTTTTTTAACAATCACGAAGTTTTGCTTTTCCTTTTCCAGTTTTTCTCTTAGATCGGCAGCTGTCTTAGAATATTCTGTATTGGGAAGTTCCTTCTCCACCAGTTTAGTATAAGTCAAAGCACTTTCAATACGCTCATCTTTAAGACCATATACTGATTTTACCGCCAGTTCATAACGGGCTTTCATGATATAATCATAAATTTTTGAACGAAGTTTTGTACTTGGGAAGTCTTCCAAAACATTTTCCAAAGCAACATTCGCGGCTTTGTACTCTCCCATGTTATAGTACTGTTTTCCGTTTTCATAAGCTTTAAACTCAAGCTTATAAGACAACTCATCAATAAGCTGGCTGATATTTTTAGATCTTTCGGAATTCGGATAATTGTTCAGGAAGTCCTGAAGCTCATTGATCGCCAATTCTGTACTGGACTGATCCAAGTTGTAATCCATAGATCCTTCATAGTAACACAATGCAGACATATATGCTGCTTCTTCCGCTCTTGGATCTTTTGGAAAACTAACGGCAAAGTTTTTAAACTGGTGACCTGCCAGCTTATAACTCTTGTCATAGTAGTTGGCATAAGCAGTGTTGAAACCTACATTAGGAAAATCATCAGTTCCTGCCACAAGATTAGCAAGTCTGTCATAGAGAGCCAATGCATTTTTCCACTTTTTCTTAGCGAAGTTTTCATTAGCCGCCTTTAAGATAAACTCTTTATCAGCACTCCTCATTGCTCTTTCCTGCTGGCTTACACAAGATGAAATCACTGCTACAGCAAAAAGACCTAAAATATATTTTTTCATATAAAAAATTCAACAGTTTTCGGGTTACACAGCCGATTTACTAATTTGCAAAAATATAACTTTTTTGTCAATAGATTTTTTTTTATGAATATTTAACGTAATTTTAGTCTGCAGCGTATCCCAAAATAGCAAAAACACTTAATAAAAGATTCATTCTCACCTTCTTCTCAGCTTCTTTGGTATAGGTTTCTTCATTTTTACTCGGAACATACAATTCATAAAAGTTTTTATTCCTGATCACAAATAAAGTGGATCCGATAATCATGGTAAGGATATCTTCCGGCTTGGGTGTAAAGGTAAAAACTCCTGAAGCAACTCCTTTTTTAATGACTTCATCCAGTTTTTTTACGAATAACTGGTAGAAATCAAGCAGTTCATCTTTTAGATTTTCTGTATGACGAAGTTCCTGAGTCACAAACCCATGGAAATAATTGTATTTAAATAGCTGGGAAACAATATATTTAATCATTTCTCTCATCTGCATCTCCGGTTTTCCTTCTTTGATGGTATCCGCAAATTCCGAGAAATTTTCTCTGGTCTTCAGTACCCGGTATTGATAGAGATAGGACATCATTTTCTCTTTGGAACCGAAGTAATAAGAGATCATCGCAACATTGATATTGGCTTTAGAACAAATATCTCTCACAGAGGTACCCTCGTATCCTTTTTTTGCGATAAGCTCTTCTGCAATATCCAGTATATGAATCTGTTTTTCCGTAAATTTTTTTTTCATGAAGTGCACTTTGAGTAAAGTTAAGAAATTTTTAACACATTTATAAACGATCGTTTAATAATTTTAGATTAAATCTGAAAAATGCTATTTTTGAATATGGAATTTTTTGATTTTCATCATCATAAGAAATATATCAGGAACGGAATCTACAATCTTGGGATAGAAAATATTCCACCGGATTTTCCTTATTCTATTGGTATACATCCCAATGATATTGATATAAACAATATAGAAGTACAGTTTTCATGGATGAGAAGCATGATGTTGGAGAACTGTTTTGCCATTGGAGAATGCGGTTTGGATTCATTGGTTTCTGTGGATCAGAACATTCAGGAAGAAGTTTTTCTAAAACAGATAAGAATAGCCAATGAGGTAAAAAAGCCTCTTATCATTCATTGTGTAAGAAAATTTCATGAGGTTATTTCTTTTAAGAAGAAGGCTGAACAACCAATGATTATCCATGGTTTCAATAAAAAAAGACAAATTGCTGAAGACCTTCTGGCTAATAATTTTTATCTGAGTTTTGGAAAAGCTGTTTTGTATAATTTATCTTTGCAGGATATTTTAAAAAACACCCCATTAGACAAATTGTTTTTAGAAACTGACAATGAAGATTTTAACATCGAAGAATTGTACGGTAAGGTTTCAGAAATAAAAGGAATTTCTTTGGAACAACTGAATGAACAAATTTTAGAAAATTTACACTCAATAAAAAATGGATAAATACTGGCTCGAAAGAACTGAACTTTTGATAAAGGAAGATGGATTGGAAAATCTGATAAAAGCGAACGTGCTTGTTGTAGGCCTGGGCGGAGTAGGTTCTTTTGCCGCTGAATTTCTTGCAAGAGCCGGAGTAGGAAATATGACGATAGTGGATGGTGATACTGTAGATATCACCAACATCAACAGACAGCTTCCTGCTTTACATTCTACTGTTGGAAAACACAAGGTAGAAGTTGTTGCTGAAAGACTTCTTGACATCAATCCACAGCTTAATTTAACCAAAATCAATGAATTTCTAAATCCTGAAAGAATGGATGAAGTGCTGGATTCTGCAAAATTTGATTATGTTTTGGACTGTATCGACAGCGTTACGCCAAAACTTAGTTTGATTATCGCGGCCAAAAGAAGAAGGATAAAAATCGTAAGCTCAATGGGAGCCGGTGGAAAAACCGATCCAAGCAAAGTATTGGTAAGAGACATCAGCAAAACCGAACATTGCCACCTCGCAAGACAGGTAAGAAAAAGGTTGAAAAAAGTAAAAATAGACAAAGGAGTTCGTTGTGTGTTTGCCAATGATATTCAGGACGAAGAAAGTTTGAAAATGACTGACGGAACCAATTATAAAAGATCATTTTACGGAACAATAAGCTATATGCCTGCCATTTTTGGCTTGTACACCGCTTCAGAAGTGATTACTCATTTATTAAATCAAGATTAAAACATTCCCACACCTACTTCGCAGATTTACAAAAGCACCATCGTTTATTAATGTGTGAAATAGGTGGGATAAAAAATATAAAAATTACTATTACAACTCCGTCAATGACAAATTCTCAATATCCCAGAGCGGAAAAGCTCAAAAAAAACACGGAAATCGGTTTGCTTTTTGACAAAGGCAAATGGAGGACCAATGGCAATCTGAGAATCATCATTCTGAAAGATAAGCCCACCCTTTCTGTAGAATCTGCAAGATTTGGAGTTTCTGTTTCTAAAAGATATTTTAAAAAAGCCGTACACAGAAATCGCATCAAAAGACTGCTGAGAGAATGCTACCGTTTGAATAAAGATTTATTTAAGCTCGCTTTTGGAGAGAAAACAATGGCAATGGTATTTTGGGTTTCTTCTGAGATGCCTCCGAAATTTCAGGATGTGGAAGCGCAATTTATAAAGCTTTGTGAAGCGCAGAAAAAGTAATCTTTTTCATTAGAATAAGAGATCTGTGAGATAAAAAACCTCACAGATGATGCGAATCAGGGAGATTTTTTATTTTCATTTACACTGATGATTGCGCGGATACTTTATTTTTTATCTCTACAGTAAATCACAAATAGCGAAGTTCGAAACGCTCATCCCCATCTAGTATCTGGAACGCTGAAATTAACAGCAGTCCAAATATCATATAGTTTTTGTAATTTAGGGAAAACATTAAATCTGAAAATTAATATGTTAGACAATATTCCCTATTTTTCTTATGTCATCAGTGCATTTATTGGCATTGGATTGGCAGCGGCTACAGGCTTCCGGGTATTTCTCCCCATGTTTGTTGTAAGTCTTGCTTCTTACTTCAACTGGATTCCCATGAATGAGCATTTTGAGTGGCTTGCAGGCTTACCTACGCTTATTACAACAGGAATTGCCACGGTTGCAGAGATCCTTGCTTATTACATCCCTTTTATTGATCATTTGCTGGATACGGTATCTATTCCTATGGCAACAGTTGCTGGTTCTATATTATTTGCCAGCCAGTTTACCGAACTTGGAACTTTCCCGCAATGGGCAATGGCATTAATTGCAGGTGGTGGTACAGCAGCAACCATCAGTACCGGATTTGCAGGAATACGGGCTGCTTCTACGGCTACTACTGGCGGACTGGGAAATTCTGTGGTAGGAACAACAGAGACGGCAGGAGCGGGTCTTATGTCTGTTCTGGCAATGGCTGCTCCCGTGATTGCCGCAATTTTTTCAATAATTATTTTAATTCTTGTTATTGTTTTTGGGCGGAGGGCCTGGAAAAAACTAAGAGGCCGCAAAGACAAGCCTCAAAATATATAAATAAAAAAGGTACTGCTTATAACGGTACCTTTTTCTTTTAATTCTTGCTTCTGAAATCCTTAATATCCTGAATTTTAGATTCAAAATATTTTTTCTTCTCAGGGTTCTTTTTGATTAATATTTCAAATGCTTTTATCGCTTTTGTATAGAGTTTCTGTTCAAAATAAAGTTTGGCCAGCGTCTCTGTCATCAAATGTGATATATCATCATTCTTTTCTTTAACAACATAGCTGCTTTCTTCTTTTAACTGACTGATCCTAGGATTGTTTTCGATAAAGGCTTCAATAGCCTTCTCTTTAACTTCTGATTTGTCTTTTTCGACTTCTTCAACTCTGTCAATCTTCAGCCAGCTTTGCCATGTATTGATAAAACCGGGAACATTGCTATCAGCTGAGGGCTGAGGGGTATTCTTCATAGTAACCTCCTGTACTTTTTCTACAGGTTCTTCTTTACTTTCCTGCTGTTTTTCTTCAACCTTAAGGGTAGAAATATCAGTTCCGAAGAAAGATACATTCATCACAGGAGCGTCTTCTTTTGAAACTTCTGCCGCCTTCTCTTCTTTAGGAGATTCAAAAGTTTCTGTTTCTTCTTCTACAGGCATAGTTTCTTCCTTCGACGTTTCTGTAAAAGTTTCAGCCGTTTCCTTTGGTTGTGGCTCTTCGATAATTATTTGTTCCTCTGCTTGAGGAATTTTTTCTGCTGCCGGAGCTTTTATTTCAGGAGCTGATATTTGTGTTGATTTGCTGATTAATGAATCAGGCATATTGGATTCCACACTCATTGGCTTCCATGCAGACTGAACCTCGGGAACTTTTTCTTGTTCTTCTTGTTTTTCCTCAGCAATTTCAACTTTAGATTCCTCTTCTACAGGCAATTGATTTTCAACAATTTCTTCCTGTATTGGCTCTTCTTTCGTTTCTCCAGGTTCTTCCTGACCGGTTGACCAAAAATGGAAATTTTGAGTTTCAGCGAAGCTTATTTCATGATCTTCAGTGGTTTCCGGCTCTGATTCTTCTTCTTGAGAAACAGATTTAGTCTCCTTCATTTTTTTCTCCACCTCTTCAATCAGACGCCTCATTTCCTCCTCATGTCTATTTACATTGGGTTGAGAAATTTCGACTTCTTCAACAGTCTCTCTACTGTTTGCCTCTATTTTAACATCAGGCATAAAGGAATCTGTTCCATGAAAGCTTACTTCAGCATCTATTTCTTCTCTCGGCAGTTCTTGATCAGATACAGCTTCATGATTATCTGCTGTTGCTATACTTTCAGGTTCTTCTGTGACTTCTTCGTCAACATTTACTTCTGGTAATAAAGGTTCTACTTCATGGAAACTTACATTTTCTGTTTCATCTATCTTCTCTCCTTCTTTTTCTGAAGAAATCTGATCTTCATGAATGATCGTCTCCGGTGTAAAGTCTTCTCCTGCATTCTCCTCTATTTCAGTCTGAATTTCTTCTTTTTGTTCCTGAACCGGCTGCTCTGCAATAGTCTCAGCCTTTTGGGTTACCAAAGTTCCTGATTCAAGGGTAGACTCAATATCGATGATCTCAGAATTTTCTTCATCCAGGAAGTTCTCTTCTCCTTCAAATAAAATTCTGTTTCGTTCACCGTTTACATAAATAGGTTTTACGTCTTGTAAAATTGGCAAGACATATGCATTGGCTTCCTCATCTGCTTGTTTTTCTAAAGAGACCTCTTCTTCTCTTTTAATAGGAAAAGATTTGCTCTTCGGGGTATATTGAACAGGTTTTTCAACTGTTTTGATAGGTTTTTTATCTTCAACAATTTCAGGTTTTGACTCCTGTCTGATCTTTCCGTTGATCAGTTGATATAAAATCTTCTTATCTGTAGTATACGCAGCGGTTGTAGAAAGCTCTTTCTGATAGTTTTCTTTTTCGTACAGGTGTATTCCATACAGATGAAGCGCCCTAATATTTTGAATATAAGGAAAAGTGTGAATCTCTTCTTTCAAAAGACCAAGGTCTTCTAACTGAATATTTTTCGGATTTTTTATTAATTCTAAAACTCTGGGATTCATCTTACCAATTCGCTACAATGTCGTTAAATATCTTATTAATAATTCTATCTGTCACCAGCTTAACCTGCTGGTCTTCAATCTGACTTAGTGATACATCACTGTTGAAAGCGGCTTCATCAGAATACGTTCTGTCGAAACTTGAATCCGGATGAATTTTATTTTCATAATGTACCTTTACTGTAATCGTAAGTTTATTCTGCCCCTGCTGAATCACTCCGCCAGACGGGTTTGTCACGGTACTGGAGCTTACTGTAGTAGGTGTAATTGAATAATCTGAGATTTCTCCTTCTATCAGGATATCAGGATTTTCTTTTGTTCCTTTCAACGTGGTTCTCTGAAGGAATCTATTTTGTATGGCTGTAGAAAACTGTTGTGATAATGCTGGGTTTACAAGAGCTGCATTATTCGGAAATTCGTTGATCTGAACAGTCTTCTCATCTGTAAGGGATGATCCCGTAAAGCTGTAGCATGAATTCAAAACTCCCAGCAGTGCAAAAAGCATTACCGTTAGTAGTGATTGTTTCAGGCTAATATTTTTAATTTTAAAATTCATTTTTAGATCCAATTTCAGTAATTTCATCATACTCAATTTGTTGTATAGCATCTTCATAAGCAAAATAATTTGCGGTGTATAAAAATGGTATCGTAAGAAAAATTCCTACCCCGCAAGCAACAATACCAATCTGCGACAAAATACTCACCACTAATGAGAAAAGAAAAATTGACAATAAATTTCCTTTGGTCATCACTTTTGAAATATTCCAGGCTTCTTTTATTTCGTTGATTCCTTTAAGACTAATTAATGGGATGATATAAAACCCCTTCAATAGAAAGTAATATATCGCTGCTATTAATAAAAACATGTAAGGAAACATAAAAATCATGATCATTGGATTGGGTTCATTACCTTCAGACATTGCACCTGATATCCCCAGCACAGCAATTAAAGGAATGTAAAGTGCTAAAACACCTCCAATAATAATTAACTGCAACATAAAATAAGGCATGAAATCTTTAAAATCAAAAATATCTCCGGGACTTGCTGCCTGATTTCTATTAAGCTTTTGAAGATACTTGTATAAATTACCCATAGCTAACAGTCCACAGAAAGGAATGATCGACATGATAAAGCATACTAAAAATGCTATAAAAATGTTCCCGAAATCTTTCTTTAAAAGTTCGAAACCTTTATTAATATATTCTCCGAGTTTAAAATTGATCGGTTTAGGTGTTAAAATTACTTTCATTATTTATGTTGTGCTAGTCTTCCAGATTATATTGTTTTATTTTCCTGTATAAAGTTCTTTGTGAGATTCCCAATTCATCTGCGGCTCTGTTTCTGCGTCCTCTATGCTTCTCCAACGCTTTGATTATCAAATCTTTTTCATTATTCTGAAGAGAAAGCGATTCTGGTCTGTTTTCTTCCACTTCGATGTCTTCAAAATCTTCATAGCTGTCTTCAGGGCTTGAAATGATTGTCGGTGTCTGAACTGCCGGCGTATCGTTATTATTTTCAAAATATAATAAAGATCCTGAGTTATTCACCTGTGGCTGACTTTCAGGGGTATAAATCCTGTTGATCAGGCTTTTTTCATGATTGCTCAGATCTGCTGTGCCTCTGTTCTTGATCAATTCCGAAGTTAAGGATTTTAAATCATTAATATCATTCCTCATATCAAATAGAATTTTATACATGATTTCCCTCTCACTTCCGAAATCGTTCTGTTTGGGAGCACTTTGGGTATTTACCACCATCGGAAGGTGTGTTTCCATAGGAATATACTCCGCAAGTTTCTCAGCAGTGATGCTTCTGTTTCTTTCCACAACGGTCATCTGCTCCACTAAGTTTCTTAATTGGCGGATGTTCCCCGGAAAAGCATAACTTTCTATATAATGAACTGCACTGGGCTCCAGCTCCAGTTCCGGCATTCTGTATTTTTCTGCAAAGTCTATCGCAAACTTTCTGAATAACAAATGAATATCCCCCTTTCTTTCTCTCAAAGGCGGCATATCAATCTGAACAGTATTCAAACGGTAATATAAATCCTCACGGAATCTTCCATCATGAATAGCCTTCATCATATTAACGTTGGTAGCAGCTACAATTCTTACATTGGTTTTCTGTACCTGTGAAGATCCTACTTTCATAAATTCTCCACTTTCCAAAACTCTTAAAAGACGAACCTGGGTCTGTAATGGAAGCTCTCCTACCTCATCCAAAAAGATGGTTCCTCCGTCTGCTACTTCAAAGTACCCTTTTCTAGTAGTGGTAGCCCCCGTAAAGGCTCCTTTTTCGTGTCCAAATAGTTCAGAATCTATAGTTCCTTCCGGAATAGCCCCGCAATTTACTACGATATAGGGCTGGTGTTTTCTTTTGGATTCTGAATGGATGATTTTCGGAATAAATTCTTTTCCCACTCCACTTTCTCCAATCACCAGCACAGAGATATCTGTAGGTGCGACCTGGATAGATTTTTCCAGGGCTCGGTTGAGTGCCGGAAAGTTCCCGATAATTCCGAAACGGTTTTTTATGTTTTGTAGCTCGTTGCTCATAAGTAAATTTTTGATTATTGATTTAATGTTAATCTTCTACAGCTCTTCAATCTGTTTTCTGTAGACTTTGTTAAAATGATGGGTATAGACATCTTTCATCGTCTTTCCTTCATCATACGTTTGTAAGGCTAACTTCTTTAAATCCAAATAATCTTTGTTTCTGATCTTAGAAACTTTACTCTTAAAGTATATGTTATCAGCAAAGTCGTATTCTTTGCTTTGTTTTTCAAAATTTTCAAGGGCTTTATCATATCTTCCCAGTTCGAAATAGGTAACTCCCAACTGGTAATGATCATACATCCCCTTCACATAACCTCTGGTGGTCAGAAGCTGCTCAATAATCCCAGCGGCTTTGTCTTTCTCCCCTAACGCACTGTAGGACATTGCTCTTACCACATCCAGATTATAATCTCCGTTTTGGGATCTCCCTAAGTCTTCGGGGTAATATTTTTTTAAATCATTTAGATCCTGTATAGCCCCACTGTAATCTCTTACAAATTGAAACCTGCACCAGCCTCTGTAGCCCAGATACATTTGCGGATTTAAAGCAACCGCTTTATCGATTAAATTTTTCCAGGTTACAAAATCCCCGTTTTTTAGATAGGGAACGGCTTTCTCCATATAAGCATGAGAGAAATCGGGACACAATTCAATAGCTTTGTCAAAGCCTTCCTGAGATGCTGCGAAACCTTGTAAATCTGAAGCCCAGTTGTATAACTCACACGCTTTTTTGCAGTTCTCACCCTCTACTGCATTACAGTTGACCTGTGCAATAGTATTGGTGTAAACTATAAGTAACAAAAAGCTAAGGTAATACCTCTGAAACTTTTCCATTTTCAATTTTATAGGTTAGATACTGATAATAATCTACTTTTAAACCTTTTATCTCTTTTGGCATCCAGCCATCGAGTGATTTTGTAAACTGCAGCAGCTTATTTTCCAATTCTTCATCCAAGGCAATATCTTTCAGATCTGAGCTCATATGCTGTACCCTGAACAACCCTGCCTTTCCTTCACAATTTACTAAAAATCTTACGGTAATATAACCGTTGATTTTCTTTTCAGAATATATATTTTCTTTTTTAAGTTTTTCAGCGATTGCTATTTTCTCTCCTTTGTAGCTAAACCCGTCTTTACCTTGGTAATACTGCAAGCTAAAAGAGGCTAGTTTTCCTGCTCCGCATTTTTTAAAATCAGGATCATCCAGTTTTTTATCAAACTCAATATCTCCTACGGTTCCGGGATATTTTTTTGCATTTTTTTCTGTCTGGCAAGATACCAAAGCAAAAGAAAATAAGGCAAAAAGACAAATCGCTTTGATCAAAACTTAATTTTTATTCCACTGTTCTCCCTAAAAGTGTGCCCTGTGTGTTGTCATAAGCAAAAACGTTCACAATGTCACCTATTTTCTGTCCTTCAAGCATATCAAAGACACATACGGCATTCTGAGTGTTTCTTCCTTTCCATTGGTTTTTATTTTTCTTAGAAATTCCTTCAATCAGAATCTCGTGTACTCTTCCGACATAAGATTTCATTCTTTGTCTTGAAAGCTCACCCTGAAGGGCAATAACCTCAGCAAGACGTCTCTGTTTCACATCAGCAGGAATATTGTCTTCCATTTTTTTATGAGCCGGAGTTCCTGGTCTTTCCGAGTAAGCAAACATATAACCGTAGTCATATTCTACTTCTTTCATCAGACTTAAGGTATCCTGGTGATCTTGTTCTGTTTCATTACAGAATCCCACGATCATATCCTGAGAAAAGGATACTTCCGGAACAATTTCCTTCGCCTTTTTGACCAGGTCCAGATATTCTTCACGGGTATGCTGTCTGTTCATCGCTTCAAGCATATTGTTGCTTCCGCTTTGCACAGGGAGATGTACATATTTACAAATGTTATCGTGTTTTGCCATCATCCTGAACACATCAAGATTCATATCCTGAGGATTGGAAGTTGAGAATCTGATTCTTAGTTCAGGAACAGCTTTAGCCACTAAATCAAGCAATTGAGCGAAACCAACCGCTGTTGCTTTCTGCATTTCAGAAGCTTTGGCAAAATCTTTTTTAGGACCGCCTCCATACCATAAATAAGAGTCTACGTTTTGTCCCAAAAGGGTAATTTCTTTATATCCGTTGTTGGCAAGGTCTTTACATTCGTCTATAATAGAGTGTGGATCACGGCTTCTTTCTCTTCCTCTGGTAAAAGGAACGACGCAGAATGTACACATGTTATCACAACCTCTTGTAATGGTTACAAAAGCTGTAACTCCGTTTCCTCCTAAACGTACCGGATTGATATCTGCATAAGTTTCTTCTTTGGAAAGAATTACATTAATAGCATCTCTTCCGTCATCGGTTTCTTTTAAAAGATTAGGTAAATCTCTATAGGCATCAGGACCCACAACAAGGTCAACCAATTGTTCTTCTTCTAAGAACTTGGTCTTCAACCTTTCTGCCATACATCCCAGAACACCAACCGTCATATTCGGTCTTTCTTTTTTAAGATTTTTGAACTGGGCAAGGCGCATTCTTACAGTTTGCTCTGCTTTTTCGCGAATGGAGCAAGTATTTAAAAGAATCAGGTCCGCTTCTTCTACCTTCATTGTTGTATTGTATCCTTGTTCATTAAGGATGGATGCAACAATCTCAGAGTCAGAAAAATTCATCTGACAACCATAGCTTTCCAAAAACAGTTTTTTAGAGTTCTCCGGCCTTTCTGCAATAGCAAAAGCTTCGCCCTGTTTTGTTTCATCTATATATTTTTCCTGCACGATAATCGATTTAAGGTCCGCAATTTTAAATTACGAACAAATAAGTTTGCAAAGATACAAAATATTGTGACAGATTGTCAGCGCTATTATTTTAACAAAATCTAAAATTGTACAAATAATTTGAATCCATAATTAATCATGGTCATAAGCGTTGTTGTTAAAACGAATTTTCATGATCAGCTTCGAATCAACCGGTATTCCATTTTTTGTAGCCGGCTGCCACTTTCCTTTTACTTTTTTAAGTGCAAACTTCATATCATCAATAAACGTTTCATCATTTTTGAATCTGGGAAGTATGTCGACTTTATCAATTTTTCCTTTTGAATTAATATTAAATAAGAAAGTTACTTCTCCCTGAATTGCGTATAAAGCAACATCTATATAGGCATGCACCATATTCAGAAATTCCTTTCTAAAGGCATCTTCACCTCCCGGGAATTCTGCTTTTCTGAAATCCTCTCCAGGCTGTACTTGAATTTGAGCTTTTGTTTCTTGTGAAAATCCTTTAAAACTTAAAAGTAAAAAAGGTAAAACCATAAGGTATTTTTTCATGTATTGGGTATTAGTCTATATCTGCTGAAATTGAAGAGAAGTTCATTTTAACTTTAATCTGTGAAGCTACAGGCTGTCCGTTGCAAGATGCCGGAGTCCAGTTTTTCTTTATTCTTCTTACGACATACTGCATGTCGTCAAAAAAGACTTCGCTGTTAAGAACCTTAGGCATCCCTTTCACATCAACTACTTTTCCTTTAGCATCAAGCACTAAGGTAAATATAAAGTCACCTGTAAGAGCATAGAAATCTGAATTCAGATAAGCATACATATATTTGTTCAGGATATCTTTATAAGCCGCAACCCCTCCTTCATAAGCTGCTGGTTTAAAATCATTGCATTTCACCGCAACCTGCATAAAAGGTTCTTTAATATCTATTTTCAAAAGATTTTTATTGCTGTCTCTGATAAAAGAGTCATCGCGTTCTTCCTGATCCTGTGCAAATGAGAAATTCGCTGCACATAAAGCTAAAAATAAAAATAGAGTTCTCATAACTTTGTTTGCTAATAATAAACAAAGGTAAATATTTAGCTCATTTATAAAAAAGAAAAACTTCACACAAAGTATGAAGTTTTACAATATCTGTATCTGAGTTTCAGATAGGCTTCTTATATCAGCGTGCTTTTTTCTTATAACAAACCTTTGATATGTTTATAATTGCTTTTCACCGTTTCAAAAACCTCGTCCATCTTCCCTCCAAGCATGAGCTGTGCCATAGATTTGGTCATTCCCATAACCTGATCAAATTCAATTTTGGGTGGAAGAGCAAGCGCATTGGGATTGGTAAAGATATTCAGAAGATAAGGACCATTGTGATCTAAGCATTCTTTGATGGCACCTTCAACATCTTCGGGAAGATGTACGTTTTTTCCAGGATAGCCCATCGCATGTGCTACCATTGCAAAGTCTGGGTTGATCATATCTGTTTCATTATCCGGCATACCGCCTACTTCCATTTCCAGCTTTACCATTCCGAGTGTTCTGTTATTGAAAACAATCAGTTTTATCGGTAGTTTATACTGAAAAATAGTTGCCATATCTCCTAATAACATAGACAGCCCGCCGTCGCCACACATCGCAATAACCTGTTTTTCCGGATGTGCCAGAGCAGCTCCAATTGCCATAGGCATCGCATTAGCCATTGATCCATGATTAAAAGATCCCAGCATTTTTCTTTCTCCGGTTCCTGTAATGAACCGGGCTCCCCATACACAACACATTCCGGTATCTACAGTAAAAATAGCGTCTTTTCTAGCAAGCCTGTCTAAAGTATGTGCTACATATTCCGGCTGTATCGCATTCTCTTTTCCAAAGTCTTTTACATAATCTAACTGGTTTTCTTTTACTTTATCATAAAATGCCAGCTGTTGATTGAGAAAATGATCATCTGTTTTTTCTTCAAGCAGGGGAAGTAATGCTTTTATTGTTTCTTTGATATCTCCTGTGAGTCCTAATTCCAATTTTGCTCTTCTTCCCAGTCTTTCAGGACTCTCATCTATCTGTACGATTTTATTTTTTACCGGCATGAATTTCTGATAGGGGAAATCTGTTCCCAAAAGAATGACCAGATCTGCTTCATGCATCGCATGATATGCGGAAGGAAACCCTAACAATCCTGTAAGTCCTACTTCATTTGGATTATTGGGCTGAATAGCCATTTTCCCACGGAATGAATACCCTACAGGTGCTTTTAAGAACTTAGACAATGCGATAACCTCTTCACTTGCTTCGGCAGCCCCGATTCCACAGTATAAGGTTACTTTTTTGCTTTGATTAACCAATGCCGACAAGCTTTTCAGCTCATCGTCCGAGGGTCTTATAATAGGATTGGTTTTAAATATCTGCGGGGAAGTAGGTCCTTCTTCTGCATCCAGCTCAGAAACGTCTCCCGGAAGACCTATCACAGCAACCCCTTTTTTGGAAATAGCATGCTGAATGGCAGTTTGAAAAGTTCTCTGTACCTGTTCCGGGCGTGTAATCATCTGATTATAATAGCTGCAATCGTCAAACAGCTTTATGGTATTGGTTTCCTGAAAGTAATCCATGCCCATTTCGTCACTGGGAATTGTGGAAGCAATCACCAACATCGGAACATGAGAACGATGTGCCTCATAAACCCCATTAATTAAATGAACGTGCCCCGGCCCACAACTTCCGGCACATACTGCTAAGCCATCAAGCTCAGCCTCCGCAGCCGCTGCATAAGCCCCTACTTCTTCGTGGCGTACATGAATCCATTGAATACTGCTTTTCTTAACAGCAATATTCAAATGATTGAGACTGTCTCCGGTTACTGCATAAATTCTTTTCACATTGGCTTTTTCAAGCATTTCAACAATTTGCTCTGCAATATTTTTGGCCATAATTACTCTGTTTTGGTAGTTGTTTTTTATGAAAAATGGTGATTGATATGGATGAAAAAATCCCTATCTCTATCAAATTTAGCTAATTAAATTGGAACTTACGCCCGCTTTCAATGTTAAAAATTTGTAATTTTTATATTGAAAGCCTATTATTTTTCAGGGAAAAAACCCATTATTTTGGTGTATTCTTTTTTCTTTTTTGAATCTTCTTCTTCAAACCTTATAGGTTTTTAAAACCTATAAGGTTTAGCCCATCAGCAAAGTCTAACCGAATTGATTTAAAAACAAAACAGCCACCCAAAAAGGTGGCTGTTTATCTAGTATATCTTAAGTTTACATTACTATTTCAATCTGATTTCTCAATAGATCTTCAAACTCATCTCTCTTACGGATCAAGTGAGCTTTTCCATCTAAGAACAACACTTCTGCAGGTTTTAATCTTGAGTTGAAGTTTGAGCTCATTTCAAAACCATAGGCTCCTGCGTTATGGAAAGCAAGGATATCCCCTTCTCTTACTTCGTTCAATTTTCTGTCCCATGCGAATGTATCGGTTTCACAGATATTTCCTACTACTGTATAAATTCTTTCTGCTCCTTTCGGATTGGATAAGTTTTCAATCATGTGGTAAGAATCGTAGAACATAGGACGGATCAGATGGTTGAAACCTGAGTTTACTCCTACGAAAACGGTAGCTGTAGTTTGCTTGATTACATTAGCTTTCACTAATAAATATCCGCTTTTCCCTACTAAGAATTTCCCCGGCTCAAACCATAATTCGAATTTTTTACCGGTAGATTTTGAAAACTCAGAAATTACTTTTTCAACTTTTTTACCTAATGTTCTCACATCGGTCTCTTCTTCACTATCCTGATAAGGAATTTTGAAACCACTTCCCATATCCAGGTATTTCAGGTTCGGGAAATGCTCAGAAAGTTCCAGCATAATTTCCAAAGCCTGCAGAAATACATCCGGATCTTTGATTTCGCTTCCTGTATGCATGTGAAGTCCTTCAACATTCAGGTTGGTACTTTTCATCACGCGTTCGATGTGACGAACCTGGTGAATAGAAATACCGAACTTACTGTCGATATGCCCCGTAGAAATTTTATAGTTACCTCCGGCGAAAATATGTGGATTGATTCTTACTAAAATAGGATATGTATTTCCATATTTATTCCCGAATTGCTCAAGAATAGAAATGTTATCAATGTTAATATGAACTCCAAAAGTCATTGCCTCTTCTATTTCAGCCAAGTCAACACAATTGGGCGTAAACAATATTTTTTCTTTCGAAAATCCTGCTTTTAGTCCAAGTTTGACTTCATTAATAGATACACAATCCAAAGATGCACCCAGATTCTTGACATACTTAAGGATATTGATATTCGTCAATGCCTTCGCTGCGTAGAAGAACTTTGTATGTTTTAAAAAAGAAGATGTAAGCTTCTCGTATTGAACTTTGATGGATTCGGCATCATAAACATACACAGGTGTGCCAAACTCATTGGCGATCTTTAATAATTCTTTTGAATTCATAATTTCATTTTAACATAAAAAAAGGCAGATTCTTCCAAAAAGAGTCTGCCACATTGATTATTTTTTATGCAAGACAACTCTTTTAAATATTCCAAACCTTAGAGAACTTTACAGTTCCCTTTTTTCCAGTTTTAATTTGTTTAAAATTTTGCATTGCTTCTATTTATTTTTTACAAAAGTACTACTTATTTTTTATTTTAAGAAAATTGATTTGAAAAGCATCTTCTTAATAACGTGTAAATTCCTCTATTATTTCGGCAACGGCAGGGTCTCAAAATCACCACGAAGCAGTGCCAGCTGCAATTCATTATTCAGGTCTGTAGAAGATAATGGAAGATCGATTTTTAACTTAGCCAGCTTGCTTAAGGTCTGAATCTGTGTAAACAATTCATAAAATCCAAAAGAAATCACTTTTCCATTTTCAATGATTAGAAATAATTTTTCGCCCAATTTTCGTCCCAGCCCCAGCCATAATTCGTTTCTTTTCCTGAATTCAATTTGTTGTTTCAGCACGGAAAAATCATTAAATTCTTCCTGAGAACCAATAAACTGAACCGCTTTTGTTCCTTGGGTAAAGGATCTGAATTTTAAAACCGGTTTTTCTGTTTTATTGAGGTTATTTTTTTCAACAATATATTTATTGTTCCTGAAATAAAGCCCAAAAGGCAAAACTTCTTTCTTTTTAATATTCTTAGAGTTCAGAATCAGCTTTGCAATAATATCTGTTCCGGTAAGTTCATAGTTAATCTGCCCAACCTCTTTCTGAATCTGTTCCCATTTTTTTGATTTGGAATTGAAAACTTTTTTAGAAAACTTGTTGATATCCTGAACATAATCTGAGAACATAATACGCCCTACCTCATCCTGAAAATAAACAAACCCTTTATCATTAGGAAGGTCCTGAGTAAGTTCTTTGATCTTGTTGATATAGGTTTTTGCATTAGACTCTTCATGCTGCTCCTGAATAATCTCATTCTCAATATCTTTCGAAATCAGAAGTTTGAAAAGGTCTAACGTCGCTCTTGCATCACCGTCTGCCCTATGATGATTGGTCAAAGGAATCCCAAGTGATTTCACCAGTTTTCCTAATGAATAACTCACCTCATCAGGAATCAGCTTCTTTGCTAAAGGAATGGTGTCTAACGTATTGATTTTAAAGTCATAGCCTAATCTTTTAAATGACTGACGAAGCATTCTGTAATCAAAATCGATATTATGACCTACCAAAGTGGTATTTTGAGTTATTTCAATAACTCTTTTGGCTATTTCATGAAATTTCGGGGCAGTTTTGACCATTTTAGGGGTAATATTGGTCAGTTTCTGTACAAAAGGAGTAATATTTCCTTCAGGATTTACCAAAGATATAAACTGGTCAGTAATTTTCTGACCATCATACCGGTAGATGGCAATATCTATAATGCATTCGTCTCTATAACCTGCACCATTACTTTCTATATCTATAATCGAATACATTGAATGTGTGTTAACTGCTGTTTTTAGTTTATTTGTAAAACCGTGTATTATTCCCCAATAAGATCCGGTTCTATTTTTACTGTTATGTAAAGATAACCTGCTAAAATAACAAAAAATATGTCAAAATATAGCAGGTTATGCTTCAAAATTATCTTCTTCTGCCTCCCAAACCAAACATACCGAGAATTGCTTTTGCTCCTTCTCTCATTAATGTGCTGGTGAAAGTACGGCCCGCTTTACTTTGCAATACCTGTTCAAACATTCCCGGCTCTTCTTTTACCGGTCTTGTTTTTTGTGTCGGAGATGGGTTTTGTGCAGCCTGTTCCATCCTATTGGTTAGCATTTCATAAGCAGATTCTCTGTCTATTGCCTCTTCATACTTTGCAACGAGTGCTGATTTAGAGGTCAGTTCTGAGATTTCCGCCCCACTCAAAACATCCATTCTTGATTCCGGAGAGATCAGGTAAGTATGTACTAATGGTGTCGGTATCCCTTTTTCATCCAAAGCTGTTATAAATGCTTCTCCAATTCCTAAATTCTGGATCAGACTGGAAGCATTGTAATATTCTGTTGTAGGATAGTTTTCTACCGCTTTGTTAATCTCTTTTTTATCTTTTGCCGTAAACCCTCTCAAGGCATGCTGTATCTTCAAACCTAACTGAGAAAGTACATTCTCAGGTACATCACCAGGAATCTGGGTAATAAAATAGATCCCTACTCCTTTCGAACGGATCAGTTTTACCATGGTTTCAATCTGCGAAAGAAGGGCTTTTGATGCTTCATCAAAAATCAGGTGAGCTTCATCGATGAATAATACCAATTTTGGTCTTCCACTGTCTCCTTCTTCCGGAAATGTCATATAAATTTCAGCAAAAAGCGAAAGCATGAATGTAGAGAAAAGCTGTGGCTTATTCTGAATGTCTGATACTCTTAAAATATTGACAACTCCCTTACCGTCTCTTGTTTCCAGTAAATCCTGAACATCAAAGCTTAATTCACCAAAGAAACCTGCAGCGCCCTGCTGTTCTAATGCAACAATAGACCTTAAAATAGTTCCCAAAGAAGCAGAAGCAATAGATCCGTAATTGGCAGCAAGCTCAGCTTTTCCCTGTGCATTATCTGTTACATACTGCAATACCTTCTTCAGGTCATTAAGATCGATCAATGGAAGTCCTTTATCATCACAATATTTGAAGACAATAGACATGATGCTTTGCTGAGTATCATTAAGTTCAAGGATTTTGCTTAGTAAAACAGGTCCAAATTCTGTAACAGTGGCTCTTAATTTCACGCCTTCTCCTCCGGAAATACTCATCAATTCAACCGGAAATCCTTGTGGATTATAAGGAAGCTTTGTTTTAGCATATCTTTCTTCAATGATGGGATTCATCTGTCCTGCTTCAGCAATCCCTGAGAAATCGCCTTTAATATCAAGAACCAATGAGGGAATTCCCGCATGGGAAAGCTGTTCTGCAAATACCTGCAATGTTTTCGTCTTACCTGTTCCTGTAGCTCCGGCAATAAGGCCGTGGCGGTTAATCGTTTTCAGGGGAATTGTTACGTTTACTTCCGTAACGACATCTCCATCCAACATTCCTTTTCCTAATATAATATGTTCTCCTTTTGGAGTATATCTAGCATTTAATTCTTCAATAAATTGTGCTTTGTCTGCCATCTGATTGTTTTTAACTTATAAATATAAAATTTTTTAGAAGATATTTTTAAATATTTTATAATGAACTTTTCTCTATTCTTCAGAAAAATAAATTCAACCCTGCATAAGCAAATTCTAAACCATGACCATTAAATTCCTAGATAATAAGCTCATTCGTATAAAGAGACATGATAAAAAACAGCATTTTTAAATTATCCTTATGTAAGGCATTCTTTTTGCTTAAAAACAAAAAGTATTAAACATTCGTTTAACAAAATATTGAAAGAAACTATCACTGGAATTTAACATTTCATTTAGAATTTATCTAATACTTTGTATCTTTAACTCATTAAAAAAAAGACCCCAATGAAAATTGAACAAATATATACGGGCTGTCTGGCTCAGGGTGCCTATTATATTGTATCAGAAAATGAAGCAGTCATTATAGATCCTTTAAGAGAGGTAAAACCTTACCTGGATCGTCTGGAAAAAGATAATGTCACTTTAAAATATATTTTTGAAACTCACTTCCACGCTGATTTCGTATCGGGACATTTGGATTTAAGCAAGAAAACAGGTGCTCCGATTGTATACGGACCTACTGCTGCTCCGGAATTTGATGCCATTATTGCGGAAGACAATCAGATTTTTGAGATTGGAAAAGTAAAAATAAAGGTACTTCACACTCCGGGACACACAATGGAAAGCAGCACTTACCTTTTAATAGACGAAAATGGTGTTGAAACGGCAATTTTTACCGGTGACACCCTGTTTTTAGGTGATGTCGGAAGACCGGATCTTGCACAAAAAGCAACTAATCTTACTCAGGAGGATCTTGCAGGAATTCTGTACGACAGCCTTCAGAACAAAATCATGCCATTAGCTGACAGCATCACAGTGTATCCTGCTCACGGAGCTGGTTCTGCATGCGGAAAGAATATGCAGAAGGAAACGGTGGATATTTTAGGTAATCAAAAGAAGACGAATTACGCACTTAATCAACCGGATAAAGAATCTTTCATCAGAGAAGTACTTGATGGTTTAACAGCTCCGCCGAAATATTTCGGAATGAATGTAGCGCTAAACAAAGGCGGATATGAAAGCCTGGATGTTGTTATGGACAAAGGTCTACAACCTGTTGCACCGGAAGACTTTGAAGCATTGGCTGAAGAAACAGGAGCATTAATTTTAGATACAAGAGGAGCTGCGGACTTCCATAAAGGATTTGTTCCCAACTCTATCAATATAGGATTGAAAGGTGACTTTGCCCCATGGGTAGGAAACCTTATTGTGGATGTAAAGCATCCTTTATTACTGGTAACAGACGAGGGAACTGAGGAGGAAGTAATTACCAGATTAAGCAGAGTAGGTTTTGACAATGTAGTAGGTTATCTGAAAGGAAGCTTTGAAGCCTGGAAAAATGCAGGTAAAGAAACGGATGAGATCAAAAGAATCACCCCTGCTGAATTTGCTGAACAATTTACAGTAGATGCCACAGTAGTTGATGTCAGAAAACTGACTGAATATTCTGCAGAACATATTGACAATGCCTACAACAAACCATTGGACTCTATCAGTGACTGGGCCCGCACGATGGATGATTCTGAACACTTCTTCCTGCACTGTGCCGGAGGATACAGAAGCATGATCGCAGCAAGCATCCTTAACTCACACGGAATCAGAAACTTTACTGAAATCGAAGGAGGTTTTAACGGAATCAAAAAAACGGAAAAATTTCCCACTTCGGATTTTGTATGTCAATCCAAAACGTCGTAAAGTCATGAAGATTCGGTTTTTTGGACTTGTTTTAGCATTAGCTTTTACGCTAAGTGCCTGTAAAACATCTCATATTACAGAGACGCCCAAAGTCAGCATCACAGAAGTTGTCAACAGTTCTGATGTAACCTTGGTGGATGTCAGAATTCCGGAACAATATGCTGCCGGAACGGCAAAAAACGCCATTAATATTCCATTGGCAGAGATTCAGAACAATATAGAAAGTCTTAAGGGTAAAAAAGTTGTGGTTTTCTGCAACAAAGGAATCCAGGCAGATCAGGCTATGGAAATTTTGAAGAAAAATGGAGTGGAAGCATATGATGGTACAAGCTGGAAAAATGTAAAGGCTATTCAGGACGAAACATCAAAAAAATAAACTAATAAACCCAAAATATGTCACAAAAATTTCAGGAAATCATTGATTCCGAGAGACCTGTATTGATCGACTTTTTCGCAACATGGTGTCAGCCTTGTAAAGTACAGTCTTCGGTATTAAATACAGTAAAGGAAAATATCGGTGAAGAAGCCAGAATCATCAAGGTAGACGTAGACCAGTATCCCGCATTAGCCGCTCAATACGGAGTTCGCGGAGTACCTACGCTGGCTATTTTCAAAAAAGGAGAACTATTATGGAAGGAAAGTGGTGTTCATGATGTGAATACGTTAACGAACCTTCTGCAGCAATATGCATAGCAAAAAGAAAAAAAACAGGCTGAAATTCATTGAATATCAGCCTGTTTTTTATTTATAATTCAATTGAAAAATGATCTCTGTCATTCAAAAACTGAAAGTGTGTTCTAAAATCCTTCAATTCTGCCATATTGAGTTCTGAAGATACAAGATTACCTTTCTTTTCGGAAATTTCTTTTCCATCGGCAAAGAAACAGTGAGAACTTTCCTGATAAAAAAGGTTATTCCCATCAGTTCCAATCCTGTTTAAGCCAAACACAAAAGACAGGTTTTCAATAGCTCGGGCTTTTAACAAATGTTCCCATGCTCCTACCCTTTTCTCAGGCCAGTTGGCCACATACAAAACAGCATCATAATCATCATTATTTCTGGCAAAAACCGGAAACCGGAGATCATAACAGACCTGAAGCAGAAATCGTATTCCTTGGTACTCAACAATAACTCTGTCTTTTCCGGGAGTGTAGACTTTATCTTCTCCTGAAAAGGAAAACAAATGTCTTTTATCATAAAAGACCGTTTCGCCACCGGGTTTTATAAAATACATTCTGTTGTAAAAGTTTCCGTTTTGTTCTACCGGAGCACTTCCACAGAATGCTGCATTTTTTTCTTTTGATATTTTCTTTAGAAACTCCAACGATTCCTCACTTCTGTCCGACACTTCGGAAGCATCCATACAGAAACCTGTTGAAAACATTTCGGGAAGAAGAAACAAATCAGCTTCCACATTCTGAAGTTCGTTTTCTATGCGTTTAAAATTTTCAGCTTTATTTTTCCAGATGATATCTAAATTTAGCCCTGCAACTTTCATCTTTTATTTTTTAAAATTATTTCAAATCTGATTGATAAAATTACAGCTTTTATCATTACAAAAGAAAACTTTCAGGAGAATTAAACAGCAGAAAAATAGAGTCTTTCCCCCAAATACTACGCTGTATTTCTTAATAATTTACTAAAGTCTTCCATTTTTATAATACAGATTCTCTTTCGGTTTCATTTTTGATAGAATTATTTTTTTATTAATATCCTTAAAAATTAAAAATTTATGAAGAAATTGTTTTTTATGGTGATGATTTTCTTTTTTGGAGCAATGGCCAATGCTCAGGCGTGGACAGGAAAAGGAGATCAGAAAGTACAACTGGGGCTGAGCGCCTGGGGATATGGAACCGGAGTAACGGGAACGTATGACTATGGACTCAACAAACTTATTTCAGTAGGAGCTGGAATTAATGGTTATTTTAGCAATTATAAAAACAATGATAAAGACAATCGTGTGTTTGTTTTTGGAAGGCTAAATTTTCATTTACAGGAAGCACTGAATCTGCCTTCAAAATGGGATATTTACCCTGGAGTGGATCTTGGAGTTCTTGGAAAAGACTTCGGAATTGGCGCTCACATCGGAGCCCGCTATTTCTTCACAGAGAAAATTGGGGTGTTTGCAGAGGTAGGTAATAACGGCAGCCTTGGGGTTTCTTTCAATTTATAATCAAAACGTCTCTAAATATGACAAAGCTTCTCGTTTCGAGGAGCTTTTTTATTTGGCATAGTTTTGATAATTGTTACCTTTGCAAATTAAAATCTAAAATTTATTAATGGAAATAGCAATCAAACTTTTTCAGTTCATTCTGAGCATCTCTATACTTGTGCTTCTTCATGAGCTTGGGCATTTTTTACCCGCAATATGGTTCAAGACCAGAGCAGAGAAATTTTTCCTGTTTTTTGATCCTTACTTCTCCATATTCTCCATGAAGAAAATCAACGGAAAATGGCAGTATAAGTTTTTATCAAAGAACCTGCCTGATTCTGAAGTAATAGAGGTAAACGGAAAGAAGGAAGAAGTTCCTATCGATATATCAAAACTTCCGGACAACGACTGGAGAAAGCATCCTGAACAAACCAAGTATGGTATAGGATGGCTTCCTTTCGGAGGATATGTGAAAATTGCAGGAATGGTGGATGAAAGTATGGATACTGCCCAAATGAAAAAACCGGCAGAATCATGGGAATTCAGATCTAAACCGGCTTGGCAGAGATTAATCATTATGCTGGGTGGGGTAACCGTAAACTTTTTCCTTGCATGGCTGATCTACAGTTGTCTATCTTTCTTCAACGGAGAAACATATACAGATATCTCGAAATTCAACAATGGTATTGAGGCCACTTCAGCAGGAAAGAAAATGGGCTTCCAGAATGGTGACAAAATCATCAGCGTAGACGGAAAACCGGCAGAAAGACTTGAAAATACTTCTATCAATATTCTTTTAGGAGATCATGTTACGGTAATGAGAAATGGCCAGGAAGTTACTTTCCCAGTGAATGCTGATGGTGTTGCAGATGTTCTTAAACAGAGAGAAGCAAAACTTTACATCACTCCAAGAGTTTCTATGGTGATTGATTCATTAGCAACTCCTTCTTCTCAGTCTTCAGGATTGGCAAAAGGGGATAAAATTGTAGGAATCAACGGTAAGAAAGCAGCATTCTTCGATGAAGTAAGTACTCTTTTAAGTGAAAATAAAGGAAAAACAGTTTCTGTAGACGTTGAAAGAAACGGAGCTTTGCAGACCTTACCAGCAGTTTCTGTTGATAAAAACGGAAAATTAGGAATCGCTATTGAAACAAAAAGCATTGCAAAAGCTATTGTAACCAATAAAAAATATTCTTTTGGAGAAGCTATTCCAAGAGGGTTTACAAGAACGATTGAAGCGTTAACTACGCAGGTGAAGCAATTCAAAATCATGTTCAACTCTAAAGTTCAGGGGTATAAAAATGTAGGAGGTCCTATTGCCATTGTAAAAAATATGCCTGTGGATAAAGATGCTGACGGAAGCTTTAAGATCAACTGGGTTGCTTTCTGGAGCTTTACAGCGATGTTTTCTATATGGTTGGCATTCCTGAATCTTATTCCTATTCCGGGACTTGATGGTGGACACGTTTTGTTTACATTATATGAAATTATTGTAGGAAAACCAGTACCTCAGAAGGTTTTGGAAAACGCGCAGATGATTGGAGTTATTTTCCTTTTAGGATTGATGTTACTGATCTTCGGAAGTGATATTTTCAAGGTATTTACAGGGAAATTATAATTTTTAAAAATTTTTCTTAAAAATATTTGTAGGGTATAAATATTCGTCCTATATTTGCACCACTAAAAACAAAGGACATTCCTCCTTAGCTCAGTTGGTTAGAGCATCTGACTGTTAATCAGAGGGTCCTTGGTTCGAGCCCAAGAGGAGGAGCAAAAAGACTTACAGAAATGTAAGTCTTTTTTACTTTAATAATCTAATCAATCCTATACAAATAGATCTTTGCCCCTCATATTAGGTTTTTTATGAAGCATTTATCTTATTCACGAAATTATCATCCTTTCCACCTACAACCTTCTTTATTTTAGCATCGGATATACAATCAAACCCATCATTAGTATGGATATGTGTAACGATTTGCCCAATAATCCGACTATTCTTTTTTAAGCGTATTGTATTGAGAAATATTCGCAGTATAATTACGTTTTATAATACTCTACAACCCAAAAAACCATAAAATCAATTATAGTATTGTATAAATAATTCAGTTATACCATGAAGAAAACTATTATTTCGCTATTAACGGCATTTTCTATTATCGGGATTTCGGCACAGGAAAAGTCTTATTTTTTATCCAGTCCATCTTTGAGCCCAGACGGGAAAACAGCTTATTTCGCTTATGACGGTGATATTTGGAAAGCAGATTCTAATGGAGGAAATGCTTCAAGAATTACCGCTCTGGATGGCGAGGAAATCAATCCCCGTCTTTCCCCGGATGGAAAATGGCTTGCATTCAGTTCCAATCAATACGGAAATTATGATGTCTATGTAATGCCTGCCGAAGGGGGAACGATCAAGCAGCTGACCTTCCATACCGGAAGAGATGAAATGGAAAACTGGGGATGGGATAGCAAAACGATTTATTTTACTTCCAGCAGAAATAATAATTTTGGCAGTTTTAAAACAACGATTGAAGGAAAAACACCTCAAAAGCTTTTTAACAATTACTTTAATAATACCAATGGCCTTGTAGAAACTCCGGCTGGAGAATATCTTTTTACAAGTTCTTCAGAAAGTGCTCATCAGGTACAGCGCAAGCGCTATAAAGGAGAAAACAATCCTGACATTCTAGGATATAACCCCAAGAGCAATTCTTTCAAACAGTACACCAACTATGAAGGGAAAGATTTCAACCCAAGTGTCGATAAAAATGGGATTATTTACTTTATTTCAGACGAGAATAATGGTGAATATAATCTTTATAAAATCGAAAATGGTAAGAAAACGGCTTTAACTCAATTTGAAACTTCTATTAAAAAGCCTTTTGTTTCGGCAGATGGATCCAAAGTAATCTTTGAAAAGGACTATCAGCTTTATACTTACGATATAGCCTCCAAAAGTACAAAATCTCTTAATATCAGCCTGAATACCAACAAAACACTGGAAAAAGAACAAAACTTCAATGTAGAAAATAATATTTCCTATTATGATGTTTCCCCAGATGGTAAAAAAATGACTTTTATAAGCCGGGGTATTGTATTTGTCTCGGATATTGAAGGGAAATTCGCACAACAGGTTTCTGATGGAAAAGAGCGTGCCATGGAAGTAAAATGGCTGAAAGACAACCGAACACTGCTTTACAGCCAGACGTACAATGGATATCAAAACTGGTTTACCATTTCTGCAGACGGAAAAGGGCAGCCCAAACAATTAACTCAGGATTTACGCAATAACCGAAGCATCACTCTTAATAGTGATCTTTCAAAAGCAGTTTACTTAAGTGGCCGTGATGAAGTAAGACTTTTGGATTTGAAAACCTTCAACTCTACAACTATTGTAAAGGATGAAATCTGGGCATTCCAAAACTCAAGACCTTCATTTTCGCCTAACAATGAATATGTTTTATTTTCTGCCAAAAGAAACTTTGAACTGGATATTTTTATCTATAACATCAAAAAAGGACAGACATTAAACCTTACCAATACGGGAGTTTCAGAAGAAGATCCTGTTTGGTCACCAAACGGAAAATACATTTATTTTGCCAGCGACAGAACCAACCCGTCATATCCTTTAGGCATGCAAAAGTCTAATATCTACCGCATGGCATTAGACTGGTTTGATGAACCTTTTAAATCTGAAAAATTCGACAATCTTTTCACTGAAGAGAAAAAGGAAACAAAATCTGCAGATAAAGACAAAGACAGCAAGGATAAGAAAGATAAAAAAGAGGAGGACAAGGATAAAGACAAAAAGGAAGAGAAGGAAAAAGAACCTGTAATCAAAGAACTGAAAGTTAATCCTGAAGATACTCTGGAAAGAATCGAACTGGTTACCGACCGATATGGATATCAGGATGATCCTGCCGTTTTCATGGAAGACAAGAAGGAGATTCTATTATTCAATTCTAATCAGGATAATGGAAAAAGACAGCTGTTCAAGAAGGTTTTCACAGATTTTGAACCTGCCAAATCCGAAAAAGTATTTGATAAAGCAGCCTATTATATCACTAAAAATGAGAAAAACCTATTCGCTCTGATAGAGGGTAACGTCTATAAAACAACTCTGGCCGCCTTAAAGCCTGAGAAAATAAATATTCAATATACTTTTGATAAAGATTTGGCTTCTGAATTCACTCAAATGTATGCTGAAGCCTGGACGGGTGTGGAAGAGAATTTCTACGATGAAAAATTCCATGGTATAGACTGGAAAGCTAAAAAGGAGCAATATGCTAAATATGTTCCTTATGTACACAACAGAAATGACCTGCGAATTTTATTAAATGATCTTTTGGGTGAACTTAATTCTTCCCATACCGGATTTTCATCAACCGGAAAAGAAGAAACAAGGTACCTGAACTATTTTACCAACGAAACAGGGGTCATATTTAAAAAAGATCAGCCTTATATTGTAGAAAGTATTGTGAAAAAATCCCCAGCTTACCGCTCTGGTGTTGATATTAAACCTGGTGATCAGCTGACTGCTGTAAATGGGAAAAAGGTTGATCCTAATGAAAACCGTGAATCTTATTTCGCCACTCCAAAGAAGCAGGATGAACTCCTTCTTACTTTCAGCCGTGATGGGAAAGAGGTAACCACCAAGGTACACCCCATTTCCAATGTAGAATTGAAAGGATTGCTTTACGACGACTGGATATTCAACAATCACCAGCGTGTTGACAAGCTGAGCAACAACCGTATTGCATATTCTTGCATGAAAAACATGTCTACTGATGAACTTGACCACTTCCTGCTGGATATGGTAGAGCAGGAAAACAGAAAAGATGCTGTTATTCTTGACTTACGTTATAATACAGGTGGAAATGTTCATGATAAAGTATTGAATTTCCTTTCTCAAAAACCTTATTTACAATGGAAATACCGTGAAGGAAAAATAACAACACAGCCGAACTTTGCTCCTTCCGGAAAGCCTATTGTCCTATTGATCAATGAAGCTTCTTTAAGTGATGCAGAAATGACTGCCGCTGGTTTCAAAGCTTTGAAACTGGGTAAAATTATTGGTCAGGACACGTACCGATGGATTATTTTCACTTCAGCAAAAGGCCTGGTGGACGGTTCTTCTTACAGACTTCCTTCATGGGGAACTTATACTTTGGACGGACAGAATCTGGAAAAGACAGGGGTAAAACCGGATATCTATGTCAAGAATACCTTTATGGACCGCCTTCAGAACAACGACCCTCAATTGGAACGAGCTGTTCAGGAAATACTTAAAGATTTGAAGAAATAAAATTTCAAAACCATAAAAATAAAAAGACTTACATTTCTGTAAGTCTTTTTTGTTTCATTTTAAAAGTATGCACTTTATTAAGCATAGACTTCTTTTGTAAACACCCATTTATTCTTGTGAAATTCTTTCCAGCTCAATTACCTGTATGGGATCGCTCATCAATTCATCCATTCTATCTGCGAAGTTTTTAAAATGTTCGGTTTGGATATGAAATTCAAAAGCTTTATCATCTTTAAATGCCTCCCACATGTAGAAAGTTCCCGGAGATTTTTTATCTTCAAAAAGAATATAATAGATACAGCCGGCTTCATTGCGGGTAGGATCTATCAGTTGTTGTAACGCATTTTTTAGTTCTTCTCTTTTCTCCGGTTTAGATTTCAGCACCGCCACCGACTTAAATTCCTTATTCATTATAGTAAATGTTTTTATGTGATTATGATGTTAAAAGACTTATAATTTAACCTTATAGATAAAATAAGGAGGCTTTCCGGCATCCGGCTGTCCTGAAAACGCGGTTGTCGTATGAAGCTGGTTGACCGAAATATACAGGTAACCATCATCGGAAACGGCAATATTATCAGGCCATTGTAGTTTTGGATCTTTAATAAACTCCGTCAGTTTTCCATTCTTATCCAGCTTACTGATCCCATGACCTCCAAGGTTTGTTATATAATGATTACCCTGTTTATCTGTGGCAACACCGTCACTCACGGGTTTTTCTCCAAATCTCTTAATAGCATTCCCAATCATACCATCATCTTTATTTTCCCTAAAAAGCCTGGCAGGAACTTCGTACCATGATGTTCCGTTCATAGAACCAAAGAACAGTGTTTCCCTGTCATCTGACAGCGTAATAGGATTAATTCCTACACGGGATGGTTTACCTCCAAAATCAATAACTTTCCCATCAATGATCATATCTACCTCTTCCGTCTGTAAAGCTGGATGGCCACTAAATCTTCTGGCTTTTTTCGTTTTTAGATTCAAAGCGATAATCCCAGGATTGGCTATATCTGCAAGGTAAGCCCATCCATTCTTTTCATCAATGGCAACATCCTGTACAAAACTGCCTTTAGGAGCAATATCATTGGGCAGTTCTATTTTTTCTGCTATTGTATTCTTTTTCAGGTCAAAACACCACAGACGCGTCTTTCCTAACTCCAAGCCCATATCAATCATCCAAAGGCGATTTTCCTTATCTATAATAACCCCAAGCGGTGTATCAAATTTGTTGTTGTCAGCCGGTTGGCCATTTTTCTGCAAATCAGCCGAAGGAAAAGATTTTGCTTTACCATTGACAATTTCAACCAACTGCTGTTTGGGACCGGATAAAGGATGCATTGTCGCAAATACTCTACCAGTATGGCTTACCGCTACATTTCCCGGTCGTACGTCATTAAACTGCGCAACAATTTCAAGGCTTTTCCCTTGCTCTGAAAGATAAGAAGCCGACCCATCTATCCAGTCTTTACGCACGGGAGTAAAGAAATCCAAATCTTCAGTTCCCTCTTCAAGACAGAAAAATTCATGGGTAACACCAGCCGGGATTACCAGCACGCCACCAGCTTTTACAATATATTCCTTATCATTCATAAGTACTTTTACACTTCCTTTATTAATATAGGTTACCTGCTCATTCGGATGATTATGGGGAGATACGTGTGCGCCTTTATCCATTTTCCAGAAGGCAAACGTGCTTTCCGAGCCAGATACCCATTTACGCTCCAATCCTTTCCCAACCTGCTCCCAGGTTCCTTTATTAAAATCAGTTTGGAGTATTTTCTGCTGAGCCGAAGCTACATTGAAGAAAAATAGAGATGCCATTGAAGACATAAAAAATAATGTATTGGTTTTCATTTGTATGTGGAATTATTATAATTTAATTCTTAATACTGAAGTTTGATCCTGTATGGAATCGTTTTTTTATTTCAGTAGAAACAATCAATATTAGATAAGGCAAAATTATACTGATAATTAGCAAATTACCGGTATAAAATTTCTTTATTTTTGTATAATTTTGCCAAGTAGATAAAATAACACTCATGAACAGAGATGTATTATATGAACCTTACAGCATTCATTTTGAAACATTAGAAACATTCCCGGATAAGGAAAGCAGGAAGAATTTTTTTGAACTTGTCTTCATTTTATCAGGAACAGGACAGCACTGCATTAATAAGCACAGTTTTTCGTATTCGGATAATCATATGTTTCTCCTGACTCCACAGGATTGCAGCCAGTTCTGGATTGATACTAAAACACGGTTTTTTTTCCTGAGGTTCAGCAATATTTATTTAAAAAATGATAAGATTTCAAAAGAGAATATCAAACGGCTGGAGTTTATTCTTGAAAATGCCAATCATAAACCTGGATGCATTTTAAAAAATCAGACAGACAAAACGCTTGTCCGTCCTATTGTAGAAGCTCTTATAAGAGAGGCTGTAAATAAGGATGTGTATCACAGCGATCTAACTGCACAACTCATTAATACGCTTATTGTTATTGTTGCCCGTAATATTGCGAAGTATCTCCCTCAGAAAATAGACGAAACTTCTGAGTCAAGAATTATTAATATTCTCAATTACATTCAGGCTAATATTTATGAACCTGAAAAAATACGAACTGAAAATATTTGTAAAATGTTTGGCTTTTCTGAAAATTACTTAGGAAAATATTTTAAGAAGCATAGTGGTGAAACACTGCAGTCTTATCTGAATAATTATAAAATGACTTTAATAGAGCATCGTTTAAAGCACAGCAGCAACCGAATTTCAGAAATTGCGGATGAACTGGGATTCACGGATGAGAGCCATCTTAATAAATTTTTTAAAACTCAGCATGGAAAAAGCCCCAAGGCCTATAGGCTGGAATTTATGAAGTCATGAATGGCAAATTGAGGCACTCCTGCCTTTCACAAAAAAATATTTAAAATTTAATTTATTGAAAAATAAAAAGATAGCTTTTTTCACTGAATATTCGAGAATAAAAACTTGCTTGGTACGGATATTCCTATTATATTTGCACCACTTAAAACAAAGAACATTCCTCCTTAGCTCAGTTGGTTAGAGCATCTGACTGTTAATCAGAGGGTCCTTGGTTCGAGCCCAAGAGGAGGAGCAGAAAGACTTACAGAAATGTAGGTCTTTTTTTATTCATCAACTCCTTAGAAAGAACATCCGGATAACTCATACATAGCAGGATGTATTAATTGTCATTAATTCATTGATTCTTATCCTTATAAGCATTAAAATTTCCCCATTAATTTTACCAAAAACATATATAATTTTTGCTACATTTGTCGTTTTATATAGTAGAATAAAAATATTTTATTTTTTTACCTTATTTTTTAAATAAACTGCATGCTTTTTGTTTATGCTAATTGCCTGAAGAAACGAATGATGTTAAACAATAACTCCCAAAAACACTATCTTTTATTTTTTTTCCTAATCCTCGCCAGTTCGGTATCCGCACAAAACAAAGCCAGCGGTAAGGTGGTTGACGAAAAAAACAACAAAGAGCTCACTAAAGTTGATATTTTTATCAACGATAATAAAATGCCTTCCCTGACGACAACATCAGGAAGTTTCACTGTACAATCAGACAGCATCATCCATAAATTAAAATTTTCCAGAAAAAATTATACTTCAGAAACGCTTGATATCACTCCAGAAAATGCTGAAAATGTTTTCGTACAGCTTTCCCAGGCTAAAGTAAGTGACATCCAGGAAGTAGTATTACAAGGTGGAAAAACCAAATACAAGAACAAAAAAGAAAATCCTGCTTATGCCATCATGCAGAAAGTATGGGCACAAAAAAGAAATAACGGGTTAGAAAAGTTTGATACCTATTCGTACAAAGAATACGAAAAAACCCAGTTTGACCTTAACAATCTGGACAGTGCATTCATGAAGAAAAAGATTTTCAATAAACTGGATTTCATTTTCAATTATGCAGATTCTACAGCGAGCGGAAGGCTTGGTCTTCCTATCTTCCTGAATGAAGCCGTCTATGAAAATTATGGTAAGAACAGACCTGACAAGAACAGTAAAAGAACACTGGTAGCCCAAAAGACTTCAGGATTTCAGGACAATCAGGTAATTACCGTTTCCGCCAAAAACCTATATCGTGACATCAATATCTATGATAATACGCTGAATTATTTTGATATCGGATTCCAGAGCCCGGTAGGGAGTGACGGATTTGGAACATATGATTACAACCTGACGGATACTATTACCATCCGCGGTGAGAAAGCTTTTCAAATAAGATATCAACCTAAAAGAAAAGATGTTCTTGCATTCCAGGGAAATCTGTACATTGACACGGATACCTATGCTGTATTGGGAGCGACTTTAAAATCAACCCAGAAAATTGGAGTGAACTTCATCAACAGTGTGTATACACAGGTAGAGTATGATAATCCGGATGAATCAACATTTCTTCCTAAAAAGTTGGTTACAGAATTTGAAATGAGCCCTTTTTCAAAAAAGAAAGGATCCAAAAGTATTATAGCCAAAAGATCGGTAGATTACTCCGATTATGAATTCAACAAACCTCTTGATCCAAAAGTCTTCAAACGCACGGAGGAAGAATATGAGGACAAGTTTACGAATAAAGACGACGCCTATTGGACCAAAGCCAGACCTGATACTTTATCTAAAGCAGAACAGGGTGTTTACAACATGCTTGATCAGCTTCAGCAGACCCCAAAATTCAATCGGATGGTAAAACTGGTTGAAACCCTTGGTTCCCGTTATTACAATGCCTTTAAAGGGATAGATATCGGTCCTATTTTTTCAATTTATGGAAGAAATGAAGTAGAAGGAGATAGGATAAGGCTAGGAGCAAGATCTTATTTTGGATTGAATGATCCGTGGAGAGTTCAGTTTTATACTGCATATGGCTTCAAAGATCAACAGTTCAAATACGGAGTGGAAGCAAGATATATGTTCAATAGACTCAACCGCTTCATGATTGGGGCAGGAACCAGCAGAGACATTGTTCAGCTTGGCGGACAGCTTACTGCCGGAGATGGAGTTGCCTCCCGTTCTTTATCTTCCAGTACTTTCTTTGCGAGAGGAGAAAATATTTCTTTAAGTTCTGTAAACCAGACCAATGTTTTCGCCGCCATTGAACCCTGGAAGAATTTCCAGATAAGAGTAGACGGAGTGATGCAGAGCGTTAAATCGGCTATTCCTGAAAAGTTCAACCTTATGTATTTTAAGGATGGGCAGCTGCGACAAACAACTAATGATTCTCACGTAACCATCAGTTTAATAGCAAAACCCGGAGCAAAATTTTCACAAACCGGTATTGACCGATATCAGGCGAGGAATCTGGCTCCTACAATTGTTTTAAGATATACCAGAGGTATAGAAGGACTTTTCAATGCGGATTTCAATTATGACAAGCTGCAATTCCTGCTTTATAAACCATTTTTGATTGGAAGCATGGGAAAATTGATTGTTAATTTTGAAGCCGGGAAAAACTTCAATACCGTTCCTTTGGCATTGCAGAATATCATTCCGGCCAACCTTTCCTATGGGCTGGCACCTAATACATTTTCCCAGCTAAACTATTATGAATTTGTAGCTGATGCTTATACCACCCTTCATTTGGAACATCATTTTAATGGTAAAATACTTTCTTATATTCCTTTGATTAAAAAACTGAAGTTAAGAGAAGTTGGTTTTATCAGAGCTGCTTACGGAACATTAAGCGATGCCTCCAAAGCAATCAATGTAGAAGGTTTTAAATACTCTGCACCAAGCGAGCACATTTATTATGAGTATGGTTTCGGGATTGAAAATATCGGAGTCGGAAACCTAAGAATTTTCAGAGTTGATTTCAACTGGAGAGGAAACTATCTCGACAGACCGGATATTTCAAAATTCGGTGTTAAAGCAGGATTCCAGGTAGGATTTTAAACCATAAATATTATAAAACAAGATCGGCGGCTTCTTTGAAGCCGCCGATCTTTTATTTTCAGCTTTATAAAAAATCAGAGATGATGATTAAAAGCACTCACAAGGCTCTTCTACATCAAGAAGGCAACGCATCTTTTGTTCCGGTGTCATACCACACCAGATATCACATGATCTGATTGGTTTTGGCGGGCATAATCCTAAAGCTGCTCCTCCATTGATTTCTTTAAGGTTTTTCTTCGTTAATTTCTTTAAATTTTTCATGATAAATTAGTTGTAATTTGCTGCCTACTCTATTTACTTTTCGGCTATCGTAATGATCTTTCATGATCACAAACAAATATATAAATATTTCACTATTACAGGATAACTTTAAACTTTTTTAACTTTTAATAAAAAAGCCGAACCTTATATAAAGATTCAGCTTTCACCGATATTGTAAAAAATCGGCGCATTATATCAAATCTCAATCAAGACATTCTGTACATGGCTGAGAAAGCATACAGTTTGATTTTTGCCACGGAGACCATCTGCACCATTCATCACAAGATTGAAACATGGATGGGCAGGTTGCTGCTACTCCCCCTGTCATACTTTTTAAATGCTTCTTGGTTAATTTTCTTAGATTTTTCATAGATATTTTGTTTTAATTTGCCGCCTACTCTATATGCTTTTCGGCCTACGCAACTGATTCATAATTGGACAGTTAACAAATATAAAAATATTTCACAAAGAAATGAATATCTATGAAAATGTTTTGGTGCAATTGAATAAACAAAAAAGCCTCAGTAAATAAATACTGAGGCTTTAATTTTTATAAAACGCTTAATTAATTATGCGTTTGGTTCTACAGATACGAAAGATCTGTTGTTTGCTTTCTTTCTGAAAACTACTTTACCATCTACTAATGCAAACAAAGTGTGATCTTTACCGATTCCCACGTTATCACCTGGGTGGTGCTGAGTACCTCTTTGTCTAACAATAATATTTCCGGCAATAGCTGCTTGTCCTCCGAAAATCTTCACACCTAATCTTTTAGAGTGAGACTCTCTACCGTTCTTGGAACTACCGACTCCTTTCTTGTGTGCCATTTTATTACTGGATTATTTATTAAGTGCTTTAAATTGATCGATATTCTTAATGATAGCAGCATCTACTTCTTCATGAGTAAGAATATTCTTTTCTAATTCAACTTTAACTGCTTTACCTAAAGTAATTAAAGTTTCTCTGTTCTCTTTAGACTGAGACAAGTTGTTTTTCTTTAAGTGATAGTTCAGCTCGTGATCTTCACTAAAGTTAACAGTTGCGTTGTCTGAAAGAACTTCACCTTTCACAGTTTCTTTTTTAGCAGCTTTCTTAGCTCCTGCTTCAAAACCTGTAATACCAGTGATTACGATTTGAGTTAAAGATTGTCTGTGACCGTTTTTCACTTTGTAACCTTTTCTTCTTTTCTTTTTGAAGATGATTACTTTATCAGCTTTTACGTGGTCAAGGATCTCTGCTTCTACAGTGATTCCGTTTACAGCTGGGGCGCCTACAGTGATTGCTCCGTTTACAGTAAGAAGAACTTTATCGAAAGAAACTTTTCCTCCTTTATCTCCTTTTAAACGGTTTACAAACAACTTCTGGTCTTGCTCAACTTTGTATTGAAGCCCTGCTATTTCTACAATTGCAAACATTGTTTATAAATTTTTAGTTATTTCGAGGTGCAAATATACATATAAATTTCTAAATAGCTTACAATCAAAGCAATGTTTTTTTAATATAAATCCTATTCACTATGCTTTGAATAATTTTTTACAATAAAGTACTCACACTTAAGAGATAATTTCATACATTCGTTTTACCAAATTGAATTTATATATATGAAAAGAAACTTTAATCTCTGCTTATTAGCAGGCGCCATCGCTGTTACATCATTAGCAGCATGTAGTGATGACCAAATGGACAACAGTGTTCAACCTCAGCCAGAAGCACTTAGTGCAAAAATTGATCAACCGGGAGATTTGGAAAAAATCTGTTACTATGTAGATAACAACTGGAGCTCCAATTCAGTTTTAGTGACAGGACTTCAAAACTCCACAGATACCAATTTTATGAATTCACAGATGACTAAAATTGCAAGCTTATGGGGAAGAAGCAATCCTACGTTGAGATTTGTGAATGATCCATCCAATTTCAATTCAACGTATAATGCGATTTCCTATTCTACAGGGAAAATCTATTATGGGTATGCCATCTATTATGATGCAAAAGCAAAAGGAGGCGATATTGTCAATGCAATGATCCTTGCTCATGAGTATGGACATCAGCTGCAATATATCTTTGGACTTCCTTCTGTTAATGAAAATACAGCAAGACCTAATGAGCTTGAAGCTGACGGTTTCGCAGGGTACTATTTGAGAAGACCAAATGGCTACAACAAAACCAATTTCTCTGAAATTGCCGCTGCTTACGAGTTTGCACAAAGCATTGGAGATTATCAGACAAACAGTCCTGGTCACCACGGAACCCCTGCACAGAGAAGATCAGCAGTTCGTTTAGGATTTCTTTTAGGACAGTATGATCTTAATGCTTCAAATTTCGATTATAACTTCTTCTATTATTATCAAGGAGTATTAAATGGCACCTATAAGATGGCTAAAAACACAGTAAATCCTGAAATTGACGCATACATGAGTCAGTATATCGATGAGCTGAGAAAAATTCAGTCAGGAGAAATTTCTGCAGAAGAATTTAAGCATCTTAAATAAACAAGAACATTCATTTTTAGCATATTTAAGAAAGGAGGCGGGCAGTATGTTCCGCCCCTTTTTTTGTTTTTAAAAACCTTTTTATGTTTTATAAAATCAATTTGTTTGTATTTTTGAAAAAATAACAAAAGAACTTCCAATCAATCTAAAATGAACAGAGATCTCTATATTGATTTCGCCAAAGGACTGGCAACACTCTCCATTATCTTTATCCATACAGCTTTCTGGTCTGGGCAGTTTTATATTCCCGCAGAAGTAAGAGTCTTCTCTCTTGTTTTTGATGTGGCTCTATTTTATGCACTCAGTGGTATTACCTCAGGAGCCAATATTGAAAAAACATTGTACCGTCTTCTAAAACTGCAGATCACTTATATGATTTTTGTGACTTTCCTATTCTTTTTAGATTATTTTTTTAAAGTTTTCGGGCTCAGTTTCTTTTCCATGGAATGGCTTCAGAGTTTTTATTCAACATTTGGTTCCAAATACGCCACGACCAGTATTTCAACTTATCCTCAATGGGAAAATCTGGGCAATTGGTATCTTCATCAGTATACCAATGCAGATACATTTCCGGTGGTTATGGGAAGCTTTTGGTATCTGAAAGTATATTTTATCCTTACTGTTTTCGGAGTGCTTATCCTAAGATTTTTCCCGAAGCACATCAATTGGTTCATTGGACTTAGCATCGCTTTAACCTTATTATTCAACATTTTCCCGGAATATTATCCGACAGGACAGGTGGGATATGTTGCCTTTTATCTTGCTGTCTTTCTAATCGGAAACAAAATGCGTGGAAAAAAAATACCGACCAAAGCAATTCCTGTACTATACGCACTTGTTGCAGCATCTCTTATATGGTTGTTCTTGTATTATGGAGGGGAGATTTTTTATAAGATCAATAAAAATAAATTCCCACCCAAGATTCCTTATATCATCTGGGCATTGTTCTCTCTGGTAACATTATTTGTTCTCTATAACCGTTTAAAAATCACAAAAGAAAGCCTTATCACCCATATTGGAAAGAATGCTATTTTCTTCTACTTTGCACAAGGGATCAGCTCCTCACTGGTTTATTTCCTGGTAGTTCCTTTGAAAGAAAATATGCCTTGGTGGATTCTGATGGTCTTTATTTATGTTCTTAATATCATTCTTGCTTTCATTATAGCTGCAGGACTAAAAAAAGTAGACGATCTGGGATGGCAAATCTTAGGGTTTTTAAGAAAAAAAACGGCTTCTTAACAGATTAGCAGTCAATTTGAAATAAAATAATCTTTATTATCGCAATTTATTTTAATTTTACAAAAAATTCAAAACATGTTTAAGTTGAAACTTCCCACCGATCCAAGGTGGGCAAATATTGCAGAAGGAAACATAGGAGAAATTTTAACAGATCATGCGTGGTGCGAACAGAAAGCCACAACAAATGCCATCAGTTTAATCAATATGCTCCCCGAACATCCGGAAATCGTCACAGAACTTATTGCCATTGCGCAGGAAGAGCTTGACCATTTCAGCCAGGTTCACGAAATTATCAAAAAGAGGGGCTTCGTTTTCGGAAAAGCCAGAAAAGATGATTACGTTAATGAACTGGCTAAGTTTGTTGTTCAGGGAAGCAGAGAAGACCTGATTGTTGACAAACTGCTTTTCGCGGCAATGATTGAAGCAAGAAGTTGTGAAAGATTCAAAGTTCTTACCGAAAATATTAAGGATGAAGAGCTTAAAACTTTCTATAAAGAATTAATGATCTCAGAAGCTAATCACTATACGACTTTCATTGGTTTCGCAAGACAGCTGGGTGATATCGAAAAGGTAAACCAACGCTGGGAAGAATGGCTGGAATACGAAGCTAGTATTATCAAATCCTATGGGAATAAAGAAACCATTCACGGTTAACATATAAACAGTAAAGAATAAAGAGTAAACGTTGAAGAAACCAAGCTTTGAAAATATCGCCAATCTATTTCTGAAAAACTTTTTTCAGGGATTAGTGATCATTGGTCCTATCGGGCTTACCATTTTTGTCATCTGGTATGTGGTAAGTGCTATTGACAATCTTATCCCCTCTCTTGCCAAGCAGGTGCCGGGGCTTGTTTTCGTATCAATCATACTGTTTACAGCAATTTTAGGATTTTTAGGAAATAAATTCGTAGTCGGAAGGTTCTTTTTCGATACGATGGACAGCTTACTGGAGAAAACTCCGGGAGTAAAACACATTTACACTCCTACGAAAGATGTCATGTCTTCATTCGTAGGCGACAAGAAAAAATTCAACGATCCTGTATGGGTAAAAACCAATGAAAATCCAGAAATCTGGAGAATCGGTTTTTTAACTCAAAAAGAAATGTCGGACGTTGACAAGCATAATTACGTTGCGGTATATCTTCCCCACTCGTACGCCATCTCGGGCTGGGTAATTGTTACTGAAGAAAAAAACATCAAACCTGTAGTGGGAATGACAGCAGCTTCTGCAATGAAGTTTGCAGTGAGTGGCGGTGTAGCCGGCTTCCATTCTGATGAAAATATATTTAAGGCACCGGAATAATTCTTTCCTACGTCTTATGTATACATTGATGAATTTTGAAATTATTTTCAAACACATTTTCTTTACAAACAATTTAAAACATATTTTAACTCATGAAATTACCGTACGCGGAGCCTTTCCGCATTAAAATGGTGGAGGAAATCTACCAATCTACCAGAGAAGAAAGAGAGCAATGGCTTAAAGAAGCTAATTATAACCTTTTCAACTTAAAATCTTCACACGTTTATATTGACCTTCTTACCGATTCCGGAACCGGAGCAATGTCCGATAGACAATGGGGTGCTTTAATGACCGGAGATGAAAGTTATGCCGGATCACGTTCTTTTGAACAATTACAAAAAACAGTAGAAGGAATCACCGGATTCAAATATTTATTGCCCACTCACCAGGGAAGAGCCGCGGAAAACGTTCTTTTCTCAGTATTGGTAAAAGAAGGCGACGTAGTTCCCGGGAACTCTCATTTTGACACTACAAAAGGACATATCGAAATCAGAAAGGCACATGCTATCGACTGTACAATAGACGAAGCTTTTGACATTAATGATCTTCACCCTTTCAAAGGAAACATCAACCTTGAAAAACTGGAAGAAGTTTACAAAAGCCATCCTAAGGAAAACATTCCTTTCTGCTTAATTACAATCACTTGTAATTCTTCAGGAGGCCAGCCTGTTTCTTTGGAAAATATGAAAGCTGTAAAAGCGCTTTCAGATCAGTATGGGATTCCCGTATTCTTCGATTCGGCGAGATTTGCTGAGAATGCCTACTTCATCAAAAAAAGAGAAGCAGGGCAGGAAAACAGAAGCATCAAGGAAATCTGCAAAGAAATTTTCTCTTATGGAGACGGAATGACAATGAGCTCCAAAAAAGACGGTCTTGTCAATATCGGTGGGTTCATTGCGTTGAATAATGAAGACGTTTTCAGAAAAGCATCCAACTTCACCATCATCTATGAAGGATTTATTACCTATGGAGGAATGGCTGGAAGAGACATGGCAGCATTGGCCGTAGGTCTGGATGAAGCAACTGAATTTGCTTACCTTGAAAGCAGAATCTCTCAGGTTGAATATCTTGGAAATAAACTGATTGAATATGGAATCCCTGTTCAGAAGCCAATTGGAGGACACGCTGTATTCATCGATTCTTTAAACTTCCTTCCGAATGTTTCCCGTGAAGAATATCCGGCACAGACATTAGGTCTTGAAATTTATAAAGAAGCAGGAATCAGAACCGTAGAAATCGGAACGTTACTCGCTGACAGAGATCCTGCAACAAGAGAAAACCGTTATCCGAAATTAGAATTGGTACGTCTGGCAATTCCTAGAAGGACCTATACGAATAACCACATGGATTATATTGCTGCGGCTATAAAGAACGTTTATGAAAGACGTGAAGAAATAGCAAAAGGATATAAAATCGTCTGGGAACCGGAAATCTTAAGACATTTTACAGTTCAGCTTGAAAAAGCTTAATGATAAAACCGGAATTTTTTCCGGTTTTTTTATGCATTACAGTTAAAAGCATATTACAGAAACAAATTTTTATTTTCTCACAAACCATTTTACTCAATAAAAAATTATTCATCCATAACAACATATATGTTTTATAAATACATATAAATCAACTATATATATTTATGGACACGCATATACCATTTTTTTCATTCTATTTTTCTCAAAATCAAAATCAAATAATTTCATTTTTATCAATAGTAACTGTTTTTAATTTTAATTTTGTACTGATTTAATGAAGTAGATTTAAAAAATACTCAAAAAACCAACCTGAAAATCCGTTATTCCGAAAATGAACAAAATTGCTGTCGTGGGCGCTGGTATTTCCGGCTTAAGCATGGCGAATTACTTAGAAAAAAAGAAGATAGATTATCACATTTACGAACGAAGAAAAAAAGAAGATTTGGCAGGCCACGGCTTTCTCATTCCGCAGGAGGGGATGAACTATCTTTATCAGATTATTGATCCCGGCCTTCTTCATAAGCATGGAAATTTCCTGAAAAAATACATACAATATTCCCATACAGGAAAAATACTTGCAGAAAAGGAGTTGGACAGTGTTTTTGCTATTTCGAGACATCAATTAATTGATCTGCTATACCAAAACATTTCCCCTGAAAAAATAACCTACGAGGAAACTATTATTTCCGATGGTAAGCAGGGTGGAAAAATGAAACTTTCTGACGGAACTGATATTGATGATGACATCATTATTATTTCTGACGGTTCCAGAAGCCACATCAGAAAGGAACTTTTTAAAGATGAAAAAATAAGAATCGTAAGAGAAAGTGAAGTGGTAAATATCATTGAAAATAAAGAGATTGCAGAATCCCTTGAAAATGATTTTATGAAATTTCATCATGAAGAAGGCGGACTGACTTTCGGAATTCTCAAACTTTCCGAAGATACAATTCTTTGGTATTCGCAGTTTGACAACGAGAAATACCGTATCAATGATTGTTCTGCCGACAATCTAAAGAAATATATGCTTGAAGTTTTTGAAAAATGGCATCCTTTAGTCCCGTCAATCATAAAAAAATCAGACTACAAAAACGTACATTTATGGCGCGTTTATGAATTGGAAAAACTGAATCCATTTTATAAAGACAACGCTGTATTCATCGGTGATGCAGCACATCCACTGATTCCATTTACAAGTCAGGGAGTTACTTCAGCACTGAAAGATTCATTTACACTAACTAAATATTTAGTTGAAAAGAATACTACAACAGAAGCCTTCAGTAAATATGAAGCAGAAAGGAAACCGGAAATTGAAGTCCACATCAACAATGGAAGGACATTACTGAATCAGTTTCTACTTCCGCTTGACCAGCAAACAGAAAATATTTTACCTATATCATACAAATAAAAATGTTTACCAATAACGATATCAACTTTGAAGCACTCAAAAGAAAAGCCTACAACGGAAGATGGGCAACCCTGGAAGAAGGAATTATCCCTTTAACAGCAGCCGATCCCGACTTCAGAACTGCCCCAGAAATAGAACAGGGAATTATAGAATATCTTAAAGACGGCTATCTGAGCTACGGACCGTTCTCCGGACTTCCTGAATTCAAGAAAAGCGTTGCAGATCACTTTAACAAAGAAAAACAGGGCACCTTTTCTCCTGAAAATATACTAGCAGTCAACAGCGCCGCCCAGGGAATGTACCTCATCGCATCCTATGTTCTGAATCCGGGAGATGAAGCCATTATTCTGGATCCTGTAGATTTTCTTTTCAAAAAATCGGTAGAGACTGCTGCTGGAAAAGTAGTACTCTGCCCTGTTGACACCACTACCGGAGAAATTGATTTCGAAAAAATGATTTCTTTAATCAATTCGAAGACCAAGCTTATCAGCATATGCAATCCACACAATCCATTGGGCAAGGTCTATTCTAAAGAAATATTAATAAAAATTGCAGAGATCGCTTCAGCGCATGATCTGTGGGTAATGAGTGATGAGATCTGGAGTGATATTATCTATGATAATAAAGATTTCTATACCTACTCTTCCGTTTCTGAAAAGGCAAAGAAAAAGAGCTTTACCGTCTATGGTTTTTCAAAATCTTTTGGGATCGCCGGACTGAGAATTGGAGCAGTATTGTGTAACGACCAGGATATTCTTGAAGATTTTACAGAAAAGTCTAATTTCAATTCTACGATAGAAGGAGTTTCCACCTTATCACAGATTGCCGGAAGTGTGGCATTGGAGAAAGCAAAACCCTGGTATAAAGAATTTTTAAATCATTTACAGAGCAACAGAGATCTTGCTTTTAGATTATTGAGCCGTTCAGAAATTGTAACACCCAACCTACCCGAAGCTACTTTTGTATTATTTCCAAAGATTGAAAACGGAATGTCCAGTGATGAGTTCGCCCAACATGTCTTAACACAAGGAAAAGTGGCCATTGTTCCCGGATCAGAAAGATGGTTTGGAAAGGGAGCAGAAGGTCATATCAGAATTTGCTTTTCTACATCACAGGAAATTTTAGAAGAAGGAATTAATAGAATCATTACCAGTTTTTAACATTAAAATTTTTCATTAAATTTCAATATTATATTATTATTTTTCTAAACACCTAACAAATCAACACCGAATTAATATATTCGTATCGATTATTTTATTTTAGTGCTGATTTAAAAATAAATATTAATAATTTTGATGGAATCACTACGCAAAATTATTAATATGAGAATAAAATACATCAGCATCTTCTTACTTGGAGCAACTACCTTTTCCTATGCCCAACAAATAAAGGATACTCTGAAAGAATCAAAAATAGACGAAGTTGCCATTACCGGAAGCCGGAATAAAAAAAGAACGGTCGTTAATACTCCTGTTCCTATTGATATCATTGATATCAAACAGGTAAGCCAGTCAACAGGACAGGTGGAAATCAACCAATTGCTCCAGTTTTCTGCTCCTTCTTTTAATTCCAATAAACAATCAGGATCTGACGGTGCTGATGCAGTAGATCCTGCTACTTTAAGAGGCCTTGGTCCCGACCAGACTTTACTCCTTTTGAATGGAAAAAGATATCACCAGTCATCACTGATCAACCTTTTCGGAACCAAAGGCAGAGGAAATACAGGGTATGACATGAACACGATTCCCATCGGTGCCATCAAGAGAGTGGAAGTTCTTCGTGACGGGGCTTCAGCTCAATACGGTTCGGATGCTATCGCAGGGGTAATCAATGTTATTCTTAATGACCGTGATAAAGGTTTTGAGGGGAATGTATTCACAGGGATGAACCTTTTCAAAAGTCCCGGAAATAATGATATCGTTTCTGATCATAAAATAGACGGAACGACCTTTGATTTCAGCGGAAATTTAGGAACAAAAATAGGTTCAAAAGGTGGTTTCGGAAACTTTACCGTAGAATTTATCAACAAAGATTATGCGATACGAAATGCAAATCCGGATATGTATACCGCGCCAAGACAACGTTTTGGAGATGCCAAGGCTCAAAATATTTACTTTTTCGGAAATATTGAAGTTCCTTTATCTGACGGACTGAAGTTCTATTCCCGTCAGGGCTTTTCACATAGAAATACTAAGGCATATGCCTGGACCAGAACACCGGATGCAGATGGAAATATTCCTGAGGTTTACCCAACAGGATTCAATCCAATTGAAAATACCAGTATTACAGATTTCACTTTTGACAACGGCTTAAAATTCAAAGTTGCTGACTGGGATGTAGATTTTTATAATGCTTTTGGTAACAATAGATTTACTTATCAGATTGACAATACAATCAATGCCACTTTAGGAATTAAATCACCTACAAGCTTTAATGCCGGAGGGCATTCATTGCTCCAAAATACAACGGGTTTTAATGCTGTTAAACAATTCAAAGTACTGGAAGGGCTTAATGTTGCTTTCGGATCAGAATTCCGGTATGAAAAATTCAATATTATTAAAGGCCAGGAGGCATCTTATGCAATGTATGATGTGAATGGAAATATCGTGACTCCTAACACTCCTCAAAATCAACTGGTAACCAATCCTTTAAGCGGAGAAGTAAGACCGGGCGGTTCTCAGGGGTTTCCAGGCTATTCTACAGATATTGGGAAAAGCAGAAATAACTTTGCTGCTTATGTAGACACTGAACTTGATATTACTAAAAGCTGGATGGTAAGTGTTGCCGGAAGATTTGAAAATTACAATGATTTCGGAAGCACTCTGAACGGAAAATTTGCAACAAGGTATGCCATTACCCCACAATTTGCCTTCCGTGGGTCTGTTTCTACCGGATTCAGAGCTCCGTCATTGGCGCAGAAATATTACAGCCAGCAGTTTACCAACTTTCAGGGCGGTCAGCTGGTTACCATCCAGCTGGCTTCTAATGACAGTGATCTGGCCAAGAGAGTGGGAATTGCACAGCTAAAACAGGAAACATCCGTAAACGGAAGTGCTGGTTTCACTTATAATACAGGAAAATTCACTGCAACAATAGATGGGTATTACATCAACGTAAAAAACAGAATTGTTCTCACAGGAAACTTTTCAAGAGATGATCTCCCTGCAGATGTTCAGACAGATTATCCCTATATTGACCAGGCCCAGTTCTTTTCTAATGCGATCAATACGCGTACAAAAGGGATAGATCTTATTTTAAGCTATACCGAAAACATTGGCTCCGGAAAGCTAACGGCAACCTTAGCCGGAAACTATAATGATATGGAAATTACGAAAGTGAATACTTCTGAGCAGCTGGCAGGAAAAGAAGACATTTATCTGAGCAAAAGAGAAAGAGGATTCATTCTGGCTTCTGCTCCGAAAACGAAGGTTAATTTAAACCTTAATTATAAAATCAACAAATTCAATGTGAATCTGCAAATGGTAAGATTTGATAAAGTAACTTTAATCGGTTATGATGAGGTAGAGCAGATTTATAACCCGAAAGTAACTACCGATCTTTCCTTTGGCTATGAATTCTGCAAAAATCTGAATCTGACTTTAGGAAGTAAAAACCTATTCAACAGATATCCGACATTGCAAACCACCCAGGTAAGCAGTGGAAACACAGAATCCGGAGGTATTTTTGATCCTGTACAGATGGGATTTGCCGGAAGACAGGTTTTTGCCAGACTTAACTTTAAGTTTTAAGAAAATAAAAAGGAACTGTATCAAAGGTTAGCAATTTGATCTTTGTCATTAACTATATCGAATCTTCTATTTCTGACGAAGAAAGAATCTTATTTAAAAGCCCATTACAAAAGATTCTTCACTACATTTCTGAACTACGTTCGCAAACTTTCAGTCTGTGTTTAGAATGACACTTTTGATACAGCTCCTTTTTTTATTTTTTTGAAATTTTATAAAGCTTACCGCTGTCTGTTACGGCATACAGATGACCATCAATTCCGTTCAATACATCCCGGAAACGTTCTTTCTGATCTGCCAGAAGACGTTCTTCTCCTACTACTTTATTATTTTTCATGATAATTCTGTCGATGTGCTCACCACTTAAACATCCTATAAAAAGATTTCCTTTCCATTCTTCGATATTCCCGGTATAAAAAGTAATCCCGCTTGGTGAGATCACAGGATCCCAATAATAAACGGGCTGTTCGGTTCCTTCTTTTTGGGTAATCCCTTGTCCTACTTTATCCCCGGAATATTCAATTCCGTAGGTAACATCTCCCCATCCGTAGTTTTTCCCGGGCTGGATCAGATTGATTTCGTCTCCGCCCCTTGGTCCCATTTCCACATCCCAAAGGTTTCCTTGTGGATCAATAGCCATACCCTGTGGATTTCGGACGCCATAGGCATAGATTTCCGGTTTATAGCCTTGCTTTCCTATAAAAGGATTTCCGGGAGCGGGTTTACCATCTTTTGTGATCTTTAGAATTTTTCCAAGATAATTATCTGTTTTCTGGGCATACACCCTCGTCACCTTATCTGATCTTTCCCCAGTACTGACAAATAAATTTCCCTCTTTATCAAAAGCCAGACGACTTCCATAATGCTTATCTCCATCATAAGAAGGTTCTGCGCGGAAAATCACTTTTACGTCTGATATATTTTTAAAATCTCCAGATAATTTACCTTTCGCCACAGAAGTCAGGTTTCCTTTTCCAAAAGGTTCCGAGAAACTGAAGTAAATCATAGTATTGGTTTTAAAATCAGGATCAAGGGCTACATCCAACATTCCTCCCTGCCCTTTCGAATCCACTTTTGGAAAGCCTTCTATTTTTGACACTTGTTTTCCATCTGTTGAAACAACATTCATATGGCCATTCTTATCGGTAATGAGAAATCTTCCGTCAGGCAGATTGATAATCCCCCAAGGTCTTCCCAAATCCTTACTTAATACTTCTACATGGTAAGCTGTTTTTGTCTTTACTGCAGTAATTCTTGTCTGTCCTTTAAATGCCGGTTTGTAGTCTGAATTGGGATTATCGGTCTCTACACTTCCGTCATTTCCGGTCTTCTGAGCATTCGCATGATTTTCTTTGCATGAGGACAAAATAAGAAAAAGGCTGAGCGCCGGAACATAAAATTGATTGATTTTCATAACATTATGATTAGGTGATTCTACATTGAATGGAAAAATAATGCCATAAAGTTTGTGTATATTAATTTTTATTCTACATTTGTAGAACAAATTACAATCTTGTAGAATGAAAGAGATTAAATTAACAGATTCTGAAAAAGGACTCATGGAAATCCTTTGGGAAAAGAAAACAATTTTCATGAAGGATATTCTGGATGCTTATCCGGAACCCAAACCTGCACCTACAACTATTGCTACCTTGCTTAAAAGAATGCAAAATAAGGAGTTGGTAGGCTATAAACTGTATGGAAACTCCCGTGAATACTACCCAAAGGTAGAAAAAGGGGAATATTTCAAGGAAGAAATGACTTCCATGATTGACCGTTTTTTCAATAGCTCGGTAACACAGTTCGCATCATTTTTTACTTCAAATGCAAAACTCAGCCAAAAGCAACTGAAAGAACTTCGTGATATTATAGATGAACAGATAAAAGAATAGATATGTCTGCCATTATTTTTAAAATAGTTCTGTGCTCTTCTATTTTCATAGCCGCCTATTATGTGTTTCTGGAAAAAGAAAAAATGTACAGATTCAACCGACTGTATTTATTAAGCTCGCTGTTGCTTTCTTATGCGATTCCATTTGTTACGATCACCACACAAAGACCGGAAATAGAGAATAATCCTCAACTGATTATTGAAAAAACCGCCCAGCAAATGGTTTTTATCGAGCAGCCGGTGCAGGAAAGCTTTAACTGGATGAATATTGTATGGGGTGTTTACATAGTCATCACGCTTTTTCTATTATTGAGAAGCCTTTTTGCTCTTCTCGCTGTCAGAAAAATACAAGGAGAAAAATATATTTACCATCATCACAATGTCATATTAACAACAGAAAACCTTTCCCCCTTCAGTTTTTGGAATACAATCTATATGGGAGGAAGCTATATGAAAAATAACACCATTGATCCAAGAATCTTCCTTCACGAAAAAACTCACATTGAACAGAAACATAGTATAGATGTATTGCTTCTGGATATTTTAAAGATTTTCACCTGGTTCAATCCCGTTCTTTTCCTATATAAAAAGGCAGTGATCACGAATCATGAGTTTTTAGCAGATGAAGCTGTTATGAAAAGCAATTATAACATTAAAGAATACCAGAGTCTGATTCTCGAAGAAATTCTTAGTCATCAAAACCCACCTTTGACCCATTCATTCAATTTTAATAATACCAAAAAAAGATTTATTATGATGAAAACCCAAAAAACAAAATTCAGTCTGCTAAGAAAAGCCACAGGAATCACGGTTCTGATTGCAGCAGTTGCTTTATTCTCTGAGAGAACTTATGCTGGTAATCCTGCAAATGCTCAGATTTTTGAAAAAACAACAGAAGCCAGTGTTTCAACCACTGGACAGGATCCTTATCAGGAATTCAAAGACATATTAGCTAAATATTCGGATCTCCTAAGCCATAAAAAATATGCTGATTTCGCAAAAAAAGTCTCCGAAAGTGATAAAAAAAGATTGAAAGAACTTTACCCTTTACTCAATGAAAATCAAAGGAATGAGCAGAAGATTACTTTCTTTACAATGCCTGAATTGAAAAAAAGAATTCCTACAGAGAACGAATTGAAATCATTTTTAAATAAGAAAAACTACGCAGTCTGGATTGATACAAAAAAAATTGAAAACGACATTTTGAAAAACTATACAAAAACCGATTTTTCAAATGTTTATATCAGCAAAGTTTCTCCAAATGCAAGAACAGCAAAAAATCCTCAGCCCTACCAGGTGACCTTAATGACTCATTCTTATTTTGAGAAGACCAAAGAAGAAGGAAAATCTTCTGTCATCATGGGCTTCAAAAGACAAGGGATAAAAGCTATTTCAGACACTATAATTCCAAGAGAAAATAGTTTAAGCAAAAACACAGTCATCAATACTCAACAGAATGCTAATGAGTTTCCGGCACAATACGCTGATGGGGATAAGAACTTAAGGATGCAAATAAATAAGGGCATTGATACCAGCAATCTTGAATCTAAAAATGGTTCAATAACGTCGACAGCTTATATTCACATCGACGAAACAGGAAAAACAACTCAGGTAACGACTTCGGGAGACAATGAAATCCTGAACCGGGAGCTTCTTAAGACCGTTACTGCAATAAGTAATAACACAGTCTGGATACCCGCTACGAAAGATGGCAAAGCCATTGCTTCCGTACTGAAAGTCCCCGCAACCATGACTTTTACACGTCCATAATAACACAAGCGCTACTATTTAGCGCTTTTTATTTTTTTAATTATCCTTGTTTAGACTGTTAAAATTATATTATCAAAATATTCATCTTCAAAAGATTATCCTGTCTAAAAATTTCTTTCGTATTTTTGTTGTATACATTCTTTTCTATGAATTTTAAGCTTCAATCAGAATATAAACCTACAGGAGACCAACCTCAAGCCATTGAAAAACTTACCGAAGGAATAGAGATCGGTGAGAAATATCAGACGCTTTTAGGAGTAACCGGATCTGGAAAAACCTTTACCGTGGCGAATGTTGTACAAAATGTACAGCGTCCCACTCTGGTACTAGCACACAATAAAACTCTGGCAGCACAGCTGTTTATGGAGTTTAAAGAATTTTTCCCGGAAAGTGCTGTGGAATATTTTGTCAGCTACTATGATTACTACCAGCCTGAGGCTTATATAGCTACAACAGGAACTTATATTGAAAAAGATCTGAGCATCAATGAAGAAGTTGAAAAATTACGTCTTTCTGCGACCGCCAGTCTTCTTTCAGGAAGAAGGGATGTTTTGATTGTAGCTTCTGTTTCTTGTATTTATGGTATCGGAAACCCTACAGAATTTCATAAATCCTTAATTTCCATAGCTATTGGTGAAAAGGTGACGAGAACCGCCCTTCTTCACTCATTAGTTAATGCATTATATGCCCGAACGCTAAATGAATTCCAAAGGGGAACATTCCGTGTAAAAGGTGATGTGATAGATGTTTTCCCGGCGTATGCTGACAATGCCATCAGAATACAGTTTTTTGGAGATGAAATTGAAAAGATCCAAAGTTTTGATCCTGTTACAGGAAATGTAGAGGCTAATTTTGAACAAATTCAAATCTACCCTGCCAATCTTTTCGTAACCTCAAAAGATACCTTAAACGGAGCGATCAAAGAGATTCAGGATGATATGGTAAAACAGGTCGACTTCTTCAGTTCTATCGGAAAACCCCTGGAAGCAAAAAGACTTCAGGAAAGAACTGAACTGGATCTTGAAATGATCAAGGAATTGGGTTATTGTTCAGGAATTGAGAACTATTCCAGATATCTGGATGGCCGCCTTCCCGGGACAAGACCTTTCTGCCTGATTGATTATTTCCCAAAGGATTTTTTGATGGTTATTGATGAAAGCCACGTAACCATTCCGCAGGTTCACGCCATGTACGGTGGTGACCGAAGCCGAAAAGAAGCATTGGTGGAATATGGATTCAGGCTTCCTGCAGCTATGGACAACAGGCCTTTGAAGTTTGAAGAATTTGAAGCGATACAAAACCAGGTCATCTATGTTTCTGCAACACCGGCAGATTATGAGCTTGAGAGAACAGGAGGATCCTATATAGAACAGATTATCCGTCCTACAGGTCTTCTTGATCCAATTATTGAGGTAAGACCCAGTCTCAACCAGATTGATGATTTAATGGAAGAGATCCACAAAAGATCTGATGCTGATGAAAGAGTTCTGGTAACTACTTTAACGAAGAAAATGGCTGAAGAACTCACCAAGTATTTCATCAAGTTCGGGATCAGAACAAGGTATATTCATTCTGATGTTGAAACTCTGGAGCGTATTCAGATTATGCAGGATCTTCGTTTAGGACTTTTTGATGTTCTTATCGGAGTAAACCTATTAAGAGAAGGATTGGATTTACCGGAAGTATCATTGGTTGCGATTCTGGATGCAGATAAAGAAGGAATGCTGAGAAGCAGAAGATCGATGATTCAAACCGTGGGACGTGCTGCAAGGAACATCAACGGAAAAGCGATCATGTATGCTGACAAGATCACCAAATCTATGCAGGCTACTCTGGATGAAACCGAATATCGCCGTGCTAAGCAAATGAAATACAACGAAGATAACGGCCTTAAGCCTACAGCTTTAAATAAAAAGATTTCTGAAAACCTTGTCGGAAGAAGCAAAGACTTTCCTGATCAGAAATATACTCAAAAGGAAATCATGCAAAAAGTGGCGGAAACAAAAGCGACCTATGCCAGTGAGGATATTGAGAAAATGATTACCCAGAAACAGAAAGAAATGGAGGCCGCAGCTAAAAGTCTTGACTTTATAAAAGCAGCTAAGCTACGAGATGAAATTGAAGCTTTGAAGGCTTAACAGGACTTATAATAAAAAAGTTTCGGCGGCATCTTCGATGCCGCCGAAACTTTATACTAAGATCGGTATATTTTAAATGTTACAATCCATTTCTCACTGAAGCTCTGATGGGAGTCAAAAGATCCATCAGACCATTGAGTTTGATCTCATAAACTGTTGAAAGCTGCATCCCAAGTTTTCCTTTAGGCATTCCGGTTCTGTTGAACCACTCCAGATAACTTATCGGAAGGTCTACCAAAACCGTCCCTTCATACTTACCGAACGGCATTTTAAATACACAGATTTCTTTTAATATTTCCGGATTGATTCCCTCCACGTTTTTATATAATTAAATTAATTTTTTGTCCAGTTCATTCTGATCAGGTAGTTCAAGCTCCGGAGGGGTATTTTCATCCGAAAATTCATTTCTGTATACCTGAACCAGGAGAAGCGTCAATGAGATGAGAATAGGCCCGAAAATAAGCCCCATAAAGCCAAACAGGTTCATTCCCATAATAATCCCAAATACGGTATTTAAAGGATGGATGTTTTCCAGCTTCTTTAAAAGGGTAAAACGGAGAAGATTATCGGTAAGGCCTACCACTACAAGGCAATATATAGCCAGCCCCAGTCCCTGCCCGGTATTTCCTTCTGCAATCATAAAGATACATACCGGAACATACACGATAGCTGTTCCTACAACAGGAATCACTGAAGCTGCAGCCGTTAAAGCAAAAAGAAGTACAGCTCCCGGTGCCCCAAAAATAAGGTAACCAATAAGAGCTACTATCCCTTGTCCTACTGCAACAACCGGAATTCCAATAGCATTGGCCATAATCAGTTTTCTCATTTTATCGCCAATCAAAGAAATGTTGGATCTCTTCAAGGGGGCGGAAGTAGTAAGAATCTTTTCGAAGAGCCTTGGTCTTTCCAGCATAAAATAGAGAATAAAATACATGGACATCACTACTGTAAGGGTATTGAATGTTCCACTGAGTGCTGATGTTGAAACTTTTCCTACAGAATCTTTCAGTTTGGTCATATTTTCTTTGCTTAGAATATCAAATCCTGTTTTAGAGAAAATATAAGAATGGATCTTGTCGAGGAAAACATTAAACTTAGCCATATAAGCCTGTGCATTCCCCAGCTTATCGATAATCAGATCAGCAATAAAATAGATGGGAAGAATGAGGACAACAAGACTTGCAAACATTAATGCAAGGGCAGCCAGTGACGGTTTCCATTTTTTTTCTTCCTGCAGATAAAAGTTATACTTCCTGCAGACTACATAAATGGTAATCGCCCCCAGAACCGAGGGAATAAACAATGCCAGATTAAAGCATATAAGTCCCGCCAATATCACAATAATGGCCAGCAACGACATCTGCTTTATCGCAACACTGCTTATTTGTTTGTCCTTATTCATCATGTATTTTTGATATTTTTATTTACTGTATGTAATTTGTCTTGGTTTTCCTAAGAAAGCGCAATACGCAGAGTACATTACAATCATAATAAACGGAGCGGTTAAGATAATTCCTATTCCACAAAGAATAATTCCTGCCATAGAGATCAGGAATCCTAAAAACCCTGTTAGCAAAAACGTTCCATAATTTTCTTTAGCAATATTGAAAGATTTCCCTAAGGCATCTGTAGCTGAAGCATTTTCAAATAACAGAATAGGATATCCTATTAAAAGAAAAGGATACACAAAAATGATAGGTAAAACACATAAAGCAAGGGCAACAGAGCAAATAATCCATGAAAGAAGACTGTAAATCAATATGTTTACAAAATTCTGACGGTATCCGATGAAAAGATCAGAAAACTCAATCGGAGCTTTGGTATTATACTTATTCACCATGTAGATCAATCCTACATACAAAGGAGACAATAAAATTCCAAAAAGACCGGAAGCACCCATATACAATGGAAGCCCCGGAGCACTCCAATAATTAAAGTCGCCTCCCGAAGATTTCATCTCCTCTACCATCGAGGCAGAATCAAATCCTGTAAGCATTTGAATCACAGTTCCTCCTGCTAAATAAATGATCATAGCGACGATTCCGTAACCGAAAACACCTTTGTACATTTCAAAAGCATGAGAAATGATTGATCCCGTATCTCTGTTAGGAACAGAGCCCTGCTGATCAAATTCGTTAAATTCAGACATAGTTTAAATATTTAATGATTTTACCAAATTTAGTTTTTTTTAGTAAAAAACATATTAAACACGAACGAATTTTTAATTTTTCTCTGAAAAAACTGTTTTATAAAGGGAATAAATCATGGCATTCCAAAAAGGAAATGTGAAAAGACCTCCTATTAAAAACAGGGCAAAACCTAAGTACTTAAATAGAGAAGCAACGATCACACACACCATTATTTCTACAAAATACACTTTAAGTGCTTTAAAATTAAGAGAAATGGCTTCAAAAATCCTTTTATTGGTGAAAAACATGAGTGGCGCTACAAATATTGTCACAGCAACCCAAATTACCGCCAATATAATGGTAGGAGCAGTAAATCTGTAAACAAAGAACCAGAAAAGAAAATACCCCACATACTTAAAGAAGTTCAACCCATTGTATCCGGCAAATAAATCGCCAATTACAATTTTTTCATTAAGATCAATCTTTCTGAAAATCTGGAACATCCCAAGATTCAAAGGATATAGAAATGCTGTAGTTGCCCAGATGGCCAGATTAAACATCTGAAAATTTTCTGTGGCACTCAGCGCTGCCATTTTTTCCATATAAGCTTCTGTACCCTCCTTAAAAGCTTCTGTTAACTCCTGAGTGTAAGAAAATATTTCATACTTCCCCGCAAAAAGCATAATAGCGGTAAGGAAGATTCCAAAAAAGATAATTGAAAACATCAACTGAAAAACCAGTGTTTTATTCCAATAGAAAAAAGCCTGCTTCAATATAAAATCTATTCCCGGTTTTTGGGGATATTTGTTCTGCATCATAAAAAATTTATGCAAAAGTAAACATCAATAATTATTTTTGCAGAATGTTTTCAGTGAATAATCAAAAATTTATTGAAATGGATGCGCTTTCTCTGCAGAAAGTTCCCTATTTCTTCATGATCGACTTTCTTTCGGAGAATGTCGAAATATACCCCGAAAATGAAATTGAAAAATCAGGCTTAATTATTGATTTTCAAAATTTTGCAAACACAAAAGAACAACAAGTGTTAAGCAAAGATATCGTATGGAAATCATTTCCTGAAACACAGGAAAATTTTAAAATAGGTTTTGACAAAGTTCAGAAAAATATTCGCCTAGGAAACTCTTATTTGACAAACTACACCAGAAAAACGAAGATAGAGACCAATTTAACGTTAGAAGAAATTTTTTATCATTCAAATGCTAAGTATAAAGTTTTTTATAAAGATTTTTTTGTATTTTTTTCTCCTGAAACTTTTGTAAAGATCATTGACGGCAAAATTCTGACTTATCCCATGAAGGGAACCATTGATGCTTCCATTGAAAATGCAGCAGAAATACTGAAGAATGATAAAAAGGAAAAAGCAGAACATTATACTGTTGTGGACCTGCTTCGCAATGATCTGAGCATGGTAGCTGATGATGTAAAAGTAAACCAGTTTCAGCATATAGACTTCATCAAAACCCAACAGAAGGATCTGTATGCAATGAGTTCCGAGATTTCAGGAATGATAAAACCTGAATTTGACGGAAAAATAGGAAGTATTATGCAGAAACTGCTTCCTGCGGGCTCTATTTTAGGAGCCCCTAAACCTAAAACACTGGAAATAATTCTGGATGCGGAGGGATATGAAAGAGGATATTACACAGGAGTTTGTGGCTGGTTTGACGGCCAGAATGTCGACAGCTGTGTAATGATACGCTTTATTGAAAAAGATGGAGATCAACTTTATTTCAAAAGCGGAGGCGGTATAACGCATATGAGTAAATTAGAAGACGAATATCAGGAAATGAAAAATAAAATCTATGTCCCAATTCATTGAAAGCATTAAAGTAGAAGATCAGGAGATTTTTCTATTGGATCTACACCAGAAACGTGTCAATCAAACATTTTCCCATTTCGGGAAAGAAGACTCTATCGATCTGGCCAAGATCTATAAAAACCTGCAGCATGATGAGGATGGTCTTTTTAAATTAAGAATTGCTTATGATCTTGACAAGAGAATCAGGACACAAATGATTCCTTATGCTATTCCTGAGATACATGATTTCAAATTGGTAGAAAACAACAGCTTCGATTATTCATTCAAGTTCGAAGATCGAAAGGAGCTGGAAAAAATGAAGATGAAAGCCAAGGCAGAAGAGATCATCATCGTCAAAAACAATCATATTACCGATACCTCTTTTTCCAACATTTTATTTTTAAAAGGAAAAGACTGGTTTACGCCTTCTACCTATCTCTTGAACGGAGTACAAAGACAGCACCTTTTAAAGCATAAAAAGATCAAAGAAACGGAGATCACTTTACAGAATATAAAGCAATTCACCCATTTCCAGATCATTAATGCGTTGAATGATTTCGATGATATGTTTATCTATCCTATCGACAGAATTACCAATCTGCCGGGGAGTGAAGAATATCTTGATCTTTAAATTTATTTCATAAATTCAAAATACGACTTCAGTACATCTGCACTGTTTTTTCCGTGAGTATTTACTTCCAGGATTTTTGGCTGTGCATCAGGCTTAAAGAAATTCTCAAGAACTCTGTCCAGAGTAGGCTCATCCTCTACTCTGATATAGGAGAATCCAAAATGTTTGGCCAGGGATTCTGCATTTTTACGATGTTTCGTAGCAATAAATTCGTCTAATGTATTCGGGTTGGCATTTCCAGGTCCCGGAATGATTTTAAAGATATTTCCTTCCCCATTATTGAAGATCATAATTCTTACAAATGGTGGAATATATTGGTTCCAAAGTCCATTGATATCGTAGAAGAAGCTTAAATCTCCTGTTATCAATAAAGTAGGTTTTTCATTTTTAATGGCAAATCCCATCGCAGTGGAAGTAGAACCGTCAATCCCGCTCGTTCCTCTGTTACAGTATATTTTTCTTTTACCAAAATCAAATAGCTGTGCATATCTGATCCCGGAAGAATTACTGACATGGATATTATAATTTTCAGGAATTGTCTGTGAAGCCTTATTGAAGAAATAAAAATCTGAAAACTCAACAGTATTTAAAAACTGCTCATGTTTAGCATCTTTTTTATCCCTTAAAACATCCCAAAGATTAAAATAAGGTCTAGGCTCAAGATTAATAAATTTCAACAATTTCGAGAAGAAAACTTCAGGCTTAACCTCTATTTTTTCTGTTAATGAGAAATAAGTATCCGGCTGCCATACTTCATCCAAATGCCAATGCTGTTTCGGACGGGCACTTCTCAGGAATTGTTTTACTTTTTTGGAAACTACATTCTGCCCAACGGTAATCAATAAATCCGGAGCATAGGTCTTATAATCTTCTTCCGTAAAATTAAAAATATAACGGTCTATATGTCTGAAAAACTTCTCATGATACAGATTAGAATTGGCTTCACTCAATACCACAACAGAATGATTTTTCACCAGCTGTGTCAATTGGTTTTCCAGTTCCGGGCTATAATCTCTCGTTCCTACCAACAGCATAATTCTTTGGGAAGTATGCCATTCTGCAACCAGATTAGACGGAATTTCATATTCTTTATGCTTGATTGTTTTTTCTACCGTAGGAAAAGTAGGAATCTCCGACACAAGTTCGTATAAAGGTTCCTCCAAAGGAATATTAATATGTACCGGGCCCTGCTTTTCAAAGCATAGCTCGATCGCCTTTTTAATGATTTCAAAATTAATATCTTCTGCATTTTCTTTGCTGTCTTCCAACAATTGGAAATCACCATAAGAATGCTGATGAAAAACATCTTTCTGTCTAATCGTCTGCCCGTCGAATAAATCAACAAAATCGGTAGGCCGGTCAGCAGTCAGTACCAAAAGGGGAATATTCTGATAAAAGGCTTCAGTAACAGCAGGATAGTAATTAACTACCGCTGATCCACTGGTACAGGTAATCGCTACCGGTTTCTTTTCGCTTTTTGCCATTCCCATTGCCACAAAAGCAGCACTTCTTTCGTCTACAATACTGTAACAGTTGAAACTATCTATCTCTGAAAAATGAATGGCCAAAGGAGCATTTCTTGACCCCGGAGAAATTACAATATCTGCAATTCCGTACTGTTGAAGAAGATGTGCAAGTATTTGGATACTTCTCTTAGAAGAATATTTTTTCATACAGCAAATTTAACTTATAAATAATGATTTTAAAATCATTTCAATTAAAAAAAATGTAATTTTGCTATTCGTAAATTTCTAAAAATGGATAAAATACCTAGTGTAGACCTGCGTGATTTCCTTTCGGACAACCCGGAACGCAAACAGAAATTTGTAAATGAAATCGGAAAAGCTTATGAAGAAATTGGTTTTGTAGCCTTAAAAGGCCATTTTCTTGATGATCAATTAGTAGATGAATTGTATGGAGAGGTAAAAAACTTTTTTGAACAACCCGTTGAAACGAAAAAGAAGTATGAGATTCCAGGAATCGGCGGCCAAAGAGGGTATGTAGGATTTGGTAAAGAAACTGCAAAAGGTTTCAAAAGAGGAGACTTAAAAGAATTCTGGCACTTCGGACAATATCTGTCTGATGATTCAGAATACAAAAAGGAGTATCCAGACAATGTAATCGTTGAAGAACTTCCGAAATTCAACGAAGTAGGTAAAGAGGCATTCCAAATGCTTGAGAAAACAGGACAGAATGTGCTCAGAGCTTTAGCTTTGCACCTTGGTTTAGATGAATTTTATTTTGACAACAAAATTGCAGAAGGAAATTCTATTTTAAGACCCATCCATTATCCACCAATTACAGAAGAACCGGATGATGCTGTAAGAGCAGCTGCCCATGGAGACATCAACCTTATTACTCTTTTAATGGGTGCTCAGGGTAAAGGTCTTCAGGTTCAGAATCACAATGGAGACTGGATTGATGCTATTGCAGAGCCAGATGAGTTGATGATCAATGTTGGAGATATGCTTTCAAGACATACCAACAACAAATTGAAATCTACCATCCACAGAGTAGTAAACCCGCCAAGAGAATCATGGAGTACTTCGAGATATTCTATTCCTTTCTTCATGCATCCAGTAAGTGCAATGTCTTTAAATGCACTTGAAAATTGTATAGACGAAAACAATCCAAAATTGTACGAAGATACTACTGCCGGAGAATTCCTGCATGAGAGATTGATCGAACTGGGATTGATTAAAAAATAATAGTATAATAGTCAATAATTAATCTGCATCTAAATAATATCAGAAATGGTATTAGCCAGATTAATTATTGACTATTTTTTTATTCTATCCTGTTATACAATAAAATTCCGGACACGGAGTAGGTTGTGTAAAAGTTCCCCACGGACAGATACAGGTATATGTATCACCACCACCTCCAGGATTTCCTCCTCCACCCGGATTTCCACTGTCGGGGACACATTTTCCACCTGAACAGATCTCACCTACAGAGCATCCCCCTTCACCGGGCCCTCCGCCTTCAAAACAATAGGCAGGGGAATTTATTCCCGCCATAATACCTCTCTTGTCTTCTCTTGAAAGTTTTTTTAGATTTTTCATAGTTTTTAATTTTTTGGTATTTCCTACTCTATAAGCTTTTCGGATAACGCTTGTTTAAAAATAATATTTATTTCACTAATAATCAAATATTTAAATTAATTTCAATAGTATTAAAGACTGTTGAGCAATAATTTATATTAATATTTTTTTTAACATATTATTTCTTTTTAATTAAAAATATTTTAACTATTTTTACTTTACCTACAAATTTTTAATTAAAACAATATGAAAAATCTAAAAAAACTACAAAAAGGCCAATTAAAAAACATTAGTGGAGGAGCTAAACTTCCTGAAGCAGACTTCTGTATGTATTATTGCAGTGGAGTCATTGTTTGTGCTACCTGCAGCGATGATTTCAAATGCCCGGATACAAACAATGATATGTAAGCATTAAAATCAAGATGTCATAAAATTTTAAACCGTTTCTTTACAGAGACGGTTTTTTTATTTCTTGTGGATTAAAATAAGACGGATTCCAAAGGGTTATCTCTCTTTTTTGTAGGGAAATAACTTTTCGCCTATGATAAGCCATTTATGGCTTTAAAATGATAGTGATAGGTGTTGAATGATACATCAGAAATGACTGATAAAAATAGGCCTCTTTGCTCTTACAAGGAATGACAAAGTATGACGGATACACCTCAATTTCAATCGTGTCATTCCGTAGGCATCCAGACTGTGTTACAATCTTAAGGATTCCAAAGATCAAACCCAAAAGTCTTTAATCCTTTAGTCATTTGATGCTATCGCTTCTTCTTCGTCCAGACTCCTTTGAGGAATAATGAAGAAACAGTGTATTGACCACCTTGTGCTATTTCAGGAGCTTTATCCCGCTATCCATTCATACTCCTCACGCCAAAGCTTCATTATGAGAGATACAACTCTGTTAGTTCACGAAAGGTCCCACGCGTGTTGCGGGGTAACCATTACTATCAGGGCTAAAAGGAAGAGAATTATAAGATCCGAGTTTCAGACTGCGATTGATCAGCTTTCATTATTCTACATTTACAATATTCAATAGAAGCGGGCTTTAGCCCGTTCTGGTCAAAAGTTCCATTTCCATATGGCTTTAGCCCAAACTTATATTTTAATTAATCCTATTAACTGAAGAAAATAAGAAAGTACAATAATGATTGTAAAGACTGGAAGCTGGGGATGAGGCTGGATTCTCACCATATATTACTCATAAACCAGAAGCAGCTAGGAATAGGAGATAAGAATTCTAAGTGATTATAGGAGTTTGCTGTAGGTATAAGTATAAGTATATAACAACAAAAAAGTCCTTTATCGTATGATAAAGGACTTTTTAAAAATAAAATAAAAACTGGCGGCGG
>NZ_JBWKTO010000006.1:0-444342 GCF_059420365.1 Chryseobacterium sp. GW821-FHT04C04 | reverse complement strand
CCAGCGCCGATGGTACTGCTAACGCGGGAGAGTAGGCCGCCGCCAGTTTTTATTTTATTTTTAAAAAGTCCTTTATCGTATGATAAAGGACTTTTTTGTTGTATACCTATCCTAATTACTTCCAATTTATGATGAGCAATAGGTAATGAGCAATAAGTAATACATCATACAACTCATACTATTTCCAAGCTCATACTCATTCCTGGTTATCTATCTTTCAATCTTTAATTGAGCCTTATTATTATTTATTTTCTTCAGTTAATAGGATTACCCAATGATAAGTTTTGGCTAAAGCCAGATGGAGATGGATTTTTTGACGAGAACGGGCTAAAGCCCGCTCCTATTGAATATCATAAATGTAGAATAATCAAAGCTGATCAATTGCAGCCTGAAACCCGAATCTCATAATTTTCTTCCTTTTAGCCCCGATAGTAATGGGTACCCCGCAACACGCGTGGGACCTTTCATGAACTAGCACAGGTTTATCTCTCATCATAAAGCTTGGCGTGAGGAGTATGAATGGATAGCGGGATGATGCTCCTAATAACATGAGCTGTTCAATAAAACTATTTCCTTATCATTACTCCTATGATTAAAGACTTCAAAAAAACTCTAAGTAATAATTTTTATTAAATTTCACTAAGTGTGGAAAAAATAGTATTTTAGAAAAGCGTTATCCGAAAAGCTTAAATAGAGTAGGAGACAATTAAAACTAAAATAACTATGAAAAATCTAATGAAGATTTCAAGAGAGAGTTTAAAATCACTTAAAGGAAGTGGGGGACCTACATGTCCGGATGATCCTGCATTTGGAATGTGTTATCCTCCAGGCTGGCCTAATGGGATTTGTATGAGCAAATATCAATGTTGTATAAGACTTGGAGGTCCTGTAGAATTTTGTAAAGAAGAATATATGTCCTAAATTGATAATAGGGACTTTTAAATAATAAGAACGCGGCTATCTCAAACTGAGATAGCCGCGTTTATTTTTTATTGATGAATTTAAGATCATACCTGTATTACTCCTAAATTGAATTTCTCAGTAATAGGAGCGTTATTAGCGGCTTCAATTCCCATAGAAATCCATTTTCTTGTATCTGCTGGATTGATGATGGCATCGGTCCATAATCTTGATGCTGCGTACGTGGATTCAGTCTGCTTCTGATATTTTTTTGAAATTGTATCCAGAATTTCATTGTGTTCTTCTTCAGTAATTTCTTTTCCTTGTTTTTTCAAAGTTGATTCCTGAATTTGAGCCAATACTTTTGCAGCCTGTGCTCCTCCCATTACCGCTAAATCTGCCCAAGGCCACGCGACAATTAATCTCGGGTCATAAGCTTTGCCACACATTGCATAATTTCCTGCTCCATAAGAATTACCCGTAATGATCGTAAATTTAGGAACCACAGAATTGGAAACTGCATTTACCATTTTAGCTCCGTCTTTGATGATTCCGCCATGTTCTGATTTTGAACCTACCATAAATCCGGTAACATCCTGTAAGAAGATTAGAGGTATTTTTCTTTGATTACAGTTGGCAATGAATCGGGTCGCTTTATCGGCTGAATCAGAGTAAATAACTCCTCCAAACTGCATTTCTCCTTTACCACTCTTTACCAATTTTCTCTGATTGGCTACAATTCCTACAGACCATCCATCTACTCTGGCTGTTGCACAGATAATACTTTTCCCATAATCTGATTTATATTCTTCATATTCGGAGTTATCCACAATGCATTTAAGTATTTCATGGGTATCATATTGCTCAGCTCTGGAAACTGGCATAATTCCGAAGATGTTTTCAGGATTTTCCTTTGGTGGGAAGCTTTCTATTCTGTCAAAACCTGCTTTTTCTGTGCTTCCAATAGATTTCATGATGTTTTTGATTCTATTCAAAGCATCTTTATCGTCTTTAGCTTTATAATCGGTAACTCCTGAAATAGAGCAGTGGGTAGTAGCCCCACCCAGTGTTTCATTATCTATACTTTCACCGATAGCTGCTTTTACAAGATAGCTTCCGGCAAGGAAAATGGAACCCGTTTTATCTACAATCATAGCCTCATCACTCATGATGGGCAGATAAGCACCTCCAGCTACACAACTCCCCATAATAGCAGAAATCTGGATGATTCCCATAGAGCTCATCTTAGCATTATTTCTGAAGATTCTTCCAAAATGCTCTTTATCAGGAAATATCTCATCCTGCAGTGGAAGATAAACACCTGCCGAGTCTACCAGATAGATGATCGGAAGTTTATTTTCCATGGAAATTTCCTGTGCTCTCAGGTTTTTCTTTCCTGTAATAGGAAACCAGGCACCTGCTTTTACGGAAGCATCATTAGCAACCACAATACATTGTCTTCCGGAAACGTAGCCTATAACCACTACAACTCCTCCGCTAGGGCAGCCTCCGTGCTCTTCATACATTTCGTAGCCAGCGAATGCTCCTACTTCTATAGAATCTGAATCTTTATCGAGAAGATAATCTATTCTTTCTCTTGCAGTCATTTTTCCTTCATCACGAAGCTTTTGAAGCCTCTTCTCACCACCTCCCTTTTTGATCTCAGTGAGTAAGCGATTTATTTCAGATAATTTTAATCGGTTCTGATCTTCTCGTTTATTGAATTCGATGTCCATAAAATTTTCAATTTTTTACGCTTAAAGATACTATTTTTATGAGGAATATAAATTGGAAGTAAAACAAGTGTTTAATAGTTTGGTTTCTAGTAAATTGTGAAATTTTTAACTAAAAAATATTTTTAAATAGTTTATATTTTTTCTAACTTTACAGTAGAGTAACAGAGGTAATATTCTCTGCAAAATACTCTAAGTTCCTAGTTTATTTTTTTAATAGTTTATTATTTGAAGGCCCTGAAAGTTTAACAAATTTTCAGGGTTTTTTTAGTGATGCCTGGGGTTGTTAATAATATTTTCTATATTCTACAATATTCAGGTCGGTAAGATGATTCTTATGTTTTTTATATTTTTTAGCAGGAATAAAGCCTAATTTTTCCGGAATTTTTCTGCTGGCTATATTTTCTTCATCTACAGGATATAAAATATACTCAAAAGTAAAATTCTTTTCCAGGAATTCTATGAGGGTCGTTATGATTTCAGTTCCTAATCCTTTCCCTTGAGAGCTCTTTTTTAACCATAAGCCAAGTTCAACAGATTCTTCCGTTATATTATGGATACCGCAACATCCTGTAAAATCACCATTAGAGTCTAGAGCAACCATTACCAGATCTGTGTTTTGTGATAAAGTTCTTTTTGATTCATTAACAAAGGTGATTATATCCTGTCTATTCCCTTGCGGGTTAAAAGGCATGTATTTAGTCACCTCATTTGTAAAATGCTCCAAAATATCATCTATGTGTAAGTCTTCAACTGGAATTAAGGTAAGATGTTTTGTTTTGATTTCAATGCTCGGACTTAATATCATAGTTAGTTGATTGATCTTGTTATTAAATTAATAGAAAACGTTCTGAATTAGGAGTAAAGCTATTAAAAATTGTATTTATTATCTTTTTATTAATGTAAATTTATATTTTTTTGTAAGATTTATAAAAGCGTATTTGTAAATTTGCACGTTAAAATTCAAAGGAGATAGGTTATGCATAAATTGGCGCTTTTCAGGTTGCACTTAATAGTATTTTTGTGGGGGTTCACTGCAATTTTGGGGAAATTGATTCAGGCCAATGCTCAAATTCTTGTATTTTATAGAATGTTGTTTGCTGCTATTTTTCTTTTTGTATTCATCAGAGTTTTTAAAAAGGAGAGTATAAAGGTTTCAAAAAAAATATTTTTTCAGCTGGCCGCAATAGGTCTTGCAATGGCGCTCCATTGGTATTGTTTTTTTTACTCGATTAAGGTTTCCAATGTTTCTATTGCATTAAGCTGTCTTTCATTGTCTACACTTTTTGCTTCGATTCTGGAGCCTATCATCTTTAAAAGGAAGGTGGATGTATCCGAAGTGGTAATGGGTACGGTTATCGTTGCTTGTATATTACTGATCTTTAAAACAGAGTTTCATTTTAAAGAAGGTATTATCTATGGCATTCTATGTGCGGTTTTTGGAACTATCTTTTCTGTATTCAACGGTAAAATGTTTGGTAAAACGAGTTCCGGAAATATTATTTTTTATGAAATTTTCTGTGGCTGGTTCATTTTAATGGTATTCTATTTGCTTTCAGGGCAAATTTTTCAGATGAATGAAATAAACTATAGAGATCTGGCGTTAATATGCTTGTTAGCCAGTGTTTTTACTGCTTTCCCAATGCTGGAATCGGTGAATTTAATGAAATATATATCACCTTTTACTTTAATTTTAACAGTTAATTTAGAACCGGTCTACGGAATTATACTAGCTTTTTTTATCTTTGGGGAATCAGAACATATGAGCCCTATATTTTATATCGCTTCAGGTGTTATGATACTGGCAATCATTGCTAATGGATTAATAAAAGCCAGAAAAACTAAAAACTTAAACTAAGCATCAAATTTATATGATGAAAAAATATTTTTTACTTGCATTTTCACTGCTGTTTGGGCTGTCTCAATCTCAGATTATCAGGAAATACTCCAATGAATTCTTAAATATTGGAGCCGGAGCAAGAGGCCTTGCAATGGGAGGGGCAGTAATCACCAATCAGGATGATGTGTATTCTCCTATGTGGAATCCTGCAGGTTTGATGTCAATTGAAAGAGACTGGCAGGGAGCAGCCATGCACGCAGAATACTTTGAGTCTATCGCAAAATATGATTATTTGGCTTATGCAAAAGTACTTGAAGAAGGGGTGTTCGGTGTTTCAGTGGTAAGGCTTGGAGTTGACAATATTTTAAATACGACACAGTTAATTGATACCGAAGGGAATATTGATTATGATAAAATCACCAAATTCTCTCAATCTGATTATGCGGCGATACTTTCTTATGCCTTCAGACCAGGAGGGAATCCAAAACTGGATGTGGGGGTGAATGCAAAAATTGTCTATAGAAATGTAGGTAAATTTGCTAATGGTTACGGTTTTGGTTTTGATGTAGGGGCCATTTATAAAGCGGATAACGGTTGGAAATTCGGGGGGATGGTGAGAGATATCACCACTACCGTAAACTTCTGGAGTGTGAATCAAAAAGAACTATCAACGGTTGTAAACGGGGAAGAATTTAACCCGGCACCAAAAGATAAAATGGAACTTACAATGCCTAAGCTGAATGTAGGTGCCAGTAAATTATTTGAGATCAACAGCAGCGTGTATGTATTACCGGAAGCAGGTTTGAATGTAGACTTTGCAAAAACGGCTTCATTGATTTCGACAGACTTTGCGAGTATCAGTCCCTATGCAGGAGCTGAGCTAGGGTATCAGAAAATGATTTTTGTAAGATTAGGGATCAACAGATTTCAATCTATTACAGATATAGAAGATCTTAGGAGAAAAGTTTCTTTTCAGCCAAGTGCCGGAGTGGGGATCAGATACAGAGGGCTTACACTGGATTATGCAATTACCAATTCAGGGATAGGCGGATCTAATTTCTATTCCAATTTCTTCTCATTGAAGCTGGATATGGGAGCATTCAGAAATGATTAAAATAATAAAAATGAAAAAGGTATCAATATTCTTGTTGGCAATATGCTCAACAATGATTTTTGCACAAAAGGTTTCAGACTCCAAATATATTGCAGTTCCTGAAAAATTTGAAACATTTAAGGAAGATTATGGGCTGAAAGACTTTTTTATTAAAGCTTTGAAAGCAAAAAAATATATAGTACTTCCGGTAATTAAAGATAGCTGGCCTTCAGAAGCTAAAATGAACTACTGTAATGTCATTAATGCTGATGTCATTAATGATAAAAGTTTATTCAAGAATAAAGTAATTGTACAGTTTAAAGATTGTAATAATAATATGATTTTAGAGTCCAAGGGAGGTTCAAAAATCAAAGAATTTGATGAAGGATTACAGGATGCAACAAGAGAAGCTTTAATAAAAGTACCGATTTCCAACCCTGTTGCTTTGTTACCTGCATCTAATAATAATGTTCAGAATTCTTCTCCTGAACCTGTAGTATCTTCTGCAACTCCAGAAGCCAATAACTACTCGAATGGGAAAATAGAACTTCAGAAAATCCAGATTGATCCTAATCAGTTTATCTTAGCTAAGTCTGGCAGTTCTGTACCATTTGCAGTTTTTAAAGCAACTTCTAAGAGTTCTGTTTTTATGGTAAAACTGGCTGATGGAAATACTACTATAGGATATTTTGAAAATGGGAATGTTGTGATAGATATTCCACAGGCTGACGGAAGGTCTTCCAAAGAAGTTTTTGTAGCTAAATAACCTTAAAATAGCACGAACAATAAATATAAAAGGCTCTTGAAAAAAGAGCCTTTTATCGTATATATGCTGATGTGTTTTTCATTTTTTCTAAACTTTGAAAAGAGGAAATTGGTTATGCGATTTTCTACAAATAATATTTAGCCTATAGATTCCTGATCCATAGCGGTAAATGAAAATGTGAAAAGTTTTATAAAATGAGAAAAATTTTCATGATATTATCGTTATTAGTTGATAATACTAATTTATTAAAAAAATATCAATAATACTATTATTTAGTAAAATATTTATTTTATTCTGTTTCTTGTTGTTATTTTTCTTTTGTATTGGTGGTATCGATGATTTTTATTTTGTATTGATTAAATATGCAGTACATAATAGTTTTTATAAAAAAACTCCATTTTATTTGCGAAAATTTAATCGTAGTGCAATACCAGGGTATTAATTAGCATTAAAAAACTCCCAAATCATTTTAGCCTTACTTTTCCCTAAAATCTCTTCCAGGGTTTCCAGATTTGCCTCTTTGATGCGTTTTACAGACTTTAGCTTAGATAGAAGCAGCTCAATAGTTTTTTCTCCCACACCAGGAATTTCTTCCAGTTCAGATTTTATAGTAGAATTTTTCCTTCTTGTTCTGTGATGTTTTACCCCAAATCGGTGGGCTTCATCACGTACACGCTGAAGGATTTTCAACGTTTCGGATTTTTTATCCAGATATAAAGGAATAGGATCTTCCGGGAAGAAAATCTCTTCCAGCCTTTTGGCGATCCCTACAATGGTAATTTTTCCGTAAAGTCCCAATAATCTCAGGCTCTTCACTGCAGAAGACAGCTGCCCCTTTCCTCCATCTATCAGAATCAGTTGTGGAAGACTTTCTCCCTCATCAAGCATTCTTTTATAACGGCGGTAGATCACCTCTTCCATGGTTGCAAAATCGTTAGGCCCTTCCACTGTTTTAGGATGAAAAATTCTGTAATCAGCTTTACTCGGTTTTCCATCTTTGAAAACAACACACGCAGATACAGGATTGGTTCCCTGAATATTTGAGTTATCGAAACCTTCAATATGTCTCGGTTCTACAGGCATTCTCAGAAGTTTCTGCATTTCGGCCATGATTCTGTTGGTATGCCTTTCAGGGTCTACGATCTGAACCTGTTTCAGCTTCTCCAAACGGTATTCTTTTGCATTCTTCTCAGAAAGCTCTACAATTCTTTTTTTATCGCCTACTTTAGGAACAATCAGTTTCACATTGGGAATTTCTACCGACAGATGGAAAGGTAAAAGGACCTCTTTAGAATCAGAAGAAAACTTCTGACGGATCTCTATCAATGCCTCCTCCATAATATCTTCATCAGTTTCTTCAAGAATTTTTTTGATCTCCGTCGTAAAACTCTGGATGATATTTCCATTCCTGATTTTAAAGAAATTGACATAAGCTGCCGTTTCATCACTGGTCATTCCGAAAACATCTACATCATCAATATTCGGGTTCACCACCGTATTTTTAGCCTGATAATCTTCAAGAATGTCCAGTCTTTCTTTGATGATCTGAGCCTCTTCAAACTGGAGATTAGAAGCCAGTTTCATCATCTGATTTACCAGATAATCCTTAGCTTTCCGGAAATCTCCTTTGACAATTCCACGGATGGCATCTATCTTTTCATCATATTCTTCTTTACTTTCAAGATCCTCGCATGGCCCTTCACAGTTTTTGATATGATATTCCAGACAGACTTTATATTTCCCTTCCGCTATTTTAGAAGGAGAAAGATTCAGATTACAGGTTCTTAGCTTGTAGATATGTTTGATGGTTTCCAGCAATATCTTTGCAGGCCGTACTTTTGCATAGGGACCATAGTATTCCGATCCGTCTTTTATTACATTTCTGGTCAGAAAAATTCTTGGGAAATCTTCATTTTTGATGCAGATCCACGGATAAGTCTTGTCATCCTTCAGCATGACATTATAAAAAGGCTGATGTTCCTTGATCAGATTATTCTCCAATAAAAGTGCATCATACTCACTATTTACAATCGTCGTTTCCAGCCTCTGGATTTTACCGACCATTATTTTGATCCTGTATCCGGGAAGGTTTTTATTGAAATAGGAGAGAACCCTTTTTTTTAGATTTTTAGCTTTACCAACATACAAAAGCTGTTCATTTTTATCATAATAACGATAAACGCCGGGTTCTGATGGTAACGTTTTAAGCTGTAGTTCTAAAGAAGGATTCATATAACAAAATTAAGGAAACTTTCCCTATTTAAAAAAAGAAAAACCTGCAGATGATTCTGCAGGTTCCGGTATTTTGATTGCTTATTTTTATCCGTGGTTCATTTCTGTGTACTGGTAGATCAAAAAGCTTAAATAATTCCATTCTACAGAGTTTTTAGGATATTTTTTCATAAACTCGGCATTATCTCCAAATAAAAAGTCATAATTGTCTTCAAAATCATCCTTGTGAAGCCACATTACCTTATTTCCTTTCCTTACATAATAAGATTTGATAACGCCGCCGCCAAATGCAGGAGCACCAGCAAAACCTGTGCTCGCTGTTTCTGAGGCAAACGGATCATGGTAAACGGAAATAAGCTCATTAAATTCAGGGTTAATAACCTGCATTAAAAAGGCTCTTGGCTCTTTTTTGTTTTTCAAAGAAACAATCTGGTTTTCATACAAAACGGCATCATCGGTTACAGATTTGCTATATTTTTTGGTGCTGTAATTTCTCATGTTTGAAATGAATTTTGCAGCTTTCATAGATTTTTCAGTCTCCGTAGGATATAAATACATTTCAGCAATATCTGCTGCGGTAAATTTCATAGGCTTTTTTGTATCGACATCTTCAATCGTAATAGAAAGAATCTGCCCTTTCTGCCTTTCCCATGATTTACTGTAGCCTTGATGTTCTGTGTTATCTTTTAAAATAATCGTGGAAACTTTTTTATCCGTTGCGGTATTGAAACCTTCGTTAAACAGATAACGGTTCATTTCTTTTCTTTCTTCCTTAGAATATTTTACTTTCTGTGCGAAAGCAGTTGTACCTGCTACACATAAAGCAAGTAGTAGAATTTTCAGTCTCATGTATTATTGTTTTTAATTTTCGGGGCTAAAAATAGTAAATTAATTCCCTTGTTGATATAAAAATATAGAAGATTGAAATTTAGCTTTTCCAATTATTGTTAAATGCGTAATTTTAAGAAAATTTTTTAGAAATGATATACGGAGTAGATGTTTTTACTTTCCATGATATTCTGGAAATCTGTAAAAAGCCAAATAAAGCGAAGCTGAACAAAGCTGCAAAAGAACAAATTTTAAAATCTCAGAAAAACGTACAGAAAATAGTAGAGTCCGATAGATGTGTATATGGAATCAATACAGGATTCGGACCGCTATGTGATACCAAAATATCTGCTGACGAAACCGCTCTGTTACAATATAATCTGATTATTTCTCACGCAGTGGGAGTTGGAAAACCCATTGATAAAGAGTTTTCTAAGATTATGATGATTGCTAAAGTTCATGCCCTTTCAAAAGGATTTTCAGGAGTTTCTCTGGAAGTAATTGAAAGATTGATCCTGATGCTTGAAAAAGATATTATTCCGGTAGTTCCGGAACAAGGATCTGTGGGAGCTTCGGGAGACCTTGCTCCGCTGGCACATTTGGTATTGCCATTACTTGGTTTAGGAGAGGTTTGGGAAGGAGATCAGGTGTCTGAAACCATGGAAGTTCTGAAAAAGCATGACCTTGACCCCCTCGTTTTAGGGCCAAAAGAAGGATTAGGATTGATCAATGGAACCCAATTTATTCTGGCTCATGCCATCAAAGGACTTGAAAAATTCGAATATTTACTGGATCTTGCGGATATGACGGCTGCAATGAGTATCGAAGCATACAGGGGCTCTGAAAGCCCATTCAAAAAAGAGCTTCACGAGATCAGACCTTTTGAAGGAAGTAAAAAAGTAGCGGCAAGAATGCTTAAGTTCTTAAAAGGATCCGAAAATATGAAAGCTCACGAAGATTGTGAGAGAGTTCAGGATCCTTATTCTATGAGATGTGTACCTCAGGTTCACGGAGCCAGTAGAAATGCTTTTGAGCACCTTAGAGGTATGGCAGAAACAGAACTGAATTCCGTAACAGACAACCCGATTGTATTAAGTGCTGAAGAATCTATCTCAGGAGGGAATTTCCACGGACAGCTGATGGCTTTGCCTTTAGACTATGCTACGCTTGCTGCTGCAGAATTAGGAAATATTTCCGACAGAAGAAGTTACTTATTATTAGAAGGAAAATATGGACTTCCAAGATTATTGACGGAAAGCTCAGGATTAAACTCAGGATTTATGATTCCTCAGTATACTTCAGCTGCCTTGGTTACAGAGAATAAAACATTATGTTTCCCGGCATCAGCAGACTCTATTCCTACAAGTTTAGGTCAGGAAGACCATGTTTCTATGGGAAGTATTTCAGGAAGAAAATTCAATCAGGTTCTTGGAAATCTTGTTAATATTCTGTCTGTTGAGTTGATGTTTGCTGCTCAGGGACTTGAATTCAGAAGACCGGCGAAATGCTCTAAGGTGATTGAAGAAAACTTTACGGTTCTTCGTTCCAAAGTTGCTAAGCTTGAAGATGACAGATTGATCGGTAAAGATATGTTAGCAATTGCAGAGTTGATCAATGAAAGAAAGTTTATTGTCAACTAATTTAAAAATATAGTAAAGCTTCCGAAAGGGAGCTTTTTTATTTTCCACAAATCTTTTAATCATTAAATTTTTGAATCTTTTAATCCAATAAACATGCACATCCTCAGAACAGATTCTACCAATACAGATTTTCAAAATCTCGTAAAATCCCTCGATGCTACTTTATCCGAGCACAATGGTGAAAATGATGATTTCTTTGCTCAGTTCAATACCATCGATATCCTCAAAAACTGTGTTGTGGCTTACATAGATAATATTCCGGCAGCTTGTGGAGCATTCAAACGCTTTTCAGAAGATACGGTAGAAATAAAAAGAATGTTTACCAATCCGGAATTCAGAAAAAATGGGCTTGGCTCAGCTATTGTAAAAGAACTGGAAAACTGGGCAGCAGAATTGAACTTTAAAAAGGCAGTCCTGGAGACTTCCCAGGATTTGAAAAGTGCCATCTCAATATATGAAAAAAGTGGATTTTACAGGATTCCCAATTATGGACAATATATTGGCGTTGAGCAAAGTGTCTGCTACGAAAAAGTATTTTAATTTAATATTCATGTAATGGTAAATTCATTTTTTTTAAGTTTTTAATTCCCATGAAAGTGTTATATTGTGGCTCCAACCAAAAGAATAACATATGAAAAAAACTGTATTCCTCCTGGCAATATTTTTTGCTTTAAACTCGTGTTCCAGAGAAGAACTTCAGAATGAAAATGTAAAAACAGAAATGGCTCAGAAAGATCCGCTGACTGCAAAACAGATCAACGAAAGAATCAATCAGGCTATTAAAACAGACGGTACTTTCAATTGGAAGAATGAATCTGATCATTTTGTATGGAGTGCTATTTTCCGTGGAAACAAAATGGTATCTATCGGTTTTGGAGCTTCTAAAGATGATTTTGACAGAAGTAAATCTCCAAACAGCAGTGATATGGAAAAAGAAGTCCTTTCTATCATCAAAAAGTATGAAGGAAAAGATGAAAGAAATTTCCTTCTTCTTTCAGACCAATATCTTAATCAGATGGATGTGGTGATTGAAAATGAAGAAACCATTACTGCCCTTCGACAAATGAAAAACATCCGATACGTGGAGCCGGCAGACTATCATTATTTTGAATTCGAGGCTCAATCAGCTGCAAAATCTTCTGGCAGCGGTTCATCAGGATGTGGTTTTTCATCATCAACATTAAATGCAGCAGATTACACTTCTACAACGCCAAGTGCAAAGATCCCATGGGCTTTCGCCAAGCACAATATTCCTGATGCCTGGAGCTACAGTACAGGGGCAGGTGTTACCATCGGACTTATTGACACAGGAGTTTCCCCTGAACAGACTTTATTGGGAGGAAGCTTTAACAATGGGGCTTCTTCAGGAAGAACAATCAGTAAACTCGGAGTGTATAATTCAGACGGATCGGGAGATAAGTGTGGGCACGGAACCAAAATGGCTTCTGTGATGACTGCTCCAAGAAATAATGCAGGATTACCTGTAGGAGTAGCTTATAATGCTAACCTGATCGCCTACAGAGCCGCAGAAAACGTTGTCCTGGAAACTTCCAGTGAGCAGACTGCTGTAAAAACGGCTTTCACAGAATTGGGTAATAATACGAATGTAAAGATCATCTCAATGTCAATGGGTCATATTTTCTCTGTCGGGAAAATTGAAGACGGGGTTAAATATGCTTACTCTAAAGGAAAACTGATTTTCTGTGCCGGAGGAACTTCTACCAGCTTCACCAATTTTGTTGGGGTAATTTTCCCTGCATCCATGTCCGAAACTCAGGCGATAACAGGGGTGAAAGAGAATACATCCAATCAAAAATGTGATGTGTGCCACTCCGGAAGCCAGATCGATTTTACTTTCCAGATGGAAAGATCTTCTGGAAATACCGTTCCTGTTTTGAGTTATTATAACGGACAAGCTGATTATGTGGGCGGTTCTTCAGTAGCTACAGCAGCTACGGCAGGAATTGCAGCCTTGGTTTGGGCTAAAAATCCATCATGGACGAGAGAGCAGGTACTTAACAAAATGAGACAGTCTGCCACTTACTATCCCAATGTAAATTCAAGCTACGGCTACGGAAACATCAATGTTCTAAAAGCTGTACAATAAATAATAATAGGCGATTATAAAAGGAAAAGGAAATATCTCAGCTGAGGTATTTCCTTTTTTATTCTAAAATATTAATCTCCTAATTGATAATCAAGAGGAAGCATATTTTCAATTTTATTTTTGGAGAAATCACCTTCATTGATGAGTTGATCCGGTGTTGTGATGTTTCCTTCTTTTGAAATTTCGAACGATTCTCCATCAGAATGTAAGAATGATGATAATATATTCCGGTTCGCTCTTTTCACAAATTCTTTTCCTTTAAGCTCGTAATAATACTTGGGATAATTGACCTGAAGAATATCTTTAAATTCCAGAAAAACCTGCCCGTCTGATCTTTTAACATAATCCAGGTCAGGGATCTTTGTTTTTACAATAGCCAGCATGTATTGGCTCTGCGCATTTTTTCTGCGGGCAATTTCTCTGATGTTTTCAGGAATGGTGTTAAAATCAGGTTTATTTACGAGTTCCAGATAATTCTTTAAAGTATTCAGTTCCTCTTCAGAAGGATATTGTGGATTGGGAATTCTTACTACCTGATTGACAATAAATCCCGCTTCAACAATTTTATGATCATAGATACTTCTGAAAAAGTGAAGAAGACTGCCTTCATAGGCATTCATACGATTAAGTTTCACCTTATCTGTATTTTTTGATTCTTTAAAAAAACTTGTTCCGGTATAATTGACCATCTTAGAGTTGAAGTCGGCAGAAAAACTGATCAGATTGTAACTGATTTCGTAGCCAAGATTTTTATTCTCAATGATTAAAGTGTTGGGAGCCTTTACTTTCAGAAGTTTATTCTTTTTATCATAGGAAAACTTTAAAGACCTTTGATTCTTTATTTTCACGTCTTCACGATTGTTACCTATAAAAGTGTCCAAAAAGTAATTGATATAATTCTGGTAAGCTTCAGGAGTATAAGGAACCAGTCTTATTTCTTCAATAGCATTGGTTTTGGTCAATACTACTTTTAAAGTCTTATTAATAACATCCGGTAATCCGATGGTAAAGGTTTCGTAATCTTCTTTCTGAAAAACAAGATTCCCATATTTTTGGGTAGAAAGATTTAATGTAAAACTTCCGTCTTCTTTTGAAACAGTTCCTGTTTTCGTCCCATCAAGATAAATGTTAACATCCGCTATTCTGTGGCCGGTATCATCTACCACCGTCCCTTTGACCAGCTGTGCTGAAAAGACAGAATAAGTGAACAAAAAAAATAGTAATATTGTTTTCATGGTAAACAATATTACTAAACTTTTAGTGATAAAAAAAGAAGAATTTATCCAATCCTTACACTGGTCATACTCAGTGATCCTCCGATAAGCTCATCGTTGAATAAAGTGAGTTCTTCAGACTGATCTTTCAACCCTAAAGTATAGAGCAGCGGAAGATAATGATCAGGTGTAGGAACAGCATATTGCAGGAAAGTTCCCTGTTTCTGATAGTCAATAATATTCTGAAAATTACCATCGAGAAGCCAGTTATTGGTTTTCTCCCGGGCTTCAATTGCCCAATCCCATCCGGTTCCCACGGTATTTATATTTTTCCAGTCGATAAGTCTAAGATTGTGGACAATATTTCCGCTTCCGATGATCAGAATACCTTTTTCACGAAGCTTATTCAGTCTTTTGGCAAGTTCATAATGATACTGAGGAGGTTTTGTATGGTCAATACTCAGCTGAATCACCGGAATATCAGCATCCGGATACATATGTCTGATGACTGACCATGCCCCATGATCCAGCCCCCAGCTGTGGTCTTCTTCCACATCTATAGGTAGAAGTAATTCCGCAGTTTCTTTGGCGAGTTCCGGACTTCCCGGAGCGGGATATTCTACATCAAAAAGGGCTTTTGGAAAACCATAAAAATCATGGATGGTTTTCGGCATATCCATAGCCGTTACAAAGGTTCCGGCTGTATACCAATGAGCAGAAATACAAAGAATAGCATTAGGTTTGGGGATTTCTGAGGCAGCTTTTCGGAAACCCTGTACAAATTGATTCTCTTCAATGGCATTCATCGGTGAACCATGTCCAAGAAATAAAACAGGCATTCTCTGAGTATTTTTAAAACTGTCGCTTATGTTTTGAAGATCGTTGAGGTTCATAAATATTGAAGATGATAAAAAAATAAAAAGTTCAAGGCTTTTAGACAAATCCCTGAACCTTTTATCATGTATGTTATTAACTATGCTTGTTTTACAAACTGTAATTCACCAGCTACTTTTACATCATCACTTACCATTACACCTCCTGCTTCAAGAGCTGCATTCCAGTTTAATCCAAAATCTTTTCTGCTGATTTTTCCTTCAAAAGAGAAACCTGCTTTTGTATTTCCCCATGGGTCTACATTGATTCCTCCAAAGTCTACATCAAGGTCTACAGGTTTTGTAATTCCGTTGATGGTAAGATTTCCAACAATAGAATTATTTAATGCCTGAGATTCAAATGTAATTGTAGGATGTACTTCAGCATTGAAGAACTCTGCAGACTTTAAGTGGTTATCTCTGTCTGTATTGTTTGTGAACACAGAATCCGTCTGAATAGTAGCGGTAGTTTTCGCATTGGCAAAGAATTCGTCTTCAGATTCAATTTCAGCTGTGAAAGTTCTGAAGCTTCCTTTTACGTTAGAGATCATCATGTGTTTTACTTTGAAAGTAATTTCACTATGCGTTGGGTCTAAGATCCATTTTGTAGCCATTGTATTTTGTATTTTTTGTTTGTTATTAATGAAGCAAATTTAGGACAGAAAATATATACAAGTCATTGATATAGGATAAGAAATGATTTTTTGTCAGTCAGTTTTGTTGTGCAAGTGAATGGTGAATATTTGCTTTACAACAATCAAAAATTGACAAGCGCAGCGGGTTGACATTCACAATTTACTCCTCTAATCCCTTTAAAAATTCTACTATTAAGTTAAGGAATAATTTCTTTTAATGCATGAATTCCATTTTATGAATGTTTTAATTTAACATTTCTTAACGAATGATTTTTATTTCTTATTTTTGATGGATTCAATTTTATACAATGAAATTACATAAATTTTCTTTATTGATGCTGGTTTTAGGCAGTTCAGCATTTGCCCAGACCCAGAAGTTTACCATGGCGGAGGCTGTAAATGGAATGAGAACCAACCTTGCCGTGAAAAATATATCCCAATTTTCTTGGGCTGCAGACGGAAAATCTTATATCCAGGCAGTGAAAGGCGGTTATCTGATTACAGATTTGAAAACCAATAAACAGGATACCCTGATCTCGTTGAGCCAACTGAACAGAAATCTTTCCAATGATAAGCTGAAAGCTGTTCCACCAATTAAATTTACAGGAAATTCCAATGGGTATTTTACTACAGGGGGTAAAATGTCGTGGATTGAAAAATCAGGAAACGATTGGAAAGTAAAAAGTACAGCTGCAATGGATCAGGATGCTTCGAACGTAAAAATGTTTGGTGATGGCCAGACGTTTGCCTTCACAGCAAAGAATAATTTATTTGTCAACAGAAATGGGAAAACGATTGCTGTAACCAACGAAACCAATGAAAATATCATCAGCGGGCAGGCCGTTCACAGAAATGAATTCGGAATTGATACAGGAATTTTCCCTGCACCAAACTCTGAGAGTGTAGCTTTCTATAAAATGGATCAGAGCATGGTAGCAGATTACCCGATCATCGATTGGTCTGTAACACCTGCTGTGAATCACAATATCAAATACCCAATGGCTGGTCAGACTTCTCATCAGGTGACATTAGGTGTTTTCAATATTAAAACTCAATCCACTACTTTCTTAAAAGTTGAAGGAGAAAAAGATCAATATTTAACAGCCGTTACATGGAGCCCGGATTCAAAATATATCTTCGTAGGCGTTCTGAACAGAGGTCAGAATCATATGAAAATGAATCAATATGATGCTGCTACAGGAGAATTGGTGAAAACTTTATTTGAAGAAACAGACAGCAAATATGTAGAACCACAGCATCCACTAACTTTCTTCCCGAATTCTAACACAGACTTTATCTGGCAGAGCCAGAGAACAGGATACAATCATTTGTTCCACTACAGTCTTGAAAAAGGATTGATAGCACAGATTACAAAAGGAGATTGGCTGGTAACTGATATTTTAGGATTCAATGAAAAGAAAAAGGAAATCTATTTTACTTCTACAAAAGAAACACCCTTAGAAAGACATTTATACAGAATCAACTGGACTAATTTCAAAATGCAAAGACTGGACAGTGCAGAAGGAATGCATATTGGAACTTTGAGCAGTGACGGAAATTACCTGTATGATGCTTACAGCAATGCCAATTCACCTAGAGTTGCCGACATTATCAATACTTCCAATTTAAAATCTACGAATATCCTTACTTCTGAAAATCCATTAAAAAATTATCAGAGACCGGAAATTAAAAACGTAGAATTAAAAGCAGATGACGGAACTCCTTTGTATGGGAAAATCATTCTTCCAACAAACTTTGATCCGAATAAAAAATATCCAACGATTGTTTATTTGTATAACGGACCGCACTTACAGCTAATTACCAATACCTTCCCGGCGTCAGGAAATCTGTGGTACGAATATATGGCTCAGAATGGGTACATTATTTTCACCATGGACGGAAGAGGTTCTTCTAACCGTGGATTGAAGTTTGAGCAGGCTGTATTCAGAAACCTGGGAACTACAGAAATGAATGACCAGATGAAAGGGGTAGAGTACCTAAAGTCTCTTCCTTATGTAAATGGAGACAAAATGGGAATCCATGGATGGAGCTTTGGAGGATTTATGACCACAAGTTTCATGCTTCGTAAGCCGGATGTATTCAAAGTAGGAGTAGCCGGAGGACCGGTAATCGACTGGAGTATGTATGAGATTATGTATGGAGAAAGATATATGGATACCCCACAGGAAAATCCACAGGGATATGCGACGGCTAATCTTTTGGATAAAGTTCAGAATCTGAAAGGGAAACTATTGATGATCCACGGAGCACAAGATGATGTAGTAGTATGGCAGCATTCTATTAAATTCATCAAGTCTGCAGTTGATAACGGAGTTCAGTTGGATTACTTTACGTATCCGGGACATCCGCATAATGTGATCGGGAAAGACAGAGTTCATCTGATGCAGAAAATAACAGATTATTTTGATTTGTATCTGAAGAAATAATAATACAATCCAGTCTAGTTTTAGGCTGGATTTTTTTTAAATATTGTTATATATGCTCAGTTGAGATTGCTTCGCTTTGCTCGCAATGACAATGCTGTGTTATTAGTGGAAAATTAGTGTTATTTGTGTTTAAAAAACAACGACTTTTCGATCTTACCAAACATCAATGTTTTTAATCTTTCATAGTGGTAATTTTGTATCACTAAAAACAACAATATGGAATTAGGAATAGGAATGTTCGGTGATTTGGCTTTAGACCAGTCAACCGGAAAATATAGAGATGCCGGAATTAAGATCCGTGAGATATTGGATCAGGTAAAATTGATGGATGAGGTAGGAATTGATGTCTTTGCAATGGGAGAACATCACCGTCCGGATTATGCTGTTTCCTCTCCGGAGATCGTTTTGGCAGCGGCAGCAAGTATTACAAAAAATATAAAACTGGCCAGCGGAGTGACTGTTTTGAGCTCTTCGGAGCCGGTAAAAGTATATGAAGATTTCTCAACACTGGATCTGATTTCAGAAGGAAGAGCAGAAATATTCGTGGGACGCGGAAGTTTCATAGAATCATTTCCATTGTATGGGTATTCATTGAATGATTATGAACAATTATTTGACGAAAAATTAGAATTACTACTGAAAATTAATTCTGAAGAAAATGTAAGCTGGTCAGGAAAACTTCGTGCGCCGATGCAGAATCAAACCGTATATCCAAGAGCAAAAAATGACGGAAAGCTTTCAATCTGGAGAGCTGTTGGAGGGACTCCACAATCTGTTTTAAGTGCAGCACAGCTTGGAATGCCTTTAGTGGTAGCGATTATTGGTGGAATGCCGATTCAGTTTAGAAACCTGATTGAATTCTATAAGCAGGAATACCAAAAAGCAGGTCATGATGTTTCAAAAATGCAGATCGCTGTTCATTCACATACCTTTGTGAGTGATGATCAAAAAGTAGTAGACGGATATTTCCATAACTATAAATCTCAGATGGACAGAATAGGAGCTTCCAGAGGATGGGCGCCTTACACAAAAGCACAGTATGATGGTGGAAGAAGCAAAGACGGAGCATTATTTATCGGCAGTCCGGCAGAAGTAGCGGATAAAATTGCTTACATGAAAGAGATTTTCGGAATTACAAGATTTATCGGACATATGGATGTGGGAGATCCTGCTCATGAAGTGATGATGAAATCTATTGAATTATTTGGGAAAGAAGTAAAACCCGTTGTAAAAGGACTGTAATAGTCGTTTATAGATATGACAAGGAGACCGGAAAAGGTCTCCTTTTTTATATTGTAGAGAATCCTATTTTTTAAATATAATAAACAGTTAATCATTTATTAACATTGTAATCTTTTAAACTTCATTTCTTTACAGTAATGAAACAAAGCGATAGCTATTAATGATTGACCTGTCTATGATCCGCATGATACAAAATCTGTATTATCTTGGTAACGAACAGTTTCCCCCTACTTCTATTTCACTAAGCAGATCGTTTGGATGTTCCAAAGTCTATTACTATTCAGGATATCTTCCTCATTATATCTTCTCGATGGTTTCATTTCTCAACATTCTGGATGTTCTGTTGATCCAGCCATTCCAAAATCTAAATAAAAAACCATGCTTTTAAACAATATTCTATTTTTTTCGGTGGATCCGAATCTCAGTACAGGGCTTGTCATTATTTTCATTCTCTGTCTGATAGCTGTTGTGGCTTTTGAGTTTGTAAACGGTTTTCACGACACAGCCAATGCCGTGGCTACCGTAATTTATACTAAAGCTCTTAAACCTGTTATTGCAATTCCCTGGTCAGGCTTCTGGAATTTTCTGGGAGTTTTTACAGGAGGAATTGCCGTTGCAATGGGAATCTTAAAACTGGTTCCGATGGATACACTCGTAACGCTGCCCGTTGCAGTGGGAGCTTCTTTGGTTCTTGCTGTTCTACTGGCATCCATCATCTGGAATCTGGGAACCTGGTACTTTGGAATACCGTGCTCCAGCTCTCATACTCTGATTGGTGCTTTAATTGGTGCCGGCTTAGGATTTACCTGGTATTATGGAGGCGGGGTGAACTGGCATAAAGCTGAAGAAATTGGAATGTCACTCATTTTATCCCCTATCGTAGGATTTTGCTTAGCTGTTCTGCTGATGTGGTTCTTTAAATATGTAATCCGCTATAAAGCACTTTTTCATATTCCGACGGGTGCCAATGATAAACCTCCTTTTGTGATCAGAGCTATTTTAATAACAACCTGTACGTTAGTAAGCTTTTTTCACGGCAGTAATGACGGACAAAAGGGAGTTGGGCTTTTTATGCTGATCCTGATCGCTTTTATGCCTGCCCAATTTGCAATTAATCATGATATTCCTAACGATAAGATTGTTTCTATCCTGAATACAACGGAACATACATTACAAGCAACAGCTGCCGGGAATACTCAAAATACAGCTGAATTTAAGACTCTGAATCTTGCTATTGAAAATGTAAAAGAAAATCTGATCCATAAGAATGAAAAAGACAAAGCAGCGACTTACAAATTCAGAAAAGAGGTAGATAACCTTATTGATTCTCTAAAAAAACTGAACGAAAATAAAGCCATAGCTATTGACGAATCCAACAGGGCAATACTTACCAGCCAGATTTCTGAACTTAAAAAGTTAACCGAATTTGCTCCTCTATGGGTAATTATTGTTATCTCCGTCTCACTGGGGTTGGGAACTATGATAGGCTGGAAGAGAATAGCAGTAACCATTGGTGAAAAAATAGGAAATGAACATTTGAATTATGCCCAGGGTGCATCCAGCGAAATTGTTGCAGCATCTACTATAGGAATCAGTACATTTCTGGGATTACCGGTAAGTACCACGCACGTTTTGTCAAGTGGTATAGCAGGTTCTATGGTCGCTTCCGGTGGTAAAAGTAACCTTAATCCGGCTACATTAAAAAGTATCGGTCTTGCCTGGGTACTTACTTTACCGGTTTCTATTGTACTATCTTTACTGTTATTTATATGTTTTCATCTGTTTATTTAGTGGCAGACTTTTAATTCAGTGATTATTATTAAAACCGAAAAAAATGAAACAAATATTAGTTGCCTCAGACTTTTCCAACAACGCAGGTAATGCGCTGTTATATGCTCTGTCCCTCGCCAAAACTTTAAAGATGAAAGTAACGGTACTGAATGCCATTCATCCCACGGAAGGCATCAACAATAGTACATACAACGCTATTTTTATTGAAGATTACTATGCAAGAAAGAGATCCGCTCTGAAAGAATGGACTGAAACCTTCTGTAATAATGATGAATATAAAGACATTCCGGTAAAAACCGTTTGTGATGTTGGCTTTTTAAGAAATGTCATTACGAAATACATAGAATATAATGATGTGTCGTTTTTAGTAATGGGAATGACGGGAGCTACGGGCATTAAAGGAATTATAGGAAGCAATGCCAGCTTAGCCATTAGCAAGATGCGGATTCCTACATTAATAGTTCCTGCAGAAAGCATACTTCATCCAACACCTGTTATTACGCTGGCTACTGATTACAAAACCACAAAACTATCCGTAAGGGATATAAAAGCATTGAATCAGCTCCTTAAAGTTTCCGATCCGAAGAAGCTGGAAGTACTTCATATTTCGGACAAAGATACAGCTGCAAGAGCTATAGAAAATGGGGAAAAGAAATTAAAAGATCAGCTTTCTTCTGTGGAGATTACCTTTCACTACGTTGAGGATGATAAACCATCAAGCGGAATTATTGATTTCATAGAAACCAATAAAACAGATATTTTATGTCTGGTAAAACACAATCACAATATTATTTACCGATTGTTTTCCGGAAGTACTGTAGATGAGATCCTGAACAAATCTGTGAAGGCTGTATTGATTCTTCATGCGTAAGTTTTCAAGCCAGCCTTAGTTTAATTTTTTTTGAGATTTTAAGATTAATTATACAATCTCAATCAGGCTTCCTCTTTCTTCGTCTTTAATAATGTTGAGAGCTGTAGGGATTTTTTCTTTCAGTTCTTCAACGTGCGAAATAATCCCTACAATCCTGTTTTCTTTCATCAGATTGGTAAGCGTTTCAAATACAATATTCACCGATTCCGTATCCTGAGTTCCGAAACCTTCATCAATAAAGAAGAAGTTTTTATCGGCTTTTGCATTGGCCTGAACGCTTTCTGCCAATGCCAGAGCAAGGCTTAAAGAAACCTGAAATGCTTGTCCACCCGACAGTGTCTTTACACTTCTGCTTTTCCCTTCGTTGAGGTAATCGATGATCTCGAAGTCGTTATTTTCATTAAGCTGCAGACTCAGCTGGTTTCTGGTCATTCGGTGGAAACGAACATTCGCATGATCACAAAGCTGTCTCAGATAAATAGACGAAACATATTGTACAAAACCTGCTCCTTTAAACAGGTTCATCATAATCTTTAAATTTTCAGAACGCTTCTGAAGTTTTGTCAATTCTTTCAGAAGTCCTTCTTTTTTCACAAACTCTTTTTCCAATCGGTCTATTTCTGCGGTCTTGGTGACTACAGAATCACTGATTTGCTTCTGCTCACTTTGCGCTTCATTGAACCGTTGTTCAGCCTGAGAAAACTGCTCACTGTCAAATGAAAGTCCTTTCAGTTTTAATTCCAGCTCGCCGATGAATTTCTTTAAAGCTTCGAAATCAACTTTGAAATTCTGGATTTTGGTTCTTACGAGTGGAATATCAATTTCCTGAAATAAAATATTCTCAACCTCTTTGAACTCTGTGAAGTTTTGATCTGACAAGGCTTTGATAATCGCCTCTTCATTCCCGGAAATTTCTTTTTCAAGTTCTGTAATCTGTTTCTCCGATTGGCTGACGATCGTTTTTTGTTCTGCCAGTTTTGGAGAGAGAATTTTTTCCTGCTCCAGTGCTTTTTGGTAATTTTCTTCAGTTTCCTTGTTGGAAAATACTAGTTTTTGGTAGGTTTCTTCAACTTCTATGATCGCTTTTTGGGTATACAGATTCCAATCCAGAATCTTAAGACCGGAACGGCTGATATTGATCTGTTCCTGTTTAGAAACCTCTTCCAGTCTGAAATTTTCCAGCGCACTTTTATATTTTTCTAATAATTGGGTTTCTTTTTCAAGAATTTCCCTTTCCTGACCTATATTACGCTCTGTTTCTTCGATCTTTTTTTCTAAAGTAAATGAGTTGGTCCGTTTTTTCTCAAACTCTTCCTCCTGATCCGAGGCAAATTGTTTCCATGTGAAATTCAGGATATGATTTTCAATCTCTTTCTGAATCTGAAGAATAATTTTCTGTTCCGAAAGAAGCTGTCCCTCAAAGATTTTCTTGCGGTCCAGAATTTTATCAATTTCTGCTTCCTGTTTTTGAAGAGCAGTTATTTCCTGTTCTACGGATGTTATTTTCTCCTGAATTTCCTGCAGTTCAATATTCACATCATTGAATTCCACAATATGCGGATGTTCTTTGGATCCACAAAGAGGACAATTTTCACCATCATGAAGTTCACTGGCGAAACGGGAAAGTTCTTTTTGAATTTTGAGATGATCCAGTTTCTGGGAAAGTTCTTTTTTCTTGACTTCAAAGGTTTCTTTTCTGATTTTGAAATCTTCTTTATAATTTTCCTGATAGGCAAAAGGTTTTAATTCCTCTGCAATTTCTCCAATCTGTTTTAGATGCTTCTCAATTTTTTCAGCCTGTTCCTGCTGTGATTTTTTTAAGTTTTTTTGTTGAATAAACCAATTTCCCACTTCAGAAAGCAGAGCAGAATCCAGTTTTTGCTCCTTTAAGGTTTTAATCTGTACAGAAAGTTCATCAATCTTCTTTTGAATCTTCTCTTTATTAAGGTCTACTTCTTTTACTTTTTCAGAACCCTTTTGAGTTCTTTCATTCAGAACTTTGATTTCTTCAGAAAACTTCAGAATTTGAATGATGAGGCTCAAATCGTTTTCCTGAATTCTGGATTGCTCTAAAGCTTTAAATTGCGGTTCAAGTGCTGTGAGTTGTTCTTTGATCGTATTGAAAGCCTTCTCAGTCTCCTGCAAGTCCTTGATCTGCTGTTCTCTTTCGCTCCGTTTATCGGTAATTTCTTTCGAAAGCTTATTTTTCTCAATAATCAATGGGTTGAAAAGCCTGAAAGTACGGTCGTATAATTCAGTCTGTGCTTCCAGAGCATCCACCTGAGGTTTTTCTTCAGAGAGTTTGCTGAATTTTTCCTTATTCTGTTGTAAACTTTCAAAATCGCTTTTTAAGTTTTTCAGCTGTTGATAGGTATGGGAAACCCTTTCCAATTTTTCATTCGATTCAGAGAGTTTTTTCTGTTCCTCTGTCAGCTGTTCTTTCTGAGTCTGGATTTTCTCTTCATTGATTTCTTCAAAACCTTTTAACTGGCCTTCAAGTTGATCCAGTTCAGACCTGTTTTTTATATTAAGCGTGGAAACATTGTTCTGAAGATCGAATTTTTGAAGGTTAAAAATCTCCTTCATCATATTCGTTCTTTCTGCAGCACCCAATTCAAGGAATTCTTTGAACTGCCCCTGCGGAATAATGATGGTTCTTTTGAAGTTGGAATAGCTTAACCCAATGATCGTCTCCGCATTCGAGTGATCCAAAGGAATCCATTTACCGTTGATATTTTCATAAAAAGTAACTGCATTAGGCTTTACTTCCTCGAATTTTTTCAGATTTCTTTTAAAGTCACGGGCAGCACGGAAAAGCTTATTCTCATAATTCACAAAATCAAACTCTATATAAGAACTGTTTGATTTTAAATTCATCATGTTGTAAGCTCTTTTATCACGCATGTTCAGACGTTCCGTTTCTCCATATAAAGCAAACGAAATGGCTTCAAGAACCGATGATTTTCCAGAACCCACCGCCCCGAAAATACCAAACAATCCCGCTTCGGTAAGGTTTCTGAAATCAATCGTTTGGCGTTCCTGGTAGGAGTAAAGTCCTTCGATAGTTAATTGAACAGGGATCATGGCTTATGCATTTAAAATTTCGTTAAACAAATTCATCAGTTCTTCATTGGCTTCCTGTCCGCCGTTTTTAGATTTAAAATAATCCTTGAATAATATGTCAATATCCTGACTTAAATTGATTTCCTGGCTTAGATTTTCAGCCAGCTCTTTATTTTTGACTCTTGGGATGAGGTGAACAATTCCGTTATGAGCCTGATAGATTAATCTTCTTTCATCAGCCGTTAGAAAAGTCTCACTTTCCAGCGTAAGTTCAATAAATGTATAGGGATTTTCACTCAGCCACTGAACGGTATCTTCTATAGAAGTAAATGTTTTTCTGACTAAAGCTCTTCCGTTTTTTAAAGCCTTTTTTTCATAATTAACTGGCTTTCCAGGCTTTGCATCAATGATGGACACATATTTTGTCTGTCCGGCTTCACTGAAACTGTAGCATAGGGGAGAAGATGAATAAATAACAGGCTTTTCCTTTGTCCCGATATTCTGAAAACCATGGAGGTGCCCCAATGCCGTATATTGAATCTGCTCAGGAATAGTATCCGAAAAAATAAGGTCTGCATTTCCGATCTTAATAGGTTTTTCTCCTTCAGGTTCTTCCAAAACTTCCGCTCCTCTTTTATTCATATATAAATGAGCGGTCAGAAGGTTCACTCCGGAATCATCACAAAACTGATCAGCAAGATCTTTCCATGTTTGTGAAAGGACTTTGTTGATTTCTTCTTCTTTATTTTCTCCAAAATATTCTTTTAAACGGATCTCATTTGCGAAAGGAGTGTGAAGAATTCTTACAGGGAAATCTATCTCTTCAATTTTCAACTCTATAAAACCTTCTTTAGAATTTGAAATGTTGAAATATTCTGTACTGAAGGGCTTAACATTAGCTTTAGGATGGCCTATTAAAATAATCCCACATTCCCGGGCCAGAGGATCCGGAGCATCGATCAGATTGGGGGAGTCGTGATTTCCTGAAATTGCAATTACAGGACGTTTCCCATTCAAAGATAAACGTTTCAATGTTTTATAAAAAAGCTCAACGGCTTCTACACTCGGATTAAAATTGTCAAAAAGATCACCGGCAACAAGGATAAGATCAGCATGTTCTTCATCAGCAATGCCTATAATCTCCTCCATTACCAGAATTTGCTCTTCCAGTCGTGAAAAGCGGTCCAGTCGTTTTCCCAAATGCCAGTCGGCTGTGTGCAGAATTTTCATAAAAAGTGTATCATTGTTTAACGTAAATAGATTGAGTAATGAACGATTTTCATTCTTGATTATCAGTTTCTTTTACTTTGAAATCTTCCAGAATTTGTTTTAAACGCGCTTTCCTTTCTGTTTCCGCATCTTGCATTTTCCGTTTTTTCTGATCAATTTTCTTTTTATTTTTTTTCCTGTTTGCTTCGTTGTTTTTGCTCATATTGGTTTGTAACGAATGATTTTTATTAGTAAGCAATAGCTTTTTCAAAAATACTAAAGATTGAGAGTTTAAACAATTTTAGTCGTTAAGTCTGATAAAATGTTTTAATTTTGCTGTGTTATGGAAGAAAAATCAAAAGATCCTTTACACGGAAAAAGGCTTGATGCTATTCTCGAAGAATTGGTAGAATACTATGAAGGATTTGAAAAATTGGGTGAGCAGATCAATATCAAATGTTTTACAGATAATCCGAGCATCACTTCTTCCCTGAAATTTTTACGGAAAACACCCTGGGCCAGAACAAAAGTAGAAAGTCTTTATCTCTTTATGCTGAGACAGAAAAAGCGTGACGAAACCAAGGGCAGAAAATAGAAAGCAGGATCTTACTTTTAGATTTTTCATTTGATTTTCTCCTCGGAACAATCATTTCAAAAAATAGTATATTTGTAAAATTAATCGTGAAAAAGCGCACGAAAAAAATAAGAAATATGACAATTGAAAACAATCATGTTGTAGCTGTAAAGTACATACTTCACACTATCGAACCAGATGGAAGTAAGATTCTTGTAGAAGAGACAACAACAGAAAATCCGCTTACATTTTTGTACGGTATGGGAATGATGATTCCAAAATTTGAACAAAATATCCTGGGCTTAAAAGCTGGTGATAAAGCAGATTTTACAATTCAGCCTGAAGAAGCCTATGGTGACAGACAGCCTGATGCTATCGCACAATTGCCAATTGATATGTTTAAAGAATCTGGAACTCCACCTATTGGAGCTATTTTACCTTTATCTGATAATGAAGGGAACAATTTCCAGGCATTTGTAGTAGAAGTTACTCCTGAAGTTGTAGTAGCAGACCTTAACCATCCAATGGCAGGGAAAGTTTTAGATTTCCAGGTAGAAATTTTAAATACTCGTCCAGCAACTGAAGAGGAATTGTCACATGGACATGCTCATGGAGTTGACGGAAATGAAGCTCACTAAAAAATAAGAAATGTTCGATTTTTCGGACATTTTTTAGATAAAAGATAAAAAATACCCCACAGATCAATTCTGTGGGGTATTTTTATTTATAAGGTTACAATAGGTATTGAATGCTTGGCATTCCTCTCTTCCGGAAGGGTTCTAATCTAAAAATTCCCCTGAAACATAATACCAGCGTTCATGCATTTTTTGGAAAAGTGAAAATTCATGATGGAGCTGCGGATGTCCATCCTGGTCCGTATAATAAGCTTTAAACTCTACATGATTTAAGGTAGGAGTCCGGATGATTTCCAGTTTTGTCCATTGGTTGATTTCTCCCCATTCCTGAAGATCTTTTTTATTGTGGTATTTCCTTTTTCCCGGAAGTGTGGTTTCCATCAGATAATCACCATTCGGAATAGCAAAAGCAGAAAACCTTGAGCGCATCAAAGCTTCAGCGGTGGGAGCATGCTTTTCTCCGGTATGATAAGGTTTGCAGCAGTCTTCGTAGGATTTTCCTGAACAGCAGGGACAGTCCATATAGTGTATTTTAAAATGTGAACTGCAAAAATAATGAATATCAGGAGAAATGGTTGAGTATATCTGAATTTTACAGTGTATCCTAAATCGGTGTATTGAAGTTAATATGATAAATGATATAAAATTCAATAGGAACGGGCTTTAGCCCGTTAAAAAATAAACAAACAACAATCCGCTGGCTTTAGCCAAAATATAAAAAAGAAGCACTCTTAAAAGAATGCTTCCTATTGATTTATTTAATAAAACCTCTGTTTCTTAATAAAGGTTTGATATCCGGATCATGTCCTGTAAAGTCTCTGAATGCCTGATTCAAGTCTACAGAATTTCCTACAGAAAGAATATATTTTCTGAAACGGTCACCATTTTCTCTGGTTAATCCGCCATTCTTACTGATCCATTCCCATGCATCATTATCCAATGTTTCAGACCATAAATAAGCATAATATCCTGCTGAATATCCACCTCCCCAGATGTGTGCAAAATAAGGCGTGTGATATCTTGGTGGAACTGTTGCCAGATTGAATCCATGGCTGGCTAAAGATTGTTTTTCAAAGTCTAAAACTGGAATAAACTGACTGTCGTTGCTTACGGTATGCCAATCCATATCCAATTCAGCAGCAGAAACCAATTCTGTAGTCATATATCCTTGATTGAATGTAGAAGCTTTTTTAATTTTTTCTACCAATGTCTGTGGAATAGGCTGTTTTGTTTCATAATGAACCGCGTAGTTTTTCAGAACCACAGGATCTAAAGCCCAGTGCTCATTGATCTGAGACGGGAATTCTACAAAGTCTCTTGGTACATTTGTTCCTGAAAGAGAAGGGTATTTCTGGCTGGCAAACATTCCGTGAATAGAGTGTCCAAATTCATGGAAGATTGTTGAAACATCATCATAACTGATTAATGAAGGTTTTCCAGGAGCAGGTTTCTGATAGTTGTAACAGTTAACAATGACAGGTTTTGTTCCTAATAAATAAGACTGCTCAACGAAATTACTCATCCATGCACCACCGTTTTTAGAATCTCTTGTATAGAAATCCAGGTAATAGATCGCGATAGATTTTCCATCATGATCGAAAACTTCATAGGTTACCACATCAGGATGGTAAACAGGAAGATCTGTTCTCTTTTTGAATGTCAGTCCGTAGAACTTTTCAGCAGCGAAGAAAACTCCTTTTTCAAGAACCGTTGTGATTTCAAAATAAGGTTTTATTTCACTTTCGTCAAGATCAAACTTAGCTTTTCTTACCTGTTCAGCATAGAAATTCCAGTCCCAAGGTTCTACTTTGAATCCTCCTTTTTGCTGATCGATAAGATCCTGGATGTCTTTTGCCTCGCGTCTGGCTGTTTCCACGGCCGGAGTAGCAATTTGATTCATCAGATGGGTAGCTGCTTCAGGTGTTTTTGCCATCTGATCCTGAAGTTTCCATTCTGCGAAGTTTTTCTTTCCTAAAATCTGAGCTTTCTTCAATCTCAGTTTAGCCAGTTTTTCGATCGTGGATCTAGTATCGTTAGCATCTCCTTTTTCAGCTCTTGTCCATGAAGCTTTGAATAGCTTTTCTCTGGTAGCTCTGTTTTTTAAGTTTTGTAAAAGAGGTTGTTGTGTCGTATTCTGTAAAGCCAGAAGATATTTTCCAGGCTGTCCTGCTGTTTTGGCATCAGCCGCAGCTGCAGCAATTTCATCAGCGGAAAGTCCGTCCAGTTCTTTTGCATCGGAGAAAAATACTCCACCTTGCTTTCTTGCTTCCAATAATTTATTAGAATATTGAGTAGAAAGAGAGGCCAGCTCCTGGTTGAGTTGCTTTAATTTTTCTTTGTCAGCTGCAGAAAGGTTAGCCCCTGCAATTTCAAAGTTTTGTTTATAATATTGTACCAGTCTTTTGCTTTCAGAATCAAGACCGTCTTCTTTGATGGATTGTATTCTTTTATAAAGATTTTCATTCAGGTACAATTTATCAGAATGTGCAGCAAAAATAGGGGCATATTCTTCATCCAAAGCCTGTAAAGTAGGATTGGTATTTGCGCTTGTAAGATTTGAGAATACAATTTGTGCTCTTCTCAATATTTCACCGCTTTTTTCCAATGCAACGATTGTATTTTCAAAAGTTGGGGCAGCCGGATTGTTGGCAATTTTTATAATCTCAGCTTCGTGCAGCTTTAAACCATAGTTAAAAGCCGGTTTGAAGTGCTCATTTTTGATTTTGTCAAATTCCGGAGCTTCGTATTGAAGCTTGCTTTTCTTCATAAAAGGATTTGAAGATAAAGAGGAATCAGGTGCAGGAAGCTCCTGTTGAATATCGGTCTGTTTCATTGTAGTACAAGATTGATTGAACGCCAAGGCAGAAATTAATAATACCGATGAAATATTCTTCATAAATATAGTTGTTATTAAAGCATAAAGATATTAAAAACTTGTATCATAGAATCTATTTTGGAGAATGTATTTATTAACCCCGTTCAAGTAAGTGCTTTTAGATGAATACGTAGAATACTGGGGACATATACTCCCATTTTGAAAATCTGTATAGCATAGTATTTCAGTATTTTTAATTGTAATGTAATATTTTTTATAAATTAGTTGTTATTTAAATAAAGAAATCAACAAAAATAATTAACAAAAGAAATAAGCATGAAAACAAGGACTTTATTTATTTTTTCAGCCTTAGCGGCATTAGCCTCATGTAATGACAAGCATGAGAACAGAAACAGAGATAGGGATGGAGACAGGAGCAATTGGGTAGAGAAAGTAGTAAGCAAAGAAAGTGGCCCGATACAGCAGAAAGAATTTAACGGAGATTTTGATGAAATTCAGATTTCTCAAGCGATAGAAGCAGAAATTATAAAATCTGAAACAGAAAAAGTGGTGATTTCTGCCCCTCAAAGTATCATCAATGAAATTCTTGTAGATAATGATGGCGGAAGACTTCATATTCATTATAAACCTGGAATCAGAGTGATGAATATTAGTAAAGTAACGGCGAAAATTTATACAAAAGATTTTAATAAACTTCTTGCCGATTCTGCAGCGAGAATTATTATAAAAGATAAATTTACTCAGGAGAAAACAGATCTTGAAGTATCCAGTGCAGGAAGTATTTCCGGAGATTTGGAAGCTAATGATATGGATATCAACATAAGCAGCAGCAGCAGCTTCAACGGTAAAATCTGGGCTGTAAACCTTGATATTGAATCTTCATCAGGATCTACTCTTGACATTTCCGGGAAAGCGAAAAAGGTGGACATCAGTGCTTCTTCAGGCAGTAGTGTTTCAGCGAAAGGTGTTATCGCTGATAATGTAGAAGCAGACGCTTCCAGTGGGGCAAGTGTTCAGATAAGTGCTGTTTCCAGCGTGAAGGCTGGTGCTTCATCTGGTGGAAGTGTGGATATCTCTAAAAAAGGAGAGCTTAAGAATGTGACCAAAGAAGAAAGCAGTGGCGGAAGTGTAAGCATCCAATAAATCAATCCTGGGATTCATCCTCATCCTCTCCATCGGTGGATGAGGAGCCTTCCCAATTTTTATTATCAAAATTAAGATTATCGTATGCTAATAAGTCCTCCTCTCGCTGGAGGATTTCTTTTGTGGTAAATAAGGTAATAGCATCATCATTTTCCTTCATTTTTGCGAGCTTCCTGATTGATGCCTTATCAATAGCCATAAATCTTTGTCCGAGACGTCTTGCCGCATATTTTCTCATTCCTGTTTCATGAAGCACATCAACAGCCATATCAACAGCAGTTCCTAAGGTTTCACGGTAAATATGATTGACTCCGCTGTTAAGATATTCATAGGCATCAATCCTATTTTTAGCCCGTACAAAAATTTTCACTTCAGGATAATGTTCACGAACCAGTTCTGCAATGAATTTATTATCATCCGGATCATCCAGACATAAAACCAAGATCTCAGCATCCTCAATTCCTGCAGCCCTTAGAATAGGAATTCTTGTGGCATCACCATAATATACTTTAAAACCATAGCTTCTGAGCAGTTTTACACGATCAGAATCGCGGTCCAGGACGGTAGCCGATATTTTATTGGCTTTTAAAAGACGTCCCACCGTACTTCCAAAGTGCCCGAAACCTACAATGATAATCTTCTTTTGAATAATATCATTGTCAAGAATATTAAAATCATTCTCTTCTTCAGGAATTTCTTTGATGAATTTCGGAGTGATAAACTTATCATTAATAATAAGAAGAATGGGAGTAATACACATGGTGATTGCTGTAACAGCCATCATTTGTGCATTCATCTCAGGCCCCAGCAGATAAAGATCCGAGGCATAGTTAAGCAGTACGAATGCAAATTCTCCTACCTGAGAAAGAGCAAATGCATAAAAAAGACTCTGAGGGGTCTCTATCCTGAAAAACTTTCCGATGGTATATAAAACCATAAATTTTACTGCCAGCACTGCAAAAACAGTACTGAAAATAAATAATGGATCTTTCTGAATAATATTAAAATTGATTGTTGATCCTACACTAACGAAAAAAACAGCTAATAAAAGTCCTTTGAAAGGATCAATTTGGGCTTCCAACTCATGACGGAATTCACTGTTGGCAAGCATTACTCCTGCAAGGAAAGCTCCTAATGCCGGAGAAAGGCCAATAACAATCATCAGCTCAGAAACACCAATAACCAGAAATAGGGAAGAAGCCGTCAATAGCTCTGTCATTCCCGATTTTGAAACATATCGCAAGAAAGGAACAAAGACATATCTACCTAGTAAAATAAGCAGGACTACCCCTAGAATTACTGTTCCGGCCTGAAGCCATTCCGGAAGTTTTTGGATCAGAATCTGAATTTCATTATCGTGATGCTTTGCTTTATAGTTTGCTACAATAGGGAGTATGGCCAAAATAGGAATCACCGAAATATCCTGAAACAATAGCGTAGAGAATGAAGCTTCCCCGGCTGTTGTTTTAAGATTATTCTTTTCCTGTAACGTTTGCAGAACGATTGCCGTAGAAGATAAAGCAAAACACATCGCAATAGTAATTGCCTTATCTACTCTCCAGCCTACACTTATGAAGACTAAGAAAAGTAACAAAATAGTGAGCGCCATCTGAGAAAGTCCCAGTCCCATTATTTTCTTTCGCATTTCCCAGAATTTCCGGGGTTCCAGTTCTAAACCTACCAGAAATAAAAGCATAATGACTCCAAACTCACTGGCATGCATAATATCATTTACATTATTTCCTGTAAGCCGAAGTACATAAGGTCCTATGATGATTCCTCCTAAAATATAACCAATCACAGAACTTAACCCTAATTTCCTGGCCAATGGAACCATAATAATGGCTACCCCCAGAAAAATTAATGTGTTCATCGCTAAGCTGGATTCCATAGGCTATTGATTGAGTAGTTCTGTAAATTCCTTTTTATGTAGAATAATTTCTTTTTTAGACAGTTTATTGGCTTCGTATACGATTTTAATGAACTTGATATCTGCTTTGAAAACCTTTAGAGAAACAATCAGTCCGCTGATCAGTTCATCGATCGTATATTGATAGGTGCCTGTTTTTGAGAAAGATCTTTCTTTTCCACCGGTGGTTACGAGAATATAAACTTCTTTTCCTTCCAGAGGATTATGCTCACCTTCTTTTAGCCAGTCTCTGTCGAAAACTTCATCGATCCATAACCTGAGAAGAGGAGGCATTCCGAACCATATCAAAGGAAACTGAAAAACAAAGCGGTCATAGTTTTTAAGACGTTTTCTTTCTCTGAAAGCGGCAATATGAAAATCAGGATATTCTTCATAAAGATCTCTTAAGGTATAATGCTGGTGGCGAACGTAGAAATTGATGAGCTCTACATTCGAATTGGAGTGCTCCAGATAAGGGTGTGCAAATACTACCAGCGTCTTCTTCATAATCCTGTTTTCAGTAAATATAATAAAAAAATATTGAATAAAAGGTGGTTTTTATGAGGTTTTATTAATTTTTTAATACGTAAAAATCAATTTACCATTAAGAAAAATTAAAAAAAGTATACTATTTTAGGTTTTTAAATAAAAAATCAGGCCGTGATGACCTGATCTGTTTATATATTTTGAAAGTGATTTACTGATTTACCAACCTCCGGAAGCACCACCGCCTCCAAAGCTTCCGCCACCGCCGAAACCTCCAAATCCGCCGCCGCCTCCGGAACTTCCGCCGCCAAAGCCACCACCGCCGCCGCCAAAACTGCCAGGGAATGGGAAGAAGCCGCCAGGATAGTTTCTGCGTCCTTTTCTTGTGATAATGACATCGTCATCGTCGTCATTATTTCCACCACGGCCACCACCTCTGTTACCAAAAAGTATGGCAATAATGATGAAAATAACAAAAGCAATAATCAGAACTTTAAAAGCGCTTCCATTGCTGGAAGGAGCTGTCGTTGCAACGGGTTTGAATTTACCTTCAACGGCCTCCATAATGGCTGAGGTTCCGCCATTGATCCCTTCATACCAAAGTCCTTTCTTGAAGTTTGGGGTAACAATATAATCTAAGATCTGTCCTGCTACTGAAGCGGTAAGATATTGTTCTACGGCACGTCCCTGCTGGATAGACATCGTTCTGTCTTCTGTGGCAACAAGGAAAACCACTCCGTTATCCACTCCTTTTTTTCCGATCTTCCATTTCTCACCGAACATGGTTGCCAGAAAGTTGACATCTTCTCCTTTGGTGGAGCGGATGATCACTACTTCAATTTCTGTTGAGGTAGAATCTGCAAATTTGATCAGCTTATTATTAAGAGCATCCTTTTCCTGTTGAGAAAGCAAACCGGCTTCATCAAAGACAGGGTAAAGAACTGCTGGTTTTTCGGGAATGGTGTATTGTGCCGATACAAAAGTGTAAAAGCATAGCAATACAAATGAAAATACTATTTTAAGAGAACGTAATTTCATTTGACAGTTGGTTTGGATTTTCTCCTTCTACAGGAAAATGTTTTTTGAGTTCAAGTCCTGTTTCCAGGATGGCACTTTTCAGTGCCTTGTGATAATTTCCTTTGGCAAATTCTGCAGTGATATAGTCGTGCAGATGATCCCAGTAAGACTGTCTTACCTTTTCATGGATTCCGATATCTCCGATGATGGTCAGATATTTTTTTTCAAAATTAACATGAAAAAGAACAGCATTCCTGTCAGCCGTTTTATCCATATTGAGTTTTTTGAAAACGTCAAATGCTGTCTTGGCATCACGGTTTTCTGTATTGGAATCAATATGCACCCTGATCTCTCCCGTAGAATGATCTTCCGCAGACTGAATCGCTTCCACAAGGGAAGCGATCTGTTGATTTGTTAGGAAATTACCCATTATTATTTGAATACTTCAGGGGCTTTTTGAGCACCTGCTTCAGCTTTGAAATAAGGTTTTTCTTTAAAGTTGGTGAAATTCGCCAAAATATTATTCGGGAAAGTCTTGATGGAAGTGTTGTAATCCTTTGCAGCATCATTATAATAAACAGTTTCAGTTCTGATACTGTTTTCAATAGCAGTGTATTCTCTTTGGAAATTGATATACTGCTGGTCTGCTTTTAAATTAGGATAAGCCTCCACTACAGCCATCAATCGGCTCAAAGCTCCTGATAATTCTCCCTGTGCAGCCTGGAATTTAGCCAGGTCAGCCTCAGTCATATTACTAGGATCAATGTTGATAGAAGTAGCCTTGGAACGTGCTTCCACAACTTGCGTTAAAGTTTCCTGCTCAAATTTTGAATACGATTTTACCGTTCTTTCCAGGTTAGGAATAAGGTTTGCTCTTTTTTGATATACAGTCTCTACATTAGACCATTTTGCGTTGACAGTCTGTTCTTTGTCGACAAATCGGTTATATCCGCTTTTTCCCCAGAAGAATAGAACAGCAACAATAATAAGGAGGGCAATACCAATAGTTCCGGCACCCAAACATCCTTTATTTTTCATAGTTTATTTTTTTTAAATTTTTTGTGCTAACCAAATATACAAATTATGTGCTAATTTTGTGAAAAATTATTTGAATGACAACAATAGTGGTGGCAATGGGAGAGAAAAATGAAATTGGTTTTGAAAACCAGTTACTTTGGCATCTTCCTAAGGATCTAAAACATTTTAAAGATATAACTTCAGGACATCCCATCATTATGGGAAGAAAAACATACGAAAGTATTGGAAAGCCCCTTCCAAACCGTACCAATATTGTTGTGTCAAGAAAGAAGAACTGGTTTGAAGAAGGAATCCTTATCGTGGGAAGCATCAAAGAAGCATTGAAATTTGCTAAAAAAATTGATGAAGAAGTCTTCGTTATTGGGGGTGGAAACATTTATGAGCAGACAATGGATTTGGTAGACAGGCTTGAAGTGACTTTAGTGAAAGCAGATCTTAAAGCAGATACATTCTTCCCGAAAATAGATGAGAAGATCTGGAAAAAGACTGCAGAAATCTGCCATGAGAAGGATGAGAAAAATACTTATGATTTCTGTTTTCAGACCTTTGAAAAAATCAAGAGTGAGTAATTACAGAATTCTCACCTCTAACTTCTAGCTTCTAACCTGTAAATTTTTTATCTTTGCACTTCTAAAATTTAATAATGAATAAATACATAAAAATTGTAATAGCAGCACTTCTTATCCTGGCGGGACTTTATTTGATATTTTTCACAAGAAGTATGGGATGGGGTATTGTTGTTTTTCTTTTGGCTGCATTTCCGATCTTATTATTCTTTAAAAATGAATATATTCTTTTGGCATTCTGGCAATTGAGAAAACAAAATATGGAGAAAGCTGGTGAATGGTTAACGAAAATAACAGATTATAAAGGGCAACTGCATAAGACTCAATACGGATATTTCCACTATTTATTAGGGTTGACTCAAGCTCAGGATCACCCTGCAAAAGTAGAACCTTTTATGAAAAAAGCATTGGAATATGGTTTGAATATGAAGCATGACAGAGCAATGGCAACTTTAAATCTTGCCGCAGCAGCTATTTCCAAAGGAAGAAAACAGGAAGGACAGAAGTTACTGGAAGAAGCAAAAAGATTGGACAGTGCAGGAATGATGACTGATCAGATCAAAATGATGAAAGATCAGTTGAAAATGCCAACTATGCAGAAACACATGCACAATCCTAATATGAGACAGAGAGGAAGATTCTAAGGGATCTCCGATATCTATATAAAAGTAAAAGTCCTGAATTTTTCAGGACTTTTTGTTTTTTATTGTTGGAGGTGGCGGCGGAGCTTCCTGTTTAAAAAAAGTATCTTTTGGGTAAATATTTTCCTTTACGAGAAACAAACTATCGTGCTTCATGAATTTATCTCGGAGTCCATCATCATAAAATTTACGGCTTTGCTTTTTATAAGTTACAGTAACCAAAGGGAAATCTCCTTTCTCATGCGGTTTATCTTCTTTATTCAGGAATTTAAGATAATTTTCAAAAGACAGAGGATCGCTTGCTTTTACGTTGTAGATTCTTTTAGGTAATGTTTGAGCTTTTTTATCATAAGATGCTGCTTCAGAATATTTCTCAAGGAATAGAGTGTCATTCTGTTTGGTAAAAGTATATGTTTCAAATGCAAAGAACGTACAGGCTGAAAGATCAGTCATTATTTTGACTGTATCTCCGTTTTCCATCTTTTCTGAAAAATGATAAAGGTCTTTATTCAAATCAAATTTACGCTCATGCTTGCAGGAGAATAAAGAAAGTGAAAAAATGATAAAAAGTGTTTTTTTCACAAAGTTACATTTCCGAGTTCTGATCATAACCATAAAACTTAGGCATCTGCCAATGGTATTTTACAGCCAATGTTCGAATTGCTACAATCAGTATAATAGTAAATATTTGTATAAAAGTATAGGAAAGTGTAGTATACCTGGTCATCAATAAAAATGCTGAACCTCCTAATATACATGCTGTAGCATAAATTTCCTTTCTGAAAATCAATGGAATTCTGTTGAGTAATATATCCCGGATAATACCTCCGAAACAACCTGTAATGGTTCCTAATGCAATACAAATCATAGGATGGATTCCTGCATTTAATCCTTTCTGAACCCCGATAATGGTAAATAACCCAAGACCAAAGCTGTCGAAAATAAATAAGGTTACTTTAAAATTCTTTTCAAGAGATTTGAATACCATGGAAAAAATGCTGGTCACCAGGATCAGGGCACACATCAGAAGATCATGCATCCAGAATACCGGGATATCAAGCAATAGATCTCTTACAGTTCCTCCTCCTACGGAAGTTACAAATGCAATAATAAGTACCCCAAACGGATCAAGCCGTTTTTGCATGGCTGCAAAACTTCCCGACATGGAGAAGGCAATGGTCCCCAGGACTTCTATAGCAAAATTGAACTGTTCGTGCATATCTATTATAAATGGTAAATGATAATTGATGAATGATTTTTTGCTTAAGCAAATTCTTGGCCATTATATCAATTATCATTTATCGCTTATCAATTATTGTTTTGTTTATCTCTCCACCCTCACTGAGTCCGGAACCATCAGTTCATATTCGCCGCCGTGGGTGATGATTTCTCTTACGATACTGCTGCTGATAAAAGATTTTCCTGAAGAGGTCAGTAAGAATACCGTTTCCAGTTTTTTGTGGGCTAAAGTTCTGTTGGTATGGGCAATCGCTTTTTCAAATTCAAAATCGGCAGGGTTTCTCAATCCTCTGATAATGTATTGAGCATTTTTTTCAAAACAATAATCTACCGTTAAGCCTTCGAATGAGTCTACTTCCACATTGGGGAATTCTGCTACGGAATTCTGGATAAATTCCATTCTTTTTTCAAGAGGGAACATATATTTCTTCTGAGAATTCTGTCCAATGGCGATGATTAATTTATCAAATAGCGGTGCCGCTCTTTCTATAATGTCGTAATGTCCTAGTGTAATAGGGTCAAATGACCCAGGGAAAACAGCAATTTTCATGTTGTACGAGTTATAATTTCTTACTTCAGTTATCTATTTTCTTTTATGTAAAGCTTTTTCAACTTCATTTCCGCAAAGATCCATAATGGAAATTCCATAATGTCTTGCCTGTTGTGGGAGAATACTTGCAGGAGAGAATCCCGGATTGGTATTCATTTCAAGCATATAAGGAATTCCGTCCATCAGAATGAATTCACTTCTTGAAAAACCGCTCATTCCTAGTGAATTGTAGGCTCTTTTAGCAATTTCTTCTACTCTTTTTGTAGTTTCCTCATCAATTCTTGCTGGGGTAATTTCTTCAGAAGCCCCTTCATATTTTGCCTCATAATCGAAAAACTCATTGGTAGGAACAATTTCTGTAATTCCCAGAACGATAGTTTCTCCTTTAAAATCGATAACTCCTACAGAAACTTCCATACCGTCAAGGAAACTTTCAATCAGAATTTCATCATCTTCCTTGAATGCTATTTCAGTAGCGGCAATCAGTTCAGATTTTTCTTTTACTTTAGAAATTCCCAGAGAAGATCCGGATTGGTTGGGTTTTACAAATACAGGAAGATTTAATTCTGATACGATCTCATCCACATTGATGTCTTCGCCTTTTCTTAAATAAATGCTTTTCGCGGAAGGAATTCCGTATTTTGATAATACGGCAAGTGTATCTTTTTTATTGAAAGTAAGAGCACTCTGGTAAAAATCACACCCTGTATATTTTTGACCAATCGCATCCCAGTATGCCTGAAGAATCCCGTTCTCACCAGGAGTTCCATGGATAATATTGAAGCAGGCATCAAATTTTAAGGTTTCACCATTATCTAAAGTTACAGAAAAATCACCTCTGTTGATCTCGTATTTCTTATCATTTTCTCCTAAAAAATACCATTCATCTTTAAGGACTACTACTTTATATACGTCATAGAGATTTCTGTCTAAAGAATCATAAATCAATTGTCCGCTTTTTAAAGAAACGACATATTCATCAGAATAGCCCCCCATTACTACGGCAACACTTTTTTTGTTCATAACCATATAGTATCAATTGAGGCAAATTTAATCATTTTCTGTAATGCAGTATGGGAAATTGGCAAATTTTACCATCAAAAATGAATTGTGTTAAATAAAAAGTCCATTCTAAAATTATTAGCTATATTTGCGGTTATAATTAAAGTATTTTTAAGTATGCTTAAATCACTTTTCAATTGGAAAGTTTTACTGAATTTAGTAATAGCCATCGGCATTTTTGTAGGGTTGATATGGCTCACATTTCGCTGGTTGGAATACCATACTAATCACGGTCAGGAAATACCTGTTCCCAATGTCGTTAATAAATCTATCCATGATGCTGTTAAAATATTGGATGATACAGGATTGGAGTATGAAGTAGACAGTGCCAAGTATGATCCTAAATACAGACCATTCCAGGTTCTTCAGATCTATCCTGCACCGGGTTCCCGTGTAAAGGACGGAAGAACGGTACGTCTTAGAGTGAATCCTAGAACATGGGCTCAGATTGCTGTTCCGGATGTTATCAATAAATATTCAGGGCTGGCATTCCAGAGGTTAGATCAGGTAGGTCTTAAGATTGGAGATACTATATATGAACCAAGTATCCAGAAAGATGCTCTTTTACGTATTTTATATAAAGGAAATGCTGTAAATCCGGGAGCACGTTTACCTAGATTCTCTGTAATCGATGTAGTGGTAGGCTCTGGTCCTATGAGAAATATTTCTATTCCTAATGTGGTAGGACTTTCTGTAAAAGAAGCAAGAGTAGTTATCGCAAAAAGTATGTTTGAAGTTGGGTTGATAGAGCATGAAGATGGCAGCAAAGACGAATCTGATATTATTTATTATCAGGATCCTGCTTCAGGAGATGTTCGTGACCAGGGAATGCAGATTGACCTTTGGGCAAGTAAGAAAACTCCGGCAGAGCTTAGAGCTAAAGTAGAGCAGCTGAATTCTATCTATCGTATGAAAGTAGATACATCACTGCCTCCGGTACGGTATGAAGAAGTTCATAACGAACCAAGCTATGAAGCTCCCGTAGTACCTCCTCCGGCACCTAAAAAAGAAACTCCAAAACCGGAAGTTCCAAAAACTGAGACTCCTAAGACTCAGACGACAACTTCTAAACCTGTTGTTTCTGCAACTGAAAAGCCTAAAACGACTGTAGGAAACGGCACTCATACTGCAGGAAGTACAGCCAAACCAGCTGCTTCAACAACGACACAGCCTGCTCAAAAGCCGAAAGCTAAGAAGGTAGTCGTAGAATAAGATCAGATTAATATCAAAAATACAGGCTTCAACTATAAAATGTTGAAGCCTTTTCTGTAAAAAATATAAAAGAATGTCAGAAGATAACGAAGATTTTTTAGATGAAGAATTATTAGATTCCAACAGTATCGAAAACATCGATATTGACGAGGAAAATAAAGGATTGTATGAACATCTTAATATCACTGTTGACAATAAACAGGAACCATTAAGAATTGATAAGTTCCTTTTAATACACAGACAGAATTCTTCAAGGAATAAAATTTCACAAACCTGTAGAGCCGGAAATGTTATTGTAAACGGAGCTCCGGTAAAACAGAATTACCGGGTGAAGCCGGGAGATCAGATCTCGGTACTGCTTACCCATCCTCCAAGGGAGAATGTCATTACTCCGCAGGATATTCCAGTGAATATCATCTATGAAGATGATGACCTTATTGTAGTGGATAAGGAACCAGGAATGGTTGTACACCCGGGATTCGGAAACTGGGACGGAACGCTGGTGAATGCGCTGGCATATCACTTTGAAAAGAATGGTCAAAAGTCTGATCTGGATAGAGTAGGGCTTGTTCACAGAATTGATAAGGATACCTCAGGACTGCTGGTAATCGCCAAGAATGAGTATGCATTAAGCTTTCTGGCGAAACAATTCTTTAACAGAACCACGAAAAGATTGTACTGGGCTTTTGTGTGGGGTAATCTTCAGGATGAGGAAGGCACCATCAAAGGACATATCGGAAGACATCCTAAAAACAGGATGCAGATGTCTGTCTATGAAGATGGCAGCCATGGAAAACACGCAGTAACCCATTATAAGGTCCTGGAAAGGTTCAAGTATATGACTTGGGTGGAATGTAAACTTGAGACGGGAAGAACCCATCAGATCAGGGCGCATTTCAGACATGTAGGCCATACTTTGTTTAATGATGAAAGATATGAAGGTCATACCCCTTTGAGAGGAGTGAATCTTCCCAAATACAAGCAATTTATTAAAAATGTTTTTGAGATTTTGCCAAGACATGCCCTTCATGCCCATACCCTCGGATTTATACACCCAACGACTAAAAAGGAATTGTATTTTGAGAGCCCAATGCCCAAAGATATGACGGATGCTGTAAAAAAATGGAGAAATTATTTGGAAAACTAAAAATATATTGAGAATTTTTTTATATTTGTTGAATTGAAATCAAGATTTGTTATGAGAAAACTATATGCTATCGTATGTTTAGCTCTTTTGTCAAATGCATACAAAGCACAAGAATCACTACCATACTATCAGCAATATCTTCTGGATGGTGAGTTCCTGTTCAACCCAGCTCAATACGGAAAATCAGATTACGTACAGCTCAACGCCAATTATCAACAACAATTTTCAAAATTTAGTAATTCTCCGAATGTTCAGTCTATTGGGATTAATGCGAATATCTTTGATAGAGTAGGTGCTGGTATTTCCGTGTTTAGAGACAGTAACGGGCCTATTTCTGCTGGTGGTATCACGGCCGGTGCTTCATATTTTATTCCGCTGAGCAGCGAGGGAGACAGAAAAGACCAGTTCTCTTTCGGTACAAGTGTTAACTTCTATAACATGAATTTTGATTATTCAAAAATCAATACTGAAGAAGGAGGTGACCCATTATTGAGAGGTGAAGAAAGTAACATCTTTATGGTGTATGCCAACTTTGGTTTGGCTGCTACCTATAGAGGTTTATTCGGGGGTGTTTCCGTAAATGATATTGCATTGAGTAATGATGCTTCTATCGTAAACAACTACGAGCCTTCTCCAATTAAATTCTTCTTAAACTTAGGATATAACTGGAACATTGCTGATAACATTACATTAGCACCATCAGCATTGATCAACCTTAATACAAACTCAACGAGAATGATCGACTGGAACCTTATGGCGACGTTCTCTAACGAGATCAACGCATTCTCTTTCGGGGTAAGCTACAGAACGGTTCAGAACAGATTTGATAATCAGAACCTGAGTATTTCTCCAATTGTAAAAGTGAGATTCAACAAATTCATGATCGGAGCTACTTATAACCTTGGATTATCTGATATCCAGAGCTATGGTGGAAACAGCTTCATGATTGGTCTGGGTTATAACTTTGACAACTTTATTAATGTTAGAGGATTTAGATACTAATCAATTTAATTTAAATAAATTTGAGCTCTGAAAAATTTCAGAGCTTTTTTTATGATATATATTCACATTCCGTTCTGTAAACAAAAATGCAGTTATTGTAATTTTCATTTTTCAACATCCCTGAATTTCAAGGATGAGATGCTTCGTGCGATGAAAACTGAAATATTACTGAGAAAAGATGAGTTACAGAACAGAAACCTGAAATCCCTATATTTTGGAGGGGGAACTCCATCTATTCTTTCAGTGGATGAGATCAGTTCTTTAATAGATGAAGTCTTACGGTATTTCAGTTTTGAGAAAGATATAGAAATTACATTGGAAGCCAATCCCGATGACCTGGATAAAAGTTTTTTAAGACAATTAGCCGGAACTCCTGTGAACAGACTGTCTATTGGTACTCAAAGTTTTTTTGAAGAGGATTTAAAATTAATGAATAGAGCTCACAATGCTTCAGAGGCGGAGAGTTCTATCAAGCGTGCTCAGGACTTTGGATTTGAAAATCTGAGTATTGATCTGATCTACGGTTCTCCTACTTCCAACCTTGAGATTTGGAAAGAAAATTTGCATAAAACAATAGCGCTGGAAGTTCCGCATATTTCTTCATATGCTTTGACAGTAGAACCCAAAACAGCTTTGGAAAACTGGATTTCAAAAGGAAAAGTAAAAAGTCCCAAAGAAGAAGAGCAAAACAGAGAATTTTATTACTTATCAGACTTTTTAAAAGATAATGGTTTTGAACATTATGAAGTGTCCAATTTTGCAAAACCAGGATTTTATTCCCGTCACAATTCTTCTTATTGGAAATATCAGGAATATTTGGGGATAGGACCTTCGGCACACTCTTATAACGGGTTTGATGTCAGAAGCTGGAATGTAGCCAATAACCAGCAATATATCAAAAAGCTTAATGATAAACTGCTGGCCAAGGAAGAAGAAATTCTTTCCCAGGAAGATCAGTTCAATGAAATGATTATGATTGGTCTGCGCACCATTTGGGGAGTTGATCTTATCAGTTTAAAAAACAAATTCTCAGAGAGGATGCTGGAGCATTTTCAGAGAGAAATCAAACCGAAAATAGAAGAAGGTATTTTAATCATTGAAAATGACCATTTAAAAATTCCTGAAAAGCATTGGTTTATGGCTGACGGAATTGCTGCTGATTTGTTTATTGTATAATGCTTGCAGGTATACAAATATGCCATAAAATTCACTATTTTTGTATAAAATTTCAGTTCATTTGAAAACTAAAAAACAAGATTATTCACATCTTTCACCAAGCCAGCCTATCGGTATTTTCGATAGCGGGGTGGGAGGTCTTACCGTTGCCAAAGAAATCAAAAGGCTTCTTCCTAACGAAGACCTGATCTATTTTGGAGATACAAAACACCTTCCTTACGGAGAAAAGTCCAAGGAAGCTATTATTGAATATTCTACAAAAATTACCAATTTTCTGTTGGCACAGAACTGTAAAGCTATTGTAATTGCCTGTAATACGGCGACTGCTAATGCTTTGAATGAAGTGATGCAGTCCGTTGCAGGGAAAGTTCCTGTGATAGACGTTATCAATCCTGTTGCTGAAAAGGTATCTTACGAAATACACAATAATGTAGGGGTTATTGCCACCAAAGCTACTGTGAATTCCGGACTGTATAAAAAGAGTATCCGAAAGCATAATAAATGGATCAAAGTGGATGAACTGGCAACGCCATTGCTTGTTCCTGCTATTGAAGAAGGATTTAAAAACCATCCGATTACCCATGCTATTATTTATAATTATTTAAGTAATAGCAAATTAAAAAATATTGAAACGCTCATTCTGGGCTGTACCCATTATCCTCTTTTGATCGATGAAATCAAACAGTATTACGGAAACAGAGTCCGTGTGATTGATTCCCCGAATATTGTAGCCAATCATCTGAATATTATCCTGGATAAATACCATCTTTTAAATGATAATAATCCCAAACCGAATTATCATTTCTATCTTTCAGATCTTACTAAGAACTTTGAAAAGATCTCTAAGAAGTTCTTCGGAAAAACAATCGATTTAGAATTGAAAGTATTATAGATAAAAAGTCTGCCTCCTATTGAAGCAGACTTTTTTCTTTATTACATTTTGTCATTGCGAAATCATGTGTTTAAGGCACAAAGATTTATTTTTCGATAAAATTTTATGCTTCATTTAGTTCCCAGATTTCACAAATTCCACAGATAATAACGCCTTTAGAATTAAAAGGTAACTAAAAATCTGTGTCTTCTGTGAAATCCGTGGGAAATAATACTTAATTTCGTTCGTGTTTTTTGTGAAAGAGATCGTGAAATTTGTATTTAAATTACGCTTCCACAATTACTTTTTCAGCATTCAGTCTTTTCTTTGGATTAAATTTAGGCTGATTGGCATCTGTTTCATCTCTTTCCCCGATAGCTACGGCAAATAAGGTCTCGTATTTTTCATTACTCAGAACAGTATCATATCCTTCAGGTTCAATTCCTTCCATTGGAGTAGAATCTATTCCCATTGCCGCACAGGCAGACAAAAGTACACCTAAAGACAAATATACCTGATGTCCAAGCCATGATTTTATAGCATCTTCTCCCTTAGGTTTTACCATAGTCCGGTAATAATTAACAGAACCTTCCGGAAGGTTTTCTTCAATTTGCTTTTCAAAGTTTTCTATGTTTTTGATTACCTGAAAGACAATAACATGACTGCTGTCCAGCACTTTTTCTTTATTAAAATAAGATTTGTCGCCCAATTGCTTCTTCATTTCCGGATCATTCACAAAAATAAAATTCCATGGCTGGCTGTTAATAGATGAAGGACTAAGGTTTAAAATCTCTTTCAAAGCTGTAATTTGTTCCTCACTGACTTTTCCCTGTGGGTTATACTTTTTTACAGTATACCTGTTTTTCATTTTGTCTAAAAAATTCATAATTTTATACTATCATTTTTATAGTTACAAAAGTAATTTAAGTTTACTAACTTTGCAATAACGGTAAAAAATGATAGTATAAATGTATACAGTAGATAATAAATCCTACCCATGCTGTACCAGTGTCACCATGAGGTTCATAGGCGGTAAGTGGAAAGCGGTAATCTTACACCACTTAATTGATGGTGCAAAAAGATACAATGAAATAAGAAAGTCTATTCCTACCATTACGGAAAGAACATTGAGTTTACAACTAAAACAATTGGAAGAAGATGGAATTGTAGATAGGAAAGTTTTTACAGAAAAACCACCTTTGGTTGTTGAATATGAATTGACAGATTTTGGAAAAACATTACTTCCTGTTTTGGAAGCGATTACGAAATGGGGTATAGAAGCTCCTGTTATCTCAAAAAAAATAATCAGGAATTAAAGTTCCTGATTATTTTCTTTATTGGGTTCAAAAAAACTGAAACTCACGTTTCCGTATTTTCGGGTATCTACTAAATTGGGATGATCCAGTTTCATACGGCTTTGGTGCTCTACAATAAGAACTCCGTTTTCTTTTAAATATTTATTGTTTAAAACAAGAGAAATCAGTTCATAGTACTTTTTCTCTTCCATTTCAAAAGGAGCATCGGAGAAGACAATCTCAAATGATTTTTTATTTCTGAATTTTTTAAGCCAGTCAAACACATCATCTCTTTGTACATTGATCTGAAGTGACATACCAAGCTCAGAAGCGGTAGAATTGATGAAAGATGTGTGTTTCGGATTCATTTCCACGGAAGTTACACTCTGGCAGCCTCTGGAACCGAATTCGAAGGTAATAGAGCCGATTCCTGCAAAAAGATCAAGGACAGCAATAGACTGCATGTCATATTTATTTTCCAGGATACTGAATAAAGCTTCTTTAGCAAAATCAGTTGTAGGCCTAACGTCAAAGTTTTTAGGAGCTGCAATTTTTTTAGCTTTCCATTTTCCTGATATTATTCTGAACATATTGTTGTTTAGGTTTTAGGTAATAGATCATAGGTGGCAGGTGATTGTATTCTAATCATTGTTACCTGCTGTCTGCAACCTAATTAAGTATAAAATTCTTGTTGGGAATATTGTCAAAAACGATTTTCAGGTTCTTAACAAATTTCTGAAGTTCGGAAATAAATGTTTCATTTTCCGTAGTTTCTCCATAAGCATAAAAGCTGGTTTCATTGATTCCGAAACCTATTTTACTTAATGTAAACATGATGAAGTAAAGAAAATCTACTTCTGAGTTTACATCCAGATTATTATAAAGAATGATCTTTTTATTGTCAATGGCAAAAAACTCACATTGGTTATGATAAAGGTTAATGTGGATTTCCTTATTGGTTTTATTATTGATCGAACTTAGGAACTTTTCTCCGGAGAAATTGAAATGGACAGGTATTGCCAATTCTTTTATTTTCTTATAATAGTTTTTCGGGAAAGTATAATAAAACTGAATGTTGAATTTTTTGTTGATAGAAAGCATCAGTTCCTCTTTCTCTCTGTCTGTGGGAGCGTTGAAGGCAATCAGATCAAATCCTGCATCATGCTCGGAAAAACCTTCCGGCATCAACGTAAAATGATTAAATGCCGAAATGATATGGATTTCGTCATAGCGCTGCTTAATAAGAACTTCGTCCAGCTTTTGCTCAATAAGATTGGCTGGTGTCTCTTCAGTAACGAAATAAGACTTTTCCTCCAGAATGTTTTTGTTTTTAACAATCTGGCAGATCAATCCGTCTTTGGTAAAAAGTAAATTAAGTACGTTCATATTTCAATTGCTGCAAATTTAGTGAAATTCTACCATTACCGCACCCGATTGATGGTGAAGTATTTCCTTATTATAAAAATCAATATTGACCTGGCTTTCCAATACATCGTGAACCATCCTTTGCAAAATCCCATCACCTATGCCGTGAACAATTTCCAGTCTCTTCAGATTATTTTTCCTGCAAAACTGAATTACTTCAATCAGTTTTTCCTTTTGAATAAACAATCTTTCAAAGCTGTCATAGTCATTTGGATTCTTTACCAAATTATGAAAATGCAGGTCTACAACCAAATGATTTTTCTGATGTTTTTTAGAAATATTTTTTTGGGGCTCAGGTTTTTTCACCACTCTGATATTTTCATAAAGATCAGCATCTTTTGGAACTAATTTTTCTTTTGCATACTGATGGGTGAAGCCATATTCGTCTTTAAAAACCACAATATTTCCCCTCACGGAAGTTACAACTCCGCTTAGATTTTCATCTACCACCGAAACCTTATCGCCAATCTTCATAATTTTTAAGACTTGTCTGAATCTATTATTGTGCAAAGGTAAAAAGTAAAATGTATTGAAAACAAACTCCTTCATTCTCAAACCCTCTTACCCCTTACTTATCACACTCTCGGTCCGAGTTCTATAATTTCAAGATCTTTGATCTCTTCACCGTCCACCACAAAGCGCATCATGGTTCTTACCTTATGCCAGCCCTGTTTTCCACAAGCTCCGGGGTTAAGGTGCAGCAGACTGTTTTTCTGATCATACATCGCTTTCAAAATGTGTGAATGCCCTGAAATAAATAATTTCGGAGCTTTCTCGGCTATTTCTTTTTTGGTGAGTGGAGTATATTTTCCGGGATAACCTCCAATATGAATCATCAACACTTCCAGATTTTCACAAAAGAAACGATTCACTTCCGGAAATTCAGCCTGGATTTGAGCGTTATCAATATTTCCATAAACTCCCCTCAGAGGTTTTATCTTTTCCAGCTGTTCAATCACCTCTAGACTTCCGAAATCTCCACAATGCCAGACTTCATCAGCCTGAGAAGCATATTCTAAGATCCGGTCATCAATATAAGAATGGGAATCGGAAAGGAGAAGGATTTTTGTCATTATCTAAGGGTTCTTTCAGTAATATTTTCGTGGTACTTATCTTTGAATACCGCTACACGGTCAGGATTAATTTCACCGTCATGATTGATCACTCTTTCTTTCAATAACCATTTTATGAGTTTTTCCATTCCTTTTTTGGAATTCATAAAATTGGCAATTTTGGCTATATCAGTAGATTCTACTTTTATTTTTTCAGTGAGAAAGTTCAGAATAAAATAATCATCACTTACATACCTTGGCGTTTCATTGTCCATATATCGGTAAAGAAGAACTTCCTCGTCATCTTTCATGGAGAAAAATGAATATTGGGCTACATTGATCTTTTCAGCTTTCAGGATCTGTTTTCCATCCAGTAAAACTTTATCGTCTTTGATGGTAACGTCCTGAGAAAAGTATAAATTACAGCTTATCATCAATAAGAAGAAAGCCCATAATCTGTTTACTGCCATTTTTACTATTTTTTTAAGATTGCAAATATAAACAAGCTTTCATAAACTGAGTCGGGATCTTAGTCAGTAATATTTTTTGTTTTCCTGATAGAGTCCAGTTTCTTTTCTATAGCTGCACTGAAAACCTTTTTTAATTTCAGTTGATTTTCTGTAAGCTTTGAAATCACAAAAGTACCGGTCATATTGGTATTGGAGGGAAATACTAAAGTCACAGTAGAATCTGAAACTTTTTTCCAGTTCCCGATGTAACGGTCTGGTTTTTCATTTTTTTTGGTAACAGGTTCCTCCAAAGTATCGTATCTTAATGTAGATTTAATCAGATTTCCCGTGATTTTCCCATTTTTCTGAAATCTGATTCCTTCTCTTCTTGCTTCAAAGCCATCCTGCTTTTCATACGTATAGATATAAGTGTCCATTTTACTGAGATTCCAGGTTTGTAGAAGTAAAGGATTGGAAGTTCTGTCCTGGGCTTTAATACCACTGACTGCGAAAAGAAAGAAAATACAGATACAAATAGGCTTTTTCATGAATACAACTGGTTTATCGGTAAAATAAGTAAAGTTTTAGCATTGCTAAAATGAGCATCGCTTAATATTTAGTAAATTTGAGAAAATTAAAATAAACAATGAAACAGAAACTTTCTTTTTTCATTTTTCTCTTGACCGTAGGATTGGCCAATGCACAGGTTGAAGAAAAAAAGCTGGATGAACTGATCCAAAATACCCTGAAAACCTTTGATGTACCAGGAATGTCCGTAGGAATTGTAAAAGATGGTAAAATGATCTATTCTAAAGGCTTTGGAGTACGTTCTCTTACCTCCAAACAGCCTATGGATGACAATACACTGGTGGGCATTGCTTCCAATTCTAAAGGTTTTACATGTACGGCATTAGCAATCTTAGCAGATGAAGGAAAACTGAACTGGGATGATAAAGTTTCAAAATATATTCCTGAGTTTCAAATGTACGATCCGTACGTTTCCCAAAATGTAACGATAAAAGATCTTATCACACACAGAGCCGGATTGGGGCTTGGACAGGGAGATCTTATGTTTTTCCCGGAAGGAGGAAACTTAACGGTTAATGATATTGTTCGTAATGTACGATATCTAAAACCGGAAAACCCGTTCAGAACAAAATTAGATTATAACAATGTTATGTTTATTGTTGCCGGAGAAGTGATTCACAGAGTTTCAGGATTAAGCTGGGCAGAATTTATTGAGCAGAGAATTATGAAACCCGTAGGGATGACTTCAAGCTTTGGAAGCTACAACAGAGCAAAAGCAACAACCAATAAAATTGATGCGCATGCTCCTGTAGATGGAAAAGCCATTGCTGTTCCCCACGACTGGAATGAGACAGCCAATGCTGCAGGTGGAATTATAAGTAACATTAAAGATATGACGACTTGGGCAGAATGTCTTTTAAATAATTTTACCACGAAAGATGGCAAAAAATTGGTTTCTGATAAGAATGTTCAACAACTTTGGAGCCTGCAGATTCCAGATAGGGTAGCTGCGAAAAATCCATATGATACAAGTTTTTATGGATATGGTTTAGGGTGGTTCCTAAGCGATGTTAAAGGGCACAAGCAGGTACAGCATACAGGAGGATTGATCGGAACGGTTACACAGTTTACTTTAATTCCGGATATGAAACTGGGAATTGTCGTATTGACGAATCAACAGTCCGGAGCGGCTTTCAATACCATTACCAATACCGTGAAAGATTCTTACCTTGGAGTAGCAGACAGAAACTGGCTGAAAACATATGGTGACAGAATGTCTAAAATGGAGACTGAATTCGACAAACAGAAGAAAGATGCTTTTGCAAAATCTGAAGCATTTAAAAAAGAAAAATCTCTTCAGCCGAAGGCAGAACAGTTTACAGGAACATATAATGATGTTTGGTTTGGCGATGTTGAAATTGCACAACAGGGAAATACGTATAGAATTTCATGTAAAAATTCTCCAAGATTAAAAGGAGAATTGCTTCCCTATTCCAACAATTCTTTTATTATCAAATGGGATGACAGAAGCTATGATGCAGATGCCTACATTATTTTCAGTTATGATGAAAACGGAAAGGCAGAATCTGCAAAGCTGAAAGCGATTTCTGATGTGACAGATTTCAGTTTTGATTTTGATGATCTGGATTTGAAGAAAAAATAAAAGATAAAATCGTAGAAAAATATTCAAAAGAGCGGGCTTTGGTCCGTTCTTTTTTGTTTGTTAACCACGAATGCCACTAATTTATTCACAGATACCACTAATTTTAATAATAATTGAAAAATTAGAACTGATAGAATTCAATGGGAATGGGCTTTAACCCGTTTTTTTCATGTTTACAGGGATAATGGCTTTAGCCGAAACTTAACCACCCCGTCAAAAAATAAATTTTTTGCCACCCCTCCAGAGGAGGGGAATGTGAAGTATGTAAAAGAAATTATGGTTTACTGTAAAAGGTTCAGATCCTGATTTACTAAAGTAAGCTCAGTATTAAGGTGTTGTTTTTCAAAGAAGTTTTTTAGTTCAAGAAGTCTTTTTTTATTGTCATAATAAATGCTTGAATTCAGTTTCCTTTGACACAATGAGCAAGCTCTTGCAAGGTGATAATCCGTTTCCGGTAATGAATTGGTTCCGTTCATCACACAATTGGCATTGAGGCAATGGCTGATCCCGAACATATGCCCAATTTCGTGTGAACTGATTTTTATTAATCTAAGAAGACTCTCATTGAAATTAGAATCTGTTAATTGACCGCCAGCAAATCTGTATATGGAGGTTACTCCTACGCCATCCTCATAGGAAGCCAGTCCGAAAACGTAGTTCCATTCCGGTTTTGGGAAAAGATCTTTTTCTGTAATTCCCATTACTACTACAGCATCTTTAGGCTTTCTTTTGATCAGAATACTGTCCAGTACATAGCCTGCCAGAATTTGTTCATTTCCTTCCTTTGAAACTCTTTTAACTGTTGCAGGAATAATACTATTGGATACAACAGGAAGTATTTTTGTTTCCAGCTGAAAATATGTTTTTAAATATTCTTTTGTGAGTGCTATTTCTTTTTTCTGAATTTCGTCAAATGTTCCGATAGGCTGAAGATAAATGATATTTTTTCCGGGCTCGGATTTTATTTTTTTTAATTTCTGAAAATCTTCAAACGTCTGGAAATGTTCATCATGATTGTACCGCCAGCTTCCAGGTTTGATAGAAGGAAGCTTTATGTCATTCAGTGCAACAGACTCATAGTAAGTTTTCTTCTGTTTCTGACACGAGAAAAGAAGGATAATGATGGTGACATAAAAAAATAAGAAAGTAAAGTTATATTTTCCCAGGCTCATAAAAGAACAGTAATTTCTTTTTGGCGCCATCAAATTCGGACCAGGATTCACAGTCTATTTCAAAACCGGCCACTCCACAGGTGGGAAAATGGAAAATATCTTCAGAGATGGAATTGGCAAAATTGGAAATTCCATTGTTGTGGGAGAAGAAAGCAACCGAATTCAGGTTGTCATCCAGATCATAAATTACAGATTCAAAGCTTCTTTCCGAAGGATTATACAATTTTTCATCAGTAGAACAGTTCAACTGATAGGCTTGATTAAAAATTTTACAGGTATTCAGTGCACGTACCGCGGGGCTGGACACAAAATGATCAATGGAAATACTGTTGCTTTTCAGAAATCTGGACATGTGCATAGCATCCTCCAAACCTTTGTCTGCTAAAGGTCTGTCAAAGTCCTCTGTTTCCTCCGGCCAGTCGCTTTTTGCATGTCTTACGAGGATGAGTTTCTTCATATAATTGTTTTTTGGAAGATTAAAATTATAAAAAAAATAATGGAATAAAACATGATTTATATAAAAAAACTGCGTTATGAATAAAATCAGTAAATTTTACTAAATTTGCAGTCTTATGGGACAAATCCTTGCAATAGATTACGGAAAGGCTCGTTGTGGCATCGCTGCAACAGATGATATGCAGATTATAGCCAGTGGGCTGGAGACTGTAGAAAACCGTTCTTTAATGGAATTTTTGAAAAAATATTTCAATGAAAATAAGGTAGATGAAGTAGTGGTTGGGCTTCCCATAGATTTGAAAGGAAATGTTTCAGAAGTAGAAACTGATATTTTAAAATTCATAGAAGAATTTAAAAAAGAATTTTCGGATATTGCGGTTCACCGTTTTGATGAAAGATTTACATCCAAAATGGCTTCATTTTTTATTTCCCAAAGTGGAAAAAGCAAAAAAAAGAGGCAGGAAAAGGGATTAATAGATAAAGTAAGTGCAACGATCATATTGCAGAATTTTTTAGAACAAAGATTAAGATGATTTTACCGATAAGAGCTTTTGGGGATCCTGTTTTGAGAAAAGTAGGAAAAAATATAGACAAAGACTATCCCGAATTACAAGAATTGATAGATAACATGTTCGAAACGATGTACAGCGCAAATGGCATAGGTCTTGCAGCGCCTCAGATCGGTTTGGATCTCCGTCTGTTTGTAATAGATGTAACGCCTCTTGCAGATGATGAGGATTATGAAGATATTAAAGATGAGTTGGCAGACTTCAGAAAAGTGTTCATCAATGCGCAGATTCTTGAAGAATCAGGTGAAGAATGGAAGTTCAATGAAGGTTGTCTTTCTATTCCGGATGTGAGAGAAGATGTGAAAAGAAAAGGAACAATCGTTATCGAATATTATGACGAAAATTTTGTGAAACATACAGAAACTTTTTCCGATATTAGAGCCCGCGTAATTCAACATGAATATGACCATATTGAAGGCGTTCTGTTTACCGACCACCTGAGTGCTTTGAAGAAAAAACTGGTAAAAGGTAAGCTGACAAAAATCTCTCAAGGTGAAGTGAGCATCGGTTACAAAATGAGATTTCCAAAATAATTTAAACGAGGATTAAAAAAAATAATAAAAAGCAAAAAGCTAGTGCTGATTGCAGAATTTACAAAAAATAAAATTATGCTGTTAGAAAAAATAATTTCAATTTCTGGAAAACCAGGACTTTTCAAATTAGTTTCTCAATTAAGAAACGGATTCATCATTGAAGATGTTACCAACAAGAAAAAAGTAAGCATTGGAAACTCAAGCCAGGTAAGTTTATTGGACAATATTGCCATGTTTACATTTGAGAAAGAAGTTCCTTTGTTTGAAGTATTTGAAAATATTGCTAAAAACAACGACTATAAGGAAACGATCTCTCACAAATCTTCTGATGCAGAGTTGAAAGACTTTATGCTGGTATCTCTTCCAAACTATGATACAGAAAGAGTATACTCTTCTGATATTAAGAAACTGGCTCAGTGGTACAATATCCTTCATAAAGCTGGATATATCACTCCTGATAGCTTTGTAAAAGCAGAACCTGAAACTTTGGACGGAGAGCCTGCTGAAGAAGTAAGCATTGAAAAAGAAGCTAAGAAAGCTGCTCCAAAAGCAGAAAAGCCAGCTGCTCCAAAAGTAAAAGCTACTTCAGCTGCAAAATCAGCTCCTAAAAGTACACACAGAAAACAAGGATAATTCATTCAATTTGAATTAAAATATAAAGCCTTGTCTGGAAGTTCCGGACAAGGCTTTTTGTTTACTATTGGGTAGCAGGAGAGTAGATATTAGGTAGCAGGGATTAGGGATTAGGGATTAGGGATTAGGGATTAGGGATTAGGGAATTTTCTACTAAGTTCAAATTTCGTCCGTATCTTTAAACATTAAACCTGTAACATCGCACCTCGAATCTGACCAGCCCCGCAACCCATATCTCGCATCCTACCCTCCGAAACTCCCAACTTTCATTCTCAATCTCTACCACAGACCCAAAATATCCCTTACATTTGTATAAGATTGAATTTCCCATTACTTATGAATACGAAACAAGAGAAACTAGAAGCCTTTAGCAGATTATTGGACATCATGGATGATTTGCGTGAAAAATGCCCATGGGACCAGAAACAGACGCTTCAGTCACTTCGCCATCTTACCCTTGAAGAAACCTATGAACTTTCAGATGCTATTTTGCAGGACGATTTACATGAAATAAAGAAAGAGCTGGGAGATGTGCTGCTTCATTTGGTTTTTTATGCTAAAATCGGTTCAGAAAAAGAAAGTTTTGACATAGCAGATGTTATCAATTCTCTTAATGAAAAGCTGATCTTCCGCCATCCTCATATCTACGGAAATACTGTTGTGAAAGACGAAGAAGAGGTGAAACAGAACTGGGAGAAATTAAAATTAAAAGAAGGAAATAAATCTATCTTAGGAGGAGTTCCAAAAAGTTTACCGAGTCTGGTAAAAGCCTACAGAATTCAGGACAAAGTGAAAGGTATCGGGTTTGAATTTCACGATGCGGAAGATGCCTGGAAAAAAGTAGATGAAGAAATTCAGGAGTTTCATGCAGAGACGGATCTGGTTAAAAAAGAACAGGAATTGGGTGATGTGTTTTTCTCGCTGATCAATTATGCAAGAATTTCAGGAATCAATCCAGATTCTGCTTTGGAGAGAACCAATCTAAAGTTTATTTCAAGATTCCAAAAGATGGAAGGACTTGCTGAGGAGCAGAATTTAAAGCTTGCAGATATGTCTTTGGAAGAAATGGATGTCCTTTGGGAAAAGGCAAAAAAACTTTCGTAATTCCTGATTGGAACAATTAATGCTTCTTATGTTCAGTTAAAAAAAATAAAAAATATGTTACGCTTGCTTATTCTACCTGCTTTGTTTTTATTGAGCTGCAATCCAAAAGCTCAGAATTCCCCTACTAATGGGGACGAACTAAAAATACAGTTTTCCTTACCCAAAAAGTTGAAGGAAGTTTCCGGAATTACTTTGTCAAAAGATAAAAAGACTATTTGGATGATAGAAGATAGAGGGAATAAAAATGCAATATATGGTGTGAACGATAAAGGAGAGATGCTGGCAAAAATACCGGTAGAAAATACTGAAAATACAGATTGGGAAGACATTATATCCGATTCTGAAGGCAATGTTTATATTGGAGATTTCGGGAATAATGATAATGACAGACAGGACCTGGCCATTTTAAAAACAGATTTGAAAGATAGTAAACAAACGGCCACAAAAGTTGTTCAGACTACAAAATTCCATTATCAGGGGCAGACGGAGTTTCCGCCGAAAAAATCAAACCTGTTGTATGACTGTGAAGCTTTTGTAGAAATGAATGGGAACTTTTACTTATTCACCAAAAACAGAAGCAAAGGTTTTGACGGTACTTTTCTGGTATTCCAGGTGCCTAATAAAGAAGGAGATTTTGAAGCAAAGCTAATAGGAACCTTAAAACTTGAAGGAGGCTATAATGATGCAGCGATTACATCAGCTACCATCAATAGTACGAAAGATAAAATTGTATTGCTGACGCACAAAAATGTACATGTTCTTACCGGATTTACTGCCGATAATTTCAGTACTGCAAAAATTCAAAAAATTCCTTTACATCATAATTCTCAGAAGGAAGCCATTGTTTTTCTTAATGATAAAACATTAATGATCGCGGATGAGAAAGGGAAAAATGAAGGAGGAAATGTGTATACTTTTTCTTTTTAAAGAACAAAATTTAATAAAATTGAAAATCCACAGATTTACTCTGTGGATTTTTTAAATATATGAATGTAATTGAAGTGATTGAAATGTTGATTACGGTGTAAGATATGATATGTGAATATTACCGCTGGATAATCGGAAATCCTGGGTATAACGGCAGCGTATTCTGAATGTCTCCCCTGTACTGAAGAAATTGATGGATGATAGATTATGATTCAATCCCGTAGTGCGTTCTCCATGTCCTGTAGAGATTCCGGCTAGCGTTGTGACGGTCGGAGAAACTTTCTGAATGTAAGAATTAGCTGTTCCTGCAGTCTGTCCTGCAGGATTTAAATTAAGGTCATAGGTCGCATAGGGAACAATATTATAAAACCCGGGTTTTACTACCGTGAAAAGACCTGTTGTAGAATTATAAGTCAAATAAGCAGTGTCAATCTTATTGCTTACATTAAAGATATAGGTTTGTGAGTAACTTTCATGAGTATTGACGGGTGTAGAGTGGGTTCCGGTGTAACTGCCACTTGTTGGATTGATATCCGTTTTATTTCCAACATAGACTACCTTTAAGAAGTTTTCAGATTCAATAGTTTTCCAAACCGGAGTATTTCCTGTTCCATTTGACATTAAAAACTCTCCTTTGTTTCCTGAATTTCCCCTTGTCTTATCATCTCCACCCACATTCAGGTCTTTTACTACTTGGAGGGAACCGTTGACATGTAAAGTATTTTGTGGTGTAGCAGTTTTTATCCCTATCTGTGCATTCAGACTTATGGACATGGCTAATAACACCATGTATAATAGCTTATTTTTCATTCAATTGTTGGTTTTTTGTTTTGTGGGGACAAATATAAAATGTTTTTAAAATGTCTGTTTTTTAGGGAATTAACAAACATATTGTGCTATCTGTATATTTTGACTATATAGCTGAAAATATGGCCTTTATCTAAAGGCCATATTTGTTTTATTGATGAAAAATGTGAGCTGAAAATTGGAATTATTAAATTTAATTTAAATTGATAATTTTTTAGATATACAATTTTTATTAATTTAATATATTGGCTATTAGTTATTTACTGTTGTTTCTGAATTGTTTTTTTGATATGGAAAAATTAGAGTTATTTTCTTCTTTCCCGATAGGATTTAAAACTTCATTCCTACTCCCGCAGAAACCCTTCCGCCATCTGAACCATAGAAGTAATTCAGCCTTGCGGACACCATTTCTACGATACTCAGCCAAACCCCAGCACCTGCAGATTGATGCCATTTTCTGGAATTTTCACCGTCATTCCATACACGGCCGACATCATACCCAATAAGGATTCCCATGTTAGCTGGAGCAATATTATTTCTTACCCTTCCGAAATCCCAGCGAATTTCCGAGTTATTAATAAAGTATGATCTTCCGGAGAATCTTTCGTTTCTGAAAGCCCTCATACCATTATTGCCACCAATAGTTGCCGCCTGATAAAATTCAAAATTATTATTATTGATCCACATGACATTGCTGGAGTTTGCAAATACAAATTTTCCTTTTTTATCTATTCTATGATCAACAGCAAGTTTTCCTTTTACAGTCACGAAATTTTTATTAAAATCAGAAAGAGTCGCTTTCCAGTCGGCATTAACCATGAATTCCAGCCCAAGAGTTGGGAAGGCTGCATTATCAGCATTTTTATAGCCAAAAGTATAATTGGCTCCTACAAACTGCTGGCTGTTAAATACCCCCGGTCTTACGTCCGGTGACTGGTTGATGAAACGATCGGCTTTTCTTTGTACTTTATTATCCTCAAAAGTCAATTGAAACTGATGGCTGAGATTCATCCAGCTCTTCTGAGAGATGGAAGGAGCAAAGTTGAACTTAGAAATTCTGGCCCTGTTGTATTCTCTTTCCGTATCTTCTTTGTCGTACTCGCTTTCATTGGAAAGCCCAAAGAAGTTTTGAGAAAATCTTGGCGTTGTATAAAATGCATCCAGATTGATATCCCACCCTGAGATCGCTTTTTTGAACACTCCTTTATATGTAAGACTGAATCCTGCTGTAGCCGTATAAAAATTGGCTTTTAAGCTGTGTCTTTGAGTAAAAGGATCACGGATAAAATTATTAACGGTATAATTAGCCAAAACTCCTACAATGACACCATCATCAGGGTTGTAGTCTAAATTGGGATAACCGGCAACGGAATTATATTTCGGGTGCTTGTAATTATAGCTGTTGATATCATAATCATCTGTAATATTTTTGGTAGCGTTTCCGGAATTGTAAGTGTTTTTTTGAGATTTAAAATCGTAAATCTTCACTTTTCTTCCATCTGCAACGTTGTAGGTATCATGATTATACCCACCGATCAGTCTGATCGTCATTTTAGGACTTCCGGTTCCGTTTACTTCATAGATATCATCATCTTCCAGCCCGTAGATCCACAGTTCTTTTGTTTTTGAATCGTGATAGGTCTTTTCAAAAACAAGCTCATTCTTATCCTTATTCTTACCCAGTTTATATTGCTGTACAAGAACAGAATGTCCGTTTTTGGTGATGACAAATTTATCAGGATTTACAGTGCCTGCCAGAGGAACTTTTTTCTGCAATACATCATAATACTGAGTCGCATAGCTCTGGAGTTTTGTTTTTCTTATTTTCAGTTTTCGCTGGATTTCAGCGATGGTATCATCCTGTACTTCTTTCGGAAGGTTATGGAAAGCATCATCAATATCCGCATCGGTAAGATGCTCCTGAATATATTTTGCCTGCGTTTCCCATTCCTCTTGGTCAGCCCCTTTTAAGAATACCAAGTCCATTGGATAGGGTTCCATAGCCAGCCATTTTACACTGCTGATGTCTTCTGTAAAGGTTTTCATATGGCGGATGGCCGGAACATTCATAATCACTTTAAATGCAGCCCCATCATATCTACTGAAGGCCTGATCTCTGTCTTTAGGAATAGGTTTATAGACAACTTTGTCGCCCACTTCATATTCTGCCCATTTCCACTGATCTGAGTGTCTGTCCCAGTCACCGATAAGCATATCAAATAATCTTGCTCTGATGTAAGATTCTCTGTCAACAGAATATTTATTGCTTTTGTTGAGGTTTTTCAATACATCATCTGTGGAAACGATATCTTTTGCATTGCCGAGATAGGCCAATGTTTTCGGATCAGAAGAAAAACGCTCTTCAATCATGTACATTTCATCTCCATAGTTCTCGTTATATCTCCCCAAAGCATGCTGTTTTGGGATATAATACAATTTGGGATTACTGTGCAGAATATTCAGTTTTTCTGACATATTCCCAATGGTAAACGGAGTAAAAGGATGGTTGGTCGTATAAAAATCAAGCAGGAATTTTTCAGGGAAAGTATCTGCAAGCTCCTCTCCTAATGTACTTTTTTGGAAAGCCATATTATTAAGAAAACGAATAGCACTTTTTTTCACGCCACGCATCACAAACTCCTGTCCGTCTGCTGATTTTAATCGTAAACTGTTGGATTGGTTTCCTCCTCCTTCTCTGAAAGGAATATATCCTCCGTTCAACTCTGAAAGGTTGGCTGTTGGAGCTTCAATCGGAATTCCATAATACCTTCTGTAATGGTCTCCCCAAAGCCAGCGGTAAAATTTCCTTTTTTCGGTAAGCTGTACCGGATAAATGGTTGAAGAGAATGTTGCCGGAAAAGAATTTGGGAAATTATTGACAAATGCATCCGGTTTGGAAATGACTGAAATATGAGTCAGTTTTTTAAGCTGTGACTCTTTTGTTGAAAAATACTCAATATCTGTACTTTCGTCTTTTCTGAAATTTAAAACTGCAAAACCACTTCCACCGTAAGAGAAGTCAGTTTTTTCAACAATGGTAGAAGGATCTGTTTTAGAGCCTGCACCACTGATGATCTGTCTGAAGTTTCCGTCTTCGTGATATTGAAGATTATGATCATGTCCGGAAACGAAAATAATGTTTTCTTTATCCTGAACGATACTCTTCAGTCTGTTAGCCAGGTCTGCATAATGCTGGTTATTAATATCTTCAGGACTCGCTCCGGAGGAACTCCTTAGTATATTGATGACACTTGCAACGACAGGAACAGGTATCTTACTTTTTAAAGGGAAAAGATGAGATTTCGCAGAGTTAAAGCCTGCATGCGTTCCACTGCTGATAATAGGGTGGTGTAAAGCTACAATGATTTTTTTACCCTGATTTTTAATGATAAGATCTTTAAACTCGGTAAAGAAATCTTCGCGGGTTTTAATATTACAGTTTTTATTGATTCCCGGATAATTGTCCCAGTTGGCAATCACCCATTCAGAATCAATGGCAATGAGTTTGATGTCTTTGGATAGGTTGATATCGTCAATTGGGCATCCGTTTTTAGGGAGGAATGCTTTTTTATCATCCAGATATTTTTTTACCAGTCCTTCCTGGGTATTCAATCCTTCCAATCCGTTGTACCAGTCGTGATTTCCGGGAATGACTAATGTTTTTCCTTTGAAGTTTTTAGTGATGGCAAGCTGATTTTCCAGTTTTTCTTTAGCTGAAGCATACTCTTTATCTGTTTCTTTGGGCATTCCGTTAGGATAGATATTATCTCCCAGAAAGATCAGCATAGAGTTGCTGTCGGCAGAGTCCAGTTTACTTTTTAGTAAATTCAGAGTTTTTTGTGCCTGAGGTTCATCTGCATTCCCAGCATCTCCAATCAGAAAAACTTTAAAATCATTTTCAGATTTTATTTCAGAATCTTTTACTTCAAATAAGTTTTTGCCCTTTTGCACGTTATAGGTAGCACAGGAATAAAGGGCTCCTGCGGACATTACTGTTCGAAGAACAATAGAAGTATTTTTTAGATGAGTTTTAAAGGATAAATTCATAAATTTACATTAACAAAAATTCAGGAATGAGCATTCTACACAAAGCTAAAAATTATGTTGAAATCTTATTCAAAGATAAGTTATCTTCAGTATATTTTTATCATAATTTTATCCATACTGCCTATACAGTCAATAAGGCGGAGGAAATCATGAAAAATACTCCTGTCTCTGAAGAGGATCAGGAGAAGGTACTCGTCGCATTATGGTTTCATGATACCGGGTATATAGAATGTGCTATGAACCACGAGGAAAGGAGCGTAGAGGTTATGAAAGCCTTTTTACACCAGGAAAATTATCCGGAAAACTATATTGCAGATGTTGAAAAACTGATTCTGGCTACGAAAATACAATACGAACCTCAGAATTTGTTGGAAAAAATCGTAAAAGATGCCGATTTCAGTCATTTTGCAGGTCATGATTACAGTGATATTTCCGATGCTTTGAGAAAAGAATGGGAATTGACGAATGTAAGATGTTTTTCCAATGAAGAATGGAATGCCGGAAATCTGGATATGCTGAAGAATAAGCATACTTTTTATACTGATTATGCCAAAGAAAACTGGGAACCTCTGAAAAAGAAGAACATTAAAAAGATCGAAAAGAAGCTGGAAAAAGAAGAAGATAAAAAAGAGAGTAAGAAGGAGGTTTCAGAAGGAAAAAAGGAAAAAGAAAAATCAGACAGAAGTGTAGATACTTTATTCAGAGTAACCCTTAACAATCATACGAGACTGAGCGATATTGCAGATAGTAAAGCCAATATCCTTTTATCAGTAAATGCGATTATTATTTCGGTCTGTCTTTCTGTATTGGTTCCAAAGCTGGATGCTCCTAAAAATTCACATTTGATTCTTCCAAGCTTCATATTGCTGTTGTCAAGCGTACTGACCATCATATTTGCGATCTTGTCTACCAAACCGAATGTGACCAAAACTACGTTTACCAATCAGGATATTGCGAATAGAAAAGTAAACCTGCTGTTCTTCGGGAACTTTCAGCAGATGTTGTTTGATGACTATCATAATGCGATGAAAGACCTGATCAAAGACAGAGATTATATCTATGATTCTATGGTAAAAGATTTATACTATCTGGGGAAAGTTCTTGACAGGAAATACAAGCTTTTATCCATTACCTATAAAATCTTTATGGCCGGGATTATTATTTCCGTTTTGTCTTTTGGGATCGCATTCCTTAGTCTTTAATTCAAAATAAATAAATAACAAATGATAGTCAGACAGCGAACGAATTGGCTGAAAATGCTATTTATATGGAAAGGATCTGTGCTGAAGAAAATTGTAGTTCAGCTCACTATGATCACGCTGTTTTCTTTGGCTATCTATTTTTTTAAAGGGAGAATCTTTGATTATAAAGTACATCTTAATCCTACCATTTTTACGCTGATAGGATTGGCTCTTGCCATTTTTATGGGGTTCTGTAATTCTGCGAGCTATGACCGTTTCTGGGAAGGAAGAAAACTTTGGGGGTCACTTGTGATTGAAACCAGGTCTTTGACCAGGCAGATTTTATCATTAGTAAACGACTCTTCCCCCGAAGCCAAAGAAGAAAAACAGAAAATCATTAAGCTGATCTCCGCATTTTCCTGGTCGCTGAACTTTCAATTGAGAGATAAAACCGGTACAGAGCATCTTGAGAGATTACTTTCTCCGGAACAACTGGCGCAGGTAAAGGATAAAAAGTTTATTCCAAGTATTATTCTGGGATTTATTGCCGACTGGCTCAACGAGCAAAATAAAAAAGGAAATATAGATACCATCGTGATGACTTCTATGGATCATCAGTTGAATCAGTTTTCTAATATTTCCGGAGGATGTGAGAGAATTTACAATACTCCGTTACCGTTTGCTTACAGTGTTTTGCTGCACCGCACTGTATATCTGTATTGTTTCTGGCTTCCTTTTGGATTGGTAGATTCTTTAGGATGGATGATGCCTCTGATCGTTCTGTTGATCAGCTATACCTTTATTGCTCTCGATGCCATTATCCAGGAGATTGGCGAACCTTTTGGTGAGGAAGAAAATGACCTTGCCCTGAACAGTATTTGCCGTACCATAGAGTTTTCTATTTTTGAACAGGCAGCAATTCCTCAGGGAGAATTGAAGAAACCGGATACTTATTTTATAGATTAAAATAATATTTATTCCTGCGGAAGTGTAAAAGACACTCTCAGCGCCAGCAATCCCGTAATTCCCTGAAGATCTTCTACCTTTAAGAATTCTATATCACTTTGTAGAACTCCTTTTTTCTGAAGTTTTGAGATGTAGTCCAGGTATTCCTTCTGGTTTTCCATTCCGAAATAGACGATGGTGATTTTTCCGGGAGCGGTGATACGTTCCGAAGAATCTTTGACATGAGCTTTATCCAGACGCTTTTTAATGATCTCGTAATAAGAATTGTAGGCTCCGTCTACATCGAAGCGTTTTTCATCCATTCTGAAACGGATGTCTATTTTTTCATTATACACAAAGATCAGCGAGGCAATATCCAGCTGTATAGGAAGATCTTTTTTGAAAGACTGGAAATCAAGCTCCATTTTACAGATGGTTTTCAGCTGCCAATATCTTAGTTTGTGAACAACTTTTGAGTTATAGTGAAGCTCGGGAGCAATCGTAGGACCAATGTACAGGTTATGTTCCACACCATCGGATTTAAACCTTTCATAGTAATGGGGGAAAATTTCCTGCGCTTTTACCTGGCTTTCGTCAAGCATATCAGCAAGCTTTCTATTAACCAGAGTGATAGAGTCATCCAGTTTTTTTCGATGGTTGTAAAACAGGTCTGTTGGGGCAAAGATATGTGAAAAATAGTCTTTGATCTTTGCCTTTATTTCTCTGGAAGTCCTTACTTCAAGTTTTCCCTGTAGAAAAGGATGGATCTCTTCCCTTAGTAATCTCTGGAAGCGCTGTTCCGTATCAGCTTTGATCTCATTATTCAGTTCATTTTCAAAAATATCCAGTGCCAGCAGAAATTTTTCAGAATCGGAATTGGTGAGTAGAAAAATCTCGTTAAGCCATTCAATCTGCTGATTGAGATCCTGCAGCATCAGGTTATAGCGTTTTTCCGAAGAAGAACGAATATCTGAAACACCAAATAGCGGAGTAAGGGTTTTAAATGAGATCTGCTTTAAGGTATATATTTTTTTTCCCAGTGATGCCGTGAAGTATTTTTCAGCTTCATTTCTGAACTTCCAGACTACACTGTCGTGGATCGTCGTATATTCACGTTGGATAATGGCTTCTATCTGATAGTTTTTCTCAAAGTAGAATCTGTTCAGAGAGAAAAGAACCATATCCGTGAAAAATTCCAGTTTTTTAAGTTTCAACCCATTGAAACTTCCGGCAATAGGAGAGGTAAACTCCATGATAGCAAGGAGCTCTCCATCTTTCATGATCGGAATTACCATAAAGCTGTTGACGTTATTATCCTTTAAAATACTAAAGGAAGGAAGCTGTTTTACATTTTCATCGAGTTTGTTTACATTGGAAACAACTACTGGTTTTGAATTATGATTTAAATTATTAAATGTACTCTTACGGGTCTCTTCATCAAAAGTGTTGATCCAGAAATCAAGAATATGATTGGTAAGAAGACTTTCGTAAATAGGAAGTTTATCAAGTTTCTGTTCTTTTTTGTTGAAAGTCATCAGCCCAAAGCTAAGTTCAGGGACATCAAAATAGGATTTGAAAATTTCAGTCAGGTTTTCGTTAGGATTCAAATTTTCAGGATCAATCTCGATCATGCTTGATTTCAGGTCAGAAAGTGCAACTTCAGAGGTACAGTCTACCAGTGAAATGATGGTGAATCCTTTTAATATCCATGATTGGGAAGGGAAATATTTTTTCCACAATTTAAAATCATCCAGGTTTTCCAGAAGCATTTCCAAAATATCATCAGATGGGATCCTGGCATCTTCTGTGGGGCTGATTTCCGTAAAGTCTGAGTTGACAGTAATCTTATAATGTTTCATGATTCCCTGTTTGTTGGGAATATCATAATACAACGGAATCGTGCTTTTAATATCTTTTTTAAAGTAGCTCTGAAGAATCAGACAACAGCAGAACACATAAAATTCATTATCTGAAATATTTCTGAGTTCTATTTCGAAGTCTTTTCCTGCATCTTTAAGAATATCTTTAAACCTTTCTGTATAATTGAATGTGATGTTAGAAAGAGGAATACTTGCCGCTTTGATCTCATTTTTGGTAAGACCGGTTGGGAAAAGATCGGCAAGCAGCAATCTGATGAGGTCTTCATGTTTTTCGAGAAGAGCCGTATCCTCAAATCCTTCCCGAAGTTCTTTAAAATTTTTGGTACTCTCGATCAGGGATTCTGCATAATTGACTCTATATTCCAATCTATCGTTATATCGGATATGCTCCAGAACATCCAAATATTTTTTGAATGATATATAAACCTGAAAAGGAGAGTCTTTTTTGTAGAGATTAGCCAAGAGCTGAAATTTAGAGTAAAGTTATGAAAAAAGCGGAATATGGGTAGAGTGGAAATTTTATTTTATTGTACATAATTTACAGATACTTTGGGAAATATTGCAATGTATTTTGTAATTCTTTGCTGTTTTTTGGAAAGACAGATTACTAGGTTATTGATTAATAAATTCTATTGCTTTTTCGATCAGAGGATCCTTTCCGCTTCGTATGGATTGTAAGGTCTGCTTGACCTGAATATCAATAGAAACGCCTGTTCTTTGGGTTCCTTTTCCATTAGGGTAATATATTCCCAGTCCACTTATTGAAGTGCTTACTCCACCAGGAAGAAGTATTTTGGAAACATCTCCGTCTGCACCTGCTGTTTGAGAACCAATCACAGCAGACTTGGGAGCTGTGCGTAAGGCCATTGCAAGGAATTCTGACGCGCTTTGCGTTGTTTCATCCACTAAAATAGCTACTTTACCTTTGTAATAATTACGGTTTGTTTTCCCAATTTTTGCATTTCCATTCACCTCAAATTTTCCGGGATGGTGTAATGATGTTGCTTTAAATTGAGCAAATTCTTGGGAAGTGGGAAAAAAATAATCGGAAAGGATGGAGGTTGAAAACTCTCTAGGATAACATCGGAGATCAATGATCATTCCTTTTTTATTCATAAATTTTTTCATCACCGTATGAATTTCCTCTTTTGTGATGACAGCAGGGTAGATGTACCCAATATTATGATCCAATTCTTTATGTGTCGGAATACTTTTTTCCACAATTTCATCCTGGCCGGGTATTGTTTTTAAACTGATATCCGAAAGTGTTCCATTATGGTGTTGTATGGTTATGGCGATATCATTTTCATTTGTTTTGAGAATGATACTGCTGATATCTCTGAGAAGAGCAGCTTTGTTGGAAGCAGGGATATATTTTACTTTTTCGGCCAGAATATCATTTACTTTTTTGTGGTTGATCTCTGTGATAATATCTCCCACGGCAAATCCCGATGCTGTATTTTGTTTCCAGATGTCTGTGATGACCAGTTGATCACCGATAAATCGGGTTTTCAAAGGGGCTTCATTGATGCCGTAAAATTCATCAATAACACTTCCGAAATCGTAAATGCAGGCATGGGTATCATTGATCTCTTTAGTAAGTTCCAGCAATGCCAGTTTGTAACTGAGTTCATCATCGGTATGAACTATTTTTGGAATGTAATCTTTCAAAACAAGATCCCAGTTCTTTCCTATGACGTCTTTATAAGGGAAAAAATAATTGATGCTATTCCAGTAACGGAATAATGCAAGAAGTTTCATTCCGTCATCATTCCACTTCATCCGTGGATAGGACTCTTCATTTTTAAATATTGGATTTCCTTCATTCGGAACCCAATCAATATAATAATTTTCTTTGATGTCTGTTTTTATACCGGTACTGAAAGATCTGCTCCAGCTGTATAATAAGGCGTCAAAGTTTTTAGAATTTATATAGGGTAGAAAACGAAATAGCTCATAATCCCAATTGAGATTTCCTTTTGAATTTTCCGGGCTGTGATACTTCAAATATCCCCACGTTTTCCCCAATTGATATAGGTTATTGATTTGTTGTTTATGGAGCCCGTTAATCCTGAATTGAGAATCGAGAAAGAATTCATCGGGAGATTGGGATAAGTCTTGAGGTGAAAGTTCTTCAATATTTTTTCCGTCTATATAAAGTTTAAATTGATCAAACAAGGCTTTGCCTTTTCCTTTAAGAAATCCACCAATCATAATGGTATTGGAGGCTTCAGGTATAATAGCGGTTACCGTGTATTTTTTCCAATCTGTAGTTCCGTTGAGGTTTTCGGTTTGGATGTCTTTTGATTCAATGTTAATTTCCTGTTGATCTTCAAAAGTTATAAACAAGCCTGCGGAGTTTTCCACATTTTCTGTTTTGATATAACCTTCCAGTGTTACTTCTTTTCCCCGGTAGCTGTTCATAAGAATATACGCCATTCCTCCAGTACGGTCTGTCGTATCAGATTGAAGACTTACCGATTTTTTCCCTGAATGAGGTTGGGTTGACTCTATTTTTACCTTATTGTTTCCCCAGCTGAACCAGCCGTCAGATAAGAGATTATTTCCTGTTTTTGATTCAAACCCGAAATTATAATCTTTAGTATTCTGAGAGTGACAAGAGATGGATAGCAGCGTGAAAAATATGAGGTAAAAAATGTTTTTCATATTCAATTAAAAGAGCGTGGTGTATAAATTAACAGATACAAAAGTTAAGTGTATGCGGAGTTTCCTGGTTTTGTTTTTTCAAATATAAGCTTTTGTTTTTATCCATATATGCACCCTGCTTACAATAAAAAAGCACAACTGAAAAGTTGTGCTTTTTATTATCTTAAAATTCAGATTTTACAATCCGAACATTCTTGCAAAAAGGTCAGGGAAAATTCCCAGAATGATAATCGCTGCAATGATAACTACCGCAACAATGTTGTAAGTAAGTGTTACTTTTTCTGATGACTTGAATGTAGACTCTTTAAAGAAGAACATTGAAATGATCAGTCTTAAATAGTAAGCGATAGATAGGGCAGAACCTAATACGGCTACCAATACTAAGAAAGCAGCACCGTTCATCGCTTGGGAGAATAAAGCAAATTTCCCCATAAACCCAGCTGTTAACGGAACTCCCGCCATTGAAAGCATAGAGATCGATGATGCTGTTGCTAATAAAGGTTCAGTTTTTGCCAATCCTTTGAAGGCTCCAAAAGATGTTTCTCTTTTTAATTTCTCTACCCAGATCAGACACATGAAAACTCCTACTGTAGATAAAGAATATGCAAATAGGTAAAAGGCAAGGTTATATGTAGAAAGGCTTGTCATTCCGAAGAATACCAATCCAATATATCCTGCGTGAGAAACTGAAGAGTAAGCCAGCATTCTTTTTGCATTCGTCTGAGCAAGACCCATAACGTTTGCCAATAATAAAGTAATGATTAAGAATACGCCTAAAACGTTGATCCATTCATGGGTAACTCCGGCGAAACCAAGAGTCATCAATCTGAAGAGCGCAAAGAATCCAGAGATCTTTACCACACTTGCCATGAAAGCGGTGATCAATGATGGAGAACCTGCATATACATCAGGGCTCCACATGTGGAAAGGGGCTAAAGCTACTTTGAATGCCAATGCACAAAGAATCAGTAATACTCCTAAGATGAACATTACATTCCCTGAGTTGGCTACTCCGAAATCATGGATCTTATACAGATCAAAACTTCCAGCACTTCCGTAGATGAACGCAATACCGAACAGTAAGAAACCTGTTGCAAATGCACCCATTAGGAAATATTTGATAGAAGCTTCGTTTGATCTCAGATCAGTTTTGTTAGCTCCAGCCATTACATATAATGGAATAGAAAGGATTTCAATACCCAGGAACATCGTTACCAGATTCTGATATCCGAAAAGGATAATCCCTCCACATAATGCAAATAGCATCAATGCATATAATTCTGACTGGTGGCTTCTGTGATTGCTGAATGCAAAACCTCCCAGGAAGAATAATAATAAAGTTGTTACGATTGAAATTTTAGTAAATAACGCCGTATTGTCACTGTACTCATACATATGCTTGTAATGGTCGAAGAACGCACATTCAGGCATAAAACTTACGTACAATGCGATGATTAATCCTAAAATCCCAATGTATCTTGCGAATTTTCCTTGTTCGAAAACTCCTGAAAATAACGCAATAACTGCCGTTAGGAAAACAATAATTAAAACACTCATAATATAGATTTGAGATGTGAGATCAGAAGTTTAAGGTTTCAAGTTTCAGGTTCAATAGGCTCCTGTCTTTCCTCTTTTATGCTTCTTAATCTCTTAATTTTTTAATTTTTAAATCTTTAAATTCTTAATTAGCCATTGCTGTGTAGATAAACTTCACCGAACTACCCACCATGTCGATTACCGGTTGTGGGAAAATACCAAGTAAAATCACAAAAACCGCTAAACTTGCCAATACAGAAAATTCTACGCCGGATAAATCTTTTGCTGTGCTTAAAACTGCTGCATCTCCTTCTCCGAACATTGCTTTTCCGTAGAATCTCAATAAATACACCGCACAAAGAATTACCGTAAGACCAGCAATTACTGCTGCTGTTCCGTTAAAATCATATACAGACTTTAATAGAATAAATTCCCCAATGAATCCATTAGTTAATGGAACTCCCATTGAGCCTAATATAATGATCAAGAACAATACTGCAAATTTAGGAGCTACTTTAGCTAAACCACCCATTTGTCTGATGTCTCTTGATTTAAATCTCTTGTATAAAATATCACAACAGTAGAATAATCCTACGACGTTGATCCCGTGAGCGAAAGTCTGTACCAAAGCTCCTTCTGCTCCTTCTACATTGAAAGTTCCTCTAAGAGTAACTACTGCTGAAGCAAAGATCCCGGCTACCATCAGTCCTACGTGAGAGAAAGATGAATAGGCAATGATTCTCTTCATATCCGTCTGGATAATAGCAATCAAAGCTCCGTGAACAATTCCTACGATAGCAAGGATGATCACGATCTGCCCTGAAATTCCCGCAATCGGAAGAGGAGTGATGGGTAGTAAATAACGCATTACACCATAGATTGCCATCTTAAGCATGATCCCGGATAACAACATCGATCCTTGAGTAGGAGAGTAGGTATAGGTATCAGGCTGCCAGGTATGGAAAGGGAATACCGGTAATTTCACTGCAAATGCAAAGAAGATAAACCAGAATACCACAGTCTGTTGTGTTTCGTTCAGTTGTGCATTGTATAGATCCGTTAAAGCGAATGATGCAGAGTGGTTGTACACATAGATCAATCCGATTAACATAAATAAAGATCCAACGAATGTATATACGAAGAATTTCGTAGTGAATTCAAACCTTTTATTTTCTTGTCCCCAAAGTCCGGCGATAAACCAAATTGGAATCAATGTTACTTCCCAGAAAATGTAGAACAACAATCCGTCTAGAGAAGTAAATACTCCTATAAGACCGAACTGCATCAACAGAATCAATCCGTAGAATGTATTTCTGTAGTTTACATTTTCATTGAAAGAAGATAAAATAATAATTGGAGCCAGAATATTGGTCAATAATAAAAGAAGCATGCTCATTCCATCGATACCGAAGTGAAGAGAGCTCTTCATAAATTGTGACCATGGATAATTGATCTCATGCTGCAATACACTGTCTACTGTCGGAGTAAAATCGAAATCCGAAAGTATATAGAATGTTACAAGCATTTGTATCAATGCAATTCCAAGCGCCAAATATTTGCTGGAATTACTCTTCCATGCAAAAACTAATCCCGAACCTACTAGGGGTAATAGTAATAATGTTAATAATAAACAAGACATTATTATTGTAATAAAAAGTTAACAATTAATATAATTCCCACCGCTAAAGACATGATAAGGATATATGTCTCTACATTTCCGTTCTGTACACGCTTCATAGCTTTACCGCTGTCTTCAGCACCATCACCTACAAAGTTTACAAAACGGTCTAAGATACCCTTATCAAACATTTTTCCTCCGCGTCCTAATCCTTCAACAGTTTTTACAATCAATGCGTTGTAAAGTTCGTCAATATATAATTTCTTAGCAGAAAGCTTTTCCCATCCGGTGTAGTTCTCTTCTGCAATAGCCATCTTTTTCTTACTTACATAAGTATTTCTAACGATGAACCATACTGTAAAGAACATAAGCACTGTAGCTGCTAATAAGATCATTTCAGTATTGAAAGGTACTCCGGAAAGAGTAGCTTCCATCTGGCTGTAGCTTTGTTCCGTAAGAACAGGCTTTAACCATTCCATCAGTTTGGCATAGTGCCCGTGCCCGATGAAGTGTGGCAGGTTGATAAAACCTCCGATTACAGAAAGAATAGCCAATACGATCAATGGTAATGTCATATTTGACGGGCTTTCGTGTAAGTGGTGTTTTTGTTCTTCAGTACCTCTGAATTCTCCATGGAATGTAAGGTAGTATAGTCTGAACATATAGGTTGCAGTCATTGCCGCTAAAACAAACAAGATTACCCAATAGATTGGATTTTTTGCGAAAGCCGCTACTAAAATTTCGTCTTTAGAGATCATCCCTGATAATAAAGGGAAACCTGAGATGGCTAATGTTCCGATCAGGAATGTAGCGTGTGTAAGAGGAATATATTTCTTAAGACCTCCCATGAAACGCATATCCTGCTCGTTGCTCATTGCGTGGATTACTGAACCTGCACCCAAGAATAATAAAGCCTTAAAGAATGCATGTGTCATTACGTGGAACATTGCTGTTGTATATGCTCCAAGACCTAAGGCAATGAACATAAATCCAAGTTGTGAAACGGTAGAGTATGCCAATACTTTTTTGATGTCGTTCTGACGAAGTGCATAGAATCCTGCTAAAGCAGCAGTCAAGAACCCGATCAGTAAAATTCCTCCCTGTACTGTAGGTGCTAAAGTAAATAAGAAGTTTGATCTTACTACCAAATAAATCCCTGCAGTCACCATCGTTGCCGCGTGGATCAACGCTGATACAGGAGTAGGCCCGGCCATCGCATCCGGTAACCATGTATATAAAGGAACCTGAGCCGATTTACCGGTAGCACCGATGAATAAACTCGCTGTGATAAAGATGATCACTGTTCCGTCTAATTCAAATTTTGAAGCATTTTCTGCTACAGAAAGATAATCTACAGCATTTGTCTGAGAGGCAATCATAAAGATACCGATCAACAAAGCAAGGTCACCAATTCTGTTCATGATGAAAGCTTTTCTTGCTGCTTTACCGTATTCTTCGTTGGTGTACCAGAATCCGATCAACAGGTAAGAACAAAGACCTACCCCTTCCCATCCGATGAATAAGATAAGGTAGTTGCTTCCCATCACTAAAAGTAACATAGAGAAGATGAAAAGATTCAGATAAGTAAAGAACTTGTAGAACCCTTTATCATGACTCATATATCCGATAGAGTATAAGTGGATCAGTGAACCGATACCTGTAATGATCATCACCATCATTAAAGAAAGCTGATCAATCTGGAATCCAAAATTGATTTGAATACCATTTACTCTAAACCATTCAAAAGCTTTTACGATTACAGGCTGGCTTTCAGAATTGAAATTCATAAAAAGACTTACAGCGATACAGAAAGATCCGAAAACCATTGCTGTAGCCAAAGATCCCACCAATATTTTTGGAAGATTTTTCCCGAATAAACCGTTAATAAGAAACCCTAAAAGTGGTAAGAGTACTATTGCATATACTAGATTCTCCATTCCTATCCTCTTAATTTATTAAATATACTCACATCTACAGAACGGGTGTTTCTATATAGCATCGCAATAATTGCCAAACCTACCGCTACTTCAGCAGCTGCTACCACCATAATGAAGAAAACTAAAAGTTGTCCGTCGCCGTTGCCTTTGTACGCTGAGAAAGCTGCCAATAAAAGGTTTACAGAATTCAGCATAAGCTCTACACAGCCCAGAATCACAATAGCATTTTTTCTAAGCAATACTCCCATTACTCCCAGACAGAACAATACTGATGAAAGAATGATGAAGTATTCCAAAGGGACGCTTTGTATAAAAGTATTTACTTCTCCCATAATTTTATAAATCTTTTTTACCGATTAATACCGCGCCTACAATACCTGCCAGAATTAGGATGGAAGCAAGCTCAAACGGTAAAACATATTCATTAAACAAAAGTCTACCCAGATTTTTCGTAAGACCAACACCTCTGTCTACATTTTCAACCACAATATGGTTGTCTTTTACTCCTCTGAAAACGCCTAATACTCCTACTAAAAGAATACCTGCAGTAAAAACTCCAACAAATTTTAAAGTATTGTTCTTCTTACTTTCGTCTCCTTTATTAAGGTTAAGCATCATTAAGATGTAAAGGAAAAGTACCATGATGGCACCTGCGTACACTATAATCTGGATAATTGCCAGGAACTGAGCATTCAAAAGAATGTACATTCCTGCAATTGAAAACATCGTAACAATCAATGACAGAATAGCATATAAAGGATTTCTTGCAAACACGAAGTAAACCGCACTTGCCACTGCTAAAAACGCCACCAAGAAAAATAAAAACTGATCCATTATTTTACCGCATTTTTTTGTTTCTCGGATTGTCTTGTCGTGATATCAATCCTTTCATTTATTTTTTCAACTAATTTATCTTTTCCGTAAATGAAAGAACCTCTGTTGGTTTCTACATCTACCAATCTATCGGTAAGATAGATCGCAGATTTAGGACAAGCTTCTTCACACATTCCGCAGAAAATACATCTTAGCATATTGATTTCATATACTGAAGCGTACTTTTCTTCTCTGTAAAGACCTTTTTCCTCTTTAGTTCTTTCAGCAGCAGTCATCGTAATGGCTTCTGCAGGACAAGCTACCGCACACAGTCCGCAAGCTGTACATCTTTCTCTGCCTTCTTCGTCTCTTTTCAGAACGTGCTGGCCTCTCCAGATGGTAGTTCTCGGCTTCTGTACTTCCGGATACGAATATACTGCGGGAGCACCCTTTATCACGGTTCTTACAGCATGCTTAAATGTAATCCCCATCCCTGTAAAGATCGCAGGCAAGTAGATTTTTTCAGCAAGGGTCATTTCTTTATTGGAAACAACTTTTGATCTGTTTGTAAGTTTCATTTAATTATAGATATTAGATGTTAGACACCAGATTTTAGACTAATCTTGTCTGCTATCTTAATTATTTAATATTGATGATTGAATATGATAGGCTAAAGATAAAATTTTGATTTCATTATCAAATTTTCAAGTCAGCTCATTTTCAAATTTTCTTAGTTTGCAAATGCTAAAATTACAGCTCCTGTAATTAATAGGTTTACCAATGCCATTGGAATTAATGTTTTCCATCCCAAATGCATTAACTGATCGTATCTGAATCTTGGAAGCGTCCATCTGATCCACATGAAGATCAAAATTCCGATTACAGTCTTCGTTAAGAATGCTACAACACTCAAGATCCCTGCAGCGTTTTCACCCCAGTTCTGAGTTACCCATTCAATACCAGGATAGTTATACCCTCCAAAGAAAAGAACGACCATGAAAGCATTAGAAATAAACATGTTCACGTATTCCCCGAACATATATAAACCTAATTTCATGGAAGAGTATTCTGTAGAGTATCCTGTTACCAATTCAGATTCACACTCAGGTAAATCGAAAGGGTGTCTGTTGGTTTCTGCTAAAGCGGCTACAAAGAAAACAAGGAAAGCGATCGGCTGGTAGAAAATGTTCCAGTTCATACCGGAAACCCAAGGAATTACTCCCCATAATTTTCCAGTAGTCTGACTTTCGGTGATTTCTTTTAAATCTAAACTTCCTGTCATCATAATGATAGAAAGAAGTGCTAATCCCATTGCCAATTCATAAGAAATCATCTGAGAAGAAGCACGGATAGCACCTAATAATGAATATTTGTTGTTCGAAGCCCAACCCCCGATCATGATTCCGTAAACCCCGATGGAAGCCATTCCGATGATGAAAAGGACACCAACGTCAATGTTAGCAACCTGAAGATCAAAAGAAGTACCTGCGATATTTAAACTTTTACCCCAAGGAATAACAGCTCCTGTAATCAATGAAATAAACATTACCAAAGCAGGTCCTAATACGAATAGGAATCTTTCTGCATTGGCCGGAGTAAAGTCTTCTTTAAAGAAAAACTTTCCACCATCAGCAAGAGGCTGGAGTAATCCGAAAGGTCCAGCTCTGTTAGGACCAATTCTATCCTGCATGATAGAGGCAACTTTTCTTTCTGCCCAGGTAGAGTAGGCTGCAATCGTTAACGATAGCAGGAAAAGTGCTAGTACAAGTATAAGTTTAAATGTAAGTAAATCCATTTTTATTTAGATATTAAGATGTCAGATGCTAGATGTCAGATTAATTTGTTGTCTGAAGTCTGGTATCTGAAATCTGATGTCTTATTAATTATTGTTCGTCTTTTTCACTGATTTCTTTAGCCATCGGATTGTCTAAAACTCTTAGCTCATCTTTAGGCTTTTCATAGTGGTTCAATGAAATTACAGAGTGTCTGTCGATATGTCTAGGACCTTCGATATTCCAGTTTGATAATTCTTTTCTTTCGAAACGGCATGTATCACAGATGAATTCTTCTACTTCACCCCACTGGTCTTTTCTTGCAGTTACTCTTACCACTTCATCTCCTTTCATCCATACTACAGCTTTTCCGGAACACTTATCACATTTACATGTAGCATTCATTGGTTTTGTGAACCAAACTCTGCTTGTGAAACGTGCTGTTCTGTCTGTTAATGCTCCTACAGGACACACGTCAATAACGTTTCCGATGAAGTCATTATCTAAAGCTTTATTTAAATAAGTAGAAATTTCCGCGTGGTCTCCTCTGAAAAGAATACCGTGCTCTCTTGTTTCTGTAAGTTGATTAGCTGTCAATACACATCTTGCACAAAGAATACAACGGTTCATATTCAATTTGATGTTCGGTCCAAGATCATCAGCTTCGTAAGTATTTCTTTCAAATTCAGTTCTCGTCTGAAGGTTTCCATGCTCATAACCTAAATCCTGAAGATGACATTCTCCAGCCTGATCACAAACAGGGCAGTCCAGCGGGTGATTTACCAATAAGAACTCGGTAACGGCTTTTCTTCCTTCCTGAGCTTTCTCAGAACTAAGGTTTTTTACCTCCATACCGTCCATTACATTAGTTCTGCAGCTGGCAACTAATTTTGGCATAGGACGCGGATCAGCTTCAGATCCTTTAGAAACTTCTACAAGACACGTTCTACATCTTCCTCCACTGGTCTCCAATTTGCTGTAGTAGCACATAGCTGGAGGTACAGATTTACCACCGATTTGTCTTGCAGCTTCCAAAATAGAAGTACCAGGCAAAACTTCAGTAGTCTGTCCGTCTATCGTTATTTTGAATTTTTTAACTTCTTCGCTCATATCGTATGCTTTAAGCTTTATGCGCTAAGCAATAGGCTTTGTTATTTATATTTCTTAGTATTAAATGTATATCCAATTCCTGCTAGAACTTGTCCGAAAACAAAATCCTGGCGGGCTTTATCAGGTTTGTTATTTAATGTAGTTTTAATATCCCACATATTAATATAACCAGCTTTTCCTTCTACTCTAAGCATCCAGTTTTTCCAGAAAACTAAGTTAAGACTGGATCTGATATCGGTTCCCATCCCTGCAACATGAAAACGGTCACTTCTTTCATTTCCAAAAAGTTTTACATTACTTTTCGGAAACATGAACCCGATCCCGGCTCCGTAAGACCATACTAAATCTATATTTTTCTTATGAATAAGATTTTTGTATTTCTCAAGACCTAAATTTTCATAATTTAATCCGTCTGTATGTTCAAAAGTAAGGAACTTCTCATCTGCCAGGTTTACCTGTCCGTTTTGTACCATTGCTGCATATTCAGGATCTGAGATATGTCCTTTAAAGTTAACGGTTTGATTTTGATCCATCACATATTTCATGTGGTCAATCCCTAAAACAAGTGCTAAATTATCTTTAATAAAATATCCTATTCTGAAATTATACTGCGTTACGGTAAACCAACTTGGATCAAAATAAACGATTCCGAATTTTGTAGGCCTGTCTTGTGCTGTTACATTATTCAATTGAAAATCGTATCCGTTTCCAGTAAAGTGGATGTCGGAATTACTATAAGCAGCTCTGTTCCAGCCATAAAAAACGAAAACCTGACCTTTCTTACTTAATGGATTAGGCTTTTCCTTTTTTTCAGCTTTAATCTGCTGTTTCTCACTCGCTACATATGATAAATCCTCTTCAACGGATCTATTATAGTTTGCAGTATCTGTTTTCTTATTTTGTGCAAATACAAAATTCGACATCATTAAACCAACAACTAATAACTTCTTCATTTTAACTAAGCATTTTTTTCAACAGCTGGGATAGGATCTGCATAATGTGCCAATCCATAATTTTGAGTCTGAGACAACTCTGGGTTTTTCACATGCCACTCAAATTCATCTCTGAAGTGACGAATTGCTGCTGCAACTGGCCAGGCCGCTGCATCACCCAATGGACAAATGGTGTTTCCTTCGATTTTTCTCTGGATATCCCAAAGTAGATCGATATCTTCCATTTTTCCTTCTCCTTTCTCGATTTTCTTCAAAATCTTGTGCATCCATCCCGTTCCTTCACGGCAAGGTGTACACTGTCCACAACTTTCATGGTGATAAAATCTCGCCAATGTCATGGTGTGTTCTACGATACACTGATCTTCATCCAAAACGATGAAACCTCCTGAACCCATCATCGTTCCGGTAGCAAAACCACCATCTGCCAATGATTCATAGTTCATATATCTCGGCTCTCCGTTCACAGTTCTCAACAATAAATTAGCTGGAACAATCGGAACAGAACTTCCTCCAGGAATACAAGCCTTTAATTTTTTTCCGTCTTTAATACCACCACAATATTCATCAGAGTAGATAAATTCTTCTACAGTGATAGTCATATCAATTTCATATACACCCGGTTTGTTGATGTTTCCACAAGCAGAAATCAATTTCGTACCTGTAGATCTTCCTACCCCGATTTTTGCATATTCAGCACCTGTAATATCAATGATTGGAACGATTGCCGCAATAGACTCAACGTTGTTTACCACTGTTGGTCTTTCCCAAAGTCCTTTTACAGCCGGGAATGGCGGTTTTAATCTTGGATTTCCTCTTTTTCCTTCAAGGGATTCAAGCAATGCAGTTTCTTCACCACAGATATATGCTCCACCACCTCTCTGAACATAGATTTCAAGATCGAAACCTGTTCCTAAGATATTTTTACCTAAAAATCCTGCTGCTTTAGCTTCTTCGATCGCTTCTTCTAAGATATCCGGAATCCATGAATATTCTCCACGGATATAGATATAAGAAACATTTGATCCTAAAGTAAAAGATGAGATAAGCATTCCTTCAATCAATAAGTGAGGAAGAAATTCCATCAAATATCTGTCTTTGAAAGTTCCCGGTTCAGATTCGTCTGCATTGACCACCAAGTGTCTTGGTACACCTTCTGGTTTTGCCAAAAAGCTCCATTTCATCCCTGTTGGGAATCCAGCTCCACCACGACCTCTTAGTCCTGAAGCTTTTACTTCTTCAAGAATTTCGTCAGGAGTCATCTTCAAGGCTTTTTCAGCTGCAGTGTAACCTCCCTGTTTACGGTATGTTTCAAAGTAGCGAATACCTTCTATATGTGCGTCTTTAAGTAAAAGTTTTTTACTCATTGTTTATTATGCTTTTAGCTATTGGCTTTTGGCTTCTAGCTTTTTTGTAATTATTTAAAAAATTAACTAAGCTTAAATCCGAAATTCGGGATTTAAAATTATTTTAGTCTAAAGCAATTTGTCCCTGTCTGCAAAGATCAAGGATTTCATCTACCTTTTCTATCGTTAAATTTTCATGAAAGAATTTTCCTAGCTGCAGCATTGGCGCATATCCGCATGCTCCAAGACATTCAGCAGGCTTTAATGTGAACATACCGTCTTCAGTAGTTTCTCCATCTTTAATATTCAGTTTGGTTCTGATATGGTCCAGAATTTTTTCACTACCACAAACCATACAAGGTCCTGTTCTGCAAACTTCCAAAACATATTTACCCACCGGCTTCATATTAAACATCGTATAGAAAGTAGCCACTTCATATACTTCGATTGGCTGGATACTTAATAGTCCGGCAACATAATCCATCACAGGAACATCTAACCAACCTCCGAATTCTTTCTGTGCTATGTGAAGTACAGGAAGAAGAGCAGATTTTTGTCTTCCTTCAGGATATCTTGCGATAATTTTATGTACCTGTGCTAAACTTTCCGGTTTAAAAGCTATTGTTTCGCTCATTTTTTATCTAAGATTTCAGATGTCAGATTCTAGACATCAGATTTTTAAATTTATATGTAAAGCGAAGAGTCTAACATCTGAAATCTGATGTCTGACCTCTTCTTTTTATGCGTCTAATTCTCCCGCAATAATATTCATACTACACATCGTTACAATGGCATCTGAAATTACAGAACCTGTAATCATTTCAGGGTATGCCTGATAGTAGATGAAGCATGGTCTTCTGAAGTGAAGTCTGTAAGGGCTTCTTCCTCCGTCACTCACAAGATAGAATCCTAGTTCTCCGTTTCCACCTTCTACAGCATGGTAAACTTCTCCTTTCGGTACATCTGTTTCTCCCATTACAATTTTGAAGTGGTAGATCAATGCTTCCATTTTACTGTAAACATCTGCTTTTTCAGGTAAATAGAAATCAGGAACATCCGCGTGGAATGGTCCTTCCGGAAGGTTGTCGTATGCTTGGTTGATGATTTTAAGGGATTCCCAGATTTCCTGTTGACGAACCATGAAACGGTCATAAGTATCTCCTGAAGTTCCTACAGGAATAATAAAGTCGAAATCTTCGTATGATGAATAAGGCTGTGCAACTCTTACATCGTAATCTACTCCTGCTGCACGTAAGTTTGGACCTGTGAAACCGTAGCTTAAAGCTCTCTCGGCAGAGATGGCTCCTGTACCGATGGTTCTGTCCATGAAAATTCTGTTTCTCTCTAATAAGGTACCGAATTCTTTAAATCTTGCAGGGAAGGTTTTTAAGAAATCTTTCAGTAACTCATGGAACTTAGGCGTGAAATCTCTTTCAAATCCTCCGATTCTTCCCATATTGGTTGTCATCCTTGCTCCACAAATCTGCTCATACATATCATAAATACGTTCTCTTTCGATGAACATATAAGTAAGACCTGTAATGGCTCCTGAGTCCATTCCGGTTACCCCGTTACAAATCAGGTGATCGCCAATTCTGGCAAGTTCCATAAGGATAACGCGCATATAGTCTACACGTTTTGGAACTTTAACTCCGATCAGCTTCTCCACTGTCATGTGCCAACCCAGGTTATTGATCGGTGCAGAACAGTAATTCATACGGTCAGTAAGGGTAGTGATCTGAGAATAGTTTCTTCTTTCAGAAATTTTCTCAAATGCTCTGTGGATATATCCTACCGTCTGTTCAGCATGAAGAATTCTCTCTCCATCCATCGTTAAGATGTTTTGGAAAATCCCGTGAGTAGCAGGGTGGGTAGGTCCTAAATTGAGGGTATATAATTGTCCGTCAATCTGTTCCTTACTTTCGTACTGGTTTAGTATATTAGATAATGAGTTATCTTTCATAATATATAATTGATAATTGATAAGCGATAATTGATAGGCTCAATCATCAGTAATCATTTATATTTTTTATCTTCCGAACATATTATCGTCCTTGTCGGTTCTGGTACCATCTTCAAGGCGATATTCTTTCAACATTGGGTGGTATCCAAGATCTTCCATATTCAAGATAGGTCTAAGATCCGGGTGTCCTTTAAATTTAATCCCATAGAAATCATACGTTTCTCTTTCCATCCAGTTAGCTCCTGCATATAATTCTGTAAGAGAATCTACTTCTATATTTTCTCTGGACATGAAGATTTTCAGACGTAATCTGAAATTGGCCATCATATTATGCAAATGGTATACAACACCAATTTCCTTGTCAGGGAATTCAGGGTAATGAATACCACAAATATCCGTAAGGAAATTAAATTCCAAAGATGAATCTTTAAGATAATGAATGATTTTCTTAATATCTTCTTTCTTCACTTCAACCGTTAGCATATCATAAGGTTCTGAGCTTGAAATGACAGATTCCGGAAATTCTCTTGTGATTGCTTCTAATACAAATTCGTTTGTCATCTCCGTTTAGTTGCTTATGTTGTAAGAATCTAATAATTTCTGATATTCAGGCATATCTCTTCTTCTGATACTTTCACTCTCTGCAAGAGCCTGTACCTGCATTACTCCTTCAATAATCTGCTCAGGTCTTGGAGGACATCCAGGAACATACACATCTACCGGAATAATTTTATCAATTCCCTGAAGTACAGAATAGGTATCAAAAATACCACCGCTGGAAGCACAAGCTCCAACTGCGACTACCCATTTTGGCTCAGCCATCTGAGTGTAAACTTCTTTCAGGACTGGTCCCAATTTCTTTGATATAGTTCCACAAACCATGAGCATATCTGCTTGTCTTGGAGAGAAAGAGTTTCTTTCCATACCAAATCTTGAAGCATCATAAGTGGGGTTCAGGGTAGCCATAAACTCGATACCACAACAAGAGGTTGCAAATGGCAATGGCCAAAGTGAAAACTTTCTAGCCATCCCGATTACACTGCTCAGTTTTGTTGCGAAAAACCCTTCTCCTTCATAGCCTTCGGGAGCAGGTGCATCTGTTCTTATTACTGGTTTTTTATCTGACATCTCTTAGATTTTAGATTTTAAATTTCAGATTGTAGATTAAAACATCATTTTCTATGCTTAAAATCCGATCTAAAATTTATAATTTTTGATTTTTAATTATCCTACTTATCCCAATCCAGCGCACCGCGTTTCCAAACATAGAAAAACGCTACGAAGAAAATCGCAACGAATGTAAGTACGGCAAGGAAGCCTTCCATGCCGAATTCTCTGAAGTTTACCGCATAAGGATAAAAAAATACGATTTCAATATCGAATAGGACGAACAATACCGCTGTCAGGAAGTATTTGATAGAAAACGGTGTTCTAGCATTTCCTTCTACAGGAATCCCGCATTCCCAGCTTTGGTTTTTTACAGAGTCTCCTTTTTTCTGTTGTGGCCCTAAGAAATGTGCCCCAAGCAAAGAAACAGCTACAAATCCTACTGCTACACCAGCCTGGATAAGGATTGGAATATAACTTTCAGGTAAATTCATTTTTGCATTATTATCTCAATTTGCAAATTTAGCGAATAAACAAGAAAGCATGAAATTTATCAGCTTAAAAGTCGGGTGAAAATGAGTTAAATCGGTAATTTAGAATCAATAAAAATTAGCTTTTTATGATTGTTTTTATGATGCGTTTTTCCCCCTTTTTTTGTAGTCACTCCCAAAAGACAAATCCTCTCATGTGATTTTGAAATACTACCACTTTCCCTTTCTCAGAAGTATTGAAGGGTTGGTCATTGTAGAATTGGGGTCTATTTTTTCATTTTTTTCAAAAGGGTATAGGCTATAAATGAGATGTATCCAAAAAGAATACTGGCAAAAGCAATATTGATGATGGTATTCATTCTGTCATCTTTTAACTGGAAAAAGATATTATAACAAATAAATCCGGCGATCAAAACAGCGAAAATAATGAGTTGTGGTTTCATACTGTAAATTTACGAAAATCAGAGGAAAGTGGTGACTGTGAATAACGAGCGATGTATTGAGGTTTAGAGTTCCTTAAAACATCAGCTCGTATGAAGTAGTTATAGAAGGCCTATTTTGGGTTGCCTACCATTAAAGAGTATGTTCTTCTTCGTTTATGGTTTACAGGGTTGTAATCCTGCCAAAGTACCTGCACGCTTTTGTTTTCTTCCAATTCAGGATTGGTCTCAGCAAAATCAATTCCCATACTGGTAAACCGTACGAAAATTTCCTTGAAAATAATTGCCGTTACGCCACGTCTCTGGTATTCCGGATGAATGCCGATAAGATAGAAATTGGCACGATCATTCTTTTTCCCGGCTTGTAAAAAGTGCCACCATCCCAATGGAAATAATTTTCCTTTTGATTTCTGAAGCGCCTTTGAATAAGAAGGCATTGTGATAGCAAAAGAAACCAACTGTTGATTTTCATCTACCACACAGATTACATAATTTTTATTGATAAAAGGGAAATATTTTTCTCTGTATGTTTTGATCTGTTCTTCTGAAATGGGAGTATACGTAGAAAGATGTTTATACGTTTCATCTAAAAGCTTAAACATGGGTTCTACATAAGGAAGGATTTCTTCTTTTGACTTGAATTTAAGAACTTTCAATTTGTATTTCTGAGCAATCAGACCACTAAATTTCTCCACTTTTTCCGGAAGTACTTTCGGGAAATTCATTTCATATTCTACCCATTCTTTTTCTTTGGTTAATCCAAGATTTTCAAGGTGTTTTGGATAATAGGCATGGTTGTAGATTCCAATCATTGTTGCCAGTTTATCAAATCCCATGGTCAGCATGCCTGCTTTGTCAAGATTGGTAAAGCCCATAGGTCCTTCAATCATTTCAATATTGTGCTCATTGGCATAATCTATAGCGGTTTGAATTAAAGCTTTGGAAACTTCAGCATCATCAGTGAAATCTATCCAGCCAAAACGTACTTTTTTGTTCCCTAATTCTTTCTCTTCTTTATGATTAATGATTACAGCAATTCTACCCACTACTTTACCGTCTTTTGCCGCCAGAAACTGCTTAGATTCTGAATACTGTAAGGCCGGGTTTTCTTTCGCATCCCATATTTTCATTTCGTCTTTTATAAAAGATGGGACATAGTACGGGTTGTTTTTGTACAAATCCATCGGAAATTTTACGAATTGCTTGAGTTGATCAGCTGTTTTTACTTCAATAATTGAAACCTTAGACATAACTTTTGATGGTAATTTAGTCACAAATATAAATAATAAAATCTTATACTTTGGCACAGTTTTTATTTGATTATGGATAAAAATTAAACACAAAATCTAAATAAAATGGTGGGTTATTATATCATTATTGGTATTTCAATGTTGGTGAGCTGGTGGGTTTCATCCCGGTTGAAATCGAAATTTGAATATTATTCCAATGTGCACCTTCGAAATGGACTTTCGGGGAAAGAAGTAGCGGAAAAAATGTTGAGAGATAGCGGGATTAATGATGTTCAGGTAATATCAGTTCCCGGGCAGTTGACGGACCACTATAATCCGGCAGATAAAACAGTAAACCTCTCTGAAGGGGTTTATATGCAGAGAAATGCCGCCGCCGCCGCAGTAGCAGCTCATGAATGCGGACACGCCGTACAGCATTCCGTAGGATATTCTATGTTGAACTTACGTTCAAAACTGGTTCCTATCGTTAATATAAGTTCCAATCTGATGCAGTTTGTCCTTATAGCGGGTATCGCGGTAATGGCAGCATCACGAACTATTGAAAATCCAAACGGAAATACTACTGTTCTGGCAATTGGAGTAGCGATGTTTGCGATGACAACACTTTTTGCTTTTGTAACATTGCCAGTGGAATATGATGCTAGTAACAGAGCAATGAAATGGCTTAAAGATACAGGAACTGTAACTGCAGAAGAATTTGTTGGGGTACAGGATAGTTTAAAATGGGCAGCAAGAACTTATGTTGTTGCAGCGCTGGGCTCCCTGGCACAGCTTCTTTACTGGGGGTCTTTACTTCTTGGTGGAAGAAGGGATTAATCATTAAATTCAAATGAAACATATTGCATCTCGGATAGTTTTTCCGAGATGTTTTCTTTTTGGGCCAGTTTCAGCGAAGCCGTGAGAATACAGTTCTCGTTGGCATCAAAATTCAACACTTTGGCATCAAATTTTGAAAGTAGGGTGAAGATCGTATTCTGTTGATTGAAATTAAACTGAATCTCAACTTCCGTTTCCAGTTCCCGGATCATAATATGGGCTTCTTCCAATGTAATCTTTGCAGATTCTTTATAGGCTTTTACCAGCCCGGAAACACCAAGTTTAGTTCCTCCGTAATAGCGGACCACAATCACAAGAATATTTGTAATTTCATTCGCCAATAACTGATTGTAAATAGGTAGACCTGCACTTCCGGAAGGTTCTCCGTCATCATTAGCACGATAGTTTTCGCCATTTAATCCCATTCTGAAAGCGTAGCAGTGATGGGTGGCTTTCGGATGTTCTTCCCTGACCTTCTCTAAAGCTGCCTTTAGCTCTTTTTCATTATTTACGGGATAAGCAAATCCGATGAACTTGCTTCCTTTTTCTTTTAAAAGAATATCTTCTATGGGTTTTTCTATGGTTTTGTATTCAAACGTCATTGGAGTTCCTGCTTTGTTTATGCAAAAATATTAAATGCTTTAGTATTCTGCACCATAATCATAAATTAAGCCGTCAAATCTTGACGGCTTATGTATTTTGAATGTGAAATTATACTCTTACATTTGATCTCCACAAAGATCCATTGGAATCAGGCACATATAGCTTGTAGGACCGCAAAAATCTGTTGGGCAGTAATCTCTGCATCTTGTAGGCTGCCCATTAGGTAATGTACATGTTACAAAAACACCTCCTTTAATGGTTTTCATATGGGCTCTGGATACTTTTTTTACATTTTTCATAGTAATATTTTGTTTGGTTAATTAGTTCCATTTTACAATACTAGCATGGGAATGTTCCGTCTACCCAAGGTGGTGGGCAGCTCATACTGGAAGGAGTTGCACAGCAATGCTGTAATGAAGGTGGATAAAAAGAACAGCATTGAGGAGCATTTCCTCCAGATACTTTTTTCAACTCTTGTCTTGAAACTTTCTTTAGATTTTTCATAGTAATTTTTTTGTAAAACTAATGTAAATAAATTATTTCATTTAAAGGTGATAAAAAGGTTTTATTTTTGTCTAAAGAAAGAAATTGTATTATCCCTGAAATCTTCGGTTTTGGCCGCTGTATGATCAAATTCCGGAGCTTTTGTTCCGTTTTCCAGTATCAGACTTTTATTTTTAATGATAAGAGCTTCGTCCCAAAGGTTAGCATCGATAAACTGTTGTAGTGTAAAACGACCGCCTTCAATAATGACAGACTGTATTTGTTCTTTATACAATGCATCCATAAGATCCGGAAGAAAATGATCTTTGTTGATTTTTATGAATTGAATATGACCTTCAGTACTTTCTTTCACAGAATTTAAAATCAGTGTTCTTGCTTCGTTTTTATAAATGTTGAAGGTTTCCGGAACTTTTAAATCAAAGTCAATCAGAATTCTGACAGGATTTACCCCTTCGGCATTTCTTACTGTAAGACTTGGATTGTCATGTAAAGCCGTTTTGGTTCCTACTAAAATAGCATGTTCGTCGGCTCTCAATTGATGAACGAACTGATTGACCAGTGTATTGGAAACGGCAGTAGGTTTAAAATCTTTATCCAAAAAGCCATCACCTGATTCTGCCCATTTTAAAATGATATAAGGTCTTTTCTTTTCATGATACGTGAAAAACCTCTTATTAAGTTCAATACATTCTTTTTCAAGAATTCCTGAAGTGGCTTCAATTCCTGCGTCTTGAATGATTTTCTTTCCCTTTCCATTTACTTTATCGTGGGAGTCCATCGCGCCGATAACAACTTTTTTAAATCCTAATTCTTTGATTCTTAAAGCGCAGGGTGGTGTTTTTCCATAATGAGCACAAGGCTCCAGAGATACATAGATCGTTGATTCCGGGATCAGTTCTTTATTTTTAACGGAATTGATCGCATTGATTTCAGCATGATTTTCTCCTGCTTTATGATGGTATCCTTCACCTATGATTTCCCCGTTGTGTACAATTACACTTCCTACAAGAGGGTTAGGGTAGGTCTTACCAAGGGCTTTCTGTGCCAGTTCGATACATCTTTTGATATAAAGTTCGTCGTTGTTCATATTCTATAAAAAGAAAAAGCGAAGACAAATTGCTTTGCTCCGCCTTTATTTATTTTGTTATCTATTAATCTCCGCTGATAATGCTGTGGAGATTCTGTTTTAATGTTTCCAAATGAGCTTTTTTCTCATCAATAGTATTGTAAGTATCTCTTAAAAGAGGATTTTCTCTTGATGGTTTGTTGAAGAAAGAAAGGTTGTTTTCCAGCTTTACGATTTCTCCTTCAAGATCTGAAATTTGATTTTTGATCTTTCTTGCTTTGTCAGTAAGCTGGTTTTCAGATAAGCCTTCTTCTTTCAGTTCAAGTTCATTGATTTTGTTTATTTTCAATTTCTCTCTTAAAGTCTTATTGAATTCTGAGTTGATTGAAATTTTATCTCTCGGAACTTTACCGATATTATTCCATGAAGTTTTGATCTGCTCAATTTTTTCGATACTGCCTTCTTCATTGGAAACCATTTTCAATTCATCAAGAAGATTTTTTTTGTTTTTATAATTCTCTTTCCAGTTGTCGGTAGAAGTATTGCTTTTCTCTCTGTAATTGTTGAAAAACGCGTTACATGCATCACGGAATTCATCCCAGATTTTATTGGTCATGCTCTTTGGAACGTGCCCTATTTTTTTCCAGTCTTCCTGTAGTTTTTTGAATAAAGGAACTGAGATATCCCATTCCTCGTTATTCATATTATCCTGTGCCGTCTGGATCAATTTTAACTTCTCTTCAAGATTAGCCTGCTGAGATCCTTTCAACGATTTATAATAGTTGTTTTTCGTTGTATTGAAACCTCTTAGTGTTGTTTTAAAATCATTCCAGTTTTGGTTGGAAAGTTTTCTTGGAACACTTCCTGTTTTTAGGAATTCTGAACGAAGATCCTCAACTCTTTTAATAGCGTTTTGCCAATAATTGTGATTAGGAGTCTCTGATGGTTCGGAAAGTTTCTTTATTTCAGTAATGATCTCATTTTTCTTTTCAAGATTCACAGTCTGCTCTTTTTCAATAGAAGCGGAAAGCTCAGATTTTCTTTCGTGAATTTTATTTGAAATTTCTTTGAACTCTTCCCATGTTTTCTCACGGAATTCTTCTGAAACAGGTTCAGCCTCTTCTTTCCAAAGTTTATGAAGATATTGAAGTTCATTTAAAGCCTTCTGAATTACGGGTTCATTTTCCAGTTCTTTAGCGCGGGCAATGATATGCTCTCTTTTTTCCAGGTTATGACTGTATTCCTGCTCCAAAAATTCTTTGTTCAGATCCAGCATCTGATAAAATTGATTCAGGTGGTGGAAATAATTGTTGTTGAGAATTTTAAATTCAGACTTTGCAACCTGTCCGGCTCTTGACCAGTCTTCTTTGATCTCACGAATGGATTTAAAAAGATTAATTCCTGGTTCAGAACTGGTATATAAATTTTTAAGTCTCTCGATAATGCTTTGACGGTGCTCAAGGTTTTTCTTTTGCTCTTCTTCCTGTCCTTTCTGGAAGTCGTCATGTTTTTCTCTGAAAATATTAACCAATGCGGAATATTTAGCCTGAGAAGGGTGCTCATAACTGAAGTTTTCAGGAGCATTTCCGGCTTCTGCGTATTCATGCTTTTTATCCTCCACTTCATCATGGATGTAATGACTTGCTTTTTCCTTCAGCTGGTTGAATCTCTTAAAATTCTCACCGGCGTTAGGAGTGTTGATGATTTTTTCCATTTCCTTTAAAGCATCAGTAAGGGAAATTTCTACCTCTTCATGTTCTTCCAGGTGCTCTGCTTCATCTTCATGTGGGATTGCATCATGAGAAACTGTGTTTTCTGATGTGTCCTGAGATACTTCGTTAGGATTTTTCTTTTCTTCGTTTTCAGAAAGATTGTTTTCTGTAGTCATAGCAAATCTTTTATGTGAGTGGCGTTAATATCCTTTAAATATAGCTTTAAGGCCAATTAAAGCACTAATTTATGTTATTTTTTTTGAAAATTCCAAATTTCCCAAGCTTTTTCTGCTTGCTGTTCAAGCATATAATACCCGTTGACTGTTTTTGCTCCTTTTTCAGAGGCATTGATGATGAATTGGGTGTAATTGGGATTGTAGATCAGATCGATCACCAGGTGTTCTGGAGAAAGACCATCAAAAGGGAAAGACAGACAGTCTTTAACATTTGGAAAAGTACCTACAGGTGTACATTGAATGATTATTTTGTATGCTGCAACAGTTTCTTTATCAAGATTTTCAAAGTTAATTTCTGTGCTTCTTGAAACCGTTACAGAAGGAATGTTATGCTTGTCTAGCGCATATTTTACAGCCTTTGCTGCGCCTCCGTTTCCTAAGATCAGTGCTTTATCCTGTGAAGGTTTTTTGTGTAAGAGAAGCGTTTTTTCAAAGCCGAAAGCGTCCGTATTATACCCTGTCTTTTTGCCATTCTGAATAAGAATACAGTTGACAGCCCCTATTTTTTCCGCTTCATCACTTAATTCGTCAAGATAATCAATTATTTTTTCTTTATAAGGAATGGTGACATTGAATCCTAAGAGCTCCGGAGAAGAAAAAAGGTTTTCCACTTCATTGATTTCATTCAAATCAAAAATATCGTAGGAGAAGTTCTTCAGCATGAGCTTTTGGAACTTATTTTCGAAGAATTTTTTAGAAAAAGAATAGGAAATATTTCTTCCTATCAATCCTAATTTTTTATTGGAATCCATAGATCAAAAATAAAAAAAAGACCGGATAAATCCGGCCTTTGGGTTGAAATATTTTTTACTAATTAATCTACGATAAATTTAGTAGAGAAGTTATCTGTTTTCAGGATATAAGTTCCTTTGGTTAACCCTTTAAGGCTGATTTTGTTTGTGTTTTTGAAAGGATTAATGATTGTTTCAATTAATTTTCCGGAAAGATCGTAGATGTCCGCTTTTGAAACTTTGTTAAGGTTTTCCCCTTTTACAAATAATTCATTATTTCTTACCGGGTTAGGGTAGATCGTGAACTGAGATTTGTCTTTTTTAGTTTCAACAGTTGCTAAAGTACTAAAACATGTCCAGCTAAGATCATCTATGGCAACTCTTTGCGCGCTTTGACTTGTAATTGGATTCGTAATTTTGATCACTACATTTCCGCTTACATTGATATTAGGAATGGTTGTTGTCGTTGTTGCATTGGCTGTTCCGCTATAAGGAATTGTACCTACTAGATTTCCGTTTATTTCTACATTTAGAACACCGGATCCGCTTCCATACTTTAATGCAGTTGTTACTGTTAAATTCTGGATTCCTCCTGTAAGAACAGAACTGGATAAGTTTCCAATTCTTAATGTAATTGCCTTACCATTGATCGTCTCGTCAACTCTTGAGTCAACTGCAGTCCATGTTATGCTATTATTGGTCCAAACTCTTGTGGCATAAGCAGGGTTTGTAGAAGTTGGTATATTTGAGAAGTTTTCAGTTCCACAGCTTCCCCCTCCGGCAGGTCCGTCAAGTGTAGTTCCTGCTGCAATGTTACTTTGTGGTGAAGTATTTCCAAACGCATCTTTAGCAATTAAATGAAAATTGTATGCTGTAAGTGGAGATAATCCTGTTACTGTAGTAGATGTTGATATACCGGAAACTGTAGATTTTAATAATCCATTTGCATACACATCATAAGCGGTTACCCCAATATTATCGGTTGCAGCTGTCCATGTAAGATCCATCGTATTTGAAGTAGGATTGCTGGCAACTAAATTGGTTGCGGCAGTAGGAGCTTCTGTATCAGGAGTGATGTTGCTCCAGATCAAATTAGCATAATTAGGATTGTCGATAAAAGGATTTCGGTTACCCTGATACGCAAAAGATGCATTATTTCTTGCTATTTCTTCCGGTGATACAGGATCCATAGTATTCCATGCCAGATATTGGTTTAGCGCCCACGGTTGTAACCCTGGAAATGCGACGTTTCCAAGCATTCCACCTGAAGAGAAACCTTGAAGTTTTTCTTCATATCTTGTTACAAAATAAAGAATCATTCTGGCAACATCTCCTTTAAATGCATCGATAGGTTCAAATACAGTACCTGAATAACCCAAAGAAGCTGAAGTACCTAGTTTAGAACCATTTTGAGATTGAAATGAAACACTGTTTCCTACGATTCCAAATGGGTAATCAGATCTCATTCCATTAACCTTTCCATCTGTCGCACGGATAAAATTGATGTCTGAAACCATTGGAGATGCTTCATTAAATAAACTTTGAGGAATGATATGTTCTCTGTTGTAGCAACTTCCTTCGCCTGAGTAGTTTCCACACTGATTGGTAACAGGGGTATAATTGTATGGATCCGGACCATTAGGTTTTTCAGAATAGATATCTAGAATTGTACCGTCATTTTCGTAGAAATAATCACGATCCGTAGTAAGATAAGCCGTCCATAAACCTCCATATCCATGATCCTGATGTCCAGCTGTAATAATATTCTTTAATGCGGTTTTAAGAGCTGGGCCAGTTAACCCGTTAGCAGCATTGTAGTATCCTGCAGGGGCCTGTGCTGAAGTGTTGATAAATATAACACTTAATAGAAAAAAAGATAAAATTCGTTTCATTTTTTTAAATTGGGGCGTAAAGGTACAAAAAAATGGAAACGAGATGTATTAATTTAATGTAATATATAATCCTATGATATTAGCTTTTAGTAAGATATTCTCTACTTATTTTTGAAAAGAACCATGAAATAGTGATTCCAAAGATGGAAGCTGTAAGTGCTACGATAAGATAATTTTTTCCTACAATTTTCACCGGGAATGGAAGAACTTCATTGGCTCTGAAGAACTCTGTATAAAGCTGAAAATAGCAAAGTGCTGTTCCGAGGATTAATCCGGTAATTACTCCGGAAACCACAATAAGGATTCCGGTGTAGAAATAGGTCATTCTTAAATGGCTTAAAGGGAAGCCAAGCGATATCAATGATTTTGCCTGCTCTTTTTTATCGAGCTGAAGGATGATGATGGCTCCTGCAAGATTGAAGGTTGTAATGAAAATAACCAGTGCAAAAATCAGGTAGATAAAAAGTTTTTCCGTGTTGATCATTTTCCAGAAAGCAGCATTTTCTTCTTCCTTGGTTTTGATCTCAATATTTTTTCCCAGAGAAGAAAGCAGGTTTTGTTTTACAGCATCTGCATTCTCCGGATTTTTTAATTTAATAACGATTTCGTAAGCCGATTTTTTTGGCAGGCTGAGCAATTCTTCGGTAAGTTCAATAGGAGAAATGATGTAATTGTCCAGTTGATCTTTTCCGGGGAAAACACCTGTTACCGAAATATCCCTTTTATTATAGATGTCTTCTTCCTTATTGATGATCCCTGTTCCAGGTTTTGGCATAAAGACCGTTGCATAATGATTGGAGGAATCTACAGGAATAGAAAGTCTGTTGTCCAGGCTGTTTTCCATCAACACTTCATTAGAATATTTGAAGCTGGGATAGGTTCCGTAGAAAACATCTTTATTAATTGGATTTACTTTGACATAAGCAGAATCTACCCCTCTTAAATAGGCAATGTCTCCTTTTCCATTGAAGTTGATATATACTTTTTCTTCAATAACACGGGAGAAGCTGCTTACTTCTTTATTGCTTTTTAAAACCGAATTAACCTGTTCCAGGTTTTTAATAGTTTTCCCTGCAGAACTTTTTAAAGTCAGATCCGCATGGAGATTGGAAATAAGGTCTTTATTCAGTTCTTCCAATCCGGAAAAGACGGAAATAATGACGAACATTGCAGCCACAGCAACCGTCATGGCACCTACAGCCAGCCACGTAATAAACGTAACGGCAGTACTGCCTTTTTTAGCCAAAAGGTATCTGGATGCTATGTAAAATGCAATATTCTTCAAGATCTATAAAACAGGATTGTCGCCTTCGCCTCTTAATTCTCTTTCCAGTTTTTCAACATCATCAAGAGCTGTATCCAGATAAAAGTTAAGCTGTGGAATAATACGTACCTGTTTTGCCATTTTCTGGCCAATGAAGTTTCTGTATTGAGGTTTGTTTTCTTCAATCTCCTTCATCACAGCGCTACGGAACTCCTGAGGGAAAATGCTTAAATAAATTTTAGCAATTCCTAAGTCAGCAGTTACTTTTACATCTGAAACAGATACCAATATGCTCTGTTTGCTGTCTGAAGCCTGTTTGCGGAAAAGTTCTGCGAAGTCTTCCTGAATGATCTGTGCTACTTTTCTTTGTCTGTTACTTTCCATAATTTCTGCAAATTTAGTACTTTTGTTTGAATTGATACTTTGAAATTCAACTGCAGTATCAAATTTACGATTTAATTATATTTATTAGTATTTATGAAGCTAGAACATATTGGTATTGCCGTAAAGTCTTTAGGCGTTTCTGATGAACTTTTTGCCAAGCTATTAGGAAAAGAATCCTATAAAAAAGAATCCGTAGAAAGAGAAGGCGTGGTAACGTCTTTCTATGAAACCGGAGAAAGTAAAATTGAGCTGTTGGAAGCCAGTAATCCTGAAAGTCCGATCTCAAAATTTATCGATAAAAAGGGCGAAGGCATCCATCATCTGGCATTTGGGGTTGAAAATATCCTGGAAGAAGTGAAAAGATTGAAAAAAGAAGGATTTCAGTTTATCTCCGAAGAACCGAAAGAAGGTGCTGATAACAAATTAGTTGTCTTCCTGCACCCGAAATCTACAAACGGTGTGCTGGTAGAACTTTGCCAAGAAAAGCAATAAAAAATTTTGTAGTAAAAGAAATTTTGCTATTTTTGCAAACACAAAATTTAACCAAGTTTTGAGGTCCTATAGCTCAGTTGGTTAGAGCACCTGACTCATAATCAGGTGGTCCCTGGTTCGAGCCCAGGTGGGACCACTTTTTAAATCAAGCACTTACAGAAATGTAGGTGCTTTTGTTTTGTAATGGGTCAAGGTATAGGTCAAGTTTAAAAGTAAACACAAGTAAACTGAATAATCTTTATTTAACTTCGGAAATAATGTCTGTTACTTTCAAAATAATCACACATTATATTTCTTGCTGTACTTTCCCAATCAATATAAATATAGTTGGGCAAACTTTCAGGAATACTTTCTTCTAAAATATACTGTGCAAATGTTTCATCGTCTGAATATTCACCAATATAATAATTTATTACACCATCATAAACACTTTGAAAATCCATTTTTCCAATACAATTTACATAAGCCTCAAAAATTTCAAGTTCATAGTTAGAATCATTTATTTGCTCTGCTATTTCAAATATTTCATTGGATAAATGACTTTCTGCAATTAATCCTAGCTTTTCAAAAAAAGAACAGTTTTCATAATCTTGAAACATAAATTCTGGATCGTGTTCGTCTTGGTGAAGTTCTTTCATTGCTTCTAATAGCTTGTCATAGTCTAAATAATCCGAAAGATTGAGCCATTTTCCGTAAAGGTTTCTGTTGTTGTACTTCTGATATGTTCCTACATAGATACTGCAAGAATCAAGACAAATTTTTAAATTTGTCATGTTGATAAGTTTTAAGTTGGTTTTAAAATTTATTGACTTGCCTAGCAGTACGCCAATACTTCTAGGCATTTTTTATATATATTGTGAAAATCTATGTAGAAAAAAGAACCTGAAATAGTTCTTTGCCATACTAATAAAGTCAATATTCATGCCAACTGACAGAGATTTTAATCTAAAAATTAAAGTTTTTAAAATATTTTTAAGTACAAACCGCAAAAAACAAAAACTGTCAAAAAAAGATCAATAAGACATATAGTTTGAAGAGTATAGCCAGTAGAAAATGTAAGTGGAAAATAAAAACAGATCTACAAAAACCAAATAAAGTAAAACTTACTTTTGAAAAAATGTTGACAGTTTGGGTAGGGGATAGAAAAAAGACCTCGCCTAAGGGTATACCTTTACATTCAGTGGGGAATATCCCTACACTCAAATATTTTATTGGTGTTAAATTGAGGTAAATTCTACTATAAAGGATTGCTTCATTTTTTTTTATGAATTCTAGGATATATTTTGTTGCCTTTCCTTTGACCCTTGTATTTTTAAATAGCAAAATTTATCTTTTCTAGCTACATTCTTTTGAAGAAAAATTGTATTTTGAAATTTAATTATTTTAAATATAAATTACATGACACATCTAGATGGGATTATCAAATTCTATTTACAAAATGAAACTAATAATTCACTGTTAATAACGGGAGATTGGGGAGTTGGTAAAACGTATTATTACAAAAATATTTTAGAAAAAGAAATTGAGACTTTTCCCACTTATTTTGATAATAAAAAGAAATATAAATCTATAGTTGTATCATTGTTTGGTATTTCATCAATTGACGAAATACAATCACAAATACTTCTCTCGTTATATCCTATTTTAGGAAATAAAAAAGTAAAGATAAGTGCTGCAATTGCTAAAATATTCATTAAAGGAATATTGAAATTTAAAAATATAGATCAATATTATGACATTGTTTCAGAGATAGGTATTGATAAAAAAGACCTTATTAATTTTAATGGTTTAGTTATTTGTTTTGATGACTTGGAAAGAATGGATCCAGACTTTAATATTGAAATTCTAATTGGATTTATAAATTCTCTAACAGAGGGCAACAATGCTAAAATAATAGTTATTGCTAATAGTGGTAAATTGGAAAAAGAAAAGTTTGATAAATTGAAAGAAAAAGTTATAGGAAATACAGTTCAATTTAATCCTGATATAAAGTCTGTTTACGATAATATTATTAAAACCAAATTCAGTGGAGACATGTTCTATACAGATTTTTTGAAAAGAGAAGAAAAATTCTTTTTGGAGGTATTTGAAACCAATTCTAATAATCTCCGAACCCTCAATTTTATCCTACTTTATTTCAAACAAGTTTTTTATTTAATAGAACTCATCTCTAATCAACATAAATTTTTGAAGCAGAATAAAAATAGTATATTGAAAAAGGCTCTCAGATTTATTATTAGTGTTTCTATTGAATATAGAAATGGTGATTTATCCAGTGATAATAAACAAGATGTTAGTGATTCAAAAAATAGTTTAACTGCCATTGCTATAAGGAAATTAAGTCTAAAAAGAGCTATACAAAATAGTAATAACAAAGCGCAAGAATATAAACAAACATATACAGAAATTTTTCTTGAAAAATATTATAAAGACACAGAATATCATTTTTTTGAATCTATTTATAATTTTATTATTGGAAAGAAAATTTTTGAAAGCGAGGATTTCTTGGAGGATTTAAAAACAATATATAATATTGAAGATCAAAATATTCCCGAACACTATTTAGTTTTCAATAAGTTGAGCCCTTCTAATATTTTTGATTTAAATGATAAAGAATATAGACAATTGACAAAGCAATTATTAATATATACAGATCAGGGAGTTTACAAACTTGGTGATTATTCAACTATCTTTTACTATTTAGCAAGATTTGATAATCCTTTAAAATTTAAATCTTTAGAAACCTTAGAAAAAAGAGTTATAATGGGGATAAAGAAGGGGATAAATAATTATGTATTTATTCCTCACCTTGAGATGTTTCTTAAAGTTGACAAAAAATCTGAATTCTTTAAAAACTTTACAGCAATTAAAAATGCTTGTCTTGAAATTAATGAAAAAATAAGATTAAAAAATATTCTTCTTGAAGCTGAGAATCTTGAAAATCTATATTATACTGATTTTAAACTTTTTGACCATAAACTTACTAACAAAGATAGCGCTTGGTCATCATCATCCATCCTAAACCATTTTAATGTTCAAAAATTTTATAACTTCTTTATTAATGCAAATAATTTGACTAAATGGGAAATTGTTAAATTGATTCAATATCGATATTCATCAAATTCCTTTGGAAGTTTTATTGAAGAAATTTCATTTTTAAAGCAATTACAAATAAGGATTCAAAAAAAAGTAAAAAATATTTCTAAAAATGGGTTAGATTATTTCGTTTATACTGAATTTAATAAGTTACTTTTAAGCTTAACGCAATAAATTGACTTTATATTTCTACAATTAATCTTATAAATAAATGGCAAGAAAAAAGCAACGAGTGCTACAGCATATAATGGAAGACGAATCCTATCAAATTATTAAAGCTCTTATTCCAAAGGAGAATGTTATTAGAGAATTTAACAGACCTGATTATGGAATTGATTTAGTAATTGAGCTTTTTGATAAAATAGAAGAAAATATATACGAGACACTTGGTGAATTTATTTTTGTACAGGTAAAATCAATAAAAAGAGCAGAAATTAAACGAGATAAAATTTTTCCTGTTGGTAACGTGGCAAAAGGAAAATGGAATGAAGATAAATCAAAATATATTGAGCTTGATGTCATAAAATACAGTATGGATACCAATTCTATATATACAATTCAAACTTTAGGAGGGAGTGTATCTGTATTACTATTTTTAGTTGATATTTTTAATCAAGATACTTACTTCTTATGCCTTAATGATTATATTGATAAAATTATTCTTCCTCGAAATCCCAATTATGGTGAACAAGAATATTACACAATAAAAATACCCATATTAAATAATTTGAAGGATAAACTTGTTAGCAATAATGCATTTAAGTTTTATGGAAAACGAGCAAAACTCCTTTCAGCATTTTCTAAATTTTCTTACCAAAAAAATGAGATTTCTCATTTGTTAAAAATTAAAGATTTTCCAGTAATAACAATGAGAGATGAATTAGAAAAAGATAAAGAAATTTCAGATATTGAACTTTACCAACAAGCACTATTTTTTATAGACCAGATTGATAAATTAGATATTTGGAATCATAATGAATGGGAAATCTTACCTGTAATGAAAAATAATTTAGATGAATTAAGGATGTTTTTGGAGCAGGATATATTCGATGCGAAGGAAGCTAGAGAAAAAATACTTGTTATGTGGCATCAATTATCGAATTTAGGAACAATATATGAAGATTTATCTAGAGAATGGTATTTACCAAAATTTATAAGTTTATTATCATCATATCCCGAAGAACCTACCATTAAAAAAAGTAAAAAATAAAATAGCTTAATCAATTTAATAACATTCATGATAAAAGAGTGATAACCGAATTACCTATCAGTAATTTATCATCACTCTTTAGATTTAGTTTATATTTTTTTATAGCCTTCAACAAACTCTATATAATTTTTAGAAGTATGAATTAAATGAAAATACCTTTGGACAAATCTATTCTTATCCTTTATATAGTCACTATAACTAATTATTTCGTCCACCAATCCTGTGAGAGCCAATATAAATAATATGGGAAAAGCTGGAATAAGTAGAATACACCACCAGTACTTTTTCAAAATTGCTGTTGAAGGATTTTCGGGGATTGGTGGAAGGCTTCTTTTTAATTGCACATATTCATTCTCCGAAACTGGACTGTAGGGTTTTGTAAAATAATACCTGTATTGTTTAACTTTATGAATTGCCATAATTATATTATTTTACTTAGAAACTGTATCAAAAGGATTCTCTCCTGCACCCATAAAAACTGTCCCCATACGTTTATACTTCATTGGCTTGCCTGCTACGCATACCGAATACATTCCGTTTCCTTTCTGTTCTGAAATTCTTAAAAAGATTACATCTTTCTCGGTACAGTCATTTTCAACAGCAATATGCTTTCTTAAATCTTCAATGGTAGCATCAGCACGTTTTAACCATGATTGGATTTTTTTGTCAGGCTGAGGTTCTTGATAATTTTTAGGAAGATCACACTTGTTGTCCTTTTCTGTCTGTTGGGCAAATGCAATTGCTGAAACTGTTATCAATAATGCTGATAAAAACTTTTTCATATAATTTAATTTTTGAATTTATGATTAGCTTCTCGGTAAACAGCTTTTCTGAAAAATAGAAAAGCAAGTGGTTCTCACTTGCTCTAGTTCTGAAGGCTCGGCAAAGCCTATGTTACATAGAAACAGGATAAGCCACTTGCCATATGACAAGTGTGCTGAACTGTTTGCATTTTGTAACATTTTAGAATTTTGCCGATTCACAGAACAAAAGCAAAAGTTTTTACACTTTTATTTTCCGATAAAATTTGAATTACAAATATATAAATTTTGATTCAATCTTTAGAAGTCATCAATATTTATGGTATTTTCTTCACCAAACCAAGCTATTGCAGTGTTTATAACAGATGGTTGCGGATTATGATAGAAAACAGCTAGTTTTTCTTTAGAACGAGTACAGCATACATAAAATATTTTTTCCGTTCTTTCTTTTATTTTAGGATAACTTGACAATTTTGATTTTGTTTTTGATTTTCCTTCAACTAAAGATTTATACACTGTACCATCATCAAAAACATATTCAAAATTATAATTATTCCAACCTCCTCTATCTAATATAACAAGGACTTTTTCAAATTCTCTTCCTTTTGTTTTATGTTGGGTTGAGAACGGAGTAAACCCTTCTAAATAATTATATAAATTAATAAATTCAGAATATTTAACCTTAGAAATTCTATTATAAACATATCGCTTATTTTGTATAAACTCATAGAGTTTATCGTCAGCATAAACCAATTTATATTCATCTGCTTTTTCAATTACATCACCAATCGTTTTTTCATCAGTTTTTGAAAGAGCTTCTATATGATCTTGTAATATTTTCTTGTCTTCAATTGAATTAATCTTATAATCTGTAATTTTCAAAAATTCATTATATCTCTTTTCATTGTATAGCCTTATACAATTTTGGATTTTAAATAAATGTTTTAATAAGTTATCTCTTTTTGTTCCTTTCTTGATTAAGTCTTTTTCATTTTGTTTTTTATCGTCCGTAAGAATATCACTATTTAAGTAAATTTTTCTAAACAAATTAAACTTATATGATTTAGCTTCGTTAAATAGATCAATATTTGCATTAATGAAGTCAGACATTTTACCACCATTAGGAACTTGCCCAGATTTTTCTATTGCATCTCCAAAAGTATCATTTTCATCTATTTGAATTTGTGGGTTATTTTTTAATAAGACATCAACAAGATATTTATATTCTAATATTTGGTCATTGTTATAAATGTCCATTAAGGATCCAAATTGAGATTCTTTTGCGATGAGATTATGAGTTAGATTTAACTCTTTACACTTTAAATTCCCTTCTTTATCTTTCTCATTAAAATCCCATTCTAAATATTTTCTAACTTTATCCAAATTATTTTCCGCAGAATATAAAAATCTAATTTCCCCTTCCTTAATTGTACCATCTTTATTCATATTTGGGGGAATAGGGTTTGTTTTTTCCAATTGCGGTAATTGCTCTAGACCATCATTTCTTATTTTATTAGCTAAATTAATTACATTCAGTGGACTTCTTCTGTTTTCTAGCTTCTTAACTTCTTGAACCAAACCACCCGCATTTTCTTTATACTTATTTAAATCTCCGATACCATCTTCATAAATAGATTGCATTGCATCTCCGAAAAAACCTATTATATTCTTTTTTGAACCCTTTCTGAAATGATCTAGAAAAATCCTTATCACTAATTCACTAGTATCCTGATACTCATCAATCAATATAAAATTAAATTTGTCTTTGATTATATCACATAATTTTTCATAGTTTTCAAATAAATATTCAGCAATTACTAATAATTCATCATGTGAAATTATTCCTTTAGATAAATTTAGATTTTCCATATATCTAATACCTTCGGAAAACATTTCTAAACTAGGGTTTTCTATATTTATTTTTTTCTGCAAGGAATTATTAGCTAGGGTAACTATTGCATGTTTTAATTCGTTTTGAAAATTTTTTATACAATCCCATAAAAAATCATGAATGGTTAAAACCTGTAAATTTTTATGATTTATACGCTCTTCAATTTCTTTAACAGCAGAATTTGTATATGTAATACAGGCAATCTTATGATTTGGAAACTTATCAATTATTCCAATTATACACTGTACTAATGTATATGTTTTTCCACTTCCAGCTCCACCACTTAATAAAAAATTATCGCCTTTTTCTATGTGATCAAAAATCTGATCTATTTCACTTTTTAATTCTCTTTCAACCATAACAAACCTTCTTTTATATATTCAGGAATTTCCCAATTAGAATAATCATCATTACTATGATATAAGATGTCTAAGGCAAAATGGGGTTTCTTATTAATACATTCATTTGCTAAATCATAAGAATCTTTATTTTCATTATCAAAATGTCTAGGATTTTTAATTCCTTTAAAGCTATCTATTTTACTAATAACTAAATTCTTATTTTGTGGTATAGCTAAAAAAGAATCTTCAAAGCTTCTTGCGGTATATCCATCATAATCAGTTTGATAAGTAATACATACAGTTCCATTTTCATTTGGAACCCATTTATCATCTGTTTTAATCAAACATTTATCTTTTAATGTCAGAGATTTTAATTCTTCAAGAGTTTTGTTATTTAAGAAAAATTTAAGTGCTGGATTTGCATAACTATCTCCAATTGCGACACGACAAGCTTCACCTTTTGTGATTTCTTTATCATTTTTATTTAGTTTTTTAACTTTACGAGTACTATCTAAGTCAGTAACAATAAGTGTTTTAACGCCTATAAAATCTATAAAAAGTTCAAATATTTCAGAATAAGCTCCAACTTCGATAATTGAGATATTTTGAGATAGTAATGGGATTTTTTTCTCTTCTTTATCAGAGTGAGATAACTGAATATCTATTTTCTTCATTATTGTTGGTAGAAGTATACGCTCTGTATCTCCCTCTATTAAAATAGCCTTGTCAGCAAAAAAAATTTCTGCCCTACTTATAGTAAGATATTGTTTAAGAAATTGATATTGCTTTCCCGTTTCATCATATAGATTTTTTAAATCCTTTAAATTTTTAGAAGTTATAGTATCTGTCTTTTTTAAATATTTAATTTCATCAAAATCACTATCTGCAACAATATGAGAAGAATGTGTAGAAATTATTGTCTGTAAACTACGGCAAATCTCAAATTCTGTATTATCAACATTTTTAATTGTTTTTGATATTTTATCTCCCACGATTGTTCTAATATTTTTTATAAAAACATATTGCATTTGTGGGTGAGTATGTGCTTCTGGTTCTTCTATAAACAATAAATTAATATCTGCGGGAGCTTCTAATAAAGACCTTTGAAACTCATATTTTTTTATTTCAATTTCAAAGATCATGCTTATAAGATTTAGGTATCCCAAACCATTATAGTGTTCTGGTAAATCCGACAGTTCATGTTTATAGTAAACGGTCGTATTACCTTTTAAAAGTTCTCTAGACTGTAATGTGGAAAGTACGCTTAATACTGATTCATTTTCACGTATTCCACCTAGACTTTTTATTTTTTCAATTATGTCTTCAAAAAAAACTTTGTAAATTTTTGATAATTCTTCATCAGTATTAATTATAGTATCATGAAAATCGTCTATTTTCTTAGCTTCATTTTCATCATTTTCTTTTCTTTCGTATATCTTTGAAGTTTGTAATGATAATGTCTTATCTGTTTCTTTGTTAGTAACATCTCTTCTAGCTGAAATGTATTTAAAACTAATGAAATCAGATATTTTCAAGTCTTCAATTAATATATAGTTATCCTCAATTATTTTTTGTGAAGTCTTGTCATAGAAAATTGATTTTTTCCTAGTTTCAAAATATTTTTGATAATGTAATTTGAAAAATTCTGAAAATCCTTTTACATTATATTTTTTAGGTGGCTCACAGGCTTCTGCTTCAGCTTTTTTAACATTTTCACGATGTCTATATTGTGCTAAATCTTTCCTGATTCCTAAATAATTTTTATAACTTAAATAATAATCAAATCCTAATACAATATTGTTATTTTCGGGATCAAGATCTAACATTAATTTTTGAATATTGATGAAACTATCAGTATTATTATACAATACTAATATTCTTAATGAAATACCATTGTAGCATTTCAGATACTCTTCTTCAGAAAGCTCTGTAGGATCTTCAATAAGAATTTGCAATTGTTGTTTAAAGGACAAATTAAAGTCTTCAATTGAAAAATTATTCTTATCACTTTGATTTAAAAATTTATCCAGAACTGTAAGAATAGAAGTTTTACCCGAGTTATTTTTTCCTATAACCAACGAAATTTCATCTTCTAAATCAATTTGAAAATCAGAGAGTATTCTAAAGTTTTTAATAAAAAGTTTTTTTATATTCATGGTTATTAATATTTTAAACTTTTAAATTTTAGGAAGAATTTGAAATTCAATATTGGTTATGCTTATATTTTTATTTTTTTTCATTTCAGTATTTTTTAATTTTTTCGATTTGGAGTTATAATTATTTTATAATTTCCAATTTTTCTATTATTCGAGTGACAACCTTTTATAAGAAGGTATTTATCATTTTCATATACCATTTCATCAAATTTTGCCTTAAACACAGTTGGATACAAATCTGTATTAAGTGTACTTTCAATAAAAGTTACTACAACCCAATTAAATGTATCTGCAAAAGATATTATGACCTTCGTTTTAATATCTATACTATTTAAATATGTATTTATTGATATATCAGCGTTAAAAATTTCATGTTCTTCTAAGTTTTGTTCGCTAAGAAATTTATTAATTTCATCTATACTAGAATAAGGGTGCTTCATAATTCTGTTAAAATTAAATTTTACTTAATTCATATTTAATTCTATAGAGAAGATTATTTTTAAAAATTAAATCTAAAAGTTCACCTGATACGATTGTAGTTTCTTTAGATTTTGCAAGGTCAAAAATATTTTTAATTTTGGGATCACTCATATTATCAATATTTATAGCAATCAAATAATTAATTTCATCTAATTGTTTATCAAGATAGTTATCTAAACTTACTTTATCCAACATCTCAATTTCATTTTCTTTTTCGTAATTAAGCGATATTAATTGCTTCTTTAATTCTTCTAATGTGTAATTCATGGATTTTATAATTTTTTATTTCGATTATTATACTTCAAATAATCACTAAATTAAATAAATATCATTACAAATCAATTTCTAAATATGAGATACTTATATTTATGTCCTAACTTAGATGAAGTAATATGGATTTATCTTTAAGTATTTGCAATATTTTGATATTCAAATAAGGCACATTTACTGAAGCTGAATAATTAATTTTGTAGATATTTATATAAAAATATTAGTTTTATATACTAAATCTATGATCAACGTCTAATATTACTATTTAAACTAATAACTAATACACAATGAAAAAACATGATTTTGTACAAGGTTCTTTATTTGAAGAAGATTTTTTATTGAGAACATTAGGCAATTTAGGATCTCAACCTGACATTGCTTTAACTGAACTAGTTGCAAATGCGTGGGATGCAGGAGCAACTGAAGTCGATATTTTCTTGCCAGATGAGTATGGGCAGCCACTAATCATAAAAGATAATGGTACTGGATTAACTGCTGATGAATTCAAAGCTCGTTGGATGAAACTTGGGTACAACAGATTGAAAAATCAAGGAAAAAAAGTTGAATTTGCAAAGGGTATAGATCTAAAAAGGATTGCATATGGTCGAAACGGTGTTGGAAGACATGGATTACTATGTTTTAATGATGAATATAAAATAATCACTAATAAAGATGGCAAGGAATCGACATTTACTATTACTACAAAAGATGATACAGAGCCATTTATAATAAAAAAGGAACAATTTGCAAAATCAAGATATCCTGGGACAAAATTGGAAGTAATTGTTAAAAAAAATATTCCCAAATCTTCTGAAATAAATAATATTATTTCCGCTAGATTTTTACATGATCCTAATTTTAAAATTTCTATAAATAAAAAAATAATTAATTTAGAAAATCATTCGGGCGTAGTTAAAACAATTCCAATTGAAATAGAGAAATGTAGTTTCATTATAAGTTTAATAGATACTAAAAAATCAAGAAAAAACACGCTTTATCAAGGTGTGGCAATTTGGCAATCGGGTAGATTAATTGGTGAACCGTCATGGGCGTTGGGAACAAATATTATTTTAGATGGGAGAACGCAGGAAGCAAAAAAATATTCTGTTATTATTCAAACAAATGATCTCGAAAGTTATATTAGAGAAGATTGGTCTGGCTTCAAAAAAAGTAGAGACTTAGATTTTATTTTTGAAAAACTGTCGGAAGAAATAGGAATTATTTTTAACGAAATTGCAATAGAAAATGTTGAAGAAACAAAGAAAATTGTTAAGCAAAACTATAATAAAGATTATGCATCTCTTACACCATTGGCAAAATATGAATTTAATGAAGCATTAGATCATATTACTAAAACAAACCCAACTGCTAAGCAAGAATCAATTAATCTTGCAATGGAAACATTGATTAATTTAGAGAATACAAGGAATGGTTCTGAATTGCTTCAAAAGATCTCTACACTTACAAGCGAAGATATAAATGGTTTGAATAAGCTTCTGGATAATTGGTCAATAAAAGATGCTTTAATTGTTTTAGATGAAATTGATAAAAGAATTTCTGTTATAGAATCCATAAGAAAATTATCATCCGACAAGACAGTTGATGAGCTTCATGTTTTACATCCACTAATTGCTAGTGCGAGATGGATATTTGGTCCTGAATACGACTCTCCAGAATATTCCTACAATAATCAATTACATACTACAGTACAGAAAGTTTTTGGAAAGAAAATCGATAAGGATAATTTCAACAATAACAAAAAAAGACCAGATATCGTTGTAATGGGAGATTCCACCTTTTCAATAAATTGTATTAATGATTATGATACTGAAACAAGTATTTCAAATATCAAAAAAGTTTTAATTATAGAATTAAAAAGAGGAGGCTATAAACTCGGCAGAGAAGAAAAAAATCAAGCAGTAGGTTACGTAGAAGATTTTATGAACTGTGGAACTCTACTTGGAAATCCTTACATAAATGCATTTTTAGTTGGCGAATCATTTTCAGAAAAGATACAACCTAATCATACCGTTTCAAACTCTAATAATGTTGAAATGGGTAAAGTTCAAATTTGTTTATTTTCTCAAATTGTAGACTCTTCTGAAAAAAGATTATTTAACCTCAGAGATAAACTTTCTGAACGATACTCAGAGTTTACAGAACAAGATATATTAAGTACTCAGAAAAAAATTGTAATCTAATTTTTATTTATCAATAAAATATTCTACAATTAATTTTATAATTATAACAAAACATAAGCTAATAACCTGAAATGAGTATACAATTATCTGGACCAAAAGGTTATGAATATCAATACCGAGTTACAGTATTAAATGCATTATTTCTGAGAAATAATTCTACAAAGATGTATGTAGAAAAAATAGGGAGTGAAGATGCTTTAATAGAAATTGAAAATGAAGATTCTACTAAGCAGTTTATTGAAATACAAGTCAAAAGAGAGGAGGGAATTTTAGGAATACCTCAATTAATAAAGTGGCTGTGCCATTTTGAGGAACGTACAAGCAATAATAATCTATTACAGAAGCTTATAGATAATGAAAATACTAAAGTTATATTTGTAACTCGTTCAAGATGTAGTGATTCTATTGTATTTTTAAAAAAAGACTATAACAAAATAAATGATTCCGCTGCTGTTCTTACTTCTAAAGAATTATCAAGTTTTTTTTTGAAGGAACTTAAAAAAATAAAAATAGGAGATACTGACCTTAATAAAAAAAGAGAGCAATTTTGTTATAACCAAGCATTGAAGCTTAACCATAAAATGGTTAAAGATTTATTGGGAAGATGTATAATTGTAGAAGAATTCACTGATGAAAAGGTCGACACGGCAGTTTTACAATATTTAAATAGCAAATGCCAAATTGCGCAATCAAAAACTGAAGAAATTTATCTGAAATTGATACAGGTTGTATTAGGTGGAAGAGATGAAGGATTTGATATTAGTAAAAGGATAAAAGAACTTTTAGAATTAAATAAGATAGGAAATCCATTTGTTGATCCATTATATAAAACCCGAAATGAAGAGAAAAGTTTATTACTAAAACTTGAAAAAGATTATGTCTTATTATTGACAGGTACTTCATTGTGTGGTAAGACTGAGTTGGCAAAAAAAATATCTGAGAGTTTTGTCTTGAAGGGCTATAATTATTTTATTCACGATGAAATTTATAATATCAAAAAATTTCTACAAACCAATATTTTAGATAATAAAATAGTAATTCTATCAGACCCTTTTGGTCATGTTGAACTCAAAGATAAATTTACGGAAATATTAAAAAGTATTAAGGAGTTATTAGATACTAAAGAAAAGCATCATTTATTAATAATAACAAGTCGTATAGAACTTTTGTTTGATGTGAATAATACCAAAACGATAGAAGAATGTTCAATTGGGAAAATGCAGTGGTTTGATTTAACTCTTCATGATATAGAAACTTTGCTTCCTTTTTGGGAGTTTATATCAAAGGAGAATTCATTGACAAAAAATATTTTTGAAACAGTTGAAAAAGGTATAATAGAATCACAAAATGAAAGCCAGCTTCAAATTGGACAGCTTAGATATTTAGCAAGTGAGGATATAGAAAAATTAGAGGGTAAAAATTTTAGTGAACTAGTACATATTGCTAAAAGTAATTCTAGAGAGATTGCCAATCAACTGGAAACATCAAATCTATCTTCAGCACAATTGTTATCAATACTATCTGTATCATCCTCTTCAGTTTATGGAGTTGATTTCAAAGATTTAGCATATATCTATTCTTCAGATACTGAATTGCCTTCAAGCTTAGGAGAAGATGTATATATTCACTCCCTAGACGAAAACGAATCTGATTTTCCTTCTTATTCTGAGAATTTCACTCCAAGTATACAGCTTAAAAAAGATTTAGGTTATCTAGAAAAAAGAAATTTAATTTCAATTAAAAAACAAATAGTTATCACAACCCACTCAAATTTTTTAAGTGCAGGACTAAATCTTTTTCTCGATAAAAGCACTATTTATCTTGAAGAGAAATTAGACCTATACAAAAAAAGTATTTTCTGCCTTAATGAACAAACAGCCTTTATTGCTTCAAGAAATTTATTCTTTATCTATAATCAGATTAATCCTGAATTTAGATCGCAAGTAATAGAATTAGGATTTAAAGCTTTAAATTCTATTTTTCCAGCAGTTGAAGATAATTCCCTTTTATTTTTAACAAAAATAATTGGAGACTTAAATATAGAGCAACAAGAAAAAATAATCTTTAAAATACAAAAAGGAGGAACTGATTATTATGATATTGAATGGTATAACAATCAAATACCATTTAAAACGAATGGTGGAGCTGGCATGAAAAACTTGTCCTTAAGCTTGGATAAAAGCAAAGTGTCTGAAGTCGAAAATAAATTGAAACAAAAAGAATTTCCGTCAAGCTATGAAATTTGGGGGTATATTAAAACACAAAAAGGAAAGAATACTATTGATAAAGAAATTTTTGTAATACTTCTGCAAGTAAAAGAGGCTTTTATAAGGTCTGAAATTATATACGAAATTTTTAGAAACCAAAATATTTTAGATGAAAAATTTATAGAGTTTCTTTTTAAAGATGAGCATCCTACAGTTATATTTAATTTAATAAGTGCTGTAATACAAAATTGGTTTAATTTTTCAGAAGAATTGAAAGTTATATGTAATAGCCTAATCGTTAAATCTTTAAATCGAACTGATGTGGCTATTAGAGCTTATGAAGTTATAGCAACATTTTCAATTGATTACGGGAGTGAATCAATTATTGAATGGAAAAAATTTAATCAAAAACAAATTGTAGAATTATGGAATTTGTGGGGTGTTATTTATCCGCAAATTATAAATAATATTCCCTTAAAAATTTATTTAAATGGGGCTAGGTTTAGTTCAACCATGTCTACAGCTACTAAATATATAGATATCAAAATAGGTATGGAGGTTTTGAATGCTTGGTATAAAAGAATAGATTTTCAAATTTCAAAAAATAAAATTATTGACGAATATGAAATGTCTATAATGGAAGATTTGTTGGCATTAACTAAAAATAATTCAGAAATTAGAAAGAATCTTTTTTCAAATTTAATTAATTATTATGATACTAGTTTCTTATTATCTAATTTAAAATGGGCATTAAATAATTGGGAATATATAGTTCAATTAGAAAAAGAACAAATTTTTACAATATTAGACGGTAATAGAATGGATCTACGTTGGATTAAGGCTGTTATATTAACTACAGAAAATCCACCAAAAGAGTTGACTGAAAAAATTTTAGGGAATATTGATTTATTTAATGAAGACGTAACAGTTTTTCTATCAAATGTAAACGATAGTCTGTTATGTGACTGTTTAAATGTTTTCTGCGGATTTCCACAACCTTTATGGTGGTTAGCCTTACATCATAAAAATCGTAATTTCTGGTTTGAAATTATGTATAAAATTCTCCTAAATGAAAATAATGCAGGTTTCAAAATTTGTTTAGAAAATTTTATAGGTAATGGAGTTATTGGATTTACTCAAGAATGGAAAGAATGGGAAACTTTATGGGATATTATTTGTAATAATTCTTCTGAAAAAGAATATCTATTTGAAAGACTTTTATACAATACAGCAAATGCTACTTGCAACTTGGCATCGGCTAAAAAGATGTGGACAAAATTAATTAAAACCTTTGACTCTCACGATCAATCAAATATAATTGATTGTTTAATTTTGGAGAACCTTGAGATCTTACAGCAAACTGGGCATGGAAACGAAGATATATTTAAAATTTTTGAAGAACAATTTTTGTTTAAAAGAATTATTCCGAAAATCTCCCCAGATAATGTCATTCGTCAAATTATTGATTTAATTCAAAGAGATCAGTATAACGATATGGCATTCAAATTTTTTGAAAAAATTACCGAAGAGCATAATACGAGATTTTTGGGAACACTCACATATGCAAAGAATGTTTTAGATCTTCAGAAAGAAGAAAATCAAAAAGTCATAGAAGCTATAAAAAAAATGAATAACAAGATATATGATTCAGGAAGAACACAAATGAAACAAATGGATATTTTTAATTATAAATTAGATAATTGGATAGGAATTAATTGATTTATAATTAACTTGTAGTTGTAATAAAGAAAACCTCCAATGTTGGAGGTCTTATAAATTTGAAATATTCATCATTACATGCTTTGAACAAATTTTTCCTTCTATGAAATTGAAAATTATATTTCCAAGATGTTTTCTTGATTTTTAATGTTTGGATCCATAATTGGGATTAATTTAGCCTTTAACTCTTTATAATATTTTTGGACAGTCTTTCTGTTTTTTGAAGCTATTTTTGACAGACTTTTGATGGTAATTTTGCCATGTATACTATAATTCCATTCCTTCATTACTTTGAATAATTCAGCTACAGATTTATTAGACTTATCCTTTCCGAGTTGTTTCATATTTAGGATTCTTTTTTCCTTTGTAGTAAGATACTTTGTTTTATCATAAATAAATCTTCTTTCTTCATTAAAATTAGGTTCAATCTCTTTTATATTTTTATATATCTTATTTAAAAGATCTTCTACAAAATTATTTTCAACAGGAGGAGTCATTCTGTTGTTGTTAATTTTATTAATACAACCATAAATATTTTTTTTAGATACTTTTTTATTTAAAGCGACTAATTGAAGAGTTATTTTTTCTAATATATAGTATCTTTTATCTGACTCTATAGCTGTAAAAGGAACAAAAACTTTAGCATATCTCAATTTACTATCCTTTCCAAAATCATAAAAACCATTTTCGTCATATTCTATATTTTTAGATTCTATGAGTTCATCCAAATTGTCAAATCTAATTTTATACCCATTACAATCGTATTTAGACAGTTTTTTAATATTATTATTGTTAATACTATTGTAGTGGGTATTTTTTGTAACATCATTTTCATCAGAAACTGTCAAATCGGATGATAACAATTGAAATACTGGAATAATTTCTGTGCTACTATTGAAGTATGCATGTCTCTCATAAGGAAGAACGGTCAACCTATCAATTGATACTGCTTTCTCATCATAAGGTATGTCTAATAATCTAGCTATCTTTTTGGTAGCTTCCTTAAAGTTATTTAGAGTTAATCCATCTACTTTCACAACTAATGTCATGCCTGTGTTAGATAAACTTCTCCAGTATGCACATATATAGGTTGTATTAATCTCAAAATCTTGTTCGGTCATTCCATCAACATCGAGATAAAGATATCCTGTAGGATTCGAAACATTTTTTCCTGATATATAATTATTTGAGAAATTAAAATTAATTGTTATTGCAGGTAATTTGTTGAGCTTAATGTAGTTGTATTCTTTAGATTTTCTTTCTAGGTTTCTAGCATTTTCTACATATTGAATATGTTCTTGAGGTGGAGATTTAATGAAATTTACTACTTCTTCAATATTATTAAATGAGCTTACAATAGCTCTGTTTTTACAATTGTTTATTTTGTTTATCATTTTATTATTTAGAATAAGGATATAGCGATAGCTCATACAGCTTGTTTGCTATATTTTTTGAGGTTTTATATTGTTTTAAAATTTTACTTGATTTTTAGGCTATTATTTGAGGTCTAAATCCGACTGTCTGAATGATTAACAAGATTATTATGCGCAATCTAAACCAAACTGTCAAAAGAAAATAAACTAAAACAAAGTCTATTGTATTTTTGTGTTTTCCATAATTAAGCTGTCTTTCTTGCCAAATATTTATTTACATTATTTTGGAAATCAGTAAAATTGTTTCTTTTGTGTTTTGTCATCCATTCCAACAATTCTAATCTTTTAAAGTAAAGTTTTCCATTGCCAGAAGATGAGTAGATAGGTAAATCTGTTCCTACACTACTAAGTTTATGTATATAACTTACCTTATATCCTGTGAGTACCGCCGCTTCATATACATCTAGTACTTCTTTATTAAGAATAGTTGACATTTTAACTGTTTCTTTCAGCTCTTTTAATTCTCTTGCAATGTTCGTTAGAATTTCTCTTAATTCATTTACAATTTTTATCATATAATTTTCTTTTTATTGTTATATAAATTCAATTGCAATTTCTGTATATTTTTGAGGAAGAGTTGAGGAATAGATTATTCCACAAAAAATAAAAACTCCCTGTATAAAGGAGTTTTAAAACTTTTTGTTAAGATTGTGTGGAATTACTGCGGAATGAGTTCTTAAATTTTCAACAATTTCAGCAATTGTGTTAATTTTTGTTGGTTGTCTATTGCCTGTTTTCACTTCACTAATAATTCTGCTAATACTATTTTTGTCTTTAATTTTTGGAATCTGATTGTTACTATTAGTTAAAAACAGAAATCTTTCTGCCCAAAACTTATTAAAAAATGTGCTATCCTGATAATCTTCTTTGAAAAAGTCTCTTAGAGAATCAATCAGATGTGCTAAATCAGATTGGGTTTTACCAATCAGTATAATTGGTTCTGATGGAATTATATCTATATAAAAATGCTGTAAAAATACTTCTTTAGTACAAGATTCGTCAATAAATCCTTTTGTCCAGAGGTTTTCATGCAGTTGCCCAATAAAATCAAAGTTCTTTCCAAAAACAGTTTGTTTGATTGTATTATTGAGTGGAGTAGAATTAGAATGTACTGGATTTACAAAAATTGAGAGATTGAGATATTGAGAAAATGTATTTTTTATCATTGTTAATATTTGCTGATATAACAAAGTGATTTTTTCAGTAAGTAAATAGATATCATCTTTTGTAGCATTGGCATCTAAAAACACACTATTATATTCAATAGATTCTTGCAATTGGTTAATAATATCTTTGAAAATTTTATTTTTACCAATGGGGTCAATTTCTAAATCATCAACAAGACTTTTGAGTAATCCGTAACAATTTACCATTAAATCATTATCGGAAAGGCTATAAGAAAAAGGAGCTATATCATATAGTGATATATCAAAATGCCAGTCATTCACTTTTTTCTCTATATCAGCAGCAGAATTATTAAAAATATGTGGAAATTCCTCAGATAGAGATACTTTCCAATTAAAATATTCAAAATCATCACGTTTTCCAATTATTTGACTTTCATAATTAAGTTCCTTGATGATATCATTAATGACAATGATCTTTCCCTTATCATTTAGATTTTGGTATCTTAAATTATATTGTTGAGGGATAAAATCCTTAATATATCCGTATTCTAAATATAAATTTTGCTCAATCAGATTTTTAATGCCATCTAATCCCCCTATTCCAATCTCACGCATTATTCTATTGTAAGATTTTATGTCGTATGTATTTATGTTTTTCAATTGGAGAAAAATTTTATACTAATTTACTAAAAGCATCATCAATAATGCCATCCTCAAAATCTTTCAGGTATGAATTAGTAACAGAAACAGAAGAGTGTCCCATTACCTGACTAATTACATCCGCAGAAACATTATTAAATTTTAAGTGAGTGGCAAAAGTATGTCTCCCTACATAACTGGTTATATCTTCATCAACCTCCGTTTGTTCTGCTATGAATTTCAAATCAGAGTTAAAGATTTTTAAACATCTTCTATACCTTCCGTACAATTGCTTATCTGAAAGTTTATTTTTTAAGATAACAGGAAAGATATATTTTACTTCTTCTGGTTTTAAGTAATTTCTGTAATATTCCAATATTTCCAATGCTTCTGATCTCAAAGGAACATTGAAGTCCCGACCTGTTTTACTTCTGGTATAGTACAGACGATTACCTTTTATATCATCCCATTCTAAGAATGCCATGTCTTTAAAGTTCATACCGCCAACGTAGTAAGAAAATAAAAACATTTTATAAGTATTAGTGTATTTGGGAAAGCTTCCACAATCAAAAATTTTAAACATTGAAAACTGTTCTTCGCTCAATGCTATTTTACGAGACTGCATTTTCAATCTTTTCTGAATACTGTAACTGCCGAATGGATAATCTTCTTTTCTTGCATAACCCGACTTTATAGCAAGATTAAATAATGTTCTTAAATCGGTCATTCTGATTCTGATAGTTGTATTGCTACAAGATTTTGCTAAAAAATTTTCATATTTCAATAAAAATTCAAAATCAATATCCTTAAATCTTAAGTCTATATTTTTTTCAAATCTGAATAACGATTGCATGGATTCTTTAATTGTTTTGGCATATCCGAATTTACTAAGCTCATTTAATGCATCAATTCTCTGTTGAAAAAATTCTTTCACAGAAATAGATTTTATTTTGTTACCTGCGGATTGTGTTCTAAACCTTGCATCAATGTCGTCTAAATTATAATCGAGCTCTTCGGATTCCAGTTCTACGATAGCTTCATTAAGACGGGTGTCTAATTTTTTCAAAGATTCATTAATTTCACGGGCTTTGCCGTGAGATGATTTCACTTTTTTATTTTTAGTATCCCATTGATTTTCTTGTACGGAAAATGGAGTAGTTATAACTTTAGATTTATTGCCTAGATATACTTTGAAAACAATTGGAAGACTTCCGTCTGCTTTAGGTTTATGTCGGAGCATGAGTTGTGTTGTTGCCATAGGTCAAGTTTTGGGTCAAGGTTAAAGGTCAAAAATAGTAAAAATAAGTCAAAATTCAAAATGAATTTTAATTGTAATTAATTGGAAAACAATGTATTTATGAATAAAAGTAAACAAAAGTAAATACCCTGATCCCTTACTCATAATCAGGTGGTCCCTGGTTCGAGCCCAGGTGGGACCACAGAAAAGCACTCTGAAAAGAGTGCTTTTCTATTTAGTACTGTTTCTCAATCTCTTATACTTGTGTCTTTACAATAATTTGAGTGTCTAAAGTTCCTGCTGATACCTAAAAGGCATATAAAAAGGTACGCCCGGATCACCAAAAAGGTGTACAAAAGATACTGAAGGCAATATTTTAAAGTTACAGCTGATTTCTATACCCACAAGCATTTGTTCTTGGATATCCTTGATGAAATGAGCAATAATAAACTGAAGGAAATTGAAGCACCGGCGAAGAATGGCAAATCATACTAAGGATGCTACAACGGGCCGATATGCTACCGGTAGGACTAACAGAAAAAATAACGACTTAAAGGAAATCATAATAAATTAAGACATAAAAAATAAAGCACCATTAACAGGTGCTTATTTAAAATCAACTTTATGATTTATATAATTTGTTTGAAATTTCATAAAAATAATCCCGTATCTTATACGGGATTATTAATTTTATTCACAATTATTTTTTTTGAAGCTTTTTATAATCAAAATTAGTGAGCTTATTGTAAAAATAGACATGGGTAATATAAAAGATATTGGTAAAGCCTTTTTATCATAATAATTATCAGGATTAAAAATACCTGTTATATAAAAAGCTGATAATAATAAAGAGATAAAACAAAAAAGTAATAAATATTTATTATAGTACCTTTTATTAAAAAAAAGTATTAAAGTTCCTATCTGACTTACTGCGAAAATAAATCCAAAAAATGTTTCAAGATTAAAATGACTTAGACCTTGAAATAGACCAATAATTAAAAGCGGTAATAAGATCAGAATAGGTAATCCTACTTGGTCTATTCCACAGATAAAAAAGAAAGATGTTATAGCTATAATTTTAAGAATTATAGTTAAATTATTATTTACATCTTTTTGTTTGAGGGGCATTGCCTTTGGTTGAATTTCCATTATGATTTTCTATTATGTTTGAAACTGTATTTGGTGTATCAAAGCCTGAAGTATCAATATTAACTCCTGCGTAATTTAGTGAACTTAGAGTAAAATCTGCACAATTATTAATGGCAATATCGTAAATGCCTGAAGAAAATGCTGCTGATGTTGCAATAATTTGTTGAAGCTGTGTTGGTGATATCGTACCCACATTCCATGAGTGAGTGTAGGCATGTCCACTATCGTCAGCAAAAGTACTTGGACCTGTTGCATTATTAGGAAAACCTTTTTTAGGATAAAATCCGTATGTCATCGTATAGCTTCCCTGTGTAATCGATATAAATGCATGTCCTGGAGGAGAACTTAACATTGTTTGCGCATATACAGTTAAATTAGCCGATTTGGTAATATCCAAGCAACTTAAAAAATCTTTTATATCATTAATAGGATTTTCTGGAGGTGGAGGAGGAGTAAATGAAATTGTTGGAGTCCCATTTCCGCCGCCACCGCCGCCGCCACCGCCGGAGTTTCCAGAACCACCACCATTATTACATTGCCCATACATTTCACACTGTCCGGGACCTATTTCACCCATATCATCTGAAGGGTTAGACGGTCCTGTAATTACAACTTCATCAATTTCTGTTACACCTCCACTTTTGGAAAGCATCTTTTCATTCGGATGATTAAATACTCTTTCAAACGCAGAAAATATATTATTATACTCTTGTTCAGTATTTTTTAGTTTATATAATCCTAGAATAGTATTTTTCTTATTTATCTTAGAAAAATAAATGTTAGAAACTTTTTCATTCTTTATTACCGGGAAATACATATAAATATTTCCTTCTTTATCTTCAATTACTTGGGAGTGGACTCTGAAGTTAATATAGGATGTAGGAATTGGTCCTTTTATATTAAGCCCTGTATAATTTGTTCCATTTTTTAGATCATAAGAATAAAAGGCTTGTAAAAAATCTGAAGAGTACAATTTTCCTAAAGAAGACTTATCTTGGGAATTTTTAGATTGGGCGTAATTATTTTTATTGAAAAGGTTAAATGTTCTCTCTTCATTTTGAGTTTCCAATAATGATTCTTGTTGCCTACAAGAAATTATTCCTAATGCTAGAAATAATAAATAGAATAATTTTTTTAAATTGTGTTTCATCGTTTTTTAAAATTAAAACGTAAATATATTAATTTAATTCTTTTAAAAGTGAAATTTATTTTTCACTTTATTGATGCACTAAAATTAGATTATATTTTTTATTCCCAATAACGGGAATCCGTATTTACTATAATTTTGTTATTGTGTAGAATATAAACTAAGTGAAACATGACTTTAGCTTCATATTATTCTTTAATTTGCTTTAACCGCTTTTTCTATTAAAAAATAAAAATCCCGGAGACTCGTCCGGGACAGATAAAAAACATCTCATTTTTTAGAGGTTAAAAATTATTTTGATACTCTGTTTTAGCAATACTTTTTAGACCATATTATTGACCTTTTTTACGATGGTCAATTTAATAAGAATTTACATAAATTATCATTTGTCATGAATAAATTGATAGACCAGGTTTTATCTTAATTATTTATTTTTATAGAATGAACTTTATTTATTTTATAAAAACGGAATAAATGGTCATAAACTACCATTTCGAATAATCTTTGATGAGAAACAAATAGTCTATTAATATGCATGTGAAAAATACTCTGGAAGAAATCTTCTATTGGAATTTTTAATGAATTATCTTTTTTTAATTCTAGAATTTTTTCAAGCTTTGGTTTAATTTCAAAAATGTTATTTTGTATTAAATTTCTTATGCTTTCATATTCTTCGGAGATCATAAACTCAACATATCCAGGATAAAAGTCATGATACTTTTTCTTTAACTGATTATTTAAGTTTTTATCTGCGTTGAATTCTTTTTTGAATGCCTTTTCAAAATTCTTTATACATTCTGTTTTCTCATCAGCAGAAAGAGTTAATGCTGTTAAAATATGATCAATGTAAAACAGAGAAACCATGATTTTTTCTTCGTCATTATACTCCAAAAAATTCAAAATCAATTCACTGCTTTTAAAAAAAAGTTCTTCCGCATATTCTATGGTATTGTCACCGTAGCGTTCAAGTTCTCTGGAGTAAGTTTCTATGATGACAGCAGAGATTTCTCCTGATTCCAGATACTCCTTAAATAATGAATTGATCATTTCTAAAATGCTACCGTAGTCATTTTGATTTTTAATGTGTAGCCTTACCCGTAAATGAGACTTAGGATCATTATATCGTATAAAAAACCATTTTTCAATGAGATTCTGATGTTGTAATTGCTCAACTAATGGCTCCAGAGCTTCTTGTAAAATAATATCTGAAGTTTTGACTCCGGTGTAAAGCTTAAAATAAAGCCACTCACTTCCTGGGTGATATTTTCTCGTTACCATCTTATTTATAGATCTTTATAAAGAGGGAAAATGAACTGATGCATATGATCAGATTGGTCATTGCACAGAAGCTCTTCAATAAAAATTTCTTTTTCATTTTTTACCGATGAAAAAAACATTCGAATTAAATCATAGTTTTTTAGATTAACAGCCAAAGTCTTATCTCCCTTTACCCATCGTATCCATTGGGGGATTTGTTTTAATTTTCTCCATTCTTCGACCTTTTGAAATAGGAGGTCCTTTGTATCAGATTGAATCATGGTCTCAAAATAATGAATCTGTTCCGAATCAATTCTCCATCGTGCTTTAGAAAGAATTATATTTTGATATTCAAGCCTGGGTAAGAAATCATAAATTTTGGCTAAATCGCCCCAGTCAAGAGACAAATATGGTCTTATATTCTGATGATTATAATCACTCAAAAAATGATATACAGGTAAAGAGTCATTTGAATAATTATGAGCATTCGTTAAGTGAGGAACGACTTCCTTATTGTGCTGTTTTGATCTTAACAATAGTCTGCCATTCTTTATTGAAAGGTATAAATCCTCTATAAAAATCTGATTTTCTTTTTCTAAAACTGAACTGGATAAATAAGGGATTTCATATTCTCTTAATGAAGGTCTTCTGATGACATTTCCGATTCTGGATTCAGGTAAGTGTAAAATTTCTGCTAAAATTTTGTCTGGATTGAGCGCTTGTTCCTTTTCAGCGATATTTTTCACTACATCTTTTACGGATGCTTTTTCTGAGCAGAATCTCCCTAATAATTTCCCCGCATTTCCATTGACGGATTTAATAGATATTTTTTCTTGTTGATTTTCAGAAACGATTTCAGCCATTACTGATAGGGTATCAGGCAAGTGATTCCAATCATCTTCAAAATCATTAAAATCATCATCAGATAAATGAATTACAGCATCTTTATTCCAATAAGCTTTTTGTAATTTCTGATTAAGGATAATTTGTGTCGGATTAAGTTTAAACTGAATTTCCTTTTTTCGATTAGAGTAGGGTAAGATTAAGTCTTCAATATAGGGATGAACACCCTTGGCCGGAATGTTTTGTAAATAGCCAATCCCGATTTCAGGATCTAAAGCATAGGAAAGAGAAACTTCTTCATTATCAAATCTCTCGTGAAATGCTTTTTTAAACTTTTCTAAAGCTGTTTCTTTATAGGGAACGGTAATTTTGTTCAAAAAAGAGATTCCTTTCTTCAGTTCTTTTTTCCATTGATAAGATAAATTTATTTCATCATCAAAATAAAGGTCTGTCTGAAAAAGATACTTTTTCTCATATTTTAAGTGTAATCTTTTGATGTGTTCTTCAATTTCAGAATATATTTTTGAAGTATTTCCAAAATTTAGATCAAGTTCATTCATCTTATTTTTAATGACCATTAAAATTTCTTTTTCTTTATGGGCACCCATTCTGTTGAGGCTGGAAATGATCAATTCTAAAAAATCATCCCCGGAAACTGTTGGATTTAGTTCACTTATTAAAACCTGATTTTCGATAAGTTCATCAATGAATTCCTTTGCATCTTCGAAAGATATGTCTTCATTGACAAGAATAGCGGCAAGCTGTTCAATGGTTTTACCTGCTTCAGAAAAGGCTAATATCTGTTCTAATTCTTCGGAAAGTGGAGCGGAAGAAATGATATAATCTCTTTTACCATCTTTATTTTCATATTCTACATAACGAATTTTATTTCCAAGTTGATGGATGCTATTATTAGGGAAAAATAAAAGATTATTTTTGATATTTGGGAGTGTAAGTAAGTGTTCAGATAAAGCGACTAAAAAGTGCATATCCAGCTTTGTATCTCTTATTTTTGTGTTCTCTGAAAATACAGGAAATTGAGTTTCTTTTTCGAAGCTTCCCGTACTTATTCCTGAGAATAAACCAAATGGTGTACAGCGGGTGCTCGCACGGTTATAGTATTTTAGTAAAGAGTTTTTTATTTTTTCGTTTGGAGAATTATGATCCGAAAATTTCTCTATCTCTTCATACAAAGAAAGAGAAGCTAAGTAGATAGCTTCTCTGAAAATAGTATTCTTAAAATATGTTTCTAAATTTTCATTAATAGTGCTTTCCCCAGACAAATTATTTTGAAATTCTTTGTAAGAAAAAAGCGGAGATCTGACAACAAAGCGGTCGAAGAACTGAAAAGGAAAACGTGGCATTAATTAAGGGAAATAGGGATTTCTATAAAACTGTTGTTGTAAAACTTTATCTCCAAAGGATCGGCAGCATCCTTAATGGTTTCTTCGCTAACATCTTTTCCGGTTCCATAATTGATCTGCATGTATGGACTTTTTATGACTCCTAAAACTAAGATCAATTTACTTCCTTTTTCTATTTTTTTGCTCACAAATTCATTGTTGGTAACGGTAATACTAGTTTCTTTGTTTTCACGAAGAAGCTCTCTTTTTTCTGCATTTTTAGCATAACTCGCTCTTCCATAGTAGGTGGATAGTAAAAAATACTTGCCCTCTGTATTTTGTTCATACAATTTCATGTATAGATCAATATCTTTTTTATTGACAGAAAATTTCAAATTGCCTATGAAGTTTCCTGTAAACTCAACGGGCTTTTCAAATGGACTTGATGAAAATATAACTGCATTTGAGTGATCAATATTATTATCTAAAACATTATCTTTCTGCTTAATAAGATTGTCTGCATCAGAACGGTCTTTTAAATCTACCTTAAGCGATGTGAAATTTTTATCGGCTTCTTTTTCTAAAGAAAGGGTATTATGGTTTCTGATATAGAATTTTAATTTGTTTTTCTCGAAATCATCAATGTTAGCAATACTTTTCCATTCATTGGTTCCCATCACCTGATAATTAATTTTATTCTTAAGGAAAGATGGTTTTGATTTGCCTTTCAGAATATAATCAAACCATTCCATGGTAATATTTCCGATATCGACATTGGCTGCAGAATCAATGGTATATCCTCTTAAATTATTTTTAATATAACCTTGAGCTCCAGAATGATCATAGGGACCAATCATCATATAATGATCAGCGTTTTTGTTGTATTTGTAGTGATTTCTTAGATAATATAAAGCACCAAGCTGATCGGAATCATAATAGCCTGTAATCGTTAAAATCGGGATATTGATCTTAGCATATTCGTCCTTATAAGGAATCATTTTTTGCCAATAACTGTCAAATGACGGATGCTTTAACCAACGTTGAAAGATTTCATTTTTTTTACCTGAAATAGCATCTAAGCTGTTAAATGCATCTCCCTTTTCATACCATTTTTTAAAGGTAGAACTCCATTGATCTTCATTTGTAAAGCCTGAATCCAGCATTTTATTATTGGTGACATAATTTATCCAGCGAAGGCAGTATGAAGCAAAGATGTTATTATTCATTGGAAAGTCTACTGTACCAATTCCCACAGAGGCTTGGGGTATAATTGTTTTTAGGGCTGGATGAATATTTTTAGCTGCTGCCCATTGACTGAATCCCAAATAGCTGCCTCCAATCATTCCAATTTTACCATTGCTCCAGGGTTGTTTTATTACCCAATCAATAACTTTATTAATGTCTTCTGCTTCATGCTCAAAAGGTTCTATTGAAGAATTGCTTATATATTTCCCTCTGGGATATATATAGACAGAATGATAGCCATAGTTTGCCTGTTCTTTTTGATCATTTACATCGTCTGTATCAGGATAAATGCTATTGATTAAAATTGTTGATTCAGGATTGTTGATTTTTTTATTTAAAACAACTCTTATACTTATTTCATTATTGATCAATAAGCTGTCTCTCACTTCGAAGTTCTTAGAATCGAGCTCTTTTAAATATTTTTTTGCCAGCTCAAAGGTTTGACCTGCTGTATATGCATTATAGTTTCTGCACAGCAATAAAGCTTTTTTTAAATCTACACTATCTTTGTTTTCAAAATCGTTTTTAAGAGAAGCCAGAATGTCCTTTTTAGTTTTTTCTAGATCCACATTAAAATAACGGGGAAGTATTATCTGTGATTTTGCAGGTAAGCTTTCATATTTTTTTAAGAATTCTTCTTTATACTTTTCCCGAAAATTTTTAGATGTTTTATTTTTAGTAGTGTTTATGTAGATCTCATATTGTGTCCCCATTGCGTAAGCAATCTTAGGATTACTTTTCCTGTAAACATTTCGTACTGAATCTAGCTGGCTTAAGGCAACATCGTAGTTTTGTCCGGCCATACTTACCCTAAAAAGATTGTCATACTTTACTGTCTTGTCTTTTTCTTTATATTTTTTTTGTATTTCAGAATTTAAATAAGACATTAAAGGCTCTATCTTCTCAATGCTGTATCCATTAAATTGTTTAATACCTATTTTTTGAGAAAAAATACTATTGAATGATAAAAGAAATGATAGGGTGAGTATGTACTTCATAAAAATAAAAAATCAGTAATTTTTTTCAAAATTACTGATAAAATGTTAAAACGGTTATTAGTTTTGTACTGTAATATCGATGGTGTCATTGAGTGTTTTGTCTACAACAGTATCATTGTCTCCATTCATAAGCATGATCCCGCGTGCAGTAGAGCTTGATCCTCCTTTTATTTTAGACATTTGAAGTTTGTTTAGTGATAGTTTTTTTTCGGTTTTTTTAATTTTTTTCACGAGTTAAGTAATTTTAAGATTTCTAAATAATTTGAGATGCAAATGAAGTTTTATTCTTGTAAATAAAGAATAAATGTATACCTGAATTGATAAATTTCGACAAAATTAAGTTGTAATGTGTTGATATGTATAGTTTTGCTTTTTCTTCTAATGAAGCGCTTTTATATAATAAGAAGGGAGAGTTCCCGTTATTTTTTTGAAAGCATTCGTGAAAGATTCTGCGTTATTGTATCCTATATCGTCAGCGATGGCTGCAATGGTATGCTTTCTTATTTTCTCGTTAGATTTTAATTCTTCAACGATATAATTGATTCTAAGTTCATTCAGATATTGTGAAAAGTTTTTACCTTTTAGTTCATTAACGAGCTTAGAAAGATAGTCTCTGTTGGTATCAAAATCTTTTGAAAGAGAATCTAAAGTAATATTTTTATTGAGAAAACTATTCGTCTTTTCAAATTGTTCTATTTTATCAATGAGTATTTTAAATTTTGGATTTGAGGAGAGGTCACTCTTAGGAGCTTTTTCTTTCTTTTCAATAACAGCAGGAGGAACGACCTCACTTTCAACCTTACTCTCCTCTTGGACAGTAGGAACAGTCAGAGGTCTCTCTGATAATACTTTTGCCAGTTTTTCGTATTCTTTTATTTTCTTTCTGTTTTTCCTGATGATGAATATGAAAAGTAGAGTAATGAATAATAAGGCCGTTATTAACCAGGTGTTTTGATTGTTCAGCTTTTCAATTACACTTACTTTTTCTTTCATAAGTATAGGAGTATCATACTTTTTCAGAATCTCCTTTGAAAGATTTTTACGGTTTATAGCAATGATACTGTCACTGTGGATCAGATTATCAATGTATTTTAATTGATTCTTTAAGTCACCTTTCTTTTTGTAAAAGTCAATGAGAATTTCATATCCATCTCTTTTTATGGGCTCAAAGCTGTTGAAAGTAAAAGAAATTGAATCTGCCTTTTTAAAGAATTCTATAGCTTCATCTTCTCGATGAGCTGCGTATTTTATTTTCCCAAGATAATAGTATAAAACCCCCAGGTTGGTATAGTCTTTATTATTGATCAGTCCTTTTTCAACTTGCGATAGAATGGTATAAGATGCCTTAAAATCTTTTAGATAAAAGAGACTTATTCCTTTTATCATGAGCAGGTAACTATAATTAGAGTAATTATTGTATTTTTTACATTCTGCTAAACCCAAATCTGCAAACTGAATACTTTTTTTGTAATCCTTACATCTGATATATACATTGGCTAAAGAGAAAATAGAAGAAATATAATTTTTAGCCTCCAGGTTGGTCGTTTTTATTTTATTCTTTTCGTAATCATAGTATTTTAAGAAAAGAGGTAAGGCTTCCTGGTATTCTTCTGTAGCTGTTTTTAGGATAGCAATAAGCTTGTTTATATAATAAAACTGTTCTTTGTTTTCAGCCTTATTAAGGTTTATAGCAATTGTATATTCATCTAAAGCTTCTTTATATTTTCCTTCATTATTGAATAGAATCCCTTTTAAAATATGAGATTTGGCTGGGTAATCGTAATTATTAATATTCTTTGATGCTGTGATGAGTGAATCTGCAAATGGATGTCCGTTTTCATTTTTTAGATTTTTTACACGAGCAATATTATAATACCCCTCAAAGATGATCTCTTTATTATTCTCCTTCTTTCCTTTTAATAAAATATAGTTGGCTAAAAGCTCTGCTTTATCATTATCAATTTGAAATACTTTATTATAAGCATCATCAATATGTTTATAGCTTCTATTCTTTAATGAGTCCGGAATTATCAATCCTTTTATACTCTGGGAAAAGAACAAAACAGGCAAAACCGTGAATACGATCAAATGAATCTTCTTCATATTTCTAAATAGCCTGCAAATTTATGAAATATAGATGGATTTTCAGGATGAATAGATAACTTATTGTAAATCAGTTTTATGATTGGTCTTGTGAATCGTGAATTTGTAAATTTTAGTAAACGGATATGCCGGTATTTATCAATCTTGGATTGCTAATCTTGTAGAAATTTTCCAGAATTATGATGTTTGCATCAGAAATATTCAAAGTAAATGAGGAAAATATTGATATGTGTAGGTGTTCTGCTTCCTTTGTTGGGTTTCTCTCAAGAGAAGAAAGACTCTATTAATAAAGTCATAGAAAAACAAATTGCAGAAATAAAAGTAAATGGAAAGAAACCTTTTTTCGAACAAAAAGATGACCGTTTTATTTTTAATGTTGAAAATAGTGACTTAGTTATAGGAAATCACATATCTGAAGTACTTTCTCAAACTCCATTGTTAAAAGTAGATGATAATAAAATAACTCTTTTAGGAACCAATGCATCTGTTTATATCAACGATAGAAAATCAATCCTTAAGGGAAAAGATTTGATGCAGTATCTTAATGCTATGCCGGCATCTAATCTGGTAAAAATAGAACTGATTACCAATCCGTCTTCAAAATACGATCTGGAAGATGCAATGATTATCAATCTAAAGCTGAAGAAGCTGGAAACCGATGGGCTGAAAGGAAGTTTTACCGTTACAGACAAACAGAATAGAAAAAACAGCCAGCAGGCCAATATTGCTTTAAATTATCATAAAAACAGATTTTCCAATAATACCATGGTGTTTTTTGAAAACAATAATGATCTGCAAAAAAGCACCATAGATAACTATAGTTCAAAACTCAGCCGAAATCAAATTATCGGGAATACCCTTATCAAAGAAACCAACTTTGGAGGAAATACAGGTTTTGATTATGAGCTTAATGAAAAAAGCAGCATAGGAGGTATTTTAGAATATTACCACAAAACACCTGAGGCTTCACTAGAAAACAGAAATACATACTATGATACTACAGGAGGGATTTTTGAAAACAGAACGGTAAATACACAGAATGATAAGTTGAATCTTTTTGGAGGAAATGTTTATTACAGTTTTAGTGATGATAAGAAATCCAAGAGACTGGATGTCAACTTTGATTATTATACGCACCACAGAGATAATACGACAGAATTTTTCAATTTGACAAATCCGTATTCTAATGTAATATATAATGATTACCAGAAAGACAATTATACTGTAAGAGTAGATTATTCCAAAACTTTCGAAAAATTAAAACTTAGTCTTGAAGCGGGCGGTAAATTGAATTGGCTTTCTACGGATAACCCCTATGACTATTACAACGCAGACGGTACTTTAAATACAATGTTTTCTAATAATTTCACTTATCATGAGAACATCAACGCATTGTATACTAATGTTAAGAAAAAACTGTTTTCAGCGTTGGATGTAAACTTAGGACTGCGTTATGAAAATACAAACATCAACGCAAAACAAAATACAGTCAGTGAGAATTTTTCGAGAAGTTACAACAATATTGTGCCTAGCATTAACCTGTCTTACGCCATTAATAAGAATAACAGAGTTTCTCTGGGATACAGAACCGCATTATGGAGACCCTATGTAGATGACTTGAATCCATTTATCTATAAAAATAATGAAACCTGGTGGGAAACAGGAAATCCGGATTTGAATGTGGCAAAGATGTATTTGTTCAATGCCAGTTACAGCATCAAAAGAACATGGGTGTTTGTAAGTAATTTTGGAATTGTAAAAAATCCTATTCTTCCTTACACAGAGACAGTAGGTAATATTTCTATTACAAAACCCAAAAACTTTGAGGGTACAGTAAAGCGTTTCTATATGGGAGTGAATTACAACAAACCATTATTTGAAAACAAATGGATGTTCAACCTCTCAACAGGGATGTATTATATCAATAACGCAGATATTTATGATGTTCATCCTAGCTCATGGTATAATAACTCTTCCGTGACAATCAGTGGAAACAATCTATGGAATAAAGGCTGGAATATAAGCTACAACTTTGGCTATACCTCTCCATATACGCTTGTTAATAAGAAGAACGGATATTTTATTAATAACCTGATTGAAATTTCAAAGAATTATAAAGATTTCAAATTCAAACTTTCTATAAAAGATTTGTTGAATCTTTCAAACTCCCGTAATACATTATATAATACCGACGGATATATTGAAACGCTGTCACAATCCAATTTAAGATCCATATCACTCAGCATATCCAAAACATTTGGAAACAACAAAGTAAAAAAGGTGAATACCGGAGATATAGACAAGGGAAGAACCCAAAATGAAAATCCCAGATTATAATTCTACAATTTTTACTAAAAACTAATAACCATGAAAAACAAAAAGCTTGAAGAGCTATCTAAAAAGATAACCTTGGGCAAGATCAAAAAATTACAGAAATATGAAGTTCTCACTATATATGCGGGAAAGAAGAGTATTATAGATGACTGTGTTGATGGTCCGGGTTGTCATACATATTGTGGTCCGTTGGTCTGCTCAGGGAATGACTGCTGGATGTATTCATAAAATTCTGTAGGTCCTTTTGGGAATTGAAGTTATTCAAAAAAACTAATAATCATAAAACTTATTGATATGAAAAACAAAAAACTAGAAGAATTATCAAAAAAAATAACACAGGGCAAGATCAAAAAATTACAAAAACATGAAGTTCTCATTATATACGCGGGAAAGGACTTTACTATAGATGATTGCATTAGGCATCCGGATTGTAATTCCTATTGCGGGATCTGCTCAACGAATACCCCTAACTGTTGGAGCTATTCATAAAAATTTTGTTATGAAAGCCTCTGTCTGGAACCAAAACCGTTCTGGGAAACTAATAACTATGAAAATTTATTATGATGAAAAATAAAAAATTACACGAGTTATCCAAAAAAATCACTGAAAACAAGTTGCTGGGAGCTGGTGAACATTCAATAAAGACTATCACAGGTGGAAAGCGATCTCTGGAAGTTTTAACCGGTGAATGCAGTCGTGAGAACGAATGCTGGGGATATGGAAGCACCGCTAATAATTGTTCAAAGAACGACTGTTGGTATTATATGAAAGAAGACTAATTCCTTCAAAATTATAATCTATAGGGTTGATAGCTTTTAGTAGAGATAAGATTCGTAATAAACATAAAAAAGCTTATTTCTATTGAAAAATAAAAGCCTGAAAAGATTTTAAAAACACACAAATGATCATATGAAAAAATGCAAAAGTATGGTTTTGCACTGATTATGGGAAGCTTACTCGCTAACCATTGTAGTCAGTGTACCTATAGTGAGTGCAGACCAGATTTGCATACAGACTCCCACTTCTGGAGCTTTTCATAAAAAATCAAGTTCTGTATAACCCCGTGTGGAATTGAAACTGATCGGGGAATTATTAACCATGAAAATTTATTGTCATGAAAAACAAAAAATTGTTTGAATTGTCTAAAAAAGTTACTGAAAACAAGCTACAGGGAATGAGCGAAAATTCAGTAAAGACAATCAAAGGAGGAAAGCTACCTTTAGAACTTGTAGCTGACTGTACAAGCCAAAACGGATGTTGGGGATTTGGAGGTACGGCTACTTGCAGTGGTAACAGCTGCTGGAGTTATAACTAATAGACTCTGATCCTGGAAAATGAGGTTCTGCAAAATCTTGTGTGGAATTAAAACTTTACAAGAAAAATTTTAACCTAAGATTTATTGTGATGAAAAACAAAAAATTGTACGAATTGTCTAAAAAAATCACTGAAAACAAGCTGCAGGGAATGAGCGAAAATTCAGTAAAGACAATCAAAGGAGGTAAACTTCCTTTAGAACTGGTAGCAAGCTGCACAAGCCAAAATGACTGCTGGGGATTTGGAGGTACTCAGACTTGTAGTGGTAATGAATGTTGGAGTTACAACTAAAGTAAAAAGTAGAGTAGCATTCGTGCTACTCTATTTAATGTTAAAATAAAAAAATTATGAAATACAAATTATCAAGATATATCCATACTATAGAAAACGAGGAGATTTTAAATGATCATATCATTCTTTTTTCTACTCGTTCCGGAACATCCATTGAAGTGAAAAAAGGGTTATATGAAAAAATATGTAATCTTGAGACCACCGCAATTCCTGAAGAGATTTTCATCAACCTGATCAAAAATGAATTTTATGTTCCTGAGTTTGAAGACGAATTGAAGGAGATATTGTCAGATAACATTATGTCTGTTGATCATCAGGATTTAAAAACACTTTCTTATGTCATTCAGCCCTCGGGAAACTGTCAGTTGGGATGCCATTACTGTGGGCAGCTGCATACAAACAAAAGTATGTCAAAAGAAGTTATTGATCTTACCTATGATAGAATCATCACAAAAATGGAGAGTTTATCAAGCGATCTGGAGCATTTGAGTATCACATGGTATGGGGGAGAGCCGTTAACAGGTTTGTCAGCTATTTCTAATTTATCGACTCGTTTGATCAGTCTATGTGCTGAAAAAAACTTAAAGTATTCTTCAAGAATTATTACCAATGCTTTAAGTCTTAAATACTCTCTTTTTGAAAAACTGGTAAACAATTATAGAGTTACAGAATATCAGATTACTATTGATGGAACTCAGGAATTCCATGATAAAAGAAGATATCTGAAAAATGGTTCTAACAGCTTTGATATCATCATTAAAAATATTAAAGAAATTGTTAATTCTGAATTATATCAAAAAGAAGCAACCTTCAATATAAGATGTAATGTAGATAAAGAAAACAGTTATAATGTAATAGATTTTATTGATTATTTAGACGCTGAAGGCATATTAGAACATGTAAGTTTCTATTTAGCACCTATTCACGACTGGGGAGATAATAAAGCGACTATTAAAGGAGTTTCAAAAGAAGAATTTGCAGAGCTTGAAATAGAAGTATATATGAAACTTCTGCAGTCGAAAGCAAAGTTTAAAACCCAGATTATTCCTGAAAGAGTTACCAAACCATGTATGGTGGTAAGCCAGACTTCAGAAGTATTCGATGCTTTCGGAAATATCTCTACTTGCTGGGAGATTCCGTATACTCCAAAATATGATGACTCTGAGTTTTATGCTGGAAATATAGTAAAAGATAAGGACGTTGACAGCAAGAACGTTATCATGAGAAATTGGTTCAATGAAATCCCGGATAACAATTCATGGTGCAAAAGCTGCAAATTTCTTCCGCTATGTGGTGGAGCTTGTCCCAAAAACTGGTATGATAATATCCCGGCGTGTCCTTCCTTCAAATTTAATATTGATGACAGAATTCTTCTTCAGAGATATATTAATGAACAGGCTGTGCTTGCTTAATAAATGATGTATGGAAACAATAATTTTAGAGAAAATAAAAACGGTAGAATTTAGAGAATATGAGGTAAAAAAGCCCAGACATATTTTTGAAAATTTGATTGAAGAATTTAGAAAAGATATTCCGGAAGATGTTCAGTCAGGGTTGTTTTACTATATGAACTTATCTGAAAAATCACTTTCTGCTTTTCGTGTAGGGAATATCACCTTAGGGAACTATCATTATACAAAAATGCAAAGCATGAGGAATTACTTTATAGATCCTATTTATCATGGTATGATAAGTTTAGACTATGCTTTGCTTGCGTATAAAAACTATGTAGAAAATGATTTCGAATTGGCAGAAGAAAATATCAATCGCGCCATTGATAGTGCTTTAATTCAAAGCAATGCGTTTCCTTATTTTTCCATAATTATTGGAGAGCAGTCACTCAATAAGATCAGAGTTTTTGCACGTACAAAAAATGAAGAACTGTATAAGGCTGAGGTTTTGAGAATAATAGTTTTTTTTATGTTGAACAAACATGAAAATGAACGCTATAAAAATATCGCTGCAACTTTGCCACTCATAGATAAACAGGGAATATTAAAACATATCATTAACAACTCTTATATCGCTATTCTTAAATCATTGCAGGATGAGAAGAAGACAAGACTGATATTTCAACAAATTTTCAATGAGCTGATACAGCAGAATGAATTTTCTGGTGAACATGAAAATTTATTGATAGCAATGCGCTGTATCGCTAAAATTGAAGATGAAGATTTTCTGGATTTCCTGAATGAAAATTTTTCTGATATCAAAAGTTCTCCGCAAAAATTAGTAAAAATTGTAATAGAAAATTATTTAGATAAAGTATCCATTACCAATAACCAGGAATTAGTAGATGATGAAGAATTTACTAAGAAACTAAAAACACTAGGTATAACAATCTAACTTATTATTGTGTTCAACAAATTTCCTTTTTATTCCCAAATAGAACAGATGGATTGCGGTCCGGTTTGCCTGAAGATTATTTTAAAATATTATGGCAAAAATTGTGACTTGGTATACCTGAGAAATCTTACCGAAGTAACCCGCTCTGGCGTTACTTTGGCAGATATCAATGATGCAGGTAAAAAGCTGTATTTCCATACAACACCTTTTAAGGTCCTTTTATCTACCTTAAATGAAGATGTTCATTTACCTTGCGTATTACATTGGGAGCAGGAGCATTTTGTTGTATTATATAAAATCAAAAATGACTTTTACTACATCTCAGACCCCAAATATGGGAGATTAAAGCTGAGAAAAGAAGAATTTGTTAAGCTCTGGATTTCATCAGCTGATAATGAAGGGATTGGTTTACAATTAATCCCAACAGAAGAATTTGTTGAATTTACACCGCCTTTTGAAGAAAAAGATTTAAAAATCTTTAAAAACTACATTCACTCCGTTTTAGAAAAACAAAACTTTAAAATAGGGCTGCTTCTTTTTTTGATCACCATCAGTTCTATTATTTCCTACATCTTCCCTCAGTTGATTCAAAAAATGTTCGATGAAGGAACCAAGTCAAAAGAAGGAAAAATCATTATTGGAATTTTTGGATTTCAAATGCTTTTGTATGGCGGGCAAATACTGATAAATATTCTTCAAAACTTTGTAGGAGTCCATTTTAGTTCGCAGGTCAGCATTAAAATGCTGAACGATTTGCTGCAAAAAACCGTTAGATTGCCTATCTCTTTTTTCGAAAACAGATTATATACTGATTTATTGCAAAAAATAGAGGAGCAGTCGAAGATTGAACAATTACTGACCCGGCAGCTGCTGTCTAATGTTTTATCAGTGTTTTTACTGGTTGTCTTAGTCATAAGGCTTTTAATATACAATCAGTATATCGCAATGGGGTTTATCGGTATTGCCCTTTTTTCAACGCTGTGGATTTACTTATTTCATAATAAAAGGAGGATTATAGATTATTATGCTTTTAAGCTAAATTCAGAAAATAAAAATCATCTGGTGGAGATGATTACCGGGATGGTTTCAGTTAAAATTAGTAATGCTCATATTTCAAAAATATCAAAATGGGAAGAATTACAGAAAAAAATATACAAGACTAAAGTAAAAAGTCTCATCCTGGATATTTATCAAACCAATGTCACCAGTGTTATTAAGCAGCTTTTCATATTTTCAAGTACTTTTTTTTGTATTTATTGGGTTTCGCTTGGGAAGATGACCGTTGGAGAAATGCTCAGTATAGGATATATCATTGGTATAGCCTCTGCTCCAATAGAAAATCTGGTATCGTTTTTTCGTTCATTTCAGGATTCAAGCCTGGTTTATAAAAGGGTTCAGGAGATTTTACAGCAAAATGATGAAAACCTGAATTTAAAAGATGGAGATAACGCTTTGCTAAGTCAGGATATCAGTTTAAATAATGTATGGTTCAAATATCCTGGAGGTCATCAGCCCCATGTTTTAAAAGACATTAATTTTAACATCCCCAACGGGAAAGTTATTGCCATTGTTGGCGAAAGCGGGAGTGGAAAAACAACTTTATCAAAACTGCTGTTAGGGTTTTATCCCTGTTCAGATGGAGAGCTCAATATAGGAGGAGAAGAATTATTTAATATAAATCATGATTGGTGGAGAGGCAATTGTGGAGTTGTTCTTCAGGATTCTTACATTTTTAGTGGAACAATAAGAGAGAATATTGCGATGCAGGGAGAAGCAGACGAAGAACTCTTGATTCATGCCTGCAAACTAGCCAATATATATGATATGATTCAAAGTCGGCCACTAGGATTTGATACTAAAATAGGGGCTGCCGGAGATGACTTAAGCGGCGGACAGAAACAACGTATTCTCATCGCGCGCGCTGTATATAAAAATCCGGATTTCATTTTCTTTGATGAGGCTACTTCCGCTCTGGATGCAGAAAATGAAAAAATTATACATGATAATTTACAAGAGTTTTTTAAAGGGCGAACCGTTGTTATTATTGCCCACCGTCTATCTACAGTGAAGAGTGCAGATAATATTATCGTGTTGAAAAAAGGGGAAGTGGTAGAGCAGGGGAACCATCAGGAGTTAGTATCAAAAAAAGGAGAATATTTTAATTTAGTTAAAAACCAGCTGGAATTGGGAGAGTAGCACAAATTCTCTTATCCAGTCAGGTGCTTTTAAAGTTTATATTCTTATTGGGAAATTCTTTTTGTATTATGAAATCGACATTTTTGTTACCACTATTAATGGCTAAAATAGGATATGATTTATTGTAGAAAATTGTAATACTATTGTCAAAATACTGAATACATCATCAAATAAGTTGAAAATTTCCATTTTTTTTGTTTGTGAATGATCATCAGTTGAGACCACATAAAATCAACCGTTTACGTAATGTGAGCGGTTTTTATTCTATTGAACATAGCTACTTATTAATAATTAAAACCGGCAGGTTGTATCTATCAAACTGACTTATAATATGCAGAAATTGTTTTTGATCAACCGGAGTTGTCCAGCCAGTTGATCTGTTTTGAAGTCCTAAACTATTGATGTCCAGAGAAATTTCGCTCTCAAAAACTAATGAATTATTTGAGTAGACATAGATCATACTTTGCACTGTGGAAACATCCGATCCGGTGTATTTAAACTCACAATGAATCAAATCATTTACTAAAGAGAGATTATTGGATTTTAAAACTTTCCATTTTGGGATGGTAGAACTCCTGTTTTTTCTGTCCTCATGGTCTAAAACAATATATACAACCATATTTTTAGAGCTTTCCAATCCAAGAATATCTTTTAATTTGAATGTCTGGCCAGATTTTAAATTAATTGCTTCAGGATCTTTTACCGTTGCTAAGGATATTACCATTGGGTTATAGAAAAAATATCCGGTTATCAGGATGAATAACGAAAGAATGATTTTTCTAGTCATATTATTTTATCATAATTATTAGGGTCGTGAATGTAATAAAAAGTAGAATATCTTTTTATAATATTTGAACAAGCTTCCATTCTATTTTCTTAAAAGGGGATATTTTATCACTCCAAATTTCCTATGCATAACATTAAACATTTGTTTAAAAAAGCATAAAAGATATTTAAAACACAGTTAACACCCTTCTTCCCCATATCCCGTTGCTTTGCAAAAAAAGTAATGATGGAAAATAATAACCAATTCAACAGAAGAAGATTTCTTAAAAATTCACTATTGGCAGCTGGAGGAATTTTCATTGCACCCTTAATTGAAAGCTGCAGCGACGATTTTACAGAAAATGGGAATGCTCCCGATGATCTTAAAAATGGAGGTTTTGAATCCGGAGTGGCAAGTTTTGATCCCAGTGCAACAGGAATCATTATCTGGACCAGATATTCTAAAGGAACTGATGCGGAAATCACCTGGGAAATAAGCAAGAACAGCAACTTTTCAGAAGTCGTAAGAAGAGGTCAGGCGAACGCCACAGCAGTGAATGATTTTACGGTAGCTGTAGATGTACAGAATATCTCTTCCAACACAAAATATTACTACAGATTCTATAATAACAAAACCAAAGAAGTGAGTGTAACAGGGGAAACCCTTACTTTACCTTCAAAATCAGATGCAGTAAACGAGGTGAAAATGGCGGTAGTATCTTGCTCCAACTTCCCTGCAGGACTTTTTAATGTATATGGATCGATTGCAAAATCTGAAGCAGATGTTGTCGTACATCTTGGAGACTATATCTATGAATATGCACCTGGGCAATACGGAACAAATCCTTATACCAACCAATTAGGAAGAGCACATCAGCCGGCAAAGGAAATTCTTAATCTCAGCGATTACAGAGAACGATACAGACAATATAGGAGAGATAAAAATCTTCAGCTTCTTCACCAGAAAAAGCCGTTCATCTGTGTTTGGGACGATCATGAATTTGCCAATGATACCTATAAATCCGGAGCTGAAAACCATCAGCCTAACGAAGGTGATTTTCAAGCCAGAAAAATGGCTGCTTTCCAGGCATACAGTGAATATATTCCCCTTAAAACTGGGAAGGATATGAGAATTTATAGAAGTTTCAACTTCGGAAATATCGTATCCCTTTATATGATGGATACAAGAGTGATTGCAAGAGATAAACAGATGGAATATTCCGATTATCTGGATAATGCAGGAAACTTTAATCAGGTACAGTTTAAAACAGATTTCTTAAGCACCAGCAGAAAACTGATAGGAAGCGAACAGATGTCATGGTTGAGCTCTCAGATCAATGGAGATACAGCAAAATGGAAAGTACTGGGGCAACAGATTTTAATGACTAAAATGATGGTTCCTGCCGAACTTCTGATGCTTTTGAACCAGATTCTGGCAGAAATAAAACAACACGGAAGCGCACAGCCGGCCACCATGCAGGCACTTCAAAATACGATCACACAACTGATTATTATCAAAACAAGATACAAGCAGCAGGATCCTACACTGACTCCACAGGAAATTGCCAGAATCACAACTACTTTACCCTATAATTTGGATGCGTGGGATGGGTATTTCATGGAAAGAGAACAGCTGTATTCCGTTCTCGCTGGAAAAAATGTAGTGGTATTGGCTGGAGATACCCACAATGCATGGCTAGGAAAACTTACCGATGCTCAGGGAAAATTCATCGGAACCGAACTGGCCTGCAGCTCTGTTTCTTCTCCGGGATTAGAAGGCTATCTGGGAATTACCTCTGATCCTACAAAAGCAATAGAATTGGCTCAGGCATTTTCATTACTAATTGATGACCTTGAGTATGCCAATCTCTATAAAAGAGGGTATCTGCATGTAAAATTTACTACCGGAAGCTCCGTAGCAGAATGGAGATTTGTAGACAACGTTATCTCCGATACGTACAATACCACTACAGAAAAAACATATACGATCTCATAGTTTCAATTCAATCATATTTTATTTTCAATTAAGTAAAAAGAGTCATGGTGTGCCACTGTGGCTCTTTTATAGTATTAACTTTTTTCGTATCTTGAACAGATGCAAGAGGATGTAAGAAAAGATTTTTTACCATTAGTTTCTAAAACATGGTGGTTCATGACCTGGCTGACCAGGATTTCCGGGATACTTTTATTAATAGTGGCGTTTCTTTTGATAGTAGGGTTGCCCATTGTATTCAGTAATAAAATTGTACTATTTACTGTAGTTTCGATACTGTACTATCCGGCTCTTGCTTTTGGCTTATACCGTTTTATTCAATATCAGAAGAAAATCAGAAAAAGGGTGGTCAGACAGATAGTCGTTGATGATCAGGGAATTCATTACGAAAGAGCCAATGGAACAATAGATAAAATTCTTTACAGTAACTTGAAAAAATATTCCATTTCTGATGAATATGATGTGAGTGTCAGTCCAAGACACAAAACTTATATATTGAAAGTAAATGACAATGGTTCGGTAACAGAAGTAGATTTTAACGGAATGAACGCAGGTTACAGCTCCTTTATTGGAAATTTAAAGGCCTTAAGGCGAAGGTATATTCAGGGAATTGTATATTTCAGACCAGATTTGCGGATAGATCCTTTGGTTTATAATGTCTACTATATCAACCCTGCTGATTTTACATTCGATCATAAAAAATACTGGAAATTACTGGCACAGACTTTTGCTATAATAATACTATGCTGTTTAGTATTAGGACTTATTATGCTTTGGGTGGTTACATGATTTCGAAGGATCACATTTATTTTTATAAAATTTGAAATAGACCGGGTTTAAAATTTTATTCCAAATCAATTGGATTTTCACATCTCAAAATCTTATATTTATTTTCCCTTTAAACTTTTGTTATCAAAAAAATAGAGACTTGGTTTAAAAAATTAATATAAAAACAATGGTGGAAAATTTTATTTATTACTTAGGATTAGTCCTGGTAATCATTGGTGCTATTATGCTGGCCAACCGTTTAAAAGTAGCATATCCAATTATATTGGTTATTGCCGGGCTTCTTATCAGTTTTATCCCCGGACTGCCGGTATTGAAAATTGATCCGGAACTTATTTTTATTATCTTCCTGCCTCCACTTTTATACGAAGCAGCCTTTGCCGTCTCCTGGAAAGAAATTTGGAAACTGAGGCGCATTATTATCAGTTTTGCCTTTATCGTTGTTTTCCTTACGGCAATATCTGTGGCTTTTGTAGCCAATTCATATATTCCCGGATTTTCACTGGCACTAGGCTTTGTGCTGGGAGGAATTGTATCTCCACCGGATGCTGTAAGTGCCGGAGCGATTTTGAAATTTGTGAAAGTTCCCAAGAATGTATCTACAGTTTTGGAAGGAGAAAGTTTATTCAATGATGCTTCCTCACTGATCATTTTCAGGTTTGCAATGGTCGCCGTAGCTACCGGACAGTTTATATGGCAGGATGCTGCGGTGAGTTTTGGATGGATGGTATTCGGCGGATTGGGAATAGGAGTTGTACTTGCTTTTATCTTCCTTGAAATTGGGAAAATATTCCCTACCGATGTCAATATGGATGCGATACTCAGTCTTGTTGCTCCCTATGTGATGTATATTGCCGCTGAAGAAGTACACTCTTCAGGGGTATTGGCCGTGGTAAGCGGCGGATTGTTTCTTTCCGTTAGAAGACATCAGATTTTCAAAACTTCACAATCCAGATTAAGAGGCTCCAATGTATGGGAAAGCTTTGTATTTCTGATCAACGGAATTGTGTTCTTGCTGATCGGGCTGGATCTGCCGGAAATTATGGTGGGATTGAGAAAAGAAGGGATAAGTTTATCCGATGCCATTGGTTACGGATTATTAGTAACCGCCGTACTGGTTATTGTCCGGTTTTTGTCTGGTTTTGGTGCGGTTTTCGTTACACTCATCATGCGAAATTTCATCAATGTTGCAGATAGAGATCCGGGAATAAAAGCGCCACTGCTGATGGGCTGGACAGGAATGCGGGGCGTAGTTTCACTAGCAGCAGCATTGTCTATTCCCATCGTAATGGAGAATGGGCAGCCTTTTCCGCACCGTGATCTTATTCTTTTTATTACCTTCATTGTGATTCTTACCACTTTGATTATTCAGGGATTGACATTACCTGCACTGATTAAAAAGCTCAATTTACCCGATTCCGGAGGAGGAATGTCTGAAGAAGAATCTGAATATTTCCTGAGAAGAGAAATGCGCCGGGTATCCTTCAGATATCTGGATGAAAATTATAAAGAAAGAAGAAGAGAAAATGAATATTTTAGCAAACTGATGGACCGCTGGGAGCAGGAAGATAAAGAAGACTCTGCTCATGAGATGTCTGAAGAAGCTAAAGAAATCTATTTTGAAACACTCGAACAACAGAGAATATGGCTTCGGGAAGAAAACAGACGCAATCCTAATATTGACGAAGAATATATAAGACATTATTTAACAAGGCTGGACCTGGAAGAAGAAAGGCTTAGAATGTAAAAATTAAGGGAATGAAAAATTTAAAAAAACAGCTCGGGCAGTTTCCCGATGAAAAAAGAAAAGAATATTTCAGTACGCTTCCCAATTATCTCAATGGGAAATTTCAGAATATATTGAATACACCGTCTTTATTAGAGGGAGAAAGTATGACCAAAGTACTTCTTCAGACTTTGTGTAAAGTAGAAAATACATCACCCCGCACGGCTCTTCCGTTTGTGGTGACCGACCTTAAAAATCTTCCACCTGAAGAAAATGTTTTGGTATGGTTTGGGCACAGTTCCTATTTCCTGCAGGTGGATGGCAAGAAATTTCTGATAGACCCGGTTTTCAGTGGAAATGCTTCCCCTATGCCAGGTTCTATAAAAGCTTTTCAGGGAGCCGATTATTACAAGCCGGAACACATGCCGGATATAGACTTTCTGCTTATCTCACACGATCATTGGGATCATCTGGATTATAAAACCGTTCAGGATTTAAAAGATAAAGTAGGAAAAGTTATTTGTGGGTTGGGAACCGGCCAGCATTTTGAATACTGGGGTTGGGGCTTTGATAAAATCATTGAAAAAAATTGGTGGGAAAGCATAGATATTACAGAAGGTTTCAGAATAACGCTTACTCCTGCACGACACTTTTCCGGAAGATTACTGAACCGTAATATCTCACTCTGGACTTCCTTTGTGTTGAAAACACCTACAAAAAATCTATTTTTAGGCGGCGATAGCGGTTACGGAAATCATTTTACAGAAATTGGAGAAAAATACGGACCGTTTGATTTAGCAGTAATGGAAACCGGACAATATAACGAAATGTGGCCTTACATTCACACCTTGCCGGATCAATTGATCTCAGAAATAAAAGAACTGAAAGCCAAAAACTTCATTCCTGTTCACAACTCAAAATTCAAACTGGCACAGCACATCTGGTATGAACCTTTAGAGCTTGCCTCAAAACATGCAGAAGAAAAGAATATACCCATTACCCTTCCTATGATCGGCGAAAAGGTAGATCTGGACCAGCTGGGGACGATAACCTGGAAAAAATGGTGGGAGGAGTATATTTAATGAATTACACTGAGTACATCCTTCATTCATTTAATTCAAAAAAATAAAAACCTGTCCATCACTGTACAGGTTTTTCCTTCATATCAAAAAAATAATCACTACAAAGGTTCCTTGTGGTTGACCTTTGTATGAATGATATCGTAAAATACAGCCGGATTGGCAGCATCAGGAGTAATTCTGTAAGTGAATGTAGTTTCGTTCAGGGTAAGAATATCTACAACACGGGTAAAAGTAGGAGTGGTAAGCGTTCTCTTTTTCCCGTCAGGAGAAATAGACCATGTCCCTTCAGATCTCAAAATATCGTTTAACCCGAAAATTTTAAAAGTTCCGTTCGCTTTAAAGTAAGAATAGCCTACATATCCGGCTACACTGACATCAGCTAAAGGTACATTATTTCCGCTTTTATCCTTAGCCCCAGTGGTTTCCCATGGAGTAGAAGCTAATGTAAGCTGTCCATTTGTCGGCTCTGCGTGAGACGTTCTGGTGTGGATGATGTCATAGTAAATAGACGGATCGCTGGAGTTAGGACGTATTCTGTAGGTGAATTCATTTCTGTTTAAAACAAGAATTTCAACATCACGGGTGAAAATGGTGGTCCCATCTGGGTTCAAAGCCGCAATCGTTCTGGTTTTTCCCTGTGCATCCACAGACCAGGTTCCCATAGATCTCAATACATCAGTAAGGTTGTAAATGGCAAACTTTCCGTCTGCCTTAAAATAAGCAAATCCTACATATCCGGCTACGCTGGCATCAGTAAGGGCAACATTATTTCCACTTTTATCCTTAGCTCCGGTAGTTTCCCATGGAGTAGAAGACAGTACCTGTGAGGGAGTCTGCTGTTCAATAATGATTTCATTGTCATCACTTGAACATGAAACAAAAGATGCTGATAACAGCACAGCTGCAGACAGATAACATAATTTTTTCAGTGTATTCATAAGGGTATTTTTTAAGTCTTTGCAAACTTATTCCGAATAAATATCAAAACGTTGTATAGAATATCTCTTTTGTTGTAGAAAACATAACAGATCCCAAATTAGAATGAAAGAATTGATATTTCCTATAAGAATATCAATCGTATTAACAAATATTACTGTCGAATGTGCTCAATTCCCCTCCTTTGTGGCAAATCGAAGATTTGCCGGGGTGGTTTCTAAACATTCCATGATAAAAACTTTTTTCTTGCCATGAAAATTCCACAAAAATTCTATTTTTGAGTATGAATAACAGAAACCGTGGAAAAAACACTGGCGATGATACCCTGTTTGGTTCAGAGAAGCAGATCAGCAAACTGAAGCTGGCTGTTGAAGATATGCAGTATTTGCTGACCAGAGAATACCCGGAAAAAGCGGCTTCAGAACTTGTAGGAAACAGATACAGACTAAAAACCCGCCAGATACAGGCTTTACGGGGAGCTTCTGCATCTGATATTCAGATTCAAAACAGACAATTGAAACATTTGAAAGTTTCTGATTTAAAGGAAAAGACAGTTTATCTTGATGGTTTTAATGTTTTAATCCTGCTGGAAAGCCTGCTTTCCAAAGCTTATGTTTTTGAAGGATTGGACGGTTGTATCCGTGATCTTTCCGGAGTTCATGGAACGTATAAAAGAGTGAATCAAACCTTAAGAGCTATGGAATTGGTCGCTTCTTTTCATCAGAAAAACCAAATTGAGAAACTTGTATGGATCTTTGATAAACCGGTGTCTAACAGTGGAAGAATTAAGCAGATTATTCTTGAATTTGCCGAACAACATCAGCTCAACTGGGAAGCAGACCTGCAGTACAATCCTGATAAATTTCTGGCAGAAAGTTCGGAACTCATCGTTTCTTCAGATGCCTGGATTCTGGATCACTGTAAAGAATGGTTTAATCTCATCGGCTATTTGATCAGAGAAGAAGACCTTTCTGTTAATCTGATTAAAATGATGTAAAATATGAACCTGTTTGAACCCTATATTCCCCTGTTTTCTCAAACCTGGAAAGACCAGTACAAAGCTATTTTAACAGAAGAACATCTGATAAATCTGGAAAAAAATATAGAGAGGTTTAAAAACCATTCCTTAGAATTGAATTTGCCTTATTTTAACGAAGAAATACAACTTGACAGGCAGGAGAGCTTTGAAAAATTTATGACGATCCTTGAGAACAATGATTCAGATGAGGTGAAAACAAAACTTTTGGAAACAATTCCGTTTGAACATTGGCTGAATATTTTAGGTCAAAGACTAACCTCTGCAAGTATTCGTGATGAAAATGCCATTCCTCCTTTGAAAACCATGCTGATGGATGCCTGCCAGAAACCTTTCAATAGCGAAATTACCATTGCACAAAGAGCCTGGGAAAAGCATATTGGAAGAATGGATGATGATTTTTGGGGAGAAATCAAAGGAAATAATCAGCAGAAGCAAGAGAAAGTAATGGCAAAAATCAAAGATATCATTGACAATAAAACCTGGTGGAATGTTTTCTTTCATTACAAACACGAGCTGGTTTTTGAAGTCCGGGAAAAAGAAGGTCACGGCATCCGTTGGAGCCACGGAGGAACAAAACTGATCGGCTTTCTGGAAAAATTTATCAACGAATAAATAAAGCATAAACATCTGTGCCATCTGCGGGAATTTATATTTTCTCATAAATCATGCAGACCAGCCTGATGTATTCTTCACAAATTCACCCTTTTTCATTCTTTTTTTACTACGTAAAAAGATTGCGTACTATGCTTTTAGTTTTGCAGACATAAAACAGAAGCTATGAATACATCAGACCAAAAGTTTTCAAACGAAGAATGGGAAATATGTCTCAAGGTTCTTGATGCCTTGAAGGAAGATCCGTTCCTGAATCCTGATAACAAAACATTTTCAGGACTGATTACGAAAATTCATAAAAGCGCCAAAAGACAAAGCCGTCATGAGAATTATTCAGATATGAAGTCTCATGACCTGGCTGTACATTCCAATGCTGTATTGATGCAGAAAGCATTGGCGGGAGTTTCTGTTTATTATGATAATGAAAAAGAAGAAGTACAACTCACAAAACTTCAGATTCCCAAAAACTGCTACTGCTGTAACCAGAGTTATCAGTATGCACACTCTTTCTATTCCAGATTATGCCCGGTCTGTGCCGCAGAAAACTATGAAAAACGTTTTGAAACGGCAGATCTTACAGGAAGAAATGTAATCCTGACAGGAGGAAGGGTGAAGGTAGGTTTTGCCACAGCATTGAAGGTGTTGAGAAACGGGGCTAATTTGGTTTTGACAACCCGTTTTCCGGCACTGGCGATGGAATTGATGCAGCAGGAGGCAGATTATGAAAACTGGAAAGACAGACTCTGGATATATGGTTTGGATCTGAGAAATCTGAAGGCGATTCAGGATTTTATCAACTTTTATAGATTCAATTTTGATACGCTGGATATTCTGATCAATAATGCAGCTCAGACAATAAAATATCCTGATGAATACTATCTGCCGATAATAAAACGTGAAAAGGAAAAACGAGTTGAATTTAAAAATATAGCGACCCTGATCCCGAACCAGACAGAAATTTCCAACGAAACAGCGAAATTGGAATATGCAGACAATGAAGAAACTCAGGTGGCACTTACCCGTTTTGGACAACCTGTGGATAACAGAGAAAAAACAAGCTGGAATTCTACTTTGGAAGAGGTTTCCATGTATGAACTGGTAGAGGTAAACCTCATCAATCATATAGCGCCTTATTTTCTGATTAAAGAACTGAAGCCATTGATGAAAAACTCAGCGTTTAAAGAAAAATTTATCATCAATGTAACCTCATCAGAAGGAATTTTCAGTTATGAAAATAAAACGGTTTTTCATCCGCATACCAATATGACAAAGGCAGCTCTGAATATGATGACACTCACTTCTGCAAAAGAATTTGAAAATGACCAGATCTATATGAGTGCGGTAGATGTGGGATGGATTTCTACAGGAGCTAAAGAAAGTTTGAGAAAAAAACAGTTTGAGATGGGCTACATTCCGCCACTGGATTCAGTGGATGGGGCAGCCAGAATTCTGCATCCTGTGATAGAAGGAATAAAAGGAAATTACTTCAGTGGAGTTTTATTGAAAAATTATAAAGTTCACACCTGGTAATATCCAGATGGAGATAATAGTAATAAATGGAAAAATACATTTTGCTAAAATGAGTTGCAGCTTCGAATCCTGCTTATCTCCCAACCATTGAAACGGTAGCTCAACAGGAAGAGCGTTGACCTTCCAAGTCAGAGGCTGCGGGTTCAATTCCCGTCCGTTTCACAGGAGTACATCATTCAAAAGGAGAAGAATACGTCCTCAACACGGACGAGCTGCAGGTTCAAATCCTGCTGTACTCCCAAAGTAAATAATGGAGATAATAGTTTAACGGAAAAACGATTTCCTGCCCGGAATCGATGCACGTTCGAATCGTGCTTATCTCCCTAATCAGAAAGTCAGAGCAGTAGCTTAATCTGGAAAAGCATATCCACGGAGGATAGGTTGCCGGTTCGATCCCGGTCTCTTTGGCTTTCATTTAAAATTATAATACCATGCTTAAAGATTTATTGATTTTTTTAAACATCATTGATGAAGTAAAAGTTCCCGTACCCATGCAGTGGAAGGAAAGAACGCCGAGACCAAGAATTTCTAAAACAGAATTGGTGAAAGAACCGGAAATGATTCCGACAGAATGGAAACAGGAATCTTTTGAAAATGTAATGGTGACGAAAGAACAGGATATCCCAAAATACTTTTCAACAGTAAGAGAAAGAAAAACAAACAGAAACTACCTGAACAGAATTGAAAATCTGGCAGAATATACAAAGGATTATAAAGAATATTGTCTTGAAAAAACAAGCAATCAGCATATGTTGAAAGCGGAGGACTATTACATCTATTCTAAAAACGGAACTACAGAAACATTTCTGATTGCAAAAGATGCTTTTATCACTCATAATGAACATAAAATGCTCCGTATAGAAAGCGGTTGCTTTGTAAAGTATATCCAACAGGAATATAACCCGATAACACAAATAATAGAAAATGCATACGACTGATACTACAAAACGATATAAAATATTCTCCGAAGAAGACTGGACGGAGGCTGTTTTTGACGACCATACCCAGATAGAAGTGTATGCCAAAAACATGACGTTTCACGGTACCAAAATAAAAGGAAACTTGCTTTTGCGTGGTGAAGGCTGCCGTTTTCCGGAACTGAAACATATCAACGGAAATCTTTCTATTGATGCAGATAATTGTGAAATTCCACAACTTGAAACGGTGGAAGGTCATTTTACAATGCATTGTTATACCCAGCTGGATCAGCTTAAAAAAGTAAGTGGCCATTTCAAATGCATCGTTGATGCTGTTTTTAAAAACCTGGAAATAATCGGGGGCTATATTTCTGTGAAAAATGCTACAGTCAATGCTAAGAACGGTAAATTACTGAAAACGAGAGATGCTATTCCTATCAATTACCAGTTTCAGGCAGATGTGCTTCTGAAAGACGGTATTTTTAATATTAAGATCCTTGGAAATAATATTGTAATTCCTCACCGGGAAATCCGCGGTAAAATAAGTGTGGTAGGTGAAAATATATCATTCCCGAATCTGGAATTTGTTCATGGTTCTCTTCAATTCAGATGTGAATACCAGATTGGGCACAAATTTACCCATTATTTTCCGGCGTTGAAGAAGCTGATCGGTAACTTGAAATTTGAAAATACAAGTATTTTATTTCCAGAACTTCAGGAAACCAGCGGAAGTATTCATCTGGAAAATGGTTCTTATGTCACTTTCCCGGCACTTGAGAAATCTGGAAATATTATGCTTAATGGCGGGAGCGGAGCCGTATTTCCGGTTTTGACTGATATCAATGGAAATTTCCAATATAATGGTTCTGAAAAGTGCCACCTGAATGCTCTTCAATATGTGAAAGGTATTTTCAATGCTTATAATGCGGTTGCTCCTAACATTGCTGAGGTGGGTGATTTGATTGTCCATGAAACCGATAGTTTTGAACATCTTCAAAAAATTAACGGAAAAGTTCAGCTTATGTATCAGGAGAGCCAGAATGTGAATTTTAAATCATTGGAGTATCTCGGACAATGGGGAGATTCAAGGTTGCAGGGGGTTCAGTTTCCGGTTCTGAAATGTATTAATAATTATTTGTACGGTACAAATCCCGGTTTTGAACAGCTGGCAAAGAATATTTATTTTAAAATAAATAATAACATCTATCTTACGAAAGATCATTTCATTGTTTCCCGGATGTTTTTCCCTTATGTTCTTCAGGAAAAGAGCTATCCTTTGAGAAAACTGGTTGCGATCCTAAAATTAAGACACAGCAGTTTTCAGAATTTTGAGACCCGTGAGTATAAAAGACAGTGGAAACATTTCGATACTCCGTTTTTTACGCAGATCTTAGATAAAATTGAAAGTCTTTGGGATGAAGTGAAGCCGATGAAATATGAAGAATTCTTTAATACCACAGATAGAAATTTCAAACTTTTCTGTTTCAGTTACTATGGAGTGGGAAATCTGATGGAAAAATTGGAAGCTAAAAAGATCAATGAAAGGAAAATAGAAGTTTCTTACGTGGAATATGATGAAAACGGAAACGAAAACTTAACCAAGAAAGTCAACCGTTATGAAGTTCACGAAGTTGAAAACAATAAGCTCGGAATTTTTGTATGGGGAGATAGAATGCAACATTCTTATGCGGTGAAATGCTGGTGCCCTTCCACAAAAAAGGAACATTGGCTGTGGATAGAGCAGGAATATAAAGATGATGCTTTGACTGCCATAGCATCTACCTTCAGGGTTCATACCAATATAATTCCGCATATAGAATGTCTGAAAAGACAGGGAGATTTGCTAATCTGTGAGTTGAAAGAAAAAGTAACTCCTACAGGAGAAATACGACCTCTTACAGCTTCAGAATATTTTAATCTTCTGAGAGCAGAAACATAAAACAAGAAACAGTAGTTTAACTGGAAAAACATTCCACTCAAAGGAAAGTCGCTGGTTCAAACCCGGCCTGTTTCTATTTTTTTAAACTAAAAATCATGATAGAATTACAATCAATTTTACATACAATAATCAAAGAGAAAAAAGGATATATCACATTCCTTACCGGAGCCGGAATTTCTGCTGAAAGTGGACTTCCAACATATCGGTCCATCGATGGAATCTGGATTAAAGGAACAAAATATCACCGTCCGGAAGAGTTTGGAACGTTAAAGTATTTCAGACAGGAAACGGAAGAAGTCTGGCAGTATAACCTTTTCTGGAAAAAACTTATTGCAGAAGCACAACCCAATAAGGGACATTTAGCGCTGACGGAAATAGAACATCTTTTGGGAGACAGATTTAAGCTTATTACCCAGAATGTAGATGGTCTCCATCAAAGAGCCGGAACACAAAATGTCTATGAGATCCATGGAAATAAACAGAAAGTACGGTGCTCAAAAGAATGCAGTGCCCCTATTGATTTCCCTGAAAATGTAAAACGGAAAGAATATACCGAAGACCTTACACCAGAAGATATTGACGGTTTGAAATGTAAGAAATGCGGAAGCTGGCTACGACCACATACTCTATGGTTTGATGAAAGCTATAACGAAAAATATTACTATTTTGATACGGCTTATGACATTGCTGATCATACGGATATTTTGTTTGTCATCGGAACTTCAGGATCTACAGCATTGCCTGTCAATATTGTGGAAACAGTAAAAATACGGGCCAAATGGATTGTGCTCATCAATCCTGAGAGTGATACATATTTTGATTATATTCTGAAAGGAAGCAAAACGCTTTACTCAATCCGGGAAAGCAGTACATCAGCAATACCACAATTAAAAACAATGATTGAAGAAATAATAAAATCATAATATGAATTGGAAACAGTAGTTTAACTGGAAAAACATTCCACTCAAAGGAAAGTCGCTGGTTCAAACCCGGCCTGTTTCTATTTTTTTTTAACTAAAAACAATAATTAAATTATAATAAAAAATGAATACATACATTGATATTGGCATTAATCTGACCAATAAACAGTTCTATAATGAACACGACGAAATTATCAACCGCGCTTTGGACCAGGGTGTAGAACATATGATTCTTACAGGAACCAGTGTAAGGGGAAGTAAAGAATCGGCTGAGATTGCAGAAGAATATCCGGAAATTTTATTTTCAACAGCGGGAATTCACCCTCATGATGCTAAATCTTTTAACGGGGAAAGTATTGGTGAACTCAGGAAATTGTTGAAACAGGATCATGTGATTTCAGTAGGCGAATGCGGGCTGGATTTCGACCGGGATTTTTCTCCAAGACCCATACAGGAAAAATGTTATAAAGCCCAGCTGGAACTGGCTATAGAAGTCAATAAACCGCTTTTTCTTCATGAAAGATCTGCATTTAAAAGGTTTAATGACATTACAGATGAATACCTTTTCCAATTACCCGAAGCTGTTGTACACTGCTTTACCGGAACATTGGATGAAGCAAAGATATATCTGGATAAAGGATTGTATTTGGGATTTACCGGAGCAATCAGTGATGAGAAAAGGTTTAAGCATCTCGAAGACGTTATACAATATGTCCCTCTTGACCGAATGATGATTGAAACAGACGCCCCTTTTATGCTTCCGAAGAATATGTCAAGGATGCAGAACAGGCGGAATGAACCTTCCTTTTTACCGTATGTAGCACAAACAATTGCCCATCTGAAAAAGATCAGCATTTCCGAAGTCGCAGACGAGACCACAGAAACAGCCAGAAATTTTTTCAGACTATAAAAAAGAGCTCTACTGATAAAGTAAAGCTCTTTTTTTATAAACAAAATTGTCTCTTGCTCTTACAAACTCTTTATTGCCGACTCCAAAGCCAGTTCCATCATTGGATTCAAAGCTTTTTCTCTTTCGTCAGCAGAGATTTTTTCGTGTGTAGGGATGATATCCGTTACCGTAAGAATAGTAGCCGCATTTTTTCCTAAATGCTGAGCATTCGCAAATAAACCGAATGCTTCCATTTCTACTGCAGGACAGTTGTATTTTGTAGCAATTTCAGGAGTAGCAGGATCTTTTCTGTAGAAAATATCACTGCTGTGGATGTTGATTGCCTTAGCGTTTAATGATAAATCTTTAGCCGTTTCATTGATGGTAGTAAAGACATTCCCTTGATGAGGAAGAATTTCCTCTTCAATTCCCCAAGCATATTTGGCGTAGGTACTTTCGCTGGCTGCGTTTTCAATATTTAAAATATCAAAAAGTTTAAGATCAGTATTGTAAGCACCACAAGTCCCGATTCTGATGATCGTATCTACTTCATACTCTGTAAACAGCTCAAAAGAATAGATTCCGATGCTTGGAAAGCCCATTCCACTGGCTCCTACCGTGATTTCTTTCCCTTTATAAAGACCTGTATAATAAAGAATACCTCTGGTTTTGCTTACCAGTTTAGCATTTTCTAAATAATTCTCAGCAATATACTGTGCACGAAGCGGATCCCCCGGCTGCAATACTACTTTAGCAATTTCTCCTTTTTTTGCACTGATGTGAATACTCATAATGTTTTTTTGAATGGCACAAAGATAACAAATATGTGGATAGTGACCAGACAATCCGGGTAGGTCATCATTTTTTCTATTGCACTTCAATGGAGCTGGTGTGCTCTGCAGCCTTCCTGAACTGTGTAGGAGGAATGTTTTTAATTTTCTTAAAAACTCTGTTATAATAAGGAATATCACTAAACCCCGAAGCAATACAGATTTCAGCCACAGACAATTTTGTCTTCAATAACATTTGGCAGGAAGACTCAATTCTAAACTCCGTCAGATAAGTGACAAAAGATTTTCCGGTCATTTTTTTGAAGAACACACAGAAAGAAGATTTTTGCATTCCTACGGACTTTGATATTTCTTTCAGTGTAATATTCCGTTGAAAATTATTTAAAATGAAAAGATAGATTTCCTGTAATTTCTTTTCTTTTTTGTTTTCAGAAACAGGTCTTCCAACAATCTGCATTTCTTTACAATAAGAAATTAACTCCAATAATTGTATAAATGAAGAAAGCCTTTCAATACTATTTTGATGAATCATGGAAGTCATTATGGTCTGAAGATTTTCCAACCGTTCATTTTTAAAAGAAACAGCATTTTCATTGCTTTGAAGCTCAGAAATACTGTTCAGCAGTTCCGGGAAAATGTTTTTACAGCTTTCTAAAAAATCGTTTTCAAAAACAATCGTAATATTCTCAATTTTACCCTCATTATCATGAACAACCTCGTCAAAAGACCAGCAATGCGGAATATTGGGAGGAATAAGAATTACCTCATCTTTTGAAAAGTTTTCCACAATATCACCAATAGTTCTTACCCCGCTTCCGGTTATGATATAAGACAATTCCCATGTTTCCTGCTGATGTAACGGAACTTGCTGATTCCATTTGATATGAACATGATCGAAATGAAAAGTACGGGTCCTTGCTTTTGGATAATATTTTAAATTTTGCTTCATTTAAAGAATAAAAATCGTAATAATGTAAATATAAGACAATGATTAGAAAATATAGAACAAACTTTTTGAAGCCAGACCTTCTATTTTTGCATCAAATCTTAATTAAAATATGAATCAAACGTTATCTATTTCTCAATCAAAGCCCCATTATGAAATTCTTGACGGGCTTCGTGGAGTGGCTGCCATCATGGTTGTGTTTTTCCATGTTTTTGAAACGTTTTCAAATGGAGATCACACAAAGCAGATTATTAATCACGGGTATCTGGCGGTAGATTTTTTCTTTATGCTTTCCGGATATGTGATTAGCTATGCTTACGATAATCGCTGGAATAAGATGACGTTGAAAGATTTTTTTATCCGTCGTCTTGTGAGATTACAGCCGATGATCATCATAGGCTCTTTGGTAGGAGCGGTTTTATTCTATTTCCAGCACTCGGAAGGATTGGGCTGGGGCGGCATTGCCACCACTCCGGGTTGGAAATTATTACTGGTCATGTTCATTGGAATGACGGTTATTCCGGTTGGAAAAGGTCTTGATATCAGAGGCTGGAATGAGATGCATCCTTTAAACGGACCGTCTTGGTCGCTATTTTTTGAATATATCGCTAATATCGTGTATGCTTTGGTTTTAAGAAAAGTTTCCAAGATGGTATTAGGCATTCTGGTGTTGATTTCAGGTGGGTTTACCATTTATTATGCATTTACCAATCCAAACGGTGATATGATCGGAGGTTGGTCTATTGACGATACTACACAGTTGAAAATAGGATTTACAAGACTGGCTTTTCCTTTTCTGATGGGAATATTTTTAGCAAGGACAGCTTCATTAAAATTTACAAAAAATGCTTTTTTTACAACCAGTATTTTATTGATCGTTGTATTTGCATTTCCGCGCTTAGGAGGAACTACCGCACATTGGCAGAATGCTTTTTATGAATGTTTCTCCTTAATAATCATGTTCCCGATTGTTATTTTGCTTGGAGCAGAAGGGAAAATTACCAATGAAAAAGCGAACCGTTTCTGCAAGTTTTTAGGAGATATTTCATATCCGATATATATTACCCATTTCCCATTGGTATATGTTTATATGTCCTGGATTGTCAATGGAAAACATACATTGGAAGAACCTCAATCATGGATTTTAGGATTGATAACGGTATTTGCTGCGATAATTCTAGCCTACTGTTTTATGAAATTCTACGATATTCCTGTAAGGAAATGGCTAAACAAAAAATTAATTTCAAATAAATAAAATATTAAAAATAAAAATTGAACATATTGCCATTTGGTTTAAAGATCTTGAAAAATCCAGAGTGTTTTATCAGAAGTATTTCGGAGCCGTTTCCAATGAAAAATACCACAATCCTGTAAAAAACTTTCAGTCTTACTTTCTAAGCTTTGATAAAGGCTGCCGTCTTGAAATATGACCAGGCCAAACATCAAAGAAACCGAAACCTCTTACGAGTCTCAGCACTATGGAATCATCCCTCTTGCATTTTCAGTAGACCGTAAAGAGAAAGTAAATGAACTTACGGAGATATTGAGAAAAGATGGATATATCATTGCCGGAGAATCTCGTACAAAGGGAGACGGCTATTACGAAAGCGTAATACTAATTCCGGAAAATAATATCATTGAAATCGTATCGCAATAAGTCATTGCGAGGAGGAATGGCGACGGAGCAATCTTTATAGTAATGAATACGTAATCTCAAACCTTATAGGTTTTTAAAACCTATAAGGTTTGTAACCTTGCTGAAAATCTTTGATTTTCTTGCGCCTTAAAAATAGCATAATGCTTATCATCTTTGCGCCTTTGCGTTTTCCAATATTGTAATTAAAAGCATAGAATTCCACATTTAACATGAATCTTCTTCACAAAAATTTTATTCTCAACGAAATAATTTTATTTTTGTTAGATCATGGAAACCAAGTCACCGTTTTTAGACACGATCTTTTTACTTCGTAAGGAAGAATGCATTACTCTTTTTTCAAGCTTACAGAAAATTTCCCCTCAGGAAGAGGCGGAAGCAGGAGATTATTTTGAAACCGAATTTGAAAAAGAAAGATTGGAATTTCTATCCGATCAACTGACTTGTAACAAGGAAACAGCCGTATGGGCCGCAAAAATTCTCTATCATAGTGCACAGCTTTATCTGATCAGAGAAAATACAGAAAAAAATATTGAAAATCTTATTCCCGGATTTAAAGGAGCTCGGGATATTTCTTCTATTTTATCCGCAGATTTATCACTCAGGTTTTTACCGCAGATCATTGTGGCTTTAAACGCTGTCGATTCTGAAGATCCTTTGATTGCCATGCTGGAAGATATTCTGAGGCAATTTCATTATTCGGGAATCGGATATGATCTTGATCTGAAAAATATGAATTGGCAGGAAGAATTAAATGACAAGATCTACCGGAAACTATACCTGGAAAGAATTGTTGAAAAAAAAGATTATAAACTGGCGGAAATTCCGTTCCTCAATAAACTAATAATAGCCGAATTCGGAATACACAAAGACGCTTTCTGGCGAGAACTAAAAACGATAACCGAAAACAACAATGAAAATGGATGAGAAAGTATTTGAATTTTTAGCGGATCCAACAAAAGAAGCATTCCTGAAATGCCGTGATATGGTACTCAAAGATCCTTATCTGAGACTGGCATTTTCATTCAGCAAAAGAAATGAAAGGAAGTACGTATAGAAGAGGAGAAGCCTCAAAAAAAAGTGGTGGAAATTTTAATTTTTTAAATCAATGAATCAGAATATAAATCAACTCAATACAGTTCTTAACTACGTAAAAGATACTTTTGTAGGTAAAAATGATGTCGTAGATCTGTTGGGAATCTGCCTTTTGGCAAGAGAAAATGCCTTTTTGTACGGACCTCCGGGTACCGCAAAATCAGCAATTGTAAGAACGCTGGCAAAAACGGTAAAAGACGGCAAAAATTTCGAATATTTATTAACTCGTTTTACAGAACCGAACGAGATATTCGGACCTTTTGATATCAGAAAACTGAAAGAAGGAGAGCTTCTCACCAATACAGAAGGAATGATGCCCGAAGCTTCCATGGTTTTCCTGGATGAGATCTTCAATGCCAATTCTGCCATCTTGAATTCACTTCTGATGGCCCTCAATGAGAAAATTTTTAAAAGAGGAAAAGAAACAAAGCACTTGCCGGCACTCATGTTTGTAGGAGCAAGTAACGTTCTTCCGGAAGACGAAGCATTGAACGCATTATTTGACCGTTTTCTGGTAAGAATCAATGTAGATTACGTAAACCCTGAATTATTGCAGCAGGTCCTTTTGGCAGGAAGAAAACTGGAGAATGAAGAAGAAACGGAAATTCCGGAAATTCATGCTGATGAGATCAGACAGCTTCAGAATCTGTGTAGAACAATAGATCTTAAACCCATTTATGAAGTCTACCTGAATACGATCATCAATCTTCGAAATACAGGTATTGCCATTTCAGACCGTAGAGCGGTGAAACTTCAAAACCTGATCGCTGCCAGTGCCCTGATCTGTGGAAGAAAAGAAGCGGTACTTTCCGATCTTTGGGTCTTGAAACATATCTGGGATACAGAAGAACAGATTGAAATTCTGGAAGGAATTATCAACAGGACTATCGAGAAAGATGATCATCCGGATTCCCATCCACAGGCTATGCACAACAAAACACCCAATCCTGAAGAAGTCATGAAAGATGTGACAATTCTTGTGGAAAAATGGAATGGTGGAATGCTGAGTTTTGAAGAACAAAATGTAATAAAAGATAAACTGAGATACCTGCAGACCCGTTGTGACTGGATCAGAAATCCCGAGCAGAAGCAATATATACAGCAAGAAATTGAAAGCTTATGGCAGAAGATCCTTCAAAGCGTTTAAAAGAATTCTGGGCAGAAATTCCCCGTCCCAATGAAGATTTTCTTGGCTCCATCAGAGACTGGAAAAACATTCAGATTGCAGTGGAAGAAGAAACAATCTGGCTGAGAGGTTTTACTGATGAGCAGGCAGCGGCTCCGGAAATACAACAATTGCCGGACTTTATTCTGTATGAGCTTCGGGATGGTCTTTTGTTCAGGAAAGAGGCTTTGGTTCCGAGTAAAAAAATGAGAACAGCATTGCTTTGGATACCTATAGACAAGGCGTTGCAGCTTACTTTTCCACCTTCGAATCAAAACTATTTTGGAATTCAGGAACAGGTTCAGGTAAGATTAAAAGAAAGTGATGAAGAGCAATCTGTAGTTGCTTTATTGAGTAACATTGCTGATATTAAAGAAAGTATTGCAGCATTACCCAGGTTTAAACTTGAAAAAATAAAATGGACTGTTCTGGGAGATGAAGCACTGTTTATGGGTATTCCATTATTGAGCTTTCCCGGAAAGACCTATTGGACAAAAGACAGACATTTACTGCCGGCAGGTCTGGATTTTGAATTTAAAAATGTAAGTACGCTGCTACAGCAGAAATATAATAAAGAGTCGGAAGGATGGTTGCTTTGGGATGAAAATGGAAACTACCTTTTAATAAAAGAAACAGATTTCCGTCCGTTGTCAGTAAGCTCATTTCGTCTTACAGAAAAATCAAGAGAATGGAATTAAAGGCCTATTTCCAGTCCTATGAAAATTACTTCTGGGAATGGAAAACTGATGAAGATGTTCCCGGTGATTCCGGGTATCACGAAAACAATCTCCTCTCGGTTCCGGGAGTGGGAGCGATAGCTTACAGGCCTTATGTAATGGAGATCCTTAAAGAACTTCTGCCGCAGGGCTGGCCTCCGTTCGGGGCATTGCTTATGGTAGTGTATGCGATGCAGGACGGATATGTAGATTTTGCCGGCCCGTTAAGACGTACCGCTGAGTTTTACAGTGGTGAGGATTTCGAATTCAATGCGGAAAGACAAATTGAATTTCTTGAAAAAATACGATCACTTCCCAAAGTTTACAAGCAGAAACAAAACAGAATTGTATTGCTGCAGACCTTATTCAGCAATGGGCACAACAGAATATCTTCAGTGAATGCTGAAGCTTATATAAGAATCTATTATAAAAGACCACAAGAACTGGATTCTTGTGCAGAACAGCAAGATGCCGATTCACCAGTTTTAAACAAAGATTTAAGTGCTTTGGATCTCAACGAAAAGTTTCCTACCGCACAATCTATCATTGATGCTATGAAGGGCCTGGTTGATGAGCCTGAGCTGGATGATGAGGTCATAGAAGAAGAAACAACGGCAGATACTGATAAAGACTTTATCAAAGAATTGATTGAAGAACCCAAAACATTTCAGGTAGGAAGTCTGATCAAAAGAATCTGGAGCGGACTGAAAATTCCGATGCGTCATCTTTCTCCCGGAGAACAGCCTATTGGAGGGATATCTGATATGACCAACAAAGGCGACTTTCACAGAATGCTTCTATCCGAATTTGCCAATGAAGATGATGTTTTTATGAATCGTGTAGCCAATAATGAAGCCCTTTACATTCAAAGAGAAATTCCGCCTGAAGAAAATGTTTTCGAAAGAATTATCCTGATTGATACTTCTCTTAGAAACTGGGGGACGCCAAAAGTATTGGCTTTTGCTTCTGCCATTGCCGTCATCAAGCATCCGAAGGCCCATTCTGAATGTAAAGTTTTTGCTTTAGGACAGGCAGGTGTTCCGATTACCCTCAACAAAGTGGAAGAAGTCGTTGAAAACCTTAATCAGGTGAGTCCGGTTCTCGAAGTTTCGGAAGCGTTGGAACATTTTTTTAATCAGGAACACACCGAAAAAGATATTGAAGTTTTCTTCATTACCCATCAGGAGAATATGGAGGATGAAAAAGTTCAGCGGGTAGTTCATCAGAACAGAAACCGGCTTAAATTTTTGGTCACTACCACCTCAGATGGTGAGATTAATTTTTATAAACATCACAAAGGAGCCAGAAAACATATTCAGAAAATAAAACTTCCATTGCAGGAGTTGTGGGCCAATCCCCCACAACAAAGACAGTCCGTTCATAACTTCAATGGAAAGAAAACGGATCTTCCGCAAAACTATCCGGTCTTATTTCCAACCCCTGTTAATAAGATTGCTGAATTCTTATATGAAGGAGAATTTTTTATTCTGAGTTCGAAAAAACAATTGTTGAAGACTTACCTTTCTGATAACTATTACGACAAACACTCCTATGATTACTATAAAACACATCATGGCTGTGAAGTATTATTCGATAACATTTCCATAAAACCCAAAGGACAGTTTGCCCTTGCCAAAAACAGGCAGCAGCATTTTATTCTGTGCCAGTATCAGTTTGAACAAAAATTAATATCAAAGCTTAATCTTAATACAGGAGAATATTCTGAGCAGAATCTTACAGGGATGAATGTTCCGGAGTCCTGCAAACTGGCTTATTTTGGGCGAAGTTTTTACCTGCATCATCCGGATAATCCTACCTATTATAAAATAAATATGGATGGAAATATCTCTGTAGAACCTATTACCGGAAAGGATAAAGAATTTGAAAAAAATAACATAAAAGCCGAAGCCGAAGTCGCCAAACTTAAGGGAAGCGGATTGAAGATTATCAATAATTTTCAGAAAATAGGAATCAATCACTATGAAAATCTAGTCATTTCCGGAAATGAATTGTACAGTGCCTCAGAAAATACCCTGAATTTTTCCAGAAGCAAATATGATATTAAAATTTTTGCTGAGCAGCATAAAAATAAATTTACATTTCCCGATGGGAGCGAGATTATTACAGACTCGCGGGGAATGCTGACTTTCCGAAGCAGTAACAAGAGTATTGAAGAGTTTTTCATCCCTTCCACGGCTAATGGATTTCTCTCTTTGGCAACCTATACCGAATTTGGAGGTTCAGAATATTATCTCCCGGAGCATGCTCTGCTGAAAGTAAGAACAATGGATGATATGTGTGATAGGTTTTTGAAACCGTTTATAGAACAGATTTTGGATTATGGAGCTTAGAATAAAACCTTTCCCGAAAAATAACTATCCCAAAAAGGGGCTTTTGATCAGAGGCTCTTCACCTGTGGTATGGCTTCAGGAAATGGAAATGCTTGGGATTGATGTAAGCCAGGTAAGATCCTATGCAATTCCGGCCAATAGTCCCAATGTGCTGTACGGTTGTTTACTTGTTTTTAATGACCATGCCCCTCAGGAAATAGGCAGGAATGCTTACTTCCAGTGTGCAGATAACAGGCTTTTTATCCCTGAAAATACTACTTTTTATCCTAAAATAAATCCGGAAGACTGGGGGCAGCTTGATTCCCATTTTCTGATTATGCATCCCGAATTCGGACGGGTAAAACTTTCTGAAGAAATCGACTGGATCTCATTGATTCAGCAACCCGGCATTATCGATGAAAGTATCAGAAAACCTTTGAACGGAGTTTCAATTCCTCAAAAAATTGAAAGCTATACCGTTGAAATAGACGATGAAAAAGTGATGGAAACATTACAGCCAAAGCAAACCGAAGAAGAATGGATGAACAACCTGCCGTTTGACCTTAAAAAAGTAATGGCTGGGAATAAAAAAGAAATAGAAAAGTATTTAAAATACATTGAAAAATATCCTGAAAGAGCAGTAGAATTGGGCGTTTCTCTGGATGTCATGGGAACTTCCAGAGGGGATGGCTTTGGAAAATTCACCTGGCTGGAAGGTTTATTTGGCGGTGGTTCCAAAGGTAAAATAGAGAGTGCAGGAACAAAAAATTTCCGCAGAATATTCTGGGCAGTCATTATTGCAGCTATAGTCTTAAGGATTGCATTGCCTTCAGATAAAAAGAACCCCGAACAGGACGAAAATGGTACTTCTTCAGGAAAAATTGTAAACAATGCTGTAAAAGCTCCTTCTGATATGATTGCTTTCCAGTCCGGAACCTCGGAAATTGACCTTAAGATCGATTCTATATATCATCAGACGAGAAAAGGATTGTCTAAAGAACTTCTTAATGCCGGAATCATTGAAACCAAAACAAAAGAAGCCAAAGAAAATTATAAAAAAGCCGGTGGCAGAGAAGTAGGAGAAATAGGAAGAGACATCGAAAAGCTTGCGAATAAAGAAAAACAAAGCCGGGATTCTCTTAAAGCCATTTATACCAAAAAAATCACAAAACATATAGAAGGAAAAACCGAGAAGCTGGAACGTAAAATTTCAGATTCTCTGAAGCAGTATACCAGAGGGAAACCTGTAAATGGGGACGTTGTAAAGTTTCTTCTGAAGAAAAGAAAGGCTTTGATGGCGGACTCACTGGGGAAACTTTATGGTACACTGGATATCGTAGATCCTTCTTCTGCATCCATTGATCAATCAAAGGTTAAAGGAATAGGCTCCGAAGGAACACCGTTGGAAAAAAAGGCCCCGGTTTCAGATATTCTGTATATGGTAATCCTGATGATTGCCGGCGTAGGATTGTATTTGTTTCTGTTTAAAAATAAATCATTAAACCTTGGTGGCGATAATGTACCTGCCTGGGTGAAATTTATTTTAATAGCAATCCTTGTAGCGATGCTGATTTATCTGTTCTATCCGTTGGTAGAAATGTTTGGATACAACTGGTTTGTGTGGGTTCTTGTGATTTGTGTGATGCTACTTTTATATCGTCTTTTCAGAGATGATAAAACCATTTTAAACTCCGATGATGATGAATAAACAGAAATTTATAGACAAATTTATAGCTGCCTTCATGCTGTTGGCCCTATTTAAAGTCATCGGAATCGTTGCCCAGCTTTTCCATGAGAGTTTCTGGAGTGTCATCGGGACATTGGTTATTTTCTTAATAGCCGCCTTTATTATCCTTATTGTAATCACTTCTTTAAAAGATAAAGAACAAAACAACAGGAATTCAGCAGGAAGAAAAGGGAGTGGAAGCAGCAATTTCTACCTGGAAAATTCTCTTTTTGACAAGATCCGTAGTAAATACGAAGAACTTGCCGAAAAATATATTGCTGAAAATGATTATAAAAAAGCGGCAAGAGTTTATATGAATCTGCTGCAGGATAACTACAGAGGTGCAAAAACGCTGGAAAATGGAGGATTCTACAATGAAGCAGCCGTAGTCTATCTTAAAAAGCTGAATAATAAATCCGATGCAGCAATTTGTTATGAAAAAGCAAAGCAATACAAAAAGGCAATTGACCTTTACAAAGAAATGGAGCAGAAAGAAAAAGTAGGAGATCTCTATAAAGAAATCAACGATCTTAAAAATGCCCATGCCTATTATCAGATCGTTGCAGATGATTATGTTACCAATAATCAGATGGTAAAAGCTTCTTTGATATTTCGTAAAAAAATGGAAAAAACAGAAGATGCACAAAAAGTACTGCTGAAAGGATGGGAAGAAGACAAAGATGCATTCAACTGCTTGAATAATTACTTTGCCAATATCTTTGATGTTAAAAAACTGGAATCTGAAATACAGTATTTATATCAAAAAACTCCGGCTCACAAAAAGATCACTTACCTTGAAGCGATGAAGCATGAGTTCAAAAAAGATTCGAAATTACACGAAGCAACCCGAAATATAGCCTATGAAATCATTGCAGAGAAAGTTGCTACCCGCTCAGAAATTGTGAATGAACTGAAATTTTTTAATCCCAATGATGAGGTAATTTTGAAAGACATTTCGAGATTCAAGACAGGAAGAAATAAAATGTTCAGAAATTAAAGAAAAGATATAGCAGTTGCTTCATCAAATCAATTTTAATTGATCTCTCTTAGCTCCCTTAAAATAATCATTCCAACGAATAAAAACTTTGCGTTTAAATAGATATCAGCCCTTAGTTTTATTCTCCATTCTTGTGAAAATTATAAAATAATATCAAAAAATATTTATCTTTGCCCCAGAAAATTATGACAATACAAAGAGCACATATCAATGCAGAACTATTCGAAAGTCCTTCTAATAAAGGGTTATTCGGGTATGATGAGGTGATATGGAATGAGGCGAAATGTGCTGACTTTGGAAATTATTTACTATAAACTTGTAAAAAATTAATCAAAATACAACAGAAACGTCTCGAAAAATCGAGGCGTTTTTTGTTTTTTAGGTCAGAAATTATTTAGAATGAAAAAAAATAACTATAAACATGAAAATTTTTTAATTAACAATGAAACTTTAATACGATAAAATAGAGTGATAAGCAACCCAATGAGAGACAGTCATTTAGGTAATTAAGATATCTGCAGAATATTGCGGGCAGAAATTCCCTACTCTAAAATTAATGCGCAATCAATTGATTATCAATTATTTAATTTTAAAATTTATTTGCGGATTCCAAAAATTCATATTTACTTTGCAACCGAAAATTGAAAGCAACAGGTTTTCAGGATTCAATTAAAAATAATTTAGAAACAAACAAAAATAAAATGAAACAGTTACACAACATATTCAATCAGTATTCAAGACTATTCGGACAGGAGCCGACAGGAGTTCTGTGTATTCTTGATAGTGAAATTGTGGATGAAAGGTGCTTATATACGTGGGTCAGCTAATGATCTTTTACGTTGAAATATATGAAGCGCCTCCCGAAAAGAGGCGCTTTTTTTATGGTTTCTTTAGCTTATTTGGTAAAGCGCCGGTCTGTGGAACCGGAGAACAGGGTTCGATCCCCGGAGATACCCAAAATATAAAATCTCATAGCTCAAGTGGTTAGAGCATCGACCTGATACGTCGAAGGTTGAAGGTTCGATTCCTTCTGGGATTACAAAAATGTGAATTGTGAAATTAAAAATTGACAAGCGAAGCGAAATTGATTATTGACGATTCTCAAAATTAAAACAATCTCATAGCTCAAATGGTTAGAGCACCGGTCTTTTAAACCGGGAGTTGAAAGTTCAAATCTTTCTGGGATTACCAAACGGTTCCGTGGCTCAACTGGATAGAGCATGGGTTTTCTAAACCCAGGGTTAGAGGTTCGAATCCTCTCGGAATCACAAAAAGGTTCATGGAAAATTTCCAATCCGGCTGTCTCCCGGAAAAGAAACCGAAGTGAACCCCAAAGCTGGAAAGATAACGGTGGTTGTTTACCCGTCTTGGACGCGGGAGGTCGCAAGTTCAAATCTTGCTTTCCAGACAATTTGTTCCATTAGCATAGTGGTAAGTGCATTCGGCTTTCTACCGGACGACAAGGGTTCGATCCCCTTATGGAATACAAATGATTTCGTAGCTCAAGTGGTTAGAGTATCGGTCTGATACACCGAAGGTTGAAGGTTCGAGTCCTTCCGGAATTACAATGATTTTGTAGCTCAATTGGTTAGAGCACCGGTCTGTTAAACCGGAAGTTGAAAGTTCGAGTCTTTCCAAAATCGAAGGTAACTAATTGTTAATTGTTTCAGGAGAAAAAGTAAAAGTTTGTCAAGAGCAGAAGATCTTTACACCAAACACAAAAGTACAGACAAGCTTTTTCTGATCTCTCCAAAGAACAGTTATAATGAAGAATATCATTTATAAAATTTTAGGTAAAAATAAAGTTTGCCAAGCGCAGAAGTTCTTACATCAAATAAAATCAGAGCAAACTTTATTTTTTATAAATCTGATGGTTCGCCGAAGTGGAAGAGTCGGGGCGTTCTGCAAAACCGTTGTGTAAACTGAGTGGGTTTGAATCCCATAACCATCTCAATAAAAGAGTGATGAGATGCAATCACTCTTATGAAATATCCTTTATTAATAAAAGAAAAAGGCTGTCGAGCGCAGAAGATCTTTAGTCAAACATTCAATATAGACAGGCCTTTTCTTTTTAAAATGAAAATGAGAAATTATTGATTAACCATTGTTAATTACTCATGAAATCCGGAAGTACGCCGAAGTTGGAGAGTCGGGGCAGACTGTAAATCTGTTGCTTCATAGCTGAGTAGGTTCGAATCCTACTACTTCCACCCAACCACTGATAATGTAATGGCAGCATGCAGGAAATGTACTCTTGTTGTTCAGGTTCGATTCCTGGTCAGTGGATTAAAGCTCTATTCGTCTAACGGTGAGGACGCCTGCCTTTCGAGCAGAAAATAAGGGTTCGATTCCCTTATAGAGTACTGGATGTGAATGACTGGTCAATATAGAATTAATATAATACCATGAAAGTTCAGATTTTTTTTTAAAAAATTGGCCAGTTACCATTCACACAAAAAGAAGAAAAGAAAAAAGGACTGTCAAGAGCAGAAGATCTTTAATCAATAAAAACAGAGACAGCCTTTTACTTTTTTAAAACAAAATACAATTAGGAAATGAGAAAGGTTTGTCAAGCGCAGAAGATCTTTACAAACACTAACAGGCATAGTTTTATCAATAGACAGAGCTTTCTCAAACCTAGATATAATATGAGTAATGAGTAAGGAATAATGAGTAATAACCATAGATTTTCATATTACTAATTACCGATTACTCATTACTAATAAATTACACCTCTCTATTCCAATGGGCAGAGAAAACGGCTTTAAACCCCGTAAAGTCCCAGTTCGAGTCTGGGGAGAGGTACAGAATATGAGTAATAAGCAATGGATGATGAGTAATTAAACAGCATAAAAAAATTACTCATTACTCATAAAAAAACCTGCGGGAATGGTGGAATGGTAGACACTCTTGATTTAGGATCAAGCTTTTGGGGGTTCGAATCCCTCTTCCCGTACCAACTAATGAATGATAATTGATTAATGATCAATTATAATCGGAAGAGTGGTGTAGAAGGTCTGCACGTTAGTCTGAAAAACTAAAGGTACAGGTTCAATTCCTGTCTGTTCCGCAAAAATATGAATGATAAGCAATGAGGAATCATTGATACCTGACTAGTTTCTTGCATTACTCATTATCAATTACTTATTACGCATAAATTTAAACCTTGATTCATAGTGTAATAGGCAGCACACAAGATTTTGATTCTTGTAGTTTAGGTTCGAGTCCTAATGGATTAACAGCATTTACTCTGATCGTGTAATGGCAGCATCTCAGTCTCCAAAACTGATGGTATTGGTTCGAGTCCGGTTCGGAGTGCAAAAAATAGAAATTAACGATTCGTTATCGTTTATTAATTATCAATAATCATTTATAAATTTAAAACATGTAGAAAAAATGGAAACGCAACAACAAACATGGCAGAATATGAACGGGAAAATTTTCCAACACTCTATCACACAGCTGGTAGAAGAAGCCATCATTCGCGAACAGGCAGACGGACACCGTCTGAAAGTATGTGTGGGATCAGACTCTCATGTATATGGAGATGCCATCAATTATGCTACGGCGGTGGTATTTATTCGTGAAGGAAAAGGAGCGTTTACCTTTATCAGAAAAGAAAGAGCAATACAGAGTATCAGTATCAAGGAGCGAATGCTGAATGAAGTCAACAAATCCGTTGAAATTGCGTACGCTATCTGTTCTGTGCTGGATACTTATGGGGTGGAAATGGAGGTACACGCAGACATTAATACCGACCCGGATTTTAAATCCAATGTAGCATTAAAAGATGCAATGGGATACATTCTGGGAATGGGATATGTGTTTAAAGCAAAACCTTTTGCCTTCGCAAGTTCCAATTGTGCTGATATGATGGTGTAATAAAGCTGGAAGCTTAAAGAATGTATAAAAAGTTAAATCATGGAAAAGACAAAAAGATTATTATTTCTGGATGATATAAGATATCCTATTGAAGCCTATCATTATACCAAACAGGATATATTCCTTAGAAGTGACTGGCATATCGTTCGGAATCACGAACAGTTTGTCAACAGGATTTTGGAAAAAGGACTTCCGGAAATGATTTCTTTCGACCATGACCTTGCAGATGCACATTATTTGAAACAGTATTCTCAGGAATATGTTGAAAAGACAGGATACGACTGCGCCAAATGGCTGATAGAATATTGCATGGACAATTATTTAGACCTTCCACAATTCTATTGTCACTCTATGAATCCGGTAGGAAAGGAGAATATCTTAAGCCTGCTGCAAAACTTTAAAAAATTGTAATGGACATTTTTAGATATATTCAGGATATAAAAACACATCTGAAATTCACCTTTGATGAGGTGGACGGATGGTTCAAAAAAGATAAAGAAACGTTGAATGGTCAGCCTTCAAACGGAGGCTGGACAGTTCAACAGATTTTAGAGCATATTTATCTTACGAATTTTTATCTGCTGATCCTTATTGAAAAAGGCTCCAAGAAAGCAATGAAGAATTCTTTGAATCTTGATCTGGAATCTGAAATGAAAAACTACAGTTTTAACAAAGAAAACTTTGACAAAGTAGGTGAGTATGCTGCTTTTGAATGGATAAGGCCAGAACATATGGAGCCGAAAGGAGAATTAAGCTTGGATGAAATAAGAAGCTTGATTACTCAGCAATATCTTCAGTGTTTGCAATACTTAGAGGTGATGAAAAATGGGGAAGGTCTATTGTATAAAACGACAATGACGGTGAATGAGCTGGGAAAAATCAATGTATATGAATATATTTATTTTCTTTCCCTTCATGCCCAAAGGCACATTACCCAGATGAAGAAAAATGAATCAGAAATGATTAAAAACTAAAACAAAATGATTTTCAAAACATATAACGCTATAGAAAATGCTTACCAGACCCGCGTGATCAAACAGATCAGGATGCAGGGTTTTGGGGATGAGGTTTTCATTGTACAGGAAAAAGTTCACGGAGCTAATTTCTCTTTCTTTACCGATGGAAAGGAAATTAAAATCGCGAAGAGAACTGCTTTCATCGAAAAAGATGAGAAATTTTTCAATGCCCATCAGATGTTGGAACGCTACAGAAAAAATGTAATAGAAGTGTTTCAAAAAGTGAAAACCATCTATCCGGATGTTGAAACGGTGGTAATCTACGGTGAATTGTTCGGTGGCGGCTACAAACATAATGAAGTGGAACCGGTAAAAGATGCTGTGAAGGTACAGAAAGGTATTGAATATACCCCTCACAACGAATTTTACGCTTTCGATATTAAACTGAATGGGATTACCTATTTGGATACAGAAGTTGTCAATCAGATTTTTCAGGAGACAGGATTTTTCTATGCTAAAATCTTGTTCCAGGGAACTTTGGAAGAAGCTTTGAGATTCCCCAATGTTTTCAATTCAAAAATTCCGGCTTGGCTGGGACTTCCTGAACTGGAAGATAATATGTGTGAAGGTACCATTGTAAAAACCTTGAAAACCCAATACTTTGGAAACGGTGCAAGAATCATTCTGAAAAATAAGAATGAAAAATGGGTCGAAAAATCCAAAATGGTTAGAAAAGAAGGTAAAACTGTTCAGAAACAGATCCATTTCAGTGAAAAAGCTCAGGAAATCTGGGCAGAAATACAAAAATATGCTACTGCCAACAGATTGAATAACGTGGTAAGCAAAATTGGCGAATTCGAACCTAAAATCATAGGTAAGGTTATTGGCCTTTTTTCACAGGATATTTTAGAGGATTTCCAAAAAGACTTCCCGGCAGCTTTCACTACTATTGAAAAAGAAGAGCAGAAAAGGATCAACAAAAAGTTGAATTCTTTAGTCATTGATTTTATAAAAGAAGAGTTGATGACCCTTAAAGTATAGTTTCGGTAATTTTTTACCGAAACTTTTTTATGTATAAAAACGCAGCCATTACTGTCAGAAAAATAGAAAACACTTAGAAATATTACTAATGAAAGTGTGAGAATTCCCATCCTTTGGAGGGGGGCGAAAATTCAAAGAATTTTTGACGGGGTGGTTTAAAAAAAGAAAAAGCAATGTTACAAGCAGAAATAAAAAGTCTTTTAAAAGAAGACATCAGTATATTGATCAAAGTTCCCAACTCAGGAAAGCACTATTTGTGTGATTGTGGTGAAGCAAGTTTATTGACGGTAAAAGAAGTACAGTCTATATCAGCAATATTCATCAGTCATACCCATATTGATCACTTTTCAAATTTCGATGGAATTTTCAGGCATCAGATCGGAAGCGGAGAAAAAGTAGTAATCTGTGGGCCAAAACATATTCATCAACAGGTTGAGGCAAGGTTAAAATCTTACACCTGGAATCTGATTGCTGAAAACGCAATTGAGTATGAAATTCGGGAGATTGTTTCAAAAGAAGAAATTAATGTCTACATCCTTCGCCCGCCACACTGGAACCCTGAATTGATCAGCACACAGGATTTACTGTTTGAAGATGAATACATCAATGTTGATTTTGCCATTCTTGATCACAAAACAGATTCTATTGCTTATCTGTTTAAAGAAAAAGATTCGGTCACCTTTAATGAAGAAGCTTCCAGCTTTAAAAAAGGAAAATGGATCAGTGAGATGAAGACCGCTTTTGAAAATAATGATGTTGATAAAGAAATCGAAATTGAGAAAACCATGTACAAAGCAGCTGATTTGTTTCATCTGTTGACCCGCAATGCAGGGTATAAGCTTGGTGTTATCATGGATCATGCAGTAGACGAAAACAATTACAAACAAATAAGAAACGTGTTTGGAGAAGCTGATCTGGTATATATCGAAACATTTTATAAAGATACAGACCAGGAATTTGCAAAGATCAATTATCACAGTTTCGCTTCTGCATCAGGAAAAATCATGAATGAATGCCAGGTAAAAGAGGCAATACCGATTCACTTTTCAAGAAGATATACGGAGAGCGATCAGGAAGAAATCGAAACCGCTTTTTATCAAGCATTTCGCAAGAATTAATTTAAAATATTTATTAAACAAAACTATAGTATTCACAGTATAATAATCTATGCAGTTGTCATTCTGACGAAGGAAGAATCTATTTAAAGTACTAGGGATTCTTCATTCCACTTCTGAACTGCGTTCGCAGACCTTTAGTCTGTATTCAGAATGACATTGAGAATGTTATAATTTAAAAAACAATTAAAAAAATGAAACCCAATATATTTTTTACAGCAGACCATCATTTTGGTCACGAAAATATTATAAAATTTTCCGAAAGACCCTTTGAATCACTGGACCATATGAATGAAGAACTCATTAAAAGGTGGAACGAGAAAATTCAACCCGGTGATACAGTCTATCATTTAGGAGATATGAGTCTGGGGAAACCGGATTTTACGAAAGAAATTTTAGACAGGTTAAATGGAAACATCCATCTTATCAAAGGTAACCATGAAGGAGCGGCTTTAACTTATCCCAAGCGGTTTGCTTCCATCAGAGATTATCACGAACTGAAAATTGAGGAACCGGACCAAAGTAACGGAAAACAGAAAATCATTCTTTTCCACTACGCCATGCGTACCTGGAATGGCTCGCACCGCGGTGTATGGCAGTTATACGGACACTCACACGGAACATTGCCGGATGATGAGATGGCTCTGAGTTTTGACGTTGGGGTAGACTGCCACAATTTTTATCCGGTTTCCTACGAGGAAGTCAAAGAATTGATGAAGAGGAAAAAATGGACGCCTCCATTTGCTCCCAGAAATTAATTGCTGGTAAAAAGTAGTGACTTGGTATAAGAAAAAGATATTTATTGAGTATTCAACTGCCTTTATCATACATTTTACTTTTTACAAAGTACATTTTACAATAACAATGAAAACAACCAATGAGATCATCATCATCGATCTGGAAGCTACGTGCTGGGAAAACGACAGAATTCCCATCGGGCAGAAAGTCGATATTATAGAAATAGGAATTTGCAAATTAAATGTAACATCAAAAGCAATTTCCCAAAAACAAAGCATTTATGTCATTCCTGAACGTTCAGATATCAACAGATTCTGCACACAACTGACAGGAATTACTCCAAAGCTGATAGCAGAAAAAGGAATCTACTTCGAAGAAGCCTGTGAAATAATCAGAAATGAATACCATTCCAAACCTCTTACATGGGCCGGATACGGAAACTTCGATGGAGAGCAGATCATAGAACAGTGTGATTGGCTTGGTATAACCAATCCTTTTTCAGAAAACTACATGAATGTGATGTACGAATTTAAAAGACATTTCAAATTACATAAACAAATAGGCCTTAAAAGAGCCTTGAGTCATCTGAATATGGATTTTGAAGGTACTCACCACAGCGGAGCAGACGATGCTTACAATACAGCCAGAATTTTAACTAAGATTCTGTAAATAGTAATGAGGACGGAAGACAGAAGCTGGAGGCTGGAAGTAAATTAGACACTGTGAAAACTTCCCGCATCCCTCTTCCTCCCTTTAACAATTAAGTTTTAAACAAGTGAAAACAACAGAAAATATATTAATAGTAGACCTGGAAGCGACATGTTGGGATAGCCGACCGCCAAGAGGTCAGGAAAGCGAGATCATCGAGATCGGTGTATGCATTATGAATGTAAAAACCGGTAAGATCTCTAAAAATGAAGGGATTTTAGTAAAACCCCAGTATTCAAAAGTAAGTCCGTTCTGTACAGAATTGACTACTATTACCCAAAATATGCTGGATCATGAAGGCATTATGCTGGATGATGCTTTCGATATCCTGAGAGCAGAATATGATTCGGAAGAACTGACTTGGGCAAGTTATGGAAACTACGATCTGAATATGCTTCAGAATCAGGCAAGAAGATTCTACACAGATTATCCAATGAGTGATGACCACATTAATGTGAAGACATTATTTGGTGAAATTCATCCTACAATCAGGAAAAGTGTCGGGATGAACAGGGCTTTGGGTGAATTAGGCTTTACCCTGGAAGGAACACACCATAGAGGAGTGGATGATGCCAAAAACATTGCAAAAATCCTGCATTGGTGTCTGAAAAATTATTAAGTAATCTGAAATAAGAACAGGTCATTTTAAAAATGGAGACTGTCTCAAAAATGAGGCAGTCTGTTTTATTTTGTTAAATCAGATATCTTGTCACTGATAAAATCATAAAGTTCCACAGGAATAGAGTGTCCCATTCCTTCAATAAGAAGCCATTCAGCACCGGGAATAGAATCCGCAATATCTTTTCCACAATCAGGATGAAAGATCAGATCGTCTGTTCCATGAATGATTAAAGTTGTTGCAGTTATTTTCTTCAATACTTCGGGATTATATTGAAAAGAACCCATCGCTAGAAGCTGCCGGATAATTCCGTTTTTGGTTTTGGAACGTGTAAGCTCCTCTTCAAGCAAAACCTTTTCCTGATTCGAATCAAAAACATATCCAGAACCCGATATTTTCTTTGCAAAACGTATCTTTTCCCTCAAATACTTTTCTTTATGAAGAACAGGATCAGCAGACACCTGTGTCATCATCGCCATCACTTCCGGATCAGGCTTGGGAAGGGAAGGATTCATAGATGTTGACATGATGATCGTCAATGATAAAACTCTTTCAGGATAATAGGAACCTAAAAGCTGTGCAATAATTCCTCCCATGGAACGTCCCGCAATATGAGCTTTTTCAATATTTAAATGATTAAGAAGACCAATAACATCATTCGCCATATCCATTAAAGAATAAGGAATCCCTTCTTTACTGAGCATCGCAAAAATCTCTTCAATGCTTTTATCAGAAGGTATTTCCCTTTTTGCATTGAAAACAGAACGCCCGGAATCTCTGTTATCAAAACGAATCACTCTGAACCCTTTTTCAACCAGAAGCTCACAGAATGAAATATCCCAACGAATCATCTGACTTCCTAATCCAGGAATTAATACAATGTTTTTTTGATGACCTTCTCCAAAAATTTCGTAGCATAGATCAACCTCTTTCATTCGGAAAACTTTCTTCATGATCAATAAAATTCTATTTTTCTTTCTGATATTACCGTCTGTTCAGCCTTCTGTATCTCCTGGCGATAGTTGATATATTCATTGTTCTGATCCGGAACAATCATGGCAAACTCAAAAGTAAAAAAATCACTTCCTGTTTCTGTCCATTCCTTCTGCAATTGTGGATGACTGAATAATCCGCTATTTAAAAGAAACTTTATCTTATTCACCAATGCTTCCAGATTTAAAGAAGCCTGGATATATTGTTTTCCGTTTAATGTATTGGTAATCGCAAGAACTCCCATCGTTGTTTTGTGGTCTTTTGCTTTTTCCCTTAGCTGTTTCTTTAATGCATTTTTCATGTTTTCATTATTGTATATTTCCTCCTAAATCAAATAAAATCTCGTTGATTATTTTTAAAGATTTACTCTTTTTAGAAGAAAGAATTTCTTTCGTAATATGTTCGGCACTTAGCTTAGCCTCTTCAAATATCTTTTTGCCGTTAGGTGTGATGACCACATAGCTCACACGGGCATCCCTTTCATTGGTTTCTCTTGCCACCAGTCCGATTTTTTCCAGTGGACTCAATAATCGGGTTACTCCCGATGCTGTAATGCCTATTTTTTCAGCAAGATCTATTCTTCGCATCCTATTCTCAGAGGAAGAATTGAGAACGTAAAGAATGACAAAGTCATTGAATCCCAGTCCATGAACACTTAGAGAATCAAATTTTCTGGCGATTACAGACTGTAGTTTATTGATGTTTATTAAAAATAATAATTCTGTGCTTATCATTGAAAAGTATTTGAGTTGTCAAGTATTTTTATTTTGCAAATATATAAAATTTAGAGAATTACAATCCTATTTAATTATTTTAAAAAAAATTAACGTATCTGTATAGTCATTTAATAGTCTTAGATAGTATTACAATTTCTTAAATTAAGACACCGAATTGTGTGTAAATATTGAAGTATAGGGCTTCTATCCACTTTTTTGTCAATATATCTTTAAACAGGGAATTGTTTTTGTGGTACTAAAGGTTTTGATAGTGGTTGTTTCATTAACTTAATATTTTGTTAAAAAATTCACTTTAATGGGATAATTTACTGTCTGTCAGTCATTTTTTTTTATTTTAGCTGATAAGAATGAATTTATGCTTATTGATGAAGATTTTAAGACAAAATATTTAAACTGTAAAACAAAGGAAGCTGTTCCTTTTCTTAAAAAGCTTACACCAAAAGATAAAAAAGAAGTTGTTGCTCTTTTAAAAAAACAAACTAATAAAAAAGGGGGCTGCGATACAATCTCTGTGTGGGCTGCTTTGGTTGGCTGCAAAGCGGGAAATGAGTACAAAAGACGATGGTCCGGATATTATTCAATACCGGCTGATGTTGTCGGCCCAATACTTGAAACCTACATTCCGGTATGGATAGTGAAGTTTGGAAACCATAAAGACGTTCCTGAAAATACTTATTTTCTAGACTATTTATTCAATTCTTATGAAGGTGTTTATCATGATAACCTGATCCGGATTTTATATAGAGCACCGTATTTTTCAGACCTTGTTTTTGCAAAAAAGCATAAAAATATAATATTTAATTCTGATTATCAATATTATATAGAATATATAGCTGTTTGGATGAAAAAGAATATACCTTTGCCATCGGCACATTATTTATTTCTGTTTTCAACACTGTTTAATAAATACAAAACCCTCTGTGGTACGGCTTTTGAAGTCATAATAAGCAAGGTAGTTTCCTGTGATTTTAAGATACAAAATCAGGAAGCAATAAGCGATAAAAAGATCAGTTTTCAATGGATGCCTGTAAAGAGATATACAGATAGTCTTTGGAATCTTATCAATTTGATTGTCAGTAATAACCCTGATTTCAAAAAGATGCTGATGCCCATTCTATCAGCTGTTGAGAAGTCGGTTTTTAATCTTAAAAAACTTCTGGAGCCCGATAATGGACTGCTTATAGAATGGAAAAAAGAAAATAACCTGAAAACTATATTATCAAATTAAAAGCACATGAAAGAAAGACTTTATGAGATCCTTAATGAGGAAAAAATACATGAGATTATCCCCTTCCTAAAAGAGCTTAGCACTGAAGAAAGGAAAATACTGGTACCGTCTATAAAGAAAATGGACCGTGAGATCAGTAAGATTGTAATGACTAAAAATTCCTACCATACGGCAGGATCTGTGAATCAGCATTCAATTATAGATATCGCTTCATTTGTTTGTATGGATAAAAAGAATTTCGGTAAAAACTACTGGAGTCTTTTCCGTAATGCAGAACAAACAGAACAGATACTGGAGTGGGGATGCCCGGAATGGTTTTCAGAATTTATCAATGAATCTGTAGAAGCAGAATTTACTGCCTTTAATTATAAAGATATTCTGGGATGGACGGAAAAAGGATATGTAGAACCTAAACCGGAATTGCTGGGGCATCACCTAAGTAATTATCCGGCTGACCTGGACGATCATCCTGAAACCCTTAATACTCACTTTTGGTATTTATGTGAATACCCTTCCAAATCTTTACCCTTCCGTAAAGAGTGGTTTCCTATCGTTCAAAAGCTGATTGCAGATAAAAAAATTGAAAGAAAAAGATTTTTAAGAGAATGCCTTCTGGCTTCCAACAGAAACTTTAATAAAAATGTTACAGGATGGTTTATGGACGCATTCACAGCATTAAAACCAAGTGACGGAGAGCTTTCTGAATTACAGGATGAATTGCTTGCAGGATTATCTTCCTCACAATCAAAAGCGGTAAATACCATATTATCACATTTGAAGAAAATAGTGGGGAGTCCTGATTTTAAGAATGATGAATTTTCACATTATCTTCCGAATCTGCTGAGTTCAGAAGTGAAAACAGTGGTTGTTTCCAGTTTGGTTCTTACAGAAAGAATATTTCAGCGAAAGAAAATGGATCCTGAAATGTTGGGAATGGCTTTAAGTACAGCATTTGTAAGTAAAGATGATGGTATACAATCAAAAACAGCAAAGATTATCCTCAAATATATTCCGGCTTCTGAAAATATGATGGAGGCGCTGTCCCATTATTCAGATAATATACTGACTAATGTACGTCCTCTTTTGGCAAAATATATAGAAGAGAGACAACAAGAGCTGGAAGCAATAGATTCAGAGAAATTGTCTCTGACAGCAGAAGAAAATGCAGTGCAGATACTTCAAAATTTTGAAGATCTGATGTTTTATCTTCCTTTGGCAATGGATGATCCCTATAGCTATCATTGTGATATTGCTTTGACAGGATTTATCCAGTTTGCCGGTGATGTAGATGCCGAATCTGTGAAATTGATAGAGCCTGTATTTTTAAAAGCCTGTAAAACCATTGCGAAATGGGAAGTTCCCTATCTGAATGTTTTATTATGCAACGCTATTATCAATTACGGTTTGAGCTTACTGGAAAAATATCCGATTCAGCTTAAGAATCTGGAGAAAATATACCAGAAAACAGAAGAAGAGGAAGCAGGAAGAGAATCCTATTCAAATTATCAGAAAAAATTAGGTCCGATAGAAGAAGTTGGGGTAGATTGCCCTGCCAGACAGGCATTCAAAGAACTTGCCGTCTATGCTTTCCAAAAAATAGCATCAGGAGATAAGACTCCTTTGTTATTTCCAATCACCCATGCTCCGTGCTGGGTTTCTCCTGTCACTCTGGTAGAGAGATTGGAGAATTATCAGAATAATAATATTGAACCCCATCACCTGGATATTCAGCTGGCACTCCAGCGTTGTGCTTTAGACGATACCTCAAAGGCTATAGCGGAAGTTGAAAAAAGATTAAAAGGTGAATACAAGGAATTATTACTTTTCTTCTTTGGCAAAAATGCTAAACCAGAAGGGAAATTTGAACACCCTTCATGGTGGATGACAGCCGGAATTACCCGTTCACCGGAAACTGTTTTTGAAGAATTCAGAAGTTTTGGATATGATGATATTCCTGTGGAATTCTTTTCAGGTGCCTACAAGTGGAAAACCACTGACAGTAAAAAAAACTCATATTACCCTGTAGAACTGAATATTACCATTCCAAAATATCATCTTGAAAAAAGAAAAGAACCTTTGTTCATGGAATATTTTGTTGCGGAGCAGAAAGAGCTTTCAGAAATTCCCGCACTGATGCTTTGCTTTCCAAATACACCTGCAAATGCTCTGGCGAAAGTCATTAAATACTGCCTTTTCTATTCCGGAATTGCTGAGGTCTATGAAAGAAGTCTGGTTTTGAATACCGCAAATGCACTTTATAAGATCAAAAAGCCTTTGGATGAAATAGGATATCTCTTCTTAGGAACTATTTTCCTGGACAGTGATAAAACCATCCGTGGTACGGCTGCAGAAATGTGGCTGGAACATGTTTCTTATCATATGATGGACAATGCGTGGTTAGGAAGAGTGATCGGCCTGCACGAAAAATTAGAATGGGCACCGGTAAAAAGATTTACAGACCTTATACAACATCATATGCTGAATGTCAGCAAAAATCATAATATTGCCCTTGAAGAATTGATCTCCAATATATTACTTCAAATGGATACCCCCGTTACCAACCTGAAGAAAATTCTGGAAATTTATCATGAAGTACTGGCTTTGAATCAGTCAGAAGCTCATAGAGAGGTCAAGGAAAAATTACACAACTGGAAAGAAAACTCGAGTCTGAAAAAAATCTGCAATCTTCTTCTCAAAAAATAAATTATGGAAGATACGCTTATTTATAACTATTCAGGGAAATCCTCCCTGGCTAGGAGAGATGCCATGGAAGAACTGTTTCTTGCTAAATATAGTGAGATACAGAAAGACACTGGTGTTTCGTGCTTTTTTTGGGGAAATGTAGGACAGCCCTTTATTTTAGCGAGGTGTCTGATCACGCTTTCCAATATTGTGAAATCCAGCTTTAATTTGTCTCCTTTTCAGATGGCACTTCTTAAAGATCCTATTGTGACTGCCGGAAATAGAAGATTACGCTTTGAAGGTTTTTCTCATTGTGCAGGAGTTTACGCAAGGCTGGACGTTCTTCCTGATGGCCTTGATGGTGAATTCCTAGAAAACGGAACAACGAATGTGGATTTTAACCAGCCGATGATAACCGCATTGGGAAGTATCCGACCGAATGAAAAGATTATGCTTTCCGTTGGTGAAAAAGAAGTTGGGCTTTATCAGGAAGAAAAAAAAATAATAGAAAGAAAAGTACCTCTGCCCGTAAAATGGATCAAAGGTCTGGGAACCGTTCAGGTCTATTTATCAGAATCTGAAAAGCGATATACTTTTAATAGAATTCAGACACAACAGCTATTTCGTGGAATGCCGAAAGGAGTAGTAAAGTCTGATTATTATCTTATTGTGAGAGGAAATAAGCCAATCTTCTCTCCGGTAACATCTGCAGATGCCGTTTGTATAGGAGGACTTCACAGGCTTCGTCTGTTGGAACCTTTGCTTCCGTATATTGATTCTATGCAGGTTTTTCCACATGCTAATATGCAGTCTACTACCTGGCAGCTTTATATGGGGAATATCAGATTCAGCTTTTCTTTGTCAAGAGAATGCTGGAGAGGTTTCTCAGGAGAAGGCGCTCTACTGGACAGTTTGGTTTCTGAAGTTTCAGATGAGTGGATTGACGCTTTGGACAAATATGCCTATGCCAACCAATCTTTTAACCCGGCCATGCTTGCTCTGGAAGAGAATATCAGTTTTAATAAGACTGAAAATATTACAGGAAGGCTTGCTGCAATGGGATTGTTAGGCTACGACCTTGATGATAATGAATTTTTCTACCGAAGGCTTCCTTTTAAATTAAACCGTATCATCGGATTAAACCCCCGTATAAAAAATGCTGAAAAGCTGATAGAAGCGGGAAAAGTAGAAATTTTAAACAATAATAAAGAAAGAACAGAAGCCAGAGTAGAAGGAACCGGTGTGCATCATACGGTCATCATTGAAGACGAAAAAGAACGCTGTACCTGTGAATGGTTTAGTAAGTATCAGGGGGAAAGAGGACCCTGTAAACATATGCTGGCAGTGAAAAAACTGGTAAATAATTAGAAACTGTTGATGCTTATTATATTATTTTGTTAACAATCGCAAAGGTGCAAAAATTAGTTTTTATAAGAAGAACTCATCCTTAATCTCCTTAAAATTTTGATTTTTCCGCACCTTTGCATTGTATAACATTTAATAAACTTTTATTTATTAATTTTTTGCCTGCTTCAGCCATTCTTCATAGCTAAGTACCCCCAATTCCGGTTTGCTTTCACCCTCCAGAATAGAAATAAGCTCAAGCTGGTTTCCATCCGGATCATTAAAATAAATAGCCAATGCGGGCATCCATGCGAATACCATAGGCTCAACACTGCCGTTTTTTAGGAAATTATAAGGTGTTAAATCTTTATTTTCTAAATACTCTACTGAGTAATTCAAAATATCTTCCTTACTGCTTGAAAAGGCAAAATGTCTGGTCTGAAGATTCTCCTTCTGCTCCCATAGCCCCAGCATAAATTCTTTACCCTCTCCAACCCATAAAAAAGCAATAGGTCTGGTTTCATCTCTATGAGCCAGTTTCAATCCTAATACTTCCGTATAAAACTGAATTCCATTTTCCAAATCACTTACCTGTACATGAGTTTCATATAATCCGTTAATCATAGCTTTAATTTTAATGACACAAAGCTAGAAAACCTCTACTGAAATACCTGTTGGAGACGATTTCTTTAATGAAAATGAATCATAGAAGGATTTTATAATTAGGAATTAGGAATTAGGAATTAGGAATTAGGAATTAGGAATTAGGAATTAGGAATTAGGAATTAGGAATTAGGTTGTTGTTAAATATCAATAATTGTTTTCAATGTTAATGCAATAGGGGTGGGCTTTAGCCCACGTAATAAATTATGACTTCATTCCGCCGGCTTCAGCCAAAACTTAAAATCTGCATAATCCTGCAAAATCTGCGAGAGTCATTCAAATATCATATTCAATATAAATATCCTTTTGATCATATTTCAAAAATAAAAATTTAAAAAAAATCAAAGAAAAAAATACTACGCAAAAAGAATGCGTAATACTGTTTTTACTTTGCATCAGAAATCAGAGTGGACGTATCAAGCCTTCTCCATGTTTAACAAAAAAACAGTAACCATGAAATTTAATTTTTTAAAAAAAGAAAATAAAGTAGTACAGAACTACGAGGGTGCAAAAGTATATGCGATGACACCTGCAGAAGAATTGTATAGTGCTGTTGTTACAACAGGACTGTCAGATGCCAACTATGAAAAAGGAAATGACAGGTTGGAAAGAATTCAGTCTCTGATTAAAAAAAATGATCCTGAATTCGTGGCAAAACTGGCCGTGTATGTAAGGAAAGATATGTACTTGCGTTCCATTCCATTGGTTTTGACAACTGAATTGGCAAAACAAGCTTCCGGTACAGACCTGGTGAGCAGAACAGTAGATGGAATCGTTCAAAGAGCAGACGAAATCACAGAATTGCTTGCCTATTACCAGCTTGCGAATAAAAGAACAGATACTAAAAAGCTTAACAAGCTGTCAAAGCAGATTCAGAAAGGTCTGGTGAAGTCATTCAACAAATTTGACGAATATCAGTTTGCAAAATACAACAGAAAAGCAGATATAACCTTGAAAGATGCCCTATTTCTGGTTCACCCAAAAGCTAAAGACGAAAACCAGCAGGCAGTTTTCAACAAAATTGCTAACAATACACTGGAAACACCTTATACTTGGGAAGTTGAGCTTTCTGTTCTTGGTCAAACGAAATTTGCAGATGATGCAGAAAGAAAACTCGCCTTCAAAAACAAATGGGAAGAACTGATCTTCAGTAACAAATTGGGGTATATGGCAACGATGAGAAACTTGAGGAATATCCTTGAAGCCGGAGTATCATCTGACGCAATGAACAAAGTTTGCCGATATCTTTCTGATGAAAGAGCGGTATCCAACTCAAAACAACTCCCATTCCGATTTCTGGCGGCTTACAGAGAATTGAAAACCATAGATTCTCCTTATCTGTCATCAGTATTGGAAGCATTGGAAGATGCCGTAGTGGTGAGTGCCAGAAACATCAAAGGCTTTGGTTTTGATACTTCAGTAGTGATTGCTGCGGATGTCTCGGGTTCTATGCAGAAAGCGGTTTCCAGCAAAAGTAAAATTTTGCTGTATGACATCGGTTTGCTGATGTCGATGATCCTGCAGTCACAGTGTAAAAATGTGGTGACAGGTATCTTCGGTGACCGCTGGCTGAGGGTTCCAATGCCTAAAAATGGTATTTTGAGGAACGTAGATGCATTCTACAAACGTGAAGGTGAAGCAGGATATTCAACCAATGGTTACCTGGTCATCGAAGATTTGATCAAAAGAGGAGAAAAAGTAGATAAAGTAATGCTGTTTACCGATACTCAGATGTGGGATAGCACAGGAAACAGAAACTCCTTTGAAGACGTATGGAAAAGATACAAAGCCATCGCTCCTCATGCAAAACTGTATATTTTTGACCTTGCGGGTTATGGTACACAGCCGCTAGATATCAGGAAAGATGATGTGTGCCTTATTGCAGGTTGGTCAGACAAAATTTTCGATGTACTAAATGCTTTGGAAGACAAAAAATCTGCAGTGAAAATGATTCAAAAAGTAGTGCTGTAATAGGCACTGCTTTTAAAAATAAAAACGAACCATCATAAAAACAATCAATATATTTAGAAGCTTAATCCCGCTTTCCACTATATCTTTTTCGCCAGAGCTTTTTTCAAGCCATTCAGAAAAAGGATGCCGTTGCAATCGGGGCTAGTAAATTAAACTATATACTATGAAACTCATTAATGCAATTGAAATTAATCCATTACGATATTTCAAAGAAGAATTCGGATTACCGGAAATTGCCGATTATCCCGATTATAAAGAATGGTTTACCAAATGGGAAGAATCTGTTTCTCGGCTGAATTTTAATTTTGAGACTATTGAGAAAGGGTCTTATTTAGTAGATATTGAAACCATTGATGATGAAACTCTGAAGATGATTATTGAACCTAAAATTGAAGACATAGAATCAGAGGAATCTGAAGAAGATCTTTTCGTCATGGCTTTTGACGGTGGGATTGTATTAAAAATAGAAGATAAAATATTGATACAACCTAATTGTTGTGGTGACATAAGTAGTATTGAAGATTGGAAAAATATTTTTAAAAATCCATCTTCAGAATGGAGAGATATCTGGATAGGACATCCGTGGGTGTTGTATAAAAGAGAAAAAAGAAAAATCTGTTTCTCAGAATATACAGAATCCAATATTGAAGATATTGAAAATATAAAAATTGTTGCAGAAGTAGATGAATCCGAACTCAAAACTGAGTTGGAAAAAGTAATCCAGCATCAAATCAATTTTAAAAACAGAATATTATCTATTTTAAAAACGATGAACTATAAATATCCGGAGAAAGTTTCTAAGCAATTAGCCGGAATTTGAAAGTGACATAGGAAATGGAGGCGTTAAGAAAATAAGCTATGCGAACGTTAAGAAAATTCTATTGTTTGAAGCGCGATACAGAAAGTGAATCGAAGAAGTAACATTACATTCGCGCAAGTTTTAGAATTTTTAGAGAGGATAGGTTATTTTTAGCCGTAGTTTCCAAGTCTTGAACTTTTGGTTCTTTTGCTTCAAGGCAAAACGAACAAAATTTAAATAAAAAAATAAACTGCGTAAAAAGGCTGCGTACATATAGTGTAATTTTGCAGTGTTAATGAAAATCAGTGATATAAAGGGGTCTTCGATTCCAAAATGAACAAACCAATGTCGTTACGTAAGAGTTCCATCATCAAACTTTTAATTTGACCAGAATCAAAAACTCTTATACATTGTTACTTGGTTTTAAAATAGAAATAAAACGATGGGAGATTTATTGTACAGAACTGAAGAAGATCTTAAAGAAGGCAGAAAGAAAAAGGCATGTGACAGGTTAAGAAATATGATCAATCAGTTTCCCAATGATATTTCCCTGAGAAAAAAGCTAGGACAAATTTATTTTGACGCAGGATTCCTTGATGAAGCAGGTAAATTCTGGATTCTATCCACGCCAGAAAATCATGAAATGGAAAAGGCCGTGGAGATTTACAGAAAGTCTTTAAGCAATTCGGGAAATGCAATTTTAAAAGATATTATTTTCAGAGGAGATAAAGGCTTGCTTAATGAGTACGCCATTAAAGTAATCACTGAACTTGAGCAGCATAGTCTCAAAACCACAAAACATATTCCTGCTTTTAAAGCTAAAACAAGAGAAAAAGGAAACTATTCAGAAAAGCACACGGATTTTATAAGCAAAATTGGATTTTTCTTATTAGTCGGATTCATTATTTTAATTCCAATTTTAGGAATTTTTAAATTGCTTGAATTAATCTCGTCATTATTTTTAAAACAAAACAAGCTGCGTAAAAAGATTGCGTACATGCAATATAATTTTGCAGTGTTAATATTACTGGTGCCATTAGAAAGACATCCTTCGATTCCAAACTGACAGAGTCTTTCACCAGATCGCCCGGTAACGAACCAATGCCGTCAATAAGAGTTTCATCGTCAACTTCCAATTGAACATCAATTACTCTTATCATTCATTGCTTGGTTTTTAATAAAAAATAACTGCGTAAAAAGAATGCGCACATGAAATATAAATTTGCAAAAGATAAAAAACTAATAACCATGAATAACTATAAACCAGATCTAAAATAAGCCGTGTATTGAGGTTAATACTCAATACTTATGAAAAAAATTAAAGCGGTAAGACAAAAATTCGGATTCAATGAATATGGATTAATTGACTTTCCAATGAAAATTTCCGGTATACAGATTTCCAGAATCTTGTACGGGGATGAAATGGGTTGTTCGCGCTGTTTTACACACGGTTTTGAAGTGGTGAACGCAAAGTATACAAAGTTCCAGCGAAATTGGAAGAAGTACAGAAGAACCCAATGGAAAAATTAAAATCAGGTGTCGTTTTGGAATCGTACTTCGAATTAGCCATCAGGTCACAGGTTCGATTCCTGTCATTCTTGTTGTAAACGGAATGTAGCTCAGAAGGTGGAGCAGATGAGACAGAAAGATTCTGCCATTTTTACCCTGATCATATAAAAGAGTGCCGTAGAGAAGGTTTACTTGGGAATAATTTGGTTCAACTCCAAAACAGATTATGAAAGTAATTTTGTAAAAACCTTTTCGAATCTAGTCTCTTTTATTAAAAAAATATAAATCAAAAAATAAAGAAATAAACAATAATCAAGTGTCGTTTTAGAATCGTACTTCGAGATTGAATAAACATTGGGTCGCAGGTTCGAATCCTGCCTTTTCCCTCGAAAAGGAGAAGTAGCTCAGCAGGTAGAGCAAATGCACGGAAGATTCTGAGAATTTTACCTTGATAGTAAAAAAGAGTGCCGTAGAAAAGGCCTACTTCGGTTTAATTTGGTTCGACTCCAGAAGGTTATGAAAATGATCTTGTATAAGTCTTTTCGAATCTTGCCTCTTTTTATTTAAAACAAACAAACAAACAAACAAACAAACAAACAAACAAACAAACAAGTGCCGTAGAAAAATGTTACTTCGCTCATCACGACGGGGTCACGGGTTCGAATCCCGTCTCTTCCACAATAAAAAAACACGATTGATATAGGAAGAGTAGCTCAGTTGGTTAGAGCACGACTGCATTATTCACCTGTCGCCTTGTTTTCATACAACAAGAAGCCGAAATTGGGACGTTGGAAGAATCTTTGTATCATAATTTTCTATAAAGTCAGATGATTTTTTCAGACTTTAATACCTTCCTTCTTCCCATTTTCAGCTTCTTTATATTCATATTATGAAGTGTCGTTAGGAAAAAATTCATCGTAACACAACTATGGGAGGAATAGCGAAGCCGGTCACTCTGGCAAGGCTATCCGGTTCGACTCCGGCAAACGGCAGCCCTTTTTTTTCCTTATTATTACCTTTATAAAAATGCCGGTAGATTATTTACCGGCATTTTTCATGGTCTCTTCCAGCTCTCCTTCAAACAGCATCTTCCATTTGGTAAGAGTCGTTCTGCTTATTTTATATTTTCTCGACATATAACTGGTAGAATAACCATGCTTTTTCTGATATTGCAGCAATTTTAGCATAGTCTGCCTGTCATAGGTTCTGAGCTTTTGATTTTCACTGGATTGTTTGAAAAGTTTATCATTAAATTTAAGAACATCCTCACTGCTATGGAGCTTTTCAAGAAGTTCTTTGATTTTCGGATCCTTCAGCTTTTCAGGATGTTCTATTCTGAGCATATCCTGATAGATTTTTTTGTAATTGGGGCGCATGTCTTTATCTGTTTATCCGTTGGCATTATCACTCTTCTGAAGCCATCTGTGAAGAGTACTTTTCGGAATAGAATATTCTTTAATGACTTCGCTTTGCGTCATCTCACCGGAAAGAATTCTTTTCATAATAAAGTCTTTGATTTCCTGGGTGTAAATGTTTTTCCTGAAATAAGGTGTTTTTTCAGACTTCTGCTGGTTTTTGTTGATGGCAGAAGGAGGTGCATATAAAATCAAATGTGAGCTGTAGAGCCTGAAGAAATCATATTCTAATAATTTGCTCCATCTTAAAAGAAGATCTGTATCCATCGATCTGCTGACATACATCATTTCGATAGTTCCTTCGTCTTTGCCTAAAAATTTGCAGATTCTCTCTATTGTTATTTCATTTTCATCAACCCTCTCCTTAATAAACTTTCCAATATGGATTTCTTTATATAACATTGTTTATTGAATATTATTCTTTTGTTTTAACTTATGTATTAAAAAACGATAATAGAATATATATTATTTTGTAGAGTGTACAATAATTCACTTTAGTTTGAGATTGATAAAAATAGAAATTATGATTCAAGAATAGGTAAATGCGTTTGATGAGACTATTAGCCTAAAAAACGGATTTGTGACTTACCAAATAACTTTAAAAAAGGTGAGTAGGGAGCACCTTAATGTACTTGGGATATATTCTTTATTTTCAATGGATTCTTCTTCTTCTCTTTCAAACTTCTTTTTCCTGCCATTTGTGTAAAATAATATATAACCTATTAAGATTTTTATATAATTCTATGAGTTAAAGCTGTAGATAGATTGATAAACAGCTTTTCCCGCGTTGAATTTTTAATTAGTACCAAATAATTGCTTATTCGCTTTCAAATGTAAACAAAAATAAGAAGTAAAAACAACCGGAAATATAAAAATCATGCTTTATCTATTGATTTTAATTAAAATTAACATATTATAAGATTTAATGTGTGAATTATTTAAAGTGAAAAACGTAGCCGTAAAAAATGATAAAAAGAAAAAATTGTATACCATCGGGACAGTCCATACCTTTGCCAATCAATGAAGAATACCATAAGCTTATTTGATTTTTCGAAGAAAATCAATTACAAGAATGAACTGCTGGCTGGCTTTACAGTAGCCATGACGATGATTCCTGAATCTCTTTCATTTGCGATTCTTGCCGGTTTGTCTCCACTCACAGGGCTTTATGCTGCCTTTATGATGGGATTGATAACAGCTGTTTTTGGGGGACGCCCGGGAATGGTTTCCGGTGGGGCAGGAGCAACCATTGTTGTCTTGATTGCTTTGATACAGTCTCACGGAATAGAATATCTTTTTGCCACTGTAGCATTAGCCGGAATACTTCAGATGTTGGTTGGGATCTTTAAACTGGGAAAATTTGTAAGACTGATTCCACAACCCGTTATGTACGGATTCCTGAACGGATTGGCTATTATTATTTTTATGGCACAGATTGAACAGTTCAAAATTACAGACACCCATGGGGCTGTAAGCTGGCTGCAGGGAATGTCTTTATATATAATGGCTGGTTTAACAGCCCTGACAATTGCCGTAGTCTACTTTTTCCCAAAAATAACAAAAACAGTCCCAGCCTCTTTAGTAGCGATTATTGTAGTCTTCGCCGTAGTTCTTGGATTTAATATTCCAACAAAAACGGTAGCAGATATTGCCCATATCAGCGGAAACCTTCCCAGTTTCCATATTCCAAAGATTCCTTTTTCTCTGGAAACCCTACAGATTATTTTTCCATATGCCTTAATCATGGCGGGAGTAGGTCTTATAGAATCTCTTCTTACTTTATCAATGGTAGATGAAATCACCAATACCAAAGGCAGCGCAAATAAAGAATCTGTGGCTCAGGGATTGGCGAATGTTACCAACGGTTTTTTTGGTGGAATGGGAGGCTGTGCAATGGTAGCACAAACACTGGTAAACCTTAATGCAGGTTCCAGAGCGAGACTGTCGGGGATTATAGCATCGCTGCTGATTTTGATCATTATCCTTTTTGGAGCTCCTGTGATAGAGAAAATTCCTATGGCGGCTTTGGTAGGAGTGATGATGATGGTAGCCATCAGCACATTTCAGTGGGTGTCAATCAGGATTGTTAATAAAATGCCGAAGTCCGATATTTTTGTTGGAGTTACGGTAGCATTGATTACCGTTATTTTACATAACCTGGCGTTGGCGGTTTTGGTTGGGGTTATCATCTCAGCATTGGTTTTTGCATGGGATAATGCTAAAAGAATCAGGGCAAGAAAACATATTGATGAGAATGGAGTGAAGCATTACGAAATATATGGACCTCTGTTTTTTGGTTCAGTGACAGCATTTACAGATAAGTTTGATCCTGCGGATGATCCGGATCAGGTGGTGGTTGATTTTAAAGAAAGCCGTATTGTGGATATGAGTGCAATAGATGCCTTAGATAAGTTATCGAAACGATATAAAGAACAAAATAAAACATTACACTTACGGCATCTCAGCGAAGACTGCCGGAAAATATTGAGAAATGCAGAAGCGGTAGTTGAAATTAATATTGAAGAGGACCCTACTTATAAGGTAATTCCGGAAAAATAGTTGAAACATCAACGGTGAATTTTGTATCAATTATCAATTATCAATTATCAATTATCAATTAAAATATATAAACCACCTCAATAACCAGACAAGGACTGTAAGATAAATCTACAGTCCTTGCTTATTTAGGTTATTAATGTATTCGCGATAAAATCAGGCACTAAAGCATAGTGCGACAATTTCATGCTGATGGAAGCTCGTCCGCTTGTCAGCGTTCTCAGATCGGAAATATACCCGAAAGTTGAAGCTAACGGAACTTCCGCCGCAAAAATCTTTCTTCCTGATTTTTCATCAATAGAAGTGATGATTCCTCTTCTTCTGTTGATATCTGCAGTGACAGCCCCCGTGTATTCCTCAATACTTTGAATCTCTATCTGCATGACGGGCTCCATCAATTTAGGACTGCATCCTCTGGCAGCGGCTTTGAATCCCTCTCTGGCAGCAATTTCAAAATCAAATGCAGCAGAATCCTGAGCATGGAAAGAACCATCCAGAAGGGTAATCTTCATGTTTTCCAGAGGATATCCTTTTAATGGGCCTTGTTCCATAGCTTCTCTGAATCCTTTTTCAACAGAAGGAATAAATTCAGTGGGAATGACACCTCCTTTGATTACATTGACAAACTCCAGTCCCTGTTCATTGTCATTCCTTGGTCCGATTTCAAAACTGATATCAGCGAACTGTCCGCTTCCTCCGTTTTGTTTGGAAAGCTTTTCTCTATGGATTTTAGTTCCCGTTAAGATCTCACGGTAAGAAACTTTAGGTCTTCCCTGATTGATTTCAATACCATGATTCAGACGGATTTTTTCCAAAGTAACCTCAAGGTGAAGCTCTCCCAGCCCACTCAATAAAGTCTCTCCAGTCTGTTTATCCCTCTCAACAACTAATGAAGGATCTTCCTCCTGAATTTTAGCCAGTACCAAACCAAAAGATTTCTCATCACCATTCGTTTTCGGCTCAATAGCAACTCTGATAACAGGAGTTGGGATCGTAATCGCTTCCAGTAATACCGGCTTGTCCAGAGAAGATAAAGAATCTCCGGTTTTGGCATCCTTTATTCCTGTTAAAGCAACAATATCTCCCGCTTTAGCTTCATCCATTGATAATGTTTTATCCGACTGCATCTGTAAAATTCTGGAAATCCTAAAACTTTCACCCGTTCTTACATTCAATATTGTATCGCCGGATTTTATCATTCCGGAATAGACACGAAGCATGGCCAGTCTTCCCATATGTTTATCAATCACAACTTTGAAAACAAGCCCCGAAAAAGAAGCTGCTTCATTTCTTTCCAGTATGACTGCTTCTTCTGTATGAGGGTCTCTTCCCTGCAGGTCAGCAAGCTGATCCGGAGCTGGAAGATAAGTTACCACAGCATCAAGAAGAGGCTGGATTCCCTTATTCTTAAAGGCAGAACCGCAGAGAACAGGAACAGCTGCTCCGGATCTGCAGACTCGTTGTATAGCTTCTACGATCATTTCAACGGTGACTGAATTTTCGGTATCCATAAAAATGTCAAAGAAAGTCTCATCATATTCTGCAAGAGTTTCCATTAAATTCATTCTATATTCATCAGCTTCAGTACGGGATGCTGTCGGAATGTCCTTTTCATCAATGGTTTCCCCGGTTTCATCGGTCCAGTATAACGCTTTCATTTTGACAAGATCAATGACTCCTTCAAAATGTACTTCAGCGCCAATTGGAATCTGAAGAGCAAGAGGAACAGCATTGAGCTTGGTTTTTATCTCATGGAGAACCGCAAAGAAGTCTGCCCCAATTCTGTCCATTTTATTGATGAAACATATTTTGGAAGTGCCATGCTTTTCAGCCTGGTACCATACATTTTCAGTTTGCGGCTGTACACCGGATGAAGCACAGAAAACTGCCACAACACTGTCCAGAACCCTTAGAGAACGTTCTACTTCCACTGCGAAATCAATGTGTCCGGGAGTATCAATAATGTTGATATTATAGACTTTATGATGTTTTTTCCATTGCGTTGAAACAGCAGCTGAAGAAATGGTAATCCCTCGGTTTCTTTCCTGAATATCCTTGTCCATGGTGGTATTTCCATCATCTACATTACCGATTTTATGAATGAGTCCCGTGTAATACAGAAGTCTTTCCGATAATGTTGTTTTTCCTGCATCTACATGTGCTATGATCCCTATATTTCGTGTGTTGTATTTCATTTTGTTTGATTTAAATTGTTGATTTTTAGATCTGTATTTTGAAAAGGTTCTGAAAAAATGAACACAAAATACACTCCGGCTTGATAAAACCGGCAAAACATTTTTGTATTTTGAGTTGAGAAAAATTTTCAGAGATCTTAACAAATAACAGAAGTTGTTTGAATTGTTAAAGTCTGAAAATAGGGCAGCAAAAAAGACCTATCCGAATAGATAGGTCTTCAATATATTTTTGGGTATAAAAGATCTATAGAACTATTCAGATAAATATTCAGTGCTGCCAAAGAACACAGCTCTGACAGGATTGCTTAAAGTTATAATATTTATCATTTTTGTTGACATTGTTGATTGTTAATCGGTTGCGAAATTATAATTTTTTTTTGATTTCCAAAGAATTTTTGCAACTATTTTTTTGTGAACGGAAATTAAACGGTTCATCAATCATCTTCTGAGAGTCTTTGAAATTCTTCAATTTTCATAAAAATATCTTAAAACACAGAACTAACGTAATGCATTTATGATAAAAATTTTATCTTTGGGAAGAATAGTATTTAAACACTTGTTGATGATTAAAAAAAAATAAATCTTTTTCAAGAAAGCTAAATAAAAACTTTTAACTTAAAACCTATTGAAAACAGATATCGACATCCATAACCACTGTCATTTTTCTTTTGACCTGTGGCTCACCTTAATCAAATCTCATCCTGAATTTAAAGCAAAAAGAGTTGAGCTGTTCTCCTCGTTTTTTAATGTAGATAAACCAATAGAGGAGGTTGCGAAAACCGTAAAATATTACGATGATCTTTGTAATACTATTAATGAGGTGACAGGAGGGAATATAGATACATTTGAGATGTATCTGATAATTCTTGGTTCCCTGAATGTAGATATAAAAGAGTTAAATAAAGAAAAACTCAATGAGTTTTATGTAAAGAGTGAAAACTTATTTCTGGAGTACAGACCGGTTATAATTTTTGAAAATATTCATGGTTTTTTTGAGGATATCAAAAACCAGGGAAAGACCATTAATATTTTAAGCAACACAGGATTTATCAAAGGAAAAACGATGAGAAAATTTCTGATTCATGAAAACCTGGATCAGTATATTGATTTTCATATTTATTCTGATGAAATCAACTGTTCCAAACCGAACCCACTTATTTTTCAGGAAGTGAAGAATAAGATCAAAGACCAGGATTTGCCACTGCATCAGATTTTGCATATCGGAGACAATCCGGTAGCCGATTATCAAGGGGCAAAAGACTACGGTTTCAGTGCACACTTACTTAAACACTAAAAATAAACATGAATACAAGATACAGCTTACACCACATTCATTCGGCAGATGAATTTAGCTTCTCACCTGCAGAATACAGCTATTTCAAGTATGGCGATAAGTCGTATGCTGAAAAATTTGCAAAAGAATTATTCGACGGATTTATTTCCGAAAACGAAGCACTTTTACAAACTGATAAAGAGATTGTAGTGCTTCCAAGCCCGTATATGGCTATTCCTACTGCTTCCAATTTTTTATGCTTTTACTTTAAGAAGTATTTGGATTTCTATAGGTTTCAAAAAGGAAAAAAATCAAGTATTTTATCCAAAATCAATAGAAATCACACGTATATAACAGATTATGGCAATCTTAATTTTGAAGATCGTAAAAATCTGATTGCCAATGATACTTATTATATCGATAAAGATTTTTTAAGAGGAAAACTTTGTATTTTTATAGACGATATAAAAATCACGGGAAGTCATGAATATACAGTCAACAGAATTCTGGATGAATATAACGTGGAAGCAGACTTTATGTTCCTGTATTATGCAGAGCTGATGAATTTTGACCTTGATCCTAAGATCGAAAACTTTTTTAATTATTATGCAGTGCAAAATGTAAAACATGTTGCAGAAGTGATGAATAAAGACAGTTTTCAGTTCAATACAAGGATTGTGAAATATATTTTAGGCCTGGATTCAAGTAATTTTGATTATCTTACGTCTAAAGTAAAAAAAGAACAGATGGACCTGCTTTTGGAGCTGGCCATCAGCAACAATTATCATTTAATAAAAGAATACGAAAATAACATCAATACTTTAACACAAACGGAATTATATTATGGCTATTAACTTACAAAAAGGACAAAGAGAAAATATTAACGCACCTAAATTTACTGTAGGTTTAGGATGGGATATCAATAACACATCTACAGGAACTGCTTTCGACCTTGATGCATCTTTATTTTTGCTGGGTGACGACAAAAAATTAGTTTCAGACAACCACTTTATTTTCTATAACAATCTTGAGTCTCCGGACAAATCTGTGATCCACACAGGTGATAACCTTACAGGAGAAGGAACAGGTGATGATGAGCAGATCAAAATTGATCTTACAAAAATTGACGATGCCATCAAAGAAATTACAGTAGTGGTAACAATTCACGATGCAGATGCGAGAAAACAAAACTTTGGACAGGTAAGAAATTCTTTCATCAGAATTTTCAACACAGATACCAATGAAGAGATCTTAAAATATGAACTAGACGAAGATTTCTCAATCGAAACGGCAGTAGAATTTGGAAGAATCTACAACAGAAACGGAGAATGGAAATTTGAGGCTGTAGGTGCAGGACAGAGAGACGGCCTTGACAAATTTGTATCAATTTATCAAAAGTAATCATGGACAATCAGGAAAATCAACCCATAGATCCATTAGGATCAATAGAACCTCTTAAAACATTTGAACCTACTCCAATGGTTCCCCCAACTCCAGCTCAGCCTGTTCAAAATGCAGCGCCGGCAGTTCTTGTGGACAGAGAGGGAAATGTAAATCTGACTCAGTTGCAGTCAGAAGAACGTCAGAAATATGAAGTTCTTGCGAACTCTATTGACGAAGCCAACCCAGGTTCGATTGTAAATTTCGGGGCAGAGCTTCAGAAAACGTTAACAAACCAGAGTGACAGTTTCTTAGGAAATGTAAGAAGATCAAACTCCGGAGAAGTAGGCGGGCTTATCAATGACCTTTTAGTAGAGCTTAACTATGTAGATGTGGAAGAGCTTAACGGAAATAAAGTGAAAAGCTTCCTGAGCAAATTACCATTCATGAAAAAGGTGATCACTCAGGTGGAAAACTTATTTACAAAATATGACAAGATCATCAATAATATTGAGCAGATCTCCTATAAAGTAAATGCGGGAATCATTACTTCTACAAAAGATAATGCTGTTCTTCAGACTATTTTTGAAAGTAATGTGAATTCTATCAAGCAGATCGAAAGTCTTGTGATTGCTGGGAATATCAGAATGGAAAGAGCCGCTGTTGAGCTTACTCAAATGGAAGCCAGTCCTCAGAATTTTCAGGATTATCAGATTGCAGATAAGAGAGATTTCATTGCAAGGCTAGACAGAAGAATGGCCGATCTTAAAGTGGTGCGTGTGATTATGATGCAGTCGCTTCCACAGATCAGACTGGTACAGAATAATAACGTTTCTATTGCTGAAAAAGCACAGACGATTCTTACCACTACGCTTCCTGTATGGAAAAACCAGCTTTCCCTTGCTGTAGCGATGTACAGACAGCAGCAGAATATTGAAATTCAGCAGAAAGTGTCTTCTACTACAGAAGAGATTCTAAGAAAGAATGCAGAGCGTCTTGGCCAGAACTCAGTGAATGTTGCGAGAGCGAACGAGCAGACTATCGTGTCAGTAGAAACATTAAGAGAAACAACATCAATGCTTATCAATACATTGAATGAAGTGAAACAAATCCAGAAACAAGGAGCAGATAACAGACGAAAACTGGATCAGGATCTTCAGACATTGGAACATGAACTTAAAGCGAATGTCAGAGGTTAATTTATAGGATACCAAGGTGGGGGATGATGCAGCAACCATATTGTCGCAAAGCAAAAGAAGATTAACAAAACTTAAGCTTCTTGCGAATTTTTTTGAACATATTGACATAATATCGATTTACATCAAAACAGATATTATCCACAATCTGTTCCAGGAAAATACGGCTTTAGATTATAATAAACTGGAACTTTTCCACCTGCAGTATACCGACAGCCTCATAGAACTTTTGACGAAGATAAAACGGCAAAAGGAAAATGATATGCTGGCTGTCATTAATGAAATTAACATCAACAATAAATATATTTCAGGTTTTGAAGAAAGACGGGTAGACAGCTTTCAGACCGACAGGAAAATGTACAGCGGTGTATTTTCCCAACATCTGAAAACTTTGTACAAAGATCTTACAGAAGATGTTTTTACGGCCAATTGGGAGAATGTTCTGTATTTTCATAAAAAATATGCTCAGGAATTTTACAGAACTGAAGCCGATGAATCTCTTTTGCAGTCCAGTGCTTTTCCTGCCTATCAGTATAAAGACTACGCCATTGAAAGAAAACTGTTAGGGAGATTGAATATACAGGGATTTAAAGTCCGTTTTGTTTGTGGTTACCTTATTGGGAATCGCGATTATGAACTCTTCAGGGTCTTTCAGTCTGACGATTATTTTATTTTCAGTGTAGACGAAAAGAAATTGTATCTTTTCGACAAAGAATTGGATAAGCTGGATATTTCTGAAAATCAGTCTAACCAGAGTTCCATTATTGATCAGCTGAGAACTAAAAATGATGTGCTGGAGCATAGTATGAACGAAAGAAAACGTACGTTACCAGCCGAGGTGGAAGCCGTTTTGAAAGACTATATCAGAAACCTGGAAAATATAGATATTATGAGCAAAATATTTGATTTCGATGAAGAAACGAATATTCTGCGCGCAATGCTTAATTTGAATTTGAATAATAACTAGAAGGCAAAACAGCAAAAAGTACAATCACAAATTGGCGGCTTAGCCTTTGCAAAAAGTAAATAATAACTAAACATAAAAAGATGGCTATCAACTTACAAAAAGGTCAGAGAATAAACCTTAAAAAAGAAAATGGGGCTGAGCTTTCCCAAGCTTGTGTAGGAATCAACTGGGGAGCAATCGAAAAGAAAGGATTTTTCGGCACCAAAAAAGAAGCAGTAGACTTAGACGGAAGCTGTATTTTATATGATTCAAACAAAAATGTTACGGAAGTAATCTATTTTGGAAATCTTAAATCCAGAAACGGATCTGTAAAACACAGTGGAGATGACCTTACTGGAGATGTAGACGGAGATGACGGATTGGATAACGAAGTAATAACTGTTGATTTCAGCCAGCTGGAGCCCAATGTAGAACATGTGGCAATGGTGCTGAACAGCTATAAAGGTCAGGATTTCGGTACGATTCCTTTTGCTTCTATCCGTATTTATGAAGGAACACCTACTAATGTAAGAGAAGTTTTTGCAAAATATGATGTTGCAAATGATGCTTCTTTCAACGGGCATGTTGCCATGGTAATGGGAGTTTTCTATAAGAGAAATGGGGAATGGAAATTCAATGCCGTTGGAGATCCTACAGCAGATAGAAAGCTGGAGCAGACGATTCAGACAGTACAGATGAATTACCTGTAATCAATTGACAATCAAGAGATAAATAAAATAGCAATATTTGTACGCTGTACATCTATTGCTTTTATCATATAATAACATAACTCAAGTGGATAAACATCAAAGTATTTTAGAACTGCACCCAGGTCTGGTGTGGGGATTCGCGATAACAGTTGTTATCATGCTGCTCCTGGACTTAGGGGTATTTAATAAAAAAAGTCATGAAGTCTCTTCCAAAGAAGCGACTATCTGGTCTATCGTATGGATTTCACTTTCCATGATATTTTCAGGGGTGGTGTATTGGGTATTCAATACAGACGGGTCGCCTGCAAGTCATGCAGTAGCGGTGGAGAAATTTACACAGTACCAGGCTGCTTATTGGATTGAAAAGGCTCTTTCGGTAGATAACTTGTTTGTATTTATTCTGGTTTTTGGATTCTTTAAAGTACCGAAATTTCTTCACCATAAAGTCCTTTTCTGGGGTATTATTGGGGCATTGATCTTCAGAGCAATATTTATTTTTGCAGGAGTAGGATTGATTAACCTGACGTATCTTCCTGAAATGAATATTTTTGGAAAAGCAGTACAGATCAATATAGTAATGGCTCTTTTCGGTCTGTTCCTTGTCTATGCCGGGATTAAATCCTGGGGCGATGGAGGTGATGATGATGACGAAGATTACAGCAATACAGCAGGAGCAAGATTGATCAAGAGTTTCTGGAAAGTTTCCGATAATTATGATGGTGATAAATTCTTCACTGTTCAAAACGGGATCAAAATGGCAACACCGCTTTTAGTCGTGGTTGGAGTTATTGAATTTACAGACGTTCTTTTTGCTGTAGACTCTATTCCGGCAATCTTCGCGATTTCAAATGACCCATTCATCCTTTATACATCGAATATTTTCGCTATTTTAGGATTGAGATCATTATATTTCCTGTTGGCGAACTTTATCCATATGTTCAGCAAACTTCCTTATGGATTGGCCATTATTTTATCCTTCATCGGGGTTAAAATGCTTATTGCCCCTTGGATTCATATTACATCTCCGGTTTCATTGGGAATCGTAGGAGGAGTATTGGTTATCTCTGTTCTTTTATCCATCATCTTCCCTGAAAAAGAAGAAGAGAAAAAAGAAGAATTAGAAGAAAAATAAAATATTTAAAATAGATGAAAAGCCTCTGGAATGTTATTCTGGAGGCTTTTTTATTTAAAATTTTTTGTTGGAAAACGCAAAGACGCAAAGGTTTATTATTTATGATGGTTTTAAGGAGCAAGAAAATCAAATATTTTCAATAAGGTTGCCTTTTATTATCGGTTTTATCAAGAATCATGGTTAGCAGTGTTAAATTTTATTAGAGATAAAATCATTGCGCTTTACTACATTATTTTATAAGAATTTTTGCGCCTTTTCGTTTTCCAAAATTATTATTTTTAAAAATAAAACAGACAGATCAGTCTGTTCGTTGTTTTTTTTCATACATTTGTTCAGTAAAAGAAAAGCAATATGAAATCTCCACGAGAAAGAATAATAGAAACTACCTTTCAATTGTTCGCCAGACAAGGCTATAACTCTACAGGAATCAACCAGATTATTTCTGAAGCAGAAGTAGCCAGGGCAAGTTTTTATCAGCATTTTAAATCTAAAGAAGACCTGTGTGTAGAATTTCTGAAAGTAAGACATGAGTATTGGTTTAAGGAGCTAAACAATTTTGTATCGCAGGAAAAAGAGAAAAGATCTAAAACCATGAAAGCTTTCGATTTCCTTGTGTACATGAATGAAAAAGAGAACTTCAGGGGATGCAGTTTTCTAAACATTTTGTCGGAAATACCGATGGATAATATTAAAATCCTGAAGGTTATCCAATCCCATAAAACAGATCTCAGAAACTACTTTTTAGAAATACTGAACGATGATAGTCTTTCTACTCATATTTATATGCTTTTTGAGAGCAGTATTATAGAAAGCCAACTTTTCAAATCCAATGAACTCATTGAAAAATCAAAGATAATAGCCACCAATTTAATACAATAAGTTATGGAACAGAAACACCCACTTCCGCCTTTCACACTTGAAACGGCAATGGAAAAAATTCAACTGGCAGAAGATGCCTGGAACAGTCAGGATCCTGAAAGGGTTTCTAAAGCTTACACGATCGACAGCGAATGGAGAAACAGAGATGCTTTCGTGAATGGAAGGGAAAATATTGTAGTATTTCTGCAGAAAAAATGGGCGAAAGAATTCAATTATAAGCTTAAAAAAGAATATTGGGCACATACCGATAACCGCATTGCAGTTCGTTTTGAATATGAATATCAGACAAAAGACGGGAATTGGTTCAGAGCTTATGGAAATGAGAACTGGGAATTTGATGAAAACGGACTGATGGCAAAAAGATATGCAAGCATCAATGACCTGGCTATAAAAGAAGAAGACCGGAAATTTAAATAAAAAGTAAAAAGACTGTTACAATGACAGTCTTTTTTTAATCTATTTGATAAATGGTAAGGCGCAAAGAAGTTTTTTCAAGTCACCAGCTCATCATTCATCTAGCCTCCTTTCCCATGAAGTAATTTATTGATTTTTCTCCTCGTCTGCACAGATACTTTGTAAGCTTCATCACGCAGTTTTTGTATTTTTCCTACAGGCTGGAAAAATATTTTACTTTCAAAAGGATTGAATGAAAGAAGTTCATTGGTACAATTGCGCGAATCCAGAAGTGAGTCTTTATTGATCCTAACCTCACCAATCTTAATAAAAGGAGAATTTTTCCATTCTACATTCAGTGTATTGATCGGCTGATCTTTCAGGTCATAACAAATCTGTATCATCACATCTGCTTCAAATTCATGAGTCTGAAGATAATCTATTAATGAATCTTTTATATTTTGCTTTCTGCCTGTATTTTTATCTACAGACTTTGGACATAGTTTTATTTTGATCATCTGATCTCCCAGACGATAAGCGCCTACAGAATAGTAATCGAACGACAGGATAAAATCATTCCTTTTGCTGATCAGTTGTAAACTACGCCGGATAAAATCAACTGTACAAAGAGTTGGAATCATTTTGACCAGCTGAATAAACATCGGAAACAAACTTCTCCATTGTTTCATATAAAGACGATTGACTGCTGTAAACAGTTTTAGGAAAGTAGAAACCGAATTTACAGGGAATAAAGGAAAATTCACCAAAGGGTAATTGGCAAGTAACACGCTGTTTTCATCCCTGATCTGTACAGCAAATCCGTAGGCGGGAATATCTTTTTTAGAATTTTTAATTTTCAGCTGAGCATTAGAAAATCTTATAGTTAGGTCGAACTTTTCGTTATCAAAAAAAGGCTGTAATGATTCAGGGATATCCGGTTCAATCCAGAATGTACCCTTTGCTACTGCATACGTTTTTGCATGAGCATTCCGGGTAGCATAATTGACGTCACTTATAGAAGAGGATTGCTCAACAAAATCCGCTATTGTTTTTTTATTGATCTCCAGAAGTTTTTTTTCCTCCTCATTTAGTTCATCAAACTTCTTATTATATTGTAATGGATTTGGCATTTAGTTTTTAAAATTCAATTATAACGCCAAGTTTCGGAATCTGTGTTAAGCAAGTATTACAATTATTTGAATTTTGTTGATTGAGAGCCTTTGAATCACGAAAAATATACAAATATGAGTTTCTTATTTTGATTAGTAACCTGTTTAAGTTGCTGATTTTTAATGTTTAATAATTCCCACTTCTTACTTCCGGCAACAAATCTTATCTTTGTAAAAAAATTATAATATGGGAGTAGCAGATATGTTATTTAAACGTAAAAAAGAATTGGCAGAGAAAAACCTGAATGATGGTAAAGAATATATGGTAGAGTATGGTAAAAGAGAAAGCGTTGTGCAGTTACCTAGCGGCTTACAATATGAAATCATTACAGAAGGGGATGGGCAGAAACCAGGACCTAAGTCTACTGTAAAATGCCACTATCACGGAACGACTATTTCCGGTAAGGTATTCGACAGTTCTGTAAAAAGAGGAACTCCTGCATCTTTCCCTTTAAACAGAGTGATTTCAGGTTGGACAGAAGCACTTCAGCTGATGCCAGTTGGAAGCAAATGGAGACTGATTATTCCTCCGCATTTAGCATATGGAGATCAGGAAATCAGCAAAGAGATCGGGCCAAACAGTACGCTTGTTTTCGAAGTTGAATTGCTGGATATTAAATAATCCTTCTTAAAAATAGATTAAAAATTTACCTGAAATCAGGTAAATTTTTTTATTTGTACTATCTTCGTATAGATAAATGGTATAATGGAGAGATCTGTTCTGCAATTGATCCTGCTAACACAAAAATATAACTGAATGAAAAAACTCTTTTACCTTTTCGCTGTGGTGGGCTTACTGGTATCCTGTGTTTCCAAAAAGAATCAGGCTATCCAGCAGAATATTCTTACCCTAAAGGACAGCTACTGTAAGGCTCCTTTTAAGTATAACTACAATAATAAACTTCCATCTTATCATTCGGATTCTATTTTAATAGCGAATAAAGATCTTAAAGAAATGTTTAGCGATCAGAGCATTTTAATTTTAAATGCGTTGAACAATCTGGAGGACGTTCACAAGATCATCGAACTTAAAAAAGATTCTTCACTGACATCACAGGTGAAAATATTACAGCTGAAGACGAAAATTAACAGTAGAATTACTATTGCCTTAACAGAGCTGGATGCCGTAGCAGCAGAATTCGATTGTGAAGGAGAAAGAGTTGCACAGATTGGAAACTATGTAGATAATCTGAACTCTTCAAGAAATAATAAACTGATTTTATATTCAATCATTGCCGGTGCGGCTTCGTCCATAGCGGGAGGAATCGTTAAAAGTGACGGTTGGGATAATGCAATAGGTATCGGGGGAGGTATTTTGGGTGCTGGGTTTGGTTTGGCAACCCTTAATCCCAAAGGGAAAAAAGTTGAGTTTATCCATCAGAGAAATCTTTTAAGGGATATCTGGAAAGAAAAATTAGAATCTCCCAATTTTCCACCTTTCATTTGGTATATGTATACTGAGAAAAAATTTTCCAACAGGGAAGAACATTCCATTATTGGAAATATGAAATCGAGATGGCTTCACTATCAGTTTGATGATGTAAAAGAAGTCGCAGATAAGTCTGTTATTTTCAGTGACGGCGGATTCTATAGGGCAGATGATCTTCATAACCGTGCTGCTATGCTCAATCAGATGCAGTCGGCAACACGTACCATCAATCAGAACATCAATTATTTGTTACTTGATCTGGACAAATTAATCCTTTAAGAAAAAATTAACTGTAATAAGTTTTGTTACATTTAAAAAATGTGTATCTTTGCCAAGTAATTACAATGAACAATACAAGATTTGCTACGGCAGTACATATAATGACATTATTGGCAAAGAGCCCTCAGGATTGGCTTACTTCCGAATGGGTAGCCGGTAGTATCAATGTAAATCCGGTGATTGTCCGAAAGGAGATCAGCGTATTGAAAGAAGCAGGTCTGATTATCAGCAGACAGGGAAAAGAAGGAGGCAGCCAGATTGCAAAGAATGCTGATATGATTACAATTTCTGAAATCTATAAAGCAGTAAAAAATACTGAAGTACTCGGAAAGAAAAATCAGAATCCCAATCCGGCATGCAGTGTTGGAAAGGAAATTAACGTTCATTTAAATACATTATTTGAAGAAACAGATCGTTTGGTGGTAAACTTTTTAGGAGACAAGTCATTGCAGGAATTCGCTGACCAGTTCGAATAAAAATTTTTTAACCTTAAATGTAACAAAATTTATTACAATTTAATTAAAAATAAAACATTATGAAAAAAGTAGCAGTAATCGGTGCAACAGGATTTGTAGGAACACACGTAGTATCAGAATTAGCAGACAGAGGCTATGCTGTAGAAGCATTAGTAAGAGATGCATCAAAAGTAGATACAAAGGAAAATGTAACAGCAAAGAGCATTGATGTAAACAATGTAGATGAATTGGCTGAAGCATTAAAAGGAAGTGATGCTGTGATCAGTACTTTCAATGCAGGATGGACAAACCCTAATCTTTACAACGATTTTCTGAATGGATCTGAGAATATTCAAAAAGCAGTAGAAGCAGCAGGTGTAAAAAGACTAATCGTAGTAGGTGGAGCAGGAAGTCTTTACACTCCGGATAATATACAGATCGTAGATACTCCGGATTTCCCGGAAGCTTACAAACCAGGTGCAACAGCAGCGAGAGATTATTTAAACAAAATCAAAGAAAATAATACTTTGGATTGGACATTCTTCAGCCCTGCCATAGAAATGAATCAGGCGAATGTAGGGGAAAGAACAGGAAAATACAGAACATCATTAGAAACTCCTGTATTTGATGAAAACGGAAGAAGCCGTTTGTCTGTAGAAGACGTAGCAGTAGTTCTGGTAGATGAACTGGAGCAGAACAACCACATCCGTGAACGTTTTACAGCAGCTTACTAATAGATAAAAGAACAAAATGATACAAAAGAAATTATTGTCGATATTAACGCTGTTGAGTTTTATCAGCATATTTGCTGGAAACCTCAAAGTGAAAGTGTATAATCCGGGAACCAAAGCTATTTTTCCGATCACTTCTACTATTATTTATGGAGATAAAGACGCCATACTCATTGATGCCCAGTTTCAGAAACAGTATGCAGAGCAGCTTGTGAAAGAAATAAAAGCGACAGGAAAAATCCTGAAAACAGTTTTTATTTCTCACAGCGACCCTGATTTCTATTTTGGATTAGATGTGATCAAAAAAGCTTTTCCCAATGCAAAGATTATCTCAACAGCTCAGACAGCTTACCTGATTTCAGCTTCGAAAGATGAGAAAATGGGAGTGTGGAAACCACAATTAAAAGCAGATGCCCCATCAGAGATCATCATTCCTGAAGCCGCTTTTTCTATTCCTGATCTTGAAGGAAACAAAATTGAGATCAGACAAAACCCTGAAGATCCGGCGCACAGTTTTCTTTGGATCCCATCCATTAAAACCGTTGTAGGGGGAATTTCAGTTTCAGTAGGATCCCATCTTTGGATGGCAGATACACAGAGTGTAAAGGCGATTGATCAATGGATAGGACAGATTGATGCCATGAAAGCATTGAACCCGAATCAGGTGATTGCTTCCCATTTTGCAGAATTGTCTACATCACCACAATCACTTGATTTTGTGAAAAGCTATCTCGAAAACTACAAACAAGCGGTGACTGAAAATAAAACTTTACCCGCCATTGTGGATTTTATGGTAAAAAAATATCCTAATCTACACGGAAAAGAAGAATTGGAAATGGGAGTAAAGGTTTTCCTTAAAGAAATGGATTGGGATTTAAAATCACCATATCCAGCAATCGGGCATCAAGTTGAAGTAGATTTTGGAGCAGTACGATTCATTCTGGATTTTAAAGATAACAAAACAATGACCTTTAAAGGGACAGCCGGAAGTTCAAAAAACAGTACAGATACTGTAGAATATACCGCTATAGAAGTAGCAAAGAATATTTTTATGGTGTATTGGCATGAACCTCATCTTGGTTTCAATGTAACCCACATACAGGATTATAATAAAAATATTATTTACTCAAATATTGCAGGTCCGGACGGTACATTTACCCATCCAAAAGGAACTCTTAAGATTTTGAAATAAGATAAAAAAACTACCATCATATGATGGTGGTTTTTTTTGAACCATTAAGATTTTTTGAAGGATTGAAGCTGATTTAAGGAAAATAAAAGAAAGACTGTGCTTAAAGCGAAGTTCATCTTAATATGCTTACAACCTTAATAGTATCTTAATGGTTTAAAAATTTCATCATCAACAAAAAAGCTGTCTATCTTGACAGCCTTTTGTTTTATAGATTCATAAACAATTTCGGATTAATCGGAGTATTGTTTTTGTGTACTTCATAATGAAGATGAGGACCTGTAGAACGCCCTGAGTTTCCGGATTTAGCAATCACCTGACCTACTTTTACTTTATCATTTACTTTAGATACAAGCTGTGATAAGTGTCCGTAGAGCGTAGCCAATCCGTTTCCGTGAGAAACAATCACGCAGTTTCCATAACCTCCTTTCTGTCCAGAAAAAATAATTGTTCCGGCAGCCGCAGCTCTTACATCAGAACCATAGGCAACAGCAATGTCCAATCCTTTGTGGAATTGCATCTGATCCGCTTCAGCAGGTGGATTATTTTTTTCAGCAACGGCAGTTTTGGTTGTTGTTCCGGCAGTTGTTTTGGTAGTGGCAGGAGCAGAGGCAGCAGCCACAGGAGCCGCTTTTGGAGTAACCATTACTTTTACTTCTCTCTTATTTCCATAGCTGTCTGTAAGTTCTATGATCTTCTCAACAGGTTCAGCTTTTACTTCAGGTTTTGAAGCCGCAGCAACTGCTGGTTTAGCTTCCGTTGCTGCACTCGTTTTTACCGAAGCGAAAACAGTTTTGAAGGGAATCGGATTTTTTCTCACTCCGAAATTAGAGGAAATATATCCGTCTGTAGGCATACCTAATGGTACCTGCATCAGTTTTTGCTGAAGATCCATCAGATACTTGCTGTACCGGTTTGCCTGTTTGGAAAGATAAATAGAATTTGAAATACTGTCCTGCTCGAGCATCATCAGTTTTTCATTGGTAATGTCTTTGGACTTCAGGAAGGAGTTGAGTTGGGCAACTGTCTGATCTACGAGAGTAAGATCAGTTTTCATTTTTAGATAATCTACACTGTCTTTTTCAGTGTTTATTTTTACAAGATTGACTTCGTAGGTTTTGTCGTCTCTTTCAGAAAAGAGCTTCGCAATGAAGACACCCTGTGCAAAAACTACTAGTAAAAGTCCTCCCAGGAGAATGTTTACGTTCTTCTTGCTGCTTAGAAATTTTTTCATATTTCTTCTCTTAGTAAAATTAAAACGGTTTTGAAGCTGCAAATTTAATTAAAAATAGTCTTTACAGGTTATTTTTAGTTAAAATTCAGTTTTTTCTGTATTTAACGGTTAATTAGCTATTTAATTGTGTTGAAGTGTTAATTTTTTCAAAAAATGGCTTTTATCATAGTTTCAAGACCTCCGTTACGTCTTTGTTTTAATATCTTTGCATTTCACATTCCAATTATGGCTAAAAAGAAAATTATTTCAGAATCTTCGAATCCAAAAAAGAATAAAAAGGATATTTCTGTAGGAGTTGTAGGGAGCGGAAGTTTTGCTACCGCAATCGTAAAAATGCTTGTTGAAAATTGCAAAGTCGTACACTGGTGTGTAAGAAGTGAATTTGTAAAAGGAGCCATTGAACTTCGTGGACATAATCCGACTTATCTTACCGCTGCTCATTTTAATCTCAAGAGCTTAAAACTGACAACAGATATCAATGAACTGGTTTCTGCCTGCGATGTTATTGTTTTGGCAACACCATCTATCTACCTGTCTGATACGCTCGATAAAATGACTTGTGAATATTCAGATAAAATTTTTATTTCTGCAATTAAAGGGATTATTCCTAAAGTAAATGATGTAGTTGCCCATTATCTGCGCGATGAATTTAAAATAGGTTTCAGAAATCAGGCGGTTATTGCCGGACCTTGCCATGCAGAAGAGGTTGCTATGGAAAGACTTTCTTATCTTACTATTGCTACAGTAGAAGATGAAACTGCAGAAAAGCTGGAAGGTATTTTCAGTTCAGACTTTATCAAAGTACAGACAAGTAAAGATATCTTAGGGAATGAATACAGTGCTATTCTTAAAAATATTTTTGCCATTGGAGCCGGAATCGCAAGCGGATTAGGCTATGGAGATAACTTTACAGCTGTTTTTGTTTCCAATGCGATCCGTGAAATGGAAACATTCCTTGAAGCTATCTACGAAGCGCCTAGAGATGTGAATGAAAGTGCTTATCTGGGTGACCTTTTGGTAACGGCTTATTCACTTTTCTCAAGAAACAGAAACCTAGGGAATCTTATCGGAAAAGGATATACTGTGAAGTCAGCGATTCAGTCTATGAATATGGTGGCGGAAGGATATTATGCTGCAGATTCTATCTATAAAACGGCAAAACAGAAAAATCTTAAACTGCCCATTATAGATGCAGTATATGCAATCCTTTATGAAGGTAAAAATGCTGAAAAGCAGTTTAAAAAACTGACTGCAAAATTGAATTAAAAAAAAGGGCCTTGTAATTAAAGCCCTGTTTGAATATAAATTATTAAGCTGAAGCATTAGAAATGCTTCAGCTTTTTTATTGCCCCATCTTAGTAATCACCAGTGATAATGATGATCTTACATTAAGATTACTGGCTGTAAAACCGTTTCCTGTATCAAATTCAAACTTCTGACGAATAGTGGTTGGAGAGGTCAGTGTTAAAAAATAACTTCCCTGAAAAAAGGTAAAAGAACTGGATAACTGACACATTCTGTTGGTTTCCGTAATCGTTGCGCTGGTACTGGTATTAATCAGATAAGATCTTGTACAGGTAAAATTCTGACCAAGATACTGTGTATTAGCTGTTCCATTATTATTGTTGGCATTACTGGCATCCACAGAATACCGAACGACATAAGTTCCCGCAGGTAATGTAATGGTAGAGGTGTCTGCACCTAATGATGCACCGGTAATTCTATTAGATGTTACACTAAAGTTAGTCAATGTATTATTTGTGCTTCCGGTAGGAACTAATATTCCAGGACCTATAAGCAAAGACATATTCTGAGGCTCACTTCCTGCAATAAGGGTACGCTGCCATTGATTTCTGACCCATACATAATATCCTTTCGGGAAGGTGGAAGCGCCTCCGCTATTGTAGATAATAAGTCCGTCTGCCGGATTAGCTACAGGAGTAGAAGTACTGTTAAGAACAACAAGGTCATATTGTGGAAAAAGAACCCCTTTGTTCGAAGAATTAATGTCCAGAACACTGCTTGTATTGGGAGTACTAGTATTGATACCAACTTGTGCGTTTGTGTGAACGCTAAATAGTACCATACAGACAATATAAATATATGTTTTCATTGTGTTTTAATTATTGGTTAAGTGCTGATCTTTGAATGTCAACTTTCGCATTGGTAATAATGATCTCTCCATTATTAGGAGCAGCTCCTCCGGATCCATTCTGATAGGTTCCTCCTGCATCATGAGCAATGGCAGGTACTAAAAGGATGGGGGATGCAGAGGTCGTTACAAATGAAAAACTCATATTCAGTGTGTGCGTTTTATTGTTGGCAATAGATTGTGCATTGATACTGATTGTTTTACCATACTGAGTCCCACTCGAAGGATCTATAAGTTTTACCAGATATTGATGCAGATGAACTTGAGTTCCTCCGATTCCGCCTGTTGCAGTTTCAAGAGCTGTTCTGATATTCAAACAGACATTCATCAGATAGCCACTGTTTCCGGGAAGAGTAATCACTCCATTAGAAGTATTATATAAAGCTCCGATATCATTGGACACAACAGTAAATGCTGCATCATTGAAATTTTTATAAGTACCGTTGGCGAGACCTCCTAATACAGCATAGTCTGTGGTTCGCTGAAGCATCATATAGCTTACCAGATTATAAGTGTCAGAAAGCAGTGTCCACATATTGTTTTTCCAGATGTAAACACCAGGGCTGATAGAATTTCCTTTATTGTATACAACAAGTCCTTCTGTTGGGTTATTTACCGGAGAAGTATTGCTCAGTACATCTACAATGTCCACTCTTGGAAGAAGAACTCCCTTATTGGTTGATGAGGATACATCCAGAACAGCAGAATTGGTAACTGTGGATTTCCCGATAGCAACCTGTGCATATATGGTCTGTGCTATGATCAATAATAGCAGGATATAACTTTTTTTCATATTCATTGTTTTTAAAGCTGAGATATTTTGATATAAGATCCGGCTGGGATTACATTCACAAGATCGTAGAATGTGCTGTTTTGCATTCTTCCAAGATTTAGTCTTAGTCCTCCGATGATATTCGCATTCGCATTAGTAGGAACAGTATAATAAAAAGACCAGGTAGCCAGGTGGTTGGTACTTACCTTTGAAACAATAGGTACCTCTTTTCTGGTAGCACTTCCTCCTGTAAATACATTCGTTGTATTGTTATAGCTGTCGTTGATGAAATCAATAAAATACCCCATCAGATAATAAGTGCTTCCTGAAAGTGGAGCAGTGCTGTTTACACCTGCCGGGCTTTCCTGAGGCGAGTTTAGATTGAGATTCACTTCTACCAAATAATTTCCCTGTGGAAGAATCAAAGAATATCCTCCTGAAGTGTTCGGAAGTACTTTAAATCCACTGATATTTGACACTCCGGAAACAGCAGGATTATTTACCAGAAGCTGGGTGCTGGCACCTGCCACTGCATTATCCAACGCAGATAAAGAACCTGTAAAATCAAGGTAAGCTATCTTCGGTGTATTTTGAGCATCAATTGTACTCTGCCAGGAATTGGTCGTACCATTGAAAACATGCAGGGCTTTGTTATTGCTGTTAGTTCCGCCATTAAATCCAATAAGTCCATTGGCAGGGGATGCAACCGGGGTCGTTGTGCTGCTTAGATTGGCAAGATTCAGATTGGGAAATAACATTCCTTTATTACCGCCTGAAACCACTACTGTAGGGGCTGTGGTATAACCGCTACCTCCGTTGTTGATCGTAATGCCCGTAATGACTCCTCCTGAAAGAGTAGCCGTGGCACGTGCTTTAGAGCCTCCGTTTACAACAGGTCCTCCTCCATAAAAATTGACTGTTGGTGCTGAGGTATAGCCGCTTCCTCCGTTGTTGATTGTAATGCCGGTAACTGCTCCTCCTGAAATAGTTGCAGTTGCAGTGGCTGGAGTTCCGCTAAAGTTTTCAATGTGCAGAATGGCACTGGGGTCTGGAGTGGACGTGTTGATTCCTACACTTCCGCTCTGGGCAAATGTCGCTGTCGCAAACAATGTACCCAAGAAGATAATAATTTTCATCTTTAGTATGTTTATGAAATAATTTTAATTAAATACTTATTAGAATATGTATTAATTTAATTGAAAGGTACGTAAAAAAAACAATTGTTTTATGGGTTTCATATAGAATTATATCGATTAATTTGTGTATTTATCAATATAATGTGATTTTTTTTACATCCTGTGTAATTGTTAATCACTTATGGTTGATAAATTATAATGCCGTAAAGGTTTATGGTTGCGGTATTTATTGATATGAACTTAAAAAAACTTAAAATTTTATGAAATTTTAACAGTGAAAAGTGAATTAATTATTTACTAATTAGTGAATTAAAAAAAGTAAATTTTTAATATTTTTTTAATGAAAATCTTACTGTTATCAATCATTTCAATGATTCTTTATTGAAATTTTCCATGGTTTTTTGTTGTGTACTCAAGAAGTATTTTAGGAACAAAAAATAACATGTTAAAATCGTTAAACGCGTTCCGGTTTTTAAAACTTTTCCCGAAATTTGAAGTAAAATTTAAAAGTTATGTCACAATCGCTTACAAGCAGAACACCGAAACCTAAATATGACGTTGTACTGATAGGCGGCGGGATCATGAGCGCCACTTTAGCAACACTGCTTCATGAATTTGATCCCAATCTTGAAATCGCTATCTTCGAAAGGCTAGGAAGATTTGCCAAAGAAAGTACAGCAGCATGGAACAACGCGGGAACAGGGCACTCCGCTTTTTGTGAGCTAAATTATACCCCCGAAAAACCAGATGGGTCTATTGATATCACCAAGGCAGAAAGCATTGCGGAACAATTTGAAATCTCAAAACAGTTCTGGGCTTATCTGCTTACCAAAGGATATATCCAGGAACCCAAAGAATTTATCAATTCCTGCCCGCATATGAGTCTGGTATTCGGAGAAAAAGATGCTGAATATCTTAAAAAACGCCACGATAAAATGGCAGAATCTGTTCTTTTTTCAGGAATGGAATTCTCAACAGACCATGAGAAACTGAGAGAATGGATTCCTCTGGTGATGAGTAAAAGAAATCAATCTGAAGTTATGGCGGCAACGAAGATGGATATGGGGACAGACGTAAACTTTGGAACACTAACAAGAAAAATGGGAAGACACCTTCTGGAAGATTCCAATGTAGAGGTTTTCTTATACCACGAAGTAAAGGATGTGAATCCTAGAGAAAATGGACAATGGGAAATGAAGATAAAAGACAGAATCCACAGTCACAAACAGGAAGTGGTGGCTGATTTTGTATTTATCGGTGCAGGAGGATATGCACTTCCACTGTTAGACAGTTCAGATATTAAAGAAAGTGAAGGCTATGGAGGTTTCCCGGTTTCAGGACAGTGGCTGGTAAGCCATAATCAGGAGCTGGTAGAAAAACATCAGGCTAAAGTATACACACAGGCTACGGTAGATGCCCCTCCGATGTCTGTGCCCCACCTTGATCTTAGAATCATTGATGGTGAAAAAGCCCTTCTTTTCGGACCTTTTGCAGGATTCTCGACCAAATTCCTGAGAGAAGGAAGTTACCTTGACCTTCCTGAAAGTGTCAACACGAAAAACTTAAAATCACTCTTTGGTGCATGGTGGCATAATATTCCTCTGACAAAATATCTGATTCAGCAGGTTGCCATGACAAAATCTCAGAGAATGCAGCACCTGAGAGAATTTATCAAAGATGCTAAGGAAGAAGACTGGGAATTGAAAGTGGCAGGGCAGAGAGTTCAGATTATCAAAAAAGATGAAAAAGAAGGAGGAAAATTGGAGTTCGGAACTGAGGTTGTGGTAAACAAGACCGGGACTATTGCTTCTCTATTGGGAGCTTCACCGGGTGCATCCACAGCAGTATATGCAATGCTGAATGTTCTGGAAAAATGTTTCCCGGAAAAACTTAATGGGGAATGGAAAGGAAAACTGCTTGAAATGATTCCTTCATATGGACAAAGATTAGCAGGAAATCCTGAATTGACCAATGAGGTGAGAAATTATACAAAAGAAAAATTAGAATTAGAATATTAACATCAGTAATGAACAATGAGTAGTCTATAATACTCATTGTTCATTATTTATTATTGGTAAAAAGGTGGAAGAAATAATTGTAAAACCTGTTATTGCAAAGGAAATTCTGGAATCTCTTCAGACGAAAATAGAAGAGGAGAGGCAGGTTATTGTACATTGCTGTTTCCCGGCATCTCCGTTTTTAGGGAATCTGATCAGAATCTGGCATTCAACCTATCTTTTTGACAAACAGTCTGAGCATAGAAGCAAGATGATTCATGCCGAAAATATATCCATCTCTCCATATTGGACACCAGTTCCTTTTATGAAAGACTTTTGGTTTACCCTCATATTTTCAGGGCTTCCAAGAGACTGTAAAAGTTTTGACTTAAAAGAGGTTATTCCTGAGGAAGGAGGCTTTTTTGTAGAATCAATCAAAAGAAATTCTTCAGACGTTTATCGTGTGAAAATATCAGAATCTTATTAATATGAAAGTAAGGGAAGAAAAGCTGGAACAGATTATTCATTGGGCTGAAAACAATCCTGATATCCGTGCTGTGCTCCTTACAAGCTCTTTGGTAAACCCTTATGCTCCTGTAGATGATTTTAGTGATCTTGATATAGAACTTGTATTTGAAAACAGAACATCTTATGAATCCGGGAATGAATGGATCAGGTTTTTTGGGGATCCCATTTCTATGATTGAGGAAGATGACTGTGTTTTTGAGGGAAAACATGCTATGAAAATGGTCTTGTATAAAGACCATGTGAAAGTTGATTTTAAGCTCTATAAGGTAGCAGACTTTATTGGAGAAGTGAATGAGAAAACCCTTCCTGAAGATTGGGACGTAGGCTATAAAGTTTTAATAGATAAAGATAATCTGACCAAAAATCTGAAGCCCCCAACGTACCAGTCAATCATGATTCAGAAACCAACAGAAAAAAAGTTTCAACAGTTGATGAATGATTTCTGGTGGGATACCACTTATGTGGCAAAATGTCTTAAGCGTGGGGATATTTTTTATGCCAAATTTATGTCTGAAAATGTTTTACGAACAGACTATCTTGTTCCTTTGATAGAATGGTATATTGCCAGCAATCATAACTGGAATAATATAACGACCAATAAACACGGAAGGCTTTTCAAAAAATATCTGCCCTCAGATCTATGGAATAGAATTGAAGACACTTTCTCCGGAAGTGATATTGATGAAAACTGGAAAGCTTTGTTTGATTATGCTGATCTGGTGCATGAATTAGGAACTTCTTTGGCGGAAAAACTTAAATGTACCTATCCGGCAAAGCTGGAAGCTGATATCAGAAATTACCTTACCGAAATACAATCAATATCTTAATTTCAGGCAAACTCATTCTTGCTGATGAGGTTCTCAATACAATATTCTGCAATGGCAGTAATCGTAACAAACGGATTGACACCAATTGTTCCGGGAATTAAGGAGCCATCCAGTACATACAGATTCTCATGATCTTTTAGCTTTCCATACTCATTGGTAGCTTCACCCAAGACACATCCTCCGAGCGGATGATAACAGATATCTGCCCCGAAACCATTATTGAAAAGCAAATGACTTCTGGTACCGCCATTAGCCTTGTTCATTTTCCGGATAAAATATTGGGCGTTTTCTTTCATTTTGACCGTATTACTTTCATCCCAATTCAAGGTCAAGGATTGGCTGGCTTTATTGTAGGCAACTTCTCCTTTTTTATCTACTCTGTTGATCAGCAGGTATAAAGCAGTAGCAACATCCATTCCCATCGGTAAAGGAGCAATTTCCGTGAAAAACGGATGTTCCGGATCATCCCAATTGTCAATTCCGCCTACCGGAATAGTAGATTGCTTAGCACCTGTGCCGCCTGATAAAGGATGCACCCAGTTTCTGCCCGTCATGAAATTTCCGTTGTTTCCCCAGTTTTTTCCGATCTTTTCATGAATAGGGAAGCCATTCTCAGCATTGGACTGAAGCAAAACCTGTAAAGTACCCATAGTTCCTGCAGAAAGAATCAGTTTTTTACAGTTGAAGACTTTATTGGCAACCAAAGCGCCCGAAGTATCAATCTGCTGGACATTTAATGTATAGCTTTTATCATCATTAAGTTGGATCGTTTGCACACGGTGAAGGTCAAGAATTTCCAAATTTCCGGTTTCCAGTGCTTTTCTCAGATAGGTTTTATCTAAACTGTTTTTCCCGTGATTGTTCCCATAGATAACTTCAGTATTAAGAGCAGAGCGCGGAACTTCATTCCGGAACTCTTTTTCCATATACTTAAAATCATACACGTTCGGAACTCTAATAGTTTTAAAACCTGCCTTATGAGCCTCTTCTTCACCTACTCGCGTAAACTTATAATAAGGACAGTCTTTTAAAAACTGTTCATCAATAACATTTACTTTCAATTCTTCCCTTACCAGAGGAAAGTAATGACTGTAAAATTTTTCAGTATCAAGATCAGGGAAAACTTCTTTGAAATAGCGCTCTTTCGGGGTTACAGCCATACCTCCGTTCACCAGCGAACCTCCACCGACCCCTCTTCCTACCCAGATATTAATGTGGTCAAAACTCAGACGATCCAATGTTCCGGTAAAAGGAGTTAAAGAAAAAATATTCATGAAAGGAGCAATACTTTTCTTTTTCAGCCATGCAGAACTTTTTCCGGGTTTCAGAAGATTAGAAAATGGAATTCCGGCTTTTTCCCAGTTGAGACCCATTTCAAGCATCACCACCTTTTTTCCGGCTTCACAAAGACGTAAGGCAGATACAGCTCCTCCGTACCCGCTGCCAATGATTATAATCGGAGCATCAGTATTTTCTTGTACCCTACTATTTCTTCTTTCTGCAGCATGGAATAATTCGGATTGAAGAAAATAAAAACCTGATATCATCAATGCACTTGTCTTAATGAATTTTTTCCTGTTCATGAACTTTGTTTCTCAAAAAGTATGCTACAGCCGCAGGCGCTTATTGTATTTATTACAGATTATACTTTTTTATTACAATTTTAACTTTTGTTGTTACGAAAATTCATAGTTTTACTTATAATTTTATACGTATGAAAAAATATATAGTACTCTTTTTACTTCTTCCGTTATGGGCTTTTTCTCAAAAAAATGTTTCAAAGGAAGAGAAAGAGGTACAGAAATTTCAGAAGGAACTTAACGCGGAATATCGCAATCCAAAAGAAACTCCATTAAGGGGAGATAATTTTAAAAACTTTAAAGGACATCCTTTTTTTCCTTTTGATACCCAATACAGGGTCACTGCAGATTTTGTTAAATCAGAAGATACCAAGCCTTTTGAACTTCCTACTTCTTCAGGGAAAACAAAATCTTATCAGGAATACGGAAAAGCAACATTTACATTAGATGGCAAACCTTATACTGTCACTTTATACCAGAGTCTGGCTTTGATCAAACAGGAAAAATACAAAGACTATCTTTTCCTGCCGTTCCGCGATGCGACCAATGAAAAAGAAACGTATGGAGGAGGGAAATATATCGATCTTAAAATACCGAAAGGAAACACCATTGTGCTAGATTTTAATCAATCTTATCATCCTTTTTGTGCTTATAATGCTTACGATTACAATTGTCCCATTGTTCCGGAGGAAAATAAACTTCCCGTGGAAATCCGTGCAGGGGTAATGTATGAAGATATTTACCATCACTAGAATTATGATACATTTAGAATTCTTTAAAAAAGAAGACCTTTCCGGAGTCAGTTATGCTTTGGATGAAAATCAGATGAAGTTTACCGCAACAGCTCAACAAGCTTTACAAAGCATCAGCGAACGGGATGACGAAGATGCATTTCCGGTAACCATATTTGAAAATGATCTTCCTGTCGGTTTTTTTGTACTGGATTTTGGAAAAGATAAGTTTGAGCTGACAGATAATGAAGGCTCTGTCTTAGTGCGTTCCTTATCTGTGAATCCTCAGATGCAGGGGAAAGGAATAGGAAAATCAGCTATGGTGAAAGTGGGTGATTTTGTGAAGGATCATTTCAATTCCTGCAACGAAATTGTACTTGCCGTCAACCAGAAAAATGATTCTGCTTACCATATTTACCTTCAGTCCGGATATATCTATGACGGTAAAACAAGAATGGGGAGAAGCGGTCCTCAATATCTGATGTACAAAAAACTTTAATAAAATTTTAAAATCATAATTTTTCATCTGCTGATATCTTTCCATAACTTTGAGTAACATCAAATTATAAAACATGGAAATATCACTTCAAAATCAAGTGGCTGTGGTCACAGGGGCTTCTAGCGGAATTGGTTCGGGAATTGCAAAATCATTAGCCGGAGCAGGGGCAACAGTCATAGTCAATCATTCATCGGAAAGGTCTATAGAAGAAGCCAAAGCTGTTTTGAAAGAAATCACTGATGCCGGAGGAAAGGGAATGACCTACCAATGTGATGTTTCCAAGGAAGATCAGGTAATCAAAATGTTTCAGGATGTTGTTTCAGAGTATCAGACTGTAGATATCCTTGTGAATAATGCAGGGATTCAGAAAGATGCGAAATTTACCGAAATGACCTTAGACCAATGGAATGCCGTTATCGGAGTCAATCTGACGGGGCAGTTTCTTTGTGCAAGAGAAGCCATTAAAGAATTTCTACGCCGGGGAATAGATCCTTCACGTTCTGTTGCTTGTGGAAAAATTATTCACATCAGTTCGGTGCATGAAATTATTCCATGGGCCGGGCACGCCAATTATGCTGCGAGTAAAGGAGCGGTCAGAATGCTGATGCAGACTCTTGCTCAGGAATATGGTGCAGATAAAATCCGTGTCAATTCCATTTGTCCGGGAGCTATTCAGACTCCTATTAACCAAAATGCATGGAATACTCAGGCAGCGCTCAATTCACTTCTTACCTTAATTCCTTATAACAGAATCGGACAACCGCAGGACATCGGAAATTTAGCTGTATTCTTGGCTAGTGATCTAGCTGATTATATTACAGGAACCAGCATTTTCGTGGATGGCGGGATGACTACGTTTGAAAGCTTTTCTACGGGAGGATAAAGTTCAAGGTCTAAAATTTAACGTTCAATGTTTTGGGGTCATTGTCATCAGTATGTGATTATCTTTACAATGAGACAGAATATAACGTATTGCTATTATTCATTACTTATAATTATCGCTTATGTCAGAAAAACAGAGAATTTCAGATATTTCATGGAAAAAGTGGGGGCCTTATGTAAGCAACCGTGAATGGGGGCTTGTTCGTGAAGACTACAGTGAAAACGGAGATGCCTGGAATTATACCAATCATGATACAGCAGAAGCCAAAACATACCGTTGGGGTGAAGAGGGCATATGCGGAATCTGCGATGACCTTCAGAAGCTTGTATTCTCTGTGGGATTCTGGAATAAGAAGGATAAAATGGTAAAAGAACGGTTTTTTGGGTTGACTAACGGCCAGGGAAATCACGGTGAAGATGTAAAAGAATATTTTTATTACCTGGATTCTACCCCCACGCATTCTTACATGAAAATGCTGTACAAATATCCTCAGAATGCTTTCCCTTACGAAGATCTGTTAAAAACAAACGCAGAAAGAGACAAAGATGAACCGGAATATGAATTGATTGAGACCGGGATTTTTGATACCAATGAATACTTTGACATCTTTATTGAATACGCAAAAGAAAGCCAAAATGATATTTTAGTTAAGGTAACAATTACCAATAAATCAGAAAAAGAAGCTTCCCTTGTCATATTGCCGACAATCTGGTTCAGAAATACCTGGAATTGGGGTTATGATGACTATAGGCCACAATTGTATGCAGAAGATGCAGACCATATTAAGGTAAATCATCAGGATATAGATATTAAAAATGTATATGCAAAACAATCTTTAAAGACTCTGTTTTGTAATAACGAAACGAATAATGAAAGGCTCTATCATTCACCCAATGAATCAAGATACTGTAAAGACGGGATCAATAATTTTGTGATGACAGGAAACTCTCAGTCTGTAAACCCCCAGAATATTGGAACCAAGGCTACTTTTTTTATTGATGAAGATTTTAAAGGAAAGGAATCCAAAACATTTGAATTCAGATTATCAGATAAAGACTTAAGAGAACCCTTTGGTGATTTTGATATCTTTTTTGAGCAAAGGAAGAAAGAAGCAGACGAATTTTATGCTGAAATCCAGAAAGGAATTTCTTCAGAAGATGAAAGACTGGTACAGAGACAGGCTTTTGCAGGAATGCTTTGGAATAAAATGTTTTATCATTACAATGTTGAAAAATGGCTGAAAGGTGATCCTGCCGAAATACCACCTCCCAAATCCAGGGAAAAAATCAGAAACTACGGCTGGAAGCATCTTAATAATGAACATATTATTTCCATGCCTGATAAATGGGAATATCCTTGGTATGCAACCTGGGATCTGGCTTTTCATACCATCAGTTTTTCGCTGATTGATCCGGATTTTGCAAAACAACAATTGAAACTTTTCCTTTTTGAATGGTATATGCATCCCAACGGACAGCTTCCTGCTTACGAATGGGATTTTAGTGATGTCAATCCACCTGTACATGCATGGGCTGTTTTCAGGGTCTTTAAAATTGATGAATATTTAAAAGATAAACCAGATCTGGAATTTCTGGAAAGTGCCTTCCAGAAGCTACTGATGAACTTCACATGGTGGGTTAATAAAAAGGATCTCAATGGTAACAATATTTTTGAAGGAGGCTTTTTAGGACTTGATAATATTGGTGTTTTTGACCGGAATGCTGTTTTACCCAACGGAGAACAGCTGGAACAGTCGGATGGAACAAGCTGGATGGCTATGTTTGCCCTGAATATGATGCGTATTGCATTGGAACTGGCGCTTTACAATAATGTGTATGAAGAAATGGCCATGAAGTTTTTTGAGCATTTTCTGTCGATTGCCCATTCATTGGATAATATGGGGGATGAAAACTTTAGTCTTTGGGATGAAGAAGACGAATTTTTTTATGATGCGATAGCTTCAAGCGACGGAACTCATATGTATTTGAAATTAAGGACTATTGTAGGGCTTATCCCGATGTTTGCCGTTGAGGTTATTGATGATGAAATGATTGAAAATCTCCCCAATTTTAAAAAAAGAATGAAGTGGGTATTGGATAATAAACCTGAACTGGCTTCTCTGGTTTCAAGATGGGAAGTTAAGGGGCAGGATTCCAAGCACCTTTTATCTTTGCTCCGTGGACATCGTTTGAAAAGGCTATTGAGCAGAATGTTGAACCCTGGTGAATTTCTAAGTGATTATGGAGTAAGAGCCTTATCCAAAGAATATGAGGGCAAACCTTATACTTTAACATTGAACGAAACGGATTACAGAGTGAAATATACCCCAGCAGAGAGTGACAGCGGACTGTTTGGAGGTAACAGCAACTGGCGGGGTCCGATATGGTTCCCTATTAATTTTTTGATTATCGATAGTCTGCAGCGGTTTTTCTTCTACTACAGTCCTGATTTTTTGGTGGAATACCCTACAGGAAGTGGAAGCTATTCAAATCTGGATCAGATTGCCGACTCTTTGAACGGAAGGCTTGCAAAGATTTTTTTAAAGGATGAAAATGGAAAACGTCCCGTTCATGGGCAGTATGAAAGATTTCAGACAGATCCTGACTTTAAAGACTATATCCTGTTCTATGAATATTTTCACGGGGATAACGGCCGTGGAGTAGGAGCTTCCCATCAGACAGGCTGGACGGGGCTCATTGCCAAGATCCTGCAGCCGAGATTCTCTAAAAAAGAAATTGCAGAATCTGAAACTGAAATGCCGGATGATGTTGAAAAAACAAAAGAGTCGTAAGAAACAGATTTGCTGATTTATTCAAATATCTGTTGTATTATTTCCAATGAGGGCGGAGTTTTGAAGTCTGTAATATGATAATGATAATACACCAAAAGACTGTCAAGAAAATCTTTTCTCAATGAGGAAGGGATTTTTGTGGCATAAAAGTCTTCTGCACAAAGGGCTTCTTTCCATAGCTTGGAAATTTCTTCATTGAACAGCTGATGGCTGATGGCTAATGAAAATGTTCCGGTTTCCGGATCCAAAAAATGTCCATCACTCAGTAATGGTGCAACTCCCTGAATTTTTAAAAAAGCCAATAAAAAGAGCAGATGTGCCTGATAGTTTTTGTTGGTTAATTCATTGATCAAATGATCAATACTGAAATAGATGGGAATATTTTTATTTTCATGTTTAAGGATATGGCTCAAAAAATCTGAGATAAAGAAAATAACAGTATTGACCTTTATATCCGTATAAATGTCATTGTTTTTTACCAGTTCAAATTTTGAAACAGACGGTATACCATTTCCCCTGGCTGGATTTATAGAAAAACTAAGCTGGCTCAGCGGTTGCAGCAGGGCTTTCTTTTTGTTCTTTTTAGAATAAATTCCTTTTAGAAAATAGCTTTGAAAACCCTCTTCCTCTGTAAAACAATGCAGTACAGCATCATTTTCTCCATATTTTATAAATGAAAGTAAAAAACCGTTTTGTGAATTCATTAATTAACCACTCCTATTTTGGCTGTAGCTTTGTCAGACCCATCTTCATTGGTCATCAATACAAAGTAAATTCCTGAAGCTACTCTTGCTCCTTTTTGATTATTCAGATCCCATTCATAATAACCTCCTCTAGCCACTGCAGAGTGTACTACATTTCCTGCAGCATCTACGATTCTTATATTGGTTTTTTCTGCAAGACCTTTTATAGTAACTTTTCCTTTAAAATTAGAATAGACAACAGGGTTTGGATAAACCATAACATCACCAAAATTAGAAGTTACGTCTGCAACATCTCCCTGGTAGGTTACAATACCATTATACGTTACAAAATATACCTTACCTGTTTTTTTGTCAACTTTTATATCGGTAACACTGTTTGTAGGAAGTGGAGAATTTTCTTTAGTGAAATGTTTTATGGTTCTCTGGCCGTCAGAAGATAGGTAATATACCCCACCGCCATCAACAGATACCCACTTGTAATCTCCCGCATCTACAGCAATCTGTAGAATAGCAGAATCTCTGAAAAGTTCTTCCCCAAGGCCATTTTGTTCTATGACTATAGGCTCTACTTTAGGTTGTGAACTCTTTATTTCAGATGCTGCATTCGGCATTATTCTTAAGCCTCCATCTGTACCGATCCATGCATCTCCGGATTTGTCAAATGCTACAGATAATATTCCTCCTGAACTATTAAACCCATTAGCCGTACCCAAAATATAATCCGTATCATCAGAAAGGTTGGTTGCATTTTTATAATCATACACCCAGAAGTTATTAGATCTCGGGAGTGGAGTCCATAACATATTTTCGTGGAAAACGGTCTTTTGTATACCATCACTGGCAAGAACGATTTTCTTGATAATAAAATCATCAGCTGCTTTATCATAGATTCCCATAGATGGGCTTCCGTCATTAAATCCAAAAGAAACAAAAAGGTTGTTCTGAGTATCTACAGCAAAACCTACGGGACGTCTGTAATAAGGTTGTGCGCCAAGATTATAATATTTTACCAGCTCAAAATCTTTGCTTGTGGCATTATATTTCATTCTATATACTCCATTATCAAACATGGTATAATTGGTAAATAGCACCTCATTGTTGTTGTAAGGACTTATAATAGCATCTAATACATTGATTTGTTTTGGATTATTAACAAAGAATGAAGGATAAATCCAATCTGTGCCGTTAAAATAATAAAATCCTGGTTCTTGTGGCTGTATAAACGGATGGTTGTAATTATTTGTTCTGGCACCAGAGGAAACCAAGAGTTGATTATTATCGAAAAGATTAATATTATAGGCAAAATTGAAGTAGGGTCCTGATGGTTTAAAGGTCGTATTGCCCTCGTCTTTTATACCTGATAATACGGTTCCACCAAATATTTTTCCGCCAGCTGCTAATGCCGTATTACATTCTTCACCAAGGCTTACCGCGTTTTGTGCGACTCCGTTTATACCGTAAGTGTAAACTCGGTTATCGGTAACAACAATACTATTTGAGGTAATAACTACATCGCGGATGTTTCCAAAGCTTGTAGGAAGCTGTGTTGGAGTACCATTGTTGTAAACATATGCTGCTGTAGCATTAGAATAAACCAGTTCAGATTCTGAATCTATGTGTTTGAATGCTCCCGGAACTTCAGTTGTCCATGTTGAATACACCGGAAAAGTAGTATTCATTTGATGGCTTTTCAACCCTGTATTGGTTACAGAATATACTTTATTTCCGAAGATGGTAGCTTCATTACTCGCTTCATAAACCCCGCCATTCAGGAAAAATGCAGAATCTCCAAATTCTTTATTATTCAGATTAAATATAGAAAGTCCATAGCCTGCAGAGATGACAGCCTGATTCCCGGTTATGGAAATATGGTTGATCTTTTTATTCCCATTATAGCCGGTAGCAATTGGAATATCAACAATATATTTGATTTCCTGTGGAGTAATGACATCCATAGAACCGTTTTCATAACCAATAAGTCCTGTCTTAGTCTGCGGATTATAATCGAAAGCTGTTATTCCAATATTGTGCAGGCCATTGGCTTTGGACAACTTCGTAATTTCCCCTGTTGATATTGTATAATAGAATATTCCGTTTTGTGTAGCTGCAATGATTTTCCCATTGTCTTCTTTCATCGCTATGACATTGTTATAGGAAAATAGATCTGCCCATTTTTTTGATGAAATGACCTGTGCTTTTGTAAACTGCAGGGATGCTAAAATACCAAGAGAAATTATTGAGAGTTTTTTCATATTATGCGGTTATGCTGCTGTCTATTGCCTGATTGTTCCAGGAAATATGCTGTATGTTTTTGTTTGTATCAAAATAAAAATCTATTCTACCTAAAAGAAGACCTGCCCATCCAACCTGGTTTACTAGGACATTTTTGCCCTTTCTGTTGTTATAGGATTGAGGTTCCGGTAAGAATGTATGCGTATGGCCTCCCAGGATAATATCAATATTTTCCGTACTGGCCGCTAAAATTTTATCACTTATTTTATTCGGTTCATCTTTATAATCATAACCGATGTGGGAAAGACAAATTACCAGATCACATTTCTGATCATTTTTCAGGAAATTTGAATAATGTTGTGCAACATCAATCGGATTGGAATAAACGGTTTCTCCATACTGTTTTTTACCTACCAGGCCATCCAGCTGAATACCCACTCCAAAAATCCCTACTTTGATTCCATTCTTGTTGAATATCTGGTAAGGAGAAGTTTTCCCGTCAAGAATTGTATTTTTAAAATCATAATTGGAACAGATAAAAGGAAACTTCGCATGAGGAAGTACTTTTAAAAATCCATCAAGGCCATTGTCAAAATCATGATTTCCCATGGTAGAGGCATCATATTTCATCATGGACATTAGTTTGAATTCCAGCTCTCCTCCAAAGAAATTGAAGTAAGGAGTTCCCTGGAAAATATCTCCGGAATCAAGAAGCAGTACATTACTTTCCTGATTTCTGATTTGCTGAATTAAGCTGGCTCTTCTTGCAAAGCCTCCCTGATTAGGATTTCTTGTATAGCTTTCATCAAAAGGCTCTATTCTGCTGTGTTGGTCATTGGTATGAAGGATAGTTAGTTTATTTGCAGATTTTAAGTCAAGAATTTTTAATTCTTCCGCCATCATCATATTGGGAGCTAAAGCCATTGCTAAAGATCCGCCTCCTATTGCTTTTAAAAAACTTTTTCTATCCATTATTTCTTCCCGATAAAATTTAAACGAACATCTGAATTGACTATCACTTCAGGAGTTTTCTTAAAATAATCGATAAATAAATCTCTCATTTTAATTCCTGTTGAGATTGATTCTCCTTTTGCAAAGAATTTCATATTGTCTCCTCCCAGAGCAAGATAGTCTGAGGTAGCAATATAATAGTCTTTTGCCGGATCTACTGTTTTGCCGTTGATTAAAGATTTAATGACCTGCCCATTCTTTGTTTCAATGTATAAATGAGAAACAGGATTGTTGACCTGCGTTTTCGCATAATACTCAAAAAGGCCCTGCAAATCTGCTCCTTTCATTTTCACAATAACCACCTCATTTTCGAATGGCATTACTTCGAAAACATTTTTAAGTAAAATATCTCCCTTTCCGATTGTGGTACGGATTCCACCGATATTAATCAGTGCAGCATCTACGTTTTGGGTAAGATGAGTTTTTATCCATTCATTACCTCCTTCAAATGTATAGTCTGCTAAAAGATTGCCCAGATTGCTGTTATCACCCTGCTTTGTAAGATCTACACTGGTGTGAGAGATCTTCTGGTTCATTTCTTTATCCAGTTTCTGCTTATAAGGCTCAATAAATTTTGCAAACTCCTCATCATTTTTTAGCTCATTATTAATAGAAATATTTTTCTGAGTCTTTACATTCACAAGCTGCGGCATAGAAGCCGTTTTGCATGCTGTAAGGGACACCAGAGCAATTCCTAGTAACAAGAATTTATTTTTCATAATCTCTTTTAGTATATGCAAATATAACTATATGTATAATAAAACATTATTATTTATTACAAATTCTTACTGTAAATTATTAAATTTGACAAAAATAATTCTAACAGATGAGCATTTTAAAAGGAGTAGGTGTTGCGTTGGTAACGCCCTTTAATGAAGATTTATCCGTTGATTTCGATAGTTTAACAAAACTGGTTGAATACAATATCGAAAACGGAACCAATTATTTGGTTGTATTGGGAACAACGGCAGAAGCCGCAACGCTTTCTGCAGAGGAAAAGAAACAGGTAATTGAGCATATCATTAAGGTGAATAATAAACGTCTTCCTTTGGTTTTGGGAATTGGCGGCAACGATACTCTTGACGTCAAGAAACAGATTGAAGAAGCAGATCTTTCTGCATTTGAAGCCGTACTTTCAGTATCTCCATACTACAATAAACCGAATCAGGAAGGTCTTTATCAGCACTACAAAGCTTTAGCTTCCACAGGGAAGAATATTATTATTTATAATGTTCCTTCCAGAACCGGGCAGAATGTAGACGCAGATACGACTCTTCGTCTTGCGAAAGAATTCCCTAATTTATTCATGATTAAGGAAGCTGCACCTAATATTTTACAGTATTTTGATATTCTCAGAAAGAAGCCTGAAGGATTTTCTTTGGTTTCCGGAGATGATGAGTATACATTGCCAGTAACACTGGCCGGAGGAAATGGGGTAATCTCTGTAATTGGGCAGGCATATCCTAAAGAATTCTCTACCATGGTACAATTAGCTTTCGATGGTAAAGTAAAAGAGGCTTATGAAATTCACAATAAACTGGTTGATATTACCCGTTTAATTTTTGCAGAAGGAAATCCTTGCGGTATTAAGGTAATTTTGACTGAAAAAGGAATCATCAAAAACTATTTGAGACTTCCTTTAGTAGCAGCTTCAGAAGGTCTTCACGCAAAAATTAAAGCTGAAATGGCAACCATCTCATAATGGATTGAGAAAAATGAATTTTAATATTGCTTTAAAAATTCAACAATGCATTATTGGAAAATATAATAAGGTGAAAAGTTTAGGCTTTTCACTTTTTTTAATCATCATAATATAATAAATCATGAAATTAAGACAGGCAACAACAGTAGATATTCATTTAATTCAGGATCTGGCACGCAGGTCATGGGAAAATGCTTACGCAGATATTCTTTCCAAAGAACAGATGGAGTATATGCTTTCTGAAATGTATTCTGAAACTGAAATTCTAATTCATTTTCAAAATCCTCATTACCATTATTACATGATTCAGGATGAAAAAAGTGATAAGTATGAGGGGTTTATCGGTTATGAGCATAATTATGAAGAAAATACAACCAAGCTTCACCGTATTTATCTTGTCCCGGAAAGTAAAGGCAAAGGATTTGGTAAAAAAGCACTTCAGTTTCTGAATGAAAAAGTTTCTGAAAACGGAAACCAAAGAATTATTTTGAATGTCAATAAGTTCAATTCCGCCAGAAACTTCTATGAGTCCCAAGGATACAGGGTTTATGATGAAGGTGTTTTTGATATCGGGAACGGATATGTGATGGATGATTACCTGATGGAATTTCTAATTCACATATAATTGACTTAAAATTTTGTAACTTTATCCTGTAATTCTATAACAAGTGACTTCTTTTTTTGAATCATCTTTGCTTCAGAACCAAATCACTTATAACAATACATTCATATGCTTGGTTTTGAGCTGACTCAGCTTTTTATCAGTATATTTTTTTCATCCTTAGTGTTTAAATTCCTGTATTCAATAATACAGGAGTTTTTGCGTATATACGTCAAAATAAAAAAATATGCACCTATTTCACATTTAATTGAAATAAATTATTATATTTACTAAAATTAAACGGCTTATATATACTAGGATGAAAATGTATGTTAAATTTGATTTCAATGCTCTTTGCAAAAAGATATTGGACGAGAAACTTAAAGAACACGGACTGAAGTACAGGTTGCTGAACTTCGGTGAGGTAGAATTCTATGAGCCCCTTACACAAGAACAACACAATCTTTTTAAACAAAATCTTGAAGAGTATGGTATTGAGATCATAGAAAGTCAAAAAACTGCTCTGGTACAAAAAATAAAAGATGCTATCGTAGAACTTGTCTTTTCTAATGAGATCATACCGGTAAAAGCATCGATATACATTTCTGAGAAACTGAATCACAGCTATGGTTATCTTTCCAACCTATTTTCGGAAGTTGCGTATACCTCTATAGAGAATTTTATTATTCTGCAAAAGATAGAGCATGCGAAAGCTCTGATCATAAGAAATAAGCAAAGCCTTACAGAAATTGCCCATAAACTGAACTATTCGAGTGTGGCGCATTTGAGTACCCAATTTAAAAATACAACAGGAATCACTCCCTCTCAGTTTCAAAAGATTATTGGAAGACGAAGAAGAGCCCAAAGCACGGCAATAAATCCTAAAATGCAGTATGAATAAAGAATTTCTGAACGTAATAGTAGCAGATAACGATGAAAGCACCTTGATTTTTTTTAAAAACATTTTGAAAGAGTTGAAAATCTCTATAAAAGTTCAATGCTTCAGCAACGGAAAAGATCTGATGAAATACCTGAATAATGAGGATGCTGTAATTCCCGAGCTTGTTTTCATAAAATATACCATTCCCGGAAAAGAATGTCTGGAATGTCTTGAGGAAATAGATTCAAATGCGAAATTCAACAACATGGTAACCGCCATTTTTTCTGAACCGATTTCAGAAGATGATATTGAAGATATTTTTGTAAAAGGAGCCAATATTTATATGAAAAAGCCAGAGTGTTTTGAAAGGTTCAAAAAAGCTCTTACGGATATTATTACCATCAATTGGCAGTATCATACTTCAGGATTGAATAAAGATAATTTTATTTTGAAAGTGTGATGTATAAAGGGTTTATTAATTCAATATTAAAAGAATGTAAATCATATTTGATGCATACTATTCACAAATAAGTGAAAATTTTATAACTAATAATTAAAATAATATAAAAGGCATCCGGATTAATATTCTGACATTTGTAAAAGCAAACTCAGACACAAATTTCATTATATAGAAAAAGATACTCATGAATGAGAAGTAATTGTTTCTAAAAACAAAATTATATAAATCACGATGTTAGTTAACAAAATGAATTATATTAATTTTCCAATTTTAAAGCACAGAAGATCTTTAAACAAAACGGTACAATCATGAAAACTTAAAGTAGTTGGAGATATTTTTATTCGTTTCATTCCCTCATCTCCACCTATACACAGTTAGTTTTTATAATAAGCAAGTTGGAAAAAAATAATTCATTTTGTTTTTTTATAAATTTATTTTAATAGTTGCGGCCTTACCTTATTCAAATAATATATTTTATATAAATATTTTCACACCACACCACAAAATATTAAGCCAAGACTATTAAAATAAATTTTTTATAGACAGACCAAAAGTAATTTCTTCTAAATAACAGTTTTATAAGGGGGCCGCAGGAAATTTTTTTTCTGCGGTTTTTTTATGATATTTTGCTCCACTTATTTTTTCCTTTGTAGTATCTGATATAATAGTTTTTGATAATCAGATTATCTGGTCTGGAAAGCATAGGATCGGCTTCCAGGATTTTTTCTACCGTATTTTTTGTTGTTTTAATGATCGCCGAATCATTAATGAGGTCAAGTCTCTTAAAATCTACCACACCACTTTGCTGTGTACCCAGAATATCTCCAGGACCGCGAAGCTGCATATCTACTTCAGAAATCTTAAAGCCATCATTAGTTTCCGTCATTGTTTTGATACGGGTTCTGCTTTCCTTGGATAATTTATCCGAAGTCATCAGAATGCAGTAACTCTGCTCAGCACCTCTTCCCACACGTCCTCTCAGCTGATGAAGCTGTGAAAGCCCAAATCTTTCAGAACTTTCAATCACCATTACAGAAGCATTGGGAACATTTACCCCTACTTCAATCACTGTAGTTGCAACCATAATTTCGGCTTTTCCGGAAGCAAAATAAGCCATTGCAGCATCTTTTTCATCCGGCTTCATTTTTCCATGAAGCATGGTTACGTTGTATTCTGAAAAATACTCCATGACATGTTCCAGCCCTTCCATCAGGTTTTTATAGTCCAACGTTTCAGATTCTTCAATGAGTGGATATACAAAATAGACCTGTCGTCCTTTTTTTATTTCATCTTTACAGAAGTTATAAACATACACTCTGTCCTTTTCACGTCTGTGAGCGGTTATGATTGGCTTTCTTCCCACCGGCATTTCATCAATGACAGAAACATCCAGATCAGAATAAAAACTCATTGCCAAAGTCCTTGGGATAGGAGTAGCAGTCATTACCAAAATATGAGGAGGAATTTTATTTTTCGCCCAAAGCTTAGCCCGTTGAGCAACTCCAAATCTATGCTGCTCATCAATGATGGCGAGTCCAAGGTTTTTAAATTTAACCTTATCTTCCAACACAGCATGGGTTCCTACTAAAATAGAAAGGGTACCGTTTTCAAGCTCTTCATGTATAATTCTCCTCTCTGCTGCTTTAGTTGAACCCGTCAGAATGCGGATATTGATCCCTGTCTTTTCTAGCAGTTCTTTGATTCCGTTATAATGCTGCTGGGCAAGAATTTCTGTGGGAGCCATCAGACAGCTCTGAAAACCGTTGTCCATGGCGATAAGCATAGTGAGAAGCGCTACCATCGTTTTTCCGGAACCTACATCTCCCTGTAAAAGCCTGTTCATCTGAATCGGCCTTTTCATATCCATACGGATTTCCTTTAAAACTCTTTTCTGAGCATTGGTAAGCTCAAAAGGAAGATAATTCTCATAAAAATCATTGAAATGATCCCCTATAATAGGAAATGAGTTCCCAAAAGACTGAGTCTTATGATGAAGTTTTTTTAAACCATATCCCAACTGAAAAAAGAATGATTCTTCAAATTTTAATCTGAAATCAGCCTTGTCAAAATGCTCCATATCCTTAGGAAAATGAATATTCAGGAAAGTGTGCTGCCTTGACATGAATGTAAAGGTTTTCATCAGGTATTCCGGGAAATTTTCTTCAATAAGATTCGGGATTTCTTTGCAGATATTTCTTAAGGCATTTTGAAAAAACCTTTGATTTAAACCTCTTTTGGTTAGTTTTTCAGAACTTGGATAGATGGGTTTAAGCCGTGTATCACCCTCCTTACTCTCTTCAGCTTCTATTTCCGGGTGCGGCATAGAAAACTGGCGGTTGAAAACATTGATCTTTCCAAAAATATAAACCTCTTTATTAATTGGAAGCTGTTCTTTCAGCCATTTTGAATACTGAAACCATACCAGATCCATACTGCCCGTATCGTCATTGAATTTTGCAGACAATCTTTTAGTCTTACCAGTCTGGATTTCCTGTACCTGAGTAATTCTTCCCTTAAATTGTATTTCCTGGCTGCTTTCTTCCTGAAGCTGAGATATTTTATAAATTTTGCTTTTATCGAGGTAGCGGATAGGATAGAAGTTGAGCATATCTTCCACGGTAGATAAGCCTAACACACTTTTGATGAGTTTGGCTCTTTCCGGACCTATTCCTTTTACGTATTCTATGGAGGTTTCTAAAGTCATTTTTAATTTGAGACCCGGGTTTCAAGACCTGAGTTTGTATGAAAAAACAAAGGTTCGAATTTCGGGAAAATAAAAAAGACTTCCAAAAAAATTGGAAGTCTCTATAGTGAATTTTTAGAATTGAACTCAAAAAGTCTGAATCCTGAAATTCTAAATTAATCTTTGATCTTAGATTTGAATTTTTTCTGGTAATCTTCCCACTGTTCTCTGGTACGGATTTTTTTAAATAAATCCTTAGAAATCAGTTCCAGATAGGGTTCAAGTTCTTTGGCTGACAATTCTCCCTGAAGAATAGTGATAGGATCACCATGTTCATCCAGAAATACAGTACTTGGAACAGCACCTACATTCATATATTGAGTGAACTCATGTAAGGAGTTTCTTCCTTTTTTCTGTTCTGTATTAGGATTAGAAAATGTTCTTCCGAAAATTTCAATAGTTTTCTTTTCTTCTGCATTAAATTTTACAGGATAAAAATTCTCATTTAATATTTGAGCAAGTACTGGGTGCCCGTAGGTCTTCTTGTCCATAATTTTACAAGGACTGCACCAGTCAGCATAAAAATCAATAAGAATCTTTTTAGGATGTTCTTTCTGTGCCTTTAAAGCCTCTTCAATAGTCATCCATTTAGTTTGTGCAAAACTAAAGTTTAATAGTAATAAGAGAACTATGCTTAAAATTTTCTTCATATTGTGATATTTATGTAAAAATAAGCATAATTACTTATTTTACATCTTGCATTAATTTTTTCACGAGTGAAGAAAGCAATATTAATACCACTCCTGCAATTAAAGCATAAATACCCAGTGTTTTATACCCATCTGTGTAGGCTAATAGTTTACTCATATTGGTATTTCCAGTGTTGGATTCAGATAAGCTTGCCCCAATTTTTCCAGCTGCAAATTGTCCGAATGCACTTGCTAAGAACCATAACCCCATCATCATTCCAAACATTTTTTTAGGAGATAATTTGGTGATAATAGACATCCCGATTGGACCTAAACATAATTCTCCAAAAGTAATGACAAGCCATGTAAAAGTAAATAAGTTAAGCGAAGATTTTCCGTCTGCACCTGCAAAATATCTCAGACTATAGAATAAGAAGAATCCTGCTGCCAGAAATAAAAATCCAATTCCAAACTTATTAATAGTGTTAGGCTCAAGTTTCTTTTTATTTAAACCAACCCAGGCTAAACCAATAAGTGGACTGAAAATAATGATAAAGAAAGAATTGGCACTGTTATTAATTACATTAGGGTCCATACCAAAACCTAACAAATTATGCACAAGGTTATCTTTTGCAAATAGAGATAGAGATCCACCGCTTTGTTCGTAAATGGAGTTAAAAACAAAATACATGAATATAAATACAAAGGCAGCAATCAGTTTCTTTTGATAAGCAGAAGTTTGTTTTAGGGTTTCCATTATGAAATAACCTACAGCGGCAATACCAATCAGATACATGAAATAATCTGTAAAGCTTGTATTTTTAACCATAATAAAAATAAGCGGCATACTTAATAATGCACCAATATATACCAATACTTCACGTAAGGTTCTCTTGGATTTAGGAATTAGCTGTAGTGGGGAATCTCCAATTGGTCCTAAAGTTTTTCTGGTAGCAAAAAAAGTAATGAGACCTAAGACCATTACAATGGCAGCAGCTAGGAAGCACCATGACCAAGAATGGTATTTTCCAAGATAAACACATAAAGCTCCACCTAAAAGTCCACCAATATTGATTCCCGCATAGAAAAGCCCATACCCGGCATCCCTTCTTGGATCATCTTCTTTGTAAAGTTCACCTACCATAGAAGAGATATTAGGTTTAAAAAATCCAGTACCTATAATAGAACACGTGATCCCAAAATAGAAAAAGTCATGTGGGGAAAGAGCGATGATAAGGTTTCCCACTGCCATGATAAGACCTCCGAAAACAAGAGACTTTTTGAAACCCAGGATTTTGTCTGCAAAGATACCGCCGATAAAAGTAAATGCATAAATAAAAGCCTGTATAGCTCCATATTGTAAATTAGCTTTGTCTTCCAGCAGCCCCAATTGGTCTACCATGAAAATGGTAAGGACTCCCCGCATACCATAAAAGCAGAAACGTTCCCACATTTCTACTGTGAATAAGGTCCAAAGCTGTTTTGGATACTTTCCTTTAAAGTCTTGTATTTCTTCTAGAGTTAAGCTCATAATGATATATGATTGTTTTAATTAAGGGTTTTTATTTTCCTGATCCAGTTCAAAACGGATTCTGTCCTGATCAATGATTTGTTTTAATACTTCTTCTTTGGGGAGGTACAGCTTTTATACCCAGAAATTCAAAAATATAGGGATCTTTTAAAACACTGTGAATACTTTCGGTAGAAGATTGTTTATGTTTTAAAACTCTTTCGTAGGCTAGGGAATTAATTTGCCTTTTCAGGTCTCTTGAGCTCCAGTTATTTTGAATGGCTTCATCTATATAATAATTGATTTTCCGAATATTATCTATTTTGAATAATAGTCTGTAATGGGTCCGGCTCAATTCGTGACGCAGTGCGTCACATGTTGGAAAAGTTTGATAAAAAGAACGCATATTTCTCAAATTACTTTCATCAAACCCTTTTCCAAACTCTAAAGTCAGTTTTTGAGAAAGGTTTTTTAGGATATATTTTTCATATTCAGCACGTTCTTTTCCTTGCTGTTCATCTTCAACAATAAGTTTTCCAATCTGCCAATAGCTAAGCAGTAGTGTAGAATTCGCTATTCGAAAAATCTTTTCGCGCGACTGTCTAATAATTTCCTTTACGGATTGGAATAAAGAATCTTCGGAAATTTCCATCATACGAAAATAAAAAAAACCTCTGACTTAGCAGAGGTTTTATTCATATTTTGTTAATGCAGTTAGTTTACACCATGCATCATTTTCTTTAAGATAGGTGAAATTAAACCTAAAATCACAGAAGCAATACCACAAAGTACTACGAATACCATGAAGAATTCGAATAGGTTATGAATCTCAAATCCTACAAAAGTAGGGTTGTGTAATGGAAGTTGAGCTTTATCAAAAGCAGCTACCTGATCAGCGGTTAGAGTTACTTTTTTATCTAAAACATCCTGAAGGTTAACTCCTATTTCTTGAGCTTTTTTGAATTTATCACCTGTTGCAGGGATAAGTGCTCCTAATGAACCTGCCAAAGCATATCCTGCAGCATTAGAGATAAAGAAAACACCATACAATAATGAAGCAAATCTTTTTGGAGCCAGTTTACCTACTAATGATAATCCGATTGGAGATAAACAAAGTTCACCACAAGTCTGGATGAAGTATAAAAGCATTAACCATTTGATCGCTAATAAGCCCGAGTTTCCAAGATCTTTTACATTGTGTGCAATGATGAAATAAGAAAGGGCAATTAATGCTAATCCCATCGCTTGTTTGAATGGAGATACCGGCTCTTTTCCTTTTGCTCTTAGCTTATCCCAACATAAACTGAAAGGAACTGCTAATAGAACTACGAAAATTCCGTTAAAGATCTGAACCATTGAAGGAGGCATATTCCACCCAAAAATATTTCTGTCCGTCTGGTTATCTGCTATAAATGTTAAAGATGAACCTGCCTGCTCGAAGGCAGCCCAGAAGAAAATAATAAAGAATGATACAATATAGATTACCCAGATTCTTTGTTTTTCAATCTTGTTTTCAGCAGAAGACATGATCAGGAATGCTAAAGAAATACCCGCTGCATAGATGAAAGGATAAATAATTCCTTTGATTAGCTGGCCCATTTCTACCGCTTTAAATCCAAATTCTCCTACAAGAAGATATCTGAAAGCAAAGAATAGAATGATAAATATCCCCCCAGTAATCCCTAAAGACTGACCTGAGAATTTAGCCGTTTGCGTTTCTCCTTCTTCAAAGTCGGCACTTGTATTGTTTTTAGGCAATCCACCGATAGGTCTTCCTTCCGGAGTTACTACATATTTATTTTTAAGGATAAAGAATGTTATTGTTCCAATTACCATTGCAATAGAAGCAGCTAAGAATCCCCATTTGAAAGCAAAAATATCTCTTACTCCCGTTGCAGCATCTTTTACATCTCCTACGTATGGACAGATAAACTGACCTAGGAATGCTCCGATGTTAATTCCCATATAGAAAATGGTGAAAGCAGAATCCAGTTTAGACTTTTCCTGTTTTGGATAAAGACTTCCTACCATTGAAGAAATATTTGGTTTGAAGAATCCGTTACCAAAAATAATAACGAATAAAGCCAACCACATGATCATTTTGGAACTACCCAAATCTGCCGAAAAGGTAGATGCACTGATGAATAATAGAAATTGGCCAATAGCCATTAATGACCCACCAATGATAATGGCAAATCTGTTTCCAATATATTTATCAGCAATAAAACCTCCTAAAAGAGGGGTTAAATAACATAAAGCTAGAAATCCACCATAGATGATCGCAGCATCAGCTTCTTTTATTAATAAGGAATTTACCATGAAGAGCGTCAAAAGAGCTCTCATTCCATAAAAGTTAAAACGCTCCCACATTTCCGTTCCGAAAAGAACCCATAATCCTTTAGGATGCCTGGAATTCTTACTCTCTACAAATTCATCCGGTTTCGGACTCAATGCTTCAATATTATCCATTTCTATTGTTAATTTTTGTTAAGACTGACAAATATAGTTTATTTTAGGTTTTTGGCAAGGTTTTAATTTTATTTTTAAATAAAAAAGCTGCGGAGGAGTTCCGCAGCTTGCTAATCGTTATAATATCAGGGATTAATGCCCTTTTTCCTTCATAATTTTGTTCAGTCTTTTTAACATAGAAAGACCTAAAAGTGTAGCAAATATTAACAAAGCAAAATTCACAAGGAAATAATTGGTCTTGTTTTCGTAATTGTACCACGTACTTGCTAAGATTCCTGAAAGCTTATTACCAACAGAGTTGGCCAGGAAAAACCCTCCCATCATCAATGCTGTAATCCTCGCAGGAGACAGTTTCGAGACAAAGGAAAGCCCCATTGGAGACAGACATAATTCACCGATGGTAATGACACCGTAACTGGCTACCAGCCATAGAGGGGAAACTTTTACTGCTCCGTTATCTCCGGCCATGACGGCTAAAACCATCACCAGACAGGAAAGTCCAGATATAAATAATCCTAAAACAATCTTGGTAGGTGTCAAAGGCTCTTTTCCTTTTCTCCTTAATAATGCCCAGAATCCTACGATAACAGGGGTTAAAGCAATAACCCAGAACGGATTGATAGACTGAAATAATTCTGTATTGTATAGATATACTTTGCTCTCTGGATTTTTCTCAAGGGCGGCACGCTGTTCAGGCGAAATGTTTTTAAAGTAAACATCTTTTCCTGTTTCCTTCTTCGTTTCTCCGCTGTCATCCTTTTGAGAACGGAACTGATTGTCATAAACAGGAGTTTCTTTATCTTCATAGCTCTTGCCATCCACCATATAAATTCCTTCCAATGGCTTTTCAAGAGAAGCAGGAACGCTTCTGTCCGTATAATAATTCGCCCATCTTGTTAAAGCCGTTCCATTCTGTTTGAAAACAGCCCAGAAGAACATACTGATAAGGAATACGGATAATAGTGCTCCGATAGGTGCTTTTTCGTCAGGCTTAGCTTTAAAGTAAAGAGAGGCATAAAAGTAAATTACAGGCACACAGGCAAAAATAAAGGCATCCGTACTGTCACTTCCGAAGATATTGTTAGGAATAAACCAGCCTATTGCACCGGCAACTATAGCAGGAACAAAGACTTTTAGCATAATTTCTGAAAGCTTTGTATCTCCTTCTTGTACAGGCTTCATCTGTGCAGCATGAATGTAGTGCTTTCTTCCGATCGTAAAAATAACCATACCGATAAGCATTCCGACTCCTGCAGTGATGAACGCCTCACCCCAACCGAACTTGTTACGCATGAAAGCCGCAATAATGTTACAAATAAATGCTCCGATATTGATTCCCATATAGAAAATATTATACCCGGAGTCTTTATTGGCTTTATAAGGTTCTTCAGAATAAAGATTTCCTAATAAAGTCGAAATAGTGGGTTTAAAGAACCCGTTTCCAATAATAATTAAAGCCAATGAGGTATAAAACAAAGGTAAATCCTTAAAAACACCCATTCCTATATATCCTGCAGCCATTAAAAAACCACCAATATAAATAGATTTAATATATCCTAAAACTCTGTCTGCAAGGAATCCGCCAATGAATGGAGTCAGATAAGTTAGTGCAATATAGGTTCCGAAAATGTCATCAGCAGTTTTGTCTGGCAGTCCAAGTCCTCCTTTCATTCCGGTAGGCTCAATAACATACAGAACAAAGATTCCAAGAATCAGGTAGTACCCGAAACGCTCCCACATTTCTGTAAAAAAGAGAAAGGGCAGCCCTTTAGGATGTTTAGTCTTCATATATTCAATTTTCAAATTTCCCAAAAATAAGTTTTTAATTTTAATTGATAAAATAAATAATACTTGCGTAAATGATTAATGAAATAAATAAGAAATATAAATGTGTATAAGGGTTTTCTATATTTAAAAATCTGTACATATTCTGCAATTTACAAGTACATGAAAAAGCAAAAAATATACATATGTATTTCATTTCTGTGTGATGTTTGTTTTCTATTTTCGGCAGTGTCAATAGTGACAAATAATTTTAAAAACATTTATTATGAAAAAATTAAAAAAGATTTCAAGAGAGAATTTAAAAAATGTTCAGGGAGGTAGAAGAGATTTCTGTCAACCGGGAGCTGATGATGTATGTGCACAATATGGACTTGAATGTGGTTTTTGGTATACCGTGCAAAATGGTCAAGTGATAGAGTCCCATAATGCTTGTATGTAATGATGTTGACTTGAATTACAGTTTTAAGGGGGCTGTCTCAAAATTCATATAATTGGACTCTTGTCATTAACTACGTCGAATCTTCGATTTCTGACGCAGGAAGAATCTTATTTAGAATCAATCGTTTGAGATTCTTCATTACATTGCATTTCATTCAGAATGACACTTTTGAGACAGCCCTTTTTTTAATAGGTAGACTTTCATGAAACAATTACTTTTTATCTTATTGCTGGTATCGAATATTTTGGCTGCACAGAATATTACTTTTATATATGAGCTTACGTTCAGGACTGATAATAAAGATGTAAGACAAGAATACTATTATTTGGACGTTTTGGGTAAGCAATCCGTCTTCAGGTCAGAAAAAATACGGGAAGCAGATTCCTTAATGCAAAAAAATGGTTATTGGAACAGTCGTAAGCCTATTTTTGAAGATATGTATTCTTTCAAAAACCTAATCAATAATAAAGTTTACAAAAGTGTCACACACCCTGCTATGTATGATTTATATTACATCAATATTAATGATAAACTAAACTGGAAAATTCTATCTGATACAATGAAAGTTGGTGATGTGCAATGCCAGAAAGCTACAACAGAGTATGGGGGGCGTAATTGGATTGCCTGGTTTGATCCTACAAGTCCGATACAAGAGGGACCTTATATATTTTATGGGCTTCCGGGATTGATTATGAAACTTTCAGATGAACAAATAGATTTTGATTTTAACCTTATTAAAATTAAAAAGTCTGATAAAAATAATATGTTCTATCTACGAAAGGGAAAAGAAATAACCTGGGATGTTTATAAGAAATTACAAATTGATTATTATAATGATCCATTTGCTGAAATAAAAATCAGAAATATTAAAACAAAAATTGGTGATTCTAATGGAAATCCTGTTAATATAAGTTTTAAAGAAATCACAGAAAGTATTCGGAGACAGATGAAAGAAGGTAACAACCCTATAGAACTGGATAAAGCTGTAAAATACCCTTAATAAATAGGTAAATAAAATCCCTTTCAGAATTTCTGAAAGGGATTTTTATGAGATGTAAGTTGACTACTTATAAATTATTCAAAATAAAATCTGTCATCTTTTGATATAATTGTGGTCTCGTCTGTCCACCATAAATTCCATGGTTTTTATCCGGATAAGCCATGAAATCAAACTGTTTTTTGTTTTGGATCAAAGCTTCAGAGAATTCCATAGAGTTCTGGAAGTGAACGTTGTCATCAGCTGTTCCGTGGATTAATAGGAATTTTCCTTTCAACAGATTAGCATATTCCGTAGGAGAGTTTTTATCATATCCATCAGGGTTTTCCTGAGGAGTTCTCATAAATCTTTCCGTATATACAGAATCATAATATCTCCAGTTGGTTACCGGTGCAACAGCAATTCCCACTTTAAAAACATCTGCACCTTTAGTCATTGCTAAGCTGGTCATATAACCACCGAAGCTCCATCCGAACATTCCGATTCTGCTTTTATCAATATAAGACTGGTTTCCAAGCCACTTTGCTGCAGTGATCTGATCTTCAATCTCATATTTTCCTAAGTTCATGTAGGTTATTTTCTTGTACTTAGCCCCTTTATAACCGGTTCCACGTCCGTCTACACAAGCTACAATATATCCTTTTTGTACAAGATGATTGAACCACATTGCATTTCCGTTATCCCATGAGTTCGCCACCTGCTGAGATCCCGGTCCTGAATATTGGAACATAAACAGAGGATATTTTTTATTAGGATCAAAGTTTTTAGGCTTCATAATCCATGCGTTCATTTGATCGCCTACAGCATTGGGAATCGTGATGAATTCTTTTTCAACAAAATTATCCGTTTTTAATTTCTGTAACTGATCATTGTTGTTTTGAAGCTCTTTTACCACTTTCCCGTTACCATCTTTTAAAACATACGTGTAAGGTTTTGACGCAGTAGAAGAGGTTTCAATAAAATAATTATAGTTTTTGCTGAAGTTAGCAGAATTATTTCCTTCCGCATTGGAGATCAGCTGAGCTTTTCCGGTTTCAATATTTACTTTGGAAACGACCTTGTTAATACTCCCTTTTTCAGTAGTCTGAACGTAAATTTCTTTAGATTTTGGGTTGAAACCATAATAATCGGTTACCTCCCAGTTTCCTTTGGTGATTTGCTTTTTAAGCTTACCATCCTTGTCATACCAGTAAAGGTGACGGTTCCCGTCTCTTTCAGAAGACCAAAGGAAAGAATCATCTTCAAGGAATTCAAGAGTTGGGCTATCTGTATCAATCCATTTATCATCTGTTTCAGTGAATAATTTCTGAACTGCTCCTGTTTTTGTATTTACTTTTAAAATATCTGAAGCATTCTGAATTCTCTCAGAAGTAATTAAAACAATTTCATCAGCTTTTGCTGTCTGGAATACATTCGGGATATAATAATTTTTGAAAGAACCTAAATTCAGCGGTGTTGTTTTCCCATTGTCAAGACGGTATAACTGTGCGGAAACCACAGCGTTTTTCTCACCTGCTTTTGGATATTTATAACGCATTTCAGCCGGATAAAGACTTTTTCCGTAGATCGGAATATAGATTTCCGGAACCTGGCTTTCATCAGACTTTACAAACACGATGGCATCAGAATTTTTGGTCCATTCATACTGTCTTGCATGTCCGAATTCTTCTTCATATACCCAATCTGCCAAACCATTCAGGATGGAATTCTTTTTACCATCCGTAGTAATCTGTGTGATTTTTCCTGAGGAAAGGTCCTGATAGAATAAATTGTTGTCAGAAATGAACGCCACTTTCGTTGCATCTGGTGAGAACGTTGGTTCCTGAACTGTTTTACCATTGTTCAGACTGATTACTTTTCCGGATTTTAAATCTTTTACATCAAACTTCCCAAGAAAAGAATGTCTGTAGATAGGCTGGCTTCCTGTCTGTAAAAGGATTTTAGATTCATCATCAGAAAAAATATAGCTTTCAAATCTTCCGTCCACAAGATTTCCCTCTTTTTGAGAAGTTTTGTAAGAATATTTTGCAATTCCCGATGATTCGATGACAAGATAATTTTCACCGTTTTTCATGGAAGTGATCCCTGCGATCCCTTTTCCACGGTAATATCCTGAATATATTTTATCTAAAGTGATTTCCTGTGCTGATACACTTTGGAATACAGCTGCAACAGTAAGAGTTAAAAGGAGTTTTTTCATTTCTAATTTTAATGCTTCCAAATTTAATAATTCTTACTTATATAACCATATAAAATAAAAATCAGGACTTCAAGTCCTGATTCTGTATTGTTATTAAGCTTCATGCATTGTTCCCGGATCTTCGGTTTCTGGAGGATAATATCCTTCAGGCGCACAGAAAGGGTAGGCGTGAGCACAAGGAGAATCTAATCCACCTCCAATCCACCAGATTCTAAGTTGGCAGGTAACTTCGTCTACACATCTTCTCATTCCGGGTAAAACACCTCCGTGTACTTCCTTTAATTGTAATCTTGACATTTTTTTGACATTTTTCATGGTAAATATTTTTAGTTTTTCGACTCTAAAATAATAAAAAATATTCAGTAATGAAATTTTAAAAAAAGGCAATTTGGCAAAAAAATTGAATATGTTATAATTATAAATCAAATTCAATAATAATTATGGAAACAAATGCATATAACCAGAAACTAAACCGTTATGTATTGAAAGACCAGATTGTTTATACAGGTTTTTCAAGTTTTAATGATGCCGAAGAATGTGCTCATAAAAAAGGAGGTACATTGGTGGAAGTGGTATTTAGAGATGGAAATGATAATCCCGAAATTACAGATGAAGGAGGTTTAATTGAGAAAAAGATTCATTACTATGTATATGCAGGTGATGAATACAAATTTATCCATTCCTCAGACCCCGGATTCAGAAAATATGCAGACGAACTGCAGAAAATAAAGGCTAAAAATGATAAGACCAGCCCGGATGAACGGTATTTTGCCAATTTTGAAATTGAAAATATAGAAGATCCGATCATTGTCATCAAGAATGATCATTTTGAGTCGGTAACATCGAGAGAGCGTTCAAAATATTTAAAGCACGCCTGCGTTTATGAATTAGGGGTATCCCTGCCAAAATCTTAAAAAAAATTATCATGAGCAAGACTAAATATTCAGAAAAAGCTCAGGACAAAGTAGGAAAAGTAATGCACGAATTCAAGGAAGGGAAATTGAAATCTTCTTCCGGACAGAAAGTGACCAATAGAAAACAAGCCATTGCTATCGGTATTTCTGAAGCGAAGGAAGAAGGGTTGAAAGTGCCTGCAAAGAAAAAAAGTAAATAAACTTATAAAAAATGCCCGGAAATTTTTCCAGGCATTTTTTATAGAAAGCAAAATTACTATTTCACTTCATTATAAAGTATTCTATAATATTCATCTGCCATCCTGTCACTATTAAAATGATCTTTCACATCGTCCATCGCGTTGTGCTGGATCTTTCTCCACTGATCTGGATTGTCGTAATACATCGGAAGAATTTCGTTTTCAAGAATTTCATATAATTTGTTTAAATCATAATTGTCCTGTTCGTAGATGCTCATATTCTGATAATCAGCTTTTGGAACTACGAAAGAGTTTTCTCTATGTTTTGCAAATTCCGGAATCCATCCGTCATCTGTGGATAAATTGATAGACCCGTTCATCGCCGCACTCATACCAGAAGTACCAGACGCTTCTCTTGGAACCCTAGGATTGTTAAGCCATAGATCAGAACCCTGTTTTAAAGATTTACTTAAAGAAAGTTCATAACCGGTAAGAACGGCTATGCTTTTGTGGTTTTTACTTTCCTCCACCAGTGTATTGAATGTAGAAATAGCCGAATAGTCCATTGGATAAGGTTTTCCAGCCCAAATGATTTGTACGGGATATTTTGGATTATTCAAAAGCCTGTAGAATCTTTCTTTATCATGTAAAAGAAGATCTGCTCTTTTATAACCTGCAAATCTTCTGGCCCAGACAATGGTGAAAATATTGGGATTAAACAAATTTCCTGTTTGGTCCGCTACAATGCTGAATAGTTTTTTCTTTAAATGCTTTTTGCGGTAATCGAAAACCGTTGCATCATTTTCATCTTTTGCGTTGTATAAAGGTTTATCCGACCAATATTTAAACTCCTGGGCATTGGTGATCGATGTGATTTCGCAGATTCCCGGATATTTACTCCACATCGCTCGGGAAACGACACCATGCAGCTGGGAAACTCCATTGGCGATTCTTGCCATTCTTAATGCACAAAGAGAATGGTTGAAGCGGTCATCGTCGGAACCTTCAATGTTTTTTATTTCTTCCATGCTGTAGCCGGAGAAATAGGACATATCATAACATAATCTGAAACTATGCTTTTCGTTACCTGCTTCTTCAGGAGTATGGGTGGTAAAAACCAATTTTTCTTTTACCTTATTGAGGTCTCCGTTGTATTTTTTTAACAGATAGAATGCTGCGGGAAGTCCATGAGCTTCATTAAGGTGATAAACATCCCTTTCAATATTCATTTCATCCAGAAGCTTTGCTCCTCCTTTTCCTAATAAAATATATTGTGCCAGTTTTGTAGACTCATTCGCATCATATAATTTGTGGCAGATTGTTTTGGAAACATGATCATTTTCCGGAACATCTGTTGAAAGAAAAAACATCGGTGCCGTATTGAAAATTTCAGGATCAAGATACCATACTTTTACCCAGACAGGAGCACTGTGAATTTCGATTTGAAATTTTATTCCGGTGTCTTCAAGAAAGCTGTACATTTTTCTTGTCCATACCGGCTGTAAAGTCTGATCATGATTTCTTGCCTGGTCATAGTAGCCGAATTTCCATAGGATACCGATTCCGATAAGATCCTGCTTAAGATTATAGGCACTTCTCATATGAGATCCTGCTAAAAAGCCAAGCCCCCCCGAATATATTTTCAGAACCTGCTCAAGAGCAAATTCCATCGAGAAATAAGCGGTTTTTTTTGAATATTGAGGATTGATGTTGTAGGGTATTCTGAAATTCCTAAAATCCATAAATGTGTGTTTGTGTTTAAAAAGCCAAAGGTATTAATAATGAAAATAAACTTTACATTAATTAATAGATAAATTAATTTTAAAATGAAGCATTGAATACTTTTTTTACTTACCTTTAAGAGTGTAAAATTTTGATTATCAAAAACTTTTAGTGGTGAAAGCCAATGGCAGCATGTGTTCTTAATTAAATAAAAAAATCACACATGAAAAAGACATTTTCTGAGGAAGATCTGATCAAGAATCTGAGTTTATATTATCTGAATCGGCATTTGAAAAAAAAGCCCATGGAGAAGTATCACCGTACCATAGACGAATCTCTGCTTCATGATCGTGAAAAATACAGAAAGAAGTCGGAGATCCTTCTTCTCAACTCTTTTATGCATCATTTCCCCGAAGTTAAATTTGAAAACCTTACCTGCGAGAGTCCAGACTTTATCGCAAAATTGAACGACAAAAAAATTGGAATAGAACTGACTGAAGTGATCAATCATCTGGAAATGAAGAAAGTAGAAAGTACTTTGAATAAGATGTTTCGTCAGGCAGAAATATTATTAGAACAAGAAGACACTACGAAATATCGTGGTGTTTATTTTTTAGAATTCTATCCGGAAACAAAATTTGATAACCTGGAAGTACAGCAGGATAATATCATCAGTATCTATAAAAGTATCAAGCGGAATAAGGGAGTAGGCTGTGTCAAAAGTATAAGGAAATCCTTTCACCGGAGAAATGTTTTTATCACACATGAGTACAATATGAATCTTTTTGATGAACTCTGTTCAGAAAAGATTCTGGAACTCATAGAAAAAAAGAACGAAAAATTTCCCTACTATGACACTTCAGTGGATGAATGCTGGCTGGTAATAGTTTCAGATATGAATTCTATTGCTTCCAGATATACTTTTATTCAGGATAAAGAACATTTGAAAGAAGTGAAAAGTCCCTTTCATAAAATATTCCACCTCGAAAATCTTTGTGGGAATATTACGAGTATAAAATGATGTTTTTTGTTATATGTTTAATTATTTAATGTTTTAATTTGAAATAATTTAAAATTATTCAGATTTCATTGTTTGTAATTAAAATATAGGTATATTTGGTGTGCATTGACTATCAATATGATGTCTTACTAATGTAACCATAAAAACATTAATATATGAGAAAACTTTTACTTTTCATACTTCTGTGTATCTCTCATACTTTCTATGCTCAAGCAGATTGTGCCACTGCATTGTCTGTTTGCGGAAACTCAAATATTACCTATAGCCCTACAGGATATGGTAACATAAAAGAGCTGGTGAATTCGGGAAGCTGTATCGATTTTACTGGAGAGCACAATTCAATTTGGTATAAAATTACAATTGCTACCGGAGGTACACTTACTTTTGATCTTGTTCCAAATAATCCTGATGCCGATTACGATTGGGCTATTTTTGGTCCTAATGTAACCTGTGGAAGTTTGGGATCTCCAATACGTTGTAATGCTGCAACGGTTATCGGCCCAGGTCCTGCTACAGGATTAAATATGACAAGCACCCTTCTGAGTGCTGCCGGAGGTTCTCTTACACCTTACTGTAAATACCTGGATGTTTTACCGGGACAAACCTATTATTTATTCATCGATAACTGGGTGAGCGCAACCAGTTCTACCACAGCTCCATTTTCTTTGACATGGGGAGGAACAGCAACACTGGCTTCTCCGTTCACAGATCCGAATATCCAGACCCAGCCATTTAATCCTCCTGGGATTCCGGCTGCGAATCCTGCAGACCCAAGAGAAGTTGTAATATGTTCTCCTACAGCTTTATTTGATTTTTCTACGCTGTCTATGGGAATTCTTAACGGAAATCAAAACTTTAATGTAAGCTATCATCTTACTCAGAATGATGCCTTAACAGGAAATAATCCTATTATAGTTCCAATAACGGTAAATACAACTACTGTTTACTATTACAGTATCAATTATACCGATCCAACGAATGCGACCAATCCACTTAATAAATGTAAACAGGTCGGAACATTTAAATTCAAAGATGGTTCTATTACAGCTAAAAATGTAACATTGACTCAATGTAACAATAATAATGCAGGAACGGCCTTGTTTGATTTAACAACAGCAGATGTCATTAATAATCCAAATGTTACTAAAAAATATTATCATACGATGGCAGATCTCAACGCAGGGATCAATGAAATTACCACTCCTATGGCATTTGTCTCTGCAGAAGGGATTATTTATGTAAAAATCATATCAGAATTTGGCTGTACTGCCGTTGCTCAGATAACCTTGAAATTCTATCCGGTAGTGGTAGTGAATGAGGCCACCTTGAGATCATGTTTCATCGAATCTAATCCATCTACTGCTTCTTTCAATCTTGTGAATGCTTCAGTAACGGGTCAGACAAATCCGACAAAAAAATACTATCCTTCATTGACAGATGCTGTCAGCCAGACCAATGAGATTCTGACCCCTAATAATTATATTGCTCCTAATGGATTTGTATATGTAAGAGTTTCTAATGCTCAGGGATGTTATACGGTAGCCAGAATTACTTTAGTCGTTATTGCACCGGTATATTCTGATACTCTGAAAGATGTAACCATTTGCGCAGAAGATCAGACCACATTAGATGCGGGAGCCGGATTTAAAAGCTATGAATGGAGTACCGGAGCGACTACACGAACTATTAAAGCAGGAATCGGAGTGTATTGGGTGAAACTTAAAACCGGAGAATGTATTACCACACAAACTGTGAAAGTATTGCCTTCTGATCAGCCTGTTGTTTCCGGTATTGATATTTCCAATAATACGGTTACGATATCTGTAATAGGAGGAACGCCAGCTTATAAATATTCCATGGATAATATTATTTGGCAGGACTCCAATGTTTTCAATAATCTTTCAAGAGGAGATCATAAAGTATTAGTAAAAGATGCTTATGACTGCGATCCAATAGAGATAGGAATTGTTGTACCTAATCTGGTAAACGTAATTACCCCTAATGCAGATGGGATGAATGATGTGATCGATTATTCCGCATTAGCAAGAAAACAAAACCTGATCATGAATGTTTTTGACCGATATGGAAATAAAATCTTCCAGGCAGACAAATCAAATGGTTATAAATGGGATGGTACTCAGGGCGGAAGAGTAGTGCCTACCGGAACCTATTGGTATTCTATCACATGGAATGAAAATGATAAAAAGAATACAGCAATCAAATTTACAGGTTGGGTATTGGTGAAAAACAGAGAATAACAAAAAAATATAATACATAGATAAAACCACTTCGTTGAAGTGGTTTTTATTTTTAAAAGTTATTAAATTAGGGATCAAAATAGAAAAAATGAAAGACCTGTTTATAAAACGATTCGAATACTATAAATCGCTTGGTGATAAAGCATTTCGTCAATTGACGGATGAGCAGATGTTTTGGCAGTACAATGAAGAAAGTAATTCTATTGCCATCATCGTAAAACATCTTGCAGGAAACATGCTTTCCAGGTGGACAAACTTTCTGACAGAAGATGGTGAGAAATCCTGGCGTAATCGCGATGAAGAATTTGTCAATACTTTTAAGACAAAGGATGAGGTTCTTGATTACTGGGAAAGAGGCTGGAAATGTCTTTTTGAATCTTTGAATCAGATAAATGATGAAAATATCTATTCAACAATTTATATAAGAGGAGAGGCACATTCTGTTATTGATGCTGTTTTCCGACAGTTGGCTCATTACCCCTATCATATTGGACAAGTTGTTTATATTGCTAAAATGATGAAAAATGAAGATTGGAGTACATTGTCGATTGCAAAAAACCGCTCTCAAGAGTTTAATACTGAAATGAAAAGCAAAATTTCCAATAGTCAACCAGAAGCCAATTCATCCCCCGTCTGTTTTCAAAACAGCCCCGAAGTAAGGGATGAATATAAACAATAGATTGAATCGATCTTGCGTTCTTATTAAAATTACTATCTTTGCACCCATAAAATTCAGGAGTAACAAATGTCTACTTTTCACAGAACTGCCGCGTTTCATACACTTGGCTGCAAACTAAACTTTGCAGAAACATCTACTATTGCCCGTCAATTAACAGATGCAGGTTATGATAAGGTAAGCTTTGATGAAAAAGCGAATGTGTATGTTATCAATACCTGTTCTGTGACAGAAAATGCAGACCGTGAATGTAAACTTCACGTAAGAAGAGCAATGAAAGCCAATCCGGAAGGGCTGGTAGTCATTGTTGGATGTTATGCACAGCTGAAGCCTGAAGAAATTTCACAGATTGAAGGCGTTGACCTCGTTTTAGGGGCAAAAGAAAAATTCAATATTCTAAGCTACCTTGACGATTTAGAGAAATCTGAGAGTGAAGGAGTCGTTCATTCGTGTGAAATTGAAGAAACAGATTTCTTTATCGGAAGTTATTCTATTGGTGACAGAACCAGAGCTTTCCTTAAAGTACAGGATGGCTGTGACTATAAATGCACCTACTGTACGATTCCATTAGCCAGAGGAATTTCACGTTCGGATACTATTGAAAATGTTCTTAGAAATGCGGCAGAAATTGCGGCAAAAGACATCAAAGAAATTGTTCTTACAGGGGTAAACATCGGAGATTACGGTAAAGGTGAATTCGGAAATAAAAGACATGAGCATACATTTCTTGATCTTATTTCAGAATTGGATAGAGTGGATGGTATTGAAAGAATCCGTATTTCTTCTATTGAGCCTAACCTTTTGAAAGATGAAAGCATTGAGCTGGTTTCCAAAAGCAAAAGCTTTGTTCCGCATTTTCACATTCCGTTACAGTCGGGATGCGATGACCTCTTGAAAAAGATGAAACGTCGTTATCTTACCAAATTATATAATGACAGAGTCAATAAAATCCGCGAGGTAATGCCTGATGCGGCTATTGGTGTAGACGTTATTGTAGGATTCCCGGGAGAAACAGAGGAGAAGTTTATGGAAACGTATAATTTCCTTAATGAACTTCCTATTACCTATCTTCATGTATTTACGTATTCTGAAAGAGAAAATACAGAAGCTGCTGCTATGGAAGGAGTAGTTCCTATACCTGAAAGAAAAAAACGTAATAAAATGCTGAGAATTCTTTCTGAAAAGAAGAAAATGGCATTTTATCAGACACAACTTGGAAAAACGCTTCCTGTTCTTTGGGAGCATGAAAATAAAGATGGGAAAATGTTTGGCTTCACAGAAAATTATGTGAGAGTCCAGAAAGACTTTGACCCAGCATTTGTCAATCAAATAGAATTTCTAAATTTAGAAAAAATCCTGTCAGATGGCACGGTTTCAGTGCAATCTTCCTACCAAAATTTTTTAGCAAAAGCATAGGCTCTTTGCAAAATTTCCACTAAATTTATTTTTAAACTTTAAATACTACATTCATGAGAGATAAGTTTTTATCTTGGGGAATTGTATTAGTAGTTGCTACATGGATTATAGCACTGCTGATCAGAACGCATTATTGGATACCAACGCTGTTATCCGCCATCTATGCATTGGGTGTTTACAATGCTTACCAATCGAAACATGCTATTTTGAGGAACTTTCCTGTATTGGGATATCTCAGATATTTTTTCGAAAGTATTTCACCCGAAATGCAGCAATACTTTATTGAGAGGGAAACAGATGGGAAACCATTTCCAAGAAATCAGCGTTCTGCAGTATACAGACGTGCCAAAAATCTAAGCGATACTGTAGCTTTTGGTACACAGCTGGAGGTTAATCACAGAAAATATGAAGGAATTAAGCATTCTATTTATGCAAAATCTCCTTCAGAAGAACTTCCGAGAGTCTGGGTAGGAGGAGAACAGTGTACACAGCCTTATCATGCATCTCTGCTTAATATCTCTGCAATGAGTTTCGGAGCATTGAGTGACAGAGCTCAGATTTCCCTGAACAGAGGCGCAAAAAAAGGAAATTTTTATCATAACACAGGAGAAGGAGGAGTTTCGCCCCATCACATGGAAGGAGGTGACTTATGCTGGCAGATAGGAACAGGATATTTCGGATGCCGTGATGAGGAAGGGAAATTCAATCCTGAACTCTTCAAAAAATATGCTACACTTCCTAATGTGAAAATGGTTGAGATCAAATTATCACAGGGAGCAAAACCAGGGCATGGAGGAGTACTTCCCGGCGTGAAAAATACTCCGGAAATTGCTGCAATCCGTCATGTAACACCAGGAATGACTGTTATTTCACCACCATCACATACATCATTCTCAGATGCAGCCGGATTGCTGAGATTTGTACAGCAGTTAAGAGACCTTTCAGGAGGAAAACCGGTTGGATTTAAACTTTGTATCGGAGATACCAAAGAGTTTGAAGATATCTGTGTACAAATGAATGTTTTGAAAATTTATCCAGACTTTATTACCATAGACGGCGCAGAAGGGGGTACAGGTGCAGCACCACCGGAATTTTCAGATGGAGTAGGAATGCCACTAGAACCCGCTTTGATATTCGTTAACAGAACACTTAATAATTACAACGTAAGAAGTAAATTAAGAGTGATTGCGAGCGGAAAAGTTCTTACCAGCCTTGATATTCTGAGAGCCATTTCAATGGGAGCTGATATGTGTAACAATGCCAGAGGATTTATGTTCTCTTTGGGATGTATTCAGGCATTAAGATGTAATACTAACAACTGTCCTACAGGAGTTGCCACACAGGATAAAATGCTTATTAAAGGGCTTGATGTCACGGACAAAGCAGAAAGAGTATATCACTTCCACAAAAATACACTTCACACCTGCAATGAACTGATTGCTGCTGCTGGAAGAAGCTCTTATGAAGAAGTAGATGCTACCATGTTTATGAGAGGGGATGAATTTGACCACCTTGCAGACCTTTACTTCCCGGATATTTTAGGAAATGTAAAGCAAAAGGCAAGACCTTAGTTTTAGCTACAATAGAGATATAAATAACCCCCGCAATACGTATTGCGGGGGTTATTTATTATTTTATTTAAACTTTATGTTATAATTTATGGTCTTGTTGATCTGTTATATACCTGGAAGTTGAAAACAAAAGTTTTATTTCTCAATGAGATCACCTGGCTATACCCTGGGTAATTGTAAGGGAAATAAGGATCTCTTGCAAACGCAGCTCTTGAAGGAACAATAATTACTCCCTGTAAGTTATAAGCCGTTTCGCTAGGATAGTTATTAAATGCTTTAAACTTCTGCATCGCTTCACTGAACCCTTCAATCATATAATAACTTTGCTGTTTTGCAGCATCAGTAGTTGCATTTTTGATTAATGGATCATTTGGAGAAATATAATAATATTTAGGATCAATTGCAGGAATTCCGGTTCCGTTTACTGTATTCATGAAATCTGTAGCAGCAGTAAATAAAGACTGTCCGTCTGTATTGATCGCAAGATACGTGGTCGCTTTCATCATTACTTTAAGAATATCTGTGCTGCCAATAGCTTGTTCATCAGCTGGTGAAGGCTGCGCTCCGTTTCTAATGATATAAATAGTTCCTGAAGGAAGTGTTACAGGATTCAACTCAGATAATTTCTTTTCATTATCATCTGAAGTATCCGTAGAACTAAAAGCTTTTATATTTCCCTGTGCATCGAGATAGTTCTCATTCATGAACTTCTTAATGGCTTGATCGTCATATGTGTTTTGTGTTGTAATGTCTTCCGGCTCTACATAGCTTTGTACATCATCATCTTTTTTACAAGCAGAAAAACACAAAGATCCTGCAAGGATATAGAAAAATATTTTTTTCATTTCAAAAAACTTTAATTACTTTACAAATAATATAACGGCAAAAGTATAAAAAATTATGAGAATAGATAAATTTTTATGGAGCATTCGTTTTTATAAGACGAGAAATATTGCAGCAGAGGAGATTAAAAAGAATAGAATTTCTATAGGAACGTCTGCCGTAAAGTCATCTAAGGAGGTAAAAGAAGGAGATACTATTAAAATCCGTAAGAATCAAATTGACTATAAAATAAAGGTCATTCAGATACCTAAAAGTAGAATAGGAGCCAAATTAGTCCCGCTTCATATCCAGGATGTGACCGATAAGGAACAGTACGAACTGTTGAAAATTCGTAAAATGTCACAAGACTATTACAGAAACAAAGGAGAGGGAAGACCTACCAAAAAAGATAGAAGAGAAATGGACGACTATGTAGGAAATGATATTGCTTCTGATTTTACAGATTGGGATGATTTCTTTGGAGAGACCAATAATGAGGACGAAAAGGAAGATTAAAATAAAAATAGAAAAGCTCTAGAGATAGAGCTTTTCTACTATTTCGTTAACAATATCTTCAGGTTCCCTGGAATCTGTTCCTATGCTAAACTGAGCTTTACTGTAGAATTGATTTCTTTCAAATAAGTGCTTAGCGATGAATTCCGGGAGGTCTTCATCAGATATATTAGCAATTAGCGGTCTTTTTTCCTTCTGTTTTGAAAGTCTTTCAACCAATGTACCTACAGAAGTTCTCAGAAAAATACTTTTAGAATTATGATTGATGATCTCCATGTTGTTATAATAAACAGGAGTTCCCCCACCTAGACTTAAAACTAAATTTTCTTCTGAAGCTAATATCTCTTCCAGGGCCTCTCTTTCCAGCTTTCTAAAGTAAATTTCGCCTTTCTTTTCAAATATTTCAGGAATGGTTAATTTATTTCTTCTGGAAATCTCTTTATCGAGATCAATGAGTTTAAAATTGATTTTTTCGCTTAATATTTTGGAAATGTGAGATTTGCCACTTCCCATGTATCCGATCAATGAAATTACCATGAATTTTTTTTAAACAAATTTGCGAAAAAGTTTTGAGATAAAGAAAAAAGTCATATCTTTGCACCACTTAAAACAAGGGACATTACTCTAATGAAAACTTGTTAAATAGGTGACCGACTCGGTAGCTCAGCTGGTAGAGCAATACACTTTTAATGTATGGGTCCTGGGTTCGAATCCCAGCCGGGTCACTAGCAATAAAAATTACTAAATTTTGTAATTTTATTGCCTGCGTGGTGAAATTGGTAGACACGCCATCTTGAGGGGGTGGTTTCCTAAGGATGTGCTGGTTCGAGTCCAGTCGCAGGCACTGCAAAGAAAAATTTATAATTAATATTGAAATTTATTTCATTTTAATTGTGGCCGACTCGGTAGCTCAGCTGGTAGAGCAATACACTTTTAATGTATGGGTCCTGGGTTCGAATCCCAGCCGGGTCACAAGTTTACTGAAAAGTAAATTTTTTTCATATTAATATTTTGTGATTTGGTGTTTCAAAGGCTTCCCTCAGGAGGCCTTTGATTTTTGTTTATATCTACAGTAATAAATAATAAAAATGAGTGATATAAGTATCGTTGATGAAACAACAGTGTGGATCATCATTGCTTTATTGTTGTCTGCTGGAATTTCTTTTTTTATTTTTGTGTACCATGTTATTCTGGCTTATATAAAATTCAATAGAAAAAAGATAAGATGTAGGGATACCAGGTCATATGGCTATATTTTAGGAGCAGGGATTGTTATGAGCTTTGAACTTTTCTGTCTCTTATTTCTTGAAATGTGGGGTGATGGGGATGATGGTATTGCTGTAGGAATGTTTTCAGTAATATTATTTTTATCCCCTGTGATTATCTGGTTAATTGGCTTTTATTATAATAAATCAAAAAAACTCTGATGGCTGCCATCAGAGTTTTTGTTTTATAAAAATATATTGCATCAATCCAGATGCATATTGTCAATTAATCTTACTCCGTCCACAACCACTACGATAAACGCTCTGAAATTTCTGTCCTTGTAGAAGAAATCTGTTTCCTGTAGTGTTTTTTCATCTGCTATGAGAAAATATTCCAGTTTCATTCCCTGCTGGTTGTCAAAAATATCAGCAACTCTTTCTTTGATTTCCGGTATGGTAACGGTTCTGAACCAGTCGTTTACTTTTTTTAACGTCTCATAAATTATTTTAGAAGCTTCTTTTCGATCTTCATGAAGCCTTTGGTTTCTTGAGCTTAGCGCCAATCCGTTTTCTGCTCTGTAAATGGGAACTCCCGTTATTTTAACAGGAATGTGCTTTTTGTCTACCATTTTTTTTATGATAGCGAGCTGCTGGAAATCCTTTTCTCCAAAATAAGCATTATCGGGCTTTATTTGTCTGAAAAGTTCCTCTACGACAGTTCCAACTCCGTCAAAATGTCCTGGTCTTGATTTTCCCTCCATTTCATTTTCCAATCCATCAAAATCATAACGCTGGCTTTCAGCTTTTTCAGGGTAAATATCTGTTACTTCAGGGATATAAACAGCATCCACAAGACCCGAATTCTGAAGAATCAGAATGTCTCTGTTGATATCTCTTGGATACTTTTCAAGATCTTCAGGATTGTTGAACTGGGTTGGATTTACAAAAACTGAAGAAATAACAAGGTCATTTTCCTTTCTTGCCTCTTCATACAGAGAAAGATGGCCTTTATGTAAAGCGCCCATAGTAGGAGCAAAGCCAATTCTTTTTCCCATTTCTTTCTGTCTTTCAATGAAATCCTGAAGGACTTTCCTGTTTTTTATAACTTCCATAGTTTATTTTAATGCTATTTCAAAAATAGTAAAAATATCGCATAATAATATGCAGTTTTAATAATTTGGAAATGGGAATTTTCGTAAAAAAATGTTAATTAAAATAATGTTGGATGTTTTTTTGTAATTTTGCACATTAAAGCATTTTTACAAAAATTAGATAGAAAGTTTATGCCGAATCAAAAAATACTGTACATTACTACAGAGATGTATCCATATCAAGAAGACACGAATATGGCTGCAGTGGTAAACAAAATGGCACTTAAGATGCACCAAGAAGGCAATGATGTAAGAGTTTTTATGCCAAGATTTGGACAAATAAGTGAGAGAAAGTTCCAGCTTCATGAAGTAATCCGCCTTTCAGGGATGAATATCATTATCAATGACCTGGATCAGCCTCTAATCATTAAAGTAGCGTCTCTTCCGGGGGAAAGACTTCAGGTTTACTTTATTGACAATGAAGAATACTTCAAAAGAAAACAATATTATTTCGACGATGAAGGAAACCCTTTCGAAGATAATGACGAAAGAGCTATTTTCTTTGCGAGAGGGGTTATTGAAACCATTAAGAAGCTAAACTGGGTGCCAGATGTTATTCATTTGAACGGATGGATGTCTTCTTTTGTTCCAATTTATCTTAAAACTTACTACGAATCAGATACTTATTTCAAAGACGCAAAAATTGTACTTTCTCTTTACAATGAGAAAGATGCTGACCTGGATAAAAAGATCGACGAAAAACTAAAGTTCGATAATATTTCAGGATTAAAAGCGTTAGATAACCCAACGATTAAAAGCTTTGTTATCGAAAGTATGAACTATGTAGATGCCGTTGTGAAAGGTGACGAGTTTCTGGATGAAGACCTGGATAAGGCTTTCAACGAAACAACTATCCAAAAGTCGGAATATCTGGATATAGATTCTATAAATCAACTTTATTAAAAACACATTTTTAATGACTCATAATCTTAAAAAGACATTCGCCGTACTTTTACTGGCGATTTTCGGAAGTACAATCCTTTATAACTGCGAACCTGATCCGGATTCTCTTGGAGAACAGTTATTCAATAATGATGCAGCACAAGGGAATGAAATTTCATATGACGTTGTTGCATATAACTACAATAATAATGATTCCATCAGAAGTGATGCTGCCAGATTGATCAATGGATTAAATGAAAGTGGTGGTGCCCTTACAGTGGGGGTACTTGGTGCTTTTACAGAAGGCAACTTCGGAATGCAGAGAGCTTCTTACATTACTCAGCTAAGAATGCCAGTAGATAATTTTGATTTTAACGGTGCCAATCCAAAGGTAGATTCTGTTGTTTTGGTAGTAAGACCTCCGGCAAATACGATTGCCAATACTTATTTCTTTGAAAGTGATTCATTAAAAACCAATACATTCGAGAAAAGTGATTTCCCGGTAGACGGAGTGGCTACAGCGGTTTCGATCGAGAAGAAAACGTATCCTGTTCGTAAATACGGTAAAATAGGAGGGGCTTCAAAATCAATGAAAATCAATGTACATGAAGTGACTACGTTCTTAGACTCAAACAACGATATTTTTAAACGTTCCAATGTAGGGGTAAGTACTGGTGAACTTTTAGGTTCAGGAGTATTTAACGGAAATGTAAGCTCTGTATCTATTACCAAAAAATCTGATAATTCTGTTGTATTTACAGGAAATCTTGGATTCAGAATGAAACTGAGCAATACAGACTTTTTCCAGACTCATATTCTTGATAAAAAAGGAAAACCTGAACTTCAGGATGCTTCTAACTTTATCAGATATTTTAAAGGAATAAGAATTTCTGTGGATGAAACTGATAAATATCTTTACCAGTTCTCTCCTAACGACTTGCAGCTTATCATGTATTATAAATATGATAAAACAGATAACGGAACAACTACAAGACCGCAAACCACACTTGCTTTCAATGTAGGAGGCCTTAATGCTCATATTGGACAATATGAATACAACAGAGGTGGAACCCCTTCAGCAAACGCATTGGCATCAATTAATACTGATATCGGGGATGCGAAACTTTACGTTCAGGGAATGGGAGGTCCTTCTGCAGTAGTGAAAATTCCTGATGCTACCATTGCAGCTCTTAGAGACATCTATAACAAAGACAAAGCAGGTATTCTAAGTGCTAAGATCAGAGTATATTTAGATCCGGCAAGCTGGAAAAATACCAATTCAACAGAAGACCGCAGATTTGCTGTGAATCCAATGAAGGCTGACGGTACTGTTGATTTCTCAAAACTAGCCTTTACATCAGATTTGTTAGCGGGGCTTGGTTTATATAATTATAATCAAAGTAAAGGGTATTACGATTTTGTAGTAACAAAAACAATCAAGGATCTTGTTGAAGGAAAGAAAGAAACAGTTGATGGAGTTGAACAGTTGATAACCAATAAACCACTTTGGATCAATGCTGGAACATTTGCTGCAAATTCCACAGGAAATCTTTTAGGAGTTCGTAATACGACAAGAGCATTTGATATGAATAGAATTATTCTTACAGGTTCATCAGATAAAACGAATGCGAACAGAGTCCAGCTGAAAGTGACTTACGCTACAAAAAAATAGAATACAATAAAAAAACACTAGACAAAATAATATGTGCGGAATAGTAGGATATACAGGTTTTCAAGACGCTTACGAAATTGTAATCAATGGTCTTAGAAGATTGGAATATAGAGGGTATGACAGTGCCGGGATTGTTTTAGAAGGTCCAGATCATAAACTGGAGGTTGAAAAAACAAAAGGTAAGGTTGAGGATTTGGTGAATATTTCGAAAGAATTAAAAGGGAAGTACAAAATTGGAATGGGACACACCCGTTGGGCTACCCATGGAGTTCCAAGTGACAGAAACTCCCACCCGCATTTGTCAAACAACGGAAAAATAGCAATTGTACATAATGGTATTATCGAAAACTATGATACCATCAAAACCATGCTTACTGACAAAGGATTTACCTTCAAGTCTGAAACAGATACTGAAGTGTTGGTAAACCTTATTCAATATTTTATGGATCTTAATCCAGAAATAGATTTCCCGACTGCTGTAAGATATGCGTTGAATGAAGTATATGGAGCATATGCAATTACTGTACTTCATGAAGATTATCCTGGGATATTGGTAGTAGGAAGATTAGGATCTCCTCTTGCCATAGGAATCGGAGATAAAGAATATTTTATTGCATCTGATGCTTCACCTTTCGTAGAATTTACAAAAGAAGCCATTTATCTTGAAGAAGGACATATGGCAACGATTTCTCTTGAAAATGGAGTAGATATCAGAACCATCAATGATAACTCTAAAATTGAGCCGGAAATTCAGGAGCTTAAAATGAGCCTTGAACAAATTGAAAAAGGTGGATATGAGCATTTTATGCTTAAAGAGATCTTTGAACAGCCTAAATCTGTACATGATACAATGAGAGGGAGACTTCTTGTTGATGAAGGAGTAATCAAAATGGCTGGGATCTGGGATCACCTTGAGAGATTCAAAAACGCTAACAGAATTATCATCATTGCTTGTGGAACTTCATGGCATGCCGGTCTTATCGGAGAATACCTTATTGAAGAATATGCAAGAATTCCTGTTGAAGTAGAATATGCATCAGAATTCAGATACAGAAACCCTATCATTACAGATAAAGATGTGGTGATTGCCATTTCTCAGTCTGGAGAAACAGCTGATACAATGGCTGCTTTGAAGCTGGCAAAAGAAAAAGGTGCATTTATATATGGGATATGTAATGTTGTAGATTCTTCCATTGCAAGAATTACAGATGCAGGTTCATATACACACGCTGGGCCTGAAATTGGAGTTGCTTCTACAAAAGCATTTACAGCACAGCTTACTATTCTTACTTTAATAGCATTTAAATTAGGAAAACACAACGGAAACTTAGGAAATGCTGAATTTATGAGCTTAATTGCTGAGCTTGATGCTCTTCCTAAGAAAATTGAAGAAGTGTTGAATACGACCCATGAGCTGACTCAGAATATTGCAAAAGATTTTGTGAAAGCGACCAACTTCCTTTATTTAGGAAGAGGATACAATTATCCTGCTGCCTTAGAGGGAGCATTAAAACTAAAAGAAATTTCTTACATCCATGCAGAAGGATACCCGGCTGCAGAAATGAAGCACGGTCCGATTGCCCTGATCGATGAAAACATGCCAATTGTAATTATAGCACCTAAAAAAGGTCACTATGATAAAATTGTAAGTAATGTTCAGGAAATTAAAGCGAGAAAAGGAAAAATTATCGCTGTAGTGAATAAAGGAGACCGTCAGGTGAGTGCAATGGCAGATTATGTTATTGAAATCCCTGAAACTTCAGAATGTTTCTCACCTATTGTTGCTTCCGTACCTCTGCAACTGCTTGCTTATTACATTGCAGTATATAGAGGAGCCAACGTAGACCAACCGAGAAACCTTGCAAAATCTGTAACCGTGGAGTAAAAAGTTGTTGTAAATAAAATAAATTTAGATTTCTTCCGTTATTTCAAAAAAAATCTTAAAAGTTTCTTAAAAAAATTATATATTTACGGCTTAATTATAAAAATTAACATGAAAAGGATATTTCTTTTATTATTGTCTGCGTCGGTAGCATCGGTATCTTGTTCAGGTGGTGGCAGCTCTTCTGTAGGGAAGCCAGGAACAAAAGGAGAATTGATACCAAGAGAAAAAACTAAATCATTTGTTGCGGAAAGACCATACGGAATGGTCGCAATTCCTGCAGGTTCATTTGTTGCTGGTTTAGCAGACCAGGATCCAACAAATACTCCTGAAAAGTCAGCATTGAAGACTGTTACTGTTTCTTCTTTCTTCATGGATGAAGCAGAAACTACCAACTCGGAGTACAGAGTATTTATCAATTATGTAAGAGACTCTATTGCGAGAACTTTACTAGCTGAAGCTGCCGGAGAAGGTGGTGATGAAGGCGGACGTAAAGGAGCGAGCATTGGAGACTATGCATATCTTGCTAAAAAAGAAGAAAACTTAACACCTTATCAAGAATATATGGAAGGCCAGGGTGGCCGAGAAGACGGAAGCTATGATGCCAGCAAAAGATTAGATTGGAAAATTCCTTTGCATTGGAGCACAACAAAATATCCGGATGTAGAATACGCAGAAGTGTTAGAATCTCTGTATCTACCTTCTTCTTCCAGAATTGGAAACGAAAGAATTTTAGATGTAAGCAAGCTTAAATATACTTACCGTTGGGGAGATATGGACGCTGCAGTTGCTGATAACGAAAGAGGAGCTAATTATCTGAAAAGCGAAAGTATCGCGATCTATCCTGATACTACCGTTTGGGTAAAAGATTTCCACTTTGCTTACAATGAGCCTTTGTTTGAACAGTATTTCTGGCACAAAGCTTACAAAGACTATCCTGTAGTTGGAGTAACCTGGGATCAGGCAAGAGCTTATTGTAACTTCAGATCTAAATTGAAATCTGATTACAACGAAAGTTTAAAAAGAAAAAAACAAAAACCATTAATGTTCCGTCTTCCAACAGAAACAGAATGGGAATATGCTGCAAGAGGTGGAATGCAAAATGCTACTTACCCTTGGGGTGGTCCATATTTAATGGATGACAGAGGTTGTTACCTTGCTAACTTCAAACCGAAGAGAGGTAACTACATGGAAGACGAGAAAAAAGGTACTTATACATATACAGCTCCAGTTAAGAAATTTAAGAAAAATGGGTTTGGGTTATTTGATATGGCTGGAAACGTTTCTGAATGGACATTATCTTCATTTAACAACTCTTCAGGTGGATTCTCTTCTACATTAAATCCTTCTACTAAGGATAAAAAAGATACGAAGAAATCTGTAAGAGGTGGATCTTGGAAAGATATAGGATATGCCCTAATGACAGGTGCTAGAGATTGGGAAAGAAAAGATTCCGCAAGAAGCTATATCGGATTCAGAACTGTACAGGATATTCCTGAAGCAGCTGTTAAGCCAAGAAGAGTTAACAGAAATTAATCAGACAATTTTTCAATAACAATTTTATTTAACATTAAAAAAACTAACTCAATATGTTTAAGACTAAAGATGCTTGGATGAATTTCTTTTATTCATTCGGTGCTGCAATTGTAATTCTTGGAGCTTGGCTTAAAATTACTCACATTACCTTGGGGCCTATTAATGGTAATATCGCTCTTACGGTAGGACTTATTACTGAGGCTATTATCTTTATTATTTTCGCATTTGACCCTCCAAAATCTGAAGAGTCTTATGCCTGGGAAAATGTTTATCCTGAGTTATTAGATAAACATGCTAACCCAAATCCTTTACATTCTAATGTTTCTTCTAGAAATAATAATGCTGCAGCTCAATTTGCTGAATTAGAAAACTCTCTTTCTACTAAATTGGACAAAATGCTTGAAGATGCTAGATTAGATGTTCAATTATTTGAAAGATTAAGAACAGGAATTGATAAATTTTCAAACTCTGTAGATCAGATCAACCAAACTGTTGATGTTTCTGCTTCTACTCATAAATATAATGACCAATTAAATAAAGCAGCTCAGCATATGGAAAGTATGAACGCTCTTTATACAATGCAATTGGAAAGCGGTAAAAAACAATCTGAGTTTGCTAACAAATATGTAGCAGACATGCAGAAATCTGCAGAGCAGTCTGAGAAATTCAATCAAGAACTACAAGGTTTAACTTCTAATCTTAATAATTTAAATAGAGTTTATGGTGGTATGCTAACTGCTATGAAGTCTTAATTCCTAAACCATTTCTAAATTTAACTACTTAATCAAAAAACAAAGAAAAGAGAATGGCACAAGGAAAACAGACCCCTCGTCAGAAGATGATCAACCTGATGTATTTGGTGTTCATCGCGATGATGGCCCTAAATATTGATGCAGAAATCATCAGATCATACTATGACTCTACCAGAGCATTGAATGAAACCAGAACTTTAACAGAAAAAAAGAACGAAAAGATATTTGAAAGAACGCTGGAAGCTAAAGCTCAGCAGGTTCCTGATACTTACGCACAGCCTTGGTCTCAGTATAAAGTACTGAAATCTAAGATTGATGTATTGGTAAAATCTTCTCAGGATATCAAAGATCTGTTGAAAAAACAATCTGAATTTCATGAAAAAGATGCTCAAGGAAAAGATATTGATGTAAGTGAGAATTTTGCTGCACTTAACAATAACGAAGCAACTACTGAATATTTCTTTAAAGAAGGAGATGAAAATTCACCTTCAAAGAATGCATTAGATTTAAAAGCTAAAATTGATGACGTAAGAAACTACATCAATGCTACTTTTGGGAATAATCCTCAGCTTAAAGATTTAGTTGAAAGAGCTAACAAGTCTCTTATTGCAGAATATCCTAAGGGAACTTCTCCAAACGAAAAGACTTGGTTCCAAAATAAATTTTATCATCAGCCGTTAATTGCTGCAATATCTAATTTGGAGATTATCCAAAATGATGCCAGAAACGTACAGTCTGATGCATTGGCACTATTACTTCAGGAAAAAGTAGATGCGAATATTAAATTCTCAAGCTATGAGCCTATCGTTTCAGGTCCGGTAGATATCCAGGCAGGAAAACAGGCAGAAGTAAAAGTAATGCTAGGGACGTATTCTAACAGTAATAAGATCAGCATCTCTGGAGTAAGCAGAGTAGAAAACGGTAAAGGTATTACCCAAATTTCAGGTTCTGGAATTGGTGAACATAAATTAGGAGGTACTATTACATTAACAGATGCTTCAGGTAAGCCGCAAAGTTTCCCATGGACGCATACTTATAATGTAATCGCAGGACCTAGAGAAGTAAAACTTGAAAAAGGATTATTACTTTCTGCAGACAAAATGAATGTAATGTATAGAGGACTTGAGAACCCTGTTTCAGGATCAATCTTAGGAGCTGACAATTCAAGACTTTCATTATCTGCTGCAGGAGCTACTGTGAAAAGTACAGGTACAGGTAAATGGGATGTTACTCCTACTACAGGAAATGTAGTTAAGTTAACATTATCAGGAACTGATCCATATGGTAAGACTGTTTCTCAGGTATTTGAATATAGAATTAAGAATATTCCTAGACCTCAGGGTCAGATCAGAGGTAAAGCAGTAAACTTTATGCCGGCAGGTTCTATACCTAACCAGATTATTTCAGCTACTTTACCAGACTTTGACTTCCCGGTTTCGTTTACTGTAAATAGCTTTATCATTAAGCTTCCAGGAAAAGCAGGTACTCTGATTCAAGGTAGTTCATTATCAGGAGCAGAAGGTATGCTTAGAAATCTTAGACCTGGCGATGTAGTTCAGATCTATGATATTCAGGCAACTGCTACAGGACTTGGAAACCAGAGGCTTAAGGAGATTTCACCTGTAATTATTAATGTACAATAAGGTTAATTTGTAAAATCATATTATGAAAAAATATATTAGCACCCTTTTAGTTTTAGTTTCGGGATTCGCGTTTTCCCAGACTATTCTGAATGCTGCTTCTCCCGAGGAGTTTAGACAAATGAGGTCTGAATCAATGAGAAAAGCAGGGGATACTGTTATCAGCAATAAAGTAAAACCTCTTGAATATGGTTTTGTTGATGACAAAGATATTTACAAGAGTATGTTTGTTTGGGAGATCATTGATATGAATGATAAGATCAACCAGCCATTCTATTATGACAATCCAGATGGACTTCTTTCAAGTTCTACAAGATCCTTATATCAGTTATTGCTTGATGGAGCGCTTAAAGGTGACATCAAAGAAGTTTATGATGATGAAAATTTCGTTACAAGACTTACCCCTGAAGCCATTCAGAAAAGATTGGAAAGTGTAAGACTTGATGAAGAAGCTATCGATATCCTTAACTCTGGAAGAACACTTACAGAGGACGAGAAGAAAAGATTAACAGATATCATCAGAACAACAACTGATAAAGTGAAAGTTCTTAAAGTGATGGGTATGTGGTTTATCGATAAAAGAGACGGTCAGATGAAATACAGACCTCTTGGTATTGCTGCTATGGGCCCAGATCCTACATCTGTTGGAAGAATTGGTCCTGATGGTCAGCCTTTAGCGGGTGCTGATGAATTGATCGACTTATTCTGGATCTATTATCCAAGTGCAAGAGATATTTTAGCAAATAATTATGTTTTCAATAGAAAGAATTCATCTGCTGATCTATCTTTCGATGATGTTATCAATGCAAGAAGATTCTCTTCTATCATTTATAAATCTTCAAGCGGTTTAGGAGATGGTACTATTAAAGACTATATTCCTAAAAATGCTGATGAGCAGCTGGAAGAAAGTGACAGAATCAAGGCACAGATTCTTAACATGGAAAATGATATGTGGAATTACTAGATTTCACTTGATATTTATAGAAAACCTGAGTATTTTTACTCAGGTTTTTTTTTATTATGAAATCGCTCTTTGTTTATTGCTAATCAATAACCAATGATATAGGCGATTGCATATGACCTTTAAATAAATGAAATTTCTCATATGAAAAATGTAGATTATATTGTTGTAGGAGACGGATATGCAGGGCTTTTTCTGGCTCATCAGCTCATTAAAAATAAAAAGTCTTTTGTGATCTTTTCTGAAGGAAGAAAAAGTGCTTCCCAGGTTTCAGCAGGAATTATCAACCCTGTTGTTCTAAAGAAGTTCACAACATTCTGGAAAGCACAGGAACAAATAGATTTTCTTAAGGACAGTCTTAAAGAAATAGAGTCCTATACAGGAGAAAATTATCTGATCAATGCTTCCATTCACAGAATCTTTCATGATGAGAATGAGCAGAACTTATGGTTGAAAAAATCAGGAAATGAAGAATTATCTGCTTTTCTTGACAAAAATTTTAATCGTTTAGAGGTAGTAAAAAACGATTTTCAGACCGGAAAGGTGAATCAATCTGCCAGGCTTAAAGTTAATAGGTTTTTCAGTGGTTTATTTAGTTATTTTGAAAAAAATGATCATTTGGTAAAAGAAAAATTTGATTATACCAGATTGAACCCTGCCGAATCGACCTACAAAGATTTTACGTTTAAAAATATTATTTTCTGCGAAGGTATGGGAGTGAAAGACAATCCATACTTTTCAGAAATAGCAGTCGTTCCCAATAAAGGGCATCATATAAAAGTGAAACTTTCCCAACCGATTCCTGAAAATATAACCATTAAAAAGAAACACTTTTTATTTCCAACTGGAACCGGGCTTTATTTTTACGGTGGAACTTATGACAGAGAGCAGCTTCATCATCATATCGATGAATCAGCGGTTGCACAATTGGTAAAGGGACTTTCTGAATTCTATCCCTACGATTTTGAAGTAGAAGAAGTGCACTTTGGTTTCCGTCCTACGGTAAAAGACAGAAGACCGATTATTGGCAGGCACGAGACACTTAGTAATCTGTATGTTTTTAATGGGCTTGGAGCTCGTGGAATCCTCAATGGATGCTATTTTTCAAGAGATTTATTCCGTTTTATAGAAGAAGATATTCCATTGCATGAAGAAGTGTCATTGAACAGATTTAAATAGTGTACCTTAGTGTACAGTTCCAAAGCGTAAATCTATGAATGAAAATATATTAGGTATCATTGCCGGAGTTCTTACTTCTGTTTCTATGATCCCACAGCTTGTAAAAGTGATCAGAGAAAAGAATGTGGAAGATATTTCTTTACTTATGCTTTTAGTCCTTATTTCAGGACTGTCATTATGGGTATGGTATGGTTTTGAAAAAGATGAACTGCCTATTATTTTATCAAACTCATTTGCCGTTTTGGTGAATATGAGCCTTTTAATCTGTTATATAAAATACAATAAAAAATAGTTAATAAAACAACATAAAAAAAGACGCCTTATAATGAGGCGTCTTTGTATTTTTATTTAAGTGAAATCATATTATTGAAGAACAAATTTGGCTAAAGGAGCCATTCTTGCCTTATTTAAAGTAAGAGTATTTCCGTTTACAGAATAGTTATCTGCTGCAAGGATTGCTTTTGTAAATTGGTTTTCAATATCCAAATCTTCACAAGCCATCATCGTAGACATTCCCTGATTGAATTTAATTCTCATGATATCAGGCTTGATTTCAAAAGTTCCTCCCAATCCGTTACATCCTGCATTCCCTTGATATCTCATTTCTTTCATGTCAAGCTTGAAATATGGATTATTTTTAGGATTCTTTAGTTCAATGGGTTTCCCGTTAAGCTCTGTAAGTTTCCAAGTTTTTCCTGTAATATCAGTAGTTGTTTTTTCTGCATTTTGTGTCTTACAAGAAACAACTAAAAAAGCTGCGAGAATAAGTGCTGATAAATAGTAATATAAACTTTTCATAATGTTTATTTTTTTAGATGAATGCTAATCCTTATGCTAATACGATGCCATTTTAGCAGGACCAGACTCTTTTTTTGCCTGTTTAAGGTGGAACAGAACCATATCTACATTCTTTTTCAGGAACGTTATATTGCCTTTAATATCAGAGTATTGATACTCTTCATTGGAGGCAGTATACTCAGGCAAAGCATCACTTTTTTTGAGATCAAAAGTTTTACCGTTTAAATGTATTGTTGCTGTATTTTTAGTGTTGTTGATAGTGACTTCTATCTTTTCTCCATAGCTGTCAACATACACATCTTTGGAAATGTTGTCTGTATTTTCGGGTGCAGCAGTGGCAATCGTTTCAGCTTCTTTTCCGGGATGCTTACACGCTGTTAGGGAAAGAACGGTCAATCCAAAAAGGATTGGTGTTAATAATTTTTTCATAGTGATAAGTGATTTTAAAGTGTTTCATGAATTGTGGTGTTAATACCTTATAAATTTACAAATATTTTTAATAAATATGTGTTAATTTTTCATAAACTAACAGGAAATATAAATCAAATTGGAATTATCTCACTGTTTTTTGAATCATTTTTTAGGATACGGGAAATAATAATTAGGGTAGAAAAATCAAGGAAATAGAGGCTAATACAGGGTTTTTAAGCGTCTTATTTTCAGTGAGATATTGTAATTTTTTTTCATTTTTCATTTGTTTTTGTGTTAATTTTCGGCAAAAGTAATTCAAAAAAGAGAGACAAACAATAAGTTACTATTAATTATATGAAATCATGATAAAAGTTAGGTTAAGTTATTTTAATTCAATCAAAAAAGGGCTTTACAATAGAGGCTTTTTTGCATTTAAAATGTTCAAAAACGCAACAGATTTAAAATTAAAATTTCCTTAAATCGACAAAAATGGCTTAGTTTTTGAAAACTAAAATTTGCACAGATGAGATGTCAGAATTGTTCAGATTATGCTTGAATAAAGGAAATATTTAATATTTATCAGGTTTTTATATTCAGGTATTTTAAAGGATAGTTAAATTTTGTTAATCCATGATGATAATGTCATAATCTGGGTGTACATTTGCAACTTCAAAATGAGAAACTTTATAGTATACTTTTTAACCGGTCTTTTTCTGCTCTTTGTAGTAGAAAGTAGACTCGACGTTAAAACTCTTCGAAATGACTATAACGGTCATGTTTCTCATCATTTACCCAAAAAAGCTAACCGTTTGAATCAGACTTTTGAAAAACTTTCTGTTCAACAAATGTCCGACAATGTAGATAATTCTACTTTAGAACTTGCCGAGAATGATTTCCAGCTGTCTGATATATGGCAGGCTGTTGTTGTTTTTGCAGGAGTTTTTAGTCTTGTTTATATTTTTGGATTAAAGAGCTACAAACGATTCCAATCAGATATTCACGGTTTTGTCTTTGGCCTTACTGCCAAAAGATTTATTCTTATCCGTTCTATCAGAATTTAAAATTTTATCGATCTATTCATTTTCTGCCTGATTCCAGGTGGATATATTTTGCGTTGTATATGTTGGTAATCATTACATCGTACCCCCTTTTATTACCGTTTTATTTCTATTCAAAACATTAACGATTTATATAAGCTCTAGAATTATGATAAAAAGAGTTGCTTCGGGAATTGCGCTGAGTGCCCTTCTGTTGGCGGTTGGCTGCAATAAGAAAAAAGAAGAAAAAGAAGAAGTTACCATCTTTCCGGTGACATCCCCTGTAGTAATGGATACTGTAATCAACAAAGAATACGTAGCCCAGATTCAATCGGTAAAAAACATTGAAGTGCGGGCTCAGGAAAAAGGTTTCCTGGAGAAAATCTTTGTAGATGAAGGACAATACGTACAGGCAGGACAGACCTTGTTCCGAATTATGCCTAAGCTGTATCAGGCAGAATTATTAAAAGCAAAAGCAGAGGTAGAACAAGCTTCTATCGAACTTAAAAATGCAAGTACACTGGCAGGAAACAATATCGTTTCCAAGAATGAAAAAGCAATGGCAAAAGCCAAACTGGACGCTGCCAATGCAGAAATGAAACTCGCTCAGATCCACCTTTCTTTTACGGATATCAAAGCACCGTTCTCAGGGGTTATCAACAGAATTCCTTTGAAACTGGGAAGTCTTGTAGATGAAGGGGATTTGTTGACTTCGTTATCAGATAACACAAGTATCTATACATATTTCAACGTTTCTGAACCTGAGTATTTAAGTTATCAGACGCACGCTGCAGACAGAGGCAGTAACCAGGTATCTTTGATCACGGCAAACGGAGAAATGTACTCGCAGAAAGGAGAAATTCAAACTATCGAAGGAGAATTTGATAACGAAACAGGAAATATTGCTTTTAGAGCAAAATTCCCAAATCCAGATAAGCTTCTGAGAAATGGAGAAACAGGAAAAATCCAGATGACAATGCCTGTTCATAACGGTTTGATTATCCCACAAAAAGCTACCTATGAAATTCAGGATCAGAAATATGTATTTGTCATTGACAAAAATGGAGTGGCAAAATCCCGAAACATCAAAGTAGCGTATGAACTTCCGGATCTTTATATTGTAGGTTCAGGAATATCAAAAGGAGATCAGATTCTTCTGGAGGGAGTTCAAAAAGTGAAGGATGATCAGAAGGTGAAAACAAAATTCCAGGACCCTAAAAAAGTTCTTCAGTCATTGAAATTAAAAGCAGAGTAGTGGTCTCTAAAATGAAGCAGTATGTTTAAAAAATTCATTCGCAGACCAGTTCTGTCTATTGTAATCTCATTGATTATTGTATTTATGGGAATCCTGTCATTGGTAAAGCTTCCAGTGACTCAGTTCCCATCCATTTCTCCACCTAAAGTAAATATTACCGCAGAATATCCCGGAGCTAACAACGAATTGTTGATTAAATCCGTAGTGATACCTTTGGAAAGAGGATTAAATGGAGTTCCGGGTATGAAATATATGACCTCAGATGCTGGAAATGATGGAGAAGCTTCCATTCAGCTTGTATTTGATCTGGGGACAGACCCTAACGTAGCAGCAGTAAATGTTCAGAACCGTGTATCCTCAGTAGTGAATAAACTTCCGCCTCTTGTGGTGCGTGAAGGGGTAAAGATCACCCGTGAGGAACCCAACATGTTGATGTACATTAACTTGTATAGTGATGATCCTAAAGCTGACCAGAAATTCCTTTTCAACTATGCAGATATCAACGTAATGTCTGAATTGAGAAGAGTAGGAGGTGTTGGTTTCGCCGACATCCTGGGAACCCGTGAATATGCAATGCGTATCTGGCTTAAACCGGATAGATTAACAGCTTATAATATTTCAGCTGATGAAGTAATGGAATCTCTGAATGAGCAAAGTTTGGAAGCATCTCCGGGTAAAACAGGAGAAAGCTCCGGAAAACGTTCTCAGTCATTTGAATACATCTTAAAATATTCGGGTCGTTTTAACAACGAAAAGGATTACGGAAACATCATTTTAAAAGCAAAACCTGATGGAGAATCGGTAAGATTAAAAGATGTAGCCGATATAGAATTCGGAAGTTCCATGTATGATATTTATTCTACATTGAACGGAAAACCTTCCGCAGCGATCACCGTAAAACAATCTTATGGATCCAATGCAAGTGACGTTATCAAAAATGTAAAAGCATTGATGAAGGATCTTGAAAAGAATAACTTCCCTAAAGGAATGCATTACGACATCAGTTATGACGTTTCAAGATTCCTGGATGCTTCTATGGAAAAAGTAATCCATACTTTATTTGAGGCTTTCGTTTTGGTTGCTATCGTGGTATTCCTATTCCTTGGAGACTGGCGTTCAACTTTGATTCCAGCGCTGGCTGTTCCCGTTTCATTGGTAGGAACATTTGCGGTTATGTCAGCCTTTGGCATTACCCTGAATATGATTTCCCTCTTTGCCCTTGTAATGGCGATCGGGGTTGTGGTAGATGACGCGATTGTAGTGATTGAAGCCGTTCACGCCAAGATGGAAGAAAAACATCTTTCTCCATTAAAGGCGACAGAAGAAGCAATGCATGAGATCAGTGGAGCAATTATCGCAATTACGCTGGTAATGGCATCTGTATTCATTCCGATTGCATTTATGTCTGGTCCGGTAGGGGTATTCTACCGTCAGTTCTCTATCACAATGGCTTCATCTATTATCCTGTCAGGGGTTGTGGCACTTACATTGACACCGGCATTATGTGCGTTGATCTTAAGAAATAACCACGGAAAAGCCAAAAAGAAAACTCCGGTTACTATTTTCCTTGATAAATTTAATAACGTATTTACAAAAGGAGCAGGAAGATATGAGAAGATGCTGAATAAAACAGTGACAAAAAAGACAATAACATTGCCGTTATTGTTAGCATTTTGTGCCTGTACATTCTTCCTGAGTAACTCTTTGCCTACAGGATTTATTCCGGCAGAGGATCAGGGGATGATCTATGCGATTATTCAGACTCCACCGGGATCTACATTAGAAAGAACCAATCAGATTGCCAAAGAACTTCTGAGAGAATCTGAAGATATTGACGGTGTACAGTCTGTTTCTTCTCTTGCAGGATATGAGATTTTGACCGAAGGGACAGGATCCAATTCAGGAACGTGTCTGATTAACCTTAAAAGCTGGGAAGAACGTAAAGAATCTGCTGCAGAAATCATTGAAAAGCTGGAAGAAAAAGCCAAAAATATTCCGGGAGCCAATATTGAATTTTTCCAACCGCCTTCCGTTCCGGGATATGGAGCTGCAGGAGGTTTTGAACTTCGTTTGCTGGATAAAGCAGGAAGTGGAGATTATCATAAAATGGAGCAGGTGAGTAATGACTTTGTGAAGGAGCTTAAGAAGCGTCCGGAACTGGGATCTGCATTTACATTCTATTCGGCGAGTTTCCCGCAATATATGCTTAAGATTGATAATGATTTGGCTGAGCAAAAAGGAGTGACCATTGAAAAAGCGATGGATAACTTATCCACATTGATCGGGTCCAACTATGAGACGAGTTTTATCCGTTTCGACAGGCCGTATAAGGTAATTGTTCAGGCAGGACCACAATATCGTGCCTTACCAACAGATCTGCTGAAGCTGTATGTTAAAAATGATAAAGATCAGATGGTTCCTTACTCGGACTTCATGAGACTGGAAAAAGTATATGGATTATCTGAGATTACCAGACACAATATGTATAACTCTGCAGAGGTGAGTGGAACTCCGGCACCTGGATACAGTAGTGGACAGGCAATTAAGGCTATTCAGGAAGTGGCGGATAAAACCCTTCCAAGAGGTTTCGGGATCGACTGGGCGGGTATTTCCAAAGATGAAGTAAGCCGTGGAAATGAAGCGGTATTTATCTTCCTGGTATGTTTAGGATTCGTTTATCTGATCCTTTCTGCACAATATGAAAGTTTCATCCTTCCGCTTCCGGTAATTTTATCCCTTCCGGTAGGTATTTTCGGAGCATTCTTATGTTTAAAACTTTTAGGATTGGAGAATAACATTTATGCACAGGTGGCTATGGTCATGCTCATCGGACTTTTAGGTAAGAATGCCGTGTTGATTGTAGAGTTTGCCGTACAGAAGAAAGCCGAAGAAGGAATTCCTGTAGCAAAAGCCGCTATTGAAGGAGCCGCTATTCGTTTCCGTCCGATTCTAATGACATCATTTGCATTCGTTGCCGGATTGATTCCATTGGTAGTTGCAACAGGACCGGGAGCAATTGGTAACAGAACAATTGGTACTGCAGCAGCAGGAGGGATGTTGATCGGAACTATTTTCGGATTGATGATTATCCCAGGATTGTACTACATCTTCGGAACCATTGCAGACAAATCCAGACTGGCAAAATATGAAGAAGAGAATCCTTTAACAGAACAAACTGAACCTTATGAACATGATGGAAAATTCGAAGACTAAAAATATAATCACAGCCATTGCCTTATCACTTGTTCTTGCAAGTTGTAAGGCGCCGATGGCGACTGTCATAAAAGACGAGGTAAAAGAAAATATTCCTCAGAACTTTAACCAGGAAGAACAGCAGGATGCTAACAACAATAGCGGAACGACTCCCTGGAGACAGTTCTTTACTGACCCCAACCTGGTAACCCTGATTGAAACAGCTTTAAAAAATAATCAGGAACTACTCATCACCCTTCAGGAGATTCAAATTGCCAAAAGTGGTGTTTTAGCTAAAAAGGGTAGACTTACTCCAACTGTTTCCGCAGGAATAGGTGCAGGGCTGAAAAAAGCAGGCCGCTATACGAGCGAAGGAGCCGGTGATGCCACTACGGAAATAGAGCCCGGAAAGGAAATGCCGGATCCGCTGGGGAATTTTGAAGCAGGGTTGAATGCAAGCTGGGAAATTGATATCTGGAAAAAACTCAGAACGGAAAAAGAATCTGCAGTAGCCCATTATCTTTCTACAGTAGAAGGTAAAAACTTTGTGTTGTCTAATCTTATTGAAGAAGTGGCAGACAATTATTACGAATTGTTGGCTCTTGATAACCAATTGGACATCATACAGCAGTATATCAAGCTTCAGCAAAGAGCATTAGAAATCTCTAAAATTCAGAAGGAAGCTGCTGCTGCAACTGAGCTGGCTGTAAAGAAATTTGAAGCAGAATTGGCAAAATCTAAGGCTGCAGAATATACGATCCGCCAGCAAATCACTGAGAAGGAAAACGAAATCAATGCTTTGTTGGGAAGATATCCACAGCCAATCGTGAGAACAAAGGAAAACTTTATGTCTACGATTCCTCCGACAGTATATACCGGAATTCCATCGCAGTTACTGGCAAACCGTCCTGATATCAAGCAGGCAGAGCTGGAGTTAAAGGCTTCAAAGCTGGATGTGGAAGCGGCAAGAAAAGAATTTTATCCTTCTTTGGAAATTTCTGCAACATTAGGGCTGGAGGCTTTCAAACCCTCTTATCTTGTTAAGTTACCGGAATCCATTGCTTATAATCTGGCGGGAGAACTGGCAGGGCCGCTGATTAACAAAAGCGCGATAAAAGCCAATTTCCAGACTGCAGATGCAAAACAGATCCAGGCATTATATGAATACGATAAAACGATTTTGAATGCTTACCTGGATGTTGCCAATCTCATGTCAAAGGTTAAAAACATAGATCAGTATTATCAATTGAAATCACAGGAAACCAAAGCGCTGGATCAATCTATTGATATTGCCAATCAATTGTTCCGTAATTCAAGAGCAGACTATCTTGAAGTTCTTTTGAACCAGAGAGATGCGCTGGATGCTAAAATGGAGCTTATTGAAGCAAAACAGAAACAGCTTAGTACAGTAGTCGATATCTATAAAAGTTTAGGCGGCGGCTGGAAATAAAAATATCATAATTCAATCAATAAACAGTTAATGTTTTAGGGTCAATTCTTTTAGGATTGGCCCTTTTTTTATTTTTAATGCGACACATTCTGTCGTTATGAAGAGATATTTTTGCATTATATCACATTCATATTTGTTTGAATATGTTAAAAAAATGTTAAATTTGCAAAGTTTTATAACCTGGTCAGTGATGGCTAAAAAAGACGATAACTATGAAATTTTTATTTACTTACACCCATTCAGTGTATAATCTCCATCAACTTTTTGAATATTCAAAATCAGTTTAATGTGTACACGATCGTGTCGATTTATTGTACATCATAAATGCAATATTTTTCACATGATCAGCATAGTATTTTGAATAATTTTGAAAATATTTTTTACCATATAAACAGTATTTTATTTTCTTAAATATCTAAATGATTTAAGAAAAGGATTGGTTTTAACCATGATTTTATCATTACAAACAATGTTAACTTAAAAAACACGGGAATGAAAAAATTCTATCTCAGTGCATTCACCTTATGCACGGTTTTGGGCATCTCTGCTCAGGAAGTGGTATGGCAGAAAGACATCAAATCCTCTACTCAGGATTTTCTCAGCCAGGTCACCACAACCATCGATCAGCAGTATCTGATCACCGGAAGCAGCATTCAGGCCAAGAGCCAACAGCAAGCAGCAAGCAGCCAAAAACAGAACAACGGTTACGATTTCCATTTGGTTAAGCTCAACCAGCAAGGAAATGAAGTCTGGGAAAAATATTTCTCCGGAACCAACCATGATTATTTATCAGCCACAGTTACCACACAGGATGGTGGCTTTCTTTTAGCCGGAACCTCCTATTCAGGAAAAGGACTGGATAAAAAAGAGGATTCCAAAGGAGGCTCAGATATCTGGCTGATCAGAATCAATGAATTCGGAGATGAACTATGGCAGAAAACGTTGGGAAGTTCTTCCGATGAAGAAGCCAGAGCTGTGATTCAAACGACCGATTTAGGATTTTTTGTTGCCGGAAATATACAAAATGCTGCAAAAGGTTACGGTTCCAAAGATGTCTTGATTACGAGACTGGATAAGGATGGAAAAGAATTATCCCAACTGATTTTAGGCGGAAAAGGTTTAGACGAAGTGGAGAAGATGATTCCCACAAAAGATGGTGGAGCATTACTCGGAATGTATTCGAGAAGCGGATCCGTTAAAACAACTCATCAGCAATCAACGACCAATAGTAATACTCCGTCTGAAAAACCTGCAACCCGCAACCTGTTATCTGCAACCTCAAAACAAAGCGACAATTTTGGTGAAGGCGACTACTGGATTGTCAAGCTAGACAAAACCGGAAAAGTAGAATGGGAAAAGAACTTTGGTGGGAAAGGAGATGATCATATCAGAACCCTGGCTTTAACATCAAATGGTTTTATCATTGGTGGTGAATCAAGATCAGAAAGATCAGGAAACAAAACCGTAGGCATTGAAGAAGGAACAGATCTTTGGCTTATTTCTTTAAATGAAAGAGGCGATGAACAATGGCAGAAATCCTACAATTTCAAAAACAGAGACATTTTAATGAGTATGAGTGTCCTTCATTCTGCAGATGATAAATCTTCCAAAGGAATTTTGTTGGGAGGCTACACCCAGGCAGAGGGAAGAATACAAACCGATGACGAAACTTTTTGGATGCTGTATCTTGATCAGAATGGCAATGAACAGTGGAGAAAACATGTCAAAGGAGAATCCAGAAAGAAAGAGGAAAGGCTTTCCGATTTAAAACTGAACAGAGATGGTTCAATTGTTTTAGCCGGAACCAGTGCAGAAGAATTGGGCAAAGAGAACTGGAAGATTGTGAAATTGGGAGATAAGCAGGTTGATCAGTTAATCGAAAAATACGATATCAAAATCTATCCAAACCCAGTATCAGATTATGCTTATGTAGAAATCGGTTTTGATTTTAAGGAGGCTGATATTCTGCTATATGATATGAGCGGAAGACAGCTTCAAAGTATAAAAACAAAGAACAGAGTAACTAAGATTAATACTCAGGCTTTGGTTCAGGGAGCATATCTGGTTACCATAAAAACGGATAACAATAAAACGGCGAATGCCAAATTAATTAAGAAATAATACACATGAGAAAACACTTTATTTTTCTTTTGTTGGCATTTTGTATATGCCTGAAAGCACAAAGTCCTACAGAATTCGACAAACCTATACCTACTCTTTCTTATTTATCCACTTATGTGGATACCCCTGTTGATATTTCAACAGGTATTCCCAAAATAGATGTACCTGTTTTTGGTCTTCCCACAAGAAATAAGAATGTCAATATTAATTTGGGAATGTCTTATCATGTCAAAAATTCAGCCCGATTTCAAAAATCTTCAGATGTTGGTTTAGGATGGAGTCTGATGAATATTAATAATGCTATTTCCAAAGTAACCATTGGAGCGATGGATGAAAGAGCTGCTAATAATCCTCAGATGAACATGGATGTATTCCAGTTTGATGATATCTTCTATTTTAATGCATTTGGAATTTCCGGAAAATTTGTTTTCAGAAAAATAGGTAATACTATTACTGTGCATAATTTAGGAACCTCCAAAGAAAAAATAGAATTTACCAATTCGCCCAATAAATTCTATGATATTTTAGATTTTAAAATCACTGATGAATATGGGAATAAGTATATTTTTAACAAAATAGTTAAGGTAGTCGATCATTATTATAATGAGGTTTATACAGGAGCATATTACTTAACAAAAGTACTGGATGCCCAGAATCAGGAAATTATTAACATTGAGTATGCAGAATATCCTTATTCAGAATACCAACTCGCTATGGTTGATTATAAGCCAAAGAAAATTACTTCTAAAGATTATGGAGTGATCAATCTTGAATACGATTATTTTCCAGAGAACAGGTACAAGTCTAATACTACAAATCTGGCTGATAGTTATCTTATAAAAAAAGTAGAATTAAAAGATACGCAAAACAGGATTATACAGCAACTCGATTTGGAATATGGTGGTTTTGCCTATTATAAATATGAGCTGGGTAATACGGTTACTTATAATACGAGAACACTGGACAAAATCATAAAAAAAGATAGTCAGGGGAATGAAACAGAAACCCGTTCATTTGTTTATAACACCACAGGAACCGACAGATATTATGGACCATCTCCTAATTTTGGATTTGATGTATGTCCTACTGACCCTGAGCCCATAAGGGAGTGGATAGATAATCCCAAATATTCTGCTATTGGAAGCCTGTCAAAAATGATCTTGCCTACTAAAGGCTATGTTAAATATAATTTTGAATCCAATCAATTTGAAGTGCCATCTTGGCTGTGGGGAACAGGATATATAAGTGGGAAAGAATCTTATTACTTTAAACCTATTACCTCTTTCGACTTTGATACAAAAATAAATGGCACTTTCACTTTTAATGTAACAACTACCGGGAAACCCCAGGATGACTTTAGAGAACTTGTCTTTTGCTTTCAAGTGTATGGTTATGATCCGAGTCCTTTGCTTGATCCTGAAGCAATTCCTAATATTACTTTTCTTGTAGATGGATTACCATTAATGCAGACTGCTGATGGGTATGGAAGAATATATATGCCTGTAGGCTTGGCGGGATCTCATACTATTACTATTGGAGGAAACACTACTGGTGTTGGACACTTATCAGTTGCAGAAAGAACAGAAGCTGAGCATCCCCAAAGCTATATAAGTAAATATGGGGTAAGAATCAAAAGTATAGAAACTTTTGATTCGGAATCTTCAATAAAAGCTTCTAATTCTAAAACCTATTATTATGAGAAGTTTTCGGATATCAACAGTTCCAGTGGTGTTCCTTCTCCATTTACCGGTTTTAAGAAAAGTTCTGATTTTATAACAATGTATGGAGGGTATGAATTTAATAGAAATATCATCTATAAAAATGTAAAGGAAGTTGACCGTGATGGTGGATATACTAAATATACCTTTATCGGAATAGATGATATAAATCCTTTGATGAATAACAGTCAGTTATATTACATGGAAGATATTAACAATAGCGGATTGTTAAAAAAGAAAGAGATGTTTGATTCAGCTAACCAGCCTGTGGCTTCAGAGAGTCATGAATATAATACTCCGCTTTTACCTGTTCAGCCATTTATTATAGAAGGAAACTTTGGATACTTAACGCTTAACACCATATTTGTAAAGAACCATAAGATAGATAATACCCTCTATTATCCTCAAAACAGATTTGTTACTTCATCAAAAGAAACGCAGGTGAACGAACTTGACTTCAATGTAGATTATACTAAAGAAACTACAGAAAGAGGAGTATATGAAACCTATTATTCTTATCCACAAGCTAAGTTATTGAACAAATTATTGGATAAAAATATCTATAAATATCTATTAGAGAAAAAAGAGACTTTCAATGGAAAAACACTATCTCGTGTAGAAACCAAATATGATGATCCTTCTCATTTATTTCCAAGTTCAGGAGTATCTTATGATCTTCAGAATATTCCATCAACGGATATTACGTATGACAAATATGACTCCCAAGGGAATCTTCAGCAATACACTACAAAAGACGGTATTTCTACAGTGATCATATGGGGCTATAACCAAACCCAGCCTATTGCAAAAATTGTAGGAGCAAAATTAACAGATATCCAACAATTATATATTGATTCAATTGTAAATGCTTCTAATACAGATGCCCTAGCCGTTGCAAATAATGATGAAACGGATTTGTTGACAGCATTTAATAATTTCAGAAATAGTCTGCCCGATTACAAAATTACTACATACAGCTACGATCCGTTCATTGGAGTAAGAAGCATTACTCCGCCATCCGGAATCAGAGAACGTTATGTTTACGATGGGGCAGGCCGACTTGAAAAAGTGGTTAATATGGATGGCAAAGTATTGAAGGAGATGAAATACAACTATAAAAACTAACACCGATGAAAAAAATAATAATACCAATAGGAGTATTGCTTCTATCTAACATAACATACGCCCAGCTTTCACAGCTTCCCAATACAGAAAACTATATTCAAACCAAAACATATCTGGATTATAACGGAACTTCGGCTACAAAATCTTCAGAAACGGTTCAGTATTTTGATGGCTTGGGAAGACCAAAACAAATAGTCAATGTAAAGGCATCACCATTAGGAAGAGATGTTGTTACCCCTATTAAATATGACCAGTTCGGGAGACAGGTTCTGAATTACCTTCCTGTTCCTCAGGGTGGAACTCTAAACGGAGCATTTACTCCAGATCCCTTAAGTAATATAAACAGTACGCCTTATGGTACAGAGAAAATCTATTCTGAGAAGATTTTGGAAAATTCCCCTTTAGACAGAATTCAGCAGCAGATTCAGGTAGGTACTGATTGGAGTAATAAACCTGTTAAATTTGAATATGATGCTAACGGATTGGGCGAAGTATACCAGTTTGTTACTACCCCCAATATATGGGAGAATGGTGTTGCAAAAAGTAAACCCGGTTTATCATCTGCCACTGTCTATGCACCTAACCAGCTTTATAAAAATTCAGTAAAAGATGAAGATGGAAATGAAACCATAGAATTTAAAAATGGAAAAGGTCAGGTTGTATTGGTGAGAAAAGTAATGAGTCCTATGGAGCATATAGATACTTATTATGTTTATAATGAATATGACCAGCTGGCATTTGTCATTCCTCCCAAAGCCGTTCATCAGGCTATTACAGATGATTTGCTTGATAATTTATGTTATCAGTACCGCTATGATGGAAAAGGCCGCTTGGTGGAAAAAAAGCTGCCAGGTAAGGGCTGGGAATATATGGTGTATGATAAAGCCGACAGATTGATGCTTACTCAGGATGCTTATATGAGAGGATCAGGAAAGTGGCTGATGACCAAATATGATGAGTTGGGAAGGGTGGCATATACAGGAACATTCAGTTCTAATGACAGCCGGAGTACGTTGCAAAATCAAATTAAGGATTTGGTTATTTATGATGCGCGCCATTCTACAGGATTCTTCAGAAATGGAATAAATATTTATTATACCGCTGTCTATTTTATCCCTGAAAACATTCTGTCTGTTAATTATTATGATACCTATCCCCAGCAATATAGCTTTAATCCTCCTGTTCCAACAAACATTCAGGGAGAGCCTGTGTTGACAGAAAGTCCTACTGCTGATGGCAGAAGCACAAAAGGCTTTCCTGTTGTGAGCTTTGTAAAGAATATTGAAGACGATAACTGGACGAAAAATTATACCTACTATGATCAAAAAGGAAGAGTGATTGGAAGCCATTCTATCAATCATCTGGGAGGATTTACCCATACAGAATCCAAACTGGATTTTGCAGGTTTACCCAAACAAACCATTACCAGACATAAGCGGTTAGATAGCGATACAGAAAGAACCATCACAGAGACTTTTGACTATGATAATCAAAACAGACTTTTAGTTCATAAGCACCAGATTGACAGTAATCCAGTAGAGATCCTTGCTCAGAATAAGTACAATGAACTTTCCCAGTTAGAATCTAAAAAGGTAGGAGGTATTACAGCGGCTTCTCCACTTCAGCAGATAGATTATAAGTATAATATCCGTGGCTGGATGACTCAGATCAATGATCCTGCCAACTTAGGAAGTGATTTGTTTGGGTATAAGATGAATTATAATAAAGTAGAGGGACTTGAAGTTCCCAACGCAGACTACCCGAATCAAAAGGTAAAACCAAAATACAACGGAAATATTGCTGAAGTATCCTGGAAAACCCTTACTGAAGATAACGAACCTTTAAAAAGATATGGATATGCTTATGATGCTTTAAATAGGCTCACGGCAGGCTTTTATCAAAATGATACGAATCCCTATGCTAAAGAGTACAATGAGCTTCTGGCTTATGATGTAAATGGAAATATTCTGAATCTGGTGAGAACTCAAGGACTACTTCCGGGAGCTAATACCACTTTGATGATCGATAATCTAAAGTATGATTATGTAGGAAACAAGTTGGTGAAAGTTACCGATCAGCAGCAGAATCCTTCGGGGTATCCCTACTCCTCAACGCCCAATATGATAGGGTATGATAATGATACCGGAGATGGAAACGGAAATATGATCAGCCAGCCTGATAAAGGGATTTCATCAATCCAATATAATTATTTAAATTTACCTAAACAGATTACCCAAAACTCCAATATCACCCAATATACCTATCGGGCAGATGGAGCAAAAGTGAAGAAGCTCTTTAAAAATTTAGAAACCCATTATTTGGATGGATTTCAATATAAAAGTACATTTGGAATAGAATCATGGGATGGACAAGGGATTTATCAGCCCGATCCTAATGAAGTTCCGGAATTAAAATTAAGAATTATTCCTACTTCAGAAGGGTATTATGATGCTTTGCTGAATAGGTATGTCTACAACTTTACAGACCATTTAGGAAATGTGAGATTAAGCTATACCGATATAAGCGGAGACGGGATAATCCAGCCCAGAAGATATAATGCTTCAAGCTGCACAAAATGGTTTTGTATAGATGACTGGAAACCGGGAGAGATTGTAGAAGTCAATAGCTATTACCCTTTTGGGATGCTGCATGACTATACAGCTACAAAACAGAATGCTTATCAGTATAAGTACAATGGGAAGGAGCTGCAAGAGACGGGTATGTATGACTATGGTGCGAGAATGTATATGTCGGATATTGGGAGATGGGGAGTTGTGGATCCGTTAGCGGAAACTTCACGTCGTTGGTCTACTTATACTTATGCATTTAATAACCCAATGAGATTTATTGACCCAGATGGAAGATCTAATCAGGATATTATTAAAATTAAGAATAACGGAGAAATAGAACGTACTGTTGATGACAATCCTTTTGATACTATTACAAATGAAGATGAATCTAAGTCAATAAGGATTGCTCGTACAAATATCTCTGAAAATAATCCAAGAGGTGATTCCCAAATAGGAGAGGCTAAAACAATACCTCTTGAGACACCGGGACATGATGGAATACCTGGAGGAAGTGAATACACATATTTACAAATAAGAAATGATGGTGCTGCAAAATCATTTTTTGAATTTGCAGCAGAAAATAGTAAAAAAGAATTTACTAGAGATCGATTTTCTTTTTCAGATGGTTTTTCTTCAAATATAATTGGAACCAACCATTCAGAAAATGAAAGTGTAAGTGCCTACTTCGTAGTTCCAAATTTGAATTTAGGTGGTGATAAATTTCATATTGTAAGCCAAGCATCAGGTATTGATTATGATCATTCACATCCTTTAGGTGGGAATATTGCTCCAAGTGGCTTTAATGCCGGTCGCTTTAAAGGTAATATACCTACATTTTATAGAATAGCTGGAGATAGTGGAGATGTAAAAATGGCTACTCATGGTGATGCCATATATAAGAGCTTACACCTTTATAGTAGTTGGAAATGGCCAAAGCCAGGTAGTGGATATATAAGATATGATAATAATAATGCAATATATGTTGGAAAAAATAAATAATAAAATAAATATGAATAAATTACATTTAATGAGTTTTTTTTGTTTTTTTTTATTGGCAATATCTTGTAAAAGTCAAGATTTTATAGGTGAAAGTGTTAATGTGGTGCCAATAATTGAATGTTTTGTAAAATATAAAAATGAAAAAACTTTAATTGATAATAAAAAAAACATATTAGTAGTTGGGGCAAATGAAATTGTCCAAGGTAGGAGTAATAATCTAAGTCTAAGCTTTTATTTTATAAATCCTCAACTATTAATAAATTTTAATTATTCTAAAGTATATACCATCCAAGGTTATAAAATGATTATTGATGAATCATTAAATAGAAAAGATATACTACATAAGGTGTTTAAAAATATGGAAGTTGAGTATGAAAATTTTAATTTGGCCAAAATTCCGTTTTCTTATAATACTGATTACTGGAATATTATTTTTGATTCCAAAAATAACATTATTGAAATTTTTCCAGAAGAAAAAGCAAAGGTTATAAAGAGTATTTTAGAAAAACAAAATTTAAAATTTTCAAAAAATTACATGGATTAAAATGTTATTAAATTTTAGACCTCCGCTGGCGCGAACGTCTCACTTCTGTCCACAAATAACATAAAAAACCACTGCGCGAGCAGTGGTTTTTTATGTTTAATATTAGAATATTTGTAACTTATTACAACCAATAAAAACTACATTAACTTTGGAAATAATACTATATTTACAAACATACAGACCATTTAGAAAATGTAAGATTAATTTATACCAATATCAGTCGAGATGGAATAATCCAGCCCAGAAGATATAATGCTTCAAGCTGCACAAAATGGTTTTGTATAGATGACTGAAAACCTGGAGAGATTGTAGAAGTCAATAGCTATTACCCTTTTGGGATGCTGCATGACTATACAACTACAAAACAAAATGCTTATCAGTATAAGTATAACGGAAAGGAGCTGCAGGAAACGGGAATGTATGATTATGGAGCGAGATTGTATATGCCGGATATAGCAAGGTGGGGTGTTGTAGATCCGCTAGCAGAGGTAAATAGAGCTTGGTCTCCTTATAGATATGCATACAATAATCCAATTCGTTTTATTGATCCAGATGGAAGATTAGAAGATATATATGAGATGGATGAAAATGGAAAATTAAGTAATATAGCACCATCTGATAGAGATGTTGTATATACATCCAAAAATTTTGAAGGCCTAGGAAAATATAGAAAATTAAAAGAAAAAAATGATGGAGGTTTTGATGTGGGAGAAAAAGGCTATATAAAAAATAATCTTCACCAATACTTACAAGATGGAAGTAAGTATCTTGATTTTGGTCAAAATGAACAAAAAGGATCCGACTACTTTTATCAGGTTGCTGATTGGATGAAAGCTGGAGATGTTAATGTAGAATTTGGAATACAAACAGCAGATATAGGAGGTAAAGATAAAACTGTAGTATATACATCTGGAAAACCAACATCTGTGTCTCCTGTTTATGATGGAGATAATGTTAAATTGCATGGTCATTTACATCCCGGACTGTTAAACTTCAATGAAGGTACTCCATTTTCAGGAGCTTTGAATCCAAGTGGTTTTATAATGTCAAAGTTCCCAACTAAAGCAAATGGATATACGTTTACTTCAATTGGAAAAACGAATGAAGGAGATAGGGTATCTGCTGAAAGTACCAGTAAAGCAGTCAATTTTGTTTATGCTGTTGAATATGATACAACAATAATCTATAATAGTTCTAAAATAATTAAAGCTTATGAGGGGAAATACAAAAAAAATTAAAATATTAATTATTTTATTTTTACTTTTTACTTTTAATTATTCAAATGCCCAAGATAAGGGACAAAAATCTTTATATACTTATCTCGATAAATGGAAAGAGGATGAAGGGAATTTTAAATTTATTCAGATAAATTTAATCGTAGATTGTAAAAATCAATTGTTATTTACAGTTAGTAAAAAAGATTTGATTTACTATGATGAAAAAAAAATCCAGACATATAAAACATATAAATATAAAGGAATGTTAATAATTTATGAGATTGATGATAAAATTGTTAATAAGAAAAATATAAATTTTTTTGACAAATATTTACAATCCATAAATTATGATATAAAAATGTTACCAAAAGGCAATCAAAGTCTTATTAATGGTTATATCTTATATTTCAAAAATAATAAGTTAATTACTAATGATAAAAAGATTCACTACTTTATGGAAAATAACTGCAAAAGTTTGGAGTAATGATTTGTAAATCATGTTCTTAAATAATTAAACCATAGCATTGCTATGGTTTAATTATTTAAGTAGAAAAACTATTATATAATACCTGTATAAGGGGCATCTTGTAAATTTAAGATTAAGTTATACCATTAACAATGGAGACGGGATAATCCAGCCCAGAAGATATAATGCTTCAAGCTGCACAAAATGGTTTTGTATAGATGACTGGAAACCGGGAGAGATTGTAGAAGTCAACAGCTATTATCCATTTGGATTATTGCATGATTATACAGCTACAAAACAGAATGCTTATCAGTATAAGTACAATGGGAAGGAGCTGCAAGAGACGGGTATGTATGATTATGGTGCGAGAATGTATATGTCGGATATTGGGAGATGGGGAGTGATAGATAACTATAGTGAGAATTATAATTCTTTATCTCCATATAGCTATGTAGCAGGGAATCCAATTAAATTTATTGATATTAATGGAGAGTGGATATACATTAATGATCAAGATGGAACGCAATACAGGTTTCATAATGGAGCAACTCAACATCAAGTAAATGGGAAATGGAGTACGATAGATGCATCTACAGCTTTATCAGATTATGTTTTACAAACTGTATCAGGATTAAGTTATTTATATAATCAAACATCAATAGGAAATGAAATGATAAGATACTTTGATCAAGGGCAAAGTAGCGATGGAAGAGTAAGAGATATACATTTTAATTATACAACTGGAGAGTCACAAATAAAACATGGTATTAGTAATATCGTTGAGTTAAACATAACACCAGGGCAAGGATTATGGACAACATTAGGTAGGAATGCTGAATATTCACCTTTATACACAATTATTGCACATGAAATGGGTCATGTTTATGGATATTTTGCTTTAGGGCAAAGAGCTGTACCAGATGAAAGGTTTGGAAATACAACCGCTGAAATTTATGGTACACATGTTGAGAACATTGTACGAGCGGAAACAGGTCTTCCACTTAGAACACATTATAAAACAATTATAGATGGAACTGGAAAATCATTTCCTGGTGAAGGTAGTAGATTAATTGATAGTGCTGGAGGTAGTGTATACTATGATTCAAATAGAAGTCAAATAGCCCCCATTCCAAGTGTTGATAGTATTAAAAATGTGCTTAGGGTAAACAATAATATATTACAAAATAGATATAATTATTATGGTGCAGCTGCATATTTTCATTATCAAAGATTTAAAAATAGATCAAATTAATACAAATTATCACTAATGAAAAATTATATTTTATTATTATACTTAATATTATTTACTAGCTGTTTATCACAAAGTAAAGTCTCATTAAAAGAAGGAAATCAAAATTTACTAAATAATGATAATGTTCCTTTTAGTAATTCTTATTTAAACCATAAAGAAAATGAGGGAATGAAAGATGCCTTAACAAAATTTAGATTGTTAGGAGCAGAATCTTGTAATATAAATTCAGAAAAAAAATATTCACATATTTATATTGAAGATGGTTTTCATGATGAAAAGGGATTTTATAATGGGATTATTATTATTATTATTATTATTGATAATAAAGATATTTGTGAGATAACAACCAGTCCATATAAATTAAAAATTGATAGTCTTTCTTACACAAAAGTTAAGAATGGTAATTTTATATTTTATGCAAAAAGAATTTCAATGGAAGACTTCAAAAATAACAATTTTAATGAATATTATAGATATAAACTAGCCATAGAAAACAAAGTAGATGCATTGAAAAAATGTTTGGCAATCGATGCGTATACACCCCAACCAATGGTTTTTACTAAAATTTATTACATTACTGGTAAGAAAATCAATAATTATGGAGCTATCAAGATAAATTATAATGATATTAAAGATGGTGTAGAAGATATCCCTTTCCTAAAAAAAGAAAATCAAAAAAAATTTATGGATTGTATTGGAAATCTAGATATTATGTCTAGGTAAATATTTTATTAAGTCTAATCGTTGACGTGAGTGCTGCTCGTGTCCACAAGTAAAATAATACCACTGCTAGAGCAGTGGTATTATTTTATAAATATGTTCAAACAATCATATTTCTACATTCAATATAATTATATAAATTTACCTAAACCTCCAATATCACCCAATATACCTATAGGGCAGATGGAGTAAAGATAAAGAAGCTCTTTAAAAATTTAGAAACCCATTATTTGGATGGATTTCATTATAAAAGCACATTTGGAATAGAATCATGGGATGGACAAGGGACTTACTAACCTGATCCTAATGAAGTTCCGGAATTGAAATTAAGAATTATCCCTACTTCAGAAGGATATTATGATGCTTTGCTGAATAGATATGTTTACAATTTTACAGACCATTTAGGAAATGTAAGATTAAGTTATACCGATATAAGCGGAGACGGGATAATCCAGCCCAGAAGATATAATGCTTCAAGCTGCACAAAATGGTTTTGTATAGATGACTGGAAACCTGGAGAGATTGTAGAAGTCAATAGCTATTACCCTTTTGGGATGCTGCATGATTATACAACTACAAAACAAAATGCTTATCAGTATAAGTACAACGGAAAGGAGCTGCAGGAAACGGGAATGTATGATTATGGAGCGAGAATGTATATGTCGGATATTGGGAGATGGGGAGTGATAGATCCATTAGCGGAGAAAATGCGTCGTCATAGCCCTTATAATTATGCATTAAATAGCCCTGGAATGGTTATCGATCCAGATGGAAATTTTGCAGTAAGTTATTCTGGAGAGGCAGCACAAGAAGCTTTTAAAGCTTATGTAGCAACGATGTCTACAAGTAGTGAATCTTCGGGAGGAAATGTATTTACGGGATTGTATAATGAGTATGATAAGAATGGCAAGATGATTAGTAATTTAGGTGGAAATAAAATAGATTTTTACCATCAAAGAAATGGAGACACTAAAGTAGTTAGTCGACAAACTGGAGCTTCAAATATTATTAAAGACGGAGAATCTATTATTAGAGGTTATACGCATAGAGGAAAAGATGTAGGATGGGGAACTATAGCAATTGAATATTTTGGAGGAAGTGGACCTGCTCGCAGTCTATTTAGTGATTTTAATGATTCTAATGATGGACCTTTTGCTTCTCTAGATAAGCCATCGTCTCCATATTCTTCTTTAGCAAGACAGAAAGCACTAAATTCAAAAGATTCAAAAGGAGTTGTTAAAATGGATTATCTTCAAGCTAACCCCATCACAGCAAATTTTGATTGGAATGAGCAAATGTGGGGAAGATCAAATGTGTCTTGGTATAAATTAGGAGATGAAACACTTTTTTTAATGACTGATTCTAAGTCACAAGAGTCATTGTTTTATAGATTACCAGTAAATAATTTTGAAAGAACCGAAGGAAAGTTAAAAAGCTTTGGAAATACATATCAGACTTATATATGGACTGAAAGCAACTCCGAAATTCAAAAAAAAGTAATTAACCCAACCTTAAAGAACGTTTTTAAACAAGCTATAACACCACCATACTAACAAGACCTAGATTTTAAATCGAACAACTTAAATTTAATAAATATGAAAAAAAGTATAAGTTTAATTTTATTACCTTTTTTATTTTCTTGCCAAAATATTAGTAATGAAGATATATATGGAAAATATTCACCCATATCATACAAGAATACATACGACACTTTAACGATTAACAAGGATGGGGTTTATAATAGAGTAATTTACAATATAAAAGGGAAGAAATTGTTGAATTACAATTCGAAATACAAATTAGAAGGTAACACAATAGAGTTTAATGATTTTTATTTAAATTTTGATAAAGATTTAATTGCCTTTCCAGAAGATGTGAATGATACTGATATGACCTATACTACTTTTTTTGAGAAAAAAGATAAGAATATTGTACTTTGCTTTGGCTACCATGATGGGGAGAATTGTTATAAAAAGATTATAGAATAAAAAAAACCGCTGGCGTGAGCGTCTCGCTCGTGTCCAAAAATAAAACGAAAAACCACTGTATCAGCAGTGGTTTTTATTCTTTTGTCTGTTATTTTTCAAGCAACTTTTCCAGTCTGCTCATCATTTCATCCTTTCCTTTCAGCATACGTTCATACAACGCGATTTTTTCTTCATGAAGTTTTTATTACTTGTTCAATAGGATTTAAAACGGTATGTGTCTGCATATTTTAATTTCCTAACTTTGTAACAATCAACAATAATCAAACAAATATGTCAATCACCAACGAAGATCAAATGATCGGAATGCAAAAAGTAAGTGAAGCCGTTGCCTATACTTTGAAGAAAATGATGGATTATGCTGAACCGGGTATGACCACAAAAGATCTTGATGAGTATGGCGCTAAAATTCTGGAAGATTTCGGGGCAAAATCTGCTCCTTATCTGACGTATGGGTTCCCGGGCTGGACGTGTATCAGCGTAGATAATGAATTCTGCCACGGTATTCCGACAGATCAGAGGATTTTGAAAGAAGGCGATCTGATCAATATTGATGTTTCTGCAGAGCTGGATGGATATTGGGCGGATAATGGAGGTTCTTTTGTCATTGGAAAAGATATCCACGGACATCAGCAACTGGTGGAAGCATCAAAAGATATTTTGAGAAAAGCGATCAGCAACATAAAAGGCGGAGTGAAAATCGCGGACATAGGACATTTAATGGAAACAGAGGCGAAGAAAAGAGGTCTTAAAGTCATTAAGAACCTTGCCGGGCATGGAGTAGGCAGAAGCTTACATGAACAGCCTGATGAATTGCTGAACTACAGAAACCGTTATGATTCCAGACGTTTTAAGAAAAACTCTGTTGTGGCTATTGAAACTTTTATTTCTACCGATTCCAATATTGCTGTAGAATTAAAAGATGGCTGGACCATGGTAGGAAACAAAGGAGGGTATATGGCTCAACACGAACATACCATTGTAGTGACCGACGGAAAACCAATCATTTTAACCCAAATGAACGAAATCCTGAATTAGAAGAATAAAATATCGTTCATTGTATGGAGGATAAACCACCAAGATAGATATGACAATAAAAGTTTTTTAAGGCACGAGAATTCTATCATCGTTTCCTTGCTGGAAATCTTTGATTTTCTTGCGCCTTAAAAAACATATTAGAATTAAAAGCCTTTGCGCCTTTGCGTTAAAAAAAGTTATTCTTTTAATTTCAAAGCTTCATCCAATCAACTTGTTGATTCCATCTTTGCTTCCTTCTATTCAATATTCACAATTAAAAACTTTGCGTTAAAAATAAAATTAAAAAAAAGTAGTATCTATGATCAAAAGTCTTTCAGAATATTTTCATAATCCGCTTTAAAACCATTTTCCATAGTCCCTTCCACACGATACGTTTCAACATCCGTAATTCCGGTATAACTTCTGAAAACATCTTTGAGGTAAGCAGAAATATAATCCGGAGCACCTTCGGTACTTCTCCCGCCTGAAGCAACAGCGAAATACACTTTTTTATCTTTAAACTGCCCCACACGATTCCACTGTTCATCAAAAACATACGTAACTCCCGCCCGGATCAGCTGATCCAGCCATGCTTTCAAAGGGGTTGAGATTCCCAGATTAAACATAGGAGTTCCAATGACAATAATGTCAGCCTCACGTACTTCATCCACAATCGTATTGGCATACGAAAGAAGCAGTTTGCTTTTTTCATCGTATAATCCAGGATGTTTATAAAACTCATAGATTGACTCTTCATCCAGATATGGTGGTGAGTCCTTCACCAGATGCCGTACAGTGACTTGATGATTCTTGTTTTGTTGCAAAAGTTTGTCAACGATAGCCGAACTGAGACCTTTACTGTAGGATAGATTTCCTCTCGCGCTGGAAATGATGTGCAGAATATTCTTCATACTATTTTTTGTCCTAATGACGATCTTATTTTCATCATGGGGACAAGTTCATATAGTTTTATCCGTTGTGAATTCTTAAAGTGTTTTACCCTTGAAAGTTCAAATTGAATTGTTAAAGACCAAATACTTTGCTATATTTATAGGATCAAACCACTTCACAAAAACGTAACCGCTATGAAAAAAGTTCTTTTACTCCTTTTGGGAATCGTTATTATTCTGGCTGCTGTAGTATTGATCAAAACCTACACCTATCCATTTAAGAAAAATAATATAGGAGCAGGTGAGGGGTGGAAACCTGTAAAAAATGATTCTGCCGTAATGAGGTTTTCAGGCGGCATAAAAATTCCTACTGTTTCTACCGGAAGTTTGGGTGAATTCAATTATGCACCGTTTGATCAGTTCAAAACCTATTTAAAAACATCTTATCCTTTAGTATATCAGAATACAGAAAATGTTGAAGTGAACCAATATGGATTGGTGTTCAGACTTAAAGGAAGCAATCCGTCTTTGGAACCTATTCTATTCCTTTCCCATATGGATGTTGTTCCTCCGGGAGATGCCGATATCAAAAATAATGAAGAAAACATATTCCGTCCGGATGATAAGCCGCTGGATCCTGTTGCAAAAGTATCAGAAGACTGGGAATATGCCCCTTTTTCAGGAGCGGTTGCCAATGGAAGGATCTATGGAAGAGGAGCGATAGACATGAAAGGAATGCTTTTTTCGTTAATGGAATCTATGAATTCTATGATCAAAAACAAACAGATTCCGCAGCGTGATATTTATCTGGCTTTTGGTTTTGATGAAGAAGTGGGCGGACAAAAAGGAGCAATTCAGATTGCCGATTACTTTAAGAAAAAAGGACTGAAGTTCGATGCCGTTTATGACGAAGGAGGATTGATTATGCGAAAAGGAAATGTAGCGGGAATAGATACAGATGTTGCTGTTGTGGGATGTGCTGAAAAAGGATTTCTTTCCGCAAAAATAAAAGTCAAAGGACTGGGCGGGCATTCTTCTATGCCTCCTATGGAAAGCGCTATTGGAAAAGCAGCCGTTATTATGCAGCGCCTGGAAGATCATCAGATGAAACCTGTAATCACTCCACTCATTAAAGAGTTTTTTAATAATATTGGAGGTGAAATGCCCTTCACGACAAGAATGGCACTGGCGAATCAATGGCTGTTAAAACCTGTATTGATTTCCCAGCTTACCAAAAATAATACGACCAATGCACTGGTAAGAACGACAACAGCACTCACCATGATGAAAGGAAGTGATGGTACCAATGTACTTTCTCCTGAAGTGGAATTTGTCGTTAATTTCAGACTCCTTCCCGGCAATTCGGTGAAAGATGTAAGAGATCATATTGCCAAGGCCACAGAAGGTTTTGATGTTGAGGTAGAAGAAATTGACAATACAAGAGAAGCTTCCGCAATTTCTCCAACCCATACAAAAGCCTTTAAATTAATTGAAGCCGGAGTGAAGGAAATTCATCCCGGAGCGATTGTCACTCCATACCTTACTATGGCTGGAACGGATGCCGGTAAATATGAGATTGTGAGCAAAAACGTATATCGATTTATGCCCATCAAGATCAACAGTGCAGAACAGCAGAGCATTCACAGTACCAATGAATATCTCAGCATTGAAAACTACCTGAAAATGATTCACTACTTCGAGTACATCATGAAAAACTATGATAAATAAATGAGTCAGTTTGTTTTGCTTATGAGTTTTTATTTTAACGCGAAGCTCGCTAAGATATTTTATTGTTTTTAAGTCCGGTCGCAAAGGCGTTGCACTCAGCAATGTATAAACTAAGATCCTGGCTGAACAAAGTGCCTTTGCGAACAAAATATAAAACGTTACCTAACAAGCCTTGCGAACATTAGCGTTAATAATGATTCATCCTTGGCTTAATAATCTTTCAAATCTTTTTTACAAAAAATATATTGCGTCAAGTTTTGTCGCATTACGAGTATAGCTTTGTCATATCAAAATTACAGAGCTATGGAATTGCCATTTTACTTAAACTTTAACGACTTTGAAAGTAATTATTACGATAACCTTGAAAAATGGTTTGAAGAATATCATAATACCAGCGAAACAGATTATCTGAAAGCGCTGGCTGAACTTTACAGCCCTTACGTCTATTACAATTTTGCAGAAGACAGGTTAAAGCAGGATGCTTCCATAGAAGTGAAAGACTGCTTTTTTCCTTACCATGAGAAAATCGGAATCTCTTTCTGTATTGATTGTGAAAACGGAACCTCGCCAGCCAATGGCATCCATCATGTATTTGAATTTAAAAATATTTCAATGATGGAATATGCCCAGCATATTCTCGATAAAATCAACAAGTTTTGTTCAAAAAATGCCAATGGCCTGGATAGCAGTAAAAATATTCTGGACTATATCAATAACTATGCTGTCATCACATCGGTAGAAGGAGTGGGATTTTGTATCAGCTACAATAGGCATCAGAAGGCAATTCCCTTTTTAAAGGCTTATCTTCCATACTATGGACAGACGGTTAATATGGCGGTATATAGGGATTTTCTCTTCTCCATTGTGCAGATTGCTGAATTTATAGATCAGAAGCTGAAAAATGTGCATGCTTTTAAACACACTATTTATGCCAGTTCGAGGTCAGAGGCGAAATTTAAAGTACAGATGAGCCGCCAGTTTCTGACGTTGTGCAATTAAGATTTTACACCAAACATTCATACTTAATTATATTGCGGAAAAACTTATGTTTTTCAAACAAATCCCAATCATCACTGATTGGGATTTTTCAGTTGGATAATAGGGAATGATCTTTATATATTATAATGAAAAAGGTTGCCTCATGATTGAGACAACCTAAATAAGCAGAATGGATTTTATCAGTCTTGCATTACTCCTGCATTTTTTAATTTTAATAATAAACTATTGAAATCATTACGAAGAGTAGCTACATCAGAGGCTGATGAATCTGTCTGGTTAATTGATTTAACCATTGGTAAATTGAGGATCAAAGGTTGGCTATTGGTGTCATAAGCACTGGAGATATTTACAGGAAAATCATCAGTATAGTTTCCTAATACTTCAATGACAATATCCAATGCCCATAAATTGTTTCCTGCTGCGTCTGTGTTGCTCTGTGCAAAGGTCAGGGTTACTTTATTATTTTTGACATAAAGTCCTGTAGAGACGGGAAGTCTTTTAAAATCATCCAAAGTACCGGTGTAGCTGATAGGTTTTACATCCAAAAGAGATATAATTTCTTCTTTAATTTGTGTAGAATCTATATTATACCAGTATCCTTTAGTCGTTACTTTAAGGTAAAGATCTCTGGCTTCGAAGGAAGACGGAATACTGTCAAAGGTAACATCTACAAATTTATTCTTAGGCAGGTCTGTCAGGTGAAAGCTTCTCACCAGTTTACCTGCCTGAGCCTTTTTAATGGTAGAAACCATTGGGGATATCCCGGGAATCTCAATTTTATTGTTGTAAGCATTTTTGAAAAAGCTTTCAATATTGGTGTAAATAAGATTAGTGATAGGTGAATTAGCAATAAATTCGGTAGTATTATGGAATGTATTGTTATAAAATTCCAATGTTCTGTCTTGCGGACCATATATGAATAGGAAATTGTCTTTAGATGCGAGATTAATGAATGTATTATTGAATACTTTTACTCCATCCTTGTATTCTCCTATAGTTAATGATCCTGCTACTTGTCCGATAGGTCCGCTTCCGGCTTCTCTTTGAATATAATTGTCATAAACCAGAGTTTCTCGACATTTTTTATTTTTAAAATGTGGATATTTACAAACTATGTCCATATGAAAAGAATTTTGTGGAGATAAATAAAAGCGATTGCCATAGAAATGCTCTCCACCACCTCTTAACTCTGCATGAGAATCATAAAAATTATTATTGAAAATAGTATTATTACAGCTTAAAGCGTCTTCATCCGGAGCAACAAATAGAGGGTTATTTTTAAAAACACAATTGGTGACATTTGCATCATGGGTACCAAAATGAAGAGCTAATCCTGCATTTTCATTATTTTCAAATAAAACACCATCAAAAACAGCATCAGTATTTCCTCTTCCAAAATCAGAAGTAGTACCTTCTTCCGCATCAATTCCCATTTTTGGTGATGTTCCATAGGTTTTTCCTGTATTGGTATATGATCCACCAATTACTTTAAATCTTTTACTGTTTACTATTGAACATCCTTGTCTGTAGTTATTATCTGCATGGCAGTTTCTTAATATTCCGTCTTCATTCCAGTTATTGGTTTTTACATCAGCAAAAAGCTCATCTGAAGAAATAAAAAATCCATCCATACAGCAATTATCAGATCTGCAGTCTGTCAGTTCATATTTTTTGGAAGAACTAACCTTAAAGCCAGACTGATTATTATACACATTAGGATCTGCGCCATCCGGCTTTCTATCGTTTTTAGAACCATCATAATTAAGGTTTTCTACTTTAAAATTCTTACATCGGATAAATTCAAAACCACGCATGTTAATAATGGGCGGATTATCTGGATGAGCTTTGATTAGAGCCCCATTACCATATATCGTAAAATCAGATTTATCTGTAAAACTGAAGAAGAGTTCAGGTCCTATATTTTGGTCTCCTGAATATATCCAAATTCCTGTTTTACAATCTTGTTTTAATGGGTAGCGATCCGTAAAACTTCCATCTCCCTGCATATATTTTGCATTTTCAAATACTACAATAAAGTCTCTCTGAGGAAGAAATGAAATCATTTTTCTGATAGCAGGCGCATCATTTGTAATTCCATCACCTACTGCCCCGAATCTTTTTACATATACGGTACGGTTGGCCAGCCAGTCTACATCAACATAATAGTCGTTACCTTTTTGTCTGTAAATAATGCCATCAGCTTTGGAAGGATTCATCGCCGTTCCATCATGCCATAAAGTGACTTTTTTAAAATTTACATTTTCGTTAGTAAAACTATCCACCAGCTGTACTAAATTATCGTTGGGGTAAGTGCTTCCTGCTGCGAAAAAATCATTAGTGTAAATCATTGTTCTTTGTTTTTGGTGTTGTTATTTTAATTGTAGATGTTACAAACTCTTGCAAGATTCTTTGTTTTGATCTACAGCAAAAATAAATGCCCGATGCGACAGAACTTGGCGTGATTTAAATAAATAAAAAGTCTCATACATTTTCGTATAAGACCTTAGATTTTTAAGTTACTTCGATTGTTTATCTTTTCCTATAAGGGATATTCCATATCACATCAGCCGCCAGATAATGTACCCCTCCATGATGAATACTTTGGCTGCCTCTGATCAGGTCATCCATGTATCCTACATCTACTGTAAAAGGCGAATTGGGGATTGTAAACATATAATAAGCCGCAATACGCATTTCACGGTATCCGAATGATCCCCACTCAGAATTCGGTTCATTGAGATGACTTATAGAAAACAGAGCTTCAGCACTCAATGCTAGCTTTTGGTTGTTTTTAGGGGATAAATTGTAAGTTAATTGACTTTTGATACGGGTTCGCAGTTGAAAGTCTTCCTCTACCTTATGAAAGTCTGCATCAAAAAACTTCCTGAATTCCTGACGCACCGTATTTTTCAGTTTCCATTGTTGGCCAAGGTCAAAAGTATAGGCATATCTTCCGTATATCCTGAATTCCTGTTCTGTATTTTCTTTCTCATAAGGAGCCGTACTTTCATACTGAGGCTGCCTGCGGTAGCTGATCGCATAGCTGTATTGTTGGTGAGGAGCAAAGGAATGATAAACCTCGTGATTTAAAACAATGATAGCTTGCTTTGAAAATAAATTATGGTTATCCGGACTGCTTTTTCTTCCGATGGCAACATAGCTTAAAGCCTGTTTCTTACCTAAAGAATCCAACTGTTGCTTCACTCCGGAAGCACCCCAGAATGCATTGTGGGCATCTCCCAATCCTGGGGCGCTGATCTGTGCCTTGATGCAAGTTCCTATGCATCCCAATAAAAATAACCCTGCAAAAATTTTCTTCATGCTCAATAGTATAGATAACTGTTTTATAATTGATTTAAAATGACTGCGAAACCATAGAATGGATAAAAATATCATTGATACGCAGAAAGAATACTTTATCGTCCCAAATTTAGAAGCTTTGTTCATAGAATGTTTATTCAAAATCTTTTAATGCTGTTTAAAAACAAGACAAAATAAAGACCTGATTTAGGATAGAATTAGGAATGAAATAAATTGTGGATAATATGTGGATAACTTATTAACAACTTACATGAAAGTAATTCTCCTATAAATAAGTTAAAGTAAGAACCCCTCTTACTACTTGATCTACTCACTGTCTCAAGGCATTTACTTAGGCACAAGCTCAATTAGGATTTAAAATTTATTTAGAATAGTTCAAATTAATATTGTGGGAGAATTTGCTATTTCTTTATTTTGCACTTTTATTTATAATTATTTTAAATAAGGCTGAAAAATGATACAATCTAATGAATGTGTGCTCTCATTGGGGCATATGACTCATTCTGGAATTACCACACGGAATGATATTGCAATCCATCACAAAATACAATCGCTTAAACGAGTTCTAATCTTCTTATTCTCTTTGCTTAGTTTTACAACTCTGTATGCTCAGGATTTACAGGGAGGCATAACAGGAAAGGTGAATATGGTAGATGGGCAGCCTCTGAGAGCAATATCAGTTTCATTGTTGGAAACAGACCGCCAGACCCTGACAGATGATGATGGGAATTATCATTTTGCAAACCTTAACGCGGGAACATATACCTTAAAATTACAGATTCTTGGAAGCAAAGAAGTCCGCCTTTCTGTTGAAGTGAAAGCGGGTGAAGATACAAAGCTTGACTATCAGCTGACAAAAGAAAATATTCAGGCAATACAGGAGGTTGTCATAATGAAAAATACAAATAGGTTTTCCAAAAAGGAAAGCGGATTTGTAGCAAGACTGCCGTTGAAAAATTTAGAAAATCCACAAGTCTACAACACGGTTACCAAAGAATTATTTCAAGAACAGGTGGCTGTAGATCTTGGAAGTATTTCCAAAAATGTACCGGGAGCCGGAGTTCCTATGATTGCCAATCAGGGAAGAGTAACATTTCGTTCAAGAGGATTCGAAACAGAACCCAACGCACGAAACGGTGTAGCGGGAGCTGCATTTTCAGTAATTGATCCTGTAAATCTTGAACGTATAGAAGCTATTAAAGGGCCGTCGGCTACCTTGTTTGGAAAAAGTGTAGCCAGCAGCTATGGAGGTGTATACAATAGAGTAACGAAAAAACCTTATAATAAATTTGGTGGCGAAGTAGGCTATGTAGGAGGAAGCTGGAGTTATAACCGATTGACAGTGGATGTGAATACCCCCGTAAACAAAGACAGAACAGCTCTTTTCCGTCTTAACGCTGCAGGAACGTTTGAAAAGAGTTTTCAGGACCTCGGATTTACCAATTCTTTAGCCATTGCTCCAAGTTTTTCTTATCAGATAAATGATCGTATGTCGCTTCTTCTGGATGTGGAATTCAACCAGGCAAAGGGAACATCCGTTGTTCGTTTTAATCCTTATACAGGAAGCAATAAAACTCAGTCTATTGCGGATATGAAGTTTCCCTACTATAAAAAATTCCTGGGTGATGATCTGGCGTATGAAACACAGATGATGAACATCTTTGCTCAATTGAATTATAAAGTTTCTGAAAACTGGACCTCACAGACTATATTATCCCGAGCAAGATCTACAATCAATGGGTATATTTCTGCGATTAACGGGAAAACAGACTCTACGGCAAGTGCTCAGGTGATGGTGGGTACAACTTCGTTTATTGCAACCAATATCCAACAGAATTTTATTGGAGATTTCCATATCGGACGTTTTAGAAACAGAATGGTTGTAGGATTAGATTATTATAACAATTCCAATCATTTTGACCGTTATCATACCAATACCAAGGTATTCAACTTTGTTCATCCTTCAGCAGATTTTAGAGTCAATCAAAATATAATTGATGCCCTTACCGCAACGTCTGCTTTCAGAAAAGAAAATAATAGTGATAATACCTATGCTGCGTATGTATCGGATGTATTCAATATCACCGACCAGCTTACGGTGATGGCCAGTTTGAGGGTAGATCGGTTTCAGTTTAAAGGAGTATATGATATCACCACAGGGGAGATCAAAGGGGGGCTGAGCAATAGTGGAACTCAATCGGGACCTTATGGACAGACGGCTCTTTCACCTAAGATGGGAATTGTTTACGAAGTATTAAAGAATAAACTTTCCTTATTTGGAAATTATATGAATGGTTTTAATAATGTAAGCGGAGTAGATATTAATGGAAATACATTCAGACCGGAATATGCCAATCAGTTGGAATTTGGAGTGAAAGCAGATATTTTCAACCACAGATTGGTAGGAACATTAAGCTATTATAACATCCGTGTAGATAATATTTTAAGAACCAATCCTGATGATATCAACTATTCAATACAGGATGGGACACAGCTAAGCAAAGGAATAGAAGCTGAAATTACTGCCAATCCGTTTGATGGATTGAATATTGTAGCTGGATATGCTTATAACGACAGTAAATATACGAATGCCAATCCTTCCGTTAATGGTTTAAGACCTGCATTATCAGGACCTGCCAATATGTACAATTTTTGGATCAGCTACAGGATTTCTGAAGGTAAATTAAAAGGCCTTGGAATAGGGGGTGGTGGAAATATGGGGTCATCTTCCTATCAGACCAATACACAAACAGCCAAAGTAATTATTCCATCCTATAAAATGTTTGATTTGGGGATATTCTATGATCAGCCAAAATATAGAGTAGGACTGAAATTCGATAATATTACCAATGAAAAAGCGTGGTCTGTACGTTTGACCCCTCAGGCTCCATCGCGTTTTCTTGGAAGCGTTTCTTTAAAGTTTTAAATAGAATATACAATAATTGGAAAATCCCAGATGTAAGTCTGGGATTTTTATTTTTTATAATTAAGATAGGGTCAGTTGATCCAAAGGCAATAATTATTGCGATACCGTATTTTTCCATAGGTATTTCCCTGAAATGTTCCTGGAGTATTGTCTTGCCAGTCTTGCCTGATTACGTACAATCCCGGAAGAGTAGGTTTAAAAACCGCTTGATTATTTTCATCAATTGAAATATTCTTTTCCCAGTTTTCAGGGTTGAATATTCTGATTGGAGTTCCCTTTTCTACGGGTTTCATATTTCGATATGGAGAAACGGTGTAAACACCATTTTTTTCCTGAAGAATAATATCCATAAACTGGGTAGGGGATGCCATATTTGAATGCTGTCCAACATGGTAATCACCACACATAAAATCAATGGGACGTACATTTTCCTGAGGATTTTTAGAACGCAGCAGTACAGGCAGCTGATCGTTCATTCCTAAAATCCGGTAGCTTCCCTCTTTATCAGGAGTGAAAGTTCCTTCCCAATGATCTCCCATCATTTGTAATTCAAGCTTTGATTTTTCTCCTTTGATGTTAAGAATATAGAATTTGAAATTCTTAATCTCATGAAATTCCGGTCCGGTAGTACGATGTCGCTCACTAAGATCATTAATAAAGCCATAGCAGACCTGAATTTTTACAGGATCTTTTAATTTTCCCGATCCATGAATTTCCATCCAGTAAGCACTGGCTTTTGTAAGTTGGGGAAATAGAAAAACAGCTAAAAATAACAGTAAAGGGAATACTGTCCGTAGTTTATACATATTGATCAAATCATATTTTAATAGGCTAATGTAGTGAAAAATGGGATATGGAAAATTTTGTTATTTCACATCAAATTGCCACAATATTTAATACTGTGGCAATTCTGATTTATGGAACTGTGGACTGTGATTTTTAGTTTAGTTTTTTCCTGTTTTACACATGGCATCCCATGTGGTCCAAAAATGAGCATTGATCGCTCCAATAGGAGGTTTTGTGCTATCAGCAACGATCCCCACCATAGAGGCGCAATTGGAGTTGCAGCCTATTTCATTATAGCTTCCGGCCTGAGGCGGAATCTGACGCCATGTACCGGTAGATGCACTTAATAATTCTACCTTAATATCAAAGATCCCTGAAAGATTAGGGGTGTGAATTTGCTTGGTAGGATTTTCACTTGAAATGGAATCACTCCAGTTTCCCTGTGAGAATGTAACTCTCCATGTAGAAATCATCTTGGATGTTTCGTTTTGAGGAGAAAGATATACCCAGAACTGTGCTCCGTTTCCAAGTTGCACATTGCCTGAGGAATTTGCGTTTACACTTGTAGATGTCATGTTAAGTTGGTTTTTGTGGTTGTTTTATATTCCAAAGTAACAAAGAACAAAAGAGATATTTTATAGTACAAATGACCAATTATCAAGTTGGGTATAAATACGTATTAAAGAAGAGGAGCGATATCACCCTTTTGTAAATGGGTAGAAATCTTCCATCAAAAAATGATAAAAAAGTAAAGAGTTTTATCCAAAAAATAAGCCTGTGCTAATGTTAGCACAGGCTTTAGTTTTCTTTGCAGAGAGGAAGGGATTCGAACCCTCGATACAGTTACCCGCATACTACCTTTCCAGGGTAGCTCCTTCAACCACTCGGACACCTCTCTTTTTGAGATTGCAAAAATAGTCTATTTTCTTTAATATCCAAATTATTCTTGCAATTTAATCTGTAATTTCTCCACAAAGGCTTCTGGTGAAATTATCGGCAAAGCTTCCGGAGTAGCTTGGATTATCAATAAGGTGCATTGCTTTAGTGATCGCTGTCTCTGCAGTCATGTCTCTTCCGCTGATGGCACCGATTCTGGAGAAAATATTGCTGTTTTCATATTTTCCGAATGAGATACCTCCTGAAATACATTGGCTTACCACTACAATTTCAGTTCCGTTGTTTCTGATTTCCTGAAGTGTTTCCTGTGTTTTTGCACTGCTGAAAATCGTTCCGGAGCCAAAAACCTGAAGAATAAGAACCTTCATTTTTGGGATCTCTTTGAAATGGCTCAGATGCATACCCGGAAAGATTCTCCAGAATAAAATATCTTCTGAAATATGTTCATCCACATGAAATTCTACTTTAGGATCACAACGGAATAAGCTGTCTTTGATAATATTCAAATGCACTCCGGACTGTCCTAATATAGGATAATTCGGACTTGCATAGGCGTCAAAATATTCAGCAGAATATTTCAAAGTTCTATTTCCTCTTAATAATTTATACTCAAAGTAAATGGCAACTTCCTGAATGACTGCTTCATCATTTTCATAAAGGCTGGCATAATAAAGACTGGTCAGAAGATTTTCTTTGGCATCCGTTCTCAGGTCACCAATGGGAAGCTGAGATCCGGTCATAATCACAGGTTTTCTTAATCCTTTTAGCATAAAACTTAATGCTGATGCTGTATAAGACATGGTATCTGTTCCGTGAAGAATCAGGAAACCGTCGTAGTCATCATAATTTTTATGAATATAGTTGGCGATAACTCTCCATTCTTCAGGCCCCATATCCGAAGAATCAAGCGGTGTTTCGAAAGGATGAACAAAGACTTCACATTCCATGAGTCTCATTTCAGGCATCTTTTCAAATATATTACCAAAATCAAAGGCACGGAGACTTCCGGTTTCATAATCTTTTTCCATCCCGATGGTTCCACCGGTATAGATGAGCAGGACTTTTCGCTTCATGTACTATTTTTAATTAAGAATTGGAGCCCGATTAGGGTTCATAGCCCAAAATTACGTTAATTTGCAAAGATTTGAAAATGAATGAAACGCTTACGGTAAAATTTTATGATAATAGGATAATAATCGTAGGTATTACATTAGGCTATTGAAAAAAATAATTAAATGCAGATGAATGATTTAGCACCTACTTTTGAATATTTAAAACAGTTTTTAACAGAAGAAAGACTGGCGAAAATTGAACATTTCTCCCAGGAAAGTTCAGATTTTGTACTTCCGGTTGTAGAAGATGTCTATCAGTTTAGAAATGCCGCAGCCATTGTACGTTCTGTGGAAGCTTGTGGTTTTCATAAAGTAGTGGCTTTGCAGGAAGAATACAGCTTTGAGCCCAATCTCCGGGTCACAAAAGGGGCAGATACCTGGGTTGAGGTTGAAAAGCTTCCCCGAAATATGGAATCCTTTCAGAATATTAAAGACAGAGGATACAAAATAGTAGTGGTTTCTTTGGAAAATAATGCTAAAATGCTGCCCGAATATGAGATCACAGAACCCATTGCTTTGGTTTTCGGAACCGAAATGGAAGGTGTATCTCAGGAAATTCTGGATTTTGCAGATGAAACGCTGGCAATTCCGATGTATGGATTTACGAGAAGTTTTAATGTGTCAGTGGCAGCTTCCATCTGTATGTATGAATTGAAACAAAAGCTTATAAAATCTGGTATTGAGTATAAATTGGATGAAGAAAAACTTTTGAGAATGAAAATCCTTTGGACGGTCAATTCCATCAGAAGTGGACAGCAGATTTTTGAAAAATATCTGAGAGAAAATAATATTGATTGGAAATAAATAAAAAAAGGAGGTTAGTAGCCTCCTTTATTATTGTCGTCAATAGCTCAGAAAACTATTTTTTGATTTAATATCTATATCATATTATAATAATTCCATGCTGCTACAAAAACTCCGGCAGTTTCTGTTCTCAGTCTTTGATTTCCGAGTGATACTGCTTTTACATTATTTTCTGCCAGAAATGCAATTTCCTTTTCAGAAAAATCACCTTCAGGCCCTATTAAAAAAGTAAGCTGTTCCAGTTGAGGAATATTTTTAAGGTCAATTCTTTCCAGATTCTCATGACAGTGCGCCACAAAAGTATAATCCGGATCAATATTTTTTAGGAAGTCTGACAGCTTTACAGCATCATTGATGACAGGAAAATGAAATCTCAAACTTTGTTTTGATGCAGCAATAGCCTGTTTCCTGATCTTATCAATATTGATATTTTTACGTTCCGTTTTTTCAGTGATGATAATACTGATCTCAGAAATGCCCATCTCCACAGCTTTTTCCACGAAAAACTCAATTCTGTCAATATTTTTGGTTGGAGCAATAGCAATATGAAGCTTTGGATTGAATTCCGGCAGGTTTTCTTTGATCTCAGAAACTTCAATACCTGCTTTTTTACCTTCTATAAAAAGTTTTCCGGCAGCCAGCTTTCCTTTTCCATCTGTTACATGAATACCTTCACCATCTTTCATCCGAAGAACTTTTATGATATGCAGCTGCTCTTCATCGTTGATGATCACTTTTTGATCTGCTATTTCTCCGTAAAATAATTTCATATATCCTGGGTTAAAAATGCAACTCCTGTTTTGATGGTTGTATAGATGTCTGTATCGCAGTCCCGGTAAGAGCACATGAATATTTCTTCAATCCAATTATTATTAATAAAAATAAGATTTAAGTATTCCTGCTTTCTCAGATTATTTTTAATAGACAAATAATCTCCTTCTTTTGGAGTGTAAGGAAAACTAAAAAGATGTTCAGAATTGATTGATTTTAAAATTTCTTCTTTTATATCCTGAATGTATCCTTTTTCAGAATTTGATGGAAAATAATCTAAAGAATTTTCCGGGCTATCATTTTTTCCTGTAATGGTTTCTAATACCCAGTAATATTTTGAATTTTTTTTAGACTGTGTTCCCAGTACCTTTTCTTCTAAGAGTATTTTCATAAATCATATTTTGCTGTTGCTGAAGTTCTCAAATCGGTAAACTCTCCTCTCTCGAATTTCAGTTTCGCTACCATGGCGATCATTGCAGCATTATCTGTAGTATATTCGAATTTGGGAATGTAGATATCCCAGCCTAGTTTTTCTTTGTTATCTTCCATGGCTTTTCTTAGCGCAGAATTGGCAGAAACACCCCCTGCAATAGCAACTTGGTTCACATTGAGATCTTTGGCTGCTTTTTCAAGTTTATTCATCAGAATTTCGATAATAGTCCTTTGTACAGAAGCACATAGATCATTTAAGTTTTCTTTGATGAAATCCGGATTTTTTCTGACTTCTTTCTGAATGAAATACAATACTGAAGTTTTAATTCCGCTGAAAGAATAATCGTAGTTTTCAAGCTTTGGTTTATTGAACGTAAAAGCATCAGGATTTCCTTCTTTAGAGAGTCTGTCAATGATAGGTCCGGCAGGGTAGTCGAGGTCAAAAATCTTTCCGATTTTATCAAAAGCTTCTCCGGCGGCATCATCAATGGTTTTCCCGATGATTTCCATGTCAAAATAGTCTTTTACCAATACAATCATGGTATGTCCTCCGCTTACGGTAAGACATAAGAAAGGAAAGGTAGGCGGCACAGGATTTGCATCTTCGATGAAATGGGCTAAAATGTGTGCCTGAAGGTGATTTACTTCAATCAATGGAACATTAAGGCTCATAGCCAAAGACTTAGCAAATGATGTTCCTACAAGAAGAGATCCTAAAAGTCCAGGTCCACGTGTAAATCCTATAGCAGAGATAGCATTTTGTTGTATATTTGCTTTAGAAAAAGATTTTTCAACAACGGGGATAATATTTTGCTGATGGGCCCGTGAAGCTAATTCAGGAACAACACCTCCATATTCTTTGTGGATGGCCTGATTCGCGGCAATGTTTGAAAGAATAGAATTTCCCTTGATGATAGCTGCTGAGGTGTCGTCACAGGACGATTCAATACCTAAAATTATAGAGTCGCTCATAATAATGGCAAAGTTAGAGAATAATAACGAGAATAAGAATAAAAAATCAGTAGCTGAAAACCTAGGGGATCAGGTACAAAAAACTGTCGAAAATGTAGAAGGAAAAGTTCGGGAGACAGTGAAAGAAGCATCTGAGCTGGCTTCAGATGCCATACATCATCCTGTGGAAACAGCTGAGGAGTTTGGGAAGCAGGCGGTGAAGGATGTTACCAGCTATACATGGTGGGCAAAACTCCTTTTGATTCTCTTTTGGCTTGGTATTGTTCTTGTTGGAGGTGTACTTGTTGTCATCAATCTTCCGGTCACCAAACAATGGGCAGCAGATCAGGCTCTTCAGATCGTAAACAAAGATTTTAAATCAGGTTTTTCCACAGAAAGTGTAGATGTAAACTACTTTGGAGATGTCACTATAAAAGGCTTAAAAGTAAAAGATTATAAAGGATTTGATTTTATTACAGCCCGTGAATTCCGTGCAGATTCGGACTGGATATCCCTCGCGGTGAATGCCATCTCCGGAAAAAGCAATTCTCTAAGTTTCAATTCTCTGACCCTTGTAAATGCTGATGTAAAAGTTATTACCTATAAAGGAGACAGTATCTCCAATTTTGTAAGATTTACAGAACTCTTTGATGACGGGAAAAAAAGAGATCCTAAGAAACCTCCTTTTCAGCTCAATTCCAGAGTGCAGATCATTGATTCTAAAGTTTCTATTGTTAATGAAAATTCTCCCGGAGAACAGGGGAAATGGCTTACAGCAACCAAATTCAATTTAAAAGCACCCAATGTTAAGGTCAACGGTCCGAATGTTTCAGCCTTGATCAATAACATGTCATTTGTCACTTCAAGATGGGGGAAATCTCATATTGTAGATACCTTTTCCACAGAACTGTCTTTAACGAAACAGTTTTTATCGTTAAAAGATCTTACGCTGAATACGGACCATACTTTACTTCAGGGGAATATTAAATTTAATCTTCATGACGGTTCATGGTCAGACTTTGCTGACAGGGTACGATGGGACATGAATATTCAGCAGGGAAGCCAGATTAGTGGTTACGATATCAGTTATTTTGTAACGAACTGGGATAATATAAAACCGTTTAATCTTTCGGGAACGATGACGGGTCCTTTGAATAAATTCCACCTGGAAAACTTTTTGATTAGAAACCCAGATGTCAATATTGCAACCAAAACAATGAAGGTTGACAATCTGCTGAAAGGACATTTTGCCATTGAAACGAAAGACCTTTCTACAGATTTTACTTATAAAGATTTAAAAGCAATGATGCCTTCCTTTATCTCCAAAAAGATGAAGAACTTTGCAGATGATTTCGGAAAGTTAAAGTACAATGGGACGGCAAGAGTAAATCCGGATCAGATCTATGTGGATAGCGGAAACTTAATGACAGGAATCGGGCAGGCTAAAATTTCTAAGCTGACATTGACAGGCTATAGTACTGTGATGCCCAAATACTCAGGATATCTTGATGTGAAAGATCTTAATACCTCTGTCATTACAAAAAATAAAACAGTAGGTTTAATTTCCGGTAAATTTGATCTGAACGGACAGAGCTTTGATGTGAATACAATGCGTCTGACAACCAAATCTCAGATTGCTAGTATTGAAATTATGAATAAAACGATCAATAATCTCTATCTGGACGGATTATTAGATCATAAAAAATACAACGGACTTATCACTGTCAATGATGAGCAGGCAAAAGCTACGATCAAAGGATTGATAGATTTCAGTACTTCAAGAGTGGCAATGGATGTCAATGCAGATGTCACTTACCTGAACATGAACTATTTCACCAATAAGCCTGGCAGTCAGGTGGTAAGCGGTCAGGTTGATGGGAAGATGGCCATGTCTTCCATTAATGATCTTACTTTAGATGTTAACGCCAATAATCTTCACTTTGCTACAGCTACTCAAAAATATAATATTCCGAATGCCAAATTGAAAACATTCGTAGAAGCGGGAGGACGTGTGATTGATGTAGATGCGCCGGGAGCAGCTACCGGGAAAATATCCGGAAGATACAGCCTGGCAGATCTTGTCGGAATGGTAGAGAATGGGGTAGGACGAATTTTGGTAGGACCGCCACCGAGAAAACTATACCATGGGCAGAATTTTGCCCTGAAGTTTGATATTCAGCAAGGACTGGTTAATTACTTTTTACCCGACCTGAAATTGCCAAGCGGAGCATTGGTGGAAGGAGAATATGACGGCAATTCAAATAATCTGATTCTGAATCTGGATGCAGCTTCTTTGAAATATATCATGACGAAAGAAGAGGAAATTACTGATGCTGATAAGGCTCTGGCAGCTTCCAATCCTGATTATAAAGTGAATGACCGCAAGAATCTCAACAGAGATAGTGCTATGGTTGATAGTGTTAAAGTTAGAATCAACACAGCAGACCTTAACCAGCAATTGTATGCCAAGATCAACCGAGTTGTTTACAACAAAAACGTAATCAAGGATTTTGAGCTTAAAGGGAATAATGAAAATGGAAATACCCTTCATTTAGCGACCGTATTTAAACACGGAAGTCCTGATGATGAATTGAATGAAAAGCTTAAAGAATATGCTATCAATGTAGATCAGTCTACCGATGCAGCAGGGGATTATGTATTCAGGTTTGAACCTACAGAAGTGAAATTCAATGAAGTTACCTGGGCTATTGATACAAGTCCGGAACTGAATCATTCCATTACATATAGAAGAGAAACCGGGGATTTTGATATCAGAAACCTGAGGGTTTATTCTGATAAGAGTGCTTTGTTTATTAAAGAAGCACAGTTTAAATCAGCTAAAGATTTTTACGTAGATGCTGATATCAACGAATTTTCTGTGGAAAAGCTTCTTGAAATGCAATCCGGAGGTAACACCATGGATATAAAGGGGCTTGCCAACGGAAGTGTGAAAATCAAAATGGATAAAAGCACACTGCAGCCACTGGTAGATCTTACCATTGATGATATCAAAATGAATGGCAATGATATGGGGGATATCTCTATTTCTGCTACCAATGGATTCTCTCTGAATGTATATGATATTGATGTAAAAGTACATTCTGCAGGAGTACTTGGAAATAACAGCCTTAATCTGACAGGAACTGTCAATAATAACACTTCTTCGCCGATCATTGATCTTACCGCGGAAATGCGTGATTTTGACCTGTCATTTACACAACAGTTTGTACATACTATTTTTGGAAACATTCGTGGTAAGGCTACAGGAGATCTTAAAATCAATGGAAAACTTAGCAACCTGGATTACAATGGAGATATTGCTTTAAAAGATTTTGGATTAAAGCTTTTATTCACAGGAGTAGATTATGCGTTTGATGACACAGTGATTCAGCTGACAAAAGGTCTTGCCATTCTCAACAATATTGAGGTGCATGACGGAAGAAGTAATTCTAAAGGGAACATTTCCGGGGCGATCCAGTTTGAAACCCTTTCTTCAATGGGGGTGTCTCTTGTAATGAGAGCAGACAACCTGCTGATGCTGAATACCTCACAAAAAGATTTTGACCTGTTCTGGGGAAGAGTCTATGGGCAGGGGGATCTTTACGTAGACGGACCCGTTTCGGGATTGAGTATAACCACTCCTAATATGAAGGCACTTAATGGAAGTACTTTTACCTTTAATTCCAGTTCCACTTCCAATGTTGAAGAATTCAAAATGCTGAGGTTCCTGAAAGAAGGAAAAGACGGTCTGATTACATTGGAAGAAAAGAAAAAAACAGGATCCAATATGAATATCGATTTCAATCTGGCAGTAGATAAAGGAACCACTGTAAATGTATTGGTGGGTGATGATGTTGGAAATATTACCGTAAAAGGTTCTGCAGATCCGTTGAGATTCCATATGAACAGACAGGGGAATATTGCCATGAGTGGTACTTATAAAGTGGATAACGGAACATTTGTCTCTAAGGCAATCCTTAATAAAACGTTCCAGATTGAAAAAAACAGCAGTATCAGATGGGATGGTGATGCCATGAAGCCTGCATTAGATATTAATGCCAATTATATGAGAATGGTGGCCAATGTTGGGGAATATCTGAGTATGGGAAAGCTGCAGCCTATCAGTGTTCTTTTACAGGCCCATATTACCCAGTCTTTGGTAGACCCTCAGATTGATCTGAATGTAACTGCTATGGATGTGTCCAGCCAAGTAAGAGAAACGCTGGCAGCTAAAATGAGCCAGGAGGGGGAGAAAGTACTCCAATTCGGTTCAGTTCTTTTGTTGAGTACCTTTAACGTATCCAACAGTGGTGGGGTAGAAGTAAATGTAGGTAATGTTGCGGAATCGCAAGGATATAACATGCTTCTTAAACAGCTGGGATCTGTTCTTAATACCATGAGTAATGAATTTCAGATTGACCTTAATTATGTAAAAGGGGACCAGAACTCGACCGTCGGAGACAGAGCTAATGCAGGAGTAAGTGTAGCGCTTTCTCCTAGAGTTAATATTAAGACCGGATTGGGAATTCCTCTATCGAAAACAGATAACACACAGAATAACTATCTTTCCGGAGAAGGATCTGTAGAATATGACCTTTCCAAAAAGAATGATGGAAGTTTAATCATACGTGGATATTCTAAACCTACCAATATTGGTATGGGTATGGTGAGTACAAACGGTTCTGCTAACCAAGCCTATGGAGGAGGGGTCGTGTGGAGTAAAAGCTTCAATTCTTTGTTTAAAAAGAAGAAAAAAGACAAAAAAACCACAGGTGCAAAAGGTGAAATAAAAACAGATTCTATAAAATCGAATGCTAAATAATTAGAATATTTTAATGATTTTTATCATCTGTGTTAATTATTGTTAATATTTGATATATATTTTTTAGTTAAATTATTTTTCGTAAATTTGCAAAAAATACATAGATTTTTTAAAGAAATTGTAATTTAACTAATATGAACTATCAACTGGACGAAATAGACAAGAAGATTCTTGATTTCTTAGTAGAAAACACAAGAATGCCTTTTACTGAAATTGCAAAGCAGATGGACGTTTCTGCTGGAACAATTCACGTAAGAGTGAAAAAGATGGAAGATGCAGGTATTATTTTGGGATCATCTCTTAATATCGATTATGGTAAGCTAGATTACCACTTTACAGCTTTCATAGGTATCCTTTTGACAAAATCAAACCGTACTCAGGAAGTATTGAAAGAATTGTCAACTTTACCAAACGTAATTGAGGCTAGCGTTATTTCCGGAAAATATAATATTTTCTGTAAAGTAAGAGCTAAGAATACTGATGATGCTAAAAGAATTATTTACCAGATAGATGACATTCAGGACGTAATGAGAACTGAAAGTATGATTTCTATGGAAGAATTCTTAAGTGACAAAAACAGACTGATCAACGCTATATCTGTGTAAGTCAAATTTTAAACGAATAATTATAAAAGAACTTATGAAATCTCTCATAAGTTCTTTATTTTTGTAGGTATGGAAGAATACAGTTATTTTGACGAAAATCCGAAGAAAGGATGGGGATTTGTTCTGGCATTTGCAGCGTTGATGTTGTTTACGATAATGGGTTTGGGAATTGATGTAGATGAATATCTGCAGCATGAATACCTGCAGATCCCGAGGTGGTATTTCTACGTTATTTTTTCAATTGATGTGTTGATGATGATTGGGCTGGTACTGATGTTCTTCTACAGAAAAGTGGGGATCTTTATGTTCCCGGCTTTACTGGTAATGCATTTCTTTATGCATAATTATTATCTGTCTACTTTCCTGTATACAGATGTTACCAATCTTTTCCTGTTTACAGGATTCGGAATGCTTGCCATTATCCCGAAATGGAAGTTTTTCAAATAGGAATTAATCACTTTATAATAAAAACAACAAACGGCTTTTAAATGGAATTTAAAAGCCGTTTGTTGAATATAAGAGGATGAGAAATGCTATCTGAGTTCTAACGAATGAAAAATTTTTTGCTTCAAAGGATTTTTTGTCCAGTCTTTCCACTCTCCTGTATAGGGATTATAGCCGCATTTTAAAGGTTTTGATACATTCAGGCCTTCTTTACTTTTTTCTGCATTTTCGGTATACGCTCTGCAGTCTGTGCAGACATAACGGAACTCACAGTCCTTACAGATTTCTATATTATCTTTGGTCAGATCCCAGTATTTTTTGAAACCCGGTTGGGCGATTGCTTCTTCAAGGCTTTGATTATGGATGTTTCCAAAATTTTCGATCATCAGCGGACAGTTTTTGATATTACCGTTTTTGTCAATACCTATCTTTTTATACAGGCAGGAATTGTGGTTCATAGCTTCCAGCACTTTAGGAAGGTTGGTATTGAAATATTTCAATTCCACTTTTCCACAGGCAGATAGTTTCAGATCATCTTCTAGGAAATGAAGTGAGAATCTATATTCATCTTTAGCTTTGAAAGGAGATTTCGAACAATTGTAGAAAATGAGGCTGTATATTCTGACTGTATTTTTTTGAAGGACCTGTATAAAAGATAGATTTGTTTCCTGATGGAAGGGTGAAAATATTTCTATTCCTGATAATACTGAAGTTTTAAAGAGATCATCAATTTCTATAAATTCTTTTGTTGTTAATGGTTTTATACTGTAAATAACCAAATGCTTACTTCCAAGGTTTTCTATGGAAGGTTTTATTTTTTTCAGTAACTCAATGTCTTCCATTTCTACAAAGAGATCTGTAATGATACTGGGTTCATGGTAATCATAAGAAAGAGGAGGGAAATTTTTGTCCCAATCATTCTCTGTGATAAATCCATATTCTTTTTCCAGCAGGAGATTAATATATTCCTGAACAATTGATATGGATTCTTTATCATAATCTTTCAGGATATCTTCAATAGAATGGGTTTTTAGCTCTGCTATAAGCTCATACAGTTCCAATGGATACAATTCTGACGCATTTCTCTGCAGATCTGAGATCAATATCCGGGTGGCTCCTTTGGTGATCAGAATGTTGCTGAATAGATTAAAATAGTTCATGAATACAGATAATTTTTTTTACATTTGAAATAACCATTCTGTAATTTTAATGGTAGTTCTTTAGTTGTTATTGTAAATAATAAGGATCATTTCACAATTTGTTTTTGATTTTAGATGAACGCCTTAAAGCAGGTAATCCTATAGTTTTCCTATTGCGGTTTACTTTTACAGTATCAATGATAGAGGTATAATTTGGGTAAGAACCATAAGGCATCTCTTTTTTACTGATTTGCAGATCATGTCTGTCAACCATATTGGCGTAGTCTCTGGGAATACAATCTCCGGATTTTACATACTCCAGCATTTTCGCTTTGAAATAAGAATATTCTTTTGAATCTATCATATGACTGAACAAAGGATGCATTGGCATAAAGACTCCATCATTTCCGATAAGTCCTATTTTCTGTATCGAAGGATACCCATAGTTTTCAAAAGTCCATTTCAGTAGTTTTTCATTGATAAGGTCATTCTTTTCCATAAGCTGAGGATTCTTCCTGTCTTCCGCCTGATCACGGACAAAAGCAATACTGAAAGAATCTACCAGTCGTTTATTCAAGCCCTTTTTCCAATCTGCAATTCTCTGTTTGACTTCAGTGCTGTCTATGCCATATTTTTGGTAAAGGGGGAAATAATTCTGATAAGAACCTTCATAAGCGGCAATCAAAGAAATAAGTTTGTAAAGGCTTTTCTTTCCTCCGAAGTTCTGTTGGTACTGATCCGAAAGTTTGATATAGGTTTCGTACTCTTTAATGCGGTCCTGATTTTTCGGATTATACTTACTGAATAACTTCTTATATTGTTGTATAGCCTTTTCTGGTTGATTGGCTATTCTGTAAATGCTATCAATTTCGTTTACCTTATTATAATATAAAATATAATTTCGATTTTTGCAGGCACAAAGAAATATACATAGAATCGAACAAATTATATAAGTATTAATGTTTTTATTTTGTGTTTTTATATTAAAATACTTCATAATAACCGGGTTAGTGATTTAAGTGGCTTTTCTCTGGGATAATATGCTGTCTGACATTTATCCGAGCTCAAATAGTATAAGGATTTACTATTTAATTTACTTGTATTCTTAGTTTTAAAAATATCAAGATATTTGAAAGTTAATGGTAGTTTATTTTTTTCTTTATATAACCTTTTCATAAATATTCGGCCAATTTTTGTTCTAATGAATAATTGCAGATATGAGATAAGCTTGAAAACTGACCAATTGGATTGATTTCCAGAAAATAATATTTCTCTCCCTCTTTTATAAAATCTAAAGAACCACAATTGATATCCAAAGATCTCATTAATAAACTGATTTTCTTCTCAATATGTTTTGGCAGCATATAAGGTACATTTCTATTGGGTTTCTTTTTGTTATATTTTCTGAAGTCAATTTTGGTTTGTTCATCATTTTGCGAAAAAATGGCCATCGACCAACAATTACCATTGAAATAAAACGTTCTTATTTCAAAATCTTTCTCCATTTTTTCCTGAAAAAAAGTGATGAAAAAATCATTGTTTTCATGTTCTTGAACTATAGTTGTGTACATAAACCCGCTGAAATCTTTTTTTATTTCATCTAAAATTGCATTTCCAGTGATTGTCTTTAAAATTGTCATATTAAGTTTAACCTGATTTGTGTTTTCTGCCAAAAAGTATTCAGGTATGTCCAACCCTATTTCTTTGGCTTTATCAAGTACAATGAGTTTGTTAACATTTGAAGTACTTTCCTTATTGATATGTCTTTTAGATTCTAATGTTTTTTGTATATAATCCTCAAGCCAATATTGAGTTTCGTTCATATTAAGAAGGATTGAATGATTGTTGTATTTCAGGCGATTGAACTTTAATCCACCTCTCCTATACCAAACGCTTTCAATTTCATCAATAAAAAATTTATTACGGCTGCTTTCAATTAGAATTCTTTTTTTTATAGTTTTTATCTCAAATACTTCATCTTCATGAACTCTAATAAATTTTTTTTTCATGAGGATCAAATGCCTGATGACTTCTATAGTAGCTGTTTCATTTTTTTGAGAGATTATAAGTATCATAAGTGTTTTTTATGGAAAATATTTGTAGATCAATTTAGATTACGAATGACAGGGGATGTTATTGTTTCATTTTCTTTTGAAAATCTTTGGTGATCTTTGAAGATTGCTTTAGGCTTGGAAATCCAATTGCTCTTCGGTTTTTGTTTATCCGTGCTGAATCTGATGCACTAAAATCAGGTGTGGAATAATGAATGAATATCCCGTAAATAGTTTCAAGATGGTTAATATATTGATGTTTATCTATCATATCTATGTAGTCTCTAGGGGTACACTCCCCAGATTTCACATATTCCAATAACATCACCTTAAAATACTCATAATTCTGTGATCCTCCCATATGATTGAGCAGTACACCCATTGGCATGAATCTGTTATTGTTGCCTGTCAGTCCAATTTTTTGCTTGGATGGGAAACCATAATTTTTAAACGACCATAAGAGAAGATGGGCATTTTTTCTATCATTGATTTCAACTATTGGCCCACTTCGTTCATTGTATTGATCTCTTTCAAATGCAATACTGAAAGAATCAACTAATGTTTTATTTAGTCCTTTTTTCCATTGATCAACCTTTTGTTCTACTGCTATACTATCAATTCCATATTTTTTATAGAGCTTAAAAAAAGCTGAATCTTCTCTTTTATATTTCCAATAAGGTGCTACCTGCGTTATCAGTTTATCTAAGCCTTTATGCCCTCCGAAATTTTTATTGTATCGGTCAGAATATTTAATATAATTTTCATATTCTTCTATTCTTTCATTTTGTGATGGTGGATATTTTTTAAATAATTTTTTATATTTTTTGATGGTAGCAAGAGTATCTTTATTTACTCTAAGTGTACTATCTATAGCATATACTTTATTATAATAATCAATATAATTCAGTTTTTTGCTTTTACAAGAAAAGAAGAATAACACAATAAGTAGTATGAAATTTATTTTTCCCTTCATTGTTGAAATTTATATTCTGGTTTTTGAAAAAGGAGAGGAGTTTCCCCCTCCCGTCATATTTAATCAATAGTTACGGTAGCTACTTGCTTTCCATCAATGCAGATGACAGTATCACCGGTATTACCTGGTTGACCGTTAGGCCCAGAGGGAGAAGTAGTTTTTTCATTGGTTGCTCCTCCACCAATAATACTTCTTGTATTTGCTAACTTTTTGTTTTCCAAAGAAGAAAAGTTTTTCTTCATTCCATTTAGTTTTTTCATATTGAATTTTTTTAAATTTTAATATTTAATTTTGTCATACAATCCCTGACATGGGTTTTGCTGATCAGCTTTTATTTTTTGTCGTGCGCACAAACAAAAAGATCACTTGTGTTTTCTTCAGCAAACATAGAATGAACAACCATTAAAAGTTTAAATTTTCACCCTTAAACTTTTACTTAAATTACTAAGGATATAAAATAAGGGTGAGTAAAATTTTGATTTTCAGGTTTTTAAAATATTCAGATTATTAATGAATGTTTATATACTTTACTCATTTCCTGTATTTCTTTTTTCCCTTTTATTTCAGTTTTCTTGTAAATATTTGATAAATGAGTCGATAATGTTTTCTCTGAGATATTCAATCTTTGACTTATTTCTGGATATTTCAAATTAGGGTTCTCTAAAAGAATCATTAAAACTTCCGCTTCTCTTACTGAAAGTTTTTCAAACGGGATACTCTTTTTGATCTCCTTTTTTCTAAAGGGATATAAAAAATAGTCAATTGATATTATGAAAAAGCCTACGCTGAAAAATGTCTGTTCAATCAATTGATTATCTCCGAATAGTAGTATGGTCAAAGGCAATGAGATTAGCCCTATGAATGACAATATTCCTACAATATCATGAATTTTGAATATGACATTTTTGTGTTTTTTCAATTTTTTTATTTGCTGCTTACCTACTAGAATTATTGTAAGTGATAAAAGGGCAAGAATAAAAGTTAAAAAGCATATTCGTGAATAACTTAAAGAACCAGTAATTGTATAAGGAAGTATAAAAAGAATAATAAGTGTTAGCAATGCAAAAATAGCTATTGTACTTAAAGAGAACTCTTTAATAAAGTTCAAATTATATTCTTTTTTTATAAAAGTAAAATAGTGATAAGCTACACCTACTCCTACAATCCAGGCAAAAATATTCTGGGACATGATATTGACTCCAAGATTTTTATCAGGAAGTAATCCTTCTACAGCATTGTAAATTAAGCCAGAACAAATAAGTCCTAAAAATTTTAAATAAAATCTTCTATCTCTTCTTCTCCAAGCCAAAGTAAGCTGTATGGAAACAATTATAATTAATAGTACAAATATTATTATATAAAGAAATGTACTAAAGTTCATTTCAGTATTAAACATATTTTAAAAAATAAAGGGGGTAGTTTAGCTCAAAAGTTTCATGAAAAATAGTAAATCCATTTTGAGTATAAAAAGTACAATTTTCAGCAGTTGTCGTTTCTATATAAATTAATTCGCCTGTATAAAATTCTAATGATTCGTTTAATAGTTTTGTTCCTATACCTTTTCCTTGTTCGTTTGGAACAACAGCCATTAACCATAAATGAATAAATTTTTCTTTAGGATGAAAATTTTTCAAAAGTTTTTCCCTTCTTAAAACTTTAAACATATTGGTTAAACCAATACAAGCAAATAATAATTTAATTTCCAACAATAACTTTTTAAAGCTAAACCCTGTTTTATCTAGATATAAAATGCATCCCTTGTAATCATCCCTTAAAAAAACATTCCCATTGAGCATTGATAAGTCAAACTGAAATTCCATTAAAGCTCTCAAGCGGCTATATCTATTACCCGATTTATTTATAACAAAGTTGATAGAGTTGGGGATAAGAACATCCATAAAAGCCTGACATAATATATCAACTGCCTTTTCTCTATCTTGATAAGTAGCTTTTTTCATACATTTTGTTTTTTTTAAAAATATGAATAATTATGTAAAACGGCGTATTTGTTTATTGATATTCAGTTAGTTATGTTTGTTTTTATAGGTGAAATAAATTATATTTTACTGTTGTTTTGTGGTATTTATTTCTGCATATATCAAAAAAATATGCTAAATGAGATGCTTTACTTTGTTTTTAACAGAAAATTATTTTTTTAAAATTCCCTTTACAGCCACTTTCGCTGCTGCTGCAATTTTATACATCTTCATCAGCTCATCAGATAGATGGGCTTACTCTCTGAAGTTTCGCTTACTGTTATGAATTCATATTATTTAGCATAAGACTATTGATTTCATATTAATCTTACAAGTGATTTTGTAGGTTTTATTCTCATTAAAAAATCAGTTTGATATTCTATAGAGGTAACATAATTAATCTTATGACTATCCTGTATTTCAGCTGAAGCATTTCTAAAGTTTTCTATATACTTTAGGGTAAGAGGTAGTTTATTTTTTTCTTTGAATTTCTTTTTCATAAGTATTCTGCTATTTCTTTTTCAAGTAAATAATTACAAATTGCAGATAATCCCAAAAACTGACCAACAGGGTTTACTTCTAAGAAGTAAAGATCATTTTTGTTTTTTATAAAATCAAGTGAGCCACAGTTTATATTGAGTTGTTGCATAAGGGTATGTATTTTTTCTTCAATCTCTTTTGGAAGATTATATCTGACATTCCGATTGGGCATCTCATGATTATATTTTCTATGATCGATTCGGGTTTTCTTATCATTTTGAGAAAAAATAGCAATAGCCCATATTTTACCATCCAGATAAAAGGCTCGTACTTCAAAATCTTTTTCAATCATCTCCTGAAAAAAGGTAATAAAGAAATTTTCCTTTTCCTTTTCTGTAACAAGTGAAGTATACAAAATGCCTTCAGAAAAATTATCAACTGATTTTAATATTATATTTTCAGCAATAGATTTTGTAATAGTTTTATTCACAATTAGTTGATCTGTGTTTTCTGCTAAGTAATATTCCGGGACTTTCAAGCCTGCTTTTTTTGCCTGTTCAAGTACTAAAATTTTATTCAAATGACTGTTGCTTTGCTTATTAATATGTTTTTTTGTCTCAAGCATTTTTATTACATAATCTTCAAGCCAATATTGAGTCTCATCCATATAAGCATTAATCGAAGGGTTATCATATTCTTTTCTTATAAATTGTAGTCCTCCTCTTCGATACCAAACACTGGTAATATCATTAATAAAAAAACTATGTCTTTGACTTTTCAAAAAGATTCTTTTTTGATATTCTTTTATTTCAAAAATTTCATCTTCATGTATACGAATAAAGGCTTTACCTAATGCTTTGAGCCACTTAATAACTTCATTTGTTGTTGTTTCCTGATTGGTAGAAAGAATGAGAATCATTTTTCTTAATTTTATCTTTTCTGATTTTAGATGAATGTTTTATACTAGGAAGTCCAATACTTTTTCGGTTGCGGTTAATCCGCACTGAATCCTGATTATTGTTCCGTAAGCTGTATCGTACAGCAGTATTTCTATAGTAGTCATATGTATCGGACATTAAAGCATATTCTTGTGGAGAACAATTGCCTGATTTTACATATTCGAATAATTTTTTTCTGAATTCAGGATACTTTGTTGAAGCAATCATATGGCTTAGCAATGTAGGCATAGTGATGAAAACGTCATTGTTTCCGAACTTACCTATTTTTTGTCCATCAGGAAACCCATAGTGCTTGAATGTCCAGAAAAAAAGATCTGCATTTTTTTCAATGTTTTTATTTACAAGGGCTATATTTTCAGGCCTTCCCTCCTGGTCACGGATCATAGCAATAGTAAAGGAGTCTACGAGTCTTTTATTCAAGTTCTTTTTCCAGTCGGCTACTTTTTGGTTGACTTCCAGACTGTCTATTCCATATTTCTTGCAAAGCGGATAAAGCTTTTTATATTCATTACGATAAGGAGCGACCAATGTAATAAGTTTGTATAGACCCTTTTTCCCACCAAAGTTTTTATGATACTGATCTGCAAGTGTAATATAGGTTTTATATTCTTCAGTAAGCTCTTGGTTTTTAGGTTTATACTTCTGAAATAATTTTTTGAATTTTTTTAAGGCTTTCTCAGGTTTATTAGCCATTCTGTAAATACTGTCAATTTCATTTACTTTGTTATAATAAGTAATATAATTCACTTCCCGATTTTTACATGATAACATTGAGGTCAAAATAAAAAATAGAATATAATTAGTATGTTGTTTCATAAGCCTGTAACGAAGGTTAACTTAAAGTATGAAAATGGAGGGCAAGGCCCCCCATTCATTAGTTTAATGACTGTGTTGGATTACACACAGTAATTCTACCTATATATTTACCTCCTGGGCTTGTATAGGTATCATATTCTTCACAGCCTTCTCCAACGGAAACGTTGGATTTAACATTATAGCTGCCTCCTTGAATTGTTTTAAGATCTTTCAGTCTTTTGTTTTCCAAAGAAGAGAAGCTTCTCTTCATTCCATTTAATTTTTTCATGTTGGTAAATTTTTAAATTTATATAGATTATTTATGTCATGTAATCCCTGACATTGGGGTCAATAATTCTCATATTTATCATGTACTGTACACATACATTTTAAAGATGTAGAATGTATTTCGTCAACGTTGATTGGAGTAAAACTATAAATATTTAGATCACTTCGGTAGGATAAAATGTGCAATTCATTTGTTTTTTATTCTATGCACAAATGCAATTTTTGACCTGGACGATAGCTTGGATTTAGTGAAATATCTGAAATTAGGAAAAGTATAAAGTGAAGTCTGATTATGTAAAGAAAATATCAGATCATTATAATATGTTGTACGGGAATATATTCTATTGTACAATAAGCTAAATTGGTATTGAAAATCAGGGTTCTAGTACGTTTTTTTGTGAGAAAATTTCGTAGTTTCATAAACTTTTGCCCCAAAAAGTTCGGGTAATCATCTTCGAAATGAAGATTTTGGACTCAAAAAATCATTGATAATTCCCATCATGCAACAAATATGAATGCTTACCGAAACAAATTTCTCTAAAAATATCACTAGATTGAGAAATGATATGGCAGAATTTCAATAAAAAATAATATTCTAAGAGAAGCAGGATATATTCTTGATCATAGTAATATTTTTGAGGATTGATCGACGAAATGACAAGTCTGATGATTACAGAAATCTAAAATAAGTTATCCATAATCATGAATCTGGCTAGACTTCTAAAAAATATAATGCTCTGATTTGGCAGGATAAAGGTAATTTTACCGCCCATTTTAAAAAAGAAAAGAAGTATGGATTTTGAAATTTTGAAACAGCAGATAGAAAATGCTGCTAAGAAGGCTTTTTTAGAAGTGTATGAAAAACATGGAGCTGAAGAAATTTACAGTTTTGCATTGTACAGTGACGAGGGAGCAATGACGGTATGTCCTGCTGCCAATACGATGAAAGTAATGGAAACAGCAGATGAAGATGATATTCTTTATTATAAATATGAGCCGGCAGAATGGATCTATGAAATGCAGGGAGCCGATAAAGAATTCAATGAAATCTGTACTCAATTGAGGGTAGAATTGGATAAACATGACGATGATGATGAGTGGTTTGAAGGTTTTCAGACTACGCTTTATTCTACATGCATCGAAGTGTTGGAGAAACTTAAAAATGAAAACTTTTTTACACAAATCGCAGGCAAAGAGGTTTTTCTGATATTTACAGTTTCAGAGTATGAGTTTGAGACGAAAGATCTGCAGGATATTATCATCAGACTCAATGATAATGAATACAAAAGTGAATATCTGGACTGGATGGCTACCTGGGGCAATTAAAAGAATGGGGAATTAAAAAAACACTTTAAATATATACATATGAAGACCGATAAAATAATTGTCTCAGAAGCCTCTTATAAAAGCAGCGAGCCTTATGATATAATCCATTCTAATATCTCTGTGGTAAACCTCTTAGGCGAAGAAGGAATAGAAGAAGAGAATATGCATGAGGATTCAATCACCAGTTACTATGTTGATTACTATATCAGTCAGTATAAAAACGGAAACTTTTCTCAGTTTGTATGGAACTCCGGATGGTCGGCAGAACTTAACAAGATTATTGAAGAAGGTTTAAAGAAAATAGGCGCTCAAAAACATTTGGACCTGTTTCTGGAACAGTCCTCAAAGGTAGAGAGTTTGAAGAAAGAAGAATTGGAAACGTTTTTGGAAAGCGAATATTTTGGTTCCAATCCAACAAGAGATGCCTTGAAAAATGATTCATTTTACGATCTTGAGGAAGACTTAACAGAGCGTCATGCCCAATGGTTAAAAAATCACCCGGATCTGAAAGTTCTGACTATCGATGACATGTTTTCAGAGCTTGAGAAATGGGTAGGAAGGGAAATCGAGAGATAATATTGAATTCTTACATGAATAGAGCTATGGAAGACCTTAAGAAACTTAATATTGAATTTGAACACTACCTGGATGACATCAGTGTACCGCTTACTGAAGACCTGATTCACTTGTTGGAAGGTAAAGGAATCAATTATCTTAACGGCAATACGCAATCCGATATCAAAGCTTTTTATTTTGAATATGAATTTGAATATCTGAATATCATCTTCTGGGGTGTTAACAGTAAAGGTAAAATCGCAACAGAAACAATCTCCCTGCCAGCAAAAAAGAACAAGAATGATGATGAAAAGTGGACTGCATTGATTCCAGAAGAAATATGGCAGAAAGCTTCAGATGTTCAGGATGATTATGAAGAGGATGATTTTGATGAAATTATGGATGAATATAATGATGAAAAGTACCGCCTGTTTGAACAGTGGTTTTTTACATGCTGGAAAAAAGCATCAGAACAGACCAGCATACAAATGGATGCCTATTTCTCCATTCATGACACCTATTTCAGAACAGATCTGAATACTCTGAAAACCCTTAATGAAGATGAAATTGCCCAGCGTTTTGAATAGATGGAATCTTTGAGAAACCTATTTTTATAACAGTAAACCCAAATCAAATTATCAACAGCAATTATTAATTATGAACAATTACAAATTTTACAAACAAGAAGGAAACCAATATATCTTTAAAAATCAGCCCGTATTTGTAATGGTGCTTTGTATTTTCTTTCTGATCGTAGCAGGATTACTCTTTAATAGTGTCAGAACTCTTAGCTATGTTCTTATTGCAGTGGTAGTGCTTATTTCGATTAATTTTTTTACCAAGAAATTCATCATTGATATGGACCGAATGACCATTACAGGAAAACACACCATTTTTGTTCCGGCAAGAACCTATCCGATAGAGAATTTCAGGAATTTCCATGTACTGGCAACAAAATACATGGGGTTTATTACCACCAATGTAATACTGTCTATTTATTTTGAAGTAGAGGGTAAAGAAAAGAAACTTACGATAGGACAGGCCATTACCCAAAAAGGAATACAGAAAATGGTAAACGAAACAGAAGACATTATGAACATCAACGGAGCAGACAATGAACGTAACAGACCGTTATAAATTTGAAGAAAACGGAAGTGAAATAAGCTTTATGCCCAATTACAATTTCCTACGTACTTTGGTGTGGTGGCTTGCCTTGGGGGTGATTGCCCTTCCAGTGATTATATATTATTTTATGGATAAAATGTCCAGAGACCAGTTTAATATTACGTTGGGAATATGGGCAATTTACATGATCTACTTCCTGTTTGACCTGGTTTTCAGAGTTCCTGTGAAATATGTATTTGATAAATCCGAGAAGTGTATTTACAGAAAACTGTTAATTTCCAAAAAGCTCATGAACTTTGATGAAATGACCTATTTTGTTAATGATGAAAGAGGAACGTATTATTATTCCATCGGGAAGAAGAGAAATCAGTTTGTAAAAAACTATAGAATCAGCAATTATTTTTCAGGTTCAAAAGCTTCCGGCAGAAGAGAAGATGAATACATACAGGAAATCTTATCTCCTGTTCTGATCGCTGCAGGAATTCCCCTGAATCACCAAGAACAATAAAATCGTAACGAAAACGTAAGGTTGAGGTTCAAATGACGACTATAAGTATTACCATTCCCATCCTCCGGAGAGGTGGCAAAAATTCAAAGAATTTTTGACGGGGTAGTTATCAGCGACAATCAACTTTTTACAATAAAAAAACTCGGCGGTTTCGAAGAAACCGCCGAGTTTTGTCTCTATAAAATAGCTTATCTTAAGCTAAAATTCTCTTTACAGCTTCTTTCACTGCAGCAGCATCTATTTTATACTTTTTCATCAATTCTGCAGGTGTTGCAGACTCTCCGAAAGTATCATTTACCGCTACGAATTCTTGTCTTGTAGGTCTTTTTCTTGCAAGCATACCCGCAATAGATTCTCCTAAACCACCAAGGTAGTTGTGCTCCTCAGCCGTTACAATTTTCCCTGTTTTTTCAACAGATTTTAAAATGATCTCTTCATCCAGAGGCTTGATTGTGTGAATGTTGATTACTTCACAAGAAATACCTTCTTTCTCAAGCTCATCAGCAGCAAGGAGAGATTCCCATACAAGGTGTCCTGTTGCAACAATCGTTACATCAGTACCTTCCTGAAGCATAATTCCCTTCCCGATTTCGAAAGGCATATCTTCCGGAATGAAAACAGGAACTACCGGTCTTCCGAATCTTAAATATACAGGACCTTCATGATCAGCAATTGCCAATGTAGCAGCTTTTGTCTGGTTGTAATCACAAGTATTGATTACCGTCATTCCAGGAAGCATTTTCATCATTCCTATATCTTCAAGAACCTGGTGGGTAGCACCGTCTTCTCCTAAAGTAAGACCTGCATGAGAGGCACAGATTTTTACATTTTTATTAGAATATGCAACAGATTGACGAATTTGGTCATACACTCTTGAAGTAGAGAAGTTAGCAAAAGTTCCTGTAAAAGGAATTTTCCCTGTGATGCTAAGACCTGCAGCCAGACCAATCATATTCGCTTCAGCGATCCCTACCTGAAAGAATCTTTCCGGAGCTTTTTCAATGAATTTCTCCATTTTCAAAGAACCGATAAGGTCTGCACAAAGTGCTACAACATTAGGGTTTTTATCTGCAAGTTCAGCTAATCCTGCTCCGAATCCTGAACGAGTGTCCTTTTTTTCTGTATATGTATATTTCATTTTTTTTATTTAAATTTAATTAGGGGGAGTATAATAAACACCGCTAGATTTGAATTTTTGTGATTTTTTACGTTCCAATTCATTGTTTTTTTTGATGTCATTCTCAATATCGTACATAATTTTGAAATTGATACTGGTAATTTTCTTAAGCTCAAATGACATTTTTCCTTTTTCATTTTTAATGCCTATAATTAAACCTTTGGGAAAAATAACTTGTGAAAAAGGAATGCTTGTCATAAAATTTAGTAATTCTGTATTATTGATAGCATTTTCACTATCAATAAGTACCCGGAAATAAATTTCTTTATTTTTTAGAACTACATACTCTTTACAGGTAAAGCCATTTATACTTGTGATTCCTTTATTCTCGTTGTATAAAATTTCATAGGTATTTACAACATCCTTAACCTCAGTATTATAATCAGAAGCTACTACTAAATTGAAGGTCTTTTTGATGCTCCCTCCATAGTAGTTAGATTTTCTGTTTTTTATAATCTCAATATTGTATGGAACGTCTGCGCTAATTTCTTTTATTATCATTTCATTATCCTTATCAATATATACTTTATTATCATTTTGATAATCCAGTTCATATTTTAAAACCACAGAACGCTGGCTCCATAATTTGATGGATATGAATAATAGTAAAAAAAATAATTGAGCTTTCACTTTAATAATTAATAATCAGCTGGAGCTTCTAAGTATAATTGCTTGAATGCTGTGTCCAGTTGCTCATCATTAGGAGCTTTACCGTGCCAAGCATGAGAACCCATCATATAATCAACTCCGTAACCCATTTCTGTATGAAGAAGAATAACAACCGGCTTTCCTTTTCCAGTTTCTGTTTTTGCTTTCTCAAGAATAGCAATTACCGCTTCAAGATCGTTCCCGTTTTTCTCTTCCAAAACAGTCCATCCAAAAGCTTCCAGTTTTGCATGAAGATTTCCTAATGAAAGTACATTGTCTGTGCTTCCATCAATTTGTTGTCCGTTATAGTCTATTGTAGAAATGATGTTATCCACCTTCTTAGCAGAAGCATACATGAAAGCTTCCCAATTCTGACCTTCCTGCAATTCTCCGTCTCCATGTAGAGTATATACCAAAGAGCTGTCTCTATCTAATTTCTTAGCCTCAGCTACCCCTAAAGCCACAGAAAGACCTTGTCCCAAAGACCCTGAAGCCACTCTGATTCCCGGAAGACCTTCATGAGTTGTAGGGTGACCTTGCAATCTTGAATCTAATTTTCTGAAAGTACTTAATTCCTGTACCGGGAAAAAACCAAACCTAGCTAAAGTAGAATAGAATACCGGAGAAATGTGTCCGTTTGAAAGATAGAAATGATCTTCATTTTTACCTTCCATTGTAAAAGGCAAAGTATAATTCATTACTTTTCCGTAAAGGGCTGTGAAGAATTCTGTACAACCTAAACTTCCACCTGGATGACCAGAATTTACAGCATGAACCATTCTTAAAATGTCTCTTCTGATCTGCGTAGTAAGAGTTTTTAACTCTTCAATACTTTTACTCATTATATCTGATTTATTTACATGCGAATTTACAATTTTTTACCGGCTTATGGAAATGCAAAAATCCAGATATAAAAATCCAGATTTTGACTAATTTGAATATTTTCCCGCTTTTAACAGCCTTCGTTGAGGTAAACGGAAATTTCAGTAACAATATTATTAACAAACTTAAAGCTTAATAGGGTCCCCGCCTGGCTTTCTTTTACATTGAAATAACCGGAATCTTTAATCGTTTTGTTTTTTTATTCTAATGAATTTTCTAATGGATTTATATTATCCTTTTCAAAGATAAGTAAAATGTAAAAGTCTATAAAATCAGTTATTTTAATAAAGAGAAAAATTAAAAATTTACTTATTAAGTTGAATGCTTTGTGGTAGCTTGATTGTTGCTTTTTTGCAATTGAACATTGCTTTTTTTTGAATTTTAATATGTGATAATTGGAATAATTTAACTAATTTTATAATTCTATATTATTTGAATTATTGATCTTTAACTAAAAATTATTTAGTTTTTGGTCTTATTATTTATTTAAATAAAAATTACATACCATTATATATGAAAATTAAACAATTATTTTATTTGGGGATATTCGTCATATCGATTTCCTCAGGGAAGGCACAGGACTTCTTTAAAGTCATCAGTGAAAGGTCTATTAAGGCAGATCCTAAAAATAGAACAGTACAACCGGAAAAGTCATTGACCTATACTTTGGATGTAGCTGGAATGAAAAGCTATTTTAATTCCGTTCCGGAGCTAAAAGACAGTGATCGTAAAGATAACGCACCCATTATTGTACTGCCAATGCCTGACGGTACAAAAGCAAAGTTCAGAATCTGGAAGTCTTCCGTAATGGCTCCAGGACTCGCCAGCCAATTCCCTCAGATCGTTACTTTGACAGGGCAGGGAATAGATGATAAATATGCTACTATAAAACTTGATTTTACCGAGTTGGGATTCCATGCGCAAATAAAATCTGTGGTAGCTGGAGATACTTATATTGATCCTTATGCAAAATTGGATATTAACAATTATATCATTTATAAGAAAAGTGACTTAATTGATAAAACCCCAAGGTCTTGTGGAGTAAAAGATGAAGACGATACTCCGCTAGGAAAAAAAAACGCTCAAAAAACCACAGCTCCAAGCGTAGGAACTCAAATTAGAGTGTTCAGGATTGCTGTAGCTTGTACAGGAGAATATGCAGTAGCGGCAACAGGTACAGCTACGCCTACTCTTGCACAAACGCTTTCTGCAATTGTAACTTCTGTAAACAGAGTAAATGGAGTGTATGAGCAGGAAGTAGCTTCAAGATTGGTATTAGTGGATAATGAAGCCAATGTAGTCTTTACCAATGCACTCACAGATCCATTTAACGGAAATAATGCTGCGGGTACATTAATTAACGAAAGTCAGACTCAGATTGATTTACTTATAGGAAATGCCAATTATGACATCGGACATACCTTCAGTACCGGTGGTGGTGGATTAGCAGGGCTGGGAGTGATTTGTAATAATAGTGGTAAAGGAAGAGGAATCACCGGTTCATCTAATCCTGTAGGGGATCCTTATGATATTGATTATGTTGCCCATGAAGTAGGACATCAGTTTGGAGGTCCACATACTTTTAATGCAGTCACAGGAAGCTGCAATGGTAACCGTAGTGGAGCTAATGCCGTAGAGCCAGGAAGTGGTATTACCATTATGGCTTATGCCGGTATCTGTGGAAGTGTCAATAACCTAGCAGCCAATAGTATTCCTATTTTCCATACCAAATCATTCCAATCTATCACGGCGAAAGTTCAGTCAACATCATGTCAGGTAACAATTCCTTCTAATAATTTTGCTCCTACAGTAAATGCAGGAGGTGATTATACCATACCTAAAAGTACACCTTTTAGACTAGAAGGATCCGCTTCAGATATAGACAACAATCCACTTACTTACTGCTGGGAACAGAATGATGTAGGCCCGCAAGGTGACTGGAATGCACCAACATTAAACGCTGCTATATTCAGATCATTTGTTCCTGTAACAGTTCCTTACAGATATTTCCCTAAAATTACAGATGTAATCAATAATACAGTAACCAGAGGAGAAATTTTACCATCTTATGCCAGAACGATGGAATTCAGACTGACTGTAAGAGATAATAATGCAGGCTGCGCAGGAGTTGCCAATGATGATGCAATCATTACCGTTGATGGAAACTCAGGACCGTTCACTGTAACGGCGCCGACTACAGCCGTAAGCTGGGCGGGTAATTCTACTCAAACCATCACATGGAATGTAGCGAATACAACAGCATTTCCTGTGAATGCTGCTACTGTGAATATTTACCTTTCAACGGACGGAGGTCTTACGTATCCCACGGTGATCTTAGCTTCTACTCCGAACGATGGTTCCGAGACCATTACTATTCCTAATGTGAGTACCACACAAGCACGAATTATGGTAGCAGCAGAGACGAATGTTTTCTACAACATTAACCCTATTAACTTTACCATTACTCAGACATTGGGGGTGAGTGAAGCAGCTGCAAATCAAGATGTCTTCGTAGTATATCCTAATCCAAGTAAAGGACTTCTCAATATCAAATTTACCAGCTCAAATGAAGTGTATGATATTACAGTGTATGATGTAAGCGGAAGATTAGTATTCAACCAGGCAAATAATAAATTGAACCATGATAAAGTAGGTACTTTTGACCTATCTCAACTGATAAAAGGAGATTATCTGATCAAGGTTAAATCTAAGAATTTAGAGAAAACAATCAAGTGGATTAAAGAATAAGTAATCCACTATTGAATAAAAAAAAGGCTGTCTTCTATTGAAAACAGCCTTTTTTGTTTTGTATAAAGATTAAACAACTTTTAAATATTGTTTGTTTTTGACCAGCCATAAACCAATAAAGGTTAGAAGCCCGTTAAGGACAATCAGTTCTACCCCAATTCTGTAATCTGTATAAGTCGTAACCGCCAGATTGATGAAATAAGTTAATACAGGAGCTAAAAGAGTAACCACAAGAATGGAGTATTTTCTGGAAATCTGAAACTTAGTGAAAATTCCAAAAGCAAAAAGTCCCAAAAGCGGTCCATATGTATACCCTGCAATTTCCATGATCAGATAAACAATAGACTTGTCATTCAATGCTTTGAAAACCATAATCAGGATGAAGAAAACTACTGTGAAAATTAAATGTACTTTCATACGAAGACGTTTCTTTTCTTTTTCAGTTTTGGTTTTATCTTCATTAAGGTTTAATAGATCTACACAATAAGAGCTCGTTACAGCCGTTAAAGCTCCATCTGCTGAAGGGAACAATGCTGAAATCAATCCGATAATGAAAATAACGGAAATAGCCATTGGGAAATACCCCTGAAGTGATAAAGCAGGAAAAAGGTCGTCGCCCATTATATTTTTAATATTTCCTGCTGAATCTTTAAATCCAAAAATATTAGTTATCGTTTCAGAATTAAGAGTTCCATATTCAGCGCCGTGTTGTATCGCAAAAAGATAAAGTAATCCTCCAAGGAATAAAAAGGCAAGATTTACCAAAAGAAGGGTTCCTGCAAAAGTCAGCATGTTTTTCTTTGAATTCTTAAGATTGTCTACAGAAATATTTTTCTGCATCATTTCCTGATCCAGTCCAGTCATGGCAATCGTAATAAAAATCCCTCCCAAAATGGTTTTCAGGAAAAAGGTTTTAGAATTAGGATCAAAATTGATGAAGTGAGTATAATTTTTCTGTTCCAGAATCGTATATGCTTCACCAAAAGATAAATTCAGGTTTGATAAAATAAAAACGATACACGCTACAAGACTGATAATCATAAAAGAAGTCTGCAGAGTATCGGTGATAACAATAGTCTTTACACCGCCTTCAAAAGTGTACAGAAGGACCATCAGCAAAAGAATAAGAGAAGTCACCCAGAAAGGGACTCCCAGGCCCTGCAGTAAGAAAATCTGTAAAACATTCACCACCAGGTATAATCTTGCCGTAGCACCAATGGCTCTTGAGATAATAAAAAATATAGAGCCTATTTTATGGGCTTCCACATTGAATCTTCTTCCTAAATAGGTATAAATGGAAGTCAGATTCATCTTATAATAGAGTGGGAGCAGTACAGCTGCTACAATAAAATACCCGATGAAGAACCCAATGACCATCATATAGTACTCAAAACCACCGTAAATATATTCGGAACCGGTCATTTTACCAACAGTTCCCGGAACTGAAATAAAAGTAACCCCACTTAAGCTGGTTCCTATCATCCCGAATGCAACGAGCCACCATTTACTCTTTTTGTTACCAATAAAAAACGACTGGTTATCAGAGTTCCTGCTGGTGAAATAAGAAATCACCAAAAGGCCGATAAAATAAATGAAAACAAATAGCAAAAGGATAGTTCCTGGATTCATGCTTGATTTTTAAATTTTAGCAAATATATAAAAAAGATCAGTCGTGAATTGCGAATTTACAAAGCTGTCAGTTTTATAGTGAATTATGAACCGTTAATTTGCTCTGCAGTTTATTTTATAAGTGCTCTGGATATAGATTTTGTTTAAAAATTTAAAAATAAAAAACCTTCCAGAAATACTCTGAAAGGTTTATATGGTAAGTGTGGAAACAGTGATTAATTCACTAATACATCCTGAAGTTCCTCACTTTTCTGAAAACTTGCTTTAGCGAAAGGACAGAGGGGAATAATCTTTTTCCCGTTTTTCCTGGCAAAATCTACTGCTGCCAGAAGCATTTCCTTACCTACACCTTTTCCGTTGTAGGCTTCTTCCACCTCCGTGTGGTCTATAATAAATCTTTCTTCTCCTGCCCAGGTATAGGTCATCATTCCTGCGCGTCTTCCATCTATGAAAGCTTCAAAACTTCCGTGTTTTTCGTCGTTGTTTTGTTTTACTTCGATCATGTTATGAGAATTTAGTTAGTATTTCTATGTCGTTAGTTAATATTTTATGAACAGGGCAGGCATCAGCAATGGTATGCAGTCTTTTCAGCTGCTCCTCATCCAGAATACCTTCAAAGGTGATATCTCTTTTGAAAACGGCTCTTTTTGTTAATGGATAATTTTCAAGTTCTACTTCCACATTGATGTTTTCCACATCCCATTCCTTTCTTTCAATGTACATTCTCAGTGTAGCAGCTGTACAGCTTGCCAGAGATGTAGCCAGAATTTCCATAGGATTAAGACCTTTATTCTGTCCGCCTTTATCAATCGGTTCATCAGTGATGATCGTATTTTCGCCGGCTGTTACTTCTGTATAATATTTTGTTTTTCCTAAACTTGCTTTTACTGTTACCGCCATTATTTTTCTGTATTGAATTTATAACTTAATGCACCTGAAGGGCATAAGTCTATCTGCTTTTTAAGTTCTTCCGGAGTTGCATTTTCTGCTTTTATCCAAGGTCTTTCTTTAGGATTGTAGACTTTTGGAAGTGTTTTTACACATATAGCAGAGTGGATACACTTTTCAGGCTGCCAGATGACCGTAATGTTACCATTGGGATATTCGTGTGTTTCCATATTAATTTTCTTTTAATGTTTTTTCGATTCTTCTGTCCGGAATCAGCCATATGAGAGCCACGAGATAATAAAAACCTATGGCAATATAAGGATAAAAAAATGAAGTAGCGATCCCGAGGACATAAAATATAATAGAGATATATTCTTTATATTTCGAGTGAATGGCCTCTTTCAGCTTGGAATCTTCACCCTCGCATTTGATGATGACATGCTCCAGAATGGTGTAAGCAATCGCCGCCATAATGAGCCCGATACCATAGACGGCAACAGGATTTTTTGCAAAACTTGTAGTGCCGATCCACTCTGTGGCAACTGGCATCAGAGAGAGCCAAAACAAAAGGTGAAGATTGGCCCAAAGAATACTGCCATTTACTTTCTTTACCGTCTGAAACAAATGATGATGATTGTTCCAGTAGATTCCTACATAAATAAAACTGAAAATATAAGCCAGGAATTTGGGAAGAAGAGGTTTGAGACTTGTCCAGCTATTTCCCTCAGGTACTTTGAGTTCAAGCACCATGATGGTAATAATAATAGCGAGGACACCGTCGCTGAATGCCTCTAATCTTCCTTTAGTCATTCGTTTTAACCTGATTTTTAAAGTTTTGTATTTTATCTTTCAGATCATTCAGCATATCCGGATTGATCACTCCGCTTTCCATATCAAAATTTTCATAAAACTTTGGTAATGAAAAAGTATCCTTGATATCTGCTGCAAACTGAGGGAAAAATGTTTTGGCTGTATTCATCACATTTCCGCCGCCATAACCTCCGGGAGACGTACTCATCAGAAGCATAGGTTTATTCTGAAATACTTTTACATTAATCCTTGAAGACCAGTCAAAAACATTTTTAAAAGCAGCGCTGTAAGAACGGTTGTGTTCCGCAAGAGAGCAGATAATCACATCACACTCCTCAATAACTTTTAAAAACCGATGGGCTTCATCCGGAAAACCTTTCTTTTCAAGATCTACGGAGAAAACAGGCATTGTGAAATCGTTGAGGTCTATCAGATTGATTTCTTCATCCTGAAAATCTTTCAGAACAAATTTTACCAGTTCCCTGTTGATAGAAGTGGAAGAAGTACTTCCCGCAAATGCTAATATTTTCATGATCTGAACTGAATTTATTTTCTGTTTAAAATAGCCTTAGGAAGTGGAACATATTCTTTTTCGTCACCCGGAACCAAAGGAAAAGCATCATGATTCTGATCATTCCAGTTTACTTTGGCCTGGTCGAGCTTTTCTTTATCTGAGTTAACGAAATTCCAGAATATAAACCGTTCTTCATCAAATGGTTCACCTCCAAAAAGATAAACTGTTCCGTTTTCGCTCATATCAAATTCACAAAGCTTGGTGTCTTTAGCAACCATCAGCTGTTTTGAACCATATGAGTTTCCATCTGTAGTAACAGTCCCGTCCAGCACATACATTGCAGCTTCCCCATAAAGATCTTTTCCAATGCTTATTTTCTTAGCCTCTTTTGTTTTGATCTCAATGAAAAATAACTTGCTGTGTACAGGAACCGGAGATGTTCTTCCAAATGCTTCACCGGCAATTAATTTATACTGAATGCCATCTTCTTCCCAAACCGGAATATCATCCGCTTCACTATGATGAAATGTAGGCTCCGATTGTTCAAGGTGCTTCGGAAGTCCTACCCAAATCTGGAATCCGTGAAGTCTTTTATCACTGTGTCTTAAATATTCAGGTGTTCTTTCTGAATGTACAACCCCTTTTCCGGCCGTCATCCAGTTCACAGCACCCGGTTTTATTTCAAGAGCACTTCCGATACTGTCTCTGTGGAAAATAGAACCTTCCAACAGATACGTTAACGTAGATAAACCGATATGCGGATGAGGCGGAACATCAAGGTTTTGATAATCCTTTAATTCCGAAGGTCCCATATGATCGATAAAAACGAATGGTCCAACAGCTCTTTTTTCACGGAAAGGAAGAAGCCTTCCTACCAGAAAGTTTCCGATGTCTGCTGCTTTTTCTTCAATGATAAGTCCGATATTTGACATGATGATGTGATACTTGTTAAAATGTTATTCAATAAATAAGTGGTTTTGCTGAAGGGTTAAAGTTTGTCATATCCTTCAAATTTCTCATCCACGATACGTTTCCATTCAGGATGCTTCTTGATAAAAGCAAAAACGTAAGGACAGAATGGAAGAAGCTTTTTCCCACTTTCTTCAATGTAATTCAGCGTTTTCTCAACTACGGCTGCAGCGGCACCGGTTCCTGCTAATTCAGGCTCTGCTTCTGTGTGTACCAAAGCAATCTGGTGGGTCGTCTCACGATAATCGATGAATGCGTAATGCCCGTTGAATTCTATTTCAAATCTTTTCTCTGCTTTTATGAGAGGTATATTTTCAAATTCTGCTTTCATGTATTTTGTATTAAGAGCGGTCTGTTTTTTTAACAAGATTTGCTCATTATGACAGTTAAACCTTATAGGTTTTAGAAACCTATAAGGTTTGCCATTATATAAAGTTAATAAAAAAGGAATAATCAAAGATTAAGATATATTTAAATCTTTTAATCTTCCAGATATCCGAATTTTCCGGTATTGAAATCTTCGAAGGCCTGCATGATTTCTTCTCTGGAATTCATTACAAAAGGGCCATGAGGATAAATGGGTTCGTTGATAGGCTCACCGCTAATGATCAAAACAATTGAATCTTCTTTTGCTTCTATGGTGAAAATTTCGCCTTCATTTTTAAACAGTGCCAAATGATCGGTCTTCACACTTTCCTCCCCGTTGATGATGATACTTCCTTCAATAACCAAAGCGGCAGTATTGAAGTGAGGTGGAAAATTAAATTCTGCTTTTCCTCCTGATTTAAGCTTTGCATTCATCATATGAAGTGGAGTGAAAGTAGAAGCGGGACCTTTATGACCGCTATACTCTCCGGCAATTACTTCTATAAAACCATTCTCCCCTAAATCGACTCTTTCCATTGCTGAGTTTTCAATAGCCTGATATTTTGGACAGCTCATTTTATCTTTTGCCGGAAGATTCACCCAAAGCTGAACCATCTGAAAAATTCCTCCTTCTTTTGCCCATTCTGTTTCATGATATTCTTTATGAAGAACTCCTTTTGCGGCAGTCATCCATTGAACATCACCTTCTCCGATAACGCCGCCGCCGCCAGCACTGTCATGATGTTCCACTTTTCCGCTATAAGCTATGGTTACTGTTTCAAAACCTCTATGCGGGTGAACTCCCACACCTTTTGGTATTTCTGATCCATTGAAATGAAATTTCGAATTGTAATCCAGCATAATGAACGGATCCATTCTTTTCATTTCTAAACCAGGTACTCCCGGAATAAAATTATGAACCCTGAAACCATCGCCTACAAAATGTGCAGGTCGTGGAGATACTACGATTTCTACTTTTTTAGTTGCCATCACATTGTTGATTTTTTATATAAGCAAAAATATCATAGTTATCAACGAAAAGCATTGATCTGTGATAAGTTCGTAGGAAGGGTGAAAAGGCAAATGTTCGGGATTGTGATTTTACCCGACTATTCTTCCTTCGACTTCATATTTTTTCCATCCGAAATATGAAGTCTTCTGAAAACAAACCCAGATACAATTGTCAATATTCCTACGGTGAGAAATGTATAACGGAATGCATTGTGAATTTCACCTTTGATCAGGTCTGTATTTTCAAATAGTTTTAAAACAATCAGCCCGAATGCTATTCCAAATCCGATGGCCAGCTGTTGATTCACTGAAATTAATGAGTTTCCACTGCTCGTCTGGAAATTCCTGAGGTCGGCAATAGAAATAGTGTTCATAGAGGTGAATTGGATGGAGTTGAAAAAACCTAATACAGCGATAATAGGTACAAACCAATATAAAGAAGTGTGTATATCAGGAATAGCGAGCAGACAGATCAGGGTACCAATAATGAACGTATTTACCATTAAAGTCTGACGATAACCATATTTGTCTAAAATTTTAATAACAGATGATTTCCCGAAGATAGCCGTTAAAGCCATGGGAGCAATGATCCAGCCTGAAGTTACGGCAGATTGTTTGTATGCAATCTGAATCATGAGTGGAAGGAGTAGTGGAACAGAGCTGATGCCTAATCTGGTAGCAAGGTTTCCTACAATACCTACGCGGAAAGTTCTTACCTGAAACAGATTTAATGGGAATATAGGATTTCCTCCTCTTTTTGCATGTTTATAATAATAGTACAGGAATAGAAAGCCCATGATAAATACAAGTAAAACAGGGGAAATATTTTGCATATCTCCAAAAAGTTCCAGTGAAATGGAAAGCAGGAGAGAGGCGGCCGCAAAAATTAAAAAGCCTTTTAAATCAAAATCTACATCATCAGATTTATAATTGGGCATAAATTTTAATCCCAAAATAATTCCCAAAATACCAATGGGAATATTAATCAAAAATATCCAGTGCCAGGAAAGATAGTCTACCATATAACCTCCGACTAACGGACCCAGTACGGGACCAATAAGAGCTGGGATAATAGCAAAGTTCATGGCCTTGAGCAGTTCGCTTTTATCAAACGTTTTGATCAGTGCCAGCTTTCCCACAGGGGTCATCAAACTTCCTCCAACTCCCTGGATAACCCTTGAAATAACCAGGTGGGTAAGATTTTGCGACAGGGAACAAAACAGTGAACCTAAGCTGAACAATACCAATGAAAAGATGAATATTTTTTTTGTCCCAAACCGGTCTGCAAGAAATCCGCTGGCAGGCATAAAAACGGCTAAAGTCAGAACATAGCTGATAATGGCGTTCTGCATATTAAGCGGAGATTCTTTCAGGTCTTTTGCAATAGAAGGCAGGGAAGTATTCAGGATTGTGGAATCCAGCATCTGCATGAAAATAGCAGTAGCGAGAATCAGGGGAAGTATTTTCTTTATGGACGTCTGTTGTGTGCTTACTTCTGTCATTGGGTATAGGCTGGGCAGTCAAAAAACTTCCAGACTTATTTTTATGTGAAGAAATTGCTTGCTTTAAGCGGTTTGATCTTTAGATCAGGAAATCCATATAAAATTAAAAAAGTCCTGCGATATTTCACAGGACTTTTTGATTTATTTTCTAGGTTTTTCTACTCCTTTCCATTCGTCACCGGCTTTTCTATACTGGCTTAAGATGAAAGTTTTGAAATCCTTTGTCTTATATTCAATGTTATCAGTGTTTTGTTCAAACGGCATGATGTAATAGTAATCGATATCCGTTTTATCAGATTTGTTTCCTTTTTTTACAGAAGGAACATATTTTGAAAACTTATAGCTTGGAAGATATTGCTTCAGTCTAGCGTAGAAAGCTTTATCTTCTTTTTCGTTAGGAATGATATCTACAATGTTCAGATCATCTTTTTTCTTATCGATCCAAAGGTAATATGTTTTTTCTTCTCCAACATTTCTGTTGACAGAGTTGAAAGCAAATAATTCCTTCGGTACAAGCTCCTTGATTTTTTCAGGATCTACCTTTGTGTAATACTGGCCTTTTGAAGGATCTACATACGTTTCAAGGTTGTACATTAAAACAGAATTGTTTTCAAATTTTTTATTTTTAAAATATTGATTTAATGATAATTCTGCTGTCGCCCTTAGTTCTTTGCCTCTGTCATCCAATTTTTTTGTTGGATTCTGAGGGTTTACATATTTTACAAACTCATATAAAACGATAGGTTTTATATCTTTAAGGTGAGGATACGTTTTTAGCTGCTCTGCTTTTACAAGCCAGTAGAATTGTTGATAGTAGTCATCTTTATCTGCATCTTTCACACTCTTATAAGCTAAAGCAAGCTTTTTTGAATTCAGATATTTGCCATATTTTCCCTGTCCAAAAGCAAAACTTATGGCTAATAAAGCAAATAAAACAGTAAGGTTTCTTCTCATTTTTTTATAATTGATATTTTCGTTTTCCAAATATAATTATTTATTAGATATTATTTTGGATTGTCAGTTAAATTATGCTATATTATTATCGTTAATTCAAGAAAAAATCCTGTATTGCTACAGGATTGATAAATTATAACTGAGGGAGTTAGCGGTTGTGCCTGATTGTCAATAGGCAGTTTTTACTGTGTAAAGTGAATCGTGAATTATTTTACACGATGAAAATTCACAAAGGCAACGAATTGACGGTTGGTAATCGACTAATCTATTCTCTACTCGTATGAAGTTTCATGCACCTTCACGGCTCTTCCGCTTGGGTCATTCATTTTTTTGAAAGCTTCATCCCATTCCAGAGCGATAGGAGTGGAGCAGGCAACGGATGGCACAGATGGCACTGTAGCCGCAGCTGTTTCACTTGGAAAATGCTCTTCAAAAATAGTTCTGTATCGGTATTCTTCTTTGTTCTGAGGAGTGTTTAGCGGGAATCTGAATCTTGCATTAGCCATCATTTCATCCGTCACTTCTTTTTCAGCAACTTCTTTTAAAGTATCGATCCATGAATAGCCTACACCATCTGAAAATTGTTCTTTCTGTCTCCATACAATAGAATCAGGAAGCATATCTTCAAAAGCTTTTCTCAATACCCATTTCTCAATTTTTCCTTCAGCAGTATTGATCATTTTATCTTGTGGATTAAGAGTCATCGCAATATCCATAAACTCTTTATCAAGGAAAGGAACTCTGCCTTCAATGCCCCAGCTCATCAATGCCTTGTTGGCTCTTAAGCAGTCGTAAAGGTGAAGTTTACCCAGCTTTCTTACCGTTTCATCATGGAATTCTCTTGCATTGGGTGCTTTATGGAAATATAGATATCCACCGAACAATTCATCAGAACCTTCTCCTGAAAGCACCATTTTGATTCCCATAGATTTGATCACTCTAGCCAGAAGATACATTGGGGTGGAGGCTCTGATCGTGGTTACATCATATGTTTCAAGATGATAGATGACATCGCGTATGGCATCCAGCCCTTCCTGAACTGTAAAGTTGACTTCATGATGAACAGATCCGATATGTTTCGCTGCTTTTTGAGCTGCTGCCAGATCGGGAGAACCTACAAGTCCTACAGCAAAACTGTGAAGTCTTGGATACCACGCTTCCTGTGTATCCCCGCTTTCAATTCTCTGACGGGCATATTTTGCAGTAATTGCTGAAATCACAGAAGAGTCTAGGCCACCTGAAAGAAGTACTCCATAAGGTACATCGCTCATCAATTGTCTGTGAACAGCATCCTCAAGACCTTTTCTCAACTTCGCGATATCTGTTTCGTTTTCTTTTACCTGATCAAAACTGTCCCAGTCTCTGGTGTACCATTGCTGAAGATCAGCACCGTCTTTGCTGTAAACAAAGTGTCCCGGTAGGAAGGTGTCTATTTTTTTACATACGCCTTCAAGAGCTTTCAGTTCGGAAGCTACATAATAGTTTCCGTTTTTGTCCCAGCCCTGATACAGAGGGCAGATTCCCATATGATCACGGGCGATAAGATAAACATCATTCTCAGTATCATATAATGCGAATGCGAAGATCCCGTTCAGTTTTTCAATGAAATCTTTTCCGTATTTTCTATAAAGAGCCAGAATAACCTCACAGTCAGACTGGGTCTGAAACTCATAATCAGGAAATTCTTCTTTTAATTCTCTATGGTTGTAGATTTCGCCGTTGACCGCTAATACTACTTTTCCGTCTTTTGTAAATAAAGGCTGTTTTCCAGAGGTAGGGTCTACAATGGCAAGTCTTTCATGAGAGAAAATTACTTTTTCGTTCTGAAAAACTCCGCTCCAATCCGGTCCTCTGTGACGGATTTTTTTTGACATTTCTAAAATCTGAGGTCTTAATACTTCAGTTTTCTGCTGGGCGTCGAATAAACATACAATTCCACACATAATTTTTATTATTTATGAAACAAATGTAAAGGCGATGTTTATAAATAACAATAAAAAATATTTAAAAGAGAAAATATTTAATCAATTTGTGTTTTTAAGTTAAAAATTTTAACTATTTATTGAAATTGACAGGTGTTTGATTAATTTTTTTCGTTGGCTAAAATTTATGCAATTTCCATACGAAATAAAAATGACATATTTATTAATCTATGGTAATTTATTATATGAATTTTAACCCTTACTTTGTGGCTCGAAATAATTTTTTTTCATCATTTGTGTTTTTACCTTCTTGCAATTCTCATGCAAGAAGGTTTTGTTTTTATTGGACTCCCAGTAACGTTCCCGAAACATTCCATGAGCTGAAACTTGTTCCTTCTGTAGGACCCTGTGGGATTTTTACCTGAATTGTGTGTTTTCCCGCTTTCAAATCTCCAAGAGGAATGAAGTTAGGATTGGTAACCGTTCCCGGGCACCAGTTTGATCTGCTGAGGTCTGATGAAGAAAGTCCGTCCGGGAAATTTCCTGAAGCAGGATTGTAAAGACGATATGATCCGCAGTCTGTTCTCCATGGTACAAATGAAAATACCGGTTTTTCATCAACAAAAATAGAATTGGCTTTTGGAACGAATTCATCTCCGTTTTCCCAGCCTCCATGTCCGGTAGTAGTATATCTTAGCTGCGCGTTCTTCAGATCTTTATGTAGAGTGAAACTAACAAGCAGTCCTTTATCCTGATTAAACATTGTGGAATAATCCTGCCCAGCCATTTCCATAATATTTAAAGTATTAAACAAAGGGATGGCGATATTATTTTTATAAATATTCTGGTCACTCTTGTGAATGGTAATATCAAGACTTACTTTGTGTCCTCCCTTATCATAATTGCCAATAAATGTACCTACCCAAAGCTCTTTTCCTGATAATGCAGGTTTCAGCTCTGTGATATCTTCTCGGTAAGGGCTGATTGTCTGCCAGGTTTTTCCTTTAAGCTGAATATGATTGAACTTCTGGATTCCAAAAGGGGTAAAGAATCGCATCATTTCCATAGCAGGGCTGTAGCTGTCTGTAGTCGTTATCCCGTAATACTGCTTTCCATTTCCGTTTTCGTAGACAGGAAGTGTTTTTGCTCCTTTTTCTAATCCATCAAAAAAAGACTTTTCTTTATCCTGTGGAATGAAAAATACAGTTCCGGTTCTGTCATAGGCATCTCCGTTCGACTGTTGTTTCAGTTCTACAAAAATATTTTCACCTTCTGTAATAGCAGGAAATTTTATCTTTTTAAGAATAATGGTACCATTAGCATATCTCTTGATCTGATCGTCGGATTTGGAGGCATCAGAGAAATTGATGGTCTCATTTTCAAAAACGGTCAGGGTGGTAAATCTGCTTTTCCAAAGAAGGTCTTTATACCCTAGCTGATCGGTAGTTTGTATATTTCCTTTCAGGATATTTTCAATTCCTGTATTTTTAATTTTCTTAATGGAACTGGCTGTCACTAAAGAGTTTTTATTTCGCTCAACTTCCAGAACCAGCCCTAAATTCTGTCCCAAAACAGAAGGTCCGCCTTTCAGCTTCAGGTCATTTGTATACCAGACTTCAATGGTATTTGAATTGACTTTTGTAACGGCTTTTTTACAGTTATATCCTAAGATTTTTTTTGTTTCATTGGTGAGTTCAAAATCCTGTTTTCCTACAGACTCGGCATCAGATGTTGAAATAATGGATTCTGGTTTTAAAAAAGCATACGAAACAATTGTATTTAACGGCTTTTCAACCTTAGTGATTTCATAAGGGAAGTTGCTTTTTTGTTCTTTGATTGTGCTGTTGAGGATGAAATTTTCTTTCTCATTAACCCAAACTATGGTGGAGGGCTGGTCAGCAGTTGTTTTTCCGTTATATGAACTGATATACTGAATTTCGTAGGTCTGTGCAGAAAACAGACAGTATAAAAAAACAGCTAGAAAATTGAAAACAATTCTTATATGCATAAATAAATGAGTTTGCTGCAAAGTTATTATAAACTTTCCACAGCATCATACGGTTTTAATCTATACAGTTAGTAGACAACGTAGTAGAAATGTTACAAAAATTATTACATTTTTTGGAAAGATTTTAAAACAATCTTGGGCTTGAAATAATTTTACAAATCTTACGTTCAATCAAAAAACTAACCTTGAAACATTTTTTCTTATTCTTCCTATTTCTTATATCATCAAATTTTGCAGAGGCTCATAAACCTAAAATAAGAGTTGAAACTTTTAGAAATGTAAAGACATATTTTCAATCAGAATTTAATTTTAATCCTAAAACAATTGGATCAGAAGATTTAAAGATACGGGTCATTGGGCAGCTTTCAAGTGTTATTGCTGAAAACCTGGGATATTCTGATACGATTATGATTGAAAGAAAAACCTATTATCCTCATGATCCCAATCAGAAGTTTTTTATTCTGGAAAATAATAATTCTCAGTATAAGCTCGCTGTTTTGGATCGAGGTATTTTGCTGAAAAGTAATAATAAGGGGTTAGCTATAAGGATTTTGAGTGAAAATATAAACGTGGTTGATGTTTTAAAGCTTGTGGAATATTCTATTCTGAATCGCAAGAAACTTAATAAGAAACTTATTACCAAAACCTACTTTTATGGAGAAGAAAAGTTGATGATATTAGCAAATTCTGAAGATTTTATTCGAAAAATATGTAAAATGCAATCCAAATTAGTCGATGAAGTTATTAATAACAATGTTGAATTATTGAATAATGGATTTTTAGAAACCAAAATTTCCTGGAAAAATGGAAAATTTATATTTGGAATGAATTGCATTTATCCAACCAGCGGTGATTACCATAAGTGTGAATTAAGTGATTATGAAATTGAAGATTTCAAATATTATGTAGATTCTGCTTATTCAAAATATTTTTTGATTTTTCATTCTCCCAAATTATTTACTTATTTTGATGGAAGCCGTGATAATACATCAGCTAAAATAGAAGTTGAAAATAGTTCATGGTATCCGTTTCAGTCCTCGAAAGATAACTTCAGGGATAAAATAATTTTATTTGATAATAATAGGTATTTCTATGTGTATAATTTCAAAAAAAAACTACTCCAAAGAATAGAGTAGTTTTATGTATTGTCAATTGGGTTTGGATTAAGAAACTCTCTCAATCAAAGCCATATAGAATCCGTCATACCCTTGGCTAGGCATTACTTTTTCATCTTTAACCATTTTGAATCCAGGATTGCTTTTGATGAATTCTTCTACCTGCATATTGTTTTCAGAAGGAAGGATAGAACACGTTGCGTATACCATTTTTCCTCCTTTTTTTAGCATTTTAGAATAGTCCTGAAGAATTTGTTGCTGTTCTTTTTTAATTCTGTCAATAAAGTCCTGATCAATTTTCCATTTACTGTCCGGATTTCTTTTTAAAACTCCAAGACCTGAACACGGTGCATCGATCAAAAGTCTGTCTACTTTTTCGTGAAGACGTTTGATGACTTTGTTGTCAGAAATCATACGGGTTTCAATGTTGTGAGCACCTGCTCTTTTTGCACGACGCTTCAATTCAGCTAATTTCCACTCAAAGATGTCTAATGCTATGATCTGACCTTTGTTTTTCATGATTGCTGCCAAGTGAAGTGTTTTTCCTCCTGCACCTGCACACGCATCCACTACTCTCTGGCCTTCTTGTACATCAAGGAAATAACCGATCTTCTGAGAAGAGGCATCCTGAACTTCAAATAATCCTTCTTTGAAAGCTGTGGTAAGGAAAACGTTTTTCTTTTCTTCCAGCTGAACAGCATCAGGATAATTTTTAATAGGAAAAGCAACGACTCCCTCATCAGAAAGATCCGAAATAAGTTCCTTGGGAGTTGTTCTTAGAGAGTTCGCTCTTAAAACTGTAGGAGCCTGCTCGTTCAAAGCAAGCATTTCTCTTTCCCAGTTAGTCCCCAATTCTTTTTCAAGGGTTTCAGCCAGCCATTCAGGGATAGAATGTTCTATTGCTTTTGTAGGAACACTATTCTTTTTAAGCTTTGTAAGAATATCGGCGATTTTGATTCCGTCAAATTCTTCAAATTTTTTATAATTGGTTTTGCTCCAAAGCAAATAGGCGATGATGAGTTTGTAGATATTGTTTGGTTTCACCCCTTCACCCATATAGTATTCAAGGCGTTTTTTCCAACGGATAATATTGTAAAAAATTTCAGAAACAACAGCTCTGTCCTGGCTTCCCCATTTTCTGTTTGCTTTCAAAAGTCTTTCAATAACTTTATCGGCATATTTGTTTTTCTCAAAAAATGTCTCCTGTAGGGCATCGTGAATTCCGATTGCCAAGTTTCTGTGAATAAGTTCCATAAATTTGCTTCGCTGTTTGAATCTGCAAAAATACGACTTTTAATTGAGAGTTTAGAATTTGGGGTGGGAGAGTTGATAAAGGACGATGAATAGTGGATGGTCAAGCCGCTTGGCTTGTGAATTTTTTTGTTCGGGTTGCGTGATTCGAGAGGCGAGGTTATGAACCATCAATATATTATACAGAGAGATTTTCTAATGGGAGATTGCTCATTCACTTTGCAAAGCAAAAATTGACTTATTGACAGTGCTGTTATTCCCCTTGACTTCAACCCCTAAAAAGCTCTACCTTTGCAAAAATTAAAAATATGAGTGATACAGTACTTTGTCCGAAATGCAGCTCCGAGTTTACCTATCCGAGCGATAATATGATGGTCTGTTCCCAGTGCTTCTACGAATGGAACCCTGAGGAAGCAGTTTCTGAGGCAGCCAGCGAAGGAAAAATATTGGATTCAAACGGAAATGAACTTCAGGATGGAGATTCTGTAGTGGTAGTAAAAGACCTTCCTGTAAAAGGAGCGCCAAAACCTGTAAAGGCGGGTACTAAAGTGAAGAATATCCGTTTAAGACCAGGAAGTGATCATAATATTGATTGCAAAATTGATGGTTTCGGAGCGATGGCTCTTAAGTCAGAGTTTGTAAAGAAAGCATAAGAAAACGTTGTTTTTTATGTCATAAAAATAAGAAAAGGAAAAGATTGGACAGGGTAATCTTTCATAAGACTTAATTGCAAGATTGCTAATGTCCGTCTGGAAGGCAGAAAGAGAAATAACCAAAAATTTCCTTATGCTTTGGAGGTACAAATGTAAGAAAAAGTTTTATAACTGATTCTTATGTTTGTATTTTTTTATGGGTAAGTATAAGGAAATGTAGGTCTTATGTGATGTATACTGAAAAGCAAAATTGTAAATAAAGACTCATCTGGTAAATAAATTTGCCTTTTGCTTTACATAAAAGAAATAGTAATCAATCCCTCTAGTTTTTCATCAGTATAAACCACTATTTCTTTATTCCTTGCTTTAATTTTGTTCCAATAATAGTTTCCTGCAAATCGGCTTTCAAGGACTTCGGCTTCGAGACCGGTTTCAGTGATTTTTATTTCTTTAGGGTAATAGGAGAATTTTGAAAGCTGGAAATTTTCAGCTTCAGTTTCACTGAAGATATTTACTTCTCCGAATAATTTCGCAACATAAGAGTTGTAAGGACGTCTGTAAGTTTCTTCCGGACTGTCATTTTGAATCAGTCTTCCATCCTGTAAAATGACGATCTGATCCAGCCATGGCATAATATCCTGAAGTTCGTGAGTAGAGATGATTAAAGAAACGCCATGCTGCTTTACATATCTGAAAAGCCGTTCTCTGAGTTCAATTTTTCTCGGAAAATCCAGATTGCTGAAAGGTTCATCTAAAATCAGAAGTTTTGGAAGCACAGATAAGGCTCTGGCAATGGCCACTCTTTGCTGTTGCCCGCCGCTTAAATATTTGGGAAGTACATTGGTAAATTCCTGAAGTCCTACTACCTCTAGAAGTTCCGTTACGGTTTCTTTCTTTTGTTTTAAATTGATATTTGAAATAAATTTCCCTACATTTTCGGCAACGGTAGCGTAAGGCATAAGGTCAAAATTCTGTGCTACGAATTTCATTTCTGCTTCTCCGGGAACGAGGTTTCCTTTCGGTCCCAAAAGCCGTGTTCCGTTAAAAATAATTTCTCCGCTTTCCCAGTCAAGAAGACCATAAATAAGGTTGAGAAGAGTAGATTTTCCGCATCCGCTTTCTCCCGCAAGTGCTATAATTCTGTTTTCTTCAAACCTTAGGTTAAGGTTCTGAAACAGGGGGGTTTCTTTGGTGTGAGAGAAAAATAAATTGTTTATTTCTAATAGCATATTACAAATGTAAGGTTTTTATGAAAACATAATTTTTTTTATTATATTAGCGGAACTAATAAAAATAAATCAAAAATGAGAAAAAAACTGTTTTCGTTAGCGATTCCTGCGTTATTTATTGCTGCTGTAATGGTTTCTTGTAAAAAAGATAAACCGCTTACTAGTGAAAGTAATGAGGTGGCGACTACCAAAGAAGGTAGCCAGTTCACTTTGGATACGTTAAACAGTAAGGTTGAATGGAAGGGATATAAAGTATTTAAATCTGAAAATACGAGCCATTTTGGAACAATCAAGTTTGAAAGTGGAGATGTGACGGTGAAAGACGGAAAACTCGAAAGCGGAAAATTCGTTGCTGATATGAACTCATTAACTTCTGTGGACTTGAAAGACAGCCCGGAAGATTTAGGGAAATTAAATGGTCACCTTAAGAGCGGGGATTTCTTTGAAGTTGAAAAATTCCCGACAGCTTCTTATGAAATTACAAAAGTAACTCCGGCTACGGAAGGAGATTATAATACTCTTTTAGAAGGTAATTTAACCATTAAAGGAATTACAAAACCCGTTCAGTTTAAGGCTAATGTTTCTGTGAAGGATGGAGAGGTGAGTGTAGCTACTGAACCGAAAGATATCAAGAGAGAAGAGTTTGGGGTGAAGTTCCAGGCTCCTGCTGAAAACGGTGTAATTAAAGACGAGGTAACTCTTCAGATCAGCGTTAAAGCTTTAGAAAAGAAATAATTTTTTTATTTAAGTGAAATAAGTGATTGAAGTCTGCCTCCCGAAAAAGAGGCAGATTTTTTTATAACGGACTTATTTTTAAACTTAAAAGTCGTATTTTTGCAAAACATTTTGAAAGGGTAAAATAATGATAGAAAAGATAGAAGAACTACTGATCGAAGTAAACGGCTTCAATGCTAGCTCTAAGGAAGATATCGAAAACTTCCGAATCAAGTACAACGGTAAAAAAGGGGTTCTGAATGATTTTTTTGAAAAATTTAAAGAAGTTCCTAACGACCAGAAGAAAGAATTCGGACAGAAGATCAATACTTTAAAACAAGCAGTTGCTGTAAAATTGGAAGACTTGAAAAGTTCTTCTGAATCTTCTGTTGTGGTAGAAAAAGAAGATCTTACAAGACCTGCTTTTCCATTGGATTTGGGCTCAAGACATCCGATCAATCTTGTTAAAAACAGAATTATCGAAATCTTCAAATCGATTGGCTTTGCAGTAGCAGACGGTCCTGAGATTGAAGATGACTGGCATAACTTTACGGCGCTTAACCTTCCGGAATATCACCCGGCAAGAGATATGCAGGATACGTTCTTTATTGAGCAGAATCCTGATATTCTTCTAAGAACGCATACTTCTTCCGTACAAACCCGTTATATGGAAGAAAACCAGCCGCCAATCAGGATTTTATCTCCGGGAAGAGTTTTCAGAAATGAAGCGATCTCTTCACGTTCTCATTGTATTTTCCATCAGATTGAGGGATTGTATATTGATGAGAATGTAAGCTTTGCAGACTTAAAGCAAACGATTCAGTTCTTTACGACTGAACTTTTCGGAAAATCTAAAATCAGAATGAGACCTTCATTCTTCCCGTTCACTGAGCCAAGTGCTGAAATTGATGTGTATTGGGGATTGAACTCTGAAACAGATTATAGAATCACGAAAGGAACAGGATGGCTGGAGATCATGGGATGCGGAATGGTAGATCCTGCCGTACTGAAAAATGTGAATATTGATTCTGAGAAATATTCAGGATATGCATTCGGAATGGGTATTGAAAGAATCACGATGCTTCTTTACCAGATGAGTGACATCAGAATGTTCTTCGAAAATGATATCAGAACACTGGAACAGTTCAAAACACTATAAAAAATCAAACCTCCGGAGCTCCGGAGGTTTTTGTTTTTAATTACTGACCTAAGAAACAAAACGTAACTAAAAACTGATCTTTATTGAAAAATTTACACGTGTCTGTTTCTTATGCCCATACTTCGGTTTCGAATCTGTTAGATACCTCAACGAAGTATTGACATGCTGCAGCTCTTTTGTCTGCCTCTATCATTAAGACAATCAATATTAACATTCTATTACATTGAACATGAAAAAAGCCTGTAAAATTATTTACAGGCTTTAATTTTAAAAAATATTCTTTATTTGCTAAACTTTAAAGGATATTTTACATTTTTATAATCATCAATACTAGCTTTTAATGAACCTACTGCCAGTTCAGCTTTCAACAGCATAGGAACGTGATTGGCATCGTTGGAAACCCACATCGTTACCCCTTCTTTTTCTTTAAATACCCTTCCGCTTTTTACAGATGGAATAATTTTTAAACAATTGATGGTACCGAATTTTGTCTTTAAATTTTCTGTCCCTGTCACCTTTAGCTGAAAAGGAAACATTTCGTCATCAATCCATACATTCATATTGATGATAGTTCCCACTTTCAATTCATCCGGGCTTTTACTTCTTAAATAGTAAAAACAGGAAAGCATATCCTGAACTCCTTTTATAGATTTTAAAACCTTAGAACCATTGGCAGGTGTCTTTTTATCCGTTAAAATCAACGTATTATTATCGTGATTGAAAACCGTTTCAAAATGCTGGCGATAGCTTCCTTCACGTACATTTCTGACATAAAAGCTTGGTAACCCTGTCTGTGTATTGATAAAACTTTCATATAAATCTTCCACTTTGAAGAAAGCTTTTACAGCACCTGTAGTCTGCCCTGTCCCTTTCACATAGAGATGGGGTACCCCTTTGTAGTTGGTTTGCTTTGTCGTAAGGTTCGCAGTTCCTGCATTAAGGAAACCGTAGTGAATTCTAAGAGTGATAGATTCGCCGTCTGCGATGTTATCAATCTGGGCCGAACCTAAAAAGAATATAAGTACTGCAAAAAGGTTTAAAATTTTCTTCATAACAAGACATTTACAAAAACGTTGCCAAATTTAAAATCTTAATTGATAGATATTTGACAAATCTCAGGTTTTTATTTAGAATCAATTAAATATGCTTCGCATTAAAATTAGTAAATTTGCAGCTACATGTATAATTAAATTATCTTAAAGATTATGATAACCACTGATATATTGATCATAGGTGCGGGACCTACAGGACTTTTTGCAGTTTTTGAAGCTGGTTTATTAAAAATGAAGTGCCATATTATTGATGCGCTTCCACAACCGGGAGGGCAGTTGGCGGAACTTTATCCTAAAAAACCTATTTTCGATATCCCAGGTTATCCTTCAGTGAATGCTGGAGAATTGGTGGATAATTTGATGGAGCAGATCAAGCAGTTTCAGCCAGGATTTACTTTAGGTGAGACCGCTGTTTCTTATACAAAGGTAGATGATGAGTGGTTTGAAGTGATCACTAACAAAGGAACGGTTCACAGATGTAAAGCAATTGCAATCGCTGGTGGATTAGGGACATTTGAACCTAGAAAACCTGCTTTCGATAATCTTGCTGATTATGAAGAAAAAGGTCTTGAATATTTCGTTAAAGAGCCTGAGCATTTCAGAAACAAAAAAGTAGTGATCGCCGGAGGGGGAGATTCTGCTTTGGACTGGAGTGTTTTCCTTTCCAATGTTGCGAGTGAAGTGACATTGATTCACAGAAGAAATGAGTTCCGTGGAGCTTTGGATTCTGTAGAGAAAGTTCAGGATCTTAAAAACCAGGGGAAAATTAAATTAATTACTCCTGCTGAAGTTACTGGTGTTAAAGGTGACGGAAAGGTTGAAGCTATCACAGTACAGGTTGACGGGCAGGATGCTTACGATATTGAAACAGATTATTTTATTCCTTTATTCGGGTTGACTCCAAAATTGGGTGAGATCGGAAACTGGGGATTGAATATTGAGAAAAATGCAATTGTTGTAAACAATGCTCTTGATTATCAGACAAACATTGACGGAATCTACGCCATTGGAGATATCAATACGTATCCTGGAAAATTGAAGTTGATCCTTTGTGGTTTCCACGAAGCTACTTTGATGTGTCAGAGTGTGTACAACAGATTAAATCCAGGTAAAAAATTCGTTTTAAAATATACAACCGTAAGTGGTGTAGACGGATTTGACGGAAGCCGTAAAGAAGCAGAGAAAGCAGTTGTGAAAAAAATTGACTAGTTTTGCAGAATTATGTCAGATGTTAATATTAAAATCACCGACAGAGAAGGTGTAACCCACGATGTCGTAGCTCCTACGGATATGTCCATGAATCTAATGGAAATTATCCGTGCTTATGAATTGGCAGAAGAAGGTACTATTGGTGTATGCGGAGGAATGGCGATGTGTGCTTCATGCCAGGTATATGTAATCAATGATCCCGGTTTGGAAACAATGGGAGATGAAGAAGATGCCATGCTTGCTGAAGCTTTCCATGTGAAAGAGAACAGCAGATTGGGATGTCAGTTACATATTGCCGATGCCATGGAAGGGCTCGAAGTGGTAATTGCTCCTTATCCTTAGAAAATATTTTTTAATCTTAATAAGAAACCCGTCCGAATTTTCGGACGGGTTTTGTTTTTATACTTCGTCTTTAGAAATCACTTTCCAAACTGTAGGAGCCTGATAGTTTCTCATCTTTTCCAGCAGCTCTTCAATAGTATCACTGATTAGAAGCATATCTTTGTTGACCTGCTTTAAGAATTCTTTATCTACCATGGTTTGAATCAGTTTGATCAGATCATCATAAAAACCGTCAATATTCAAAATTCCGATTGGCTTTTTGTGAAGCCCAAGTTGTGCCCAGGTGATCATCTCGAAGAGTTCTTCCAGTGTTCCATAACCGCCTGGCAGAACGATGACTCCGTCGCAGAGTTCATTCATTTTGGTCTTTCTTTCATGCATTGTTTCCACGATGATGAGCTCTGTCAGATTTTTGTGGGCAATTTCTTTGGTTTGTAAAAACTGGGGCAGGACTCCGATTACCTTACCATTTTCACTTAAAGCCCCATTGGCTACTGTTCCCATTAAGCCGGTTTCCGAACCGCCATAAACGAGTTGTATATCTTGTTTTGCTAAGGTTTGTCCAAGCAGAAATGCCTGTTCTTTGTAAATGTCATGCGAGCCGAAACTTGAGCCGCAGAATACGGTGATACTTTTCATTGTTTTTAATATATTCATTATCTATGTATTTTTTAAAACTCACACCAATTATTTAACATTGCTTTTTTATATTTTTTTGGTGCTATCATTGGACATGAATTTTGATTAGCAATTTTAGTTTTGATGTATTTTTCATCATCAGAGCCATAGCTAAATGTTGCTATAAATTTATTGGAGTTGATTTTTTGTAAATACTTATCAATAATTAAGATAATTTTATTTAGTCGTCGATCCATATAATTTCCTACAAAAACCTTTTTAACAAGAACATTATTATCAATGATTTTGAATTTTAAATTTGTTCCGTCATCTATACAATGGTTTAGCCATACTTCATCACCTTTTTTATTAGCTATATCTCTAATTTTATTATTTAATATGGTTAAGTCATCTTTTGAAATTTCTGATTCATATTCAACATGTTCTAGAAGTGTATTCAAAAAATGCAACTTTCCATTTTTTATTATCACTAAGCTCGTCGTTTCACAAGAATAAACTCTAAACTCTAAATTTTGAGCCTTTACATATAAAAATGATATTATGAGAAAAACTAGGGATAATATTCTTTTCATCATATTTAAAAATTAAAAATATCCAAAATCATAAGACTTTGGATATTCAATATAGTAATTTTAATGTTCTATTTCTGAGGAATATTCGCTAAAATATCTTTCAGGAAACTCCAGAATTTTTGTGCTGAAGGAATATTGGCTCTTTCGTCAGGTGAGTGTGCTCCTCTGATCGTTGGTCCAAAGCTTACCATCTCCATTTCTGGATAGTTGGCACCGATGATACCGCACTCAAGACCAGCGTGACAAGCTACTACATGAGGTTTTTCATTGAACTTCTCAGTGTAAAGCTTCTCCATCAATTGTACAATCTCTGAACCTGGTTTTGGTTTCCATCCTGGATATGAACCGCTGAATTCAACATTCATTCCAGCCAGTTCTGCTACAGATTTCAATTGTTCAGCTACCGAATATTTAGAAGAATCTACAGAAGATCTCGTAAGATTTAAAATCTTAAGCTCTCCACCTTTTAGTTCTACTCTTGCTACATTATTGGAAGCTTCTACAAGATCTGCCACATCCGGGCTCATTCTGTATACTCCGTTGTGAAGAGATTTTAAAGTAAGGATGATCTTTTTAGAATCTGCTTCAGAAGTAGCTTTGTCAGAAGACGTAGAGTTCTCAATATTGATCTGAAGTCCCGGTTCTACAGAAGCAAATTCTTCCAAAATATCCTTTTTAAGAGCGGTTGCTTCTTCCATAAATTCCTGCGCATTTCTTACCGAAATAATCGCAGCACCTTCTCTTGGAATTGCATTTCTCAATCCACCGCTGTCGATAGAGATCAATTCTATATTTTGTTTCTCCAACCCTTTATAAAGAAGTCTTCCCAAAATAATATTTGAGTTTCCGAACCCTTTGTGAATATCCATTCCGGAATGTCCTCCCTGAAGACCATTTACAGTGATCTTTACAATTTGTCCTTTTGATGCTTCAGTTGGATAACTTTGAGTAATCGTTACATCAACTCCTCCTGCACAACCGATATCGATCTCGTCATCTTCTTCCGTATCAAGATTCAATAGAATTTGTCCTGCCAATTGACCTGGTTTTAATCCTAAAGCACCCGTCATTCCTGTCTCCTCATCAATCGTGAAAAGAGCTTCCAATGCAGGATGAGGAATATCTGAGCTTTCAAGGATAGACATGATAGTAGCTACTCCCAAGCCATTGTCGGCCCCTAAAGTAGTTCCTTTTGCCTTTACCCAGTCCCCATCAATCTCCATTTTGATTCCTTCCGTTTCAAAATCAAAATTAACATCATTGTTTTTCTGGCAAACCATATCAAGGTGCGATTGAAGCACAATCGATTTACGGTTTTCCATTCCTGCAGTAGCAGGTTTTTTAATAATAACGTTTCCTACTTCATCTACCGTAGTTTCCAGTCCTAAATTTTCACCAAATCCTTTGATAAAAGCTATTACTTTTTCCTCCTTTTTTGAAGGTCTTGGAACAGCATTTAATTTGGAGAAATTTTTCCATATAATCTGCGGTTCTATATTAGATAATTCCATTGAATTTTATTTTTCTCAAATTTACGAAATAAAAAATGCTTCCGTGAGGTACAGAAGCATTTTTGTATGATTTCGCTTTTATTAACATCCACATTCTCCATAGATGGGAGTAGTGAATGTAGTGCCATCAGGTTTCTCAATTGTCAGAGTTCCTTCAAACAGTAAAGCTTCTTCGCCTTTTATTTTTTTACCTTTTACAGAAATTTTATAATCATCGTTTTCTATTTCCTTGGTAAGCAGTTCATCTACTTCCATATCACTTGATGAGATAAGATTAAGAGCCAGTCTTTTGCCGTCCAGCATCATATAAGCTGTTTTTCCGGCATCATCAGCATAGATGTATCTTTCATTTTCAAAATCAGCTTTGCTTATAGCAAAATAGCATGAACATTCTTTGATCTCTTTCGGAAAAGGAATCGTTCCCACCAGAATATTTCCTGATGAAGATCCAGTTGAAGCAGAGTCTTTAGCAATATGTAAAGAATCAGCAGGAGCAGAACCTGAAACGGTTTCTTTTTCCTTTTTGCAGGCTACCAGTAGAAATGCGGAAAATACAATGATTAAATATTTCATGTGTTTGTGGTTTTATTATTTATTACCCTCTTGCTCTTTCAAGAAGTGTCATCATTAATAAAGAAAGGATTACCAAGCTTTCCTCCTCGTCATCAATATCGATCAATCTGTCCAGCTGGAATCTTCTTCCAAAGAATGAAGGCATTTTTTTCAGTTTAAAATAAGCCTTTCCGTCAATACCTGTTACAGTATAAGAAGGATTAAGGAAATATCCCGTGAACATTCCAATGATAGGAAGTTCTCCTACAAAGCTGTCCCAGAATCTGACCCATGCACTGTCTTCCTGAACTTTAAACTTAGGCTGGTCTTTGGCATCCAGAATATCATAACTTGCTTTCCAGATAGAACGCATTCCTTTTCTTGCCAATCTACCGAAGTTTTTATTATCAACAATGTCATTCAAAGAATAGGATGCATTGAAATCAATCCATTTATTTGCTCTGATTCTGAAAAGTTCTTTAGACTTGCTCTCATCATTGAAAACGATAACATCTTCTTTTAACTTGAACATTTTCTGACGAACATACGCTACATAATTCCCGTTTTTGTCAGTAATGTTGAAGTCACTTGCTAAAGTAGTGATTTTGAATTTGAAATCCAGAGGATAATTAAGATTGTTAAGTACCATGTTAGTTTGTTTTTTTCATATTAATTTAAGCCGCAAATATAAAGGTTTTTTTAGAGTTTATGGGTATTGGGAAAATTTAAAATATCGTTTTGAGACAATGTTGGACTTGTATTTCAATAGTCAATTTTTGCTTTGCAAAGTCAATAGTGAATGATAGCTGTATGAAAATTCAGAAACACGGCGAATTGACCATTGACTATTCACTTTCATCTAACTCTTCAACTTTGAACTTTAATCCTTATTTTTGTACCTATGGATTACCCAAGTAAAGTGTTGGCAAAGGCGGTAGATGAGATTTCGGGATTACCTGGGATTGGAAGAAAAACGGCTTTAAGATTAGCATTACATTTGTTGAAGCAGCCCAATTCCAGAGCCGTAAGTCTTGGAAATTCCGTGATTAATCTTGTCAACGAAATAAAATATTGTAAAGAATGTCATAATTTTTCAGATTTTGATATCTGTGAAATATGCAGCAATGAAAAGAGAAATGGTGAATTGATCTGTATTGTTGAAGATGTACGGGATGTAATTGCGATTGAAAATACAGGGAAATATACAGGGAAATATCTAATCCTTGGCGGGAAAATCTCTCCAATGGAAGGGGTAGGACCCAGCCAGCTGAATATTCCAAGCATTGAAAAGAAACTGAATGACGGTAAGGTGAAAGAATTTATTTTTGCCTTGAGCGCCACCATGGAAGGGGATACTACAGCTTATTATATTTACAAGAAATTTAAAAGATTTAATGTGAATTTTTCAAGCATTGCAAGAGGAATTTCAGTAGGAGATGAATTGGAGTATGCGGATGAAATTTCTTTAGGAAGATCTATTATCAACAGGCTTCCATACAACGAAAAGGATTAATATGAAGCTGTCCGTTATTATTGTTAATTATAATGTTGCCCGATTGCTCAGAAGCTGTCTCTTGTCTCTTCAGAAGTATATACAAGGAGTAGAATATGAAGTGGTTGTTATTGATAATGCTTCTACAGACAACTCATGGAAAAACCTTATTTCCGAGTTTCCAAGTGTACATTTTATATCTTCTGAAACGAACGGAGGGTTTTCAAAAGCGAATAACCAGGCGGTTCAAACTGCAAAAGGAGAATATATCCTGCTTTTGAATCCTGATACGGAATTAGAAGGGTTTTATATGAAAGAACTTCTGGACTTTGCAGATTCGCAGCCTTCTTTCGGGTGTCTGGGAGTAAGAATGCATGATGCGGAAGGGCATTTTCTGCCTGAAAGTAAACGCTCGGTACCAGATATGTTTAATTCTTTTGAAAAGCTGTTTACCAATTTTAAAAAGAACAATTCAAAAACTTATTACAGAAATGATATTGAAGAAGATGCTGTTGCTGAAATAGAAGTGATCACAGGAGCATTCTTATTGGCTAAAAGAGAGGTTTACGAAAAAATAGGAGGTCTGGATGAAGCTTACTTTATGTATGGTGAAGATATTGATCTTTGCTATACTTTTTTAAGAAACGGGTATAAGAACTTTTATTATGGAAAAGTTTCCATTCTTCATCACAAGGGAGAAAGTACGATCAAAGATGAAGTATATTTTAAGAGATTCTACGGCGCTATGCAGATCTTTATTGATAAATATTATAAAGAATCGAAGCCTGTGCAGTATTCATTTTTAAAAGCAGGATTAAAGCTTCGGCATCAGATAGAAAAGATCAAGTTAAAATAAAAAAGCAACTCAATTTTGAGTTGCTTTTGTTTTATGTATGATTGTATTCTTCTTATTTTGCCGGTGCCACAGGAGCTTTAGCCGGAGTTGTTGTAGAAGAAGCAGGAGCAGACTGTTTTGCAGGAGCTTCTTTCTTCGCTGGCTGATTAGGGGCTACCTGAGACGGCTTACCTGTAATAACAACGCTTAAAAGGATAAGAACGATGATAGTTCCGCCCAGAGTCCATGTTGCTTTTTCCATGAAATCATTGGTTCTTTGTACTCCAAATTGTGCAGATGATGCACCTCCGAATGTACTGGAAAGGCCTCCTCCTTTTGGATTTTGTGCCATAACGATAATTACCAATAAAACACTGGCAACCATAACAAGAACCATCAATAGTGTAAATATAGTATCCATTAATTTGATATCTTTTTGAATGGGCAAATTTAATCTTTTTTTACTGAATGACAAAGAAAGATGTCGCCAAATGTTGATAAAAATAGAAACGGCAACAATTGTTGCCGTTTTTTCTATAAAAATAGGATGTTATTATTTAAAATCAGCATCAGTAGCCTTATTGATCTCATAAGACTTTACAGTCATCGTCATGTCCATTCCCATTTGGCTTACAGAGATTGTGTAAGGCATTTTTACTCCTTCTACATCTTTGTAGTTAGAGAATGTTGTAGGAATTATTATCTCCTGACCTTTAGCTTTTATTTTTTTTGTTTCTCCGGTTTTTAATCCTGTTGCAACACTATAGTAATATGTAGTATCTCCACCTTTGATTGCATATGAATCTTCACCAGCGATTTTCTCAATTCCCCCTAATTTATAATCAGCAGATTTTGCAAAACCTAATTCTTCGAAAAGTTCCGGATTCTTTTGTTTTTCAGCAATTTCTTCTGGCGTGATATCAACTTTTTGTCCCATTTGCATGGAATAACCGGTTTTTCCGTCGAATACCTGCTTCTGAACAACCTGTCCCATTGCTGTTACCATTGTCAGCTCCTTTCCACCTTGTGCTTTAACGATTTTAAAATCTATATTCTGCCCTTGCATAGACATTGAAGCATTTGTTGTGTAAGAAGTAATTTTTGCCAGATTAGCTTTTCCTCCGATCGCGTTGATATATTTATCTGCAACAGATCCAACGGTAACGTTTGCATCTACTTTCTGTACAGCAGGTTTAGTTACCGGATTTGCTTCCTTATCGAAATATTTTACAGGATATCCAAGTTTCTCCAATCCTTCAGAAATATCAGACGCTTTACCCGCGATGAAAATTCTGCTTTGGTTGGGTAAAATTGTAGTTTTTACAGCATTTGATACGTCTGCAGCAGTTACTTTATCAATAGATTTTAAGTAATTGGTATAGAAGTCAGCAGGTAAGTCCTGAACTTTTTGGTTTAAAGCAAATCTTGCGATAGTAGCTGGCTGCTCCAAAGACATGATGAAAGAGCCTTTCAGTTTAGCTTTAGCATTTTCCAACTCTTCCGGTTTTACAGTAGAAATAGCGTTAAGTTCATTCATGAATTCTTTAACAGCTTTGTCTGTAACTTCATTTCTTACACTCGCACTTGCAGAGAATTGTGGAGAATACTTGCTGGCAACCATACTAGAATACGCACCGTAAGTAAATCCGTTCTTCTCACGAAGGTTCATGAAAAGCCTTGCTTCACCACCACCACCAAGAATGTAGTTAGCGATTGTTGCAGGGAAATAGTTGGCATCCTTCATCTTCAGGTTGTTCAGGTTGTTTAATGAAACAACAGACTGTACTGCAGAAGGAACATCCACTACATTGATCTCTGTTTTAGCAACATTAGAAGCCGGTTCTAACTGTGCAACAGGAGTATTGGCTTTTTTCCAACCGTTGAAAGATTTCTCGATCAAAGATTTTACCTGGTCAAATTTTACGTCTCCAACGATTACTAAGTAAGCATTATCCGGAGCGTAGTATTTTTTATAGGTATTTTGTACGTCAGCTAACTGAATTTTGTTGATAGATTCAACCGTTTCAAATTCACCTCTTGACGTATTTTTTCCATACATCAAAGCAGAAGAAACTCTTCCAGCAATAGAAGATGCATTTTTCTCTTCAGACTTTAATCCTTCCACCGCTCTTTCTTTAGAGTTTTGAATTTCTTCAGCGGAGAATTTAGGATTAATGATCGCATCAGCCATCAAACCTAATACTTCAGGGAAATATTTTGAAAGTGAGTTGGCAGAAGCTCCATTAGAAGAGAAATTAAGATTAGCACCAAGATAATCTACTTTTTTGTTGAAGTCATCTTTGCTGATGTTTGTTGTTCCGTTTTCGAACTGTTCAGCCATAATTTGGCTTACTCCGGTTACACTTCCTTCATTGTACGGAGGTCTGTCCATAGAAAGGCTTGCGCTTACTCTTGGCAGTTTGTTATTTTCCACCACCATTACCGTAAGACCGTTGCTTAGCTGGAAAGTTTTTGGCTTGGCAATGTTGATCGCAGGAGTAGGTCCCGGTTTCGGCATTGCATTAAGATCTATTTTTTGTGCTGAAACCATTCCTGTAAAGAAAAACGCTGCAGCTATATATGTTAATTGCTTTTTCATTTGTAAAAATTTAATTTTAAATAATCATAGTTTAACCTGAGAAGTTGAAATGATTACTTTTTTTCAGGTACGTAATTAATGATTATTCTTTGGTTAGAATTAAGATACTTTTTAGCCGCATTTTGAAGATCCTGTCTTGTGACCCCTCTGTAAATGTCGATTTCTTTATTGATCAAATTCGTGTTACCCATCAATACATGGTTGGTTGCCAATGAAGCAGCAATTCCCTGAATACTGGAGTTGGCGTTTACAAACTGGTTTTCGTACTGGTTTTGAAGCTTCTGATAATCTTCTTCAGAGATTAAAGTAGTCTGTACCTTTTTGATTTCAGCATCAATGTCAGCCTGTAAAATCTGTTTCGTAGTCTGTCCCATCGGAATCGCATAGAATGCGAAAATACTGTAGTCTTCAAGACCCTGATTGAAGGCTCCTACCTGAAGCGCTTTCTTTTCCTGGTCAACTAATTTTTTATATAAAACTGAAGATTTACCATTACTTAAATAAGAAGAAAGCATATCTAAAACATAAGCATCTTTTTCTTTGTTAGCAGGGGTTCTGTAGGCAAAGATATAAGCTGGAAGCTGAATGTTCGGGTCAGTAGCAGTAACTTCTTTCTCCTGAGTAATAGGAGTTTCTTTCGGGAAATCTTTCGGGTAAATTGTTCCTTTTGGAATTCCTCCGTAATAGGTTTCGATCCATTTTTTAGTCTGCTCAGGCTTGATGTCTCCTGCCACTACCAAAGTAGCATTATTCGGAACGTAATACTTTTTGTAGAACGCCTGGAATTCTTCTAGCTTAGCAGAATTTAAATCTTCCATAGAACCAATTGTTGGCCAGTTGTATGGGTGATTGGTAAATAAATTTTTCTGAATTGTTGTGAAAAGATTTCCATAAGGCTGGTTATCCATTCTCAATCTTTTTTCTTCTTTTACAACCTCTCTCTGTGTATCCACTCCAATTTGGTTGATAACTGCGTGACGCATTCTTTCCGCTTCCATCCAAAGTCCAAGCTGTTCGTTGTTGGAAGGGAATGTTTCGTAGTAATACGTTCTGTCATTGGTCGTGTTGGCGTTGTTCTCTCCCCCGTTTGAAGAAACGATTTTGAACCAGTCTCCTCTTTTAATGTTAGGAGTTCCTTCGAATAAAAGGTGTTCAAAGAAGTGAGCAAAACCTGTTCTGCCTTTTACTTCATCTTTTGCACCTACGTGGTACATTACACCTGTCGTGACAACCGGTGCCGAATTATCCTGATGAAGAATTACGTGAAGACCATTGGGAAGGTCATATTCTTCGAATTTGATTTGCTGTGCATTCAGCATTAGCCCGAAGAAAGCTACGGCAGCAGCAGAAAGAAGTCGCTTTTTCATAAAATTTAGAAATTGTTTACCAATTAGTATAAAAAGTGAATTAATTGTTACAGATCTTTATAAAATATATCATAAGAAATCGAAAACCAGAACCCATCTATAAAAAATATATTTTTGTTACCGCTTCATTATTTCACCAATTCAATTACAAACCCTTTTTTCAAACCAACGGCCTGCTAGTCTCTAAATTCTAACCTCTAATAATCTAACTTCTATATGAAAGTTTGAATTCTCCTCTGAATACATTAATTTTGTGTTCCCAAAATTTTTTTGCTGTATGGATTATTTGAAAGGACTCAATGAATCACAATATGAAGCCGTTACTTCTTTACAAGGACCTTTGATGGTGCTTGCAGGAGCTGGTTCCGGGAAAACGCGTGTACTTACCATGCGTATTGCCCATTTAATACACAATGGAATAGACCCTTTCAATATCCTGGCTCTTACCTTTACCAATAAAGCGGCACGTGAAATGAAAGACCGTATCGCAAAAGTAGTAGGAGACAGTAATGCAAGAAGCCTTTGGATGGGAACTTTTCACTCGGTTTTTGCAAGAATTTTAAGAATTGAAGCGCATTATCTTGGATATCCTTCCAATTTTACCATTTATGATCAGCAGGATTCCCTGAACGTGATCAAAAAAGTGCTGAAGGATATGAATATTGACGCAGATCTTTATAAACCAAAGAAAGTTCAGGCAAGAATTTCAAATTATAAAAACAACCTGATTACGGTAAAGGCCTATTTCAACAATCCCGAACTGATGGAGGCTGATGAAAAGGCAAATATGAAATTCATCGGTCAGATTTACCAGCGATATGTTGATCAGTGTTTCAGAAACGGATCTATGGATTTTGATGACCTGTTATTGAAAACGAATGAGCTGCTTACTCGTTTTCCGGAAGTGCTGGCAAAATATCAGGATAGATTCAGATACATCATGGTAGATGAGTACCAGGATACAAACCACTCACAGTATCTTATTGTAAAAGCACTGGCTTCAAAATTTGAAAATATCTGTGTGGTGGGAGATGATGCACAGTCCATCTATTCTTTCCGTGGTGCGAATATCTACAATATCTTAAACTTTAAAAAAGATTATACGGATGCTAAAACGGTATCGCTGGAGCAGAATTACCGTTCTACACAGAATATCGTAAATGCGGCTAATGTTGTGATTGCAAAAAACCTGCAGCAGTTTAAGAAAAACGTGTTCAGTGATAATGAAGAAGGGGATAAGATCAAAATATACAGGTCTCTTTCCGATGCGGATGAAGCGAATTTCGTGGCCGGAAATATCTGGGAACTTCGCAACCGAGACCAAAGGAAGTACAGCGATTTTGCTATTCTATACAGAACCAATTCTCAGACCCGTGCATTTGAAGATGCACTGAGACGTAAAAATATTCCATATAAAGTGTATGGAGGACTTTCTTTCTACCAAAGAAAGGAGGTGAAAGACCTTATTGGATACCTGCGTCTTCTGATCAATGAAAATGATTCTGAAGCGTTGATGAGAATTATCAATTATCCTGCAAGGGGAATTGGAGAGACCACACAGAACAAGCTGATCGTTTTTGCAGATGCTCATAATATTGCGGTTTCAAAAGTTTTGGATAATCTTCCGATGTATTCACCGCAATTAGGTTTGAACAATGGAGTTTTAAACAAGCTGAATGACTTTTGGTCCATGATAAAAGCTTTCCAGGTATTGCTGAAAACAGAGACTGCTTATAGTGTTGCTATGGAAGTGGCAAAACGAAGTGGTTTAATCAAATTCTTGAAAGATGACCAGACTCCGGAAGGAATTTCCAGAGTAGAAAACGTTCAGGAATTGATGAACTCTATGCAGGGATTCATTGAGGAGCAGATACAGCTGGAAGATGGAGATCCAAGCCTTTCTAACTTCCTTGAAAACATTGCGCTTTCTGCAGATACCCAGGATAAGAATCTGGAAGATGATATGGTTTCATTGATGACGATTCACCTTTCAAAAGGATTGGAATTCCCGGTAGTTCATTTGGTAGGACTTGAAGAAAATCTTTTCCCAAGCTTTATGAGTTCTGCAACCAGAGAAGATTTGGAAGAGGAGAGAAGACTATTTTATGTAGCACTTACAAGAGCTGAAAAACAGGTGTTTTTCTCGTATGCTGTTTCCCGTTTCCAATGGGGAAAAATCACGGATGCGGAGCCTTCAAGATTCTTAAGTGAAATTGATGATGAATACATTGAATTTCTTAATCCGGCTTTGGAAAAAAGATTTATCAATAATGCAGGAGTGAAATCTAATATTTTTGATGAACATCCTTCTGAAATGAAATCTTTTAAAAAGGTTGAGAAAAAGACAATTGATAAAGGAGATATGTCAAAACCGGCACAGGAGGTAAGAAAACTGAAGCCGGTAAGCACCGCAAAAATTATCAATCCAAGCGGAGCTTCGTCCCAGGATATTGAAGTGGGAGATAAAGTAAGACACGACCGTTTCGGAATAGGAGAAGTAAGTTTTCTGGACGGAACAGATCCTCAGAATATCAAAGCGAAGGTTATTTTCATCCATGAAGGAGAGAAAAACCTGATCCTGAAATATGCTAAACTGACCAAGATTTAATTTCAGAATAATACAATATAAAGAAAACGGATTCAATTTTTGGATCCGTTTTTTTATTGTTTAAACGCTGAGGTCACAATGTGGTTATTAAGATCTGTTTATTTTTCGATCGCAAAGGTGTTTACTTAGCAAAGACAGATTTCTCTGCTGAACGAAGTGCCTTTGCGATCGTCAGACTAATAAGCTACAAATTTTTTGCGATCATGGCGTTTTTATTTTAGATCTAAAACTCTATAAAACAATGTTTTTTATTGAAATGTTCTTAATTTATCATAACTTTAAATGAGGGATAGAAAGAAACGATTACCATTTTTTACAAAAACAAAGTCTATTGTTTTTGTAGACTAATAAATAAATTTTACATTTGCACCTTGTAAAAAACATAAATGTTAATCAAATTCTAAACTATGACTAATAAAAAAACTATTCTTTCGGCTTCTGTTTTATTTTTCCTCGGTGTATTTACTTACGGACAGGAAAAAGACAGCATACAAACTAAAAAAGACACTATAAAGACCAATAATGTAGAAGAAGTAGTCGTATTGGGATCAAGAGCCGGAGCGAGATCTAAAACAGACAGCCCGGTTCCTGTAGATGTATTCAACGTGAAAGAATCTTCAATTATACTTCCTCAAACCAATATCGGGCAAATACTGAATGCTGTAGCGCCTTCTTTCACATCCACTATTCAGACTAATTCAGATGGAACAGACCATTTGGATCCCGCACAGCTGAGAGGGCTGGGACCAGATCAGGTGCTAGTTTTGGTGAATGGAAAGAGAAGACATACTTCCGCATTGGTCAATGTCAACGGAACACCGGGAAGAGGTACAGTAGGAACCGACCTGAATGCCATTCCGTCCTTTGCATTAAACAGAATTGAAGTATTAAGAGATGGAGCTTCTGCACAATATGGATCTGATGCCATTGCCGGAGTGATCAATCTTGATCTGAAAAGAGATACAGGAAAACTGGCAGGGCAGATCAGCTATGGAGGGAACCTTACGCCAACGGCAAACGACCATACCGGAGATTTCGATGGTCAGAATATTCAGCTGGATTTGAACTATGGGAATAAAATCGGAACCAAAGGCGGTTTTTTTAATATTACATGGTCTTCACAGTTCAGAAATCCGACTTACAGAGCAGGAACAGAAAGTGGTCCTATTTACAACGCTTATAACGCGATTGAACAACGTGCATTGAATGACGGTGTGAATCTTTCTTCTCTTTTTACAAATATCAATAATACACCCAATTCACAGCAGATTGTAAACTATGTACACCAGTATGCACAGAATGTAAATTACTTTTCTCAGGATTTGCAAAATTCTATCCAGGGGGCCAATACCATTTCCGCATTGCAGAATGTTTTGAAGTCAGCAAGTTTTACCAGAGATCAGCTTAATTATATCACAGATCAGGAACTGGCTTACAGAGGGCAGACGAGAAAGGATTTTAATATGCAGGTAGGGCAGTCTAAGCTCAACAATCACCAGTTTTTTGTGAATGCCGAGCTGCCAATCAATGACAACTGGAAAGTGTATACTTTTGGTGGTTACAGCATAAGACACGGAACTTCAGGAGGATTTTACAGAAGACCAAGCGAAAGCAGAACTTTTACAGGATTATATCCAAACGGTTATCTTCCACAGATTGGAACAGATATTCAGGATATTTCATTAGCTGCCGGAATCAAAGGAAAATGGGAGGGCTGGAATATTGATTTCAGTAACACTTATGGACAGAATTCATTTACTTATAATATTCAGAATACAGGAAACACTTCCTTACGTTTTGCTTCACCAAGAGAATTTAATGCAGGTGGATTACGATTTTCTCAAAATACGATCAATTTAGATTTCTCAAAAAAATATGATGTTTGGGAAGGAATCAATGTTGCTTTTGGAGCAGAACACCGTTATGAAAATTTTAAAATTACCCAGGGTGAAGAAGCTTCTTATGCAACGTATGATGCTTCCGGAAATATATGGAACGGAAATTCTGTAAGACCTACGGATTTCTTTGGAGCAGCGCTTCCGGGAGGATCACAGGTATTCAACGGATTCAAGCCTGAGAATGCTGTGGATAAAAACAGACAATCGGTGGCAGCCTATGCAGATGTTGAATTCAATTTCACAAACTGGTTATTGGTAGATGCTGCAGCGAGATATGAAAATTATTCTGATTTTGGCTCTACATTCAATTATAAATTAGCTTCAAGAATTAAAGTAGCCCCTAATTTCAACGTGAGATTTGCAGGTTCTACAGGATTCAGAGCACCATCTATCCACCAGATTTATTATAATGTAACATCTACATTATTTACGAATAATCAACTTTTGGAAGTAGGGACTTTCAGTAATGATTCTCAACTTGCCGGGTTATTGGATATGCCAAAACTGAAACAGGAAACTTCCAAATCTGCAAGTGTAGGATTTACCTACAAAATTCCTTCAGTAGGGCTTAGCTTCACTGCAGATGGATATTTCACAAGAATTGATAACCGTGTCATCCTTACCGATCAGTTTTTAAGAGCAAATGTTCCTCAGAAAGCACAGGAAGCTTATGATCAATTAGGAATCAATGCTGCACAGTTCTTTACCAATGCGATTGATACAGAAACAAAAGGGCTGGATGTTGTCATCTCCCATAATGCAAGATTCTCAGGATTTAAGTTGGATAACAGCTTTGCCATTAACCTTAATAAAACCAAACAGGTAGGAGATATTCATTCTGCTGGACTTTTACAGTCGCCACAGCTTGAGAAAGTATATTTCTCAGAAAAATCAAGAGTGTATCTGGAAGAAGCAGTGCCAAGAGTGAAAGCCAGTCTTTCCCATACTCTTGCATGGAAAAGTGCTACTTTCTATCTGAGAAATACTTATTTTGGAAAAGTGACAGGGGCTGATATTATTGATGTGAATGGAGATGGTATCATTGATTTTAATGAGCACCAACAGATCGGAGATAAGATTATTACTGACCTGTCTGCTGCCTATCAGTTTACGAAAAATGTAGGATTGACATTGGGAGTAAATAACTTATTTGATATTTATCCAACGAAAAATCTTACTGCTTCTACAAATAACGATCAGTTCATCTATTCGCGTTCCACTTCACAGTTTGGGCAGAATGGAAGATATGTTTTTGCAAGACTTAATTTTAATTTTTAAATACAATAACAGATCATACTTATCAACTTGTTTAAACTTTTATTTTGGAAACATTAAGACTGTATTAAGGTGTTAAGAGTATTAAGATAAGCTTTGCTTTAAGCTTAAAATCAGAATGATTCATCTTAAGTATACTTTATTTCTTAAATCCTTCTTAATGGTTTTAATATATATCTTACATTTTTTATAAGTTTAAACAACTCTTATAAAAAAACAGTTCAGAATTTCTGAACTGTTTTTTCTTTATGATAATATGAATGTTATCTTTCTACCAGTTCTTTCACCGGTTCACCATAATGATCAATCTCCGTTGTGTTGATCCGAAGAAGTTGATACCATTTCCTGAAGGCTCCTATAAATACAATAAGCATAAGAATCATTGCTGTTGCCGCTAATGCAGCCAGTAAATATTGTCCTTTTGGAATATAGATAGCGGTGACCTGAATATAGCCGGCCCAGAAAGTAATAATGGCCATAAAAACTCCGGGAACAGCCGAGCATAAAGCATATCTTCCTCTGTTCATCCTTATCAGCATTGTTGTGCAGACGATAAGTCCACAGGCTGCCAATAGCTGATTACTGATCCCGAATAACGGCCAGATACTATTTACATTTCCGGTGTACACGAGATATCCCCAGGCAAAAGTGAAAAGAAGACTGCTGATAATAATTCCGGGAATCCAGTTTTTATCATTAAATTTTGGAACTACAGAGCCCAGCATTTCCTGTAAAAAGAAACGTCCAACCCTTGTTCCTGCATCAATGGCAGTAAGAATAAATACTGCTTCAAACATAATCGCAAAATTATACCAATACGCAGTCAGCTGATCCATATACGGGATTTTATTGAAGATATGAGCCATTCCTACCGCCAGAGAAACTGCCCCTCCGGTTCTGCCATAAAGGTCAATGCCAATCTTTTGGGAATAATAATCGATGTCTACCCCGTGAAGAGAAGGGTGCGTTGCAAGAAAAGTATCATACGCTTCCTTAGGCGTATTGATTGCAAAATAATCCCCCGGCATCAATGTACAGGCTGCAATAAGTGCCATTAAAGCTACAAAACCTTCTACAAGCATTGCTCCATATCCTACGAAAAGGATTTCCCTTTCCTTAGTGAGCATTTTCGGAGTTGTTCCCGTCGCTATCACAGCGTGGAATCCGGAAATCGCCCCACAGGCAATCACAATGAAGATAAAAGGAAGTACCGGACCTCCAATAATAGGACCTCCACCATTTACAAATTCAGTAATAGCCGGCATCTGTATTGTTGGATGAATGACAATTACCCCGATTGCCAGCATAATAATCGTTCCTATCTTTAAATAGGTAGAAAGATAATCTCTGGGAACCAAAAGCAGCCAGACAGGTAATACAGAAGCAATAAAACCATACAGAGGAATCGCGATAGAAATTGTTTTAATATCCCAGGAAAACAGATTATTCATGGTAGGGTTCTGCATCAGAGTGTGACCTCCAATGATTCCGGCAATCAAAAGTATACCGCCTAAAATACTTGCAAACAAAACACTGTTCTTTTTGTAACGCATGATCAGTCCCATAATGATTGCAATGGGCATGGTAATCACTACCGTAAAAAGAGACCATGAGGCTTCATGCATCGCATTGATACAAGCCAAAGATAAACCGGCAAGCGTAAGAATAAGGATGAAAAGAATCGCAAAACCAGCTACCGTTCCTGTTGCTTTTCCGATTTCTTTCGAAGCGATAGTCGCGAGACTTTGACCTTTATGTCTTACAGAAGCAAAGAGTACAACCATGTCATGCACCCCGCCTCCCAATACACAACCGATCAGAATCCATAATGCGCCTGGAAGATACCCAAATTGTGCTGCGAGAACGGGACCTACTAACGGTCCGGCAGCAGCAATAGCGGCAAAATGATGCCCGAAAAGCACATTTTTATTGGTGGCTACGTAATCTTTACCATCTGCAAACTCTACAGCAGGGGTTACATTCTGGTCATTCAGCCTGAGAACTTTATTAGCGATAAAAATACCATAGAACCGGTACGCTATGGCAAAAATAAGAACAGAAGCAAATATGAGGGTAAGAGCATTGATATTATTTAAATATTCCATATTACTTATTTTTATTAATGAATAACTAAATTATTAGCATTTTTGTTATAAATAGTTTAAACAATAGCCAAGGTAATTAATTCTCAATTAAAAAATATCAATATGTATATCAATTTAGCAAATTTGTTGTTGTTATTTATTTTATTATATTGGTTTTTAATGAATTGATTTTATTTTAAATAGCTCAATGTATATTATTTCTTCTGTGAAAGAATGAAATCTACCATCTGATCTGTAAGTTGATCCAGATAAGCTTTATCAGTAGTACCAAAACCATGTACTCCGCCATCAACGATGATTAAAGAATTCTGAATTTTTGCCCTGTTGAGTTTCCTGTGAAGCTTTTTAGATTGGCTCAAAGGGACGATTTTATCGTTATTTCCCTGAACAATTAAAGTTGGGACACCTCCTGAAACAAAATTAACGGGAGATATGGTTTCTAAATAATTGATCGCTCTGTCCTGATCTTTTCTGACATCATAGCCGGAAAGTCCCTTCACCAGATTTTGCTGTAAACTGACGATTTTTTTCGACATCAGTCCGATCATGGCTACAGGAATTGTTCCAAGTTTGGTATGAAATAACTTGTTCAGATCAGCAGGTCCATAATGATCAATCACATAATTGACTTTGGCAGAATAAGAGGAAAGTTCCGGATTTCCAATAAAAGTATTATCCGGAGTATAGGCTGCAAGCAAAGAAAGATGAGCTCCTGCTGAGGCTCCGAAAAGCCCAATATTATTACCATCGAAATGATATTTTTCGGCATTCTTTCTTACCCATCTTATGGCATCTTTAGTGTCTTCCAAAGGTAACGGAAAATGAGTACTGTCATTCAGAAGAGTGTAATTGATACTGATTACAGCATACTGCTTTGCCATCAGTTTTGCAATGGTAGTTTCAACATAATTATCCGAATGGATTATCTTATCACCTTCAACCCATCCGCCTCCATGTACATAGATCAGAACAGGAAGCTGCTGGCTGGCTGAAATGTTTTTGGGTGTAAAAACGTCCAGTTTAACAGGATTTCCTTTCCTGTTGGTTTTATAGACAATATCTTCAGACAGATTGGCTATTTCGGGAAGTAATGTACTTTTTACGGAAGGTGCCGGGTTGGGAACTTGTGAAAAGTTTTGAGAAAAAAATAAATTTGAAAGACTTAAGAATAAAACAAAAAACAGGTTTGTTAAAAACCTGTAGTTTAATATGTTGTTTATCGATAAATTCATAATAAATTTTTTAGGATGTGCTATTTTACTAACTCCTCAAAAAGCTTACCAAAAGTAGCATTCAGATCCTTGGATTTTCCGGGATGAGGTCTCGATGTCTGTACAACAGCACTTCTTACGGCGGTTAGCCAGCGGAAGCGTTCCGGGATGTCAAGGAGAGCAATAGGACCACCGTTTTTATCTCCACTGGCAATCTTCTGAAAGCTTTCCAGATTATGGATAACATCATCATAATCCAGCTTGCTATGCATCAGGTTGAATTTATCAGGACACAAATAGAATTCCGCTTTGATGAATTTTTCCTTTTTGGAAAACATCACCAATCCGATATTGAAAAATTCTTCTCTTTCAACCTTAGGTACCAGGCGTATTACCGCATATTCATATATTTTATCCTCTTGCATTTTTCGCTTCGTTTACAAAGATTTGAGAATTTTCTAATCTGGTTTTCATAAACTGAAAATAGATCTCACGGATTTCATCAGGCGTTTCATCGGCATCATTCCAATGTAACCAGTCTTCAGGAATCATATTGACAAGTTCTCTGAAAAATTTGTCATTCAATACTTCGTGGCCAAATTTGTCTGCTTCGTCAAGCATTTTTGCTTTTGGAAGAAGTACATGGTCTTTCACATATTTGAAAGGCGTTTTTGCCGCAGTATCAAAATTCTGCCATGAATGATGGAAATAGAACGAAGCTCCATTATCAATGATCCAAAGTTCTTTATGCCACATCAGCATGTTTGTATTTTTAAAAGTACGGTCAATATTGGTAATGAAAGCATCCAGCCACACTATTTTTGAGGCCAGAAGCGGATCAACATTTACTCCAGGATCATAGGTAATAGAACCGGAAAGATAATGTAACCCAAGATTCAGGCCTTCGGAAGACTTCAGGAGATCCTGTATTTCTTCATCAGCTTCCGTTCTTCCGAAGTCAGCATCAAGATTGACAAAAACAAGTTCAGGAATCTTAAGTCCTAATGCTTCGGTAATTTTTCCGCCTAAAAGTTCGGAGATCAGCATTTTTACCCCATGGCCTGCACCACGGAATTTTAATACATATTTGAAATCATCATCAGCTTCTGCCAGAGCGGGAAGAGATCCTCCTTCTCTCAGGGGCAGAATGTAACGCATCACGGTTACAGTTCTTAAATTCTGCATGAAACAAAAATAAGGCTATTTTTATAAACTTCAGCTTGACTTTAGATAAAAGAAACTAGGAATTTACATTGAAAAACAGAGTTTTTTTCATAAATTTCAATTTGAATACATGACATAAGTGTATATAATATTAAAAAATAAGCCCCATTTGTTTTATGAATGTAATTAGTGAAAAGAATATATATTTAGAAAATAAAGAAACGAAAGGTTTTCTTGCGGATATTTTTTATACAGATACTGAAGAAAAGCTTCCACTCGTCATATTTGTTCATGGATATAAAGGTTATAAAGATTGGGGAGCCTGGGATCTGATGGCCAAAAAATTTGCTGAAGCAGGTTTTTTCTTTGTTAAGTTTAATTTTTCACACAACGGAACAACAACGGATAATCCGACGGATTTTGCAGATCTTGAAGCTTTTGGTCATAATAATTATTCTAAGGAACTTTCTGATCTGGGAGTCGTTATTGATCATTTTAGCAAAGATCCTCATGTTGATGATGAAAAGATTATTTTGATCGGACACAGCAGAGGAGGAGGTATTTCGATTGTTAAAACTTTTGAGGACGAAAGAATCAATGGTCTGATTACATTGGCGAGTGTAGATACTTTAGACCGTTTTCCAAAGGGAGAAGCATTCGAAAACTGGAAAAATAACGGGGTATATTATGCTCTGAACGGGCGTACCCAACAGGAAATGCCCCACTATTATCAGTTTTATGAAGATTATGAGAACTATATTCATCGTTTTGATGTAGAGCGGGCTACAGAAATGGCCAAGGCTCATATGCTGATTATTCATGGAACAGAGGATGAAGCAGTGGAGGTGAAACAGGCTGAACATCTTCATATCCTTCACCCCAATTCTGAACTGTTTCTGATTGAAAATGCCAACCATACATTCGGAGCCAAAGAACCATGGATAGAAACTGTTTTACCACAAGATCTGAACACCGTAACTGAGAAGTCTATTGATTTTATAAATAAAAAATTGAAATAAAACGTTTGAAATTACGTTATAACAGATTAACCACCTTATCAGTATCATTATGAAAAAAATTATTGCAGGCGCATTTGCGCTGTCATTATGTGTTGTTTCATGTAAAAAAGAGACAAAAACAGAATCTTCCGTAAACACAGATACCTTAGCCACAGTAATGCCCAAAGATTCTGTATCAACTCCAAAAAACGATTCTGTTGCATCTCCTTCTTCTGCTTCAGGAGCATCCACTATTATTACTAAAAATGTAGGAAAGTATCCCCATGATATTAAATTCTTTGAAGATAAGGGCATCACAGAAAGGCTGAAAAAGTTAGTAGGAACCCAATATGATGAAATGGTAAAGAATTTCAATGTGGAAAGTCCTGTTACTTCCGACAACGGAATTTATAAGCTGACAGGATGCAAGCAGCACGATTGTCCAGGATATGCTACCAGCATTTACTATGACGCTAAAAATGACAACCTGAATGTTTCCATTGATAAAAATGGCAAAGCGGCAGACTTTGCTGAAAAAGGAAAAATTACTATTTCAGAATCATTGAAAGCAAAGTAAAATATAAGTAAGGAAGCTGAAAGTTATTAACTGTGTTCTATATCTATTGAAACCAAAATAGAAATTTTTTCCAAAAGATTATTAATTGGGAAAAAGTTATTCAGAAGACTTTATAAACTCCCAGCCTCTGGTATCCAACTTCCAATAAAAAAGCGGCCTGAAATTTCAGGCCGCTTTTTTATTGGATAGTGAGTAAAACCCAGGCTTCTTCAACTTTGCTTTCCAGAAGTAATTTCTGGGCATCCGCATGAATATTTTCATCGGCATGGAAGTCACCCGCAGGTAATATTTCTGTATTGGCAAGCATCCCAAGATCATTTCCAGTAAACACTTTGCTGTACTTAATGGAATCCGGTAACAGGTCAAAGCCAATTCCTTTCGTTACCAAAGGTTTTGGAACTTCAAAAAGACTGTTTTCGTTGCTTCTGGAATACCAATTGCTGCCTAAACGGGCTACCATATCCAGTTTTTTCTGATCCAGATTTCCGGCTTCATTCAGATATTCTTCTCTGATATGGATTTTCTGAACTTCACAAATCACAAGATTTCCGGCGCCTCCCTGATCTCCCAACGATTTTACCTCTAAAACTTTACATTCAAAGTTTACGGGGCATTCTTCAATCAGTTTAGGTTGTACAAGATCTGCCTCTTTCATCGTAAGACCGGATTTGATAAACTCATTCACTCCGGTTTCATATTCTGTAGAAGCTAAAGAGATTTGTTGTACAATTGGAAAATTTACTGTTCCAATAACGACTTCCGGTACTTCAAGAACGTTTTCCAGCGTGTGTTTCGTTGTATTGTCACGTACTCTCCTTGATGGTGAAAAAATCAAAATCGGAGGAACCGTACTGAACATATTAAAAAAACTGAACGGAGATAAGTTGATCGTACCATCTTTATCTACAGTAGAAGCCAAAGCAATCGGGCGTGGTGAAACAGCCGTCTGCATGATCGTCTGCAGTTGTACGGAGGTTATCTCGGAGGGGATTACTGTTTTCATATTTTTGTTTTTAACACTTAAGTTGTTTTTAGTAATTTATGACAATGCCTTATTGAAGAGCACTTAAGTTTGAAAATCTGTGATTTTCATTCTTTGGGAAGTTCTTTAAATAGTTAGAAGCAAAGAACTCACAGCCTTCGTGATAAAGGTTGGTAACATTGAAATTAACTAAAATTGAGCGAGGTTGATTTAATAGATTCATGTAATTCATAGTTTGTGCTTTATGAATCTGATGAATTTCAGCAACTGATTTTATTTCTAAAACAATCAAATCTTCAATCAAAAAGTCACATTTTAATTTACAATCTATATAGCTTTCTTTATAGAAAAATGGTATTTCAAGTTCACTTTGATATTTTAAACCTAATAATTTAAATTCTTTTTCCAAACACTGATGATAAACCTCTTCATATAAGCCAGGACCTGCTAGTTTATGGACCTCAATACAAGCTCCAACAACTTTATAAGACAGATCATTAATTATTTTTTGAGTAATCATAATGAAGGGAAAAATGAAAATCGTAGATTTTCAAAAACTAAAGTGAACTTGATTTTATCATAATTTTTTAGCTTAAAAAACTAAAGTGTTTAAATAGTTATTAAAGTGTTGGAATAATTTTACCGGAAACTTCACCGAAGCCTACTCTCACACCATCTTTTTCAGCCCAAGCTTTCATGGTAACGGTATCATTATCTTCAATGAATTTTCTTTCTTCGCCGTTGCTAAGTGATAAAGGATTTTGTCCTCTCCAGGTAAGTTCAAGCATAGAACCGAAAGATTTTGGATCACTTCCTGAAATGGTACCACTTGCATACAGGTCACCCACTTCCACATTACATCCGTTTACGGTGTGGTGTGCCAGTTGTTGAGTCATATTCCAGTACATGTGTTTGTAGTTGCTCTCGGAGATCAGGTTTTGGTCTCCATTTTCAGGCTGAATGTACACTTCAAGGTTGATATCGTAGTTTTTATCACCTTCAAATTTTAGATAATCCAAAACTTCAGGATCCTGAGTTGGAGAAGCCGTTCTGAATGGTTCTAAAGCTTCAAGAGTAACTACCCAGGGAGAAATAGAAGAACCGAAGTTTTTCGCAAGGAATGGCCCTAGTGGAACATATTCCCATGATTGAATATCTCTTGCAGACCAATCATTGAAAACTACCATTCCGAAAATAGCATCTTCTGCCTCTTTTGTAGAAATACTTTCTCCCATCTCCGTATTTTTGTTGATGACGAAAGCCATTTCCAATTCGAAATCCAGTTGTTTGCATGGCCCAAAAACAGGCTTGTCTGCATCTGCAGGCTTCATCTGACCTTTTGGACGGTTGATTTCTGTACCTGAAACTACGATAGAGGAGGCTCTTCCGTGGTAACCTACCGGTAAATGTTTCCAGTTGGGTAATAAAGCGTTTTCAGGATCGCGGAACATTTTTCCTACGTTGGTAGCATGTTCAATGCTGCTGTAAAAGTCAGTGTAATTCGGGATGTGAAGAGGCATCATCATTTTTACTTTATCCAGATCATAGAAGGCTTCTTCAATCGTTTTCTGATCTTTTGATAAAATGGAACCCTCCTGTAATAAGGTCTGAATTTTAGTACGAATGGCATTGGTAACAGGTTTACCCAGTTCGATAAATTCGTTGATGGTATAGGCTTCAAAAACATTGTCGTCTAATCCTTCAATATCTTCGAAATACCCAAGATCGTACAAGGTAGCAAGATCAATTACCTGATCTCCGATTCTTGTACAGCATCCGATATATTCTTTGTTAAAAACTGCGACTCCGAAAGGAATATTGTGGATGGAAAAATCCGAATTTGAGGAATAGTCTACAAATGATTTCATAAGTTTAGATTTTAGTTAGATTTAAAGATCACGCTGAGAGATTTCCTCAGAATATTTATTTTGCTTTTTTTGAGTAAGATGCTTCATCAATCCATCGATCTCTGGTATTGACATCGATGAGGTACAGAATATTGTCCTGCTGGGTCAATAATAGAGTTTTGGTAACAGGCATTGGGATTTTTTTGTTTTCAAGCATGTCTGCTCTTAAAGAAATAATATTTTTTTTCCTGATAATATCACCGGTAAAAACATTGGAACTGCTTTCTCCTGTAGCTTTATCATCGAAAACTTCTACATAAGTGGCATTATTGCCTTTGATAATAATAAAGTCCCGTTCTGTATGATCGGCTTCATCTTTGATGAAAATGAACTTTTTGTTGTCAATATTTACATTTTCAAGATGCTGATTGATGCCCTTTCTTTGTTCAAGTCGGTTAAGGATTTCATTCAAAGATCCATATTGAGCTTTAAGCCCTAATGTTCCCAGAAAAAGAGTCCCGATTAAAAATTTTCTCATATACTGTGTTTTATAAAAAAGTTTTGCCAGAATACGGTATTCTGACAAAACTTATATTTTTAACGTAAAATTAAAGATTACCTCTTCTTTCTTGCTCTCTCTCCAATGCTTCGAATAAAGCTTTGAAATTTCCGGCACCAAAACTCTGTGCACCGTGTCTTTCAATAATCTCGAAGAATAGAGTAGGGCGGTCTTCTACAGGTTTAGTAAAGATCTGTAGTAAATACCCTTCTTCATCATGATCAATAAGTATACCTAAATTCTGAAGTTTTTTAAGATCTTCATCAATATGGCCTACTCTTTCAGGAACCATATCGTAATAAGCTTCTGGTGGAGCAGAAAGGAACTCTACACCACGTTTTTTCAGCTCAGTTACCGTGTGAATAATGTCTTTTGTAGCCACAGCGATGTGCTGTACTCCTTCCCCTTCATAGAAATCAAGATATTCTTCTACCTGAGATTTCTTTTTACCTTCTGCAGGCTCATTGATAGGGAACTTTGCAAATCCGTTTCCATTTGACATTACTTTAGACATCAATGCAGAATATTCTGTATTGATCTGCTTGTCATCAAAAGAAAGAATATTTACAAATCCCATTACTTTTTCATACCATTCAACGGTTGGGACCATTCTGTTCCAGTCAACATTTCCTACACAGTGGTCTACGTATAATAAACCTGCTTCTTCAGGCTTATAATCACTTTCCCACTTTTCATATCCAGGCATAAAAGCTCCGTTATAATTTTTTCTTTCAATAAACATGTGAATGGTTTCTCCATACGTATAGATTCCCGACATTCTTACCTCACCATGCTCATCAGTTAACGTTACAGGCTCTAAATAAGGTTTTCCACCTCTTTTAGTTGTTTCTTCGAAAGCTGCATAAGCGTCATCTACCCAAAGTGCCAAAATTTTTACTCCGTCACCATGTTTTTTTACGTGCTCACTAATAGGAGAGTCAGACTTCAATCCGGTCGTTAATACCAATCTGATTTTTCCCTGTTGAAGCACATAAGATGCACGGTCTCTTACTCCTGTTTCAGGACCGGCATAAGCTACAGACTGAAAACCGAAAGCGGTTTTGTAATAATGGGCAGCCTGTTTTGCATTTCCTACATAAAACTCAATGTAATCTGTACCGTTAATCGGTAAGAAATTTTCTGCTTGAGCAATTTTCTCGGCAAATGTAAGTGTTGACATATTTTCTCTTTTACTTTTATTTTATTGGTATGCAAATTACAAAATTCTTAGATATGGCGAAAATATTCCCTTGTATTCATTGAATATATTTAACATAACGTTAAAGAAGAGTTTACTTAAGTATATTTAAGTTTCTTACGTTTAAAATCGTCTTCCTACATTTGTAATACAAAATACAAGTGAGAAAAAATGTTTCGAAACATGAAAGCCGTAGAGATTCTCTACGGCTTTTTATTTTTTAGACTGTTTCAATTTTCCTGTTGAGCATACCGGCATCGGGATTATAGTTATCCCATATCTTCCAGGTGTTGTTTATTTTTCGGATGAAATAAATCTGTGTACTCAGCTGATTAACAAAATGTTCTTCTCCTGTTTCTCCTACTTTGAACAGAAGATTCCAGAATTCCTGAGACTCAAGTATTTTTTTATCCGGCTCATCAGTGACCACCTGAATGTCAAAAACTTCATAATTGGATCTGTTATTTTTGGTGACCAGATGGAAATCTTTATCACACAATTCTTTGCTGAACTGCGAAACCCTTTCCAAAAATGGAGAGTCATCAAAAACCAGGTCTTTAAAAAGTTTTGTATTATGATTGGGAAACTGTTTACAGAACTCAAAAGCTGTTGCACAGTAGTCATAAACCATCTGTGTAAGATAGGACTGATCATCAGTTTCTTCATCGTTCTGTTTCTTGTATCTTATAGAAAGGATATAATCATTAAGATCCTTGTACCCTAAGAAAATACAGATCTTATCCAGGGTTTTTAAAAACCTGAGATCATTATGTGTTTTGTCCTGGTAATCGTTTTCAAAAAATCGCTGAAGGGTGACATGGGAAATGGTATTTCCAATTTCAAATTTTTTCCCTCCTTTTAGTTCCTCAGCCTCAGAGAGTTCATCTTTAATAATTTCGGAAAGAATAATATAATGGCTTCTTTTCCATTCATTCACATTCCCCAAAACAGAATTCCTTACCTTAGAATGCTTTACAACTTCTTCTCGTATCGAATTATATATAGTTTTCAATTTCCTTGTTTTTGAAAGAGTTTTATCAAAAATACTGCCAAAATATTAGTGCTTTTTTATGATTTTACGGATGCCGGTTCAAAATATGTTTTACCGTTTCAGACGTAAAAGTAACTTAAAAATTCTTATGTTTTGGTTATCAATGTTTAAATCTTTCAAAGGCGGCTTTCTCCAGCATTTCTCTATCGTCTGGATGGGCAATGCTAATGAGCTCTTGTGCCCTCTGTCGGAGATTCTTTCCGTAGAGATAAGCCGTTCCGTATTCGGTAACAACATAATGAATATGACCTCTGGTTGTTACTACGCCTGCTCCCTGTTTAAGGAAAGGAACAATTCTTGAAATTCCTTTTTTCGTTCTTGCGGTAATGGCTATGATAGGTTTTCCGTCATCACTTAAAGCGGCGCCGCGCATAAAGTCCATTTGTCCTCCGATTCCGCTGTACTGCATCGTTCCGATAGAATCAGCACAAACCTGTCCGGTAAGGTCTATTTCAATGGCCGAATTGATGGCTACCATTTTTTTGTTTCTCATGATATTGATCGGGAAATTGACCTCACTTACATCCCTAAAGGCAAATACAGTGTTGTCATCCACATAATCATAGAGTTTTCTGGTTCCAAAACAGAAACTCGTAATGGTTTTATTATCGTTGTACCCTTTGTATTTATTGTTGATCACATCATCCTGAATCAGGTCAATAACTCCGTCACTCAGCATTTCGGTATGAATTCCCAGGTCTTTGTGATTGGTAAGACATTTCAAAACCGCATCAGGAATAGTTCCGATCCCCATCTGAAGGGTAGACCTGTCTTCAATAAGTTCAGCCACATTTTTTCCTACAAGCATTTCTTCAGCGCCTACTTTTGAACCATAATCTACTGTTGGAAGCTCTTCCTCATGCCAAACCAGTTTATGGATTCTGCTGATGTGGATCATACCATCTCCGTGTGTTCTGGGCATTCTGGGATTCACAATGGCAACAATAATCTTTGCAGTATCCACGGCTGCTCTAGCGATATCTACAGAAGTTCCTAATGTACAGAAGCCATGTCTGTCAGGAGGGGAAACCGTAATAATTGCGACATCCAGAGGCAGAATGTTCTTTCTGAATAAAATAGGAATTTCACTGAGAAAGACTGGTACAAAGTCTCCGCGGTCAGAATTCACAGCATCACGCACAGGTGTGGAAACAAATAAAGAGTTGATAAAAAAACTGTCTTTGTATTCCGGTTTTGCAATTTCCACATTGCCCTGCTGAGTAATGGAAACCATTTCCACATTTTGCAAACGATTAGACTGTCTTGCCAGCTCATCAATCAGGTAATTGGGAGTACATGCACTGCCGTGAAAAAAGACACGGTTTCCACTTTTTATGGTATATATTGCTTCTTCTGCGCTGATGTAATTATTCATATTTTGTTCTTTTTAAGGGTGTTCAGAGTATTTATATTGTTCATACAATACCTCTTCTTTCAAAGATAATATTTATAATCACACCGATTCCAAATATCTTAACTAGAATAGAAAGACTTTTGTCATGTGGAGCAGATTGGGATAAATCTAAAAATAAAGGACTAAATACTTTGCATTCAGTCCTTTTATTTTATACTATTTGATGAAATTCTTAATTAGAAATTTCAGCGATTGTTTTCTGTTTCATGCTTCCTGTTTCGGAGAATCTCAGATGCCAGCTGAATGCTTCCTGTAGCAAATGAGGGGTGTGACCTCCTTTTTCGCAAGCTCTGTCAAAGTAAGATTGTAATTCTTCCTTATAATCGGGGTGAACACAATTATCAATAATTTTCTGTGCTCTTTCTCTTGGTGCTAATCCTCTTAAGTCAGCCAATCCAATATCTGTCACAAGAATGTCTACATCATGTTCTGTATGATCGGTATGAGAGACCATTGGAAGGACATGGGAGATATTGTTACCTTTTGAAACTGCCTGAGTTACAAAAATACTTAAATAAGCATTTCTTGCGAAGTCTCCGGAACCTCCAATTCCGTTCATGATTTTTGTACCTCCGATATGGGTAGAGTTTACGTTTCCATAGATATCAAATTCAATAGCAGTGTTGATCGCTATTACTCCTAATCTTCTGATCAGTCCCGGAGTATTGGAAATATTCTGAGGTCTTAAAACGAACTTGTCTTTATATTTTGAAAGATTTCCCAGGACTCTCTCATAGCATTCCTTGGAAACAGTAATGGATGATGCAGAAGCAAAGCTTAGTTTACCGGAATCTATCAGATCAAATGTACTGTCCTGAAGGACTTCTGAAAACATCGTCAGGTCATAAAAGTTACTGTCCTTGAATCCTGTAAGCACTGCATTCGCCACTTTACCAATACCAGCCTGAAGCGGCAGCAGTCGATCTGTAAGACGTCCTAAAAGCACTTCGTTTTCAAAGAAACCAAGAAGATGTTTGGCAATAGCGGTTGTTTTTTCGTCCGGTTCTGCAATGTCTGCAGGACTGTCCTTAAGGTTGGTAAAAACAATGGCTTCAATTTTATCGGGATCAACAGGAATACTTTTTCTTCCGATTTTGTTCCATGGTGCTACAATAGGAATAACATTTCTGTAAGGATAATCTTCTGCCTGGTAAATATCGTGGATTCCGTAGACTTCTTCAGGAACTTCCGTATTGATCTCGATAATCACTTTTTTAGCCAAAGCTGCAAATGTCACTGAGTTTCCCACAGAAGTGGTAGGAACAATGCTTCCGTCTCTTTCAATATAAGCCGCTTCGATAATTGCTACGTCAATGCTTTGAAGATTTTTAGTGTGAAGAAGTTCGGCACTTTCGCTTAGATGCTGGTCGATAAAGAGAATTTCTCCGCTGTTGATCTTATTTCTTAGGATAGGATCTACCTGAAAGGGCATTCTTTTCTTTAAAACATTAGCTTCGGCCAGTTTTCCGTCGGTACCATGGCCGAGTGAAGCTCCGGTCATTAAAGTGACTTTAAGGTCTTCTGTTTTTCCTCTTTCAGCGAGTGCCGGCAAAATAGCCTTGCTGTCACCTGCTTTTGTAAAGCCGCTGGACCCTATGGTCATACCATCTTTAATGATTTTTACAGCATTTTCTGCCGTGGTTACTTTTTGGCGTAAACTTTCTAATCTGATTCTTTCTAACATGTAATATTGATTTTGTTTTAAACCACCATTACTTAGGATACGTTATGAAAAATAATGATGGTCAAATATGTTAACCATACCTCACAAATTTACGAAAAAAGACGCTTTAAATAAAGGATTTAAAGCGTCTTTTGTATGTATTCACCAATACTTTTTTGTTTTATTCCAGCCATGAAGTTTTATAAGAAGGATCTTCCACTTTTAAAGCTTCTTCCGTAATTTTTAATGGACGGAATGGATCTACCATTACCGCATATTCTTCTGTGAATTTTTTACCGATACTTCTTTCCATCGCACCCGGGTGAGGTCCGTGTACAATTCCGCCTGGGTGAAGGGTGAAGTCCATCAGATCAATGTGATTACGGCTCATGAAATCACCTTCTGTATAGAATAATACCTCATCAGAATCAATATTAGAGTGATTATAAGGTGCCGGAATAGCCTGTGGATGATAGTCATACATTCTTGCGCAGAATGAACAAACTACGAAATTGTGTCCTTCAAAATTCTGGTGCACCGGTGGCGGTTGGTGAATTCTTCCTGTAATAGGTTCGAAGTTTTTAATATTGAATTTATAAGGATAAAAATATCCGTCCCAGCCTACTACATCAAATGGATGAGTAGCATAGATGAAATCTGTAATCTGGTTTTCTTTTTTTACTTTGATTAAGAATTCTCCTTTTTCGTCAATAGGCTCTTTAAAAGCAGGTGCAATCATATCTCTTTCGCAGAATGGAGAATGCTCCAAAAGCTGTCCGAATTCATTTCTGTATCTTTTTGGTGTATAAATAGGCGAGTGGCTTTCCAATACAAAAAATACAGTATCATCGGACTTCAGCTCTACCTGGTAGATTGTTCCTCTTGGAATAATAAGATAATCTCCGGTTACAAATTCAAGATCTCCTACAAATGTTTTTAAAATTCCTGTTCCCTGGTGAACATATAAAAGCTCATCACATTCCGCATTTTTGTAGAAATAATCCATTGATTTTCTTGGTTTTGCCAATCCCATTTTCAGATCATTGTTCATCAAAAGGATTTTTCGGCTGTCCATGAAATCATCTTCAGGAGTAACATTCATCCCTTTGAACATTCTTGGGGCAATGTTTTTTTCCACAGCTATTTTGGGAGTGACATCTTTCGGCTCACCGATAGATTTAATCTGTGTAGGGCGGTGGATATGATATAACAGAGAAGAAATACCATGGAAGCCTTCTGTGCCGAAGAGCTGTTCATAGTAAAATTTATCTTCTGGAGACTTAAAGATCGTATGTCTTTTTGGTGGGATATTTCCCGCTAGATGATATCTCATTTTACTTTCATATGTAGTTTCTCAAATTTAATCATTTTTCATGAATTGGCTCAATCAATATTTTCTCCATAAAGTTTTGTAATTAAAAAATAATTGTTAGATTTGTCTAACAATTTTAATTTCATGAAGCGAATATTATTTTCTATTACTTTTTTATCAACCTATTGTTTTGCCCAGGAGACAGACAGCTTAAGTTTACAACATAATAAAAACATAGATTCTGCAAAAGTTACCAAAAGAGAAATCAAGACGAGTAATATAGAGGATGTAGTGGTTACGGGAACCATAAAACCGATGAGCAGATCAAAAAGCCCGGTAGCGGTTGAAATCTACAGTCAGAAATTTTTTCAGAAAAACCCGACACCAAGTATTTTTGAGGCTATTGCAATGGTAAATGGAGTAAAGCCTCAGCTGAATTGTTCTGTGTGCAATACAGGAGATATTCATATCAACGGATTGGAAGGACCGTACACCATGATCCTGATTGATGGAATGCCAATTGTAAGTTCTCTTTCCACAGTATATGGACTGAGCGGAATTCCGAATAGCCTGGTGGATAGAATAGAAGTGGTAAAAGGTCCTGCATCTTCTATTTACGGTTCTGAAGCAATGGGAGGTGTGATCAATATTATCACCAAAAATGCACTGACGGCTCCCAAGCTGAGTGTTGATCTGATGACAACCGGTTGGTTTGAAAATAATGTGGATCTTTCAACCAAATTCAATGTAGGAAAAAATGCTGCTTCATTATTAAGTTTAAATTATTTCAGTTTTAAAGAAAAAATAGATCAGAATAAAGATAATTTTACGGATGCTACTTTGCAGAGTAGAATTTCCATCTTCAACAAATGGAATTTTAAAAGAAAAGAAAACCGACAGGCGAGTTTCGCTTTGAGGTATCTGTATGAAGATCGTTTTGGGGGAGAAATGCAATGGAACAAATCTTTTCGCGGTAGTGATCAGGTCTACGGAGAAAGTATTTATACGAACAGGGCAGAGGTTTTCGGATTGTATGAATGGCCTATGAAAGAACATATCGTAACCCAATTTTCTTACAATTACCATGACCAGAATTCGTTTTACGGAACCAATTCTTTCAATGCCACACAAAAAGTAGCTTTTGTCCAGACCTATTGGGACAGAAGGTTCGGAAAACACGATATCACGGCCGGACTTACTTTTAAAAGAACATTTTATGATGATAACACACCGGGAACTTTAGCGCCGGACGGGATCACGAATGCACCGATGAAATCTCCGATCTGGGGATCTTTTATCCAGGATCAATGGGAAATCAATGAAAAACACACTTTGTTGCTAGGATACAGATATGATTATGATAAAGTACATCATTCTATTCATTCTCCGAGATTCGCATGGAAGTTTTCCCCAAACCCATATCACACCCTGCGTTTCAATTTCGGAACAGGATTCCGAGTTGTCAATTTATTTACAGAAGATCATGCAGCATTAACAGGCTCCCGGGAAGTGGTTATAAAATCAGACCTGAAACCGGAAAGATCGGTCAATGGAAACCTGAATTATATCTGGAAGATTCCTGTAGGAAACCGAATGGTAAACCTTGATGCTTCTGCATTTTATACCTATTTCAGTAATAAAATTGTAGGTGATTTTGATTCTGATCCTACTAAAATTATTTATGATAACCTGCATGGATATGGAATTTCGAGAGGAGCTTCATTGAATGTGGATTTTAGTTTTCAATTTCCCCTGAGTGTTAATCTGGGAGTGACTTATCTGGATGTCTATCAGAAATTTGATAATGAAAATCAGAAAACACAGCAACTGCATGCTCCAAAGTGGAGTGGAACTTATAACCTGACCTATAAATTTCCGAATAACCTGACGGTAGATTTTACCGGACAGTTTTACGGACCGATGCGACTTCCTGTTTTAGTGAACGACTACCGTCCTGAATATTCACCATTCTATTCTTTGGCCAATATTCAGGTGTCCAAGAGTTTCAAATCAGGACTTGAGGTGTATTGCGGAGTGAAGAATTTATTCAATTTTACTCCTAAAGATCCTTTGATGAGACCGTTTGACCCATTTAATAAACATGTTGATGACCCTATCAACAATCCCAATCATTATACATTTGATACCGCATACGGCTATGCACCTATGCAGCGTATCAGAGGATTTCTGGGGGTAAAATATACCTTATGATGAAAAAAATAGCTTTATTTTTAATGTTAGTGCCCTGTTTTTATCTGTCTCAGATGAAGACAGGCACTTTTTCTGATCTGGATGTTTTGCAAAAAGAAAATCCGAGGCCGGTTGTCATCCATCTTTATACCGATTGGTGTGCTGTGTGTAAAATTGAATCTTTTCGCTTGAGTAAAGATAAAGAGCTGGTGAATATATTAAATGATCATTTTTATTTTGTCAATTTCGAGGCAGAGAAAACGAAGGAGAAAATCCATTTCCAGAATCAGGAGTTTGAATATCTGCAGAATGGAAATTCCGGAATTCATGAATTGGCGCTGGCCTTATCAAAGAATAAAAATCAGCCGGTGTATCCGTTATGGGTATTCCTTGATAAGCATCAGAATTTGGTCTATTATCAGGAAGGGCAGATGACGCCTGAAAAAATGAAGCAGAAACTGTTGGAAATTTTGGCTTTGTAATTGAATGTTATTTATATATTATTTCCCACAGATTACACAGATTGCGCAGATGTTTATGTAAAATCTGCGTGAGTTTTTTTAATGTTTCTGGGTTTTGTTGGAAAATGCGAAGGCGCAAAGCTTTTCTTTTTTTAACTGTTTTTAAGTCGCAAGGATTTTATCTGCGATAAAATTGTACATTCCTAATAATTTATACATCATTTCTTGCGTCTTAAAAATAACATATAATTTATTCTTCTTTGCGCCGTTGCGTTTTCCAACAAAATAAATTTTAATTTAAATCTCTGCATCGATCAACACCGCCAGCTGAATACATGGTTCATCAGAGCGGTTACTCCACGCATGATTAGTCCCTCTTTGAATGACAATATCTCCAGGTTTCAGAAGGGTTTCTCCTTCTTCCATGATGAGGTAGAGTTCACCGGAAAGGATGATGATATAATCCAGTGTCGGAGTCTGATGCATCATTGGGTGAGGCTCATTCTCCTTCCATTTAACCCCTAAGTCTTTATCAGGAGGAATAACTACATACCGAAAATAGGTGCCATTTTTAGGAGTCTGTGGAAATCCTGTATTGGGAATCCTGGTCTCAATATCTAAGCTTGCCGGCATTGTCTGCGTATTCCAAACATCTGAGATGATAAGTCCCGGAAAATGTTCCACTGCATTTTCTACCTGCTGGTCTTCTATAATGATAGATTTTCCATCCTTACTTCCTGTTACGATTCGTCTTGGTATTTTGTTCATAGATTAATGTTTCATGATGAGTTTATGACCTTGGGTCTGATTGTTTTTTAAAATAGAATGTGCCTGCAGAATGGTTTCGAGAGAAAGATTTCCTATTATCTTATGCTGAGGTGGTGTAATAATTTCGGTTTCGATGAGTTTTTTTATTTCAAGTAAACTGTTTTTGTAATACTCATATTTTTTGACCATTCCATAAGTATAATTGGAGATATTCATAATCAGAGTTCCTTTGTTGAAAAGGGTTTCATGGGCATCTTTAGTGACCAAGGCTGTCACATCCACATATGTTCCGTTGATCTTTAAAACTTCTGCAGTCACTTCCGACATGTAGTTTCCAACCAGATCAATCCCAAACTCGAAAGGTTGATTATTATTGGCTTTTAAAATGTTTTCAATAATGTTTTCTTCTCTGTAATTGATGATTTGATGATCTTTTAGCCCCATATTGAGAAGAACCTGTCTGTTTTCTTCACTGCCAACAGTTGCTGTGATCTGCCGGATATGATGAGCGAGTAAGAGTTTAATCAAAAATGAACCAACTCCTCCGGTTGCACCCGTTACAAGAATAGTATTTTCCGGATTTAGTTTCAAACGGTTAAAGATCTGTAAAGAAGTAAGTCCTACCGAAGGAATGGAAGCCGCCTGTTCAAACGAAATATTCTTTGGTTTAAAAGAAACAATAGATTCAGGGACAGAAATATATTCAGCATAAGTACCATTGCTTCCCATAGAACCGCTGCCACAATAGACTTCGTCACCGATATTAAATTGTGTAGCTTCGGGACCTTTGTCAACTATAATTCCCGATGATTCTCTTCCCAATATCGGGGAACTGATCAGTTTTCTTTCGAGCTCGTTTTCAAGCATCTGGTAATCGATAGGATTGAAACCGCTTGCTTTGATTTGGATTAAAACTTCATTGCCTTTGGGCTGGGGCTGTTCGGCAAAACCGTCTTCCAGTTTTCCGTTTTTATTTATAATAACTGCTTTCATACGTTTAATTTGATATACAAATGTAAAGAGGGAATAGTTTATATTTGCTACTAGTTAACTAATGGTAACTAGTTACCTTGATGAAACTATTATGGCAAAAATCATAGAAAACGGCATCGAAAGAGAAGCAAACTGCACGGAAGAATTGTTTGCAATGCGTGACAGTCTGGATGTATTGGGAGGAAAATGGAAACTGATGATTTTACGGTATCTGACGAACAGACCGGATCAGATGATTCATTTTAAAAAACTGGAACGCAGTATTGAGGGGATTTCCGCTAAAATGCTGAGCAAAGAATTAAAAGAACTGGAAACCAATCTCCTGGTAACAAGAACGATTCAGGATACGAAACCTATTACAGTAACCTACGCAGTGACAGAGTATGGGAAATCCGTATTTCCGGTGACAGAAACGCTGGTTAACTGGGGCATACTTCATAGAGAAAAGATCAAAGAATCAATGGGATAGTTATGAGATATTGGAAAACGCAAAGACGCAAGAATTTTCCTTTAAATATGTCTTAAGGCGCAAGGATTTTATCTTTGATAAAATTTAATTCTGTTGAATTTAACTGAAACAAACTTGCTGAAAATCTTTGATTTTCTTGCGCCTTAAAGCAGTATGTTATTAAATTTCTTTGCGCCTTTGCGATTACTAATAAATATTGTTTCATAGAGAAAAGATCAAATAATCGATGAATTCTTCTGAATCATAGATGTATCAATAAAAAAATCCTCAAACTCATGGAGAGTTGAGGATTTTAAGTAATACCAAATTGTATCGTTATATTAATTTTTATCTAGCCATAATTTGACCAGTTCAGAATGGTTTTCTACCCATTCCTTAGCGGTGGCTTCTTTATTTTTACTCTGTTCCATCTGGATTAAAAGATCAGACATCGTTTCATCATCAAAATGGAGTTTAGAAAAGAATTTGGCTAACTCCGGATAATCTTTACCAAAGCTTTTTCTGGCATATGTTTTAATCTGTTCTGCTTCACCAAAGATCTTTTTGGGATCGTCAAGAAACTTAAGCTTCATTTTGCCAAACATCCAGTGGGGCTGCCATCCAGTTACCACAATCCATTGTTTACGTTGTATGGCATTCTGTAATTCAGTGATCATGGCAATGGTAGAAGAGTTGATCTGTTTATAATCCAATTTATAATCAATAATGGCTTTATCCGTTCCGGTTGTTAATCCGGCTCCTTTCTCAATTCCAATGATTCTATGATCGAATTGCTCCTGATGTTGATTAAGTTCTTCAATGGAATGAACCGGAACGTATTCCGGAACGACCAATCCTATACGGCCGTTGTTGTAATTGGTTCCAAGATGAACTAATCCTGGAAATTTAGCTAGTTTTTTAGCGTGCGTGTAAGGAAGCCAGACTCCCATGAAAAGGTCTGTATCTTCATTATTCATCGAAGCCAGAATCATATCCGTAGAGGCTTTTTGAATAATAACATGATACCCTTGCTGGTCCAAAATGGCTTTAGCAACATGAGTCATCGCCACATCTTCCGCCCAGCCATCTACCATTCCTATGGTGATATATTTAGAGTTTTTTATATTTTCACACGAATGTAAGGCAGCAAATACCACTATTAAAAAGGGAAAAAATAGATATTTTAATTGTTTCATCTTATTGTTTTTTCTTTACAAATCCCTGGGTAATCCGGTCAAGGATAATGGCTAAAATCACAACGGATAAACCACTTTCAAATCCTAATCCGATATCCAGATTATTAATTCCTTCCAATACTTTTTCACCTAAACCACCTGCAGCAATCATCCCCGCAATAACAACCATGGATAAGGATAATAGTATGGTTTGATTGATCCCTGTTAAAATCGTTTTCATGGCTAAAGGAAGTTCTACTTTAAAAAGAATCTGACGGTTGGTAGCTCCAAAAGCTCTGGCTGCTTCTACGATATCTTTCGGAACGGCTTCAATTCCCAACGTCGTTAATCGTACCGCAGGCGGCATTGCAAAAATGATCGTTGCAAAAGCTCCGGGTACTTTACCAATACTGAAAAATAGGACAGCGGGAATCAGATAGACAAATGCAGGCATTGTCTGCATTAAGTCCAGTAAAGGGCGGATAATTTTTGCGGCTATTTTACTTTTGGCAGCCCAAATTCCCAGAGGGATAGAAATAATAAGGGCCGTAATGGTTGCTACAAAAATAAGGGCCAGGGTTTCCATGGTTTCTTTCCATAATCCCATTAAAAATATTAAACTCAACCCGGCTGCCGTGACAACAGCGATGCCTTTTCCGGCTTTCCATAATGCCAGCAACGTAAAAAAGAGAATGATAACATAAAAGGGAGTGTGTACCAAAACCCATTCAATTCCCATAATAGAAGAGTTTCCCACATGTTTTATGACATCAAATACAGGTTTTCCATTTTCTGTGAGCCAATTGATTGCAGTTTCTACATATTGACCTATATCTATAGTTTTATTCATCTTATTGATTGTTTGCGATTTCTTTTAATTCAATGATCTCTTCTTCGTTAAACTTAGTCGCTTCTATGATGAGAGATAATTGGGTGATAAGACCTAAAAATTTATTGTTTTCGTCTACCACGGCGATGGCCGATTTATTTCCTGAAATTAACGGTAACATTTCTTCTACAGTAACTTCCGGATAGACTGAAGGAACGTTGCTGTTGATAATTGATTCTACTGTAGGTTCTTTCTTTTTTGCAATTCGAACGACATCATTAAGGGTCACAAATCCCAGAAATTTATTTTGAAAATCTACGACAGGTAAGTTTTCCAATCCTGTTGCTCTCATTTTTCTTAAAGCTCCTTCAGGGCCGTCTTTTCTGAAACGTACCACCGTAGCTTTGTCGAACATCAAAGATCTGGCGGTGATAATTGTTTTACGATCCACTTTCTCTACAAATGCTTTTACATAGTCGCTTGCAGGATTAGTCAAAATGTCTTCGGCTGTTCCTATTTGTTCGATGACACCATCTTTCATAATGACGATACGGTCACCAATTTTAATGGCCTCATCCAGGTCATGGGTAATGAAGACAATGGTTTTTTGCAAGGTATTTTGCAGCTCAAGCATTTGATCCTGCATTTCAGATTTTATCAAAGGATCCAGTGCGGAGAAAGCTTCATCCATCAGTAATACTTCCGGATCGTTGGCCAAAGCTCTTGCCAGTCCTACTCTCTGCTGCATTCCTCCTGAAAGTTGGGAAGGATACTGATTTTCGAAACCATTCAATCCAACAATGTCCAGTGCTTTCTGTGCTTTTTCATCACGGGAAGTTTTGTCTTCTCCTCTGATTTCGAGTCCGAAACCGGCGTTGTCTAAAATAGTATGATGAGGCAGCAATCCAAATTTTTGAAACACCATACTCATTTCTGTTCTTCTTACTTCCAGAAGTTCTTTATTGTTTTTACTGGTAATATCATCGTCATTGATGTATACTTTTCCTGAAGTGGGCTCATTCAGTCTGTTGAGACAGCGCAGTAAAGTAGATTTTCCACTTCCTGACAATCCCATGATGACAAAGAATTCACCTTCATAGATTTCAAAGCTTGCTTTGTTGATTCCTATGGTGCAGCCTGTTTTTTCAAGAATTTCCTTTTTGGAAAAACCTTTGTCTAAAAGTTCCTGTGCTTTCTCTTTGTTTTTACCAAAAATAATAGTCAGATCTTCAACTTTAAGTTTTACTTTTCTACTGTTTTCATTTTTTTCCATATTCAGATTTTTTTAATTAATGGTATAAAAAATTGTACACCAATTCATTATACCCCATTTTACGTTGTTGTTCTGGTGATGACGATAGCATAAAATAATCTACTAAGCTTCTTATCATGATAGAAGCTTTTTACAAAAAAATAAAGCCACAAAGCATCTAAGCCTTATGTTTATTTTAAATATTTCAATAGATTATACTCTAGAAAAAGAGTGTATCATGTAAAAAGAACTTAATCTTTTACATCGATTCTACAATTAAATTACTGATGAAGTAATTACGGATATGTGTACTGAACAACTTGAATTTCTGCACTTCATCACAATGCAGGTCCATATAAAAAAACTGTGTATCAATCTTTTATGACGATGCAAATTTACGAATTTTATATTAAATGGATTTTTTGAGACGTAAGAAGCTGGTTTTAAGTCTGATGCCGGGAGGAGATATTCATAGCAATTTCTCCCTTATCATAAAAGATAATAAGGTATTGATCATGTAAATATTTTTAAGAAGATCTTTAAAAATAGGGACAATGAAATTACTTCAATAAAACGGCAATAATGGCCAAGATAGCGGGCAAAGCCTGAACGAAAAATATTTTTCTAGTCGCTGAAATAGCTCCATAGATTCCTGCTACGGCTACACATCCTAAAAAGAAGAGTGCTACATTCGTCTGCCATTGCGGATCTTTAATCAGAAATGACCAGATCAATCCTGCAGCCAGAAAACCATTGTAAAGGCCCTGGTTGGCGGCTAATCCTTTGGTAGGTTTAAACATTTCCGCAGGAAGAGCAGCTTTAAAAACTTCTTTTCCTTTGGTTTCCCATGCAAACATTTCCATCCAAAGAATATAAATATGTTCCAGTGCAACGACTGCGATCAGAATTTTAGCAATGATTTCCATGATTCAATATTTTCTCATTGTAAAACTAAAAAAATAAAGTTAAGTTTGATTACTAAATTTTACAATGGAAACTTTCAAAGCACATTTAGATAAATTTATTACGGTTAATGACGAGGAATTTGCTTCCATCATTTCTTTTTTTCAAGTTTTAAAAGTTAAAAAGAAAGAAAACCTGATGCTTGAGGGTGATGTTTGTAAGTTGAAGTATTTTGTTTTGGAAGGATGTCTGAGAAAGTTTTTTGTCAATGAAAAAGGAGTAGAACAAACCACGGAGTTTGCTATAGAAAACTGGTGGATGTCAGACACTTTTGCTTTTGAAAAACAGATGAAATCAAATTTCAATATTCAGTCTGTAGAAAATTCCAAAATTTTAACCATAGATTTTCAATCTCAGGAACTTTTATTGGAAAAGCATCCCGTTATGGAACGTTATTTCAGAATGGTATACCAAACAGCTTATGCTGCTGCGGAAAAAAGAATCCGTTATATTTATGAGATGACGAAGGAAGAATATTATGTGCATTTCAGTACGTTGTATCCTTGGTTTATCCAAAGAATTCCGCAATACTTAATTGCTTCCTTTTTAGGTTTTACTCCGGAATATCTGAGTGAAATCAGGGCAAAATTACGTTCTTAAACCAGTTTAAGATTTTTACGGATCAGAAACCGGAAATTTGTCATGTTATTAAAAGCCAATACAATGACAGAAACAAAAAATCAATTTCCACAGTTATTTTTAAGACTTGCTCTTGGTATAACCATGCTTTCTGCAGTGGCAGACCGGTTCGGGTTATGGAGCAAAGAAAACTCATCATGGGGAAACATGGCCAGTTTTGAAGAATATACAAGACAGCTGACGTTTTTTCTGCCGGAAGCTTTGAGTACATTTTCAGCATATGCTGCTACCTTTTTAGAAATCCTTTTTCCTCTGATGCTGATTGTAGGATTTAAAACTAAAATGGCGGCTTACGGAAGCAGTATGCTGCTGTTGATTTTCGCCATATCCATGACCATTGCATCAGGACCAAAAGCTCCACTGAACTATTCTGTTTGGGTGGCAAGTGCTGCGGCTCTTTTATTGGCAGTTCAACACCAATATTCTCTAAGTATAGATCAATTAACCCAAAAATAATAATATAATGAGCGCAAGATTAAATATTGCAACAGTAGACTCAGCAGCGTATAAAGCGATGCTTGGATTGGAAGGATACCTACAAACAATTTCATTGACACACATTCAGAAGGAACTGATTAAGATCAGAGCTTCACAGATCAATAAATGTGCTTTTTGTCTTGATATGCATACAAAAGATGCTATCAAATATGGTGAAACTCCTCAGCGAATTTTTATTCTGAACGGATGGACAGAAGCAAAAGAATTTTTTACAGAAGAAGAGCAGGTTCTTTTGGCGATGACAGAGGAAATTACATTGATAAGCGACAAAGGATTAACTGAAGAGACGTATCAAAAAGCAAAGTCGTTTTTTGATGATAATCAGATTGCACAGATTATTATGGCTATCGTAACGATCAATGCATGGAACAGAATTGCAGTGAGTACTCATCTTCCGGTTGGAAAATAAGGAAGACTGCATTATCTACGGATATTTACTTTATTTAACAAAATGGCCTTTCAGTTTTGAAAGGCCATTTTAATGCAAGAAGCAAAGGGACAATGTAACACTGTTTTAAGTATTAATTCTAAAATAAATCTTAAAGGTTAGTTTTATTTTTTCAAAACCGAATTACTTTGTCTCTCTGTTCTTTATAGTATGTTATAGGTTTTAAACAAGGCCTCTATTTTTAGTAAATAGCGACAGGATTCACATTCACCTGAGTAGATCCTACATACAGAGGCTGTCCCAGTACGAATAAGAATTCCCAAACTTTTTGCTTTACCAGAGGACGGCTGTCAATCAGCTCCAGATTATAGATTCCTTTTTTAGCGAGCATAAATTGATTGATTGGAAATTCTTCTTTGGTTTTCGGATTGGGATACACTTCAGAGGCCCAGGTGTCTCCACCAAAGGCAACGATTCCCTGATCGGCAAGCCATTTTGCAGCTTCCATTCCTATTCCCGGTTCTGTTTCCAGAAACTGTTTGTTGTCTTTACCGATCAATTCCAGCCATCCCGTATTGAAAAGAATGACATCTCCTTTTCTTAGCGTAAGTCCTTGTTTCTTTAAAACAGATTTGATGTCTTCTACAGTAAATTCTGTTCCTCCGGGTACAATTGATTTTCCATAATGAGCAGTCATATCAATGACTACACCGCGGGTAACGAATGGCGGTACCTTTTCAACACCCAGCTTTTTCACGCCTTCTACGGTTACAAAATCTGTTGCTTTATTTCCGTTGTAATAAGTGTTATCAATACCGATGTGTCCGATACCGTTAAGCTGTGTTCCCACTCCGGTCCATCCATTGACCAGTTCATCATTGAAGGTGAATTTATTTGAACCTATGCTTTTTCCTCCCTGTTCTCCAGGCTGAATATTGTATAGATTGAAGCTTCTGTGTCTGAAAGCCGGCAGGTTTTTATCAATAGGAACAGCAAGTGCTAACGTTTTACCTTGTTTTACCAGTCCTAAAGCCTGTTTTACAACTTCCGGAGTCAATAGATTGGCTGCTCCGATTTCGTCCTGTGCTCCGTAAGCAGAAGGATACCATGATTGATCTTCCGGATTGACAAGCGTTTGAGCCTTTAATGTAATGCTGTTTAGGGTCAATAAGGTTACCAATCCGAACATTTTGATCAGATTCTTTTTCATTTTCTATAATGTATGAGATTTAGGGGAAGAAGGCTGGAAGAGGGGAGAGGGAAGTTTATGAAGTCTGATACAAGCAAGGTTCTGTTTCAATCAAATCTTTGTTGAATCAGATAAATATTATTAGCCAAAAGGCTGATAGTACTTCCATCCTCCTCCTTCCATCTTCCAGCGTTTATATTAAATTTCGCTTAAAGCTGAATTGATGAAGTTCAATTCTTCCTGTGAAAGGTCAATAGACATTGCTTTTGCGTTTTCGATGGCTTGTTGTGCATTTCTTGCTCCTGCCAATACGACTGTAATTGCCGGCTGTAGAGTAGTCCATCTTAAAACCAGCTGAGAAAGGCTTGCTCCTTTTTCCTGTGCAATAGGTTCAATTTTTTCTAAGAAAGTTTTTACCTTATTCAAATCAAACTGTGAGAAATATCCGTTTCTGTGATCGTTATCTTTTAATTGAGTTTCCTTGAAATATTTACCGGTCAAAAGACCTCTTTCCATTGGGCTGTACACGATAATTCCTGAATTGTTTTCCAAAGAATAAGGAACAAGGTCGTTTTCAATGGCTCTATTCAGCATACTGTAAGAAACCTGGTTGCTGGCAAGTTTTAAAGTTCTGTTGGCCTCTTCCATCTGGGCTACACTGTAATTACTTACCCCTGCGGTACGGATTTTTCCTTGCTGGATCAATAACTCCATTGCTTCCATTGTTTCGCAGATAGGAGTTGTACTGTCTGGCCAGTGAAGCTGTAAAAGGTCAATATAATCTGTTCCTAATCTTTTTAAACTTTCTTCAACTTCTTTGATGATGTTTTCCTTAGAAGCTACTTTATATACGGGAATCGTTTTTCCTTCGTCTTCAGCATCAAAGAAAAATTCTCCTTTTCCGTTGTTGCTTCCGTCCCATACCAACCCAAATTTTGTTAAAAGCTGAATTTTTGAACGGTCTTTTCCTTTAATGGCTTCCCCGATCATTTCCTCACTCAATCCGAAACCATAGAAAGGTGCTGTGTCGATAGAAGTTACTCCATGATCTAATGATGCGTGAATAGAGCTGATAGAGTCCTGTTTTTCATTACCTCCCCACATATTTCCTCCGATAGCAAAAGCTCCGTGTGTGATTGTTGATAATTCTAAATCTGTATTTCCTAATTTTCTAAATTCCATTTTGTTTTAAAATTGATTGTTTTTATTTACCACCCCGTCAAAAATTATTTGAATTTTCGCCACCCCTCCAAAGGAGGGGAATTCTCGCAGTTTCAATGACGCTTTTAAGAACTTAAGTGTCTGAAAACTGTTTTGACTTTTGTGGTTAAAAATTGACTGTTATTTCTTTAATTCTTTTAAAATCGCTTCTCCAACGCTCTTTGCAGACTGTGGATTCTGACCTGTGATCACTCTCTGATCTGCAACAACATGATTCTGCCAAAGCCCCGATTTTTCAAATTTTGCCCCTCTTTCTTTCAGTTTTTCTTCCAATAAGAAAGGAACAACATTTGTCAATTTTACTTCAGATTCCTCTTCATTGGTAAAAGCATTGATTTTCTTTCCATCTACAAGATATTTCCCGTTATTCAGTTTGATATTCACCAAGCCTGCCGGACCATGACATACCCCTGCTACAATACCTCCGTTTTCATAAATTTTTGAAGCGATGTCTGCCAGTTCCTTATTATCTGCAAAATCCCACATAGCTCCGTGACCTCCAGCATAAAAGATGGTAGAATACTCTTTTGGATTCACCTGTGCGGGTGTCATAGAATGATCAATCTTGTTCTTATATTCTTTGTTTTCCCAGAACTCCTTGTTTACAGGATCTTTCAAGTCAAATCCATCTACCGGAGGAGTTCCGCCTTTTGGGCTTACAAAGTCAATGTCATATCCTGCTTGGTGAAGAACTTCCCATGGATGAGAAACTTCACCCAAATAATATCCTGTGTCTTCACCAGTGCTCCCTTTTTTATCATGGCTGGTTACGACAAATAAAATTTTCTTTTTCATATTTTTTGATTTTTTGGTTTGTGCCTGTACGAATCCTATCGTGAAGATAGTCAACATTAAAAACGCTAATTTTTTCATATTAAATGATATTGGTGGTATAAATCTGTGGTTTTTCCTGAAGCTTTTCATCCACCAAAGCTCCGAATGCCTGGATGTAGGGCTGCTGATTGTGCTGAGCCAATCCTTCCTCGCTTTTCCAGATTTCGTAGAAAACAAATTGGTTTTTGTCTTCAATTCCCTGATGAAGGTTGTAAAGCTCACACGCTTCTTCCTTTCTTGTTTCTTTTACCATGTTCTGAAGAACTTCCAATACTTCTGACTGGTATTCTTCTTTGGTTTTTATAATGGCTGTAAGGTGAATTTTCATAATTAAATAAAATTTTCAATTGGGTTATAGATAGGTTTCCAATCCAGTTCTGCTCTGGCTTTATCTGAGCTGCATCTGCTATTGGATGCAAAGCCGAAATAGCCGCCTGCAGGTCCGAAATTGTCAACCGCATCCTGTATACTTAAAGATTGGGCCGGTTTCAGATTATATTTTTTACTGATAGTTTCTGCAATGTTTTTTTAAAGAGGAAGAACCGTTTTCCGCATAATAGAGGGAACCGCCTTTTGCTTTTTCCAGAGCCAGTACATACAGGTCTGCCAGGTCTTCAATATGTAAGTTGGACCAGATATTTTCACCTTCTCCAAAATAGACGCCATGTCCTTTTTCCTTAGAAAAATTGATGAGAGCCGGGATCTGGATACTGTCTTTTTTTATTCCCAGACCTTCTCCGTAAACCATTGTAGGGACAATAACGATACTTCTTATATCTTTCTTTGCCGATTGCAGGACGTAATTGTTGATCAGTACCCTGGATGCCATTTCCAATCTTGGCTGCAAAGGAAAATCTTCTCTGAAGATAAAGTCACTTTTTTTACCATTCTCCTTTCCTCCAAAAATTGCTGAACCTGAAGTGAATATAAAAGTTTTACGACTTCCTTCCAATGCTTTGATAAAGTTATCTACAGCATAGGCATCATCTGCAGAATCAGCATTATGAATGACAGCATCAACATCCGCAACACCTGTTTTTATAAGATCTTCATCATGGATATTCCCCACAATAGTTTTGATTCCTAATGACTCCAGCTCTTCTACATGAGTTTCATTACGAACCAGTCCTGTTACTTCATAATTCCTGTCAAGGAGTTTTTTTGCAATAGTTCCGCCAATATAGCCGGTAATACCTGTGATCAGTACTTTTTTCATGATACCAATTCTGGTTTCAATTCTTTTTCAAATACATTTCTTACGTGGTCTCTATAAAGCTTCATATCACGCTCTATATTTGCATTTTTCTCTACATCATGGAAGTGGAAGCTTTCCATTTTTTCTAAAGAAACAAAAGCATTCATTCTATGGAATCCAAATAACGGTCCATCGTCTACACTTTTTTCACTGAAGAATTCTCCAGGTAAAGTGAAGGCTGTTGCAGGAGCATTCCAGCTTGTGGTCAGCATATATTTTCTGCCGCCAAGCATTCCTCCTGTTCCATAGTTGATTTCCGGATTCTCGGCATTTCTTCCGTCGCTCATATAAATTCCTTTGGCATGACCTGCTGTAAAAACTTCATCGATATATTTTTTCAATCCATTCGGAAGCTGGAACCACCAGATCGGAGTATGGTAAATGATATAATCTGCCCAGACAAACTTCTGTACTTCTTCATTCTTATCATAGTTTTCGCTTACATTGGTTATCTTTACTTCTACATTATCAAATTCTTTAAGAACGGCTAATGTATTTTCTGCAATCGTTTGATTATATTTTCCGCCGGAATGTCCAAAATTCTGTCCTCCGTTGATGATTAATACTTTTTTCATTTTTTTATGATTGTTTAAATTTTACTCTGCAAAGTTAGGATGGATCTTTGTATAATAAAAATAATATAAATTATACGTAACTATCATAATAATGATAATTTAAATTTTGCCAATCATGTGAAATGTCATACTGCTTTTTGATCTTGTTGTCAGGGCTCTCTTGTAAATTTGTTGTGACAAATAGAGTGAATATGATACAGATTGCAGTTTTTAGTGATGTGCATGGAAACCTTCCTGCGCTGGATTCGGTGTTGAAGGATATAGAGAAAAGAGGGATTCGTCAGACATTCTGTCTGGGGGATCTGGTAGATTTTGCTCCCTGGGGAAATGAAGTGATTGAAAAGATAAAAAGCTTAAATATCCCTTGTTTGATGGGAAATCATGATGAAAGAATTGCTTTTGATATTCCTGTTATTCCTTTATCTAAACATTCGGAAGAAGAAACAGAAGCCCGATTCATTGCTATTGATCACTCCAAAAAACATATTACAGAAGAAAACAAAAGGTTTTTATCAGCACTTCCTTTTCATTTAAAGTTAAACTATAAGATAGGGAACAGGCACTGGAATATCCAGCTTGTACATTCCAGCCTTAGCAGCAATGATACTTATCTGTATGAATCTGAAAATGATGAGGTTTTTTCCGATATGCTGAAAGAATCTCAATCTGATGTCATTGTGATGGGGCATACTCATTTATCATTTATAAAACATTTTGAAAATAATGGATGGGCTGTGAATTCCGGTTCTGTAGGCAGGTCCAAAGAAGATAACCGTTTAGCTTCTTATCTTATTTTAACTTTAGATGAGGAAAATATTACCCCGGAAATTGTACAGATAGCATATCCACTCGAACAAACTTTGCTAGGGATTGAGAACAGTGGGATTCCTAATTATTATGCTCATTTTTTAAGCAATAAAAAGATATCAATAAAACAATAAATAGAATATTTGCTTCCTTTTTTAGGACCGTGTTTTTCCGCTTGTTTGTTTTTATATCCATATTCAACAAATTTTAATTCGAAATTGTCTTTTCATACTGCATTGAAAACACACCAGTTAAACTCTGGTGTGAGTTTTAAATAATTGATTCATAGTATTTTGTAATTATTCGTACGATTCTATGTAAATGGTCGAACTCATTTATTCATTAAAATCGGTTCGACTATTTTTATTGATACTTTTTTGAAGATTCTCTAAAGGATATTTGCAATAGATTATTGAAGTCCAATTAAAATTTAGAAATCATGAAAAAAGCAGTTCTTTTTATTTTTTTATTATTATCCGCAATTAGTTTAGCACAATTACAAAAAGTAAAAATGGATACCCTTCTTACCCCTGAAATTGGTGGGATAAAACAAGCCATAGATATTAAAACAGATGACGCCAGTAAACCTATACTTTTATTTTTATCAGGTGGCCCGGGAAGTTCAATGCGGAAAAATGCAGACTCTTTTACAAATCTCTTAAAAGATAAATTCACCATTGTTCAATGGGATCAGAGAGATGCCGGAAAAACCCTTGAACTGAATCCTTCTCCCGTTCAGCCTTCCGTTGAACTCATGGGAAAAGATACTTATCAGGTTATTAATTTCCTGAGAAAAGAATTAAAACAGGAAAAAATATATCTATTGGGAAGCTCTTGGGGAAATGCTTTAGGTTTTTATATTGTTAGAAATCATCCCGAACTTTTACACGCCTATTTTGCGGTAAATCCAGTTGTCAGCCAATTGGTGAGCGAGAAAGAGTTACTTGGGATTTTAAAAGATCATTTTAAAGAAGATCCTGTTGCCAGTAAAGAATTGGCGAGTGTACATATTCCTTTCAAAGTTGATGAAGACTTATTTTATTTAAGAAAATGGCTTTTTTATAAAGATGGTAAGAAGTATGTGACAGGTGACGATTTCAGGAAAGGGTTTCTGCAGTGGTCAAAAACATGGTCTCCTGCATGGAACGAAGTTATGAATATTGACCTGCCAAAGACTTTAAAGAAAGTAGAATGTCCTATTTATTTTTTTGTTGGTAAAAACGATATCCAAACTTCTACCAGGGTTACCACTGAATATTTTCAAAAAGTAAAAGCCCCTAAGAAAGACTTATTTTTATTTGAAAAGTCGAGTCATCAGATTCATAAAGACGAACCGGAAAAGTTTCAGAATACAATTATTCAGATCGTAAAATAATCTGAGTTCAGGTAATGAAAATGAAGATTTTGGCAGAGATAAGAGGGAAGTTGCGGCTTCCCTCTTTTCAGGCTCAAGTTTTCCGACCTTATTAAAAACAAAAAAATAGTAGATTAAAATTATTAACGAATTGATATGTTTTAAAAATGATATCAGTATTATAATTATTTTGTAATTTTGCATCATAATATTAATAATTAAGTCATGGTCAATTTAGAATGGTATCGTACTTTTAAGGCGATTTATAAAACCGGGACATTGACGGGTGCTGCGGACGCTTTATTCATATCCCAGCCGGGAGTAAGCCTTCACTTAAGTTCATTAGAGGCTTATGTAGGATATAAATTGTTCGACAGAACCGGAAGAAAAATGCTTCCGACAGAGCGTGGAAAAGTATTATTCAATGCAGTGGCTGAGCCTCTTACAAAACTGGAGGATGTAGAGAAGAATTTTCAGAAATCCACAGAGAAGCATACCCCAACCATCAGTGTGGGGATGTGTTTTGAGACGTTTCAGACAACGTTGGAGCAATATGTTTCTTCATTACCTTTTAACCTGATTATCAGTTTTGGAGAATATCCTGAAATGCTTGATCAGCTGGATAAAGGAATCCTGGACCTTATCATTACACCGAAAAAAGGATCTTCACCCAATATAGAACATGAAGCATTCTCTTCTGAGCAGATTATTCTGGTAGGGGGAAAAGATGTCGATAAAGCAGCTTTTAATAAAGTTTTAAAAACAAAAGATGCCGAGCAGATCGAGGAATGGCTGAAAAATGAAAAATGGTACGGAACAACCGGAGATATGGAACACCTTTTCCAATTCTGGACCTTGAATTTCGGTCATAAACCTAATTTCCGCCCGAATTATATCGTTCCTAACCTCAATTCAATTATCCGTTGTCTGAAAGGCGGAACCGGATTAGCGGTTATCCCGGACTTTTTGTGTAAAAATGAAATCGAAAGTGGTGATGTGAAGCTGATCTGGGAAGGAAAGAAAAAGCTTGAAAACACACTTTATTTCGGGTGTAGAAAAAACACCAATTACCAAACAGAAATAGAACATATTAAAGGACTATTCCGCAAGGTGATGGGTAAGTAGGATCATATCCCGCATCTGCAAACCGTTTTCATAAATAGGAAATGGATAATTTTCGATAAAAAAATCTTTCAGCATTCCTTGTTTGATGAAACCGTTTTTCTCATAAAATCTGATCTGTTGGAAGCCGGTATCCGACGTTCCAACAGTCAGTGTTTTATAATGATTTTCTTTGGCAATTTCTTTGGCTTTATTCATTAGAATGCTTCCGATTCCTTTATTTCTGTAGCTTTCAATTACTGCTACATTTTTAATTTCCAGTTCTGTATCACTTTTTTTGTACAATGCCATCACCGCAATGTTTTCGGTCCCATCAAGTAAAAGATAGAGGTCGGATTTGAAAATATATTGATCAATAGCTTCTTTGGTTTCATCGGCCAGCAATAATAAATAATAAGGTATTTCTACATCAGAATTTAATTTCTTAAAAGCAAAATTTTCCATTTACAAGCTCATATGAATAAGTGGATAATCCTTTCCTGAGCCATCTTTTTCTGATCTTCCAACTTTTTTGAAACCCATTTTTTCATAGAACCCGACAGCCTGTGGATTTTGCTCGTTGACATCTACCTTGGTAAGACCTGTCTGCTCTTTCATAAACTGATAAAGTGTTTTCCCATAGCCTTTTCCACGGGTGTCGTTATGAATGAAAAGCATTTCCAGATTACCTTCCGCTACGGAAGCAAAACCTTTGGCTTCATCATTTTCAATGATTATATAGACTTCCAGATTGGGAAGATAATCTCTCGGAATGGCTTCCTTGAAATAATTGAAATCCTCCTCTGTAAGAAAATCGTGAGTTGCTTTTACAGCAGACTCCCAGATTTCCATAATTCTCGGATAATCCTCTGCAGCAGCGAGTCTGATATTGTGTGACATGATTTTTAAAATTTAAACAAAAATAAAGAAAATAGCGATGGGATGCCAGTTGGAGCATAGATTATTAATCACCTGTCAAATAATAATTTTTTAACAGAAACAGTAAAATTGGTAAGCAGAATTTTCGATTTTTTGTCGCAAATTTGTTTATCACTTTATATTAATAACTAAAATAAAGACTTATGCAAAAGAAAACCTATACAGGACAGCCTGTGGTAACTTTAAATAACGGAGTAGATATTCCAGCTTTAGGCTTTGGAGTATGGCAGATGGAAGACTTGAAAGAATGCGAGAATGCAGTAATCAAAGCAATTCAGACAGGATATAGAATGATTGATACGGCAGCTATTTATCAAAACGAAACAGCAGTGGGTGCTGCGGTAAAAAATAGTGGAGTAGACAGAGATACCTTGTTTATCACTTCAAAAGTATGGGTTCAGGATCATGGATATGAAAAGACAAAAAGCGCTTTTCAAAGAACATTAGACAGATTACAGATGGATTATCTTGATATGTATCTTGTCCACTGGCCGTATGGAGACTTCCTGGGAACATGGAAGGCTTTGGAAGAACTTTATCAAGAAGGAAAGATCAAAGCAATAGGGGTATGTAATTTTACCATCGAAAAACTGGAGGAGTTGAAAGCTAACTCTACTGTTTTGCCGGTAATCAACCAGATTGAGCTTCACCCTGTATTCCAGCAGAAAGAATTGCAGGTCTATGACAGAGAAAATAATATCGTAACACAGCCGTGGAGCCCGCTAGGAAATGGAAATGCCAATCTTTTAAGCAATGCAGATCTAAAAGCGATTGCAGAGAAATATGGTAAAACAGTTGCACAGGTAATCCTGAGATGGCACCTGCAGGAAGGATTTGTAGTCATTCCAAAATCGGTGACACCCTCAAGAATAGAAGAAAACTTTAATGTATTTGATTTTGAACTGACAGAAGATGAAATGAATGTTGTTCGTTCTTTAGATACAGGGAAAAGATTATTCTTTGATCCTAAAGATCCGGAATGGGAACAAAAAATGCTAAATTCTGTAGCAGATATTTAGTTTTAAAATTTAAAATAAAATAGCTCCCACAGCTTTCATGAATGTACAGATCGAAAATCTGAGGGATTCTGAAGTCTGTGGGATTTTAAATAAATACTACCCATGACGGCAAAAGAATTCATAGAAACACTCGCCTTGTTTAAGAATGAAAAAGAGACCGATAAAGTGGAGAAATTTTTCAAGGGAAACGATGGTGTTACCAAAAGCTTCGGAGTGAAATTCGGAGATGTCTTTACTACGGCTAAAGAGTTTTCTGGGATGTCTTTGGAAGAGATCAATAAACTTCTTGATAGTGATTTCTATGAAATAAGAATGGGGGCGGTGAGTATTATGGATTTCCAGGCCAGAAGTAAAAAAACGTCTGAAAATCAAAAGAAACAGCTGTATAATTTGTATCTGAACCGCCACGACCGATTGAATAACTGGGATTTTGTAGACCGAGCAGCCCGTCATATTATCGGAGAATATCTTATTGATAAGCCCAGGGATGTTTTATACCAGCTTGCGCATTCCGATAGCCCGTGGGAAAGAAGAACAGCTATTGTAAGTACTCATGCATTTATCAGGGAAAATGATGTACATGATACTTTTGCCATTGCGGAAATACTTATCAATGATCCCAACGAACTCGTGAATAAAGCGGTAGGAAGCTGGGTAAGAGAAGCTGGGAAAAAAGACCAAAATAAATTAGAAAGTTTTCTTACTACTTACGCGAAAACAATGCCTGCTGCCACATTTTTTTATGCTACAGAAAAACTTGATGCAGAATCAAAGTTGTATTACAAAGAGCTCAGGAAGGCTAAATAAGTTTTTTTACCACTTTTCAATAGTGAGCAATATCATGTTATTTAATAATAGGCATTGCTTCATTCTTCGTAAATTTTAATACAAATAATTCTTATGTTTTGGCCGGATACAATCAGTAAAAGATTAGGGGTAAAATATCCTGTGATTCAGGCTCCGATGTTTGGAGTGAGTACGGTACAGATGGTGGCTGCAGCTGCAAAAGCAGATTGTCTGGGATCATTGGCACTGGCAGATCTGTCAGCGGATCAATCTATAGAACTTATCAGGGAAACGAAAAAACTTACAGACAAACCTTTTTCCACAAATATTTTTGTACATCACATTCCTGAAGTAACAGAGGCTTTAAAAGAAAAATTTGTTAGGACCAAACGTTTTATCGAGCAGCTTGCTCAAGAGAATAATATTGATGTTAACCTACCAGATATTGAAGATCTCAACATAAACAGCTATCATGAGCAGGTGGATGCCATTATTGAGGAAGACTGCAGGATTGTGAGCTTTACGTTTGGGAATCTTGATGATCAGAGTATTCAAAAATTAAAAGAAAACGGAGTCATTCTTATCGGAACCTGTACCTCTGTAAAAGAAGCTTTACTTCTTGAAAAATCCGGTATTGATATCATCTGTGTTCAGGGGATAGAAGCGGGTGGCCACAGAGGAAGTTTCGAAGCCGAAAATATTCCGCAGATCGGAGGGTTATCTTTGTTATCACAAGTTTATGATCATGTAAAAGTACCTTTGATCTATGCTGGGGGAATTTATGGAGCAAAAACCTTACAGGCTGTTAAAGATTTGGGAGCACAAGGATTTCAGGTGGGGAATCTTTTATTGGCTTCCCAGGAAAGTGCCTTGCAGCCTTTTGAAAAAGAACGTCTTAAAAGGGTAGGAGAAAATGAGATTATGTTAACGAAAAGTTTCTCCGGAAGGTATGCCAGAGGAGTGAGAAATAAATTTATAGAGATTGTTGAGCACTCAGAATATATTTTACCCTATCCTTATCAGAATAAATTGACCAACGCTTTACGTAAAGCAGCGAAATCTCTGCAGAATCTGGAATTCGTAGGAATTTGGATAGGACAGTCTATTCATCAATATAGTGAACTTTCTACAGAGGAGATCTTGGCAAAACTGATCAGAGAATGTGAAAGATAGATCGATATGCTTTCAAATTGAGGATAATTTTATATTTTCGTGGATAAGAATCATTTGATGTACCAGAAAGTTAGGTTTTTTGTTAAAATACTTCGGAATATCAATTAGATCAAATATTAAAACTAAAACCAGAGAAAATATAAATGAAATTTTCAGAAGGAATTCAAAGATCACTTCCGTTCGGATATCTTTTTCTTGTCGTAATGGGAATATTAAAGGAAAGTGTTTTCTACTACCAGATGGGCATCAATATTCTAAAATATTCCACCATAATGGACATCCTGATAAGCCCGATTGCTACGTTGGCATCTCATCCGGCCATATTGATCGCTCTCATTATTATAGTGGTGTCTTCATTTGCCTTTCCATCTTATTTATCAAAACAAAGTAGTAAGAATAAAAAGTGGGCATTAAAAATGGCATCTCTTAAAGAACATGAAAGCATGAGTAAAGAAGCTATTGAGAATCATTTTACCAATATGTTTGTAAGATTTCTGGCCATGATGTTATTGTCTTTCTTCGTAGGAATAGGATGGGGTGAAGGGATGACATTAACCAAAAGAATAAAGGAAAACAGGCTTAAATATGATTATACATTAGATTATAACGATGAAAAGTCTGAATTGGTTCATCTGATAGGGTCCAACAGTATGTATTATATTTATCTGGCTAAAGGAAGTAAAACGATAAAAATTTCACCAGTAGGCTCCATAAAAAGTATTGAGCTGACCAATAACAAGAGATTGAATAACTAGACATACTCCTTAATAAAAAAGCTTCAGATTATACTCTGAAGCTCTTTTATTGTTTTTTATTCACTGAATTCAATGATAAGCTGGTTCATTGCCGAGCCGGTAAAAGTAGTGGTTGCCCCGCTTAAGTCATTCCATCTCCTTTCCGTGTTTCCGGCAGCATTATAAATATGAGTAGATCCCTCCGTTCCACCGGAATTATTAGGTTCTCCTGTTGCAAACCAGTTTTCTGTGGTGGCAGGATTGGTAGACCAGTTCATTCTGAACTCTTCTCCCGTAATCCATTGAAGTCTGTCCGGGTTACCAGGTCTTTGAATTTTATTAAAGCCAATCCATATATTGTTGACTAAGTTATAGCCTGTTCCGGAAGCTACGATATTGGTTGCAACCCAGATCCTTTCCGCATCATTAGGCATGGTAACAAGATAACCTCCCATTTGCTTCCCAAAACTGTATGCATTGAACCAGTTGATTCCCTGTGAAAGCTGATAAGCACAATAGGTATGGTTGTTTCCTGTCCATTTTTTGCATCCTAGTTCAGTGGCTGTACCCCCTCCCGGTACTGAACCTGGTGGCTGAGGCCTTGTCGCGACGGGTATAGGATCATATCCTAGTATGGAATTATTGAATCCAGATGCTGTTCCGCTGCTAAGGTCAGTTCTTGCAATCTTTCTTACATTTCCATTGGTATCGGCAGAGAGTATATCATCAGCTGCAGCACCTTGGGGTAAAGTACGGGTTCGTAACTCTCCATTGATGTCAAGTGTTTTTGTTGGAGCAGTTGTATTAATTCCAACTTGAGCACTTGCGAGATAAGGTAATATAATGAATAGTAAAATTGATTTTTTCATAGGTGCGATTCTTATTCATTAAACTCAATAATAAGCTGGTTCATAGAAATACTGGAACTCGAAGTCAGTGTACCACTTAAATCATTCCATCTTCTTTCAGCATTTGTACTGCTTGGAAATATGTGGGTTGCTCCTTCTACACCTCCTGAGTTGTTGGGTTCTCCCGGATTAAACCAGTTTTCTGTAGTGGCAGGATTGGTAGACCAGTTGATTCTGAATTCTTCTCCCGTGATCCATTGAAGCTGATCCGGATTTCCCGGTCTCTGAATTTTATTAAAGCCAATCCATACATTGTTGGCCAGGTTATAGCCAGTTCCTGAAGCTAAAATATTGGTATTCACCCACATTCTTTCAGCATCATTAGGCATGGTAACCAGATATCCACCCATTTGTTTTCCAAAACTGAATGCATTGAACCAGTTGATAGCCTGTGAGAGTTGATAAGCACAATAGGTATGATTATTTCCTGCCCATTTTTTACAGCCTAGCTCAGTAGCAGTACCTCCTCCCGGTACTGAACCTGGTGGTTGAGGTCTTGTCGCTACTGGTTTAGGATCATATCCTAGTATGGAATTATTGAATCCGGATGATGATCCACCACTAAGGTCAGTTCTGGCAATCTTTCTTACATTTCCAGAGGCATCAGTAGAGAGTATATCATCGGCAGCCACTCCTATAGGTAATGTGCGGATGCGTAGTTCTCCATTAATATCAAGAGTTTTTGTCGGAGCAGTTGTTCCGATCCCAACTTGAGCATTTGCAGCAAAAGGTAAAATAATAAATAAGATAGCTTTTTTCATTTTTATGCTTTTTTGTGTACCAAATATATAAAATATTTTACAATATTAAATGTAATGTATTGATTGTTAATGTTTTGTGATTTTATATTAAAATTAAATTTATAGTTGTATTTGTTTATTTATAACTATTTTTTACTCATAATTATTTTATCATAAAATAATTATGATTCATATTCGGATTATTATACTAATTTGTTTTATTTGAAAAATAAAAAACTCCTTTCAGCGGAAAGGAGTTTTTTAGTATGTTGAGAACTTTTAAATGATCTCTGTATAGATAATCATTATTTTGTTAAATCAAGACCACCGAAATTTCCGGAACTCATCATTAAATAAACACCATCTGTTTTATCCAATGTATTCCAGTAGGTATGAAGATCTTCAGCATTTGTGAAAACTCTTAGCTTTTCATTTTTGAATTTTTCTTTGATGAATTCAGGAGAGATGGGTTCCATTCTTTTGATCTTCAAAGCATCTTCAGAGTAGAAAACTACAGCCTCTTCCAGACCGTCCATTGCGTGGTCATATTGCTCAAGGAAAGCCGGATTTAAGCTGGAATAGGTGTGAAGTTCCAGAAATCCATATTTCTTATCGTTTTTAAACTGTTCTGCAAATGCTTTTACAGCTGCCTTCACCTTACTGGGTGCATGGGCAAAATCCTTATAAAGTGTTCCTTTATCCTCTCTTTCTACTTTTTCAAGACGTTTGGATGCTCCTTTGAAACTCATAATAGCCTCATAGAAATCTTCATCCATAATACCCAGCTGTCGGCAGATATGTCTTGCTCCTTCCATATTCAAAAGGTTGTGTGCTCCAAAAACAGAAAGCGGAACATCTCCCATTTCTGTTTTTAAATAGACTTTACCGTTATTGATTTCGTATTCAGGAGTTTTGTAAGGAATTTTTCTGAAATAGTTTTCAGCATTTTCCACTACTTTCACCACTTCAGCATCTTCTTCATTGTACACCAGAACTCCACCTGCTGTAATACTTGCCACAAATTTTCTGAACTGATCAATATAATCATCAAATGTTTTGAAAACATTGATATGATCCCATGCAATACCACTCATTAAAGCGATATTCGGCTGATACAGTAAAAACTTTGAACGAAGGTCGATAGGAGAAGAAAGGTATTCATCACCTTCCAATACCATGAAGTCATTATCCTGTGTCAGTTTTACCATGCAGTCGAAACCTTCAAGCTGAGCTCCAACCATGAAATCCACTTCTTTCTGGTGGAAATTCAAAACGTGAAGAATCATTGAGGTAATGGTTGTTTTACCATGAGACCCTGCAATAACTACTCGGGTTTTATTTTTAGACTGCTCGTACAAAAATTCCGGATAAGAATATATTTTCAGCCCCAGTTCTTTTGCTCTTGCCAGCTCAGGATTATCCTGATGTGCATGCATCCCAAGAATGACAGCATCAATATCCGGAGTGATTTTTTCCGGGAACCAGCCCATTTCCTGAGGTAGGATTCCTTTCTTTTCTAATCGGGATTTTGAAGGCTCAAAAATAGCATCATCAGAACCTGTCACCTGATATCCTTTGTCTTTTAATGCGATCGCAAGATTATGCATGGCGCTTCCGCCAATAGCAATGAAGTGGGTTTTCAATTGTATTTACTGTTTTTTAACATTAGTATTAATGATCTGCTGGAAAGCTTCAAGAATATTGTTCCAATTGGTCTGATAGTTTGTAATGATCATACTGGCATCTGATTTACTGCCTTCATTAGGACCTTTCTTGATGTTGATGGAAGTTGAAATATTGTCGTATAATTTTTTACGGTCTTCCTGTATTCTTCTGAAATTATTCTGAGAAAGAACCTGATCCAGTTTTTTTAAATCTTCATCGGAAATTTTAAAATCCTGCTTATGTTTCTTTCCCTGGCTTTCAAAAGAATAATGTACATTATTACCTTTTATAAGCAGATTTTCATAAATAGGAGCAAAGCCACCGCTTTTCGAATAGCTGATATCAAAATCCGAATATACCTTTTGGCTGTTGCATGAAACTAATACTATGACTGCGAATAAGATTCCAAGTATTTTGTTCATAATTTTTTGTCTTTACTTTAATTATTTGAGTCCTTTTGTTCTAATTTTTTAGCTTTAAGTTCTTCATCATAACTGTGTAATAGGTTGAAATCCTCTGTCTGCTCAATGGCAGTCATGATTTTCAATAAAATTTCCGGTGCTTTTTCGTTGTCATAATCAATATCCAAAGGAGCCTTGAATTCCATCGTAGGTTTTACACCAGTTACTTTTACGCGGAGTCCTTTTTTATCAAAAGCTCTTCTGAATCCGTTTATTTTAATAGGAATGACAATAGGACGCTGATTTTTTACTAATTTGGCTGTTCCTCTTCGTCCCTGTGCAAAAGCGGAAGTAGTTCCTTGAGGGAAGGTAGCTACCCATCCATTGTCTAGTGCCTTCATAATATTGTCTACCTCGCTCATGTCTACCATTCTGTTGACATTTTTCCCTTCTGCTCTCCATGTTCTTTTTACCGTTACAGCGCCAGCAATTTTGAAAATTTTAGGAAGAATACCTTTATTCATGGTTTCCTCAGCTGCAACATAGTAAAAATCAATCTTTGGGTTCAAGAGATAGATCGGATTTTTGATCGTGTTCAAGTATCCATTGTTTACAGCACAGAAAGCATGGTACATTGCTGCCACATCTGCAAAATAGGTCTGATGGTTGGATACAAAAAGCACGTTAGAGTCCGGAAGATCCACAAGGTGTTCTGTCCCGGTTATTTTTAACTTATTAAAGCCGTTGAATCTTCTGTATGATACAACTCCTAAAATAAAAATAATAAACCTTTTCAAAAAATAAGGGGTTCCGAATGCATCGGTGAAAATATTTTTCTTCGCCATCTCTCAATTAAACACGGTAGTGCAAAGTTACATTTTTTTCAGCAACTGGCTGAATTCACTTAATATCATCGCTGTAGCTCCCCAGATAATATATCCGTTGAAATTAATGACTGGGACTTCATGTCCGCTTGCATTCGGAAGGTCCATCATTTCGGGGGTGTCCGACAGGTTTAAGAAGGAAGTGATGGGAAATTCTATGGTTTCAACCACTTCCCTTTGCTGTAGAACGAAAGCAGGGTTCTTTTTAGTATAGGAAATATAAGGGTATACGTAAAAATTGCTTGGTGGAATATAGATGGGAGACATTTCTCTGATAATCCTTACATAATGTTTATCAATTCCGATTTCTTCAGAAGTTTCTCTTACTGCGGTTTCAGCAAAATCCCTGTCCATTTCCTCACGCTTTCCTCCAGGCAGCGATATCTGTCCGCTGTGTCTGTCATGCTCATTAATGGTTCTTTGAATCAATGGAAAATACCACTCGTTGTCTTTCAGATATAATACAATATTGACCGCTGCAAATTTGGGATTTTTTGCCAGTACTTCATCATACGTAAAAACGGGTCGGGATGGGGGAGAGAAGACTCCATGCGCGTGTTCACCGGGAAGTTCCACGCTTTTTATTTTTCTCAATAAATCTTTTCCAAAATTTTCCATAGCTCAAATTTAGCAATATATCTTGAAGAAATAAGGGCCTTAACATTAATTAACCTATGCAAATATTAGTATGAAAAGATGTTTTGTGATCGATTTTGTTTCGCTAATGAATGATGAGTATCGAGCAAAGAATAAAGAACGTTACATCTTAATCTTTAAACCTGAATTTTAATAGCAATAGTCAATTTTATTTTGAAAATAATTTTTGAGGATCTGATGACGTAAAGTGTTTAAAACCCTGAACTGTGATGTTTCAAGGCTGATGGAAAATTGGGAACAATGAGTGAGAATGATGGTCAAAGCGACCTTAATATTCACCATGAACTGGCTTACTTTTAGCGCTGAAAATGAAGATCGTGTTTTCCCCTCACTGAAAACAATGATTTCCTTACAACGGCAATTGGTGACCCTTACACCCGTAAACAGTGACTTTTGAAATTTACACTTTGATGGTGGTTTTTCACTTTGATGGAGGAGCTACCTTTGCCTTACTATTAACCAATTAATTTTTACTAAGATGAAAAATTTACTTACAGGTGTACTTACACTATTCGCCATGAGTTTCGGATTCGCTCAATTTAATATTGATGTGACTACCCAAACAGGAAACTTAAATGTTGCTACTGTAGACCAGACTGGTCTTTTGAACATCAATTCTTTAACACAAACAGGGAATCGTAATACTGCAGACATTGATCAGGTTGGAATTTTAAATGTCAACACTGCGCAAAGTATCGGAAACAGAAACTCTATAGATGTGGATCAGGTAGGTGTCGGAAACACAAATGATGTGAGCCAGATGGGAAACAGAAACTCTGCTTCAACTTGGCAGCTTGGAATACTTAATTCTACAGAGCAAACTCAGATCGGAAGAAGAAATGGTGCTTCTTCAGTACAGATCGGATTAGGTAACTCTGTCGTTCAATATCAGGACGGAAGAAGAAATGACGCTTCAGCTATTCAGCTAGGTAGCGGTAATGATGCATATCAGATTCAGTTGGGAAGAAGAAATGACGCCAGCGGAGTTCAGGTAGGAGCCAATAACGTTCTTGTTCAGTACCAGGATGGTAATGATAACAGTGCTACTCACGCACAAGTAGGTAATGGAAATATTGCTGCTTCAGTTCAGGTAGGAGATGATAACACTTCTGTAGGAATACAAGCCGGTAATGCCAACCAACTTTATCAGTTCCAGGTAGGAGATTCTAACACAGCTATTGACCTTCAAATGGGTAACGGTAACTTTACCTGGGTAACTCAGACTGGTGATTCTCATATCCATGTAGGAACTCAGATGGGTAACGGAAACTCAATGATTGTGAATCAATCCAATTAAGCCCTATAACACATACTGTAAATCTTAGAAATTGTAAGGGAGAAACTACAGGGTTTCTCCTTTTTCACCTTCACTTTTCTCCGGTTTGCATGAATGTATAAAACAAAAATAGGCCATGTCTACTTTAAAATGGAGTGCTATTGCTCTTTTCGCGCTACTGCGATTGCAGGCACAGGAAATAGACTGGGATAAGGTCAACAGTAATACAATCTTAAATCTTATAGCCAGGCAGCAGATTGATCAGAGTTCTTTCGGTTCCAATATTATTCAGATAGGAGATTATAACAATGCCGAGCTTTCTCTTAACGCCCATACAAATATTGTAGTAAAACAGCTGGGAGATTTCAATACCCTCTATTTTATCAACTCATTTACAGATAAAGAAACAAAAGCCGCCATTACTGCACAAGGGAACAATAACATTATTGATGTTACAGGAAGCAACAGTATTTCGGATGGAATTCAGATCAATGTAAAGGGAGACAATAAAACAGTTTTCATGAGAAATTATTAAAACACCAATGATGAAAATTTTATATTCCCTAAGCCTGAGCACTTTTTTTACCTTCCTGTCTGTATGGGTTTATGGGCAGGAAGATAAAAAAGTAAATGCAAGGATAGAGAGCAGCCTCCTTGAAAATCAAATTATATTGAAAGCAGTTGTAATGAATAATACCGCCGTTTACAAGGAACTGAATTATCTTTTGGTTTCTATTAAAAAAGGAAACGGAGGAAACCTTTCAAACAATCAGCAGAGTGGTAAATTTTCGGTTAATCCCAATGAAGTCAAAGTACTGTCAGAGATCAGCGTCAATCTAGATTCAAAAGATGCCTTGAAAGCTTTCCTTTATATCAGGGATGAAGAAACCCAGAAATTGGTAGCGAAAGATAGCCTGGAGCTTAACAGCGATCTTTTTAAAAAGAAAACAGCAAAAATAGAAGAAGATGCTGCCTATGAACTGAGAGGGCTTACCATTGATGAAACCAAAACAAAGGTTGGGAAAGACTTTTATGATCTGTTTTATATGCAGTATAGCCAGCTGCCGGATAAAAGCAGCAGTGCCGTTACGATTACAGAACTTCCCCTTCGTGGGACAAGCGGCCAGATCAATATTCAGATTGAGGATAAAATTATTTACAGTTTTATGACCAATCCTGCAGAAGATTATTTAAAAGAACAGCTGACCTATAGCTTAAAATATATCAAAGAATTTAACGCAAAGAAAAACCTTATTAAAAATGAATTCATTTACTAAAAATGTCCGCCATGAAAACCCTTATCATTATTTTGACCTTTATCGCGGGTATTTTCTACGGAAAATCTCAGCAGCTCGTCTATAAACCGGTGAATCCGGCTTTTGGAGGAGATACGTTTAATTATCAGTGGCTTTTAAGCTCTGCTAATGCACAAAATCAATTTGATGAAAAAAATGATTATACAGATTTGCTAGATCGTGTAAACTCTCTTGACAGTTTTACCCAGAGTCTCAACAGACAAATCCTCAGTGAACTTTCAAGAAAACTGTTTGATGAACAGTTTGGTGATGGAAATATAAAGCCTGGAAATTATCTTTTTGGATCACTTTATCTACAGATCACCAATACTAATCAGGGACTTTTAATCAATATTTTGGATACCAGCAATGGCGATCAGTCCGAGATCGTAATCCCAAAATAGGAAATAACTAAAAATAACTTACCATGACAACCTACACTTACACCAGAATCTTTTTCTGTACTTTCCTGCTATGCATTCTGCAGGCTTGTAGTTCAATATTTGGTTTACCTTCGGATCCCGAAAAACCAACGATGGGAGAGGTTACCTCTTCTACCGCAGAATTGAAAAATCTCCCGCTTCCCAAAGAGAAGATTGTAATAGGAGTCTACAAATTCCGGGACCAGACCGGCCAGTATAAGCCTTCTGAAAACGGAAATAACTGGAGTACGGCAGTTCCTCAGGGAACCACTACCATTCTCATCAAAGCATTAGAAGACAGCCATTGGTTTATCCCTATCGAAAGAGAAAACATTGCCAATCTTCTCAATGAAAGACAAATCATCCGCTCCACACGACAGGAGTATATAAAGGATGCAGACAAAAACAGCCAGTCACTTCCCCCTCTTTTGTATGCCGGAATTCTTCTTGAAGGCGGTGTCATTTCTTACGACAGCAATATTCTGACCGGAGGACTTGGAGCCAGATATTTCGGAATCGGAGCTTCCACACAGTACCGCCAGGACAGAATTACGATTTACCTTCGTGCTGTTTCTACTCTCAACGGAGAAATTCTTAAGACTGTTTATACCTCCAAAACAATACTTTCAACCAGCGTCAATGGAAGTTTTTTCAGATATATTGATACGGAAAGACTTTTGGAAGCTGAGGTAGGCCTCACTCAAAATGAGCCCGTTCAGCTTGCCGTAACTGAAGCTATTGAAAAAGCTGTGAAATCTCTCATTGTAGAAGGGATAAGAGATAAAATATGGGGAAAAGCTGTGGATGCTAATGGCCCATATCAGGCATTAATTAGCGAATATAATAGTGAACAGGAACAAAATAACGGAAGAGCAGTCGGTGGCAGATTTCCAGATAATTACAGACAGAAATTTTCCGTATTTGCCAATGTTGAAGGTCAGAAAGTCCGAGACGATTATGTAGACCCTAAAATGAACGTTGGAGGCAAAGTAGGATTCAAATATTTCCTTACTCCTTACCTGAATGTAGAAGTAAACGGTAATTATTTTACGCTGGAAAATTCAAATATTGTGAAAAGAAATTATTATGGTCCTGAAGTGAACCTGGAATATCTGCTTTTCCCAAAATACAGATTTAGTCCATACATATACGGAGGGGCAGGAGCGATGTATTCAAAATACAAACCTCAATATAAAGCACAAGTCGGTGGCGGACTGGAATATATGATCAACCAGAATGTTTCACTGAGAGCTTCCGCTCAATATGACCTAGGTTTCAAAGATAACTGGGAAGGCCTCGTTAACGGGAAAAGAAAAGATCAGGCTTTACGCTTTGCTATAGGAATCAATTTTTACTTCGGAAACAAATAAAAACACGAATTATGAAAACTTTAATTAAAATACTCAGCATATTCATCTTTGCTTTTTGTCTGTTTTCATGCAGTGAAGACCTTGTAGAACAGGCTCAAACAGGAATGTTAAAAGGAAAAGTCGTAAAAAGAGGCAGTAATGTGCCGATTCCTAATGTGAAAATTTTCACCAATCCTACGACACAGACGGTATTCAGTGGTACGGACGGTTCTTTTGAGATCGCGGCCATGCCCGTAGGTAATTACTCTGTGAAAGCAGAACTTTCAGGATATATTACCAGCTTCCAGTCTGTCAATATACAGAATCAAAATCAGGTGGTAACGGTAGTTTTTGAGATGGATGATGATACATCATTGAATTCTCCTCCTGCTACACCTCAGTTGTTAAGTCCGATAGATAACGCAGTCAATCAACCTTTGAGCGTTGAATTAACCTGGAGCGCAACAGATCCCGATACAGCGGATGTCTTGAAATACAGTTTGGCAATTAAAAATAATCTTGACACTAATGTGATTCAGGTTAATGATTTGAAAGCGAATCATTATACGCTTTCAAATTTGAAGTTTGGTGTAAGTTACTTCTGGCAGGTGTCTGTTTCGGACGGCATTCACCAGCCAGTTTTAAGCTCTATCAGTAAATTTACGACCAATACAGTTCCCGCCAACCGGTATCATTATACACAAAAACAGAATGGAAACTTCATCATCATATCCAGCGACGATCAGGGAAATAACTTCCAGTTTACCAATTCTTCCTACAACAGCTGGCGGCCACGTAAAAACAATAATGCAGGTCTTATAGCATTTCTCCGTACAGAAGGGGGAAGCACTCATATTTATACTGCCAATCCGGATGGTTCCAATCCCTTTAAAGTAACAACGGTGCCTGTAGCAGGTTTTAATAACTATGAGATGGATTTTGCCTGGAGTACGAATGGTAAAGAGCTTATTTATTCAAACTTTAATAAACTGTACAGGATCAATAAAGACGGAAGCGGGCTGAGTTTGGTGTATACCACTCCGGACGGAAGTCTGATCTCCGAATGTGACTGGAGCTATGACGGAAGTAAAATTGCTTTGAAAACCAATGATTATAACGGTTATAACACGAAAATTTATGTGATAGATACCACAGGGAATACCATTAAAACGGTATTATCCGGTTCTGTAGGAGCGAGTGGTGGGCTGAATTTTTCTGTAGATGGGCAGCTTCTTCTGTTTACCCGTGATGTTTCAGGGTATGTGGATGGTAGCGGAAACTACCGTCAGCTCGATTCGCATATCTTCATTTATAATCTGGTTAGCGATGTCGTAAGTGATATCTCTGCTGAAAGCGAAAAAGTGATGGGTACCAATGATCTTGATCCAAGATTCTCACCGAATAATGCACAGGTCATTTTTATGAATACTTCCAATGACAATATTTCCCAGAGAAATGTGATGGTAATCGACCTGACCAGTAGTTTGACAGATCTTACCCGTGCTTCACTTTTCAGCAATGGAGAAATGCCGGATTATGAGTAAGGTTCAAAAATTCAGGGTTTAATGTTTTAAGTTTAATGTTGTTTGTCATTTTCATTGACATTTAATAGATGGGCTTTTCAAATAAAAGATGATTATTACTATGATAAAGTCCAGGTTTTAAGGTTTAAAGTTCCAGGAGGTGAGCTTGAGATTAGAATTTGAGTTGTTTGCAGATAAAACAACAAGGATAAAAGTAACATACGCTTTTTCATTCCTCAGTTTCTGATCTCTTTGCCTCACTTCCGGCCTTAAAAAAGCTCAATAATGAGTTGTCTGTCTGATTCAAAAGACCGAATTCAGGCACAAAAAAATTCCAGACGGTAAAGTTTGGAATTTTTTTGAGTTGTTCATGGGAGATTTTCAGTCAATAATATGGTTTTCAATAGCATATTTTACAATTCCGACTGAGTTTTTCGCATTGAGTTTCAAAAGAATTCTTTTTCGGTGTGTTTCTACCGTGTTGATGCTGATAAAAAGTTTTTCAGATATATCTTTACTGCTGTTTCCGTCACATATAAGTTTAAGAATTTCCATTTCGCGGCGGGTAAGCGGTTCTTTGATGTGAGGATTGGGTTTTTCCTGTTCACTGCTGATAAAATTGATCATTCTTTCCTTTGCATGGTCGCAAATGTAGATCTCATTAAGAAGTAAAACATGAATGGATTTCAGGAACTCATCATATGTACAGTTTTTGTCGAGATAAGCCTTAATCCCTTTGTTGAAAAGTTTCCGGATATCGATCATATCATATGAGTTTCCAATGATGGTGATCTTAGTGCTTTTATGTTCAGAGATAATACTTTCTACCAACTTGCAGATTTCCGTAAGCATTAGCATATTGGAGCTCATAACAAGCATTTCCGGAGGATCTTTTTTTAAGTTTTTGGAGAGGGTTTCTAAAGAATTACAAGTGTCAATTGTGCTGAAAATTTTGCTTTGTGTAAGCAGTCTTGATAACCCCTCAGTGTAAAGCATGGGTTCATCAAAAATGGTCAATCTTGGTTTCATCATGGTTTGTTTTATTTATATAAAAATAGGAAAAAAACTTTACATTTTGAATAAAATTGACAAATATTTTCAATTTATTGTGTTTTTATTGATGGTAAAACGTTGTTATTGTTGATTTTTTATTAAATAATTCTCTTTTTGTGGAGTTTTTTAGAGTTATTGTTGTTAAAATATACTATCCATCATTGTTTTTAGATGTAATTTTTGATTGTTAATTTATTTAACTAACATAATGGGGATATGCTTTACCGGAAAATTAACCGAATTGGCAATGAAACAATATTCGTTGGCTTTATGATGAAGCTGCTCTGCTTTTTCCATCATTGATGCTTCCGCAACAGTTACTTCAGGATGCAAAGTAACTTCTGTAAAATGCCCGCTTCCACTTGCTGTTTCCGTCATTATACCTGTTGCTTCATCAGTATAGTCGGTTACAATAATCCCGGCTTCAGAACAGAAGTGAAGATACCAAAGCATATGGCAGGCAGAAAGAGAAGACAAAAACAAATCTTCCGGATTATGTTTCGTTGTATCACCACGGAATGCAGGATCGGAAGAACCGTCAATTACGGTTTTATTTTCTGTTGAAATTACGTGACTTCTTTCGTAATCTCTATAGCCGCTTGTTCCTGTTCCCTTATTGCCTGTCCATTGAATGGTGATTTTGTAATGGTGGTTTTTCATAGATAAAAGATAAAAGATAAAAGATAAAAGATAAAAGATTTTGTTATTAAAATTCAATAGGGGGTGGATTTTAATCCATGTAGCAAATAATAGGTATCCATTGGCTTTAGCCAAAACTTAAATTGCCAATCACATATTCTATACTTATAAATATAAAACAAAAAAACCTCCAGTACAACTGAAGGTTTTAAATTTTGTCTTAATTAGAAAATTCTATCAATTCTTCTTTTTTGGAATTGTAAATTTTGTATTCTAAATATTTAAAAGAATCTCTTGGAACGATGGTTACCCATTTTTTGTATTTGATAAACCATTTCATTTGGATACTTTTGATGCCTTTTGTAAGGTAGGCTTCCACAAATGGGTGTACATGCAGGTAGACTTTTCCTTTTTCTTTCTGCAGAATGTTTCTTAAGGTTTCACCCATTCTTTCCACGATGACAATCGGAGCAACAATTTCTCCGTCTTTGTTCGGGTTTTCTTCTTTGGTTTCGATCTGTTTTTCCGGACGGTTTCTTTGTCTGGTGATTTGGATCAGACCAAATTTACTAGGAGGAAGTATTTTGTGGCGAGCTTTGTCGCGATTCATTTCCTCTTTCAAGTGCTCGTAGAGATCTCTTCGGTGATCAGAATTTGGCATATCTATGAAATCGATAACGATGATTCCTCCCATATCGCGGAGGCGAAGCTGTCGTGCGATCTCAGTAGCGGCCATTTTGTTCACTTTCAGTGCATGCTCTTTATTGACAGCGGTTCCGGTAGTAATATTGTTTCCGGAGTTGACGTCAACGACGTGAAGTGCTTCTGTGTGTTCAATAACAAGATAAGCGCCTTTAGAACTTGGAATGTTAACGTGTTTTCCAAAGCTCTGTTTAAGCTGTTTTTCAACATTGTAATATTCCAGAAGAGGAATATGGGAATCATAAAACTGGACAATGTTTTTCTTTTCAGGGGCAATTACTTCTACGTAATTTGTCATTTCGCTTACCATCTGTTCATCGTCGCAGATGATACTCACGAAATCCTGATTAAAATTGTCTCTTAAAATAGCTGAAGCTTTGTCTTCTTCGCTTAAAACTTTAGACGGAACTTTATTTTTCTGGATATTTTTAAAAGTGCTTTCCCATTTCTGAACCAGTTGATTCATGTCATTGTGAAGGTCGGCTACTTTTTTTCCTTCTGCTACAGTTCTGATAATAACGCCGAATCCCTCAGGTTTGATGCTGTCAATTAGGGTTCTCAGTCTTTCTTTTTCCTCAAAGCTTCTGATCTTTTTGGATATAGAAACTTTATTGTCAAAAGGAATTAAAACCAGAAAACGTCCTGTCAATGAAATCTGGGTAGAAATTCTAGGACCTTTTGTAGAAATTGGTTCTTTAGTAATTTGTAACAGGACCAGATCGTCCTTGGCAATTACTTTATCTATTGTTCCGTTTTTGTCTATTTCGGGTTGTATCTCGAAATTTTTTAAGCTCGAAGTGCTTTGTTTTTTAGAAATAGTATCTTTCAAAAACTTTCTGTATGTAAGATACTGAGGTCCCAAATCCTGATAATGCAGAAATGCATCCTTGTCATATCCGATATTGACGAATGCTGCATTCAGATTGGGCGCAAGTTTTTTTACTTTTCCTATAAACAGATCTCCAACTATAAAATCGCTTTTGTCTTCTTGCTCATGAAGTTCACATAGTCTTCCGTCTTCCAGCAGTGCAATCTTTGTAAGATCATCTTCATGCGAAACTATTAGTTCTTTCTTCATTTTTTAATAAGATAAAATTGTTAAGATTATAGGGATTGGATGTTTTTCTCGATTAATTCATCTATTAAATATAAGGATTTTGAATGAAAACCATTATATGTTTATTAAAATAATATTTGAAACCTTCCGTCATCCGAGGAATCTTAATATAGTTGCAAACAAAAATATAGTCAGTGAACTTTTTAAATTTAAATTCACCAACTATATTATTATATTGTAAATCTCGAGAAAAGGAGATTATTTTTTCTTATGTCTGTTTGCTCTTCTTCTTTTCTTTCTTTTGTGAGTCGCAACCTTGTGTCTTTTTCTTTTCTTTCCGCTTGGCATAATTTTAATTTTTTAGTAACTAGTTAATATTCAGTTAATGTTCTTATTTTACTGCAACTTTAGTTTTTACTTTCTCTACAAAAGATTTTGAAGGTTTGAAAGCAGGAATGTTATGAGCAGGAATCTCAATTGCAGTGTTCTTAGAAATATTTCTTCCTGTTTTAGCAGCTCTTGTTTTAATGATAAAAGATCCAAAACCTCTTAGATAAACGTTATCCCCATTATACATAGAAGTTCTGATCTCCTGCATAAAAGCTTCTACAACTTTCTGTGTTTCATTCTTTTCTGTTCCCAACTTATTTGAGATGGTGTTTACCAATTCTGCCTTTGTCATTTCCTTATTTTAATTTTAAATTTTAGGTGTGCAAATTTAGTTAAAAAAATTGAATACTAGCAAATTAGTGACAAAATATTTTTATTCAAATACTTGCGCTTTGAATGTATACACCATATTAATGCAGGGCTAAGTTAATTTAATAATAAAATAATATAGCGGTATAAAGGTACAGAATTTTGATGAATAAAATTTAATAAATGGCTTAATAGTAGGTGTTGAGGGGAATTTTATCTTCAATGGAGTGTTTGAAAAAAAAATAATCTGTCTCCATCCGATATCCGGCATTCAAAATTTTGAATCTGAAATCATAATTTTTTATAAACTGGAATTGTAATATCCATTTTCCACACAGAAACGGATAAGATGAAGCTTGGTCTTCAGTCCCAGCTTTTCTGTAAGCCGGTTGATATAGGTGTCAATAGTCCTGGTGCTCAGGTTAAGCTTTTCTGCTATTTCCTTATTACTGAATCCCTCATAACAGAATCTCATCAGCTGTATTTCAGCCGGAGAAAGCTCTTCCTGTCCTTTTTTCTGCCTGTCCATATATTCCTGTACAGCAAGCGGTTGCTGCTCCCATTCCTTGGAATAGGCTTGGTAATCAAAATCTTCAGAAGCAATGCCTCCTTTGATGATGTCCTTGATGATGGTACTTTTTTTCTGACAGTAATAGATATTAGGAATCTTCGAAAGAATTTCGGCCATATCTTCCTGATAAGTACCGGAGTAGGTGATAATAGGAGTTTCCGAATTGTTTTTTCTGATGTATTTGATTGCTTCAATCCCGCTTAATACCGGCATAAAAAGTTCAATAATGAACACGTCCTCCTGTCTTCTGTAGATTCTGTTTACCAGCTCATGTCCATTGTTACAATCATTCAGAAGCATATAGAAAGGATTTTCCATCAGTGTTTTGATCATTATTTTTTTAAAATAAAAATCACTGTCAGCAATAGAAAAACGTACGGTATTAGATAATATTTTGCTCATTCTTAATATCGATTTGGCAAATGATATTGTAAAATTTAGAGGTCTAATTTATGAAAAACTTATCAAAGCAGAAATTAATATTAAGTTAATCAGGGTTTTCACGAAAAAGGCTTGGGGAAATTACGTATTGTGCATAAAATTTTTTTTTTATACTTTCACAGGCCAAACAAATCGCAAATTATGTCTTCTAACAGGGAAAAAAAATTAAACAAATCTGACGTCAGAATAGGCATTTGGAAGTTTATACTATCTTTTGTCGCTTTGTCGGTTGTAACTTTTGCTTGCTTATTTCTCTTTTTTAAGAGTTATGATATACAGCGGGAGGGGATCAGCCGTGAAGCCGAAGCGTATAAAGAACTGATGCTTCGAAGTGACGTACTGAGAGATCACATTGATGATATTTACGACAAAATGAACCAGCTTAACATCAATAAGGTGGAGAATGATGTATTCCTCAGAACCAGTATTATGGATAACGTGAGGGATGCTAAAAATATTATGGGTAAAGACAGTGCACAGAGCTTTAAGCATTATGCTGTACTGATGAAGCAGATTGTACCGATGATGACTTTGAAAGCCAAGATCATTGAAGTGGAATACCAGAAGAAAACCGTTTTAAGAGATCTCGACGAATGTATGGGTAAAATAAAAGTGACCAATAATGAGCTTAGAAAAGACCCTACGAGAAATTTCACCGGAAGTAAAAGAAGAAGATAAAAAGAAAAGATATGCAAGGACAAATTACACTATCTAAGAAAGAAAGGCATTATCAGTTTTTTTATTTAATACTGATGCTTGTGACGGCTATGTTATTTTTGGGAGTGATCTTTTTAAAAGGATTTGTATCTCCCTTCTCAGACGAAGATGTAAGAGGTATTCAGAATCTTGAGCAGAAAGCCGAATTTGAACAACACCAAAAAGTTGTTCTGCCGATCATGGACAGTACTTATGCCATGATAACAAAATTGACCAATGACGGACCACAGCCTTTTGTGGAAAATAATATTCAATTAGGGGTCAACGACCTTAACAGCTATTTCAATGGTACCGACGTTGTTGATATCCGAAAAGATGCCTATCCTCAGATCGCCAAATTCTACAAAATGTATTTTGATGACAAAAAAGTCATTTCAACAACCTCGGAAGACATCAAAATTTTCCAGAAACAGGTAGATGAATGCAGAATTGGATTTAAAGATAAGCAGAATAAGCTTTATCAACGTGAGCAAGATCTGAAAGCAAGAATACAGTAAGCAATACATACTAGGAACTACATATAAAACACATCACAATTATTAACTATGAATTATTTTCAAAAGAACAAGAAGAACATTATTATCGGTGTTATTGCAACTCTGCTCATCGCAGCATTGGTTGTTCTGTGGCTGCAGAAAAAAGTAATCCATTCAGCCGATGATATTGTTGGAGTGGTTTATCCGTCTTCACTGGCGGTAGGAGACACCCTTTTATTCGAAGATAAAACCCAATTTGCAAAAACCAAAAGATGGAATTTCGGAGATGGGACAACTTCAGATAAAAACAGTGGAATTCACTTCTATAATAAACCGGGATATTATCAGGTGAGCTTGATCGTTGACAATAAGTATACGAAATCCTTCCCTGTAATGGTAGGCGCAAGAAGCGTACAGAAGCCTAAAGATAGTGCAAAATCTACAACTACTATCGAAGCCGTTACTCAGGCTATGCAAAATGAGAACGTAACTTTTCGTGCCGTTTCTGACGCTAAGCAGTTTGCATGGAAATTCGGAGAATCGGGAAATACAGATGCGAAGGATAAATTTACAATCTATTCTTATAAAAAACCTGGAGATTATCTGGTAACCCTGTACACTGAAGAAACCCAGGAGCCTATTTATCACCGTATCAAAATTCTTCCGGCTTATGATGCTCTGGCAGAAGATGAAGTGTCTGTAGAAGACTCTTATGCAAAAGTAGATAATGATTTCAAGTATCACCTGCAGCAGATCGCCAATGGAAACAGCTTCAATATGCATTATAATTACCTGTTGAAAACCTACCTGTGTAACAATGAAAATACAGTAGTAAAGGTAAATGACAGCAAAGTGAATAACTTCTACATGTATTGTGCAGGCCTTCAGTTTGATAAAAATACAGTCATTCAGACGGTAAAAGTAAACCTGGATGATAAGCAGGAGTGTGTAACTAAAGTAGAAATCAACCAAAGCAAATAATATCGTCCGATATTACGGATGCGCCAATCATTAAAAGATAAAATAGGATGAAAAATAAATTTCCTCTAGCAGCATATTATATAGGGTTATCAGTATTATTGACGAGTTGCCAGGTAAAGCTGCCGTCAAAGAAAACCCCGGAGCCTTCACAGTATGGGCAGGTGGATGCTTCCCCTGTCGTTAACGGTTATCCTAAAAAGTCAGTTCCATGGATTGTGATTTCAGACAGATCAAGAAATACGGCTTATTTAGATAAAGATGACGAGAAATCTTACAAAGAAGTGAAATTCCTTGAGCCATTAATGGTTTTAAAACATAGAGACGGAATGGTAAAAGTAGCGGAATATGTTCCGGATGCTTTAATGAAAAAAGTTTCGTCAAAATCAATCAAAACATATGGCTGGATTCCGGAATCTGACCTTCTTCTTTGGAACAATGCTTTAAAAAGCGAAAAAACAGGATATCCTGTAAGAGTAGCAGTAGTGCCAAGTAACAGCGAAGTCATCAAGAATGCTGAAAGGTACTATAAAAATGACTCCATTATGGTGTTTAATTCACCAAGTCTTATTGAAGAAGCTAAGGTGAAAATTCCAAACGGACAAATTGTATATGTCTATAAACAAGCTGAAAATAACAAGCGATTTTTAGTAGGTAAAAAGCCTTCAATAGATATAGACAGCATTGGTAAAGGCCTTTATGGATGGGTGAGTTCCAATGTTATCTCTACCTGGGGAGAACGTTCTGCTATTAAACTTAAAAATACAACAGGGATCAACGATTCTGCCTTGGGAATTCATGAAGGATATCCTGGTGGATCTGCATCAGACGCCGAAAACAAAACGGCAATTCTTCTGACTGATGTGAACAAAAGAAAACCTCTGGAAAATATTTTCCCTGTAAGCTTGCCATTAGAAGAAGCTCCAACCCTGGATTCCAAAACAAAATACTTCACCAATATTTTAGATTACAGCAAGAACTTTGTATCCAATGTTCTGGGTGAACCTATTTATTTTGACCGTTACAGAGAGATTACAGAAAGAGATAAAAATATCAATATTGTCTTTGCATTGGACGTAAGTGCAGGAAATGCACCTTATACCCCTATCGTAAAATCATTACTGCAGGATCTACAGCTTAGATTCGAAAAGCCATCTTATTTTAATAATGTTAAATACGGTGTGATTTTATACAAAAATAACCCTTGTGGAGAGAATATTTCTGTATCAAATCTTAGTACAGACTACAGTAAGATCTCCACATTTATTGATCAGAAAACAAATGAAATGAACTGCGCAAGCAATAATGGGTATCAGCCGGTAGGAGAAGCCCTTACAGCAGCCGGAAACCTTCTTTCTAACGTTTCTGATGAAACCAATATTGTAGTGACTGTAGGGACCTCTGCCAACCAAAGCGGGAATATGTACAGTGTAATCAGCTCATTGACTCAGGCTCAGGCAAGGCTGATCATGTTCCAGACCAATGCAAGATCATCAGATAACTATAATGATTTTGTATTGATGGCAGAAAATGTGGTGACCAATACGGCCAAAAATATTGCTGAACTTAAAAAACAAAAGATCATCAACCAATATGATGTTCTTACCAAGAATAACTTCAGCCTTGTGGAAGGTGATGCTGGATTCTTCTCTCTGGCTTACCCTAAACAGAGTATGTCTCAGGGATTTGTTATTTTCCCTAAAAAAGGAGATATCACAACTCCAGGATTCCTGAAAAAATCTGTTGACAGCCTTATTTCACAGGTTACTTTAGACAATCAGACTGTTGATAAGTCACTTAATGAATATTTCCATTCATCAGTAGGTGCAGGAAGAACAGATGTTGATTTAAAATATAAATATCTGTATCCAGGACTTACCAATCCGGTTTCTGCAGGAATTGCGGCACAGCTGATCAACTACGGAAGTCCATTTCTTGTAAAAGGATACATTCCAAAAGATCTGAAAGACTTTACACCAGGAATAGAAAAAGGGATTCTTATTTCTGAATCTGAGTATGATAACTTAAAAGCTTTTTATACTGAAGTATACAGAAATACCGAGGCAGGCCGTGCAGACTTTAATCAGGCGAGAGCAGTGAAAGAGTATGTGAAATTGCTGAAGAAGTACAATCCAACGATCAAATTCCTGGATAAAGGAGATCTTTATGAGCTGCCAATGTCTTACGCTATTGGTATGAGTACAGGTTTTGACCTTTCTGACGAAGAGCTGATGGCTAAGTACAAGCTGAAAGGCTGGAAAAAATCGAAAATTGTTCCTAATGAAACCGTGAGAAATTATTTCCAACACTATAAAAATCTGGCAGACAGAATGCTTGCCAACAGAAATAACCCTGCGGTAAAGATCCAGCAAAACGGGCAGACTTTCTACTGGCTTAATGAGTATTTTACACCGACAAGAATTCCAAGAGAACAACCGGAATATACTAAGCATTAAGAAATTCATTTTATCATATCAAAAGCAGAAGTACCCACTTCTGCTTTTTTTTGTGCTGTGAAGATGAAATTAGAAACGATGATCACAAACTTTACCCCTGTATCCTCTGATTATTTCTCTTTCAGGTGTAAAAATTATTTTTATCTTAAAAATGGGAAATATCGTAAAACGCTTTATTAATGGATGTTATAAAAATGTATATAAATCTATTATCGTAGAATTACGACAATAAGTAGTAGAACTACTACAATTTCTCAGATTTATATTCAAAAGTTTTTTTTAGAGGAAAAGAGCCTCTATATTTGCTACACAATCACTGAATCACAAAATATTATTAACGATTAAAATTTACTAATCATGGCCGAAAGAAATTCAAGAGGAATCTTAAAATTCAACAATGGTGAAGGGCAGAAGCTCTTAAAAATGAACTACAGCGTATCCCGATCTACAGATGTATCAGGACGTGTAGCATCAGATCCTTCTAACGCTCTTATCAAAGTAACAGTAGAAGCTACAGAAAAATCTGATATCCTTGAAAGCTTGTTAAATGGTAAATACAAGCCTACAGTGGGAGAGATTACTTTTAATAAATCTCACGAAGAAGGAAAATTGATCACTTTGAACTGGCAGAACGGATATGTTATCCAGCACCAGGTTGAGTTTGATGCAATAGACAGCAACAGTATGCTGATCAGCTTCGTCATCAGTGCTGAAACCATTGACTACGGTACTTCTCAATATACAGGACTTTGGCCATCCAGCTAGAATTTATACACATTATCAACATTCATAAGAAAAAGACTGTCCCTATTTAAGGCGGTCTTTTTTGACTTGGATGTGCAGCAAAAAACTATAATAACCGAAAAAGCAATAATGAACAAAATCACTGATCACCTGAAATACTTTTCAAAATTATCCGCGGTATTCATCTTCAGTATATTGAAAATCTATGCCATTGGCATCCTCTCTACGCTCATCACCCTTGTATTGGGGATATATATATTGTCAGACCGCTTAGGTCCGGCATTGGGGCATACAGGAGTGGTTGCATTTTTAATAACGACTATTAAGGCCAAACCGGTTTCTGCATCTATTTTTTATTTGCTGATGATCATTGCCCCGTTTTTTACAATTGTTTTTGCCACAAAATATGCGATGTCTGTGGTAATCAGTAAACTGTTGCAGGATCATTCAAAGACGATTGTTGTTCCCTTTATAGATAAAATAATCAATGTATTCAAAGCAAAACAGCCCACGGTTATCCGAACCAGTGCAGATTTTGCCATTGCTAAAGTGAAACTATTGAATGAATTTAAAAACAGTTCAGAAAATAAAATTCTCAAGCGCATCTTAGGCTATGCTTTAAATAAAATAAAGTTTGATGAATTGAATCTGGGGGCAGAAAATGCGGACTTTTCCGATATCATTAAAACAACACTTATTGAAAAATTACATGAACTGGCAGAACCCTCAGCGATGATATTTTATATCTACATAGGACTTCAGTGGATCAGTCTGATGTTGTTATATTTTTTGAATATGTAAATAAAAACAGGATTCAGGAGAAGAATTTGTGAAGATATTATAATAGCAGGATCATTCTGGAAAAGAAAAAAGTACGGTTGTTACTTCTCTGATTGAAGAATTAACTATCTTTATCTCGTTTAGAATAAAATATTTAATTTTAGCCAGACAAAAGAAAGTTTTTTGATTCTCTGCTAATCAGGGATATAAAATACAGATCAATACCATCACATCTGAAGCACATTACAACAGAACGCAAATATATTAATATAAGAAAATTATAAATGGGAGTACTAGTAACCAACGAAACAGTAAAACAGCTATTTCACATTGCTCAGTCGATAGCGAAGGAAAATTATAATGGAACTTATGGTGGCCCGCATATCCTGCAGGCTTTAATGCATAAAGATATCGGGCTGAATGAATTCCTGAAAAGTATAGATAAAGACCCAGGTTATTTCTATGAATGGGCAGACGTCCGCATTGAAGAATATCCCAAGACCAACCATCTTCCTGATGAAGTGGGACAGGATGATGCGATAGATGCCCTTATAGAAGAAGCTGACGATATCCGTTTAAAACTAGGATTGGATGAGATTACTCCAATATGTATTCTTACAGCAATCGTAAAACCACAGGTTATATTCTCACTTCAGCAGCTGAAATCACTTCCATTGCGAGAGCATGAGATATTCAATCTATATAGAAAAGACACACCGTTTACGGTCCCAGAAGATGGAAATTTCTCATCACTATTTTCAAATGGTTCAGACTATTCCGATTCTTCTTTCCCTTCCATTAAAAGCTATTGTGTAGACAGAACCGCACAGGCGAGAAAAGGAGAAATTGAAAATATTATCGGTAGAGATAAAGAACTTAGAATGCTGGTAGAGATCCTTTGCCGAAGAAGCAAACCGAATGTGATTATCATTGGAGAACCAGGCGTAGGAAAGACAGCATTGGTTGAAGGTTTTGCTACTGAAATTACCAAAGGAAATGTTCCTGAGATGCTTAAAAACGGTACTCTTTTGGAACTGGACACCGGAGCATTATTAGCAGGAACTTCTTATAAAGGCGAAATTGAAGACCGCCTGAAAAAAGTAATCAATGAATGTAAGAAAATCGAAAAAGCCATTCTTTTCATTGATGAAATACATACCCTTTTAGACCCGAAAGGAAGCATCGGAAACGTTGCCAACCTTCTCAAGCCTGAGCTTGCCAGAGGTGAGATTACCGTCATTGGAGCTACAACTCAGGAAGAATATAGAAAAATCATAGAACCGGAACAGGCTTTCAACCGCCGTTTTGAGGTATTAACCGTTCATGAGCCGGATGAGAAGACCTGTGTGAAAATGATTGATGTCCTTCTTGAAGGATACAAAAAACACCACGGTATTGAAGTAGAAAAAACAGCTATTCCGGAATGTGTACGTCTGGCGAAAAGATATGCAAAAGGTAAAAAATTACCGGATGCCGCAATCGACTTATTAGACAGAACAATGGCTGCTATCAAAATGCTTGATGAGCTTTCTGAAAAAGAACTTGACAGCTGGAAAGTAAGCTATGATGCTATATTAGAAGAAGAATACGCAGACAACAAAGATAAAGCTGATGAGCTGATCTGGACGTATAACCTGCTGAGAGACAAAATAAGCCCAATTCTTTGGGGTTCCTTGAGTGAACAGCCGTCGATAGACAATTCTATGCCGGTAGATCAGATTCAGAAAATTATTGAAGATACATATGCAGAGCTTATACAGCATGCTGCGAAGAAAAGAGAAAAAGTAGACAGACTGGAGCTGGCCGCTGTAATGGCTGCTAAAACAAATATCCCGATCGGGAAGATCCAGGCTCAGGAAAAAGAAAAACTCCTGAATATGGAATCTCTTCTCCTGAACAGAGTTGTAGGACAGGACCATGCATTAAAAATTCTTTCTGATGCTATTGTTGAAAACCGAAGCGGATTGAATAAACCGGGACAGCCTATCGGATCTTTCTTCCTTCTTGGGCCTACAGGAACCGGTAAAACAGAGCTGGCAAAATCAATGGCAGAATTGCTTTTCAACGATGAAAAGGCAATGGTCCGTTTTGACATGTCAGAATTTAAAGAAGAACATTCCGCAGCATTATTATACGGAGCGCCTCCGGGATATGTAGGATACGAAGAAGGAGGGATGCTTGTGAATAAAATCAGACAACAGCCTTATACCGTTGTCTTGTTTGACGAAATTGAAAAAGCCCACCATTCTGTTTTTGATGTATTCCTTCAGATTATGGACGAAGGAAAAGTTCATGATAAATTAGGAAAAGAAGGAGATTTCAGCAATGCATTGATCCTATTCACCTCCAATATCGGAAGTGAAGAAATTGTAAAACAGTTTGAAGAAGGTAAAATCCCGGAATCATCATCACTCATGCAGATTATGTCAAATTCAGGACGATTCAGACCTGAATTTCTGGCAAGAATTACAGAGATTATTCCTTTTGCACCGATCACAGAATCAATTGCAGAAAGAATCTTTAATATTCAGTTGAAATCGCTTCATACTTCATTAACGAGATTGGGAATTGCTCTAACAATCACCGAAGATGCTGTAAGAAACCTTGCACTGGGAGGATTTAGCAGTAAATACGGAGCAAGACAGATTTCCGGAGTGATTCGGGCACAGCTTGCGAGACCAATCTCTAAAATGATTGTAAGAGAAGAAGTGAAATCCGGACAAACCATTCATGTGGACTGGAATAATGAAGAAGAAAAGCTAAGCTGGAAAGTAGATTAAATGATGAAGCGGAAAGGCAGATTTGTACATCAGTTTTTTGTCTTTTTTGCTTATAAATAAAATTAAAATGAAAACAATTGTCAGAAATATCTTTACAGGTTTTCTATTATTAGGATCCGTTATCTTGATAAACGGACAGTTTCTTGCTGCTTCCGATACCTCGGAAAGCAGTGTGAAAAAGTACAAAGGAATTATCAATGCGAATAAAGATCTTGTAGAATTTATTGAACAGCTACTTCTTCAGAAGGGGCTTCCCAAGCATTTGAGAAATCTCGCTCTGATAGAGTCTCATTTTAACAGAAATATCACTTCCGGAGCAGGAGCAGTAGGGGTTTGGCAGTTGATGACCGCACATGCCAACCAATATGGACTTACAGAGCAGGGACGTACCGATCTTTATAAAAGCACCAAAACGGCGGCTATTTCTTTAAGCAACCTTTATAAAAAATATAACAATTGGGTTACCGTTGTGGCTGCTTATAACTGTGGTGAAGGAAATATTGCCAAAGCGATGCAGGCTGCCGGTTCCTCTCAATACCATGAGTTCTCTAAATATCTTCCGGGAGAAACCATTAATCATGTGAAGAAATACCTGAACGCATGCTATGCTACCGGAGAACTTCAGAGTGTATTGAGTAACTATAATTCCTCGAGAATCAATAAAGTTTTCTTTGAGGATGGAAACCGAAAAGTAACCGATGCTGCACTTTCAGAAACGGAGATCAATGCAGGATTCAGTCTGAAAGTAGTGGCCGATGAATTGAATGTAGATATGGATAAAATCCTTGTCTGGAATCCAGGTATTGTAGAAGAGCTGCAGAAAAAAGGAGAAAGTCCTTTTTATCTTCCGGTGGATCTGATGCCTGATTTTCTGCTAAGAAAAAATAAAATATTGGTTCGTTCCATAAAAGAAGGAAGAAACACGCAGCAGTAAATACGCTTAGGTAAAAAATAATAATAGCAATCAGTGTTGGCTGGTTGCTATTTTTTGTGAAAATTGATCTGTTAAAATAGGCCAATTTTATATTAAAAAAATCTTAATATTTCTCACTTATGTGTAAAATTATTATTTTCATGTCTCTTTTTCAATACGTTAAAATCATTTATTCATCACGTTTTGAGCGTGTTTGTTAAATCTATTGTCGTAGAATTACGACAAGAAATCGTAGAACTACTACAATTTTTCAGATTTATATTCAAAAGTTTTTTTTAGCAGAAAAGAGCCTCTATATTTGCTAGACAATCACCGAATCACAAAATATTATTAACGATCAAAATTTACAATCATGGCAGAAAGAAATTCAAGAGGAATCTTAAAATTCAATAATGGTGAAGGACAGAAGCTGTTAAAAATGAATTACAGCGTATCAAGATCTACAGACGTATCAGGACGTGTAGCATCAGATCCTTCTAACGCATTGATCAAAGTAACAGTAGAAGCTACTGAAAAATCTGATATCCTTGAAAGCTTGTTAAACGGTAAATACAAGCCTACAGTAGGAGAAATTACATTCAACAAATCTCACGAAGAAGGAACATTGATCACTTTGAACTGGCAGAACGGATACGTGATCCAGCACGAAGTAGACTTCGATGCAGTAGACAGCAACAGTATGCTGATCAGCTTCGTCATCAGTGCTGAAACTATTGACTACGGTACTTCTCAGTACGCTGGACTATGGCCTTCAGCAGGTAATTAAGCCTATTCATCATCTTAGTAAAAATAAAATTGGTACAGAACAGTACACTCATCCGAGTATACTGTTCTGTTTTTTTATGCAGAATTATCAAAAAATTGCAACCAATCAGGGGTTTATTTTTTGGTGTTCAAATTGTATAATCTGGAGATTAATGGAAGAGATTTTTCACCTCATAAAAAGACGCTTTTTAATATTATATTTCTCTTATTAGTGTAATATGATGTGTTTTGTTTTTGATTTTTAGTTGTGTTTAATGTGTTTATTTATAAGGTGTTGTGTTTTTGTTTTAACCCTGTTGTCGTAGAATTACGACATGAAATCGTAGAACTACTACACTTTTTCAGATTTCTATTCAAAAGCTTTTTTTTCAAAAGTAAGGAGGTTATCTTTGTTATATAATTATTGAATTACAATTTATTACTAACGACTAAAATTTACAATCATGGCAGAAAGAAATTCAAGAGGAATTTTAAAATTCAACGGAGGGGAAGGACAAAAACTATTAAAAATGAACTACAGCGTATCCAGATCTACAGACGTATCAGGACGTGTAGCATCAGATCCTTCTAACGCATTGATCAAAGTAACTGTAGAAGCTACTGAAAAATCTGACATCCTTGAAAGCTTGTTAAACGGTAAATACAAGCCAACAAAAGGAGAAATTACATTCAACAAATCTCACGAAGAAGGAACATTGATCACTTTGAACTGGGAGAACGGATATGTAATCCAGCACGAAGTAGATTTCGATGCAGTAGACAGCAACAGTATGCTGATCAGCTTCGTAATCAGTGCTGAAACTATTGACTACGGTACTTCTCAGTACGCTGGGCTATGGCCTTCTTCAGGAGGTAAATAATCCATTGCAACTTAAAAAAAAAGGAACAGTATACCATTGGTATGCTGTTCCTTTTTTATCAATAATTAAGAACCATCTATTAAAAACTAACCAACATGTTCAGACAAATTCTATTTATTCTTGCTTTTACAATGACTTTTATCTCCTTACAGGCACAAAACTCGTCTGCTTTATACAAGGGTACTGTTAATGGGAAAATGGCGATCACATTATTTTTTGAGTCCGTAGACAGTGACTGTGGAAGTGGTGTTTATTACAACGCAATGTACAAGTATGATAACGTTAGCAATTGGTTAGAGCTTAACGTTACAGAAGGTGCTCAAAAACAGTTTGCGATGGTAGAAGAACACTTCACCGGATTGATGATTATAAAAAAAGAAGACGATATGATGAATGGAACCTGGATAGGTCCTGACAGCAAAAAACAACTTCCGGTACAGCTGAAGAAAGTGACAGCAAGCACCAAAGAAATGGAAAAATATCGAAGCAAAATGGAGCAGATAAATTTCGAAAACCATGACTGTTAGAAAGTGAATGATTGCTAATACAAAGAATTCACGGGCTAAGTGAATTCACTATTCACGATCTCAAGCCTTGTAACCCGGATTTCGAAACTCAATACCCCGAAACCCTTATCCTGTACTACCAACTTTCACTCCTATTTTCATATATTTGTTCATTATTCAAAATATGGACGCAACACAAGATAAAAGGCTGTTTCTCATCGATGCCTATGCGATGATTTTCAGAGGATATTACGCATTAATCAGGAATCCGAGACTCACCAGCAAAGGACTGGATACTTCTGCCATCTTTGGTTTTACAAATTCTTTGATCGAATTGATCAGAAGAGAAAAACCTACCCACCTGGCAGTTGTTTTTGATGTAGGGCAGGCAAGTGTAAGAACTGATGATTATTCAGAGTACAAAGCCAACAGAAGCGAAACTCCTGAAGCGATCAAAATTGCCGTTCCATACATTCACAAAATTCTGGAAGCAATGCATATCCCAATTCTTGGAGTAGAAGGATATGAAGCGGATGATGTCATCGGGACTATTGCATGCAAAGCAGAAAAAGAAGGATATACCACTTTCATGGTGACACCTGATAAAGATTTTGCACAACTGGTGACCGATAAAATTAAAATTTATAAGCCAGGTTTAAAAGGTGGCGATATTGAAATTCTCGGAGTCGAAGAAGTAAAAGCTAAATATGAAATTGAAGACCCTAAACAGGTTATTGATTTCCTTGCCATGATGGGTGATGCGGTAGATAATATCCCTGGACTGGAAGGGGTAGGAGAGAAAACTGCTATGAAATTCCTGAAAGAATTCGGAAATATCGAAACGTTGCTTGCCAATACCGATAAACTGAAAGGAAAGCTTAAAGAAAAAGTGGAGGCTTCTGCAGAGCGTGGGATTTTGTCTAAAAAATTGGCAACCATTATCTGTGATGTGCCGGTAGAATTCCATCAGGAACAATATGACCTTGAAACTCCGGATTTTGAAAAAGTAAAAGAAGTCTTCGATGAGATAGAGTTCAGAAGACTATATGAAAATCTATACAGAGCTTTTGCTCCTGCCACTACAGAAACATTAGTGGTGAGTGAAGTAGAAGTGAAACAGACTCCAACAGGAGCAGAAGTTAAAGGACAGGTGATGCAGCTGGATCTTTTTGCCAATTTTGAAGAGTTGGAACAGGCTACTTCTACAAAATCCAGCATTGAACAGAACGATCATCTGTATCAGTTCATCGATAATCCTAAAGCCCAAAAGAAACTGGTTGATAATCTTTTACAGCAAAAAGTAGTTTGCTTTGATACAGAAACTACTTCATTAAACGAACTGGAAGCAGAATTGGTGGGAATGAGTTTCTCTTATAAAAAAGGACTTGCCTACTATATTCCTCTCTCTGAAAACAGAGAAGAAGTGTTGCAGACCTTGGAGATTTTCAGACCGTTTTTTGAAAAAGAAGACCTTTTGAAAATTGCTCACAATCTGAAATACGATTATAAAGTTTTAAAACAGTACGACATCACTGTTAAAGGGGCTATGTTTGATACTATGATTGCCCACTACCTATTGAATCCGGATGGAAGACACGGGATGGATTATCTTTCGGAAGTATACCTGAATTACAAGCCTGTATCTATTGAAACCATTATTGGAAAGAAAGGGAAAAAACAAGGCAGCTTCAGAGATGCAGATCTGAGAACACAGACGGATTATGCGGCAGAGGATGCAGATGTAACTTTCCAACTTTATGAACTTTTTGCACCACAGCTGAAAAAAGAAAATCTGGAAGAACTTTTCTACAATATTGAAATGCCGCTGATGGAAGTACTGGCAAAAATGGAACTGGAAGGGATCTCTCTGGATGAAAAATGGCTGGCACAGGAAAGTATTGACCTTGAAAATGATCTGAAGCAATTAGAAGCTACGATTTTTGAACTTTCAGAAGAAGAATTCAATATGAATTCACCTAAACAGTTGGGCGAAATTCTGTTTGAAAAAATGCAGCTGGATCCAAAAGCTAAAAAAACAAAGACAGGACAATATGCAACCTCAGAAGATGTTCTGCAGAAATTGTCCTCAAAACATGAGATCATCAAACATATCCTGGAATACAGAACCTATCAGAAATTAAAATCAACCTATGTAGACGCTTTGCCTTCACAGATTGAGAAAAAAGATAATAGAGTACATACCAACTTCTCACAGACGACAGCTGCTACAGGCCGTTTGGCGAGTGTAAACCCGAACCTGCAGAATATTCCGATCCGTACCGTGAGAGGACAGCAGATTCGTGGCGCTTTTGTTTCCGGAGAAGGCAAGAAGATTATCTCTGCCGATTATTCACAGATTGAACTTCGTTTAATTGCTGAAATTTCTGGAGAAGATAATATGATCAAAGCTTTCCAGGATGGAGAGGATATTCACGCTTCCACAGCAGCCAAACTTTTTAAAATTCCTTTGGAAGAAGTTTCCAAAACCCAGAGAAGTCAGGCAAAAACCGTCAACTTTGGGATCATCTACGGACAAGGCGCTTTTGCTTTGGCAGAACAAACCGGATTATCCCGTACAGAAGCCAAGCAAATGATCGAAGCTTATTTCGAAACGTATCCAAAACTGAAAGCATACATGGCAGAACAGGTGAGTAAAGCACGTGAGATGGGCTATGTGGAAACTATTTTAGGCAGAAAACGTCATCTGAAAGACATCAATTCCAACAATTTTGTGGTAAGAGGCCACGCAGAAAGAAATGCAGTAAATGCACCCGTTCAGGGAAGTGCTGCAGATGTTGTAAAGCTTGCCATGATTAAAATAGACAAGGAAATCAGTGAACAGCAGCTAAAAACAAAAATGCTGCTCCAAGTACATGACGAATTGATATTCGAGTCTCCCATGGATGAGATTGAAACCGCTTCAAAACTAATCAAAACTGAAATGGAAAATGCCTTAAAAACACAGGTTCCATTATTGGTAGAGATTGGAGTAGGGGATAACTGGTTAGAAGCGCATTAATGAATACTGCATCATACCTTAATGATACAATAAAAAACTTCCGCCCAAAAGGCGGAAGTTTTATTTTTATTAGAGTCAGGAGACTTTTATTCTTTTTCTACAGAATTATACGCATTACTGACAACATCATCCAGAGAAACATTTTCAAATAAAAATCTCTCCTTTTTCACTTGGGCTTTTTGAATAGTTGATGGCATTTCCTCTTCCATTGTATTGATGTTCTCAAGTGTAATTTTACCTTTCATGGGTTCGTAATAGAGAGCAGATTGAGAACCCGCTCCCATATTATAAGTTTCAATATAAGTAAGAATCAGATCACCACCGATATATTTAAATTTACTGAATTGATTACCGTTAGGCCCAATATCATACAGATTGATATTCAATGTTCCTTTCTCAATACTGATATCTTCGGTATCGTGCATTTTATAACCATATTCATTGTATTCTTTAGGAAAAACGGTTTCAGAACTTTTAAATGACCGGTATGTTTTATCAGGATTTTTTAAAAGAATAATAACCTTTCTCTGTGCTAAAGAGTCATCTTTTTTTCTTAAAATTAAAACTTTGTCAGGAAGGCTATCCTGGTTGAGATCACCTTCAGCTTCATATTGAATTTCGTACTGATCTGAAACAAAATCTGAGATTTGTTTTCCTGCTGTTGATAGTTCGTTTTGAACTTGAGTAATATTTTGTACCGAATCCTTTTTTATAGTGGTTGAAGAGTCTTTCGAAGCGTCTGCTTTAGTTTTATCACATGAATAAACGATCAAAGAAGATAAAAGTAAAATAGAAATGTTTTTTTTCAATGGTGTTTGTTTTTAAGAGATGCAAATCTAGCTTTTATTTTCTGATAATGTAAAAGCAGAATACACAAACATCCCAGAAAGATAACCGGGAAAAAAGAAAGTGATATTGTGTATTGAATCTCTGCATTGAAGTCATAAGTACTCCATGAAGATTCTCTATCTACAAAAATGGAGTAGTTCCAAAATAACCAGACAAATGCCAATAATAGAAACTCAATGCCAACTTTGACGAGTGTCTTTTTAATAAAGAAAAATAAAAAAAAGACAGCTGATAAGAAAACACCTGTTAGAAGCGACATAAATACAGCGTCTTCAAAAAAACTACAATCCAGGCATCCACTCGACATTCGCTCTGAAAGACTTCCCATAGACCAGTAAAATTGCATAAATGTAAGAATGGAAATAATGGTTATACTAATGAATAACCTTTTCGAAAATAGGTAGAATGGATGAGGTTTAGATGGTTCTTTAGTGTTCAAAATATTTGATATTATTTTATCATTCTTATCATAGCCAAATCATCTGTCGGTTTTACGCCATACTGATGCTCCAGCTGTTTAAGTTTTCTGTTAAGCATTTCTTCCGTATCGTTATTTTGGTGGTCAATCATTAAATATTGCATAAAGTTGATTCCTTCTTCAGAATCAGTCTTTTTGATTTTTGAAAAACTTGAAATACCATCAGTTGCAATAGAAACGTCATCCAAATGGTCAAAAAATATTTTCTGAGACAGACTAGAATACCAGTCTTCAAAGTTTTCATGAAGATGATAAGCTAAATAATCCGGTTTGTTATTACGGTCGAATTCTGTGATGTTTCCATTGATGCAAACTACTCCGTCACCAATGGCTAAGACTACTCCGTCGTCCACTGTGATATCATAAACTAAGATAATAAGAGTGCTTAAGAGCTCTTTTTCATCCAGCATCAGATGGTTTTTAACAAATTTGAGTTCTTTGAATAAGCCTTTTATAATTTCTTTGAGCTCTTCTTCTAAACTGTGTTGGTTATCTTTTTCATATAATGTTCTGTAACCAGCTTCAATAATGACTTTACGTAAAATTTTTCCAATAAGTGTTGAAGCAAAATGACTGTCCATAGCTGTTGAACAACCGTCCATTACAGCACATACAATCTTATCCGAACCGATTTTTTTGATAAGAAGATCATCTTCACAATGATTAATATGATAATCTCCGATTTGTAGGGTAGAATATAAATTCATGAGAGGCTAAATTACTTCTATTTTTTGATAGGTAGCAATAGGCTTACTTCAAACCATCAATCTCTTTCCGCATTCTGTCTTCCCAGCCTTTTCCATTTCTTTTTTCGAGATAAGGATTCACTGTTTCTGTATATTTCTTTTGTGCTTTGGTATCAATAGGATCAATGATACAGCCTGTATTCATATACGTTATACCGTATTTTTTTTCGGATGTCCTGTATTTTGCTGAGGTTTTGCTCGTCATAATCGGTAATTGAGAAACCTCCGGCAAAAGGTATGGATACCTGATCATTTTTTATGTCTTTTTCAGCTTGCAGGATATATTCAACCTCTTTTTTGGAAAGTTCATTTTGATTCTTTATCAATTCATTTCCAGATGAAAAGATGAAAAAAAGAAGAACAATAGAATTAATAATGGGGTAAACTCTTAAAAACTTAGCCTTAAAATTAAATTTTTTAATAGATAGGCTGCTCACAAGATAAGTGACAAGAGTAGTAATGGCTAATATAACAGGAAAATATTCTAAACAGGATTCTTTTACAGAAAACCAGAAATTGAATTGCGTAGGGTAGTTAATAAAATATATCAGGAAATATAGGCTGTGGCCAGCAGCAGTATAATGATGACATTAATGATAATAAGATTCCTGTTCATGATCATAGTTTACAAATTAAATTATCACTTTCTATGCCATTTCAGTTTATCAATAACAAGTGACTACATTTCTGATGAAGCCACCTGTTATCAATGAAGGGAGATCATTTCCCAATATTAAACGTCGTATTCTATTTGACCTACATAATGCAGGGAAAAATCATCGTTTTCTGTAGAAACCGGATTAGGAATAGCAAATCTGGTCGCAAAAATAATGGCATTCACTGGAGTATCCAGACTGAGTTCATTCAGTTTTTGTTCCAGAATCGGAAGCCATTGGTCAGCATAAGAATATTCTGCAAACTTGTCATAAAGTCCAAGACTTTCGTCCTCAAAACCATACTCTATAAAGTCATCATCAAACCATTTGATGTTCTGAGATTCTGCAAATTTGGAAACATACTGATCTTCGCTTTCCTCTTCTATGTAATAATTTTCATCCTCCTCTACGAAACTATAAAAGTCTTCTTCATTTTTAAAATATCCTAACCAGAAGTGTGAAATTTCTTTATCCATAATTTTATATAAGTATTATTTTTTGATATTTTTTAGCAAGTGAGATTTTTCACCGCTGATAAGCATACCGGTCATTATTGCAAAACCTGCATCATCTCCTATATTAACATTGATTTTTTCTGAAAACTGCTGAATAAAATCGCCATTATTAAGGTCATATAGCCGGAATAGCGAATTCCCAAAAGTCATTCCCATAGATTGGTTGACATTGAAAACAACCGGAAGCAGCAATAAATCCGCACTGCCGAATTTTTCTTTAATATAATTCATTTCCTCAGTACTTATTACAGTTGTAAGATTGGGAAACATTTTTACTTCTTTGGATTTATAATCTTTTTCAGCGACTTTCTTTAAAATATCCATCACCTTTGTATCCATATTAGCCCGTAAAACAGCTACATCATTAAATTTTAATTGAAGAGTATCTCTTAAAATTTTCTTTGTAATATCGTCGTTATCTTTAAAATTGTTGATAATGGGTACAAAAGCAACGGTTGATCCACTACTTTTAAAAGAATAATTCTCATTAAATACTTTTTGGGCATGTAAAAATGTCATTCCGGATAGTACCGTAAATAATGCAAAAATAAGGCTTTTCATAGGAGGGTTCTTATTACAATCTTTTTGTTGATTCTCTTTTGTAGCTCTTTTATATGAGAGAATTATAACTATTAAAATGTAAAATTACAAAAGTTTTTTTGTGAAATAAATTTTTTGAGACGAAAGCACAAAATCTCCACAGCAAAAATAGTTTCTCGATCGTATTTTATTGTAAATTTATTCTAGGTTTAAATTAAAAATTATGGATTTTCTTCAGGACCATTACGCTGTCAAAAATGAATTACTGCTTATCCTTATTTCTGTTATTTTAGGACTGTTCATTGGTGCTGAACGCGAATACCGTAATAAATCTGCGGGGCTCAGAACATTTATTCTCGTCTGCTTCGGAGCCAGCCTGTTTACCATTCTTTCCATTAAAATAGGCGTTGCCAATCCGGACCGCCTTGCTGCCAATATCATTACCGGCATCGGATTTCTCGGTGCAGGTGTTATTTTTAAAGGAGATAATAAAATTGAAGGAATTACCACTGCAACTACCATTTGGGCAACTGCTTCCATAGGAATGGCGGTAGGTTCCGGATATGTTTATATTGCAATGTTGGGAACTGCTTTGGTTTTGATTATTCTAAGTGCCTTAACTTATCTTCAGAGTTTTATTGACAATTATAATAAAGTAAGAGAATACAGAATAGCAGTGAGTAGCTCAGGGGATATTAAATATTGTGAGAATATCTTTAAAGAAAATCGTTTAGCCTATCTGATGATCAGACAGCAGTATTCACAGGATGGTTTTACCGTTATTTGGAGAGTAACAGGAAGAAATAGCCATCATGAAGAATTAACCAAACGTTTGGTAGATGATCCTAAAATTAAGGGGTATCAATTTTAATGATCTAAAAACAAAAAAATAAAGGCCTGAGCCTTTATTTTTTCTTGAAGATATAAAGATCTTTGTTTGGACCATCCATCTCTTTTCCTTCCATATCCAGTTGGAGCAGAATGTTCTCACCAACCTTATATTTATAATTTACAGATTTTCCTTTTAAAGTAATCATGCTTCCTGTAGTATCCCATGCAAAAGATCCTTTATCCTGATTCTTTGAATTTTTGTCGAGATATTCCTCAGTAATGCTGAATGTTTTATCATTGTTCAATGTTAGAGATGTCTTGATTCCCGGGCAGTCAGCACATGGAACAGTTGCTTCATAAGTACCGGCCCAGTCCAATGCATTTTCCGAAGTATCACCAGCCGCTGTAGGCGTTGCTTTTGTGATACTGTCTGTAGAAGCAGGTTGAACCGCTGTTGCAGAATCTGTAGTACCGCTTGTTTCAGTGGTTTCTTTTTTAGAACATGAACTCAGGAATAGAGTTGATGCAATTCCCAACATGAGTACTTTGCTTTTCATCATAATAATTGATTTAAGGATGTTTTTTAGTAATAATTTGACTTCCAAGGAACAAAAATTACGCCAGAGGGAAGAATAAGATGATTGAATGAATCGTGAAATAGTCAATAGTCAATTCGCTTGTCAATTTTTTTTTTTAGTGAAGTGCCATCTGATCATAAATACTCACCATTCACTTGCGAAGCAAGATTCACTATTGACTATTCATTATTGTAAAATAGTTCCATAATAACTTTTCCGCCCGTTTTATAAAGGCTATTCTTATTTTTCTTCGTAAATTCGGGCAAAATTTTGATTATGACAAAAAAGATACTTTTATCTGTATTTCTTTTGCCGGCTGCAATGGCATTTGCACAACAATATGGCGGAATGTGGATTCCTACAGAGCTGAATGAAAAGGAAATGAAGGATTTGGGAATGAAGATTTCTGCAAAAGATATTTTCAATACCCAGAAACCAAGTATAAAGGATGCGGTAGTACAGTTTAATGGCGGATGTACTGCAGAGATTATTTCGCCTAAAGGGTTGCTTTTAACCAATCACCACTGTGGTTTCGGTCAGATTCAGGCACATTCTACTGTTCAGAATGACCTCCTTTCAAATGGATTCTGGGCAAAAAATACAGAAGGGGAACTTCCTAATCCGGGAGTAAAAGTAGATTTTATTGTAGATATAAAAGAAGCTACCGATCAGATTTTAGAAGGTACGGATAACCTTACAGAACCGGAACTTACTAAAAAGATCAACAACAATATTGAGGTTTATAAAAATGCTCAGAAAATTGAATCTTACCAGTCGATTCTGGTAAAGCCTATGTATTATGGAAATAAATACTATGCTTACACAATCGAAACATATAAAGACATACGTCTGGTAGGAGCTCCGCCTCAAAGCATCGGAAAATTCGGAAGTGATACAGACAACTGGGTTTGGCCTAGACATACCGGAGATTTCTCTATGTTCAGAATTTATGCAGACAAGAGCAATAAACCTGCAGAATACTCAAAAGACAATGTACCTTACGTCCCAAAACACTATTTACCGGTTTCTATAAAAGATAAAAACGAAAACGATTTTACTTTTGTATTCGGATTTCCGGGAAAAACTACAGAATATCTTCCTGCAATAGGCGTAGAGAAAATCATGAAGGATATTGATCCTGCAAGAATTGCTGTACGTGATGTTGCTTTGAAAACATTAGACGAAAAAATGCGTGTTGATAATGAAACACGTATCAAATATGCTTCAAAATTTGCTTCAGTAGCGAACTATTGGAAAAAATGGATCGGTGAGGTAGAAGGATTGAAAAAATCCAATGCTGTTGAGAAAAAAGTAATGTATGAAGGTTCTTTGGTGGCTAAAAACCCAGAGATCAAGAATACTTTGGATCAGTTGAACAAATTGTACAACGACCAGGCTCCTTATGCATTAAACAATGCTTATTACACAGAAGTGATCAGAAATGCTGAAACATTGAAGCTTGCCGGTGATTATTATGACTTTGTTGCCTCTGTGGAAGCAGGGAGAATGGATGAAAAGGAAGTATCAAAGTTAAAAACAAAATTAACCTCTTTCTATAAAGATTACAGCGCGGAACTTGATGCTAAAGTAACAGCAAAACTATTGGCTTTGTATGTTAATAAAACAGCGCCACAATTTTTACCTGCCGGATTCAACAAGTATAAAGACGAAAGTCCGAATATGCCTGTAATAGAAGAGATGTCTAAAAACTCTATCATCACAGGAAGAACGGCTGTAAATGGAGCAGCATTGACTACTGATATTGATAAAGCGTTTTCTAATCAGGATAAATTAATCAAAACGTTAAAGAAAGATCCTATTTATCAGCTGTACGTTTCTATGAAAGAAACGTATATGAAAACTGCAGATCCTCAGTATACTTCAATGCAGGCAAAAATAGATGCTTTACAGAAAAAGTTCATGGCTCAGCAGATGCAGACGGATAAAGACAGAAAATTCTTCCCGGATGCTAACTCTACGCTTCGTGTAACGTATGGTAAAGTAAAAGGTTCTGCTCCTAGAGATGCTGTTTCTTATGGTTACCAGACTCACCTTGCAGGAGTAATGGAAAAATATGTTCCTGGAGACTATGAATTTGATGTTCCAAAGAAACTGATTGACCTTTACAATAAAAAAGATTTCGGAAACTATAAAGATAAAACGGGTGACGTTCCTGTAGGATTCACTGCAACCAACCACACTACAGGAGGAAACTCTGGAAGCCCTGCTCTTGATGCCAACGGAAACCTTGTTGGATTGAATTTTGACAGACAGTGGGAGGGAACAATGAGTGACATCAATTATGACCCGCGTTTCAGCAGAAACATCATGGTTGATACAAAATATATCCTTTTCATCATCGAGAAGTTCGCTGACTCAAAGTGGCTTGTTGATGAAATGAAGGTGATAAAATAATTTATAAAAGTTATACCTTTAAGAATCTATTTGAATTGAGTTTTGAATAGATTCTTTTTTATTTTAAATAAGATGAAAGACAGGATCATCAATGCATTGGCGGCCTTAGAACCAGATAATATCGGAAAATCTTTTCCGCTGGATTACTGTCTGCCCCTGTATCACAGTGTCTCCGACAAAGAACTTCCGCATATAAAACATGTGATCCGTTATAAGACTACAAAACAATTTGAAGACGATCTGGATCATATGGCAAAGAACTTTCAGTTTGTAGACTGGCAGGAGTTCAAAGGATGTATGTCCGGAAATTTTAAACCTGAGAAAAAGATTGCCCTGCTGACTTTTGATGATGGTTTCAGAGAGTTTTATGATATTGCGGCTCCCATTTTGGAACGAAAGGGAATTTATGCCTGCAATTTTGTAAATCCGGCTTTCATAGACAATAAAGATATGATGTTCAGGTGCAAGGCCAGTCTTCTTGCAGATGCTGCTGAGAGAAAGAAAACGATAGATCCGGAAATTTATTTTGTCTTATCGCTTAAAAATGCAGACAGACGCTCTTTACAAAAGAAAATTTTAGCAATCAATTATCAGGAAAAAGATACTTTAGACTGGCTTGCAGAAAAACTTGAGGTAGATTTTAAAGCGTATTCAAAAGAATATCAGCCTTATGTAAGCACAGAAGAATTAAAAGAACTTACCCGAAGAGGTTTCGGAATCTCTTCTCACAGCTGGGATCACCCGAAATACGGAGATTTATCCTTGAAAGAACAGATGGAAACAACGGATAAGACTTTTGCTTATTTAAAAGAAAATGGCTTCCTCTATGAAAGTTTTGCATTTCCGTTTACCGATTTTGAAGTACAGAAAGATTTTTTTGATGAACTTTTTAAAAATGAAGAAATCTACTGCAGTTTTGGATGTGCAGGCGTAAAACTGGACAGCGTAAGTAGAAATTTCCAAAGGATTCCAATGGAAATGGGAGAGAGCGGAAAACAGATCCTGAAAAAAGAGATAGCTTATTTCAGACTGAAAAAACTGATCAATAAAAACACGATTATAAGAGAATGATAGCGCTGAAAACATTCAACAGAAAAGAACTGGAAGATTTTATATCCTCCGGAACTTTCCGGCAGTATGATTTTCTTCCTATTACTAAACATCGTGCGCTTTCTCACATTAGAAATCCCAAAGCATCAGACGATGACACACTTCTTATTCTGGCTTTCTTTGAAGAAAAACTGATTGGCTATGTAGGATGCTTCCCGGATAGTTTTGTCATTGACGGAAAAGAAATCCATTATGCATGGCTCAGCACCTTGTATGTAAACCCCGAATACAGAAAAAAAAGACCCGCAAAAGCATTACTGAAAAAGGTTTTTGAAGAGTATGAAGGGAGAATTGCCATTACAGAATTCACCAAAGAAGCAGAGGCTCTCTATAATATTATGGGTGTTTTTGAATATGTTTTTCCTAAAGAAGGGAAGAGGTATTACTTCAGAACCGATGCTGCTAAGATGATTCCTGAAAAAAAACCAGCAACCCAATCCTTAAAACCACTTTTCCAAATCCTGGATACGGGTGTCAACGGGCTGATTTCAATAAAGAACTTATCGACACAGAAACCAGACTTCAACTATGAAGTCCTTGGACGGATTGACAAGGAAAGTGCAGCGTTTCTGTCCGGATTTTCAGGCAGACGTCGTGCTGAAGAAATGAATGTTTTTATAGACAATCCATGGGTATTGGAAGGTAAGAAAGACGAGAAATATCTCTTTTCAAGTTTTGCTGACACATTTAAATATTTTTGGGTGAAGATTTTCGATCAGAATAATAAGCTCAAAGCTTGTTTGCTACTGCAGCTCCGCGATGGATACCTTAAAATTCCTTATCTTTTTTCAGATTCTGAATTAGCTGAGGTAGTCCGGTTTTTAAAATATTTCATGATTAAAAATAAAGTGAAAGGTTTTACCAGCTATCAGACCAAACTGAACGAAGCGATACTGCATTCAAAAGAATTTTCTTATCTCTATGAACGTAATTTTAAAAGGGAATATCTGTTTCACCAACAGTTGCTGGAATTGCTTCCCGAAGATTTTAATCCGGATTATCAGGATGGGGATGGGGATTGCATGATGACGTAAGGGAATTATGATAAAATAAAAAAACCGCTCAACAGAAATGTTGAGCGGTTTTTTTATTCTTAATGTCCAAAAATATCTTTCAGGCTTACTTCTTTAAATGTTCCCATTTTTTGAACAGCTTCCATATCAAGGTTTTCTTTTTTACCGATAATGGCTGTATTAAAATGTATGGATTTGACTTCTGTCTGATAAAAATGCTTAATATCCTCAAATTTCAAATTCTGGATCTGTTCATAGATATCCTTTCTGAAATCATGATAAATATTCAGTCTTTTCAACCTCAAAGTATTGAAAAATATATTATTTCGGGTAACTCTTGTTGAGGCAATCTGTTTCAGAGCGGCATTCTTCGCATTCTCGAACTGGATGGTCACTTCAGGAAGTTCTTCCATGAGCTCATTCAGAGTATCTACAGCAATCATCAATTTGTCTGGCTGAGTTCCGATATAAGTGGTCACATAGTCAGGATGATTCAGTTCAGAGTTGGCTGCGTAAGAAACGTAGGCAGAGTAGGCAAGACTTTTACTTTCTCGGATCTCCTGAAAAACAATGGAAGATAATCCTCTTCCAAAATATTCATTGAAGACATTGACCTTTCCAAATTGATGTGGGTTCACCAGATTTCCTTTTCCGATTTTGCTCATTTCCATCTGAACCATATCGTAGTTGATGAAATTGACATTTCCTCCCGTTGCAGGTTCCGGATAGTTCTTGGCTTCTGCTATCTGAAGGCTTTCAGTTTCTATATACTGACCAATATATCCCTTGAAATGTTCAAAATTTCTACCATAGAAAAATACCTGATAAGGATATTTGAAAAGCTTTTTCATTCTGTCGGTGAATACTTCAGAATTGCTGTTTTCAAGCTCTTCTTTCGAAATAACATCCGTAAAACGGGAGTTGCTGCCCAGTTTTGTATAATTGTTTAGAGCTGTTATGATACGGTTTTTATCCTTCTTTATGGCTTGGCGGTTTTCCAAAACAGTTCCTACAAACTGATTATAGATTTCCTGATCAGGTTTCACATCATGCATCCAGTGTTGCAGAAGAGCAATTCCTTTTTCTATATTCTCTTCCAGCCCGCTTAATGTGATGATCAGCTGATCATGGGTGGTCTTGAAATCATTACTGATCCCGATTTTGAAAAATTCGTTTTTTAAATCTTCAGGCGAAAGAGTATCCGTTCCCAAATATTGAAGCAGTTGAGTTGAAATTGCCAGATCTCTGTCATTGTCACTTCCAAAAGAAAAGATAAAATGCAGCTGTGCTATATCATTATATTTATTGGTAACGAAGCTCAGTTTCTTTCCTTTCACATCGTCAGTGGTAATCTCTTTCTGATAATTGATGAATTCAGGCTTTATATCCTCAGTTTTCTCAGATAAAATTTCCTGTAAAAACTCAGACTGGCTGTCACGGTTTATTTTAATAGGAGTGATACCCGGATTTTCAACTCTGATCAGCCTGTCATTGACTCCTTTTTCTTTATTAATGACAACATAATTTTCCTTGAAAAAATCATTAGCAAAACTGACTACTTCTTCCTTCGTAAAAGCAGCATACTCATCCATTTCATTCAATTCCTGTTCCCAGGTTCTGCCTTTTATATAAGTGTCGTAAAGATTGGTGGCCAGTCCTTCCGTTGTTTCAAGAGCTTTCATTCTCTGAAGTTTGAAATCATTGATGATAGCTGGTAGCATCCAGTCTGGAAACTCACCTTTCTTGATGAGTTCAATTTCTTCCAATACCAGGTCTTTTGCTTCCTCCAGGGTTTGGGTTTCTTTGGGAACCGCAACGATGGAGAAGTAACCATATTCCTTTAAACCTACAGAAAAAGCCTGCCCCCAAAGCATTTTTTGTGTCTGATTGATGTGAAGATCCAGTAATCCGGCTTCCCCTCTGTTGCTAAGAATGTTGGCAACGATATCCGCCAGCATGGCTTCTCTTGTTCCGTAACTATCTGTTCTCCATGCCAGCTGAGTCCGTGGAGTAGTAGGGCTTTTTACCGTTCTGGTTACAACTTCTGTAATAGGTTGTTCAGTAACCGGTGTCTTTTTAGGAAGCTCTTTATAAGGTAAGGTCCCGAAATATTGATCAATTAATTGAATAGTCTCTTCAAAATCAAGATCCCCAACCATTACCATAGCATAATTATTAGGAACATAATATTCATCAAAATACTTATGAATAGCCTTCATAGAAGGATTTTTCAAATGCTCAGGTCTTCCCAGTGTCGTTTGCTGCCCATTAGGATGAGTCGGGAAAAGAGCATCCATCAATTCATAATTTACAAGTCTTGTATCATTATCCTGAGCCCTGTTGAACTCCTCATATACAGATTCCAGCTCTGTATGGAAAAGACGGAGTACAATTTCGGAGAACCTTTCTTTCTCTATTTTTAGCCATTTTTCAAGCTCGTTGTTCGGAATATTATTTTTATAAACCGTTTCATCAAACCAGGTATGAGCATTGGTGCCACTGGCACCCAAAGAAGAAATAGCCTTGTCATATTCATTGGCAATGGCATATTGGCTGGCTTCCTGGGAAATTTCATCTATCTTTTTATAGATTTCCTTTTTCTTTTCAGGGTCCTGTTCAGCTTTATGCTCTTCATACAATCCCGAGATTTGGTCAATAAGTTCTTTTTCCTTTTCCCAGTTTTGAGTTCCCAGTTGAGGAGTCCCCTTAAACATCATGTGTTCGAGATAGTGGGCCAATCCTGTATTATCAGCAGGATCATTATTACTTCCCGTTCTTACCGGAATAAAGGTTTGTATTCTCGGAGCATCAAAATTTTGAGCAAGAAACACCTTTAAGCCATTTTTCAAAGTATAGATTCTGACGTTATTTTCGTCGTGGGTTACTGTAATATATTCGTTGTGGTTTTTATCAGTATGTACCGTTTCTTTATATTTTCTGTCTGTCATATATAAAACACATTTCATTCCTTAGAATCCGGAATGCAGTACAAATGTAATGAATCAAAAAAAATGTTCACCTGTTTTTATGACTATTACATCTATTATTATAGTTGAAAAGGTGAATCATCAGAAAGGAATTACCATTATTGAAGGGTATTAAGACAGGTAAATATGTTTTTTCCATCCTATATATAATATATGATTTTTATTTTGGAGCTATTCCTGCTATCCATTCCTACTCCTCGCGCCAACGCTCTCCGATGCTCAAACCCACCCACTCTCCAACGCAAGCTGTGGGGTAACCATTCCTATCAGGGCTAGGGGAGGTGTAATTATGAATGATGAATGATGAGTTGTGAATTAGGTTTTCGGCTTTCGCGCTCCGTTTTTTTGGTTTTAAGGTTACAATTCCAGGTTTTAGGATATGAATAGGAGTATTCTGTATCATCAACTTTCTCTCTTA
>NZ_JBWKTO010000005.1:540783-580721 GCF_059420365.1 Chryseobacterium sp. GW821-FHT04C04 | reverse complement strand
GGGATGTTCCATCCCGCCGGGCTTTTTATATTATTTATAGATTGAATTAGATTGTCAATCCCAGTTTCTCTGCTTCAGCAATCACAAACTTTGTAGCTTCTTCTTTTTCATTAGGAATTTCCCCTTCAAGAATAGCTTCTTTTACTTTCTCTTTCAAGATACCAATTTCACGTCCTGGCTTAAGATTAAACATTTCCATGATCTCTTCCCCGGTAATCGGTGGCTGGAAATTCCTTACCTGGTCTTTTTCTTCCACTTCTTTGATCTTAACCGCTACATATTCAAAGTTTCTTTTGAATTTTTCCTGTTTTTTAGAGTTTTTAGTGGTAATGTCTGCCTTACAAAGTGTGAAAAGGTCTTCAAGGTTTTCCCCGGCATCAAATAAAAGTCTTCTCAGCGCAGCATCTGAAGCATCATCAGTGATCAGTGCAATAGGCCTTGATGAAAGCTTCACCATTTTCTGCACATATTTCATATCACTTCCCAACGGCAGTTTTAATCTTTGGAAAAGTGCCTTTACCATTTTTGAACCTAAAAATTCATGTCCGTGAAATGTCCATCCTGTGCCTTCTACATACTTTTTCGTAGGAGCTTTTCCAATATCATGGAGCAGGGCAGACCAACGAAGCCAAAGGTTATCTGTATTTGCGGAAATATTATCCACTACTTCTAACGTATGGTAAAAGTTGTCTTTATGAGTCTGTCCTTCCACTTCTTCTACACCTTTCAGTTCGATCAGTTCAGGAATAATCAGCTTCATAAGACCTGTTTGTTCCATTAATCTTAGTCCCACAGAAGGTTTTTCAGAAAGCATGATTTTGTTGAATTCTACCATGATTCTTTCCATAGAAACGATACTGATCCTTTCTGCTTCCTGCTGAATAGCATGCAAAGAGTTCTCCTCAATTTTAAAATTTAAAGTGGAAGCAAAACGTACCGCTCTCATCATCCTCAACGGATCATCAGAATAGGTCTGTGCAGGTTCTAAAGGAGTTCTTAAAATTCCTTTTTCAAGATCTTCAATTCCATTGAATGGATCAATCAGTTCTCCAAAATTTCCTTTATTTAAAGAAATAGCCATCGCATTGATGGTGAAATCTCTTCTTTTCTGATCATCTTCCAGGCTTCCCCCTTCCACTTCAGGTTTCCGGCTGTTTTCGGTATAGCTTTCCTTTCTTGCCCCTACAAACTCAAGTTCAAGTTCTTTATACTTGATCATGGCTGTTCCATACGTTTTGAATACGGAAACCTTTAATTTAGGATCTATATCCTGAGCTACATTCTGGGCAAGTTCAATACCGCTTTGTTCCGTTACAAAATCTATATCTGTAGAAGCTTTTCTTTTCATCAGAAGGTCACGCACATAACCGCCCACAATATATACAGACTGATTATTCCTTTCTGCCGCTTCAGAAATTATTTTAAATAGTTTTAAATTTTTATTTTGATTAAGATTAATTATCATCGTTAATAATAGTGTCAATTTCTACCAATGTTGCCCATTAATCATAATGAGCATACATTCTACTAATTTTTCCGTCTTCATTAAAAAACATGACTTCAACAGCATGTTTATCCATAATCGACTTATAAAATAATGCTACCGAATCTACTCCTGCCGTAGAATGAATCAAATCAAAATGAAGATCCGGAAATTTTTCCAGCGCCTTCCTCCAATATTCACGGACTGCTGCTTTTCCTTTCAAAGCGCTTTCCTTACCGCCTGTAGCCATAGCAATCATGGGAGTTGTGATCTCAATATCATCAGAGTAATGGGAGAGAATATCCTCTAAATCATGAGAATTCCATGCATTAACCCACATTTGAGCAAATTCCTGATGATTCATAGCAAATAATTTATGAGTTGAGTTTGCAAAGATAGAATTAAAAAAAAGAAATCCTGCCGATATGAACTGACAAGACTCTAAAAAAATAAACAAAAAGGTTCAAAATTTCTATTCCCTAAGAACCTTTATTCTGTTGTCACTCCATATTTTGATCACAGAAGAACCTGAGTATTTTGAAACTTTTTCTCTGTCTTCTTCTACTGCATAATCTACAAGACTGATCATTTCCTCAGAAATATCGGAAAACTTCAACGGGCTTTTTTCACCACTGAAATTGGCAGAGGTAGAAACCAAAGGTTTATTCAGTTTTGTAATCAGTTTTTTGCAAAAATCATTTTTTACAAGACGGATTCCAATACTTCCATCTTCAGCAAGAAGTTCTTTAGGTAAACCTTTTGGATTTTCATAAACGATTGTTACTGGTTTTTCGCTAAGATCAATGATTTCCCAAGCCATTTCGGGAACATCTACCAAATCCTGAAGTCTTTTTTCAGACTCTACAAGAATGATCATGGATTTGTTTTTTTCGCGCTTTTTGATGTCAAAAATTTTATTGACAGCTTCTATATTGGTGGCATCACAACCAATTCCCCAGATGGTATCTGTAGGGTAAAGGATCGTTCCGCCGGATTTTAATACTTCGATAATATGTTCCATAATTGTAAGTGAATTCAAAAAGTGGATAAAGGTAGAAAATATAAGGATTTTAGGCAAAAAAAATGAGGTTCAAATATGTTTATATAGGTAAAGCCAGTAAACCCATAAAAATTATAATCCGTGAAAAAATGAATTAAAATAAGTTGTCCGTTTAATAGGTTCAACATATTCTGCTCGTAGAATTTTTTTTAAATCCCTTTTGATAAGATGCTGTGAAAATAACACAGTGAAATTTGACCGTGCTCCTTCTTTAATTATAGTATAAAGAATAGTATTGTCTTTAAAGAAAACGATTGTAGTTTGCTCATAATTTTTTCCAAAACTATAAAACTCGGAAGCCTCGTTAAGAAAAATCAGATTGCCTGAAATTTTTGATACTCTATAATGGTGCTTTTTCCCATATTCAATAATCCTTTTTTTAGCTTCTTCTTTGTGAATGTTAAATGTAATTTGCTTTAAATGTTTCTCTGTGAATTTACAATAAAAGACATATAAGCTAAAGATCAATGAACAGATAAGGATTCCATATTCTAAGCTATTGTTGAGGGATGGTTTTATTTCTCCAAAACAAAGTATAGATGCCCCAGCTAGTGCTGAGAGCATAAAATAAGTCATAAAAGTATCCATCTTATCATACCGGGTTTCTTCAAAAACCAATTTCCTAGATTGAATACTTTCTGTAATCTTTAATTTTTTTAGTGACCTCATTTGGAAATTAGGATGATATTTTATTTCCGTTAAATTTAGATTTTATGATTGAATAAACCGAACCAACAGTTAAAAATAAAATGGAGGTTATCCATAGAAAATAACCAGTTTCTAAACTGTATATCCTTCCCATTCTTCCATTTTCAGCTGCTAAAATTTCCTTCCAGAAAAAAAATGAACTAGCGGTTAAAAAAGCTATTAAACCTAGTATAATAGAAACTGAAAAATATCTTTTATAACAAAATATAGCCGAAATAAAAAACCAGCCATTGGCAGTCCATACCAAAAATTCAAATAGGCCACCACCCAAAAAACTAATTGGGCCCATGAGAAATATTTCAAATGATTTATAATCTTTAATTGCTCCCATGTCTTCAATTTTAAAAGCTGTAAAACAAAGAGAGAGTGCAAAGATTAACAAACTGAGAAGTGCTATCCGTTTTCCTACATCCATCCCAACTTCGATAAATACCTCTCCTCAATAATGTTCAGGTGATGATAATTGTGTCCTACAATCAGTTTTCCGATGGTTTCTACAGAAATTTCATGACCATTGGCTGTACCGGTATTTTGTAAAGCGGAAGGTTGAAGGGTTTCCAGTAAGATCTGGGAAGATTTTCTCACCAATTTGTATTCTTCTAACAAAGATTCAAGCGTTCTTTTATCAGCGAAAGATTGGTCAGCATATTCATTTTCATCAAATCCCGGAAGATTGTTTTTTTCTCCTCTGGCAAAAGCTAATATTCTATATTGGAAAACTCTTTCCGTATCCGATAAATGGAGTAAAAGGCCTTTTAATGTCCATTTTCCCTCTGCATAAGCAAAGGTAGATTGCTCTTCTGTAAGATTAGAATAGATTCCTATGGTTCTATCTGCTGAAATTTTTAATTCATTCAACCAGTTTCCGGATGGAATCTGATCTAAATATCTCTGAATATATTTTTGAAAATCGGTCATATTATTTTTTGTTTTTAGGGATGGTTTTGGGGTACAAGTTTTCGGGATGTGAGATTCAGGGTAGTGAGTGTAACGTGTAAATTACTCATTACTCATGATTTGATTAGTCCACTCGTAGAAATTTACAGAGTCATAAAGCTCAAAACCGCAGGCAGGGTAAAGCTGATTTCCAATATCATTGCTTTTTCCTGTCTCTAAAAGAATACCACACGCTTTTGAAGACCGGCAGTGTTCTTTAGATTCCTCAATCAATTCTTTGGAATAGCCTTTTCCTCTGTGGTTTCCATTCACGTAGAGATCGTTCAGCAGCCAGTAGCGCTGCATTCTTGTAGACGAAAATATAGGGTATAATTGTACAAAACCTGTCAGTTCACCATTCTTTTCCACAACGAAAATTTCGGAATCTTTATTTTCAAGCCTTTCCTGAAGAAAAGTTGTCGCTGCGGGAATATCAGATTCCTTATGATAGAATATCCTGTACTGATCAAATAATTCAGTCAATTGAGGTAAGTCTGAAATGACTGCTTTTCTTGTGTTTTTCATAGGTATTTGGTGGTTATAATAAAATGAGAAGGATTTGATAACCCTTCTCATTTTAGTGTATTGTATGTTTAAGAAAAAGCTTTCTCAAGATCTGCAATAAGATCTTCTGCATCTTCAATACCTACGCTTAAACGAACCAGGTCATCAGTGATTCCCAATTCAGCACGTTTTTCTGCCGGGATTGAAGCATGAGTCATCAAGGCAGGGTGATTGGCCAGAGATTCTACTCCTCCTAAAGATTCTGCTAGTGTGAATACTCTCACTTTCTCCAGGAATTTGATCGCATCTTCTTTCTTTCCGGATTTGAATGTGAATGACACCATTCCTCCAGATTCTTTCATCTGAGATTTTGCCAATTCATATTGAGGGTGAGACTCTAGTCCCGGATAGATTACTTTATCTACCGCAGGATGAGTTTCAAGATATTTTGCTACGGCAAGGCCATTGTCAGAATGTCTCTGCATTCTTAATGCCAATGTTTTGATCCCTCTCAATACAAGGTAAGAATCGTGAGGTCCTAAAATACCACCGCTTGCAAACTGAATAAAGTGAAGCTTTTCTCCCAATTCAGCATCTTTAGCGATAAGAGCTCCTGCGATTACATCAGAGTGTCCACCCAGATATTTTGTCGCAGAGTGCATCACGATATCAGCTCCCAAATCAATCGGTCTCTGGATATAAGGTGTTGCAAAAGTATTATCCACTGCAACTAAGATATCTTTTCCTTTAGCAATCTCTACAACTGCTTTGATATCTACCAATTTCATCAATGGGTTGGTTGGAGTTTCTACCCAGATCAGTTTTGTTTTATCTGTAATAACATCAGCTATTTTAGAAACATCATCAAAATTGACGAAAGTAAATTTCAACTGATATTTTTCGAAAAGTCTTGTAAACATTCTGTAAGTACCTCCGTAAAGATCATCTACAGCAATTACTTCATCACCAGGATTCAATAATTTCAAAACACAGTCGATTGCTGCAAGACCAGAACCGAAAGCTAAACCTCTCGCTCCGTTTTCAATACTTGCCAAAGAATCTTCCAATGCCTGTCTTGTAGGGTTGGCAGCTCTTGAATATTCATATCCGGAATGTACACCCGGGCTTTTCTGCGCAAACGTAGAGGTCAAAAATACAGGTACATTTACAGAACCTGTTGCAGACTCATGGTGCTGCCCTCCGTGAATTACTTTTGTATTAAAATTCATAATTTTTTGCTTTAGGCTTTGAGCTTAAGCAATAGGAAGTATTGCTTAAGCTCATTGTTTTTTATTAAAATTTGCTCTAGGCTGAATACAAAAAGCTTACCGCTTACTGCCTGCAGCGTATCGCATATTATATTTTTTTACTTAATAGCAGATTTCACAGCAAACTCTTCTGCAATTTCCTCTATCCATTGTGCTACATCTTCTTCACCTGTTGCTCTCTGATAAGTATTTCCTAAAGAGATTAAAATCTGATGAATAAACATCTTCATTTGGTCTACAGGCATTTCTTTGGTCCAAAGATCTATTCTTAGTGCCTCCATTGCTTTTTCATCCCAAACAGAAATCATCGTTGCTTTAGTCTCCTGTTTTTCAACACCTCCATCCTGAGCGTTCCATATAATGCTTTCAGGGATATGATTTTCATCAAGCTCTACATCTATCGTAATCTGAGTCTTTCTCATTTTTCTAAATTCTAATTTTTCTATTATTTAAGTTTCGGTTTGTAACCGGATTGATTAAAAATGGTGGTTGCATCCATTTTCAGGAAAGCTGTTAACTTTGTTTCAGGTTTTTCCTTAAGGTATGCTTTACAGATCTGCCATCCTGTAAAAATTCCGATTTGTGGTGAAGATTCGTTATCGATCTCCGTATAAAATTTCGAGAAAGGTCCCGGCGAGATAAAACGCTCTCCAAGTCTCGGATCATCTCCGAAGATCAGGTTGCTTTCTACAAAATAATTCCAGATATTCGCTTCATTGCTCGTTGCCCATTCATACTGCTTCTTAGTATAATTCATTTTCAGATAATCCGGGAAATCAGGAAGAAAAGCATCCTGAAGGATCATTACTTTTCCATTCAGAATGATCTGGTCAATAAATTTCTGATGATCGGGAGATTCTGTTACAATGTTTTCTGCAAAAAGCTGTGACACCTTCGGAACAATATTCTGCGGGTTCATCGATTTTTGGAAATATAGCTCCAATCCTTTATAATGAGCATTTCCGTCTCCCATAAAACCAGTAACATCTATAAATACCAGATTTCCCTTCTGATCATAAAATATAGGATCCTGTACCATCTGTAGGGCAGATGAAAACAGGTATACCTTTGGACTTTTAAACTGTGGGAAGTAATATTTGATATGGGAAAATAAACTCTGAAGTTCCTTTTGCAGTTGAGTCTGATCTATTTTTCCAATAGCCTCCTTGTAGATTTTTATCTCTTCAGCATCAGTTCTTCTCTTTCCAAAATCGGCATCAGAAACACTTCCTTGGAACCATGGAAATTTAGCTTTAAACTGATCCAACGGAACATCCGGGCTGTAAAATTCTTTGGAAATATCAGTGATGTCAACTTTTTCGGCAGTTTCTTTGACTTCTACCTTCCATTGATTTTCAGTTTCTTTTTTGCAGGAAACAAGTCCGGCAGCTAAAACAGAAGAAAGCGCAATATATCTAAAAATCTTCATTATTTTTACATGGAATTTAAGTTTACAAAAATAAGGATTAAATACACAATTCATGATGAAAATTAAAATATTTACAACCTTTTGCCTTATTTTGGGACTTTCTTTTTACTATGGGCAAAAGCTTGAGTTTAAAGATAAAAACTTTGAAAAAGCAATTCTTGAAAATTTTGATCTGAACAAAAACGGAATACTGGAATCTCCGGAAGTTACTGTGATTACCAATCTGTTCCTTGTTCAAAAGGGAATTACTTCCACGGAGGATCTGCACTTTTTTAAAAATGTAAAAATGATTGTCCTGGATGATAATGTGATTTCCAATGTAGTGATAAGTAACCTGGACAACCTGGAATTGTTTTCTTGTACAGGATGTAAAATCTCTTCATTCAAAGCCGAAAACCTGAAGAATTTAAGTTCATTATACCTGGATAATAACCTGTTGGAAGGTATTTCGCTGACAGGAATTCCGAAAATTGATCAATTAACGTTATCTTTAAATCAACTAAAAACAATTGACCTGACTCAGTTTACAACATTAAGAAAACTGAATGTAGAACATAATAAGCTTCAAAAAATTGATATTTCCGGGAATCAGCTTTTACAAACGTTGAATGTAACCGGGAATACAATAAAGGAAACAGACATTAAGAAAGGAATAAAAACAGAGGTCACCATTTTTGGAGCTGGAGAATAAAACTAATGAGTATGAAAATAGAAACCAAACGACTTATTTTAAGAAAACTTGAAGAGACAGATGTAGAACGTATTTTTCTTTTGGATTCCGATCCTGAGGTCATGAAATACATTGGTGTACCCGTTTTGACAGATATTATTGAGTCAAGAAATGTCATCAGCACAATTCAGAAACAATATGAGGAAAATGGAGTGGGAAGACTGGGCGTTGTAGAAAAAGAAAGCGGGCTGCTGATAGGATGGAGCGGATTAAAATTGCTTACTCACGAAACGAATGGCTACAAAAACGTATTGGAACTGGGATACCGTTTTCTTCCCGAATCATGGGGGAAAGGATATGCTGTGGAAGCTGGAGTTGCTTCCCTGGATTACGGTTTTAATGACCTGAATGCAGAGGTTATTTATGCCTGTGCCCATTCTGAACACGATGCTTCCAACCATATTTTAAGGAAATTAGGATTTGAAAAAACAAGCGAATTTGAAGAACCGGACGGAATTTGCTTCTGGTACGAACTGAAGCGTGAAAAATATAATAAAAAATGATAACAATACGACAGGAAGAGAGCAAAGACTATCAACAAGTCTTTCAGCTTACGCAAGAGGCGTTCAGAGAAATGGAACACAGTGATCATCAGGAACAGTTTCTGGTAGAAAAATTGAGAAAATCTGATGCCTTCATCCCGGAATTATCATTAGTAGCAGAAGATGAAAATGGTACAATTGCCGGGCATATTCTGTTCACAAAAATTAAAATCATCAATAACAATGAATCATTTGATTCTCTTGCATTAGCACCTGTTTCGGTAAAACCTGAATTTCAGAATCAGGGGATTGGAGCAAAATTGATTCTTCAGGGACATCACATCGCGAAAGGACTGGGATATCAATCAGTGATATTAATTGGGCACGAAAAATATTATCCGCGCTTTGGTTACAAAAAAACGAGTAATTTTGGGATTTCTTTTCCATTTGATATTCCGGAAGAAAACGGAATGGCAATAGAATTGGTAAAAGACGGATTAAAAGATAAAAAAGGAGTAGTGAAATACCCTCAGGAATTTGGAATACACTAAAAAATATAAACGATGCAGACACAAAAAGTGACAGATCATATTGTAAGCTGGTTAAAAGATTATGCCACAAAAGCAAGAGTAAATGGATATGTAATCGGAGTTTCAGGAGGAGTAGATTCCGGAGTGGTTTCTACATTAGCAGCGATGACGGGCTTGAAAACATTACTGATCGAAATGCCGATCCGCCAGAAAGAAGATCAGGTAAACCGTGCACAGGATCATATGAATGACCTTAAATCCAGATTTCCTAATGTAGAAATAATGTCTGTAAATCTGACCCCTGCTTTTGAGGAATTGTACAAAACCTTCGATGTAAAAGACGATCTGTTTCCTAATGAGAAATTGGCTTTTGCCAACACAAGAGCCCGCCTGAGAATGCTTACCCTGTATTATTACGGACAGCTGAACGGACTTTTGGTATGCGGAACCGGAAATAAAGTGGAAGATTTTGGAATAGGGTTTTATACAAAATATGGAGATGGCGGAGTAGATGTCTCTCCAATTGCCGACCTTTATAAAACTGAAGTATATAAACTTGCCAAAGGACTGAATCTAATCAAAAGTATTCAGGAAGCGATTCCTACTGATGGACTCTGGGATGTAGATAGAACAGACGAACAACAGATTGGTGCAACTTATCCGGAACTGGAAAAAATCCAGAAAGAATATGGAACCAAAACAGCTGATGACTATGAAGGAAGAGATAAGGAAGTGTTCCAAATCTTCGACAGAATGCATAAAGCAGCCAAACATAAAATAGATCCTATTCCGGTTTGTGATATTCCTGAAGAGTGGAGAACATTATAAAATATACCCATTCAGCAATGTAATTATGTAACAAAAACTGATGCATTGCAGAATGGAAAAATAGTCATATTAATACAACCATTGTTATGAACAGTAAAATAAGATCTGTATTTTTTATATGTCTGGGACTTCTTTTCGGAATGTCAGCAATGTATATTTACAAAAATTTTATTGCAGATAAAAAAGATCAGTCAGATTCTGTAAAAAAGGAAACGGTACAATATGGCAGCACCTCTTCGGAAAGCCAGTACAGTGCCGGAAATTCTTCTGCTCAAGCTTCTATTGATCAGCTGACAGCAGAAAAGACAGTAATCAGCTATGTGAAACAGAATCATAAGCTGCCGGATTATTATATCACCAAAACTGAAGCAAGAAAAATGGGTTGGAACCCTTCCCAGGGAAACCTGTGTGATGTACTTCCCGGAAAAGCGATTGGCGGAGATAAATTCGGAAACAGGGAAGGGCGTTTGCCGGATGGAGAAAAATATTTTGAAGCAGATGTAAACTATCATTGCGGAGGAAGAAATGCCGACCGTATCATCTATACTCAAAATGGCGAGGTATACCTTACCAAAAATCATTATAAGAGCTTTGATAAACAATAGTTGTAAATAACAAATTGTCATTGCGAGGAACGTAGTAACGAAGCAATCTCTAAAAAATAACCAAAGGTGAAAGCAGGTTTTGTTTACATCATGACGAACAAAAATCACACAACTCTTTATACAGGAGTTACTTCAAACCTGCCTAAACGTGTTCAACAGCATAAGGAATCATATTATTCACAAAGCTTTACCTCGAGATATAATTTATATGTTTTGGTGTATTGGGAATCTTTTCAGGAGATTGGTGATGCTATATTTAGAGAAAACAAATAAAGGCTGGTTCTAGACAAAAGAAATTGGATTTAATCAATAGTATAAATTCTGATTGGAGAGATCTTACGGAAGATATTAAAAGTATTATGGATGTTTTCTGAGATTGCTTCGTCGCATAGCTCCTCGCAATGACCAATATATAATTTGTATTTAAATAAGGATAAGTATTAATTTTGAAAAATAAAAGTGTTGTATGGGTAGCTCTGAAAAGATTTCTGCAAAAAATGCAAAACTTTTTTAATCAATAAAAATTGGAAATTTAGTTCTATATGAAGACAGTATATATCGATTTTACAGACATAGGTGACTATGAAGATTTTTACACCCAGTTAAAGGAAAAAATTAAGCTTCCTGAACACTTTGGTGATAATCTTGATGCGCTTTTTGACAGCATTACAGGGGATGTGGAAATGCCCCTCCACCTCGAATTCGTAAATATGACCGTAGATCAGCTTGAAATTTTTGAAGACCTGCTGACTACTCTTGAAGATGCTGAAGAAGAAGTGGAAGACTTTAGCTTTAGCTATTATCTGGAGCAATATGAAGACGATGAAGATGAGGAGGTAGAATCTGAAGAATAATAAAAAAAGCTGTTTCAACGTATGAAACAGCTTTTTTTATGCTGAAATGTGAAGCTTTTTACGATCACACCATGTCAAGGTTTTAAACCTTGATATGGTGTAGAAATTTCTTTACATTTTACTCTTTCTTTTTTTACTTTGTCTTACAAAAACGTAGAATCAAAATAAAAAGGCAGCAGATCCTTTACCGCGTGCACTTTTACCACTTCCTCATTCATGCTTGAGAAATAAAGGTCGATATCCTCGTCCTGTTTGGTTTCATACTCTATCAAACTCTGACGGCATGCTCCACAAGGAGGAATCGGTGGATTTTTCTCATGGAATTCTTTAGGCCCCCCTACCACGAAGATCTTTTTTATCTTCATATTTGGAAAATTAGCGGCTACCCAAAAAACAGTCGTTCTTTCGGCACAAAGTCCGGAAGGATAGGCAGCATTCTCCTGATTGTTCCCAGAATAGATTTCTCCATTTTCCAATAACACGGAACAGCCTACCAAAAACTGAGAATAAGGGGCATAAGCGTTCTCACGAGCCTCTTTGGCTCTTTCAAATAATTTATTTTCGATATCACTCAGCTCACTGCTATTTTTAAAATATTCGTAACTGATCTGTATGTCTTTTTTCATATATTGTCAACTAAAAAAGGGGGGTAAAATTAGTTCTTTTTAATGAGGTGGGCAATATTTTATTCTTCCCGTAAATACGTTCAATTTTTTAAAAGAGTAAAATGTTATACACACCAATACAATTCAGAAATGTAGAGTTGAAAAACAGATGGGTAATGTCACCTATGTGCATGTATTCATGTGAAAACGGAATGGCCAATGATTTCCATTTCGTTCACTATGGAAGCCGGGCACAGGGAGGTACGGGATTACTTTTCGTGGAAGCTACAGGCGTAGTGCCCGAAGGAAGAATCACCAATCACTGTATGGGAATCTGGAACGATAAGCAGGCGGAAAAACTACAGAGAATCGTAGAGTTTGTTCATAAAAATTCTGACAGCAAAATAGGAATTCAGCTGGCGCATGCCGGAAGAAAAGGTTCAACATGGAATAACCTGCAGATTTCTATTGAAGAAGGCTGGGAAACCGTTGCACCAAGCCCTATCCCGTATCATCCCACAGAAAGGATTCCGCATGTATTGGGCACGGATGAGGTAAAGGAAATGGTTCAGCACTTTAAAAAAGCCGCCCGAAGAGCAGTGAAAGCAGGCTTTGATATTATTGAAATTCACGGAGCGCATGGATACTTGATTCATCAGTTTCTGTCGCCGCTTTCCAACATCAGGACAGATGAATATGGAGGAAGTTTTGAAAACAGAATCAGGTTTCTGATTGAAATTGTAGATGCTGTCAATGAAGAACTCAATGAAAACACCGCGCTCTTTGTAAGAATTTCTGGAACAGAATATGCTGAAAACGGCTGGGATATTGAAAGTAGTGTTGAATTGGCTAAAGTTTTAAAAGAACATGCTGTTGACCTCGTTGATGTATCAAGCGGAGGGAATATACATGGGGCAAAAATTTCAGTTTTTGATGGCTATCAGGTTCCCCTTTCATCACAGGTTAGAAATGAAGCTTCTGTGAATACGGGGGCTGTAGGGTTAATTACAAAGATAGAGCAGGCAGAGGAAATCCTTCAGAAAGGAGATGCAGACCTTATTTTTATAGCAAGAGAGATTCTGAGAAATCCATACACTGCCGTTCAGGGATCTTTTGAAATGCAGGAAAATTGCTTTTTCCCACACCAATATACGAGAGCTAAAATCTCTTCTTAATGAATGGATTAATCTAAAACCTCAGAAATGAATATCGAAGATTTCATGCTTTCATGCCCCAGTAAAAAGTTCCTTGGAGTAGAATGCCTTGGATGTGGAGCTCAGAGGGCAATTGTCATGGTATGTGAAGGGAAGTTTTCTGAGGCTTTTCAAATGTATCCTGCGGTATACACCTTGTTGCTGTTTTTTTTTACCCTTGGCCTAAGTTTTATTGATAAAAAAAGAAAGTACAGTAATATTTTAATGATTATGGTAATCGTTAATCTTATTATTATGATAACTTCATATCTGTACAAACATTATTAATACAACCAGAAATGGAAGCCAGACACGAATTTTGAACAATATGGGATATAGAATGAGTATGTGTAGAAGATTTTTAATGAAAAATAAAACAAATCAGTTTAAAATTCTAAAATTAATTTCTACTGCAAAAATTTAATAAATGTCGTAGAACTACTACAATTTCTGAAACAGTGCCTTAAAAACTTTTTACATTAGAACATGAAGTCTATCTTTGTTTTATAAATCCTATAGCAGGGAACAGTTGTTAATGATTAAAATTTAAGAATATGGCAGGAAATTCAAGAGGAATCTTAAAATTCAATGGAGGAGAAGGTCAGAAGTTATTAAAGCTTAACTACAGCGTATCAAGATCTACAGACATTTCAGGACGTGTAGCATCTGATCCGTCAAACGCACTGATTAAAGTAACAATTGAAGCAACAGAAAAATCTGATGTTTTAGAAAGCTTATTAAACAGCAAATATAAACCTACGAGCGGAGAGATTACATTCAACAAATCTCATGAAGAAGGAACATTGATCAATTTGAAGTGGGAAAACGGATATGTAATTCAGCATGAAGTAGACTTTGATGCTATCGATAGCAACAGTATGCTGATCAGCTTTATCATAAGTGCTGAAAGTATTACTTATGGAAATTCATCTTATGATGGGCTTTGGCCAATGAGCTAAGTCTTTCATGAACCAAAAATAAAAGACTGTCCTTATAAGACGGTCTTTTTTTACCTTAAACGATATTCTGCAGGACCCTTGGGCTATCCTTGTATATTTTCACCCAGCTGAATAATCGTTTACAAAAACTAATCAAATCACAAAAAATATGTCAAATACACCTGGAAAATCACAAGCGACGTCTTTTCGTCCCACGCAGAATGCAGATGGTATTTCCGAAAACCATCATACAGGTATTAACCGTCTGGTAAAACTTTCTCTTGTCATAGAAGGGAAAATTATCAAATATTATAAACATTTCAAGCTTAAACAAAGCACCAGAAGGCACCATGAATTTACGCTGACATTGGCACACGATACTCTGGGAGACAGACAGACCCATTCATTGGAAGAAGCCAATAAGTTTCTTGGAAAAAGACTTACAGCAGTGATTTCCTATAAAGATATAGATAACAGCCCTGAAAGAACTTTTGTAGGAGTGATTACCGGAGTAGGATTCAGCCAGGAACAAATGAGCCTGGGAAATATTGTGCTTACCGGATACAGTCCTACAATCCTGCTTGACGGAGCACCTCATATTCAGAGTTTCGGAGGTACACAGCCTGTTAACGTAGGAATTATTGCAGAAGAAGTGATTAAACAGGGAATTGATAAAAGCCGTTTCGATATCAGGGTAGAGGCTAATAATTTTTCTCAAATTATCTATAGCAGCCAATATGATGAAACCCATTATAACTACCTGGCAAGAATGGCTGAGGCTTACGGAGAACAGTTCTATTATGACGGTGAAGTCTTACACTTTGGAAAGCTTCCCACTCAGAATAAACCCATTACCCTTACCTACGGAAGCAGTGCCAACGATATAAAAGTTGAACTGAAAGCAGTACACACCAAGCCGCAATACTATGGGTATAACAGTAATAGAAATGAAAAACTGACTTCCGGTGCAACGCCCATCAAGCATGTGAGTGACCTGGCGAAAACAGCATATTCCCATAACGAATCTATTTATAAAACGCCGGCCTTACAGATGGCTCCCATCAAAGCTTCTACCCACTTAGACGTTGAATACTCTCAGAAAAGTGCTTCAGGAAGTGAAGCGGTCAATGTTTTTTCTACCTCAGGAAATACAACAGTTCCTTTCCTGCACCCAGGGTGTGTAGCAGATGTACAGATGCGTAAGCAGGATTCTAACGAAACCTCTTATTTCACCAGAATCATGATTACAGAAGTAGAACATGAGATCGATACCATTGGTCACTATAATGGAAGCTTCGTGGGAATTGCTGCAGATACAGGCTTTCTTCCAAAACCAGAATTTACCATTCCAAAGGCTGAGCCGCAGACTGCTACAGTAATCTCCAATACTGATCCGGAGGGACAGGGAAGAATACAGGTACGATTTGACTGGCAGACCAACGATACCACTCACTTTATCCGTATGATGAGTCCTGATGCAGGAGGAACAGATCAGATTACCCAAAACCGAGGGTATGTAGCTATTCCTGAAGTGGGAGACCAGGTGATGGTTAACTTTGTGCACAGTCATCCTGACAGACCTTTTGTAATGGGAGGAATGTTCCATGGAGGAATTGCTTTAGGAGGCGGTGTCAACAATCACCTGAAGTCGATACAGACCAGAAGTGGAATCAGAATTCTAATGAATGATGAGGAAGGAAGCGTAACGATTCTTGATCCAAGTGGTAATACCTACTTTATGGACGGACAGGGAAATATCAGTATGAAAGCACCTAAAAACTTTACCTTAAATGCAGGCGATAATATCAATATCACAGCAGGAAAAGAAATTTCAATAGGAGCAGGAGCAAGTATTACCAGTACAGCAAACGACAATATTGTTTCTATAGCAGGAAAAGATATGAAACTTACGGCATCAGGAGATATTACAGAAACTTCAGATACCAGAACAGAAATGATTGAAAAAGAATTCAAGAGACAATCTGAAACATCTAACGAAATAGCAGGTGAAATTTCCATGTTCAGTGAAATGGAAAATATGACCATGCAAAGTGGAAAGATCGTAGAATTCAACAGTGCTGAAAAATCAAAACTTTTCTAATATGGCCATTATAAAAACAGCAACCAATCTGCGAATTACAGTCAAAGATTCTTATCATCTGAGCGTAGGGAAAAAGGTGGAGAAAATCGCAAAGAAAATCAATGTGGAAGCCCATAAAGAAAATTTGGTTTTAGCGAGTAACAAGAAGATTATGTCCCATGGTCATAAGTAAATACAACCTGCTGATTCTTTTTATATGGTGTTTTTCATTAACGAATTGTCAGAATAAAAAAATGGAAGAAAAATACAGTTGGCTGGGAACCGTTTCTGCCCCACAGGAATACCCGATGGAAGTGTATGAAGGAGCTATTGTTGCCGATGGTTTTACGTACAGCTTTGATGCAATCTGGGGAACACAGAATACAGGATGGGGTAAAGAAGGCGGTACCATGAACGTGACCACCGAAAGAATGAATGCTCCTCATGAGCTGGAATTCACATGGTATTCTCTGGTAGAAAAAAAATTCTATACCGGAAAATGGAATCTGGATAAAGAAAAGATAAAAAGCCTTTTTAATGAAGGATTTGTAGATCAGGACACAAAAAAGAAATCTACTTACAACTCTTTTGTTGTAGGATTAGCCCCACAAGGAAGAGTTGTACTTTGGATGAAAGGCGCCGGAAACCAGAAAGAAATAGGCAGTTTTCAGGCTCATGATACCATTATTACCAAAGAAAAAGCATACGATAACGCTCAGTATATGTTAAAAGAAGGCTTTGCAGACAGAATGCTGAAAGACCCGTCTTATAAGACATTCAAGCCGGAAGTTCGTGAGAAAATTGAAAAAGAAGGCTATCCTGCAGCAGACATTTATAATGCCTATAGAGAAAAATACAACTGGAAACCTGCCGTGATTCTTCCTGAAGGAGCAACATGGATAGACTTCGGTTTTACGAATTATAACGGTGAACAGGAAAATCTTTTTGATCAGAGCTTAAAAGAGAATACTTATAAAAGCAGAGCAGTACCAAGATTCTGTGGTTTCTATTGGAAAGATAAAAACAACAACAGATATGCAGTATGGATAGACGCTTTTGATGATAAAGAAATATTTGATCTGTTTCAGAAATTAGGAAAAGAAAAAAATATTGACCTTACCATTAAAGTAAACGATGACAATACCAAAATCTTAGTGTCTTTAGAATCTGAAAAAGAAAAGCTGGCAGTTACCAAAGCAAAAATCAGAGTATCCCGAAAGATAGAATGATAACATTCAATCAGTCAATTTAAAAACGAGAACTATGCACAACAATCAATTTGGAAGTTATACACCATCTGTATCCAAAGAGGAAGTACTGGATATTACCATTGGGATTTTTTTTGACGGAACCCTGAATAATAAAACCAATACAGACGAAAGAAAAAAAGGAACAGATGCTCATAAAAAACATGGTGGGAAATCTACAGACAATACCAGCTACAATAATGACTGGAGTAATGTAGCCCGTATGTGGGATAATTATGATAAAAACTTCGGTATTTACATAGAAGGTATCGGTACACAGGATAAAGAAGGAGATGCTACGTTGGGATACGCTTTCGGAACTGGTGAAACCGGAATCAGATCTAAAGTAAGAAAAGGCTGTGAAGAAATCGTAAAAAAGGTGAAAACCATTAAAGCAGAAAAGAAAGCTGATAAAATTGCCGTGCTTACTTTTGATGTATTCGGTTTCAGCCGTGGAGCTGCTGCAGCCCGCAATTTTGTATACGAAATTGGAAAAGCAAAATATAAAGCCACTTCCCGCACAGTTGCCAATGAAGCGGTTTCCGTTACCACCTATTCAGATGATGACGGAAAAGGGGTAGGTTCAGAAGAACTTCCGAAATGGGGACATCTTGGTCTTAAACTCGAAGAAGCAGGATTAAAAGTAGATGTTTTAAAAGTCAGATTCCTGGGAATTTACGATACCGTTTCTTCCTATTCAAAATACCTGTCACCAGTACCCAATTTCAGCAATGACGTTGAAGAACTGAGCCTGAATGATATCGGAAAAGCTCAGACTGTAGTTCACTTTACTGCAGAAGATGAACATAGGGAAAATTTTGACCTGACAAGAGTACATATTGGAACTGAAAAAAACTTCCCTGGTGTACACTGTGATGTAGGCGGAGCTTACGAAAACGGACAGGAAACATGGGAAGAAGTTGAAACTTCATGGACAACCAGTACCAAATTAAAAGCATTAAAGACAGAGCTTGAAACAGAAGGTTGGTATCATAAAGATGAGCTCACCATTACCCCCGGATTCTATTTATCACTAAGAGGAACACGCAAGCTACTGAAGACATACAGCTACATTCCTTTGCATTTTATGGCGGAATATGGTATTGATAAAAATCTTCCTATAACCATAAAGAAACTGACAGACGAAAAATATTCCATTTTGGATGATCAGTTTTTAATAGGAATAAAAGACCGTCTCAGATCTTATGTAATGGGAGATGGCAAACCTTATTCCTTCAAACATTTTAAAGCGCTGCGTGATGCTTATGGTGGAAACGAAATCCCGGAACACCGTTATGCTGCTTACCAGAAAGAAGTAAAGGAACAGGATGATTTAAGAAAGCTTCGCCATGAATATCTTCACTGGTCGGCAAGAAGAGAAGGTATTGGTATGGATCCGAGACCAAATAGAGAAAGGGTTATCCATTTTTAATAGAATATCATACAAAGAAAGAAATTGAAGCAGGAACATTTCTATGCAGAAATATAACATACATACCGTTCAGAAAGATGAAACCTTAAAAAGTATTGCGGCACTTTACAATCTGGATACAGATGCTTTAAAGTTATTCCACAACAATCTCTGTACTGTTAAGGATATGATCCTGATCAATCTTAACGGACAGAAAGAGCTTTTTATACCACGAACAGCCGTCACCGATAAAAGCAGATTGGTAAAGTTTGAAAGAGGAAACAGTCTTATCCTTCAACCGGCAGGTTCAGTGAGAAAATACAGCGTCGTTATTACTATCGAAAAAGGAGAAAATAAAAGCGAATTAAAATATGAAGCCTCAATCCGCTGGCTGAAAAAAGAAAAAGGACTTCACTTTTTTGAGATAGACAGAACATCAAACCTTTATCTTAACGAAGAAGAAGTGAATGAGATTGCAGATCTGCTGGCTTACAGAACATCTAAGGTTTTATATCCTTTACAGATCAGTACAGATGAGAGGGGAAAATTTGAGGCCGTTGAAAATGCGGATGTTTTTCTCAAAAGATGGTCCGGGATTAAAGAAGAATTGTATAAAGAATTTGATGGAGAAACTGTAGATGAATACTGCAGGAAGATAGAAAGAGTAATCAGAGAGCCGGAAGCTATTGATCTGTACCTTAAAAATGATTACTTCATCCGTACTTTATTCTTCGGAGTACATCAAAGTTTCGGACAGGATTATAGAACAGAAATGACTACAACCTTTCCGGTAGTGGACAATGCGATTGAACCCAGATATAAATTGACACTGGAAACAGATCCGCTGAAAGGAGAAACAGGCCTGATTACCATAGAAGGATCAGGAAAACTAAACGACGAAAGAGATATTGATGACTTTATAAGAAGATCCCCTTTCTCATTGATTATAGAGGATGAACCTGTGATGAATGAAGAAGGATCTTTCAGACTCATAAGCTATCTGAAAGAAGAAAACTCATTGCCTGAATCACTCTATCTGGAATGCACCATCATGCTGCAGGAAGAAAAAAAGATTTCAGTTTCAGTATCAGGAATTGATGAAAACTAAATTACCATTTCACTAAAGATAAAATTAATATGGCAGAAAAACATATTGTAGTACAAGGCGCCATGTGCAAATGCCAGTTCGGACAGGTTCCGGACAAGCTGAAAGTACTTACACACCAAAAAGAATATGCCAATGATAAAAGCGCTTCCAAAAAACTGATCGTTACGACCAAAGAAATAGGTGGAGCCACATTTGAAAAAAATACATTCGGAAACTGTACCAAAATGGGAGTTCCGCCGCCGCCCTGCAAAATCATGGTTACAGAATGGCAGAAATTCTATGATAAAGTACAGCTCAGCAATGGCGGATATATCATTGTAGAAGACAGCAAGGCTGTATGTGCCGTTGCCGGCACCCCATGTATTGAAATTATAGACCACGGACAACGTGCGGAAGCCAGCCAGCAGAATTTTAAAAATGCAGACAAAGATGTCCAGCAGCAGATCAATCCGTTGGTAGATTCCGAGGAAATGTATAAGGAGCAGCCTTCAGGAGGAGGGCAGGATAGTGCAATCTAAATGACAAAAAATGGCAAAAGGCGTTAAAAAAGTAAAAGTTGTAAGTGGAGTTTATTATCCCAAAATGTCCGTATCAGGGCAAAGGGTTACGATAAAACCCGATCAGTGGGTACAGTTCGGTATTGACGAATGGCTGCCAGGTACCACAGATGCAGACAAAAAGAAACCTCTTACCTGGATGAGGCAAAACAACAGCAGGAAAATTATCATCAATCAGGTGACCTCTGCGGGCGGATATAAATTTTTAATAGATAAGCAATACAGTGGGAGCTATCATTTTTATATAGAAGCGAGTCTTTCGGGAGTAAGAGATCCTAAAAATAATACGGGATTATATGTAAAAGGCTGGTGTGAACCTAAAATTGTCAGCAGCAAATGGTCTACACAAAAAAACAGCAAGAGCATCAAAAACAACAAAAAGACCGAATATATTTCCTACGGGCATATTGTTCACCTGAACTTAATGACAGAAGGTCTTAATGGAAATTCCCTTATCATTGAGCTTTGGAACCAGCAGTCTGCAAAAAAAGATAAACTTGTACATGTATACAACAATGTAGAGGTGATAGACGGTGAAGTAAATCTGAAAATAGAGAATACTTTCTCCTGGATGGCCTCTGTAGACAACATTCAGAATGTAGAAGAATTCTATGTGAAAGTAAAAGATATTGCTTCAAAAGAATATATTAAAGATAAGCTTGGTGATGATCTGCATGCCATCTATCTCAATGTAAAAAGTAAAATAGCGACTACCAATACCAATGGAGCCCAGAATCAGACTCCAACCAAAGTATATAAGCCGGATGTAAACTCCGTCAGGCTCGAACCATGCAAGTTTGAGGTAATCAAAATCACAGAGAGTGAGATAAAAGACGGCAAAGCCAACAATACCACAGCTACAGTCTTTAAAAACGGAGACGGTGTAAAACAGATCCATTCCGCTGCATTACAGGAGCATATTCAGAGAACGATTTTTTATAAATTTGATTCTACAGTCATTGATAAAGATGGAGTTGCAATTTTGAATAATGTTCTCAAATTCCTTTTGGAACATAAAGATGCTACAATGAATCTCAGTGGCTATGCCTGTGTTATAGGAAAAGAAAACTATAACAGAGGACTTTCACAAAGAAGAGCTGATGTCGTAAAGAAATTCTTTGCCGACGGAGGATTGGATCCCAGAAGGATTATCTCTGTAGGAAAAGGAGAAGTAGATCCCACGGATGATAAAATGGGAAGAGATAATATCAAATACAAAAATGAGAAAGACTACGAAAATAACCGTAGAGTAGATATCTCATTTGTATTCAACGCCCATGATGCCCAGACCATCAACTATGCAGTAGTAGCCCCTACTTCTGCTACAAAAAAGGAACTCATCATTGATGTCACTGGTTTTGATACCAACAGTTGTTTCAGAGACACCAAAAACAAACATAAAAAAGAAATTTATATCGTAGATGTAGGGCAGGCGATAGATAAAGGTGATACAAAGAAAACCTTTCAAACCCCCACATTCAATTATGAGATATACTCTCCGTTAAGCAGATATAATTTTGGAGGAGGAATCGGGCTTGATGCTCAATCAATGACCGTCATGCAATACATTTGGCCTGCATCTACCAGTCCGAACCAGTTTCATATGCATGTGCATACCTGCAGATATTACAGCAATGAAAAACGGACAACAGTATTAATAAAAGCATATCCGGATATCAAATGGAGATTTGCCTTTTTTATCAACCTGAGCAATAGCTTAAGTATAAAGTGGCAAAAAATGACTCCTGATAAGCATAAAGAACTTCGAGGCAAAGCATTGAGCCTTGCCAACGAAGAGAAAGGAAAATATACAGACGTAGAATTCGGTGTTGAGCTTAAAGCCTCTTATGACAAACAAAAAGATGGAAGCTATTACTGCAAGCCGGAACTGACCCTGAAATATAAAGATAAGATCAGTAAACTTTTCTCTATTATTTCTTCGGTTAAAAAGATGTCTCAGGGGATCACATCACAAACAAAAGGGGTAGTATCCAAAGGAGTAGGAAGAAAATTGCCATTTGAGATCAAATTAAATGCGCCGGCATTATATTTTGGAGCAGAATGGGAAGCAGATATCAATGATGACCATTCCGATATAGGAACCAAATTGATGCTGTTCATTGAAACAAAGCCTTTGATTGAACTTGCTATTGTTTTTGACCTTCTGGCTTTAATAGTTCAGGCTGGAGTTGCCGTTGCCACTGCAGGAACAGGAAATGTACTGGCCCTTGAAATTTTCAATATGGTCAGAGAATGGGCAAGTAAAGGATATGAAACCGAAAAGGTGGTCATCAACTTTAAAATGTACATTGACCTGGAAGTAAAAGGGAAAGTAGATGGTGTTATTGACGGCTCGTTCAGTACTGTTAAAGATGGTGCAGAAGTGAATTTTGATTTAACTTCAAACATCACGGTTGAATTAAAATCAGGACTCGAATTAAAAGGAATGTTTGTTGTCATTGGTACAACAAAAAAACCGGAACTGGAAGGACATATTGAAGGAAAACTAACTGCAGGAGCTACGATGGGAATTACTTCAGGGCACAAATTAAAATATGATTCTACCGCAGGAATTTATTATATTCCGAGCTTAAGTATTGACCCATGTGTAGGAACGGTAGTGGTAATGGTAAAAGCAGGATTTACCTATAAAAAAGTAAGCTCAGACTGGACTCCGGTGAATTATAACAGAACCCGTACATTTTTTGACGGATTCGACATTATGAAATATTTAGCAGAATTAGTAGGTTATGACAACAAAATATTACTTTGGGAAAAAAAGAAAAAATAAAAATATGTTTCTACTTGTAATCATGTCCCTGTTTATATCATGCAGTACTGCAAAAGAGGATCTATCCAATATTCTTTTCCCCGTGAAAAAGGAAAAAATTGTAAGGGGTATTGACTATACAGAGAAAAAATCTACATTAGATGAAAATCTTATTGCTTATCAGCTAAAAGATATGAATGCTTTTAGCCTGTATGGACAGTATTTTGCAAATGAAATTGGAAGTAATTCTGCGACATATGCAGGGAAAAACTACCTTGAACTTTTGGGAGATTCAAAAGACATCAACGGATATAAAATCCATCTGTATACACAGAAAGAAAGTGAAAAACTTGAAAAACTGCTTCTTGAAAAATTGGGAACACCAGCTTTTGATAAAGAAAATGAAGGAGAACGGAATATCATCTGGGAAAAATCCGGAAAGATTTTTATTCTGAATAATGGAAATGCCGAAATACAAGGAGAGAAAACAAAAGAATCAGATCTGTTGTGTTTAAATACTAACTTTACCACACTGATCATTACTGCCACGCAGACTACAAAATATTCGGAATACTTGAAATTCAGAATAAAAAATAATAAGAAAGTGGAAAGCTACCCGTATAGTCTATATAATAAAGAAGAAAATTAAATAAAAAAGTTGAATGAAAAAGATTGTTATATGCCAGATCGTATTGAGTTTTGTTCTCATGAACTGTCAGGAAAAAGGAACAGGCAAATCTGTTTCACAGACAGACAAAGCAAACGCAACCAGTAAAACAGCAAACCAGGCCCAGGGAAAAATGGATTTTAAAGATCTTAAATTCGGAACGAACGGAGAAGACCTGCTTAAAGGAATTGGATTAACTGCTAATGACAACGCTTCAGGGGATTTTAATACCTCAGTGGATTATGTTGAATTTCAATTTCCCAAAGATAAAAATCTGAACCTGTCGTTATTTAATAACAGCTTACAATCTGCTGCGGATGACGTTTCCGTTCTTTATTCAAAGAACGATAAAAAAGTATGGGGCTACGAAATGGTGCTGCAGAACAACCCGAATACAGATGCTATTCTGAGCGCTATTGAAAAAAAAGCAGGCCATAAAGCAGACTTTTCAGACAAAAAAGTAAATACAAAAGAAAGACCTATTTTCCTTGATGAAAACGGAGAATTCAAAACAGACCATATAGAAGAAACCGTTCAGGTTTGGGAGGATAAAGAAGCCAAAACAACATTCTTTACCATTCACACCGTTAATCTTTCTAAGAAACCTAATGAAAATACATTAAAGATCTTTGCTTTAGATAAAACAAACCCAAAATACAAAGAATGGGTTTCTTACCGCAGTCTGGATATGTTTTATAATAAATAATAACAATGATGGCTAAAGAACCTTACTATACCATTGATTTTACTGCTGTTTATTGCAAATTCGAAGTTTTGGTGAATGATATCCCTGTTATTGCCATGGAAACCGAAGGACAGATGTCTCCCAATGTTCCTGTTAATTTCGGAATAAGCAATTCGGGTGAGCAAAAAATCGAGATCAAACTTCTGCCCGTTACAGGAGGACAATATATAGATTCAAGAACAAAATTTGAATATACCATTAAGTTATTCGATGTTTTTAATGATAAATTCGTCCATGAAAAAGACTGTGGTAATTTTCAGTTTTCAGAAAAGGAAACAGCAAAGAAACAGCCTTCATTATACCATCAATCATCTTTTCAGGCTGAGATACCTTACGAAATGATGAAATGGGAACAAAGTCGTGACCTGCTGTCAATTTCTAAGGATACATCTTATCTTAACAATAAGCTGGATTCCATATACAAAAGAATAAGCAGTCTGATTGAATCAAAACAATATGATGCTTTCTTTGAACTGATAAAAAACCGTGAAAAGAATATGGCTTTATCCATGTACCTTGGTAATGATGATGCCAAAGCAAGGCTCAACAGTTTATTGGAAGACTTCAACGATGGGTTTAAAATAATGCCATTGCCGGAAGGCAGGGTATTAAAAATTTATGGTAACGGAAAATTGGCAACCTATAAAAAATTAAATGGAGAACCCGCATTTTTTCTTTTTAAAGAGAAGACAAGGGAAGAACTGATGCTGGAGCTGATGTTCCATATTCCACAGGGAAAAGAAGAGTTCGAAGTCATTTAGAAAAAATAAGGGAGAAATAAGACAGTAAATACTATACCTTTACGAAAGAGATTTTGGAAGGTAAGGTATTCAGGAAAAGTACATGGGGGAAAACAAAAAAAGATCATATATAGGGTATATTATTCTGGGAATAATAATATCATGCTTTGTTTATTTTATACTATGGATTATTTTCAAAGAAAAAATGCCGCTGCATGAATATGCTTTTGAAATTGCCAATAATTATGACAGCTATGCACAAAAGGCAATCATTTTTATTCCGCTATTAATTTTTGTACTCATCTTTATTGCTTTAATGAAACCTAATGCTGCTAAACGGTTTTTACGTTTACAGTCATCCCTTCCAACATCAAAGATACATTCAGTGGCCAAGGGGTTGGTAGAGGTTGAAGGAACTTTAATAATGAAGAATCCTTTATTTTCACCGGTGAAAAATGAAGTTTGTATCGGATATTATTATACTATTGAAAATATAGACAGAGATTCTGACGGTAAAGAAACATACCGCACAGTTCATCGGGAGACACAATGTAATCTTTTTCAGATAAAAGATGATACCGGAGCCATAGAAGTAGAACCTGATGGAATAGAGCTTGTTTTGCTGGGAGAAACCAATAGAAGCAGCCATGGCAGCAAAAGATATACAGAAACTCTTTTGAAAGAGGGTCAGAAAATGTTGTTGGTGGGATATGCAGATTCTAAAAACGGAGTTCCTTTCGTAAGAAAAGATGATTACTATAAAATCCTTGGGATTACTTCAGCATCAGGAATCACCGTTTGGAATAAGTATCAGCCATTGCTGAGGTCATTTATGTTTACCTGCTCCATTATCCTTTTAATAATTATTTATATACTCATACAATAATGAATCAGACGGTCGCAATCATATTACTTATCCTGTTGGGAGTTGTTATCATCAGCTTTTTTATCAATCTGTATAACAAATTGGTCATGCTCAAATTTAATGTTGAAAAAGCATACGGAAATATTGATGTGGTGCTGAAGCAGCGGGCAGATGAAATCCCCAACCTGGTCACTGTAGCCAAACACTTTATGAACTACGAGGAAAAGCTCCTTACCCGTCTTACAGAGCTCAGAACTTTTTATAACAATAGTACAGATGCAGACCAAAGGACAGCCTTGGCAAATGAAACTTCAAAAGCTTTATCATCATTCTTTGCTGTTTCTGAGAACTATCCCGAGCTGAAATCTAATAATAATTTTCTTGAGCTGCAGAAAAGAGTCTCCGAACTGGAGAACAGAATAGCGGACAGAAGAGAATTTTTTAATGATAGCGTTAACCTTTATAATATAGGAATTCATGAATTTCCAAATGTTATACTGGCAAAAATGCTTGCATATAAAGACAAAACATTACTTGAGATAACAGATGCTGAAAAACAATATAATGGAGTTCAGTTTTAATACCTTTTTCGGATTAGAAGATAAAATAGCTGATTACCCGGAAGTTACCATTTTCGGGGCTATGTTCCTGCCGTTTGTGTTGGTTATTCCGATTGCATTGGTAGGCTGGATTTTCAGAAAGCTTAAATTCAATATGTACATTATTCATGTATTGCTGTATACCTTGCTTTTTACATTTATATTGGGAGCTATTACCCTATTTGTACTTTTCTTTATCACAGATAAAAACGGGGTAAAACTGGCTTACTGCTGGCTTACGGTTTTCACGGGAATGTTTATTTTCAGTTTAATCAATGCCAATACCATTACCAAGATGTTTACAGATTGGTCTAAAATAATAAAAGAAAAACAAAATCAATAACCCGAAATGCGGTCGGTTTTTCAGGAGAAATTTTAATTAGAATGAAAACAGGAAAAATTATCATATTGATTTTCATTGTTTTACTCAATGTGTGTTGTGGAAGTAAAACATTTGATCTGTCATCGGTTGTATTAGGTGACGATGCGAAAAAATATGATTTTGAAAACAAAGACTTATTTCTGAAAGATGCAGCAAAACCGGATATCATTCAATATTATGCTGATGAAAACAAAGGATTGTCGTACGGAAATATTGCATTAGACAATACTATGGGTACAAGAATTACCGTTTATAAAGGAAAGGTAGGTGCTCTTGATACCAATGCTGACGAAAAGCATACGCTGGAATTTGTAGAAAAAATAGTGAAAAAACATGGAAATCCTACAGCGGCTATTACAGATAGAGCAACCGTAGAGGCACAAGTTGTAAAATCTATTTTTGAAAAACTTAAAAAACTGTCCCCGGAAAAAGTTTCATGGATTAAAAACGAGAAAAATACTTTTACCTATCCTACCTCTTTCTTCTGGGACGACGGAAAAAATTACTCCATATTGAGTATTTCTATTGAAAATGATGGAAGAATAAGAAATAAATACATTTCTGTTACCAAAGATGCTTACCGTAATAATGCGGTTTTTGGATTAAAATATCCGACACCTCAAGGATCTCCGTGGTATCAGTATATGAATTAAAAGGTGAGCAGCAATCATTGCAGAAAGCCTCATATATTCAAAATAGGAAATAAAAGCAAGGGTAAAATACATAGAAAATAATTTCTGGATACTTGAATCGTTTTTTCTGTTTTTATCCTTTATAACCAGACACTAACATTATGAAAAATCTGAATTACATATTAATACCCTTGATCTGCCTGGGAATTGCATCATGTGACAAGCAGAAAAATAAAAGCACTCGGGCTTTGGTGGAAACGCAGGGCAGTACTCAGACAGAACCTTTTAATCTTGCTAAGCTTAAAGCAGGACAAAACATCAATGAAATTTTAAAATCTGCCGGAGCAACTGCCAAAGATGCTGTACGTACCAGTGAAGTTACTCTGATTGGAAATGACAGACTGGCGTTTGCTTCAAAAGAATTATTACACTTCAATGGAATAGATTTAGAAGGAAAGAATAATAAAAATACCAACAAAGTCCTTTTACATTACGGAAAAGTAGATCAGGAAATCGGTCCTCTTGGCAATGAGAAAGAAGATGAGCTGGGAATGTATCAGATTGATATCTATACAGAGCAGGAAAAAATGGCCCTCTTTGAAAATCTAAATAAAACACTTCAGAAACCCCGCTTTGATACCATACGGGAAAGCTTCGAATCTGAGATTAAAGATAACGAGATCATTCAGACTCATAATAAACTCAGACAGGAAGTAGCCATCTGGAAAAACAAAGATCTGCTATACTATTACTGCGAAACCAAAATAGATAACAGACCGGACGAATACCGCTGCAATCTCTTTGTCTTCAAAAATAAAGAATGGAAAGATTTTCTGAAAGGATCAGGATATCCGGATATGGACAAAATTTATTGAATTAAGATAAAAACAAACAAAAAAATTAAAACATTCGCTTAGTCAAATCAGTTTACTGATTCCTCTTCGCTTTCTAAAAATAAGGCAGAAAAAATAAAACCTTTGCGTTAAAAAACATCCGCTCAGTCTGCAAAATCGGTGAGAGCTTTAAAAACATAAAATGCCGGTCTTTCTATAGACCGGCATTTTTTATATGAAATTAATATTTGAATTATTTTACCAGGAACTGTATCGTAGTCTGATCCAGTTTCAAAATATAAATTCCCTGCCCAAGATTTCTTGTTTTAATAGAATTTCCACTTCTGAAAGGCTGATCAATGGTCTGAAGAACCTTCCCCTGAAGATTATAAATCTCCGCTTTTTTTACCTTCTGAAGATCTCCTTTTACAAAAATTTCCTGATTGGTAATGGGATTGGGTGAAATTTTAAAGCTGTTAGAAGTTGTTTCTGAAGCCGTACTTTGAGCCATTCTTGCTGAAGAACCTGAATAGCAGGTCCATGAAAGATCATCAATAGCAACTCTGTTACTTGTTGAATTGTTCACCAGGCTTATCACTACATTTCCGGAAATATTGATATTACTGATCGTTGTTGTTGCCGTAGAAGCACTGTAAGGAATCGTTCCTACTGTCGTTCCGTTTACCTTTACAGTAAAAGAATCATTGCTGCCTGTAAACTTAAGCTGTGTAGTCACGGTTAAAGAACCAATACCATTAGCAGAGCTGCCGGAAGTTAAAGAACCGCTTCTTACTGTAATCGCTTTATTATTGAGAGTTTGGTCAGTTCTTGCATCCGTTGCAGTCCATGAGATTCCTCCGTTACTCCAGGTTCTGCTGGAATAAGCAGCGCTGGCTGCAGGAATGGTTTCAAAACTTTCATTAGCACAACGGGTCGCTGGAGCCGTCGTTCCGGCATTGGTAGTCCCGGAAACGGTAGAACTGTTCGACGAAGAATTTCCTGCCGCATCCTTTGCTACAACATAAAAGCTGTAGGAAGTTGAAGGTGTCAGCCCTGAAATAGTTGTTGAAGTTGAACTTACTGTAGTTTTAAGGCTTCCGTTCATATACACGTTATAAGCGGTAACGCCTACATTATCTGTAGAAGCATTCCATGCAAGAGAAATGCTGCTGGATGTTTTTCCTGAAACATTCAGTCCTGTCGCTATGGTAGGAGCCTGAGTGTCGCTTGAAGGCTGCTGGGAACCCCAGATAAGGTTAGCGTAATTAGGATTATCAATAAATGGATTTCTATTCCCCTGATAAGTATAAGAAGCATTATTTCTTTTGATTTCAGCCTGGGAAACCGGATCCTGATTGTGCCAAGCTAACAAAACATTCAGTTCCCATGTCTGCAATCCCGGGAAAGTAGAGCTTCCCAGCATATCTCCCGATGAAAAACTAGAAAGTTTGCTTTGATAGCGGGTTACAAAATAGAAAATCATTCGGGCTACATCTCCTTTAAATTCGTCAATCGGCTCAAAAACGGTCCCCGAATATCCTGAAGAAGCTGAAGTTCCAAGTTTTGATCCGTTTTTTGAGGTGAAAGAAGCAGTTCCTACCTTTCCGAAAGGATAATTGCTTCTCATTCCGTTTACCTTCCCATCCGTAGCTCTGATGAAGTTAATGTCAGAAACCATTGGGGAAGCTTCATTAAAAAGACTTTGAGGAATAATATGCTCTCTGTTATAGCAATTCCCTTCGGTAGAATAGGTACCGCATTGGTTGGTTCCCGGAGTATATTTATAAGGATCTGTTCCTGAAGGTTTTTCAGAATAAATATCAAGGATAGATCCGTCATTTTCATAATCCTTATCAATATCTGTGGTTTTATAGGCAGTCCACAATCCGTTGTAGCCTTTATCCTGATGACCGCTGGTGATGATACTGCTTAATGAAGTTTTTAGCGCTGCACCACTCAGTCCATTCGCAGAATTGTAGTATCCTGCAGGAGCCTGTGCGTGGGCAAGTCCTGCAAATACTGAAAATAAGATGATTTTTTTCATATCAATACAAGTTTCAACAAGATTACCACATTTTTATGAATAAAAAATTAAGGAATCGTTAATTTTAAAATGCACTGCATGTAAGAAATAATGAGGAAAGAATTATGAATTATGAATTATCAGCGTTTCTTTATTCATTCAATAGGGCCGGGCTTTAGCCCGGTTTCGGTTTACAATAAAAACAGTTCTCATCCGGCTTTAGCCAAAACTTAAAGAATAAAAGATCTTATTCAACAATCATCTGTGAAAATCTGTGTCCTCTGTGGGAAAAAAATAAACCACAAAAAAAGCCAGTACAAACGTACCGGCTTATATAGTGGATGACTTAATTTTACTTTCTTTGTGGCGGATAATTTTTCATAATCTCAGCCATAATTTCAGGAATTTGTCTCTGTTTTGCTTTTGGAGAATCTACAGAAATTCCGCTTCCGATTCCCTGCCAAACCAATTTATTGCTTTTTGCATCAATCAGGTCAACAATCAGTGCTCCTTCATTATAATTCGTTGTCCATGTTCTGCTCATGCCAACACCCCATCCGAATGGTCCGCCCCATCCCCACATTCCGTAAGGTGTAGAGGAATTAATATCTGTAACCTTTTTATGATTTGCTTTTACGTTGATAATCAGATCGGGATTTTCTCCGGACTGTAGTCCTTTGCTCTGAAGCTGTCTCGACAGTTCATTCAGCACTCTGTCTTTATCAATATCATTCAATTTTAGATCATCAATTCTTATTTTATATGTTTTGTAAGAATTGAAATTGGCTGTTTCAGCATAATCTGAACGTACCTGAAAAGGGCTACAAGAAGTTAAACCTAATGTAGCAGACGCCAACAAAATAAAAATATATTTTTTCATTTTATTTATTTTTTTTTATCGCTTTTAATGAATGTATCAGTCTTTTTATCGTACCCGTAAGGACAGTGTCTGCAGCCGCTTTTACAGCAATGACCTCTTTTCAGATGAAATTTTTCTGTAAAAACTTTGTACCCCTGTTCATTATAGTAGAAGTCTTCACCTTCTTTGATGTCATAATGGGCCATAAGTTAAATGCTTGTCAAAAAACTTTTTATATTTGTTACTATGATAATTGTATGCCAAAAGCCTTTAAAAAAATTAAAAATTAATGGCATTGCTCTCTTTCCCTTTATCTTCATTAGGAAACCCGAAGATAAGGAAAATAATGTATTGATCAATCACGAAAAAATCCATTTGCAGCAACAATTGGAAATGCTCATCATTTTCTTTTATATTTTCTATGTTATTGAATATTACTATTGGTTCTTCAAACTCAAAGACGGTTATCTTGCCTACAGAAGGATTTCATTTGAAAGAGAAGCCTATACTAATGAAAATAACCTAAGCTATCTTAAAAAAAGAAAGTTCTGGAACTTTAGAAAATATCTCTAGAATAATGAATGATGAGATTCGGGTTTTGTGTTTTGGTATCTGGGTTTGGGGTTTCGGGTAACGATTCTCAATATTCAATAGGAGCGGGCTTTAGCCCGTTTTATAAAAAAAACAGCTTTCATCTGGCTTTAGCCAAAACTTAAAAAATCATTCCTTCTCATCACACGAAATTCACACATTATCATAAAATCATCTGAAAATTTGTGTTATCTGTGGGGAAAAACTCAACGAACTAGAATTCATAAGAATAAGAACTCTACACAACACTAAATCTTTTCCTACTTTTGCAAACAATAAACCTTGAGTAGTCAAAACTGAAATGCTATTACAACTTTCCAAAGAACCTATTCCCATTCAGGAAATTCTCATTCATAAAAATGTAAAACTTTTCATTAAAAGGGAAGACCAGATTCATCCGCAGATTTCAGGGAACAAATACTGGAAGCTGTTTTATAATGTGAATCACTATCTGGAAAAAAATCCTGAGAATCCCTATATTATTACCTTTGGTGGAGCTTTTTCCAATCATATAGCAGCAGTTTCAGCAGTAGGAAACTTAGCCGGTATTCCAACATTAGGAATCATCCGGGGAGAAGAACTGCAAGATAAATGGCGTGACAATCCTACCTTACTTTTTGCTAAAAGAAATGGCATGAACCTGAAATTTGTCACCAGGGAAGAATACAGGCACAAAGAAAAACTGACAGAATTCCTTCAGCAGGAGTTTCCCGAAGCATTAATAGTCCCTGAAGGAGGTACCAATAAAGAGGCTGTAGAAGGGGTGAAAATGATGCTCAACGAACAAACAAAAGATTTTGACTATCTTTGCACCGCAGTGGGAACTGGAGGAACCATTGCAGGAATTTCAAAATTTTGTGAAGATAATCAGAAAGTTATAGGATGTAAGGTGGTAGATGATGCTTCACTTGAAAATAAAATTTTTGAATTAACTTTGAGACAGAATTTTAATCTAATAGATTCATGTTTTGGAGGTTACGGTAAAATAAATGATGGAAATATCCGTTTTATCAATGATTTCAAAGAGAAATATGGTATTCCTTTAGAACCGATTTATACAGGAAAAATGATGGAGAAAGTTTTTGAACTGATAGATGAAGATTTTTTTCCTGAGAACAGCAGGATTTTATGCTTTCACACAGGTGGATTGCAGGGAATTGAGGGGGCTAATCTGCTTTTAGAAAAACAGAACAGAAATTTAATTATATAAGTAAAATTGAAAAACATGAAAAGACTTTTCCTATCCATAAGCCTTTTAGTTTTATCAAAATTTTCTGCCCAGTCTTGGGCAACCGAAGATCAGTATATTCAGAAGTTTGCTAAATATGCCGTAGAAGAAATGGAAAAATATAAAATTCCAGCTTCTATTACGCTTGCACAAGGGTTGTTAGAAACCGGAGGCGGGCAAAGCAGATTGGCACAGGAAGGTAAAAACCATTTTGGAATAAAATGTAAAGAAGATTGGACCGGTAAAACGATGAAACATACCGATGATGCACCCAACGAATGCTTCCGCGTGTATGACGATCCCAAACAGTCTTATGAAGATCATTCTATATTTTTATCCACCAGAAAATATTACACCAACCTTTTCAAGCTGGATATGAGAGATTACAGAGCATGGGCGACCGGGTTAAAAAAAGCAGGGTATGCTACCAATCCACGGTATGCTTCCATTCTGATCACCAAAATTGAAAAGTACAAGCTATACGAATACGACAATACCAATTCCAATGAAGTATTGTACGCTGTTCTTAAAATGTATCCGGACCTGAAAGATGACAGAACTTTCATGGCACAGCTGGAGCCTTCAAAGGCAACCAGAAAAGCTAAAGAACCGGTTACGGTAGAAGTTCCTTACAAACAGACTTCTTACGCACAACAGCAAAAAAGAGTAGAAAGAATTAAAACGAAAGCTGAAATTCTGAATTCTATCCTTATCAAAAGTCATCCAAACGACGGGTTGAAATATATTGTCATTCCTGAAGATACCGATGTCAAATTCATTGCCAACAAATTCAAAGTGAGCGAAAGCAGACTGATGAAGTGGAATGAATTGGAAAATGAAACTTTAAAAAAGAATGATATTGTTTTCCTTGAATCAAAAAATTCTACAGGAAATACAGCAACCTATAAAGTAGAATCTGGGGAAGATATGCATGATATCGCCCAGAAATTCGGAATCAAATTGCATAAATTATATGCTAAAAACAGAATGGATGAAGGACAGCAGCCATCTGTAGGACAGCTGATTTATTTAATAGACAAAAAACCACGAAACTAATTTAATTTTTTGTTGAGAGTTTATCGTTGACAGTCAAATGCCAACCAGCAGCTGTCGACAGCAACCAAGTATATATGAAGTATCAAAGAAGTTCGGCTTTATTTGATGAAGCCTACAAATACATTCCGGGAGGAGTAAACTCTCCGGTAAGAGCATTCAAATCCGTAGGAGGAGTGCCTGTTTTTATGAAATCGGCAAAAGGAGCGTACCTTACCGATGCAGATGAGAATACTTACATCGATTATATCAACTCATGGGGCCCAGCCATTTTAGGACATACACATCCTGAAGTATTGGAAGAACTGAAAATCCAGGCAGAGAAAGGATTTTCTTTCGGTGCTCCTACAGAACTGGAAACAGAAATTGCAAAATTCATCATCGAAAATGTCCCGAACATTGACCAGATCAGAATGGTTTCTTCAGGAACAGAAGCATGTATGAGTGCAGTAAGACTGGCAAGAGGATACACTGGAAGAGATAAGATTGTAAAATTTGAAGGCTGTTATCACGGACATTCAGACTCATTTCTAATTAAAGCAGGAAGCGGTGCAGCTACCTTCGGGAACCCAAATTCTCCGGGAGTGACTGCAGGTACTGCTAAAGATACATTACTAGCCCGTTATAATGATTTTGAACAAGTTGAAGATTTGTTCCGTCATAATCAGGGTGAAATTGCAGCCATAATTATAGAGCCGGTTGCAGGAAATATGGGTTGTGTACTGCCCGAAAACAACTTCTTACAAAACCTGAGAAAGATCTGTGATGAAAATGGAGCTTTGTTAATTTTTGATGAAGTGATGACCGGTTTCAGATTGGCCTTCGGAGGAGCTCAGGAGCTTTTCAATGTAAAAGCAGACTTGGTGACTTATGGAAAAGTAATAGGTGGTGGATTACCAGTGGGTGCTTTTGCAGGGAGAAATGAAATTATGGACCACCTGGCTCCAAAAGGAGGAGTATACCAGGCAGGAACATTAAGTGGAAACCCTTTGGCAATGAGAGCGGGATTAAAAACCCTTCAGCTTATTAAAAATGATCCGGAATTTTTCAACAGACTCCATAAAACAACAGAAACCTTAGATTTCGAAATTGGAAAAATTTTAAATGAAAAAGGAATTGCTCATAAAATCAACAGAAAAGGTTCTATGATGTCTGTTTTCTTCCATATCAACAGGGTTTCAAACTTTGATGAGGCTCAGGAAGCTAATCATTCATTGTTCAATAACTTCTTCCACCAGATGCTTCAGAATGGAGTGTATCTTCCACCAAGTGGTTATGAAACGTACTTCATCAGTGATGCCATCAAAGATAAAGAGATTGATATGACACTGGAAGCCGTAAGAAAATTTGAATATTCCAATAAGTAAATATAAATAGAACCGGATTTTAGATCCGGTTTTTTTATGCAAGAATGTAACCTCAATTATTGAAAATCTGCGTGTAAATTTTATTTTAAAATGATTATCTGAAATATGAATATTCACAAAGCATAAATCATACAGATTTTGTAATAAACCATACACCTCGTTCAGGAGACTTCTTTTTAAATTTGTCATAAATAGATTGGAAATGAAGACTTCTGACAATACGATCTCCCGCAAAGATTTTATCCGAAATTCAGCACTGGCTGTCGCGGGATTCACTTTAATACCTCATATCATGACCGCATCGCCTTTCTTTGTTGAAAATAATATTTTGGCAAAAGGCAAAATAAGTCTTAAAAATGTTCGTCTGGAAACTGGTTTTGAATATCAGGAAGGGGAAGTAGCGTCTACCAAAACAGATCTATTTTATGTGGAAGTTGAAAACGGAAAAATTACAAAGATTACCGCGAATCAACCTAATGCCAAAGTAGTAGATGCAAAAGGATTATTGATGCTTCCAGCCTTTAAAGACATGCATATTCATCTGGATAAAACTTTTTATGGGGATCAATGGCAGGCGGTTAGGAAAAGAACCGGAGGAATCAAAGGGATGATAGAGCTGGAGCAGAAAATGCTCCCGGATATGCTGAAAAACTCAACCTTCAAGGCCGAGAAACTGATTGAATTATTACAGTCAAAAGGAACTTCTTATGCTAGAAGCCATGTGAATATTGAACCGACTTCAAAACTTCAGTCATTAAAAAATCTACAGAAAGCTTTAGAAAATAAAAAGAAAGGTTTTGGAGCTGAGCTGGTAGCATTTCCACAGCATGGAGTGTTTTATACAGATTCTGCACCGTATCTGAAAGAAGCGGCGAAGATGGATATTGATTTTATCGGTGGAGTAGATCCTTTCAACGTAGACGGAAACATTGAAAAAGTGGTGGACTTCACCGTTCAGCTTGCGGTAGACCATAAAAAAGGAATAGATATTCACCTGCACGAAACCGGAGATTCCGGATTGAAAACGGTAGAATATCTTATTAAAAAAGTAAATGAAAACCCTTCTCTGAAAGGGAAAACCTATTTAAGCCACTGCTTTATCTTAGCTAAATTAGAAGCTGCAAAACAGGAAGAAATCGCTGAGAAATTAGCGGAAGCTCAAATTGGAATTGTTTCTACAATCCCTTTTGGTAGAATGATCATGCCAATACCAACCCTTTATAAGCATAATGTAACCGTTCTGACAGGAAATGACAGTATCGTAGATCACTGGAATACTTTCGGAACAGGAAGTGTATTGCAGAAAGCGAACTTAATGGCTCAACTGTATGGATATTCAACAGAGTTTTTACTGTCCAGGAGTTTGAAACTGGCAACAGGAAATATACTGCCACTAGATGATAAAGGGACTCAGCAATGGCCAAAAACAGGAGATAAAGCAGACTTTGTATTGATTAATGCAAGCTGTTCAGCAGAAGCTGTATCAAGAATTTCAGAGGTAGAATCATTGGTACATGAGGGAAATATTGTTTTTTAGTTCAAAATGAAAAACAGGTAATAATCTTAGATCAATATATATTGAGTCAGTGTGTTTTTGAGCCACAAAAAGAAAACCTATTCTTTTTGTGGCTATTTTAATTTTTTCTCTCATTATTTTTATTAATTTTAAGAGAAAATCAGGCAAAATGGGTTACCATACAGATCATTTTCCTATTTTAGGAATTAAGGAATTTAGTGAAAATCAGAGGTCTGGTTGTCACCTGCTGTTTAATGAACTCAACGGAGCACGTTCTATTGATGATCCCCATAAGCATGATTTTTTTATCATCAATCTTTTTGAGCACGGACTGGGCTCACATACGATAGATTTTACAGAATATCAGGTGAAAGACCTTCAGATTCATTTGGTTTTTCCAGAGCAGGTGCATCAATGGGTGATCGAAAAAGAAACCATCGGATATCAGTTGATGATCAGCAGGGATTGGTATGAAAGCTTTCTACCCTCCTTACGATTTTCGGCATCTTATTATCAGAATCATCCGGTTATCAATCTTTCCAAAGAAGTCTTTGAAACTTTCCGGTATGAATTTCAAGCCATTCAGAAAGAACTGAATGGAGAAAAAATCTTTTGGGAACTCATTCAAAAAAGGAGTGAGCTGATCGGTTTGTTGGTGAGTACCTTTGTGGAAGGGGCTTTTAAAGATTTTGAAGTCTATCATTCAAATCCTATTATTTCAAAGTTTCTGAATCTTATTGATGAACACTTCAAAACAGAAAGGTCTGTTTCTTTTTATGCGGATAAACTGAATATTTCTGCCAATTATCTGAATATCGTCTGCAAGAAAAATCTCAATACTCCGGCTTCATCTCTTATTCAGGATCGTATTTTACTGGAAGCAAAAAGACTATTGAAAGTTTCCGAAATGTCGGTGAAGGATATTGTGTATGATCTTGGTTTCTACGATCATGCCAGCTTTTCCAAATTCTTTAAAGCACAGACGGGAATGACTCCATCCCAATTCAAAGAATAATCTGTACAAAACAAGACATAATTGATACACCGGTTTTATCCTGAAGCCGGGCTAACTTTGTATTGTTAAAATTTTAAATCATGCAATTTCCCTATCAATTAACTGCAAAAGGAAACTATTCCCTGAAAAATGTCCGCCTGGAAACAGGTTTTGAATACGAAAATGAAGAGGTAACCGGAACAAAAACTGACCTTTTCAGTATTGAAATTGAAGAGGGAAAGATCAAATCAATCAAAGCAAACGATCCTACATCCACTGCAATAGATGCAAAAGGATATCTGATGCTTCCTGCTTTCAGAGATATGCACATCCATTTGGATAAAACATTATACGGGCTTCCATGGCAGGCCCTTTCTCCGAAAAGAAGAACGGTGAAAGACATGATTACTTATGAACAGGAAATCATTCCTGAACTATTGAAAACTTCCGTAAGCAGAGCAGAACAGCTGATCAGTCTGCAGCAACATTATGGAACTCACTTTGCAAGAACCCATTTCAACATCGATCCTACATCAGGATTGAAGTCTCTGGAACATCTTGAACAGGCTCTTGAAAATAAGAAAGATTCTTTTAAAGCTGAACTGGTAGCCTTCCCACAACATGGGGTTTATTATACAGAATCTGCTCCCTTAATGAAAGAAGCCGCACAGCTGAAAAGCGTAAACTTCATTGGTGGATTGGATCCTTTAAGCATTGACGGAAGCATTGAAAAAGTAATGGATTTTACGGTTCAGTTAGCTTTAGATCATCATAAAGGAATTGATATTCATCTGCACGAAGTAGGAGAGTCCGGGATGAAAACGATCAATTATCTGATTGATAAAGCGATCGAAAATCCGGAACTTCAGGGGAAAACATTTGTAAGCCATGCATTTGCTTTGGCTCATCTTTCACCGAAAGAAACAGAACAGATTGCAGAAAGACTGGCTGCAGGAAAAGTGGGAATCGCTTCCTCTGTACCTTTTAAAGGAACGGTAATGCCTATCCCAACCCTAAAAAAATATGGAGTAAATGTACTCATCGGAAATGATAATGTACAAGACTATTGGAGTACGTTCGGGTCCGGAAATATGCTCCAGAAAGCCAATCTGATTGCTGAATTATACGGTTATGCGACAGAATATGCCTTATCAAGAGCCCTGCAGTTTGCTACTCAAAGTATTCTTCCTCTGGATGAAAAAGGGAAGCAGCAATGGCCTAAGACAGGGGATGAAGCAGCTATTGTTCTGACAGATGCTTCATGTTCTGCAGAAGCCGTTTCCAGAATGTCTGAAATAAAAGCCCTGATGAATGACGGGAATTTATTTTGGAGAAATTAATTGAAGTATATATTTTTTATACACTTGTTTTTTTGTGAATGCCGTTGGGATTTTTTCCTGATGGCATTTTTAATTATAGATTATAGATTAAAGATTATAGATTATTGATTATTGATTATTGATTATTGATTATTGATTATTGATTATTGATTATTGATTATTGATTATTGATTATTGT
>NZ_JBWKTO010000005.1:220342-540685 GCF_059420365.1 Chryseobacterium sp. GW821-FHT04C04 | reverse complement strand
GATTATTGATTATTGATTATTGATTATTGATTATTGATTATTGATTATTGATTATTGATTATTGATTATTGATTATTTTTTGAGTAAATATCAAAATTTGTTTTTCCATTCAATAGGACCGGGCTTTTGACCGTTTGCTTTTATAAAAGAATATATTCATCCGGCTTTAGGCAAAACTTCTCAATAAACTTATATGGGAATCTGTGACAATCTGTGATTCGATAAAAAGCAGTTGTTCAAATTGCAATTTTCCTTTTTACAATATGAACACCCCTTAATGTTGAAATCGTCAGGCTTCAGTGGAATCAGACAAAAGTGATAAAAAAAGCCCTCGGAAAATACTTCCGAAGGCTTTTAAAAATTGAATCTAACTGCTATATTGTGTTATAGGTTGAAGTTTGTCCATCCTGCATACCAAGTATCGTTGGCATCTTTTACTGCCCCTTTGTAAGTTACCTGTGTAAACCAAGCAGCCAATTTAGGGTTAGTAAATGCTCCACCTGTTAATAATGGAGAACCAGCACTAGGAGTGAAGTTTGGTGTAGTTCCTGCAGGAGCCCATGCATTGGTAAGCTTTACATCAGCAGTAGAAGCAAGGATTGTATTTCCTTTAGCATTAAACCAAGTTGTAAGATCATTCAATGTATACGTTGTCGGAGTAGAAGTAGATGGTCCGAATTTTAAAGGAGTTTGCATTCCTGCTAAAACGTTGTTTTCAAAGAACAGCTTATTACCTACAATATTGTTATCTGTTGGAGCACCTTTTGTAGCATCAATGAATAAACCAACAGGGAATCCTGTAAATACAGAGTTGAATACAGAGATAGAAGAGTTTCTTCTGATCTGTAATGCATTCTGGAATAACGCGTTGATCGTTCCTGGAGCCGCAGAGTTGATTGGCCCGATGATCGTCATGTTAGAGAATGTAGCGGATGTTTGAGGTGTCAAAGTAGAACCGTTGGCATCATTATCAGATTCAAATGCGTTAGAACCTGAAACGTCAGCTACCTGAGAATCTCTTACTGCAATACCAAACTGTACCTTTCCTGAGAAACCGTTATCCGTATCGAAATCATCATCAAGACCTTTGTAAGAAATAAGGTGAGAACAGTTTACCGTTCCTCCGAACCATTCAAAACTGTCATCATTAGCATAAGCAACTTCTACGTAATCTACTGTAGTTCCGCTGCCTACACCACCGAACGTAAGTCCGTTGATCTCTTTATCCGGTAAGAATGCATATCCTGCATATTCTATTCTTACATATTTTAATACACCACTGTTATCAGCAGCATTGTTTCCACCGTAAAGTCCAAGACCATCAGAGTTGTTGATACCTCCTTCAATCTCTCCAACTCCGTTTACTCCACCGAAAGAAGCATTAGTAGGAGCATTTCCTAAAATTACTATCCCTGCCCAGTCTCCTCTTTTAGGACTTGGTTTTTCAGAAGTGAAGATAATTGGGTTGGCAGCAGTACCTTCTGCCATGATTTTACTTCCTTTTGTAATAATCAAAGCTCCGTTTTTATCAGCTTCACCTACAATCTTTGTACCTGGCTCGATAGTTAAAGTAGCTCCGTTAGTTACGTATACTAGCCCTCTTAGCTTATAGATTTTATTTGCTTTAAGCGTAAGGCTGGAAGTGATCTTTCCTGAAAGAATAATGTTTTCAGTCTCTCCGTTTCCGTTACCTCCATTTTGAATAATGGTAGGTCCATCTTCTTCTATATTTCTACATGCGGTAGTAGATACTAGAGCGCCAAGCATTAAAGAATATAAAACGAACTTTTTCATGTTATAAAGAATTAAATTATTTATTAGATTATTTGTTGAATGAATTAAAAATTGTATCCCAGTGTTAAACTGATATTGGTTCCTGTAAGTCTTTCAATAGCAAGAGCATCCTTACTGTCATACTTACCATTATCGTTCAGGTCATGGTAGAATTTAGCACGACGGTTCAGGATATCTGAAACATTAAGCTTGATCTCTCCTTTGTTGCTCCATATTTTTTTAGCAAGCTGGAAATCTAAAAGAGGTCTTGGTGCTTCCCAGATTGGTGGTACCTGGTCGTTTCCTACATAAAGGATTCTTCTTCCGATCATGTTGAATAGTACAGTAGAAGACCATCCTGATTTTTCAGTATCATACTGAAGACTTACGTTGACAGTGTATGGAGATTGTCCCTGCATTGGTCTGTCAATTTTAGTAGCCTCGTCTGTTACTTTGTTTTTAATTAAAGCTACGTTTCCACCTAGCGTAAAGTTTTTAAGAGCACTTACAAAATCAAGTTTTTTTCTTACTTCTACTTCCACACCATAAGCATCAGCTTTATCTACGTTAAGGTAGTTGAAGGTATTACTGGTTCCTACCCCTGATTGGTTGAAGTATAGCTCGATTGGTTTTTTGAAGTTTTTATAGAAACCTGCTACGGATATAATTTCTCCGTTTCTTGGGTAATATTCCCAACGAACGTCAGCACTCGTTATTTTTGTTCTTTCAATAGACTTGTTACCGATTACGGTAGCTCCCAAATCAAAGTCATAGTATGCTAAAGGAGAAACCTCTCTAAATTCCGGTCTTACAACAGTTTGTGAACCTGCAAGACGGATATTCATTTTAGGGTTTACCTTGAATGTCAAGTTAACGGCCGGTAAAAAGTCAGTAACACGAGTGTTTACAAAACGGTCATCGCTTCTTTTTGTGCTTCCTACCAACTGATCAAAGTTTTCAACTCTTAATCCCCATACAGCTCTTAACCATGGTGTAAAGTTGTTGTCAAACTGTAAATATCCTGCGTTAAGGATGGTATTGGCAATATATCTGTACTGATTTCCTGCAATTTCATCAAATGTAAATCCTCCGTTACTTCCGAAATTTCCTGGATTGAAGATCGTTTCGAAAGGTTGGGAAAGTAATCCCTGGTTGAAGTTTTCAAGTTTTACAGAGAAAGGTCTTGAGTTGTAGATCCTGTCTTTTACCTGGAACAAATACCCTCCTTTGATGGTTTGTTTTTGCCCAAATAGAGTAAATGACTTAGAGATGTCACCCCCTGCATTATAGAGATAATCGCTTAGAGTAGAATAGAATACACTTCCTGATTTTTGAGAAAGGCCATTAGAAATCAATGCTAAATAAGGGCTTCCTTCCATGTTTGTGTATTGGTTGTACTGCAAACGCTGCAGCAAAGGAATATACTGATCCAGGATCCCGAAGCTTCCGTACCAGTTTACGGTAAATCCGCCAAGAGCATCAATTTTATGAGTACCGGTAAGGGTTGAGTTATAGAAAGTAGTTTCTTTAAACCCAATTTCCCTTGCCATAATATTTGTTCCGTTGATTGGATCAAATTCAAAATCTTTTCCTGTTCTGAAAGACATATGGTTCACCGTATTGTTGGTGATGATATTCTTTAAGGAAATTTTATTGTTGTTGTTTAATTTTAAAGAAAGATTCAACATCCCTCCTAAAATAATATCATTGCTGTATTTTTCTGTGAAATAATCGAAGTTGGTGTCAGCAAGCTGGTCGTTGATGGTAAAGAAACGGTTGGTAGATTCGGTTCTTCTTTTATTGTTACTGTAGTTTAATACTGCAATTACCCCTAAATCTTTTCCGAAAAGCTTTGTATTGAAACCTCCGTCAAGTTGTAAACTTAAATTTTCAGGATATCCAATACTGTTGTATCCTAAGTTCTTTGTATATCCTTTACCAATATCTGTTTTCTGACCTTCAGTTAGAATGCTGAACGCATTTTTTGCAGGCATATTGGTGGGAAGCTTTCTGTAACCGTCATCAATTCCTAAAAAGTCCCATTTTCCGCCTTTCTGCATGTGGAATTCCTGTCCCATAGTAGCTGTGTTTCCTCCTACACCTACCTGAACATTGAAGAAATTTTTATTGGGAATATCTTTAGTATTTACCTGAATCAAAGCTCCTCCCCATTCTCCGGTATATTCAGGAATGAAAGTTTTGTTGATAACAAGAGTTTCGATAACGTTTGCCGGGAAAAGGTCAAAAGAAAAGGTCTTTCTGTCTGGTTCCGTACTGGATAGCTGAATACCATTTAACATCGCCTGGTTGTAACGGTCTGATAACCCTCTTACTACGATATATTTCCCTTCAGATAAACTCACCCCTGAAACTCTTTTCAGAACTTCACCGGTGTTTCTGTCCGGACTTCTTTTGATAGCTTCAACCCCGATGACCTGAGAAACTACACCGGCATTTTTCTGTAAACCGATTGTAGAGGCTATGGTTTCTTTTCTGGCGTTTGATTTTATGACAACTCCCTCAATTTCTTTTTCCTTAGTAGATGGCTTATCCAGAACGATATCAAGATGAGTATTACCTTCATTCTTTATAATAACCTCACTGATCTCTTTTCTGTTATACCCATTGGAACTTACCGTTACAATGTAATTGGCACCAGGGGATAGGTTGATAGAGTAGTATCCGGAAATGTCAGTGGTTACTTCCTGGCCATTTACTTTTACCTTTACTCCTTCTATAGGAGTGTTGTCTTTCTCATCCAATACCCTACCTTCCAGAATCTGACTCTGTGCAAAGGCATAGCCAGCAGAAAACAAGGCAAGTAGCATAATGCTCTTGTGGAGTTGTTTTTTCATTTTACTTCTTTTACTTCTTTTTCAAGGGCAAAATAAGGGCTAAGTTTTTAAGAAAACTTTAGGATAATCTTAATTAATTGTGAAGTTTGTATGAACGAATGAGCGGTACAGGTGGTTATTGATGTTTAATTTTTTTAATTATATTTTTTGTTTTAATTTCCAATATTGTTTCGTATATTTGATTTATGTGTATTTAATGTTTAATTTTTTTATTGATTTTGTAATTTTAAGTTAAAATGTAGTTTTTTAATAATTAGTTAACATTTGACGGATAGATAAAATCAATTGAAATAATTAATTTTGTGGGAATTCTTAAACTAGAAGATGAGCAAAAAAATTCTTTTAATAGACGATGAACTGGACATTTTAGAGATTCTGTCTTACAATTTAGAAAAGGAAGGGTATGATATCTATACAGCGACCAATGGTAATGAAGGTATAGAAAAAGCAAAGGAAATTGTTCCGGACCTTATCTTACTAGATGTCATGATGCCTGAGAAAGATGGTATAGAAACCTGTCAGGAACTTCGTAAAGTGAAAGAACTGCAAAAAACACTTATCGTGTTCCTTTCTGCAAGAAGCGAAGAATTTTCTCAGTTAGCAGGTTTTCAGGCGGGTGCCAATGATTACATCGTAAAACTGATCAAACCGAAAATCCTTATCTCTAAAGTGAATGCATTATTACAGTTGACCTCTCAGGTTTCTGACAATGCAAAACTAATCGAAATCGGAGACCTTGTTATCGACAAAGATAACTTCAGAGTTTCCAAAGCCGGACAGCAATTTCTTCTTCCTAAAAAAGAATTTGATTTGCTTTACCTTTTGGCTTCCAACACTGAAAAAGTTTTCAAAAGAGAAGAGATTCTGGAAAAAGTTTGGGGTAATGATGTGATTGTAGGAGAAAGAACAATCGATGTTCATATCAGAAGGCTAAGAGAAAAACTAGGAATCAATACGATTCAGACATTAAAAGGAATCGGGTATAAACTGATCGTTTAATTATTTAGAAATCTTACCTTTACGTTCAATCATTAAAATGTTGTAAAATTGAAATTTTACAGACTTACCCTCGTTGCCTCTTGTCTGCTGACACTGGTAATGTTCCTTTTAGTAGTCGTATTCGATTCACTGAAAGATATCTATTATGAGACCCCTTTGTTCAAAACGGGTCTTTTGATCTGTATTATCCTGATCTTTCTGATTAACTCTGTCGTGCTGGAACTTCTTTTCAATTACTACAGCAGAAAACAGGTAAAAGGTCTTTCCGGATTTCTTCCGCAGGAAATAGTTCAGAATCACGATGAAAATATCACGATCAAAGAATTGGGTGAAAGGTTTTCGGATCTCAATCAGCAGCAGGTATCAGAAATTGATATGATGAAAGAGATGGAAAGCTACCGTAAAGAATACATCGGAAATGTTTCCCACGAATTGAAAACACCTTTATTTTCTATCCAGGGATATGTGGAAACCTTAAGAGACGGGGGGGTAGACAACCTTACCATCCGGGATAAATATCTGGAAAGAATAGACAAATCCGTAGAAAGACTTATTGCTATTGTGACAGACCTGGATATGATCAACAGGCTGGAAGCAGGCGAAATCAATCTTACCGTTTCAAAATTTGATGTCAATCTTCTGATTAAGGAAATCTTTGATCTGCTTGATCTTGAAGCTGAAAAACGAAATACCACCTTACAAATACAGACCCTTCATCCACAGATTTTTGTGGAAGCTGATAAACAAAAAATTTCCCAGGTTTTCATTAACCTTATTTCCAATGCCATTCATTATGCCAACAGGCAGGAAGCAAAAGTCATTGTAAAAACCAGTGTCCTTAAAAATAAGGTACTGATAGAAGTAATAGACAACGGAATGGGAATAAAATCTGAACTTCTTCCAAGGATCTTCGAAAGATTTTACCGTGTAGAAACCAGCAGAAGCAGAAGAGAAGGCGGTTCCGGACTAGGACTGGCTATTGTAAAACACATCCTTGAAGCTCATAACGAAAATATTACTGTAGAAAGTGTCTACCTTGAAGGGACGAAATTCAGTTTTATGCTCGAAAAAAGTAAATAATTCCTGCAAAATGTAAGAAAAAAAAATATTTTAAAAAATCCTGAAATATTTTTTTGTCACATGTCATTTATTATATATTTGCACCAGAGATTTATCATAATTATAAAGGCAAAAAAGTAATTTAAGAAACTGATATGGTTTACAAAATCCGCGTAATATTAGATGCGAAAGAAGATATTTTCCGAGATATCGAAGTTAAGGGAAAACAAACGTTATGGAACTTACATTTAGGAATTAAAAGTGCATTCAGTCTGCAGGGAGATGAGCTTTCTACTTTTAATCTGTTAGAAGATGACGGAACGATCGTAAAAAGTGTCCCATTGGAAGATATGAGTGATGATGGTGATGGCGAAATTATGTCAGATGTTTACATTGATGAGGCTTTTGCAAATGCAGGTGACAAAGCACAGTTTCAGTATGGGCTGCTTGACCTTTGGGAATTCTTCTGTGAGCTTGTTGAAGTCATTGAAGAAACAAAAGGCGTGAACTATCCGATCACTGTATACAGATTTGGAAATGTTCCATTGAAAGCACCTAGCAAAAATGGAAGTGCTGGAGGATCCAAAAGGAAATCAGCAATGCCTCTGGTAGATGATGAGTTCGGTTTTGATGATGATTTTGTAGCAGGAGGGAATTTTTCAGATGAAGATGATAGCTTTGATGATGAGGAAGAAGAAGACTACAACGATGATGTCTTTGATGATGAGGATGACAATGATGAAGAAAGATAGTCAACAAAATATAATGAGCCCTGGGTTTTAATCCAGGGCTTTTTTATGGCAAAAAATAAATTATTAAAAAGAGTTATTCACCTGCTTAGTGGCAGTAAGCCGATTCGCAAATCCACCCATTAACCTTTTAATGATTTCACTTTTCCTTTTACTTTTTCTCAAAAAACAATCCTTACTTTTGTTAAAAATAGTTTAATGAAAAAATTGATTTTGTTAGCTGTAATTGGTCTGGGAATTGTTTCCTGTACCACTCAAAAAAATACCCGGAAGATGACAGAACTGCCAAAAGATTGGAAACATAACACGAATATTTACGAAGTCAACATAAGACAATATACTCAGGAAGGAACTTTCAAAGCCTTTGCAAAAGAAATGCCCCGCCTGAAATCTATGGGAGTAAAAACACTTTGGTTTATGCCCATTACCCCCATTGCCCAGCAGAATAAAAAAGGAAGTATGGGAAGCCCATATGCAGCTGCAGATTATACTTCCATTAATCCTGAATTCGGAACACTACAGGATTTTAAAGATATGGTAAATGAGGCACACAGATTAGGATTCAAAGTGATCATAGACTGGGTCGCCAACCATACCGGATGGGATCATGTGTGGACCAAAACACATCCCGAATTTTATTTGAAAGATCCCGACGGTAAATTCCATATCGCTTCAGGAATGGATGATATCATTGAGTTGGACTATAAAAATAAGGAAATGCGCCAGGCAATGATAGATGCTATGAAATTTTGGGTGCAGGAAACCCGTATTGACGGTTTCAGATGTGATCTGGCTTCATGGGTAGAAGTAGATTTCTGGGAGCAGGCACGTCCTGAAGTAGAAAAAATAAAACCTCTTTTCTGGCTGGGAGAATTCGATGAGTTGGAAAGTCCTGAATACGGAAAAGTTTTTGATGCCAGCTATTCATGGAAATGGATGCATAAATCTGCTGATTATTATAAAAAAAATGAACCCCTTCAGGAATTAAAAGATCTTCTAAGACAATATTCTAATATCGGAGATGCTTCAATGAGAGCATGGTTTACAACAAATCACGATGAAAACTCATGGAATGGGACCGAATATGAAAAATATGGAGTCATCACAAAACCTATGGCTGTATTCTCAGCAACATGGAATGGAGTTCCGTTATTATATTCAGGTCAGGAGCTTCCCAATATGAAAAGACTGGAGTTTTTCGAAAAAGATGTTATCAAATGGACCAATACGTACCAGGCAGCGGATTTCTATAAAACATTACTGGAGTTAAAAGCTTCCAATCCAGCCCTAAGAGGTGGAGATTCTAATGTGACGACGTATCTTTTGAATACTACAGCCAATGACAAAATTCTGGCGTATGTAAGAAAAAACGGAAAAGATGAAGTGCTGGTAGTTCTGAATATGTCGAAAGAACCTGTTAAGTTTTCAATTGAAGACGAACATGTATCAGGAACATTCGGAAATGTTTTCGATAAAACAAAAAGAGATTTCAATGCTGGAAAAGATTTCAGCTTTAAGGTTTCAGAATACGCTGTATTTCAAAAATGAAAGCCATAAAGTTTTAGCTGAAATTGTAAAATCTTAATGAATAGTCTTTAAACGGTGCTCAATTCGGGTATCGAAATCTATGATTTTGACGGGGTGGTTTACCATTCACAATAAAAAATCCAAGTGTTACCATGAACAAACAAGAAATAATCAATATAATTAAAGCAAAAGCGACGGACAAAATCCAGTCTTTTGAAAACCTTATCGCAGAAACACGAGCTTCCAATAATGATACGAAAAGCTCAATGGGTGATAAATATGAAACCGGCAGAGAAATGCTTCAGCAGGAAATTAATAATCTCCAGAGACAGCTTAATGAAGTTTTGAACCAGCAGGCTGTTTTGCAGAAAATAACGTCCGATCCTTCAGAAAAAGTTCAGAACGGAGCATTGGTGAAAACCAATAAGGGATTGTTTTATATCTCTGTTTCAATGGGCGAAATTGCTGTTGATAATCAGAAAGTCATGACCGTTTCGGCTGAATCTCCTTTGGTAAAAGTGATGTATGGTAAAAAAACAGGAGAATCATTCACCGTAAATACCATTAGCCAGACGATTGAAAATATATGGTAAAAATATAAGAAGTTAGATCGCAGATAAACAGCTGTTTAATAGAAAATAGAGATGGTCTCTATAAAAAGCATTCATAAAAAGGAGTGCTTTTTTTGATGGTTTTTACTAAATTTGAAAACTTAAAATCCCATTCAAAATGCAAAACTACCTGGATCTTTTACAGCATATTTTAGATAACGGAACTGATAAAACCGACAGAACGGGCACTGGAACAAGAAGTGTCTTCGGATATCAGTTGAGATACGATCTGTCAAAAGGATTTCCATTGGTGACAACTAAAAAAGTGCATTTAAAATCTATTATCTATGAATTGCTTTGGTTCCTGAAAGGAGAGACCAATATCAAATATCTTAAAGATAACGGAGTAAGCATCTGGGATGAATGGGCAGATGAAAATGGAGATCTGGGACCGGTATATGGAGCACAGTGGAGAAGCTGGAGTGGAGCAGACGGAAAAGTGATAGATCAGATCACAGAAGTAATCGACCAGATTAAAAAGAATCCTGATTCCAGAAGACTGATTGTGTCAGCATGGAATGTGGCGGAAATTCCAAACATGGCTTTGGCGCCTTGCCACGCTTTGTTCCAGTTTTATGTAGCAGATGGCAAACTATCTTTACAGTTGTATCAGAGAAGTGCTGATGTTTTCCTTGGTGTACCGTTCAATATTGCAAGCTATGCATTGCTGTTGATGATGGTAGCGCAGGTTTGTGATCTGGAAGTAGGAGATTATGTTCACAGTTTCGGAGACGTTCATATCTATAATAACCACTTTGAGCAGGTCAACAGACAGCTTGGAAGAGAAACCAGATCACTTCCGACAATGAAACTGAATTCAGAGGTTAAAGACATCTTCGATTTTGATTTTGAAGACTTTACCCTGGAGAATTATGATCCGCATCCGGGGATTAAAGCTCCCGTGGCAATTTAACATTCTGTTATATTAGCCTGATTCCTTTTTTTAATTAATAGAATTCTATTATTTTTTGATATTAATAGGCAATATATTTTTTTGCTGTAAGCTTTTTCTAAAACAATATGAAGGAAAAAATAAACAATCATTATCTGATATTTTTAAATGTCTTAATCATTGTTTATGCCCTTTATATCTGTCTGTCCGTTTTTAAAGAAAAAGTAATACTTACGGATGATCTGGCAAGAGTATATGAATTAAGATCTATTTCAGATTCTTATTTCAGTTATATTCATTCGTTTCTGGATTCTGTAACCATGGCAGCAAGACCTGTCTCGGGGATGGTGACAGGAACTTTGTTTTACCTGTCAAAGAACAATGCATCTGTTTATTTTTTAGGAATTCTCTTTTTCCCACTTTCATTGGTGGCTATATATTGGGTAGCCAAAAATATTCTTTCAAAAGAATTGGCCAGCCTGATTACCTTGTTATACTCTTGTTCCGTAATAGGTACAAGTATTCAGTTTTCTCCTCTTATGCTCAACTCAAACCTGGCAACAATCTTTTTTGCTTTGAGTATCTATTATGCATATGTTCGGCAAAGAATTGTACCAAGCGCCTTGTTTTTCATTGCATCAGTATTGAGTTATGAAATTTTTCTTCCTTTAATACTTCTCAATCTTTTTATAATTAAAGAAAATAAAAAAAAGATTTTTTTCGCAATGCTTACCCTTGGAGCAATAGTGATTTTCAGGAAAGTAATTCAGCCGAATATATTTATACACTCTTATCATAGAGATGAAGTGAGTAAAATCTTTGAATTCAAAAGAGGTGTTTTTGTCGCGGAATATGCTGTGAAACTATTCTTCAAAGATATTTTTATAGGACTTAATAAAGGACTGTTGAACATAGGAAAAATGAATGTTATAGAAATAATAGTCTCCCTGATCATCCCTTCAATAGTCTATAAAATATTCTGTAGCTGCGATTTTAAGAGTAAGGTCAAGGATTTAAAAATCCTAAGCATTATTTCTTCTGTATCAATATTGCTGGGGCTAAGTATCTTTTTTTTCTCCTCTTACATTCCCACTCTTTTCGGATTTGATAACAGAAATCTTGGAGCAATAAGGCTTTTCTATACCCTATTTCTCATTTCAGGCATCATCTATCTGTCGGTTAAACTGAAATTACAGAACAGAACAGTCAGTATTTTTCTTGCTGGAATTGCCTTTATTCTTATAACAACTAATATCAGTGTGAAGAATTCATGGATTTATGCCCATCAGTTTGATAAAGAACTATTCAGCAAACTGAATGTTGCACTCAAAGAAAATAATATTGAGACCGGAAATATTTGCCTGGAATATGATGTCTTTCATGAACTTAAATCCAATCCCAACCTTACTTTAAGAGAACCTCTTTTCTATAATGACTGGGAAGCTCCTTTGCTGTGTGAAATGAACGGAATTGATCCTCAAAAGATTCATGTTTACAGCACACAAAGAGAATCAAACTGTACTATAAAGTTTTCTTACAAAGACGGGAACATGATCCGTACGAAGTAGCTGATGCTTCAAATTATCTCGATATAAAAACGTAATCAGGCTTTCCTTTAATAATTGTTTCTTACATTTGAAAGAACAACTCCAGCTTGCTTATTGAATCTTTGTGAAAGAAGATAAATGGGCTGGTGGTAGATCATAAATTTCAAATGCTTAAAAATAAATCATGAAGTATTTAAAAATCGATATTGAAGAAAATGCAGATATTGAAGCACTGAAAAATGCAGTACTTCAGCTGAAAGGAGTCGCTTCGGTAGAAATAGTTGATGACGAAAATCCTGAAAGTGAACTGAAAAAAGCTTTTGCAAAAACGAAGGAACAACTTAAAAAAGGAGACTATGAAACCTTAGTCAATGATATTTTCGATATCATCATAAAAAAATAAATCTAAAAAATAATAAAGTAGACCGATGAGAAAGGCCATTTTATCAATTGCTATACTTGGGATTTTATTTTCCGCAAATGTATCAGCACAAACTGAGACTTCAGGAAGGGAAAAAGTGTACAGAGCTACTCACACCAAAGTAACAGAACTCAAACACACGAAGCTGAAAGTAAATTTTGATTATCAGAAAGAACAGATGAATGGGGAAGAATGGCTTACTGCCTCACCTTATTTTTATGCTGCAAACGAACTGACGCTTGATGCAAAAGGAATGCTGATTCATGAAGTAGCTCTTGACAATAACGGCAAAAAATCGCCTTTAAAATACGAATACAAAGGCGATGTCCTGAAAATTACCCTGGATAAAACATACCAGAGAAATCAGGATTATACAGTTTATATCAAATACACATCCCGCCCGAACGAAGTAAAACAAGAAGGAAGTATGGCAATCAATGATGCGAAAGGTCTTTACTTCATCAATGCTCAGGGAACAAATCCGGATATGCCCACACAGATCTGGACTCAGGGAGAAACAGAATCTTCTTCTGCATGGTTTCCGACTATCGATAAACCGAATCAAAAGACAACGCAGGAAATCTACATGACCGTTCCTGATCAATATGTTACCCTTTCCAACGGTATTCTGAAAGAGTCTAAAAAGGAGGGCAATAACCTGCGAACTGATCACTGGGTGATGGATAAAAGACATTCTACCTATCTTTTCTTCATGGGAGTAGGAGAATATGCTATTGTAAAAGACAAATGGAAAAATATTCCAGTTGATTATTATATCGAAAAAGAATACGAGCCTTATGCCAAGCAGATCTACGGTAATACTCCGGAAATGATCGACTTTTTCTCCAAAAAATTAAACTATGACTACCCATGGGCAAAATATGCTCAGATTTCCGGCAGGGATTATGTGAGTGGAGCGATGGAAAATACTACGGCAACTCTTCACGGAAGCGATATCCTTCAGAAACCGGGACAGCTTATTGATGAAAATAAATGGGAAGATACCATTGCCCACGAATTATTCCATCATTGGTTTGGGGACCTGGTTACCGCAGAAAGCTGGAGTAATCTTACCGTCAATGAATCTTTTGCCAACTATTCCGAATATCTTTGGAACGAATATAAGTACGGAAAAGACCAGGCAGATTATCACCTGATGTCAGACGTGAATCAGTATATCCACAATCCATCAGACTTCAATAAGAATCTGGTGAGATTCAATTATGATTCCCGTGAAGATGTTTTTGACCTGGTAACTTATCAGAAAGGGGGAGGAATTCTCAATATGCTGAGAAACTATCTTGGAGATGATGCTTTCTTTGCCGGAATGAATGACTATTTGAAAACCAATGAATATCAGAACGCAGAAGCACATCAGCTGAGACTGTCTTTTGAAAAAGTTTCAGGGAAAGATTTAAACTGGTTCTTTAATCAATGGTATTTTGGAAGTGGAAATCCAAAAATCAGTTACTCATCTACATTTGAACCTGTGAAAAAGCAGGTGGCGGTTACTATTAACCAAACTCAGGAAAAACCATTTGAGTTCCCTCTGGCAATAGATGTATATGACAACGGAAAGCCAAAAAGATACAATGTATGGGTAAATGCAGAGGCAAAGAATACATTCAACTTTGATGTTTCTAAGACTCCGGATCTGATAAACATTAATGCAGACGGAGTTTTATTGGCAGATATTACCGATACCAAAACCCCTGAGCAGAATCTGATGCAGTTTACCAACTCTAAGGAATTCAAAAATAGGTATAATGCTTTGACAGGAATAAAAGATCAGGTTGGAAAAAGCCCTGCTGCCGTAAAGTTACTAGCCTCCGCATTGAAAGATCCATTCTTTAGGATAAGAATAAAAGCATTAGGCTTAATAGATCTTACCAACCCTGAGCAGATGAAAGCATTAGGTGCTGATGTTGAAAAACTGGCTTCAAATGATCCTAAAACCTTAACTCAGGCTGCTGCTATTGCCGCTTTAGGAAAGACAAAAGATAAGAAATACATTCCCTTATTTGAAAAAGGAGTCAATGCGGTTTCAAATGCTGTGAAAGGAAGTTCTATGAGTGCCATTCTTTCAATAGATCCGTCAAGAGCTAATAATCTGGCTGATAAAATTGATATGAAAGGAGCTTCGGATGAGTTGCAGGCACAATTGCTCCCGATTATTGTGAAGAATAAAATTACTTCTCAAATGGAAAATATTACACCACTTGCAACATTTTATCCATTTATTAAATTCCAGAATCCGGAATTAGGAAAAGCAGCAGAAGAAGGATTCAATTGGATTATGACTTCAGATAACCTGAAAGCAACTGAAAGCGTCGCAAAGATTGCGGGATATGCCAAAAACCAGATGGCAGATAACCCGCAAGCAAAAATGATGATGGTTCAGATTCTGAAAGACGGCTTAAGCAAAAAGATGGAGCTACTGAAACAAAATCCACAAAATGCAGCAAGCATCAACAAGCAGATTGATGTCATCAATAAAGCAATAGAAAACTATAAATAAATAGATAAGCCGGCAGATTTTGCTGGCTTTCTTTTTATTTAGGATCAATACCAGTTTGTTGAAATATTATTTAAAGTATGTTGGTTTTAGTAATGTTACAAAAATCAGCATTTTTTACCACCGTTTTTTGCATTATCTTTCATAAATTCGTTTAAAATTTAGACAATTATGAGTTTTGGAATTGAAGCAGCGGGCTATTATGTGCCTGGTTTATATTTGGAGATTAAGGATTTAGCAGAAAAAAGGGGAATAGAACCAGCGAAATTGGAAAAAGGGTTAGGTCTTCATAAAATGGGACTGTCTGATGTTCATGAAGACGCGGCAACTTTTGCAGCAGAAGCGTTGCTGAAGCTTATAAAAGATTACAATATCAATCCTAAAGAAGTAGCAAGAGTTTATCTGGGAACAGAAAGTGCTGTAGATGCAGCAAAGTCTACAGCTTCCTATGCGGTACAGATGGTGGAAAAGGTGTTGGAAGAAGAATTTGGAGCAAGATGTTTCAAAAACTGTGACGTTCTGGATATGACCTTTGCTTGTGTAGGAGGGGTAGATGCATTGCATAATGCGCTGGATTATGTAAGAGTGAATCCGGATAAAAAAGCAGTAGTGATTGCCAGTGATTATGCCAAATATGAATTGGCTTCTTCAGGAGAATATACACAAGGAGGAGGAGCAGTAGCTCTGTTGGTTTCGTCAAAGCCAGATCTTCTTGAAATTGAAAATAACTGGGGAGTAGCCTCGGAAAGCGTCTTTGATTTTTTCAAACCGAGAAGATTATATAATAAAGAGGATTTGAATGGAGCACCAGAAGCATATCCTGAAAAAATTGAAATTTTTACGGATGAACCTGTTTTTGATGGACAATATTCTAATCAGTGTTATCAGGATAGAATAAAAGAAGCCTACAGTCATTATAAAGAAATTACAGGACAGGAGAAACCTTATGAAAATTGGGAATATATTATTTTTCATCTTCCTTATGCCTTCCACGGGAAAAGAGTTTTTACTGAGATCTACAGCCTTGAGAATGGTCTTTCTTATGAAACTGCGGATGAGCAGAAAGCAGTTGCAAAGTCTGAAAATTATCTGAAATTAATTAATGATAAGATAGAAAAGACACAGAGAGCCTCTTCTGAAATAGGGAATATGTATACAGCTTCCATCTTTATGGCATTTCTTTCCGCATTACAAACAGCTTTTAATGAAAATGAAGAACTTTCAGGAAAGGAAATTGGCTTTGTAGGGTATGGAAGCGGTTCGAAATCAAAGGTTTTTGCGGGTAAAGTTTCTGACAACTGGAGAAAAGTAGTAGAAAAATGGAACTTATTCGAAAATCTAAACCAAAGAACAGCTGTTGATTTTGAAATCTATGAAAAGCTTCACAGAAGACAACTGAAAGAATCTGTGAACATAGCGTATAAAGGTTTCGGGCTTGTTTCTATTGAGACTGAAAATCCTGTTTTGATCGGAGCCAGATATTATAGTTTTAAAAAGTAAAATAATCCAGAATTTAAAATAAAAAAGCACCTCATATTTTGGGGTGTTTTACTTTTTTATTAAGGTAAAAAGAGGCTGGATTTTCATCATTTTTAAAGTTGAATTATTTTTAAGTTTAATGGTGAAAAGGTTAAAAAAATACAGAGAATAAGGATGAACATATTGGGGGCTTCAACCGAATTCTGAATATAGTATATTAATAGTTTTTTAATTTTTATCTTAATGAGACTGTCTTAAAACAGGGGTTCTCTGATTGTAAAAGTGTATTTTTTATATAAAATTTAAGAAAATAGGGTGTTTTTTTCTCCATTTTGCCCCAAATTAAGAATTGATTTATTTTATTTTTTTCATGTATATTGATTGTTTTTGTTTATTTTTTTAACCATTTGTTTTTAATAGGTGAAAATTGATTTTAATTTTTAAATTTATTAAAATTCCGTTAATATTAAAATTGACTTATTTTTTGTTAATTTTTTAAATATAATTAAAATGATTCTCTATCATTTTTTAAGTATGGGTGTGAATCTGCCCGTTCCAGAAGCCTGTTTTCAGCGTTTAATGAATTGATGTTACAGATATTTATTGACATATTTGTCACTTGAATATATTAAAATCTGTTAATATGAATGTGAAATTAAGCGTTTTGACAGTTGGTGTTCTGTTTTTTACAGGACAGACTGTACTAGCTCAGGAAAAGGACTCTAAGAACAGTAAGGAGAAGGAGACAAAACTTGAGGAAGTTGTTGTTTTAGGATATAGCAAGACTGCTACTAAAGCTAAAACAACTTCATCTTCAGTAACAGTTGGTGCTGAAACCTTAGAAAACAGACCTAATATCTCGGTACTGAACTCGATTCAGGGTACAGCTCCCGGGATTGTAGTGAATTCAGCATCTGGATCTCCAGGTTCTGGAAAATTCAATATTTTGATCAGAGGTACAAGTTCCCTTAATGGTTCTACAGATCCTTTGTACGTTGTGGATGGGGTAATTACTTCCGGTTCTCAGTTCAGAAACCTGAACTCTTATGACATTGATACGTTCAGTATCCTGAAAGATGCTCAGGCAACTGCGATCTATGGTAACAGAGCTGCGAATGGGGTTGTTGTAATTACTACTAAAGGAGGAAAATTCAACTCTGGACTGAAGGTGTCTTATGATGCATTAACTTCTTTCAGTAAATTACCTACTTCTGACTATAACATGGCAGACGGTAGACAACTTTTACAGCTTCAAAAGAATTTACAAACGGGATTAGGGAATACTTTATCTCAGGATCAGATCAATAACTGGGGAACCAATACTGACTGGAACAAACAATTTACCCGTGTTGGTATTTCTCAACAACACAACCTGTCAATTACAGGAGGTGGTGAAAACATCAATAACTTTTTCTCTTTAGGATATCTTGATAGCGAAGGTACTGTAAGATCTACAGACTTCAAGAGATTTACGATGAGAAACAACCTTAATGGTAAGACTAAAGACGGGAAACTGACTTTCGGTGCGATCATGGGGTTAGGATATTCCAGAAGAAATCAGCTGGATGATGAAACAAACACAGGTATTGCTAACAATACCCTTCAGAATCCTTTATTCGGAGGAGTACTTTCAAGACCATATATCGCCCCTTCTCCATATGCAAACGGACAGGAGCTTTACAATGCTGTAGGAGCAGATGCTGCTAACAACAGACAATGGATTCTTCAGGATAACATCAATGGAGGAATCAGAAACAGATTTACAGAATTAAGTATCTCTGCTAATGCTAACGTAAACTATAAAATTACAGATTATTTAAGCGTTGGAAACAGAACAGGTATTGAGTACAAACAATACGAAAGAAATTTTGCAAGATCACCACTAGGATATCTTTCTATTAGCGTTGCTAAAGGAGATGGATCAAGATATGGAGGATTTGAAGACTTTTCAACAACAAGAGATTTAACATTCAACAGTATTACGAATATTTCATTCAATAAAACTTTTGGAGATCATACGATTAGTGCTGCTGCATACTTGGATTATATCAAAGCTCATGTAACTTCAACGACTCAAAGACAAAACGGTCTGAACCCATTACAGTGGGAATTTGGTGCTGGAACTGGTTATATTCCATTTAACCCGGATACTCCAAACATTTACAGACCTTCTAACAGTGCTACAAAAGTAACTGCTGGTACGCTAGCTTATTTTGGAACAGTAGACTACGATTACAAAGATAAATATGGAGTAAGTGGAGTTGTAAGAAGAGATGGTTCTTACCGTTTCCTTCCTACCAACAGATGGGAGACTTTCTGGTCAGTAGCAGCAAGATGGAATGTTGACAAAGAAGAATTCATGGCTGATTCCGGATTCAGATTGCTTAAGTTAAGAGCTTCAATCGGTACTACAGGTAACCAGAACTTAGGTATTGCAGGTGACAACGCTAATCCGTTAGCACTTCTTCCCAATAACTTCCTTGATCTTTATAATGGATTCTCAGGATACCAGAATTTATTAGGATATAACTTTGTTAACTTATCAAACCCTTACTTAGAGTGGGAGCAGGTAAAACAAAGCAACATTGGAGTGGATTTTAACTATAAAGGATTAATTGAAGGTAGTTTTGATTACTATCAGAAAAGAACATCAAGAATGTTCAACGATCTTCAGAGATCATCAGTTACAGGGTACTACTCAATCAGAGGTAACGACGGAATTCTTGATAACAAAGGTATTGAAGGGATGATCAAATATAACGTGATCAGAAACGAAAATACAAGATTATCTGTTTTTGCAAACGCTTCATACAACTCTAACAAGATTGTTTCTATGAACAGCGAAAACCTTGCAGGAGATGTGGTAAATGCTATCGGTGGACCTGCTGGTCAATATCAGCTATATTCATACGTTGGTGTAAATCGTGATAACGGAAACTTACAGTTCCTTGACAAAAACGGAAATATTACTGAAGCTCCAACATCTGCAGACAGAGTATTGACTGGAAAATCAAGATATGCTAAGTTTACAGGAGGTTTCGGATTCAATTTACAACACAAAGGATGGTTCCTTGATACCTTATTCTCTTTCCAACAAGGAGGATGGATCTATGATAACTTACAATCATGGATTATGGACCCAAGTGCAGCTGCAAACAGAAACCTTTCTGCTGATTTATTGAACGCTTGGACTCCTGATAACAGAGATACTGATGTACCTGGATTAAAAGCTAATAACCTAAGCTTAGGTTCTTCAGACAGATTCTTACACAGATCAGACTTTATCAGACTTAAGAATATTTCTATTGGATATAACTTTAGCAAAAGTCAATTAGGTAAACTGCCAGTAAAAGGAATCAAAGTATTTGTTCAGGCAGAGAACCTTTATACCTGGACAGATTGGAAAGGATTCGATCCAGAGCCAATTACTACGTATTCACTAAATGTTTACCCTAACCCAAAAACCGTATCTGTAGGTTTAAATGTTGATTTTTAATAGAGAAGAATTATGAAAAGAATTATAAATACAATATTAGTTGTAGCAACCTTATCATCTGCAGCATTTGCGCTGAACAGTTGTCAGGATGCACTTGATATAAAGCAGCCGGGAGAATTACAGGAGCAAGATCTGTATACAAGTGTTGCTAATCTAGGCGAAGTTTTAAACGGATCTGTATATGCTCAGTTGGATCCAATTGATGAGATCTACTTCACAGCTGTATTTACAGACGAAGTAAAACCAGGATCTGGTAGTGGAGGACAGGAATATTCTCTACACAGATTCTTCCTTGATCCATCTAGTGCTGTTGTAACAGGAGGAACTGTAAGTACAGCTTCAAGTGATGGGATCTGGATGAATAACTATAAAGTAATCAACAGAGTTAACAGACTTCTTGAAGGAGCAAAGAAAATTACACCTTCTTCTGCAGCAGAACAAAAACAATACGACGCGATTATTGCTCAGGCAAGAGCGATCAGAGCATATTGCTATGTACAGTTAGAAGCTTATTTCTCTCCTGATATGAAGGATCCTAATGCATTAGGAGTAATCCTTCTGAAAGATGTTCCTTCTACCGATGCACAATTACCAAGAGCTAAGAATCAGGACGTATATGATTTCATTAATGCTGATTTAGATTACGCAAGAAATATATTATTATATCCTGGTCAAGCAGGGTATCCTTCTGAAGGAAGATATTTGACAGATAAAACTTTTGTAAATGCTGTTACTGCACGTTTCAATTTGTATAGAGGAAATACAACCTTAGCAAAACAATACGCACAGGAAGTTATAACAAATTCAACTTTATCATTAACTCAGGCATCTCCATCTACGGTTAACAATCTTGTTGTTGGATCTAAAGAATGGAATGTACCATTTTATGATGTAGCAAGTTCTTTCAATCCATATAGAAACCTTTGGAATGATTCTTCAAGAGGAGAAATTATCTTCTCTCTAAACAGACTTCCATTAGGAGCTGGAGGATCAATTGGTTCAAGATGGAATACAAACCAGTCAAATATTACAGGTTCTCCAATGTGGTTCTGGGGAAGAAATCTATATAATTTATTCACGGGTACTCCTGGAGATATCAGAAGATATGCTTATGTAGATCCTACAGAAACACCAAAGGCTAACTATGCAAGTGCAACTGCAGGAAATACAAGAACTGATGGATTGGTTATTGACAAATATCCTGGTAAAACAAGTACAGCGACAAGAAATGATGTAAAAGTTTTCAGATTATCAGAAATGTATTTCATTTTGGCTGAAGCTGAAGTGAAAGCAGGAAACCTTACAGCAGCTCATGATTTGATTCAACAAGTAAGAGCGGCAAGAAATTACCTAGGAACGGCTACAACGCCTGCTTATGCATCAGCACAATTCGCTTATGCAGACATCTTGAAAGAGCGTAGAATAGAACTAGCACTTGAAGGACACCGTTTCATTGACTTGAAAAGACTTGCTGTATTGGCTAATGTAAGTATGGACAGAAACCCTACGGATGATATTATCGATGTGAAAAATCTTCCAAATGGTGATTACAGATATACATTACCTATTCCAATCAGAGAAATCTCTGCAAACCCTAGTGTTAAGCAGAATGACAATTATTAAGATTTAATTTTAATATATTTATTAAGAAGAGCCTCATTTATGGGGCTCTTTTTTTATAACTTATCTTGAGTTTGTCAATAAAATTACCTCACAAGCATTCTGTCCTGATAGCTTTTCGGAGTGATACCCTCCAATTGCTTAAATACCCTTGTGAAATAGTTCGTATCTGAAAATCCGGTCTGAAAAGCAGTTTCCTTGATGCTGGTTTGGCTGGCCAGCAATTCTTTTGCACGGCTGATTCTTTCCTGCAAAATGAAATCATTAGGGGAGGTTCCCAGTTCATCTTTAAACATTTTAAAGAAATTTGATTTACTTACATAAGCCAGCTTTGCAATACTGTCAATAGACAATTTCTGATGTAGGTTTCTTTTAATATAATTTACCACAAACCCTATCCTGGATTTATTCTTTACAATATTTTTTTCCACCATACTCCTTGCCTGGGTCTGCATCAATCTGATCAGAAGTTCTTTCAATGCAAAATCTGCCATGATATCCTTTTGTGAATTATCATCCATAGCAATCCTCATAATATTATTGGTAGCAGAGGCAAGCGCCTTATTATTAAACAGAAAATATTCATCCAGCTGAATATTCCATTGCGAAGTTTCATCCACTTTAGGAAGATGGTAATTGAGATAGTTGAGAGAATCCTCAATAAAATCAGGATTAAGGCTTAATGAAATACACTGTGTAGGAGTTTCATCTGCCTCAGGAAAATCAATAACCATAGTTTCTCCCGGAGCTACCAGAATACTTTCCCCCGGATAATAATCAAAATAACTCGTCTTCTTATCCAGTTTCATATGTTTCTTCCCCCTGAGCATGGCTGTAAATGCAATGTTTTCAAAATGAAGTTTTACATCAAAAGCAGCCTTGTGGGTCTCATAAATACTGAATTCACAATTATTTAGGTTGAATTTCGTCTGGTGTTCAACAAGACTCAATAGTTGGCTTTCCTTACGTAATTCAGGAGTATTTAATAAAATCTTACTATTGTTATTCATTTCTAAATTTTTTTTGAAAAGGGAGTAACTCAAATATAGAAAATTTGGGACTACGTTGCTGTTAATAAAATACTAAAATTGAAACCCTTGCACTATTTTACACTTTTTTTATAGGATTGTGCTATACTCTTTTGGTCTTCTCAGTGTAATTTGGTGGTATCGAAAAATAAAAACAAGATTAATATGAGCACTATTACAGAACCAAGATCAACGACACTTTTAGAGCGTCCAGAGTTCAAAAGCAGATATGATAATTATATTGATGGAAAATTCACACCACCTGTTAAAGGACAATATTTCGATGTAGTCTCTCCGGTGGATGGAAAAAAAATTACCCAGGTTGCCCATTCTTCCAAAGAAGATTTGGAACTGGCTGTAGATGCTGCAGAAAAAGCATTTCGTACCTGGAAAAACACCTCGTCTACAGAAAGAAGTATTATCCTGAACAAAATTGCAGACAGGATAGAACAGAACTTAGAATATCTGGCTATAGTAGAAACAATAGATAATGGTAAAGCGGTAAGAGAAACGCTTGCAGCAGACTTACCATTGGCCATTGATCATTTCAGATATTTTGCTTCCGTAATCCGTGCTGACGAAGGATCGCACAATGAGCTGGATAAAGATACCGTATCCCTGATTGTTCATGAACCTCTTGGAGTGATCGCGCAGATCATCCCTTGGAATTTCCCGATACTAATGGCTGTTTGGAAATTAGCTCCGGCATTGGCAGCAGGAAACTGTGTGGTGTTGAAACCGGCAGAAAGCACCCCTGTTTCCATCATGGTTTTAATGGAGCTTATTGGAGATCTTTTACCTGCGGGCGTTATCAATATTGTTAACGGATTTGGAGCTGAGCTAGGGAGAGCATTAGTGACCAATCCCAAAGTAGCTAAAGCAGCCTTTACAGGTTCTACCGCTACAGGGCGTCTGGTAATGCAGTATGCAACAGAAAATATCATTCCTGTAACCCTGGAATTGGGAGGTAAGTCACCTAACGTTTTCTTCAGCTCTGTAATGGATGCAGATGATGAATTTTTAGATAAAGCGATAGAAGGAGCCGTTCTTTTTGCCCTTAATCAGGGAGAGATCTGTACATGCCCTTCAAGGCTGCTGGTTCAGGAAGATATCGCAGACGCCTTTATTGAAAGGGTGATCGAAAGAGTAAAAGCCATCAAAGTAGGAAACCCACTGGATAAAACCGTCATGATGGGAGCACAGGCTTCACAGATTCAGAAAGATAAAATCCTTTCCTATATCCAATTAGGAGTAGAAGAAGGAGCAGAAGTATTGGTAGGAGGAGCGGTAAACCATTTGGGTGAAGACCTGGAAGACGGGTACTATATCCAGCCTACTATTTTCAAAGGAAACAACAGAATGAGAATTTTCCAGGAAGAAATTTTCGGCCCGGTGCTGGCATTCACAACCTTCAAAGATGAAGAAGAAGCCGTGAAAATTGCCAATGATACCATTTATGGACTTGGAGCTGGAGTGTGGACAAGAGATGCCCATCAGCTGTATAACGTTCCACGTCAGATTGAAGCAGGAAGAGTATGGGTAAACCAATATCACTCTTACCCTGCAGGAGCACCTTTCGGAGGCTACAAACAATCAGGAATAGGACGAGAAAATCATAAAATGATGCTCGATCATTACCGTCAAACCAAAAACATGCTGATTTCTTATAACAAGAATAAGTTAGGTTTCTTTTAATATTATTTAGGACGTGCCCGATTGCCTTGGCTTTTTCCAGGGCAAAACGGTCGGGCTATGCAGGGCTGCACTTCGTTTCGGTACTTCATTGCATTCCGCACCGGCTCGTTCCTCGCCGCCCTTACTATCCCTCACGCAGGGAAATATCTGTCTTTTGATGTAAATATTCTATATAATTATTGACTTTATAAAGGCAATCCCAACCATTTACAGTTACCCGTTCAGACATTGTGATAAAATCTAATAACCCGTAATAACTCGATCAAAAAATAAAATATGATTCCAAAAACTATGAAAGCGGCAGTAGTCCAGGGCTACGGCCAGCCTCTGAAAATAGAAGAAGTACCCGTAAGAACCCCCGGAAGATATGAAGTCCTTGTCAAAGTGATGGCATGTGGAGTTTGCCACACAGATTTACACGCTATAGATGGCGATTGGCCTGCAAAACCAAAGATGCCCCTTATCCCTGGACATGAAGGAGTTGGGATTGTGGTAGCCTGCGGACCAGAAGCTTTTGTAAAAGAAGGAGATGCGGTCGGTGTCCCATGGTTGTACAGTGCCTGTGGATGTTGTGATTACTGTATCACAGGATGGGAAACCCTTTGTGAAACACAGAAAAACGGAGGCTATAGTGTGGATGGCGGGTTTGCAGAATATGTGATTGCAGACTCAAGATATGTAGGACATTTGAAATCAAATGTAAACTTCCTTGAAATTGCTCCTATATTATGTGCCGGAGTAACTGTTTATAAAGGATTGAAAGAAACCGAAACAAAACCTGGAGAATGGGTTGCTATCTCAGGAATTGGTGGATTGGGACACGTAGCAGTTCAATATGCAAAAGCAATGGGAATGCATGTAGCAGCTATTGATGTTGCAGATGATAAGCTTGAGCTGGCGAAAAAATTGGGTGCAGATTTGGTGGTCAACGCAAAAAATACAGATCCCGGAGAATATCTGCATAAAGAAGTTGGCGGAATGCACGGTGCATTGATTACAGCAGTTTCACCCATTGCATTCAAACAGGGAATAGATGTTTTGAGAAGAAAAGGAACCATTGCACTCAACGGGCTCCCTCCCGGATCCTTTGAGCTTCCGATCTTTGAAACCGTACTAAAAAGAATCACCGTAAGAGGTTCCATTGTAGGAACCCGAAAAGATTTGCAGGAAGCATTAGATTTTGCTAACGAAGGCTTGGTAAAAGCCACCGTAACTTCTGCAAAGCTTGAAGATATTAATGACGTCTTTGATAAAATGAAAAAAGGACAAATTGACGGCAGAATCGTTTTGGATATTGCCGGCTCAAATTAATTGATGATGTGTTGCTGATCCCGGTTAGAATGTATTGCACCGGGATCTTTTTATAACGATAAGGTTTGTATCAGGCTAAAACAAAAACAATGGAAGCAAAAATAGCAAGACTTTCTGCAACGGAACAAGCCCTTGAAGTCATTCGGAAGCTTGAAGACCAATATGGGCCTCTGATGTTTTATCAGGCAGGAGGATGCTGTGAAGGGACACAGCCACAATGTTTTGAAAAAGGGGGATTTTTCCCCAGAATGAATGATGCAATGATCGGAACCATCAATGGATATGAGTTCTGGATAGATCGCGATCTTTTTGAATACTGGAAATATTCACACTTCACGTTGGATGTTACAGATGGTTTGGGTCCCGGAGGCTTCTCTTTGGAAACTCCTTTAGGCAAAACCTTTAAAGTTCACTACAGGCTTTTCACTCCTGATGAATATGAAAATCTGGAACCTGTGAAACGCAGCGAATAGAATTTTAATAGTAAAGAGAAAAAATTTAAGGCTTTTGAGCAATATAAATGAGTTCTCTTTCAAATTCATATTTTCCTCGTGAAATTCCCCTTTTTATGATGAAATATTGAGAAACAGCTATTATTAAAGCCACTACCAGGAACATAAGGTCTTGTTGCCCTCTTCCTATATTGACAAAAATTGCCACTAAGCAAAAAAGTAGGATGCCTATACAATTGAAAATCTGAAATCCGGATGGGCGAACTTCTACCGAGACAGATGATGTACCATTTTCATTTGAAATGTGCCCATGAAATACGGGGTTATTCATATTGATATCAAATATTCTTGTCCTTCTTTTGATTGTAAAACTTTCTTCATCAATCATTCCTCTATATTCAAACCTTGTAGGAATTGCAGAATCTTTTTCCAGTGATATAAAAGTGGTATTGGTTTTATAAGTGATTTTCCATAACCTTTGAATCAGATCAGATCTGCTGATATTGACTTCCACTTTGGAACTGTCATATAATCCGATATTTTTAAAAAATGAACTCATTTCGTAACAAAAAATAGGTGAAATTAGATCAGACCTTTACAAACCGGTTGACAAACATAGCTGCGACGATATCTCCTACAGCATTCAGAACTGTAGCCAAAGGATCTACCAAAGTCCCGATGATCATGACAGCCGGAATAGCTTCCTGAGGTAATTTGTAGACGGAGATCATCAGCATTTCCCCAATATATCCACCATTAGGAATACCTCCAGCTACAATACTGACGAAAACAGTAATCCCTAATGCTAATAACAGGTTGGCAGGATCAAAGAAATCCTTTCCAATGATTAAAAATGCCACATAGATCTTAATAATAGAAGACATGGAAGATCCATTTTTATGAAGCGTAGTCCCAATAGGGATCACCAGATTAGCAATAGAATTCGGAATTCCGATTTTAGAGGCTGCCTGTAAATTGGCCGGCATAGTAGCAAAACTGCTGCAGGTACTGATTGCCGTTAAACTAGGATAGATAGCGTTCGTCCAGAAGCTTTTCACTCCTTTCCTTCCATTTGCCATAAAAGCATAAATGGAAAAGAAGACTAAGAAGTAAATAATTCCTGCGATATAATACAGCCCCAAAGGTTTAGCATAAAATCCGAAAAGCTGTGGTCCTAAAGTGGCTACCTGATACGCAAAATAGGCTCCCAGACCAATTGGAGCGAGTTTCATAACCAGCAAAAGAAGCTCTTTCATTACTTCATAACCCGAAGCAATAAAAGCCCTGAAAGGCTGCCCCTGCTCTCCTGTTTTTCTGGCAGCAAATCCTGTCATAAATGCAAATACCAGGAGTGCCAGCATATTTCGTCTCGAAAAAAGCTCTGTGAATTCTCCTACCGTGAAGAAGCTTACTATTCTGTTGCCCCAAGTATCATCATTAGCTGCTTCTGCAATCATATCAGAGCTTCCTGAAACTCCGGAAACCGGAAACAGATATACAGCACAGATCGTAAAAACAGCCGCAGTAAGAATAAAGAATAAAAAAGTAAGAGCCATCACAAGGATGATCTTTCCAAATTTAGACTGCTGTTCTAAAGAGGCAATAGAGTTGGATACTGCAAAAAATACTAGAGGAACCACACTTACAAAAAGAAGATTAAGAAAAATATCTCCCAGAGGCTTAATGTACTCCACAAAACCTGGAGCAACGATTCCTATGATGCTTCCGATTGTTATTCCCAAAAGTAAAAATATAATTCCGGAGTAGTTTTTCAATACCTCTTTCATGTAGCGCTTTTTATCAAAGATAAGTTTATTTTTAACACTCTGTTATACAATTTTCAGACCTAAATTTCATAAATTTGGGTAAACCTCATTTCTATGGCTTATATAGATTACTATAAAACTTTAGGCGTAGATAAAAGCGCAACACAGGATGATATCAAAAAGGCTTACCGGAAATTGGCCAGGAAACTTCATCCCGATCTTAATCCTGATGACAAGGAAGCAGAAAAGAAATTCAAAGAACTGAACGAAGCCAATGAAGTGCTCAGCAATTCTGAAAACAGGTCTAAGTATGATAAGTACGGTGAGCATTGGAAACATGGTGAAGAATACGAAAAGGCTCAACAGCAGCAACAAAGACAATATCAACAGCAAAGTAATAGCAGAGGAAGCTCCTCCGGGGCAGACTTTGGTGAAGGAGAAGATTTTTCAGATTTCTTCCAAAGCATGTTCGGTGGGGCAGAAGGCGGTTTTGGCAGAAACTCAAGAGGAAGAGCTTCCGGAAAATTCAAAGGAAAGGATATACAGGCTGAACTTAATCTGAACTTAAGAGATGCCGCAAAAACCCACCAGCAGACTTTTGATATCAATGGAAAGAAAGTCAGAATTACAATTCCGGCAGGGGTATATGACGGGCAGCAGATCAAATTAAAAGGACATGGAAGCCCAGGAGTAAACGGAGGACCAGGCGGAGATTTATATATTACTTTTAATATTCCTATAGATCCAGATTTTGAAAGAATTGGAGATGACTTGAAAACCAAAGTAGCAATTGATCTTTATACTGCTGTTTTAGGCGGAGAAGTGAATGTGAATACACTGGACGGAAGCGTTAATCTTAAAGTAAAACCGGAAACCCAAAGCGGAGCCACAGTAAGACTTAAAGGCAAAGGTTTTCCTGTTTATAAAAAAGAAGGACAACATGGAGATCTTTTTGTAACGTATGAAGTAAAACTGCCAACCAATCTTACTGAAAAGCAGAAAGAACTTTTTGAACAACTAAAAAATTCCTAAGCTATGAGTGAAAGAATATCACGGGAAGAACTCGTAAGAATCTATAACATAGAAATCACTTTTTTTGATGAGCTTGTAGAATATGGGCTATTGAATATACAGATTGAAGAGAATGTTCATTATCTGATGTATGAAGATCTGCCTGATCTGGAAAAGTTTGCTAACTGGCATTATGATCTCGAAGTCAATCTTCCTGGTCTTGAAGTGATTCATAATATGCTGAAAAAGCTGGATGCGCTGAACCGTAGAAACAGAGAACTGATGAACAAACTTTCTGCAATAAGTGATCAATATGAAGATATTTAGTTTAGTTTTGTAGCTTTTTAAAGCAAACTCTATAATTATGAATGAAGAAAAGGTGATTACACTAAAATCGGACAGAAAGATTTTTGAAGATATTTATTTTAGCGGTAATCAGGGCAGTCTGCTTTTTTCACCTACAACGAAAAGTAAAACAGTTACCACTATTGTAGCTGCAGTGATCGTTTTCATTGTATTTCTTTTAAAAGATAGTTTGAGCAAAGAAAGTGTGGGTGTTTTATATTTTATGAGTTTTATATTTTTACTTTGTGCTGTTTTTCTATCTGTAAGCGTCAATAAAGTGTCAAGATGGAAGAAGCAGGTGAATCATTATTTAAATGGGCTGGAAAAGTGTAAAGTATATGACATCAGATTTGATCAGAATTTTTTCACTGTAAATATTGATGGAGAAAAAGAAACCAGTGAATGGAAAGATTTTGAATATTTTGACAGTAGTAATGAATTTATTTCTCTTGAAGGAAAATACAATTATATGTTTCCAAGAAAAGCAATGACTGAGAGAGAGTACAGCTTTCTCAAAAATGTATTGAAAGAGAATATCAATAAATAAAAAAACGGAGTAAAATTATTTTACTCCGTTTTTTTATATGGAAATTAACATTTTTACCCTTTAAAAGGTATGCCAATTTATCGTCTCTGCTTTATTAGCCTTCTTTGCTTTCTTCCAGCCAGCCCATTTCCTTCATCCACTCATCATTGTAGATTTTTCCTACATATCTTGAGCCATGGTCGTGAAGGAGAACAACGATTACATCATCTTTTGTGAACTGATCTTTCATTTGAATCAATGAAGCGATTGCACTTCCGGCAGAATATCCACAGAAAATACCTTCTTCTTTAGCCAGTTTTCTTGCATAGATGGCACCGTCTTTATCAGTTACTTTTTCAAAATGATCAATCACAGACATATCATAATTCTCAGGAATGATATCTTCTCCAATACCTTCCGTAATATAAGTATAAGCGTGGTCGTAATGTAATTCCCCAGTTTCGTGGAATTCTTTCAAAATAGAACCGTAAGTATCCACTCCAATTACTTTGATATCAGCATTTTTTTCTTTGAAGAACGTTCCGCAACCTGTAATAGTACCTCCAGTTCCTGCTCCTGCCACAAAGTGAGTAAGTTTTCCTTCAGTCTGTTCCCAGATCTCAGGCGCTGTAGATTCATAATGAGCAGCTCTGTTGGATAAGTTATCATATTGGTTGACATACCATCCGTTTTCCGTTTCTTTTGCCAGTCTTTTGGAAACTGAATAATAAGAACGCGGGTCAGTAGGTTTTACATCTGTAGGACAAACGATTACTTCAGCACCTACAGCACGAAGGATGTCGCATTTTTCTTTTGATTGCTTAGAATTGGTTACAAAAATACATTTGTAGCCTTTAATGATCGCAGCCAATGCCAGCCCCATTCCTGTATTTCCGGAAGTCCCTTCAATAATGGTTCCCCCAGGTTTTAGCCTGCCGTCTTTTTCGGCATCTTCTATCATTCTAAGAGCCATTCTGTCCTTTACTGAATTTCCAGGATTGAAAGTCTCTACTTTTGCCAATACTAATGCCGGGAAATCTTTACCTAATACTTTGTTAAGCTTTACCAGCGGTGTGTTACCTATCGTTTCAAGGATATTTTTTGCGTATTTCATAAATGGTTTATATGCGGCGCAAAGATAAGGCTTTTAAAATTATCTGCGCTGTGGATAACGTGTGGATAAGTTGTGGATAAAATTGAAATGAATTGAAAAACAACTCATAATCTATCAATTTTTAATGATCAATTTAGTTGTACTTAATAGCCTTCACAGGAGAAATTTTACTGATCAGATAGCTGGGAATAATTAAAGCCAAGCCTGAAATAATAAGAATTCCCACCGAGATAGAAATAATGGCGACAGGATTAAGGTCTACCGGAACTGTACTTACGTAATAGTTTTCCGGGTTAAGCTTTATCACACCAAAGAATTTCTGGATTAAAATAAGTCCCAATCCGATAGCATTTCCGTATAAAAGCCCCGGAATCATAATGATCAGGGTATAATTGATGAAGGTTGCTCTTATCTGTGAATTGCTCGCTCCTAAAGTTTTAAGAAGACCAATAGAATTGGTTCTTTCAATAATAAGAATCAGAAGAACCATAATGATATTGATGACCACTACGATCAGCATAATAATGATAATCAAAGCGATATTGGTGTCAAAAATACTGATCCAGTCGGTAATTTGCGGAAACTTTTCAGTGGCTTTTTCAGCGTAGTTTTTATAACCAATCAGTTTTTCAATTTCGGGAAAATCTTTGTCAATGTCATTTACATTTTTGAAGAAAATGTCTATTCCGCCAATTTCATCAGGCTTCATATCCTGAATTTTTCTTGCATGGTTTATCCCGCCGATAACAAACTGCTCATCGATCAGTTTAATATCAGTTCTATAAATACCGATGATTCTGAATTTTCGGTAAAGTGGTTTTTGATCAGCTTTTAAAAATACGGTAACAATGCTGTCATTTACTTTAAGATGAAGGTCATTAGCTATTTTTTGTGAAACAGCAACATCATTGTTGAAGCCTTTCTCAGTCACTTTCGGAGTCGTACCGGCAATCAGGAATTTTTTAAATCTTAAACTGTCAAAATCTTTTCCAATTCCTTTAAATATAATTCCAGCGAAATTGTGCTTATTACGCATAATTCCGGTAACCGTTACATATTTCTGGGTACTTTCTACATCAGGCAGTTCTTTGATTTTTGCAATATTCAGCCCCTGGTTATCAAGTACTGAGGTATTGTAGGATGAGTTGGATCGGGTAGATCTTACTGTAATATGTCCGCTGAAATCTGCCAGCCTCTCTTTGATAGCTTTTTTGGAACCAAAACCAGTGGCGACGGTAATTAAAGAAACAATAATCCCCAATGCTACGGAAAGCCTGCCAATGAAGATGATAACCCTTGAAAGGTTATTTTTGTTATCTTTGGAAAATGCTATTTTTCTAGAGAAATATAAAGGAAATTTCAAGCTTATGAATTTAGATTTCAAAATTAAAAATTTACTTCTGATTTGCCTAATTTTTTTAGGAGTATTCAATCAATATTATTCTCAGACTCAAGTTCAATCTGATTTCAAAACCGGAGCAGACCAGCCTGAAATTTATTTACCACTATTAAAAGGTAAGACCATAGGGATTGTTACCAATCAGACAGGTTTGATGAGTGACAGGACTTATTTGGTAGATTTTCTGGTAAAAAACGGAATTAAGATCAAATCTATTTTTGCTCCTGAACATGGCTTCAGAGGAGATGCTGATGCAGGTGCAAAAGTGAAAAACGGACTAGATGTGAAAACCGGGATTCCTATTGTTTCTCTTTATGGCAATAATAAAAAGCCAAAGCCGGAGCAGCTTGCCGGGATTGATGTTGTTGTTTTCGATATCCAGGATGTTGGAGTGAGGTTCTATACCTATATTTCCACTTTATCTTACCTGATGGAAGCAGGTGCTGAAAATAATGTTGAGATAATGGTATTGGATCGTCCCAATCCGCATGACGGGTACACTGATGGACCTGTATTAAGAAAAAAATGGGCCAGTTTTGTAGGATTGCATGAGGTTCCTGTAGTATATGGGCTTACGATAGGAGAGTATGGAAAGATGGTCAACGGTGAGAAGTGGCTGAAAAATGGAGTTCAAGCTAAGTATACGCTTATCCCTATGAAAAACTATCATAAGAAGCAGCGTTATCCAATACTTGACAAGCCTTCTCCTAACTTACCCAATGATAAAGCAATCAATTTATATCCGAGTCTGTGCTTTTTTGAAGGAACTCAGGTTTCAGTAGGAAGAGGAACAGATCTCCCTTTTCAGATTTATGGTTCTCCATGGACAGAAAATCTGCCATACCAGTTTACACCAAAGCCAAGCTATGGGGCTAAAGATCCTTTCCTGAACGGAAAATTATGTTATGGTGAAAATCTCTCCAATTATCATAAAGATTTAAGAGAACTCAATCTTGAATGGGTAATCAAAGCTTATCAGAATTATAAAAACCCTCAGCAGGATTTCTTTCTGAAAAACCTGTGGTTTGATACCTTATCCGGAACTGATGAATTTAGGAAACAGATCATCGCTGGAAAATCAATTCCGGAAATTAAAGATTCATGGAAAAAAGAGTTGGAAAATTTCGAAAAGATCAGAACCCAATATGTGGTGTATGAAGATTAATTAATCAAAATTTTGGGGTGGATTTTTATCGTTTTTACCCTTATTTAATATAAAAAGTCCCACCGTCAATCCAACGACTCCTGCAAAAGCAGTCAATAAAGCTCTTTGCAATTTATCAGGCAGATCATTTCCGATATAATTCATTAAAAAAAGGATCACAAAAGTGATCACTAAAATGATAATATGATTTTTTCCGAATAGCTTCATTGTCTTATTTTAATTTATAGGAAATCATTACCCCTCCTCTGTAAGGAATGATTTCACCACTTTTATTAAATTTCTCTGCAGAATCATAGCGTCTTCCCGTAGACTTGTCATATCCTTTATAAAATCCTTGTGACGTTCCTGCTGTTGCATAAATATCAAGATTCCATCGTTCAGCTAACTGAAATTGATATCCTACTGTAACTCCTAGCATTACTGAGTATCCTTTCTGATAAAGATTAGAATTGACAAGAATTTCTCCGTTCCAGTTTTCAAAAGCATTATCATTCCAATAATTCCATTTTGAAGCACTATAAGCAGCAAAAGCAACGTTAGCTCCTACATACCAATGTTTGAAAGCCTCATTGAAATAGTATCTTCCTTCTGCAGATACAGAATAAAACTGTAGTTTGTGTCCTGAGAAAGATTTCCAGGGTGAAATGAAAACATCTCCCTGAAGCGTATATCTTGGAGCGATTTGTTTTTCTACTCCCACATTTAAGATTCCTAACGGAGCAAATACCGCATTTCCTTTTATGTATAAACTTTTATCCTGTCCTCTTTGTTCCTGTTCCTGAGCATTCAATGTACTTGCTGACAGGAAAGCTAAAATGCCTGCTGCTAATAATTTATATTTCATCCGGTATATAATGTTTATTTTATTTGCTTTAATAATTCATCTGCTAATTGAGAATCTTTGTTACCCTGAGCTGCCATATTTTTAGACATTTCAGCATAGTTTTTTGCTGTTTCCTTATTTCCGGTAAGGTAATAAAGCTTAGCAAGTATATAAGTGTTTTCGGAAGTTTCTCCTCTCATCACAGACTTTTCTGCCCATTCAGTGGCTTTCTTTAATGAAGCAGGTGCTTTCACATGATCTGCAAATATCCAGGCAGCTCTCAAAAGCTCGTTTGGGTCAAAAGTATCAGAGTTTTTATAGTAGTCTAAAGCTGCTTTCTCATACTCAGGGAAGTTAGTATTTTGCTCATAATAACTAAGCTTAGTCTGATTCAGCTTTTTTATAGCTGCTTCTTTCCCTACCAATGGTTCAGCAGTTTTCAGGAAATAATCATCATTGATTTTTTTATTTTTATCATCAATGGACTGTTCTACTATTTTTCCTAGTTTTAACTGTGCATCAAATTCTTTGTAAGTTTCTTCAGGAAGAAATTTAATGATCTCTACTTTTCTGGAAGCAAAAATATTATAATTAGTGTCTTCGGATGATTTTACAAAATAAAGAAGAAAGCCAATTTCGTCTTTTGTAAGTTCTTCTGTTTTCTTTTTGTTCTGAAAATATCTTTCAGAAGCTTTCTTAGCAAATTCATAGTCTGTATTGGCGTTCAGCTTCATGATGTTGATCAGGAATTCAGGATCCTTTTCACCACTCGCAAAACGATCTTTCAGAGACCCTTTTTTGTTTCCGGGTGAATTGATATCCTGTGCCATTGCTACAAACATACTTTCTTCCATATACCCTGTATTCCTGGAAACAAGCTCACCCTCACCATTTAGGAAAAGATAAGTAGGATAAGATCGTACTCCAAATTGAGAAGCAATGTCTCTACCCTCTCCTTTTTCCATATCAAATCTTGCATTAATGAAGTTGGTATTGTAATAATCACTCACCGATTTCTGTGTGAAAACATTTTTCTCCATCATTTTGCAGGGACCGCACCAGGAAGCATATGCATCGATAAAAACCAATTTTTTTTCCTTTTTGGCTTTGGCAATAATATCTTTATAAGGGAGTTCCTGAAACTGGATCGTTTCCTGAGCTGAGATAGCGATGGTACAAAAAATAGATATCCCGGAGATGATCTTCTTCATTTTCAAATAAGATTTGTAGGCGAAGATAATTAATTTTAAAAATATAAAACGCTGAATCTGCTGATTGAACGTTGATATTAACTAATTTTAAGATTTATACCTATTTTTTATTTTTCAGTTTTTGTATAAAAATAAGAGTTATTCTTTGGGGGGCTTTAAAATAGTAGTGGGAGTTTAGATTATTTTTTCTTAACCTTTTTATGCTCGTTACCCCATATTTCCAGCTGATCCAAAACCGGAATCAGTTTTTTACCAATTTCTGTAAGCTCGTATTCTACTTTTATGGGTACTTCTGCATATACTTTTTTGGCGATGAGTTCCTCCTGTTCCATTTTTTTTAGTTGTAGGGTAAGCATTCTTTCAGAGATATTGTGGATCCTGTCCTTCAGTTCAAAAAATCTTAGTTTCCCATGTTTAAGATGATAGCAGATGGAAAGAATCCAGCGGCCACTGATCAGATTTACGGCATATATTTCGGAACAGCTGTATTCCAGTGTTTGCTTATTTTCATTATTGGTGGATGATTCTTTAATACTCATACTTACATTTTTGTTCGTTCCAGACAATTATTGGTACACTTGGAAAGCATAATGCTGATAGGTAAATTTACAAATAAAAACAAGAAATATCTTGTTGGGAAGTGGTTTTGTCGCTTATGTAGAATAAAATATTTAGGATAATATGAATTTTAATAGAATTAATAGTGATTTAAAAAATAGTATTGAAAATGTTCCTTATTCGTTGGAAATTGATGAAAATTTATTTTTGAATGCTCCGGAAATTATTCAACAGGAAAGAAAAGAATTTACGAAAGCTCATCCTTTTAAAAAACCGGATCATATTATTGTGCAAGATATTTTTATACCAAGTTCAGAAGATGGATACGAAATCAGACTTCACATTTATCAGTCTGAAGGTTTCAACCGGGGCAGGGTTCTTCTTTACTTTCATGGAGGGGGATATGTTTTCGGGTTGCCGGAGCAGGTGGATGACCAGATGTTTGAGATAGCAGATACGCTTAAGGCAACCATTATTTCTGTTGATTACAGGCTGGCTCCCCAATATAGGTTTCCCATTCCTGTTTTAGATGGTTTTGATGCTTTACAATGGGTCATAAAATACAGTGAGTCAGAGCTGGGAATTAATTCTGATCGTATTACCGTTTTTGGGGCAAGTGCAGGTGGTCATCTTGCAGCGGCTGTAACTCAAATGGCAACAGATCATAATATTAAAAATATTGAACATCAGTTCTTACTGTATCCTGTTATTCACAACAGGCTGGATACTCCTTCAATGAAAGAATTTACTGATATTCCTCTATGGAATAAAATCTATGCAGAAACAGCGTGGCTGCATTTTCTGGGTGAAGAAAAAAAGGATAAAAGCATTCAATATTCGGATCTTACTTATTATAATAATTTTTCAAGGTTACCACAAACCACCATTGTTGCCTGTGAGTTGGACCCTTTAAGAGATGAGGATGTAGAATATGCTCAGCTTTTATATAAAGCAGGAGTGAAAACAGAATTATGGGTAATTCCAGGTGCGCTGCATGTATTTGATCTTTTCGATTCTCCTATAAAGAATGAATATAATGTGTTTCTTATGAACAGACTTTTCAAATAATGATGTAAAATAAAACAGATGAAATTGCGAGACAAAAAACCGGCATTACTTCTTATTGATATTCAAAAAGAATTTCGTGATGAAAAATATTGGGGAGGGAACCGAAATAATAAAGAAGCAGAAAAATTAATCTGAGTACATTGAAATTGCCATCTTTTTGATAATTTTTTTGAAATAAATAGCTGAAAATACATGCTATTGTTAAAAAATAAGCTTGCTCACCGGTGGTTTTAAAGATAAAAATAATTCACTTTACGGTCCTGAAATCTTTGTTATATCTTTGCAAACGAATAATTTATATGTAGAGGAACCCACAATTCAGAGAAGCTTGAGTATTAATTTTAAACACGCCTTATCCCCAAAATATATTTACATCACCGCTCTATCTGCCTGCTTGATTGCAGTGGCAGCATTTGCCATTTTGAGTCTTCTGATCACTGAAGACAGCCGAAAAAATACCGATGATTTTGCGAAGAAAACATTCTTCCGAAAATATGAGTCGATAGAACATGAATTTAGAAATATTGAGGACTATCAATATCTGCTTCGTGCATTGATCCAGAAAGACGGTCTGAAGAATTATAAAGACTATTCTTTAGTTTTAAATGATTTAAACAAAAAAAGAAATCTGCTGCCCTACAGCTGGTATTATTATGAAAACAGGAGTTCAGGGAAATCTGAGAGCAATAATCCTTTATCAGATATTTTCAAAAATAAAGATGAAAAAGGAAAATCCATTATAATGAAAAATAATGGTCCGGGGCATTTTAAAGACCTTTTGATGACTAAAAAAGACAGTATATACTGGATAAGCTATGATTCTTTGATGCTGCCTGATAAAAACAAATTGTATTATGGTTCTACCGTAAGCCTGGATGATCTCCATCAATATTTTATCAATGTAGATAAGAGTTCCAATACCTATGCTTATGTCTTTACCAAAGAAGGAATCTGCATTACCCATCCTGAAAAAAAGTACATCGGGAAGAATATTTTTGATTTTACAGATATTAAATCTAATGATACTCTGACCAGCAAAACTGAAGCGGGATATACCAAAGGAGCAGCTGTTTCAGAGTATTTGGGCGTGGAAGTAACCCGTTTCATAAAACCATTGAAGACCGATAATTTTGATGGATATACAGTCGTGAATCATGTTAATTTTATTATTGATGAAAATATCAGCAAGATAAAAACCTACACCGTTTATATTTTTCTGGCAGCCTTATTTCTTATTGTCACAGTCTTCATTTTATTCCAGCGGGCAACCAATCTGGCATATCAGGAAAAAGAAAAAATACAGGCTGAAAAGAATTTATTATTGGTAGAGAACGAAAAGATGCACAAAGCTGAAGTGATCAATCAGCTTCAGCAGCTTAAAAATAACATCAATCCGCATTTCCTTTTCAATTCTCTGAATTCCCTTTATATGCTGATCGGAATCAATAAAGAGAATGCACAGAAATTTACCATGAATCTCTCTAAGATCTACAGGTACCTTATTGTGCCTCCAAAAGAGAATATTGTTCTGGTTTCGCAGGAAATTAAATTTATACAGCAGTATATGGAACTTCTGAAAAGCAGGTTTGATGAAGAGATAAGGTTTGAAATGATTATTAATGATCCTGAAAGTCTGGAAAAGCGGATTCCGTATTTGTCACTGCAGATTGTTACTGAGAACGCTATCAAGCATAATATTGCCACGATAGATCAGCCTCTGGAAATTAGTATTATTGTTGATACAGATGGGATCACAGTAAAGAACACCTGGCAGTTAAAAACTGAACCGGTGCAGGGAGAGAAATTCGGAATTGATTATTTGAATCAGGTTTATGAGTATTTTAAGAATAATCTTCTTCATATTTCTGTAGATGGTGAATATTTCATATGTTTTTTACCGTTAATGAAGTGAAAATAAAAATCCATTCACTCCCGAAAAATCACCGTTCACTCCCTAACATTATTTATATAATTCACTATACCTATAGCTTTGCTAGCTGAAACTAAGATATTTACTATTTGGAATGAATCGGACTATTTTAATGAAGAATTACAGACTGGCACTGTATTTAGGTCTTGCTGTGGCCTCACCAATGGCAATAGCACAGAAAAAAGATACTGTGAAGGTCAACAAAGACAAAACTGATAAAACAGAAACTTCCTCATCAAAGAAAACAAAAAAAATTGAAGACCTGATCAAAAAAGGAACCTATAAAAAGGGGCTTTTTAATACGATCCAGGTAAAAACGGATATTTATTTTGAAATTCCTGACAGCTTGATGGAACGTCAGTTTTTGGTGGTGAACAAACTTTCTCAGGTGCCCATGCAGGTCAATGAGGCAGGATTGAACAAAGGAATGAACTATGAAAATAAGGTCATCTCTTTCCACCGTGACCCTGTAGCTAAAAAGGTATGGGTAAAAACGGTGGTTCCTAAAGTATCATCCCCAAAAAATGATGCCATTACAAGATCTGTGAAAGACAACTTTTCAGAATCTGTAATCGAAGTCTTTGATATTGAAGCACAAAACAGTGATTCTACAGCAGTAGCTATTAAAGTCAACAAAGTTTTTGATGGAAATCAAAAGAGCTTTAATGATGTTTTGGCGAATGTTGGGTTGGGAGGATCTGTGAAATCAAGCCTTTCTTATATAGAAGGGGTGAAGACTTTTCCTAAGAACCTTGTGGTGAAGTCTCAGTTGTCTACTTCTGTAAATGAAGGTGGGGTAGATCTGCCGGTAACATTAGGAGTTACTACCAATCTGGTTCTGCTTTCTAAAATACCGATGAAACCAAGAGTAGCTGATTCAAGAGTAGGATTTTTCTCCGAAAAACACTGGTCGTTCAATGACAATCAGCAGAAAATGGATGAAAAGTTCTTCATTACCAAATGGAACCTTGAACCCAAAGATGAAGACAAAGAAAAATATCTGAGAGGAGAATTAGTAGAGCCTAAGAAACCTATTATTTATTATATAGACCCGGCAACCCCAAAACAATGGCGTGAAAAAATCATTGCCGGAGTACATGACTGGCAGGCGGCGTTTGAGCAGGCAGGATTCAAAAATGCAGTGATTGCGAAAATGCCGGATGAAAAAGATGAAGATTTTGATATTGATGATGTAAGATATTCTGTGATTACTTACGCCGCATCGCCAAAGTCAAATGCAATGGGACCCTCTGTAGTAGACCCGAGAAGTGGTGAAATTATCGAAGCAGATATCATCTGGTGGCATAATGTAATGACTTCTCTTCATGACTGGATGAGAATTCAGACGGGACCTATAGACCCGAAAGCAAGAGGAAATAAATTCAGTGATGAACACATGGGAGAAGCAATCCGTTTTGTTTCATCTCATGAGGTAGGTCACACTTTTGGATTGAAGCATAATATGGGAGCTTCTTTTGCATTCCCTGTAGAATCGCTTCGTTCCAAAGAATTTACAGACAAAATGGGTGGTACGGCACCTTCTATTATGGATTATGCACGTTACAATTACGTGGCACAGCCGGAAGATGGTGTGACAGCGATTACTCCGAAAATAGGTGTTTACGATAAATATGCTATAGACTGGGGGTATCGTTGGTATCCGGATGAGTTTGCTGAGAAAAAAGCGCTAAAAAACTTAATTGAAAAACACGAGAATGATCCGATGTATTTCTACGGTGAGCAGCAGAGCTACCTGGAAACCATTGATCCACGTTCGCAGTCTGAAGATTTGGGAGATGATGCGATGAAAGCCAGCGAATATGGAATAAAAAACCTGAAAGTTGTCATCAATAATCTTTTAAAGTGGACGTATGAAGATGGTAAAGAATATACAGATGCCGGAAAACTGTATCTGGGAGTTATCGGACAATGGGATTTGTATACAGGTCATGTGATGGCTAATGTTGGAGGGATCTATCTGAACAATACTGTTTTTGGCAACAAGAAGAAAGCTTACGAAGCAGTTCCTGCAGAAATACAGAGAAGAGCTGTTGATTATCTTGTTAAAAATGCGATCAACCTTCCGGAATGGTTATTCTTCAACCCGATTACAGAAAAAACGTATCCGGTTAAAGATTCACCAATGGGACCATTTGAGCAGACACCGTATACGCTTGCAAGAGGAATGCAGTATGCAAATATCTATTCTCTGTTGATGGATGACCGATTGTTGAGATTGCTTGAAAATGAATTGAAACAACAGGTTTCAGGTTCTAAAGAAGAGATCTACACGGTTGAAAACTTATTTGATCAGGTAAGAACAGCTATTTTCAATAAAAAAGGAAGTTTGACGATGCTTGAGAAGATGACCCAGAAAAATTATGTGGATGCTCTGATCGTTTCTGTAAACAAACTATTTGAAAAAACGGCTGTGAAAGGATTGAAAGTAGATGATACACTGAATATCCCAACCATCTGTAATTTCCATGAAGATGATCACGGTTTGAGGAATATCAATTATTCATCCATGAAAAGAGTATCTGAAGTCACTACATACAAGAGAGCGGAACTTCAGAAGGTTCTGGACTTACTAAACAGGACAAGATACAGAGGTGATGATGCTTCCAGAGCACATTACACAGATTTAATCATTCGTATACAAGAGGCTTTAAACAAATAAACGGCAATGAAAAAAACTCTAATACTTTTACCTCTTTTGGCTGCTAATATAGCAATGGCCCAGCAAAAGAAAACCATCACCGGGAAAATAGAAGACGGAAATACTTCTCATATCATTGCCGGTGCATCTATAAAAATAGAGACCCAGTCTGTTTCAACAAAAACAGAATTGGAAGGAATTATCGAAAGTGTATCTGTAGGTACAGTAGCCGATAAGGACGGGAAATTTATATTAGAAATTCCTGCAGATACAAAATCTGTATCAGTAAGCTATCCAGGTTATGAATCCCGGGTAATTCAGTTGAATGAAGGACAGACCAACTATACAATAAGACTAACTTCTGAAGTTACAGACAAAAATAAAATCCAGGAAGTAATCATCACTGGATATCAGAAAATTGAAAAACGTAAGCAGACCTCAGCGGTTTCTACAGTAAAAATGGACAACATCAGCCAGGCTGGTGTTGCCAGTGTAGACCAAATGCTGGCAGGTCAGATTGCCGGTGTGGCAGTAACTCCTGAAACAGGGGCTCCGGGAAGCCCGGCAAAGATCAGAATCAGAGGTACAGCTTCTCTTTCCGGTCCTCAGGATCCGCTATGGGTAATCGACGGTCTTCCGTTAGAAGGAAATGATGTTCCGAATTTTACCGATAAAGATAATATAGACCAGCTTCAGAACTTCTCTATCGCAGGGCTGAACCCTAACGATATTGAAGATATTACCATTCTTAAAGATGCAGCTGCAACAGCCATTTATGGAGCAAGAGCTGCAAATGGAGTAATTTCCATTACAACCAAAAAAGGAAAAAAAGGAAGCCTGAAGCTGAACTTCTCAGCAGATACTTTCATTACATCACGTCCTGATTTTGACAAACTGAACCTTCTGAACGCTTCCGAAAAAGTAGACCTGGAACTGATGCTTGCTAAGCGCGCAGACCTTACTTATCGTGCAGATAAAGGAGAAGTGATGAGAATTCTGACTCAGAACAGCCAGCTTGATGCTTTCAGAAACGGAGGTTTTGATGCGTTGAATTCATTCACACGCCAGCAGATCGACGGTTTAAGAAACGGCAATACAGACTGGGGTAAACTGTTGTACAGAAATGCGATCAACAAACAATATGGATTAAGTGTTTCCGGAGGAAGTGATCGTGCAGATTACTACTTCTCTCTGGGATACTATGATGAAGAAGGAACAACTATCGGTACAGGTTTTAAGCGTTACAACCTGACTTTAAAAAATAATTATAAATTAAGCGATAAGTTAAATGCAGGAATCTCTATTTTCGGAACGCAAAGTGAACGTGAATCATTTGTAACGGATGCTGATGCTTCAATAAACCCTGTTAATTATTCAAGAAATGCCAATCCTTATCTGAAACCTTTCAATGCAGATGGAAGTTACAATTATGATAAAGATATGGATGGCTTTGAGGACCGTTATATTCCTTTCAATTTCCTTGAAGAAAGAGAAAATACAAACTATTCACTGAAAAATAACTCTTTGAAAGCGATTTTAGATTTAGAATATAAAGCTTCAAAAAGTTTAAGATTTACTTCTCAGTTAGGTCTTCAGTATGATACCAATAAAACAGAAAAATTTGCTGCGGAGAATACCTACTTCACCAGAAAAATGAAAGAAAATACCCGTTACTATAAAGACGGTAAATACAATTACTTTCTACCAGCCGGTGCTGTAAAACAAAACTGGGATAACGATTTCTTCCAATACAACTGGAAACTACAGGCGGCGTACAGCACGAAGATCAATTCAAAACATGAAATTGATTTGATGGCAGGAACGGAAATCCGTAAAACAGAGGATAATACGACCATTACAAGAGCTTTTGGGTATGACCCAAAGACCAGAAGAGCTACGGCAATTGTTTTCCCGAATTCAGGTTTTGCGGCAGATAAAAGATATGAAACATACCGTGAGGCGGCTCCTATAGAGAATGCTTATGCTTCTATGTTTGCTACGGCATCTTACACCTACGATCAGAAATATACATTCTTCGGAAGTGTGAGATATGACGGAACGAACCTTTTTGGGGTGAATAAAAAATATAAATACCTTCCAATATGGGCCGTTTCAGGATCATGGCTGGTGACGAAGGAAGACTTCATGAAAAATATTACTGCGGTATCTAACCTTAGACTAAGAGCATCTTATGGTCTTCAGGGGAATATCGACAGAAATACATCGCCATTCTTTATTGGTGAATACAATGATGCAACGATTCTTCCGGGAATAAAAGAAGGAGTCATCAATGTTATCAGCCCGCCGAATGATAAATTGAGATGGGAAAAAACTACCAACACCAACGTTGGTCTTGATTTAGGATTGTTTAATAACCGTGTTAGCCTTACCGCTGATGTTTACAGCAGAAAAGGAACAGATATGATCAGTATGAGAGAAACTCCTCTTGAAACAGGTTTTGAATACACGATGATGAACTGGGGAAGTTTGACCAACAAAGGTTTTGAATTGGCAATATCTACAAGAAACATTAATCATGATAATTTCAAGTGGACTACTACGATCAACTTTGCACATAACAAGAGTAGAGTATTGAGCGAGCAGCCTCGTGACAACTCTTTTCTTCCTTCAAGAGAAGGTCTTCCTGTGAATGCTGTTTTTGCTTTGAAAACGGCAGGAATGGATGAACATGGAAACCCATTGTTCTGGAAAGGAGACCAGAAGATTTCAGTAGCAGAATTCTTCAAATTATATGATGTGTATGCAGATTTCCTTCCGGGACAGCTTGTAGATACGAAACTTTCAAACGCTGAACTTAGAAGCCTGTTTACCTATGTAGGAGATAGAGATCCGAAGTTTACCGGAGGTATTATCAACACATTTAAAGTACATGATTTTGATCTTACTATCTCCGCAACATTCAATCTGAAGCAGACAGTAATGAGAACACCTTCTTACAGAGGTATGGATTTGGATAGAGGAAGAAATTACACAAGAGATATCTATGAAGCAGGAGGTTCGCTTCCGGGAATTACTAGTCCTGATATGGACGCTAATCCGGATGGATGGATGGCGAACAAATGGTTTGCAGGAAACCGATCAAGCGCATACAATCTGCTTGATGTATGGGCAAAAGAGATCAGCTATATCAGAATCAGCAGTATCCGTTTAGGGTATACGCTTCCTAAAGAGTTTACAAATCCTATGGGGATCAGCAGTTTGAGACTGAGTGTTGAAGGGCGTAACCTGTTTGTATTCAGTAATGGATATAAAGGATATTTTGATCCGGAAACGTATGGTAATATTTATGCACAGCCTATCACCAAGTCGGTGACCGTAGGATTTAATGTTTCTTTTTAAAACTTGAGAAAAATGAGAAAAATTACAACAATCATAGCGCTTGCCGCAATCAGCTTTATCAGTATCGGATGTGACAGGTTTTTAGATATTCAGCCGGAAGGAAAGGTTATTCCTACCACCGTTGAAGATTACCGAAAAGTACTTACATCAGCCTATTCAAAATATCCCGTTCACAAATCGCTGGTAGCCCTTCGTACCGATGAGACAAGTATCGATGACAATGGAGTAGATTTTATTTCTTATCGTGAAATTGCGATGTGGAAGGATTCGAACTATGATTCTACATCTGCGGAGCTTCCTTGGTTAAGCTTTTATAACGTGAACTTCTATCTGAATCAGATTATTAATGAAGGAAGTAAGACAATGCAGGATTCTCCGGAAAGGAATCAGATTCTAGCAGAAGCATATGCTCTTCGTGCTTATTTGTATTTTGATATGGTGAATTTATATGGGAAACCATACAACAGTGCTACAGCTTCTACAGACAGAGGTGTTCCGATCAATCTTGAAATTGATCTTGAGGAGGTATTGAAGCCTTCTTCTGTGCAGGAAGTATACAATCAGGTTCATTCAGACCTTAAAAAAGCAGAAGATCTGATGGTAGAGCAGAAGCAGGCATTAGGAGTAAACTACAGATTCTCAAAGACAGCATTGCTGGCTTTTGAAGCAAGAACAGCTCTATATGAAGGAGACTGGAACAAAGCTGTAAACTATGCAGATCAGGTATTAGCAGTAAAAGGAGATTTGAGTAATTTGAATACAGCAAGTACTCCGCCTAACCATTATGCTTCCCCGGAATCTATCATGGCGTTGGACAATACCTGGGATAACTCTATAAAGAACTTATCTTTTGCCTCTCCCGAATTAATTTCTTCATACAATACTGCGGCAGATAAAAGGTTTGGCATGTATTTTGAAAAAAATGGAAGTAAGTATAAAGTCATTAAAGGAGGTAGCTTAGAATTCAAAGTATCTTTCAGAACAGCAGAGCAGTACTTTATAAAATCTGAAGCATTATTAAAGCTGAACAAACTGACAGAGGCTAAAGAAACACTTCTGAAAGTATTGAAAAACAGATATACACCAGACGGATATATTTCAGTACAAAATACAGTGTCTTCAATGGATTCTACAGCATTCATGAACTTTATCATGGATGAAAGATTCAGAGAATTTGCTTTGGAAGGACAAAGGTGGTTCGATTTAAGAAGAGCAAATCAGAAAAAAATAAGCCATACAATCAGTGGCAAAGAATATATTCTTCAGCAGAACGATCCGCGATATACCATTGAATATCCGATGAGTGCGAAGAAGAATAATCCTAATCTATAGAACTTCATATCAAATTCAATACAGAGGAAACCGCTTGAACTTAATTGTTCTAGCGGTTTTTTTGTACTTTTGCACCGTTATGAAAATTGCCATTATAGAAGATGAGCTGCTGGCTGTGAATTATCTGAAAAATCTTTTGGATACACAGAGCATAGTCCCTGTTACAGAGACTGTTATTCTTCGTTCCAAAAAACAGGCAATTGATTTTTTTGAAAAAGATTCTGTTGATCTTATCTTTATGGATATTCATCTTGGTGACGGGATGAGTCTGGAAATTTTCGAACATGTAGAGCTTTTTACCCCTATTATTTTCATTACTGCGTTTGATGAATATGCCATGAGAGTCTTCAGGCATTTTACCATTGATTACCTTCTGAAACCTTTTGAAGAAGAGGATTTGCATAAAGCTTTACAGAAATTTATTTCCATAAGAAACAATTTTGATCCCGAACCGGTGCTCAAGTCAATTTCCTCTTTGCGCCAGGTAGAAGATGAGGTCATGAAACGCTTTATGGTGAGAGAAGGGAATAAGCTTAAATCGATAGATGAGCATAACACTGCATATTTTTTTGCTTCCGGGAAATACCTTTTCCTTACCACAAAAGATTATCAGACTTATATCTATGATGATACCATTAAAGATATTATTCAGAAACTCAACCCGGATATTTTCTTTAAAATAAACCGCAAGTTTATCATTAATAAGGAAGCTGTTTCCGAAATCATTAAACATTCCAGTCAGAAAGTAGAGCTAAGACTCTCTCCGGAACCAGAGGTGAATGCTGAAATTTTTATCAGTAAAACACAGATTGCGGAGTGTCTGAACTGGCTGAATAAATGATCTCGTTTTTTTTAATATATAATTTCTTCTCAGATCATTCAAACTTTTGCCAATTCCCAATTTTGAACTGATCGCTAATTCCATTACTCTGATTTTGCATATAAAACAGAAAAATCTCTAAAATGAATTAGAGATTTTGAGTTATTTTGAATGTCATTGGTGATTTTTAAATCATCTTCATATACCTTAAATAGGCTTCCATAACTGGCTTATTAAAAATGGCGGGTCTGATATCTGTATCTTCTAAGAAACGCTCCGTATTATGGCTTTTAAAATAATAGGTGTTTTCATAAGCTTCAACCAGGGATTTTCCTTCATGAATATCATCAGAAAATAGATAAAGTAGGGCATACACAGGTGTGTCATGATTTCGTTTCCATTGTTCAAACCAGGTTTCAAAATCTAAGCTTTTCATTTCCAGCCCGCAGTAATCAGTGATGCGTACACAAAAATCAGTAAGAGACAGATCATGTTCCGGTAAAGGATTCAAATTAAAGTTGAGTCCTACTGCATCCGGATTCTGACTGATGTGAGCAATAGATTTGCAGACATAATCTACAGTAATCACTTCATCTTTCAATCCCATTACCAGAGGAAATGCTTTTAATTCAATACAGGAACGCATCAAAGAGCTCCACCATTGGTTTAACGGAGTTGCCCCGGTTTCTCCATGGCAAACTACAAACCCTAAACGGAAATTAATCAAAGGGAGACCTTTGTCACGGGCTTTGGAAGCCATGCTTTCCATGACCCATTTACTACGGATGTATCCCATATCACGGCATACGGCAGGTAAATTTTGTTCAATAGGATCATCTTCATTCATCCATGTTTTTCCTGTAAAGCTTCTGCCCCAGCTGTAAACGCCCATTGATGATGATATGATAAGGAATTTTGTTTTTTCGTGCACTGCCAGGTGTAATATATGTGCCATTCCGTCAACATTTGGTTTTTTGATATGTTCATAGGGTTTTACATAGCTTACATCGCTTCCCATATGGTAAATTACCTCAATGTTTTTCAGGAGATTTCCATACAGTTTATCATCAATACCCAGATTCGGCTGCGTCAGGTCACCTAAAACAATTCTTATTCTATCTTCAAACTCTGTTTTCCATACAAGTTTGAATTTTGAAAAAGTACTTTTGATGCGTTCTAATCCAAAATCTTCATTCTCGGCTCTTACAAGACAGTAGATAATGGCGTTTGGGTTTCGGGGAATGAGTTCTTCCAGTAAATGTGAGCCTACAAAACCAGTAACTCCTGTGAGGAAAATTGCAGATGGATCGGCTAAAATTTTGGGATCCGGCTGTACCGTAATCTCAAAATCAAATGGAAGTTCTGCATCTTTTATAAGCTGTTCTTCCACAAGAAGGGCCTTCTCCTGCTGACTAAGCTGATTTTGTATCAAGCGGGTTTCAGCTTCTTTTACAAAAAGAGATATGGTTGAAAACTGATACAGTTCCGGAAGTGATATTCTTTTCTGGATGTTCAGCGGCAAACGGGAATGCATTTGTCCAAGCATTAAAGAATGTCCCCCTAATTCAAAGAAATTGTCATTTTCATTTATTTCATCCATGTTCAGTAAATCCATCCATATTTCAGTGATTTCCTGTTTGAGATCTGATGTATCCACCTTTTCTTTCGTCTTTTTCATGGTTTGCTGCAAAGGAATGTGAAGTTTGCTCTTGTCAATCTTTCCAGTAATGGTCAAAGGAAGTTTGTCATACAGTATGATCTTTTCAGGAAGCATATAAGTGGGGAGGCTTTGTTTCAGTCTTGAACGGATGTCTTCCAGTGTAATATGTTCTTTATCTGTTTCATAAAGTTCGAGAAATGCAGCAAGAACAGGTTGTCCTTGTTCCGGACGATGAACTTTAACCGCGACATTTGCAACCTGTGCAAGTTGTCCTATATGATGCTCAATTTCTTTTAATTCAATTCTGTAACCTCTTAATTTCACCTGTTCATCCAGCCGTCCTACAAATTCAATATTGCCGTCTTTTCTCCAGAATCCACGATCCCCTGATTTATACAATCTGTAGTTGATCCCGTGATCAGACTGCATCCATTCAGGGGCATCAATAAATACTTCTGATGTTTCCGCGGGCTTATTGATATATCCTTTCGCTACTTGCTTACCACCGATATAAATTTCACCGGTAATACCTTCACTCACATATTCAAGATCCTGATTCAGGATGTGAATATGAGCGCCTTCCAATGGTTTTCCGATGATATGGGGATTGGTATCATCCTGGAAATGGTGAGTTACAACACTTACGGTTGTTTCAGTAGGGCCATATACATTAATAAGGCGTACTCTGCTGCACCAGTTTTTTATGGTCTGCTCCGATGGAACTTCACCTGCAATTGAAAGGGTATGCAGATCTCCGATGGGAAGATTGGTTGGCAACGTACTCAGTACAGCGGGCGGAAGAAAAGGAACCACCTCAATTTTATGATCAACGATAAAATCCAGTAGAGGTTTTCCTATGATTTTGTTGTCAGGATACAGAACAATGGTTGCTCCTGTAAACAGCGGTACCCATATGTCAATAATAGAAACATCAAATCCGGCTGAGCTGAACTGAAGCGTTTTATCTTTGGCGGAATACCCCCAAAGCTCTGTGAAGGATACTATAAAAGTATAAAAAGCTTCATGATGTATTTCTACTCCTTTAGGAATTCCTGTACTTCCTGAGGTATAAATGATATAGGCTGTCTGCATCAGATCAATGTCGTCAGGATTGATGTCAATATGATTTTCTGCAGTTTCATTGGCTTGCTGGTTTATATTAATCAATTGAGTTTTGATCTCTGCAAATTTATCGACATACAGGTTTTCAGTGATGATAAGTTCAGCTTCTGAGTCTTCTATGATCATTTTGATTCTGTTTGAAGGCAGTTGTCCGTCAATAGGGATGTATGCTGAACCTGCCTTCAGAACAGCCAGAAAAGAGACAATGCGCTCTACAGATTGGGACATGCAGACTGCAATAGAAGCTCCCTTTTTTAAGGATGAGTTCAGAAGATAAGCCGCGAGTTGATCAGATTGATAATCCAATTCTGCATAGGAAATACTCTTGCTTTTAGAAATAATAGCTGTTTTTTCGGGAAAAGAACGGCTTACTGCTTTGAAAATAGAAATTACATTTTTAAACTGACTTTGTTTAATGCTAAATTCATTATTAACATTTTTTTGAAGGCTTTGGTGTTTCATGATTTTTATTTTGGTGTTATTATTTATTTTTAATTTATTAATAATTATTTATGTTTAAATATAAATCAATTTTATAAATAAATCCTTATTGTGTGATTAAATTTAAATAATCATAGAAAATACCATCAGCCTTGATGTATGAAAGAGATAATGAAAAGAATTATTGAGAGTGTAAACAACAAAAAAACCTCTAAAATGAATTAGAGGTTTTAAGTGGTTTCTCCAGGAATCGAACCAGGGACACATGGATTTTCAATCCATTGCTCTACCAACTGAGCTAAGAAACCATTTATGTTTTTGTTTATTACTTCGTTGTTTTAAAGTGATGCAAAAGTATAACATTTTGTAATACCGCGCAAGTATTTTATTATATTTTTTTGAATAAATCTGCTGTTAGAGCTGGCTTTTGTATTCAATGTTCTGTTCATCAGTGTTTTGATATGCTTTACTTTTTTTGTTTTTTTCAGGAAATTATTTTTAATTGTTTCTTGCAAATGTATTTTTAGGGGGGAATTCAGTAAAGAGTTTTTATCAGCCCTAGAAGTAGTATCGTTCCCTGTAATTTATAGCTGAAACATTTTTATTGTTGCTGTCTCTGTAAAAAACTGCATTCCTGATAGAGATGTTTGCCCCATTCACGAGCTAAGAAGTCAATGTGAGTATTGCATGTACTACGTTGTTTACAGCAGTTATACTATGTAATTAAAATTGAAAATGTACATCATAAAAAAAGCCAGTTCTCATAAGTTAACTGGCTTTTATTTTTAAGTTATAATTTTAAGGAAGTGTTGAAAAATTAATGCTCGGGGCCTGCGTAGGGGCAGTAACGGAAAACTGTGAGTCGGGAGCAACAGTTGTATTAAAGAATCCTCCATTTTGCAAAAAGAAAGAATTACTGCTTGTTCCTCCTATTGCATCTATTCTTTGTTGTGCATTATAAGTGTTATCTACACTAAAATTTGCTTCGGAAATAGATACCCAGCTGCCATCTGAAGTTCTTGCCCATTGATTTTTAAACTCTGCTTTTCTTCCCTGATATCCATTTTCAGGATTGAAATTCTCAACGAAACTGTAGAAGTTTTTAAGATAAGTACTGGTTTCAGGTCTCTTCCAGCTGGCAATCAGCTTCCATGTCGTAGCATCCGGTGACAAAAACCAGGCTGTAAAATCTGTTTTTCCATTACCATCCGGTTCCCCTTTTAATAAGAATTTATAAGTTTGTCCTGCGCTCCAGTTGTATTTATAATAGCTTTGTCCACCAGAGCCCTCATTGCCAAACTCTCCGATTGTTACTCCGGTACCTGCTCTGTTCAGAACTATTTTGTGATCAGGAGGAATGTTATTAGGATCATCCGTATCAAAGGGGCTCCATACAGAGAACAGAATTCTTCTTTCTGTATCAGAATTCACCTGCATTCCAAAATAGCCCGCACTAAATCCATTGACCATAAAATAAGAGCCAATCTTATCTTCTCCTACAGGAACTGCTACTTCGTTGTAATAATAGCTAACATTATTGGTGGTTGGAATTATATAATTCAGGTGGCAGGAAGGTCCTCTGCGCGCCCAATAATAGTATGAAGGATCATTACTGTACACATTAGTTCCTGTAGAGGCTGCCCCAGCGAAAGTAACATCTGTGACATCTGCAAAATAACCACCGGTTTTAGAAACACCCTGAAGATCAACTTTTACATAACCTGGAGTGGAAACGGTAAAATCTCCAACGGTATATTCCTTATACGTAGATCCCGTTAAAGTAACATTCTTGGATGTGCTGCCTACAGTTACTTTTACAACACTTGTACCTGAAGGAACAGAGGCTTTTAATCCAATGTTTAATGTTCCTGTATTACTCACTCTGAAATAGGTGCTGATGACACTATTGGAGTTCGTCCAGTTGCCCAAGCTGCTCGAGGTGATAACCTCGTTGGCAGCCGAAGGTTTTACCGTTAAAAAAGAATTTCCGGCAACAGGAACACTGAAAGACGGTGCATGCCTTAAAGCTGAGGCATTTTTTTTTGTAGCAGCAGTGTCTTGGGTTGCTATAGTAGTTTCTGTAAAGGATTGAAAAACGAGCAGAGCAGCGATACCCAGAAAAGTATCTGCTAATAATTTTATTTTCATAATAGTATTTGTGATTTTGTTTTACTGCACTAAATTAAGTTTTACCTGTCAAATAAAAAATTAATTATCATTTTTTTGATTTTTTTTTAAGGTATAACGGGAAAAAAAATTAATTACGAAAAGATTTAAAAATTTAAAAGAGAAAGGAAAAAAATGATCTAGATCAAAAAAATGAGGGTGTAGAAGGTTGCTATAGCATACCTTATTGTGTTACTCACTTATTTGATGCTTCGGTTGGAGAGAAAGGATAAGAATGGCTTGGAAAAAATATAGATCAGTTATAGCTTTTAAGTAAATTACTAAGATTCTTATACTTTTTCATGTGTTCTGAGAAAATTTATGCATAGCCCTATTACGATTTGATAGTATTATTTGCATACCCTTGCAAAGCTAATCATGACCGTTTTTTATTAAGTCTCTAGATTATAAATAAATAATTATATTAGCGACAAGTTTAACGAAATACGGATATACTATTTTTTTACGAAATTTTTATATCTTTTTGCTTCATAAAGAATAATGCTAAGCTTCATTTTGTACAAACAAAAACCGAAAAAGATTAATAAAAAAACTATGAACTCAACCGAAGTAATAAATAATACAAAATGGTTTTCGAAATTTTCATTATCTTTTTTAGCAATTGTAGGTACGATAAATACTGCTCTTTTTATAATCTCTCCTCTTTTACCCTATAAAATTTCACAGTTTATACTCCCTGCCGGATTTTTTACATTAGGATTAGCAATACTATTCTCAATTGGTTTTTCTTTTTATTGGCATAAAAAAGAAAATAATGGAACTTTTAATTCTATAAAATATATTACTTGGCTTTCAACATTATTACGTTATTGGATTGCATTTCTACTATTAGATTTTGGCTTTCAAAAAATATTTGAAGTTAATTTTAATTATTCATATCATATAAATGATTCTTTATCAGGTGTATTAACGGGTCCGGAGTTAACCTGGAAGTACTATGGATTTTCTTACGGACTTGCTGTAATTGTGGCTTTTTTTCAAATCATTGGTAGTATTCTTTTACTATTCAAACGTACAACTTTATTAGGCATTACAATACTTTTACCTGTAATGCTGAACATTGTTTTGATTAACGTTTTTTATAATATTGGACCAATTACATTATTTACATCAATCCTAATAACATTAGGCTTGGTTAATCTATTTTTACAGCAAAAAGTTAATATAATAAACTTCTTTAATCAATACAAAAATAGAGCACCATCAATCGGTAATAATTTTTCACGCTCAATTGCTCGTGTGTTATGTATTCTAATTCCTTTATTATTTGTTATCTACTATAATTATGACGTTCACCTTTCAAAAAAATATTTTGGAAAATGGAAGGTCACGTCGATGTTTCGTAATGGAAAATTGGTTAGAGACAATGAATGGCAACAAGATACTTTGGCTTGGAAAACAATTTATATTGAAGAAAGAGGAAAAATGTATTATTGCCCAAACCCATTTATGTATGTGGATAGTACTTCAATATTTATGAAATATCATTACGATGATAAAAAACAGAGTTTTAAGGTTATATCTTACGAAAAGAATCCGAGTAAACCTGATACAATTCCTGTTCAGATTAACAATTTTAGAAATAGTTCAATGCAATGGAAGATGATTTTTTACAAGGATACTATTCAAATGAAGTTAAAGAGAGAAAATTTTTAACTTACACGCCTTCTGGGAAAGCTTTACTGATGTTATTTAATATATAATTTAGGCTATAGTATTCAGTATGAAATTTTTTCCAAACAATTTGCAGTTCTTTCCCTTTTTCTTCAAGAGACACATTTGTCTTATCAAAGCACTGTTTTCAATTACAATTTTTTGTAATTATATTTGAAATAATAAACCTCTTTTATCGGTTGGTTATGACCCCATCAATTTCCATATAAATATGATATTTTGTCATATTACTTTTTGAACCCACTAGTCAAAATGTTCAAATTTTGGATAGGTGTGCTTTGATGGTGGTGTAGGGTTGGAAATTTGCTGAGTATATAAATTTTATTGTGGAAGCATGTGAGAAAAGTATGCTTATAAAAAACAAAAAAACCTCTAAAATAAATTAGAGGTTTTAAAGTGGTTTCTCCAGGAATCGAACCAGGGACACATGGATTTTCAATCCATTGCTCTACCAACTGAGCTAAGAAACCATTATATTTTTGTTTGACTTACTTCGTTGTTTTAAAGTGATGCAAAAGTAGCAAGTTTTAGTATACAAAGCAAGTAGTCATCGTACTTTTTTTGAATAAAGTTAAAAACTTACTGATTATCAGCCGGATTATTTTCCTGCTCCTTTCTGATCTGTTCGCTCATCTCTTCCAATACCGGTTTTATCGTGTTTTCTGGAAGATCACTGATTCGGATATACATCAATCCATCGATCGCATCATTAAAGTTAGGATCAACGTTGAAAGCAATTACTTTAGCATTTTGTTTGATGTATTTCTTGATCAGAACAGGAAGTCTCAATTCCGGTTCAAGGTCATCAATAATCTTGTCCAGCTTATTAAGGTCAGATTCCATTTCCTCAAAGAAAATGTTTTTATCCCTGTCACGAAGCTTTACTTTATATTCATTCCTTGGAGTGATATATTGAGCTACTGCAGAATCAAAATAATTGGAACGCATAAATTCGATCATCAGAGATTTTGAGAACTCCGAGAACTTATTGGAGATACTCACGCCACCCATCAGGAACTTATGATCAGGATTTCTCAGACAGACATGTACAATTCCTCTCCATAAAAGGAAAAGAGGAAGTGGCTTCTGCTGATACTCCTGGCAGATATAGGCACGGCCCATTTCAATCACTTTTTTGAAGAAAGGATGGATATCCTGCTCAAACTCAAATAAAGAGCTTGTATAGAAGCCTTTGATGCCATATTTTTTCATCACCTCTCTACCGAGTGCCATTCTGTAAGCACCAGCCAGCTTTTTCTCACCATTGTCCCAAAGGAATAAGTGGTGGTAATGTTTGTCATATTCATCAAGGTCAAACGGAAGGTTGCTTCCTTCACCTACTGCACGGAAAGTAAGCTCTCTCTGACGTCCGATTTCCCTCATAATAGAAGGGATTTCTTCGTATGTCGTGAAGTAGATCTCATAATTTCCGTTACTGAACAGCATTTTATCAGTTCCTCTCAGCTTATCAACATCTTTTATGATATCTTCCACAGGAGTCTCATCAATAATATTCTGAACGATATTTTCTTCCTTTAACAAAGGAAACTTTACGGATAAATTCTGAAGATTGATGCTTTGAGCAAGGGATTTTCTCTTTTCGTAGTAAGATTTCATCATATACACCTTACGTTTCAGAAATTCGCCTAATTCCTCAATCGTTTCCATTTCGTCCATGGCCTTTACAGTGATCGGTCGTCCGATTCTGATTCTGATTGGCTTTTCCCTGTCATTCATCATTTCAGCCGGAAGCATCAAGGTCTGCAAGTTCGGATGAAGCTTCGCCACCTGATAAAAAAGTCGGCTGTTCTTAGCATGGAAATACATAGGAACTACCGGCACTTTAGCCATTCTTATGAGCTTAAGTGCCGTTTTTTCCCATTCTTTATCTAAAATTTCTCCGTAAGGATTGTTTTTGTTGGAAACTTCTCCCGCCGGAAAAATACCTACACAGCCTCCGTTTTGCAAATGCTTGAGCGTTTCACGCATTCCTGAAGAGCTGCTGTAAGCTTCTTTTCTACCTTCAAAAGGGTTTACTGCGATTACATACGGTTCCATAGGTTTGATCTTTTCCAAAAGGAAATTTCCCATCACCTTAAAATCCGGACGAACCTCAGATAAGACTTTGCACATCAGAATCCCGTCTATAGCACCCAGCGGATGATTAGAAACCAGTATAAATGGTCCCGTTTTGGGAATCTTTGCCAAGTCTTCTTCAAAAGCTATATAGCTTAGGTTTCTTTCTCTTACAAATGAGTCGAAAAAGTCTTTGCCTTCCTTGTCTTTTAGTTTGTCGTATAATTTATTTACTTCGTTTATTTTAGCAATGCTCATCACAGCAGATGCTACTGGGTTCTTTAGAAACCCAATTTTATTTAAGCCGGAAGCTTTGATCAGATCGTTTTTCGAAATTAAACTCATGTGTGTTTAGTCGCAATTAATATTATTGTGTTACCATTTGAAGAGTATTCTTGGAAATTTGTTCCAATAATACATTTTTTTCATGGTAAAATTTATCAATGTGATCCATCTTCGCATTTCTTACTGTGAATAAAGATACATTTTTAATTGTTTCGGTTTTAAAAATTTTTTGAAGCTCTTCTTCGAGTTCTTCAATATGATTAAACTTATCTTCAAGGCATAGTGCCAGGGAAATTGCAGTATTCTGCATTAGGGAAACTTTGATCTTATATTTGGATAAATATCCGAAAATTAAGCTCATATGATCTTCTGCAATAAAAGAGAAGTCTCTGGTAGAGATTTTCAAAAGATCCTGATTTTCTTTTAAAATATAAGATTCTTCGTTTTGGTTTTTCTCGGAAGCACCTACTTTTGTTCCTTCTTTAGTAGGATCTACAAAAGATTTTACGTAAAAAGGAATACTTTTTTGCTGTAGGGGCTGTAATGTTTTCGGGTGAATAACGCTTGCTCCGTAATAAGCCATTTCAATAGCCTCTTCATAAGAGATATTAGAAAGGAGAGTCACATCATTGAATTTTCTTGGATCTCCGGTCATTACTCCTGGTACATCTTTCCAGATGGTCATAGCTTCAGCATTTAAGCAGTAAGCAAAAATAGCCGCAGAGTAATCAGATCCTTCTCTTCCTAACGTCACCGTAAAATTGTTGTCGTCGGAACCTATGAACCCCTGGGTTACATAGCAGATTTCAGGATTAAGATTTGAAATAAATTCTTCAGTTCTTGTCCAGTCTACTGTACCTTCTCTGTATGAATTATCCGTTTTAATATAATCTCTGGCATCTAACCACTGATTGGTAAACTGGATCTCATTCAGGTATTCACTCAATATTTTAGTAGAAATCATTTCTCCACAGCTTACCACCTGATCATATACGAAGCTGTAGTTAGGAGACTTATTTCTTCTTAAAAAAGAATCGATATCATCAAAAAAGAGATTGATTTCAGCGAAAACCGCATGATTTTCAGGGAAAAGTCCTTCCGCAATCTCAATGTGTTTTCGTTTTATCTTCTCAATCTCGGTTTGATAGTTATCTTTTTTGAAATAAAGTTCTACAACTTTTTCCAACTCATTCGTCGTCTTGCCCATTGCTGAAATGACCAGCAAGCATTTGGCAAATCCCTGGCTTTTTAGAACCATAGACACGTTTTTCACACTTTCAGCATCTTTTACTGATGCTCCACCAAACTTGAAAATTTTCATTAAATTGTTAAAAATAAAATTGTTAGATAAAAAATTACATGAGTTTTTTACGGACGTCAAAATTATAAATTTACAACGAGATATGAAATAGCCTAGCGGAATGATAGAATTAAGATTTCCTTAAAATCAATAATTGTTGAAATAATCTGATTTTTTCATAGGTCTGGAATAGCAAATTGGGGGATATTATTTTTTGTAACTGCTTCATATTATGTTGTATTTGGTTTGTATTGTGTTGAAATACAGTGGGTAATCTCTTTTGTAATTAAATTTTCTTAATGCGATAAATTTTCCGAAATTTGGGCAAAACGTAAAAAGAAAAATATGTCAAATCAACCATTACAGACTTTAGGAGAATTTCTTATAGATAAGCAGGACGATTTTCAGTATTCTACAGGTGAATTCTCTCGTCTTCTGAGTGCCATAAGATTAGCTTCGAAAGTGGTAAACAGAGAAGTAAATAAAGCCGGAATTGTAGATATAACAGGAGCTGCCGGAAACCAGAATATTCAGGGTGAAGAACAGCAGAAATTGGATGTGATCGCTAATGAAATTTTTATTACGGCTTTGTCTCAAAGAGAGGTTGTTTGTGGTATTGCTTCTGAAGAAAATGATGATTTTATTGATATTAAATGTGGAGAAAATGGTCATTTAAGTAAATATGTAGTACTTATCGATCCTTTGGACGGATCTTCCAATATTGATGTTAATGTTTCTGTAGGAACCATTTTTTCTATTTACAGAAGAGTTACAGAACCTGGAACTCCCGTACAATTAGAAGACTTTTTACAAAAAGGAATCAATCAGATTGCTGCAGGATATGTTATTTACGGTTCTTCTACAATGATTGTTTATACGACCGGAAACGGAGTAAACGGATTTACGCTGGATCCTTCTTTGGGAACTTATTATCTTTCTCATCCTAATATGACTTTCCCAAGAACGGGTAAAATATATTCTATCAACGAAGGAAATTATATCAAATTTCCTCAGGGAGTAAAAAACTATCTTAAGTATTGCCAGATGGAAGAAGGAGACCGTCCTTATACATCAAGATACATCGGTTCTTTGGTAGCAGACTTCCATAGAAACATGCTGAAAGGAGGAATTTATATTTATCCTTCTTATTCACAGGCTCCAAATGGTAAATTAAGGTTGTTATACGAATGTAATCCGATGGCATTCCTTGCAGAGCAGGCAGGAGGAAAAGCAACAGACGGATTCAGAAGAATTCTGGAAATAGAACCTACAGAACTTCACCAGAGAATTCCGTTCTTCTGTGGAAGTATAGAAATGGTAGAGAAAGCAGAAGAATTTATGCGTATCGACAGCGTAAAATAATGGAAGCAAATTATTTACAATATTTATTACAATTTAAGCGCCCGAGTGGAACATCTCGCGGCGTTTTGCTTGATAAGGAAACCTTTATCCTTACTATTTCTGAAGGCGGAAGAAAAGGAGTAGGAGAATGTGCTATTTTCAGGGGACTGAGTTTTGATGACAGACCTGATTATGAAAACAAATTAAAATGGCTTTGCGAAAATATCAATCAGAATAACGCTTTTTTGAAAGAAGAACTGAAAGAATTTCCGTCAATCTGGTTTGGATATGAGCAGGCTATTCAGAATCTGAAATATGGAGGCAGTCTTTATTTTCCAAGTGAGTTTACTGAAGGAAAATCTGCCATTACGATCAACGGTCTGATATGGATGGGTGATGCAGGGTATATGGAAGAACAGATTCAGGAGAAACTGGAAAAAGGATTTCACTGTATTAAATTGAAAATCGGTGTCGATTGGAAATCAGAACATGTTATTCTTCAGAAATTAAGAGAAAAGTTTTCCAAAGACCAGCTAGAGCTTCGTGTAGATGCCAACGGAGGATTCAGTAAAGATGAAGCAGTTACCGTTTTGCAACAGCTTGCGGATCTTCACATTCATTCTATTGAGCAGCCTGTCAAAGCTGGAAACTGGAATGATATGGCAGAATTATGTGCAAAAACACCCACTCCAATTGCATTGGATGAAGAGTTAATAGGGATTATTGATCTTGAAGAAAAGAAAAAGCTTTTAGAAAAAATACAACCCCAATATATCATTCTGAAACCTGCTTTGGTAGGGGGATTTTCCGGTTCGGATGAATGGATTTCTCTTGCTGAAAATCAGAATATAGACTGGTGGATTACTTCAGCGTTGGAAAGTAATATTGGCTTGAATGCTATCGCTCAATATACATTTACAAAAAAAAGTCCAATGCCTCAAGGTTTGGGCACTGGAGCTTTATTTGTCAATAATTTTGAATCCGATCTGGAACTCAGAAATGAGCTGCTATGGTTCAAAATATAACTGAGAAAAATTAATTAACATGATGGAGCAGGTGAATCCGGGCATGTAGCCTGGCCACAGTAATCAGGGGCCCACGATCTACAGCACATGGCAGCTGGGTTCCAGCTGTTGCATCCAAGAGGTGGTCTTCCTCCTTTGATCGTCTTTAATTCTCCTCTTTTGATTTTTTTTAGATTTTTCATGTTTAATATTTTATTTGATTGATAATCAAATGTCGAAAACTTTTTTCAATTATACAACATACAGGGAATTATTTAGCTATATTTAACAATATGGCGAAAATTATTATATAGATATTAAATATCAGGATGAATAGGTAGAGAAGTAATCCGAATACTAAAAATGAAAATACATTCCTGCATTAAATTTGTAGGAAGTGTAATCAGTTTTCAATTCTGTTGAATGGCTAAAGTAGTTTTTTATCGGATAATTAATGTTTAGAGGTTGTTATTCAGTTAAATCACATCTTTTACGAAGATGGCCTTCTTTATATAGTTTAAAATATAAGAAAACCTTTTTTTAATTTGTTCCATAATAAAAAATTGTAATTCCCTATAGTTTGAATTGGCAATCTTTATGCCATACTCTAGCATTGAATTAATTTTAACATAGAGTTCATTTTTTAAAGTTTATTTTAATTATTTGTTAAGAAATAATTGTGAAAATATTTTCGTTATTCTTTGTTCTATTGGTAATAAGGTTTCTGTCTATTCCATTTAAATTCTGAATGATATCATTCTGTACCTGTGAGCTCGAGAGATATCCCCAATGATGTCCTACTTCATATTTTAAGCTGTTTAGAAGGTCGTCTTTCACAAACGTACAATCAATAATAGAAACAATATCCTTATAACGGTCAATGTCACTCGGTCCGTTTTTACCCAGCCTTGGTGTCAGAATATTTTTAGTGAATTGAGAAATGCCTAAAACGGCATCCTGTCTGTTGAGATAAATAGAAATCCGGTTGGCTAATAAAGGCAATTTATTAAAAGAATCTTCAGAATCTTCAAATACTTTATAAGTCACATCTGCATTTAACAGCAACACCTGATCTATGACACGAAGTATATTTTCACGTTTAAGACTGTACAGCATGCTTTGAAGGACTCTGTTTCCCAAAGAATGGGTCATGATATGAATTCTTTGGTTGCAGGGCACAAGATCTCTGTTTGAAAAAATATCCTTTAAAAACTGGGTATAGAAATAAAACATCCTCATCAGTGATGCTCCGGAATTGATACTGGATGCCTTATCATCAAAATAACTTAACGGAATAATACTTCCTGAGGCAGGCCAGCTTACGAATAAAATATGTTCTACAGGTGATGCCGGATTATCAATGAATATTTTCTTAAGGTCTAGAATAGCTTTTAATTCATCATCAAAATCATACAAATAGCCATGAATAAATATCAGTACATCACTCCTTTCTTTAGTAGAAGACATATTTTTATACAGCTCATAGAACATTCTCTGAGTTCCGCCCAGATTATTGGCTGTAAGAGAAGAATTTTTAACTCCTTTTTCGTTCAACAGAACATCTAAAACATCTTGATACCCTTGTTTTTCGGGTTCGGAGAACAGTTTGTAGTTTACAATATTCCTGTTGGTGTAATCTTTCTTTTTTTTGGCTTGTGCAGTGGGTTCTTTATAGTTTTCAAAATCACATTTAGCAATCCTGAAATTGGGAATTGAGTATTCATCATTAGAAAAAGAGTCCACTTTTTCGCCTTTATGCCGGATGATTTTCCGGTTGCTTAAGATATAAACGGCCATGATTAGTTTTTCATAAAGTTATTAAAAATAATGATTGAAAATACCACTTTCGGGTGATTTGCATCAGATTTCAGTTTCACTAACTTTAAAATCAACTAAAATTAATACCATGGAAACTATAATCTATTATTTTGAAAAGCTTTATAATACCATTAAATCTAATGGAATTTATATCTTTTTGTCTGTTTTTTTTGTCTTTTTACTTTTTGTGATTTCAGATGTGAGTGATGATTTCATCTATGCATTAAGTGATAAAGGAAATTTTGCCAGTATATTCTTTATCTGTTTGTCATTTATTCTTCTAACGCTTGCTTTGTGGGTAATTCCTGCATCTTTTCTAAAAATATTTTTAGGGTCTAAAACTCCACATGAGGAAGTTTTGTCATATTATCAAGGTTTTGAAGACATTTATAATGGAAAGAGAAATGAAAAGAGAAATCAAATTCCGGTCAAGTACATAGCTATTGCTCCCTGGGTTATCTACACTATTACTTTGACTGTTTGTCTGATGAAGTCTTTATTTATAATAGAATCAGTCTGGTATATCTTTTTATATTTATTCCTGCTTTCTATGTATATTCTGAATCTTCTGAATAGAAAATACAATATATTTCACAAGTTTTTTACTAGAAATAAAACCCGCAAAAGATTACTAAATACCCTAATTCTGGTAGCTATTGTAATTGCTGTCCTTCCATTAGTTATCTTTTTGTTTGCCTATCCTGAGCTTAGCAATAAATGCAGTACAAATCCGGTTTGCGTAAAGAAATATTATAATATATTCTTAAGTTTATTGGCTATTTATAATGTTTTCTGTATTGTGAGTACTTTTTTATTTTTAGTGTATAAAGAAAAAGAGTCGGCAACTACGGAACAAAAATATAAATTCAGTAAAACGCTTCACCGGTCCACCATCTTTCTCAGTGTTTCACTTTTATTGATTTTCTGTTTGTTTAGTTTGAACTCAAAATTAATCTGGATTTCTCCAACGGTAATACTAATCATTGTCTCAACGGTATTTATATTAGCTTTTGAATTACTTTATACAACTCCGCGAATGATTGTTGTGATTGATCGCTATAAAAACGCTTCACCTACAGGAAAATATGACAGACAGCGGTATATTTTCTATGCAGTAATGATGATCATGCTTGTGATATTCATATTGTTGCCTGATAAAAACATCCACATGATAAAATCGGATGCAGGAGAAAATGTATACCAATGCCCTACTTCAGAAAAGGTTGACAAAAGAATGACTTTGAATGGGTATTTTCTTCAGTGGCTGATACATAATCATCAATTTAATGAAAAGGAAAATAATGAACCCATTGATGTTATCCTTATTTCGGGAGAAGGAGGAGGGTCTACGGCAGGAAGCTGGCTGCTTGCCAATCTGCTGAATGTAGAAGCTGTAAATCCTCAGTTTTATAATAATATCTTTAGTATTTCTACCGTATCAGGATCATCAAATGGAGCTAATTTTTATTTTGCGGCTAAGACGAAAAATATTTTACCTGAAATTCCAAAAGCCGGATTTGCAGATAATAGAAGATATGAATTGCTTAAAGAAATTTACACTACCAATTATTTCAGCAGCAATTTTTTAGGACTTATGTTTTCTGATTATTTTATTAATCCTATTGCTTCGCTTAGCGGAGCTCATATCGACAGGAATTATATTTTGCAGAAAGAAGAAAAGAATGCAATGCTTGCTGCAACTTCAATGATAAGACCGGACAGTTTAAAATCTATTGAAGCTTATTTTGATCAAAACTATCTGGATTTGTGGTACAAAGAAAAAATTGATAAACAAAAACAGCTCAATCCTTTATTCTTTATTAATACAACTATGATGAATAAAGGTGAAAAGGCTATTTTTTCACCTGTTCAGGATTTAGATACCAGTCGTGTGAAAGATATTGTTAAGAGATTTGCAAATACTAAATACGGAAAAGAGAACTACATCCCGATTTCCGCTGCTGTAGCACAAAGCCAGGCATTTCCATTGTTGAGCACTTACAATAATGTTCCGGGAGTAGACCATCTGGGCGATGGCGGCTTTTATGAAAATACAGGAACATCTACAACCTTAATTGTTTATAAAAAATTAAAAAGCTATTATCAAAACTATCTAAAAAACCACACTAAAAGAAAGATACGGTTTATAATGATTAATTTCCTTTCAGCAGATAAATCAGATAAAAAAACAGATAAATCTTCGGACTTATTAAGAAAATCTATGCTGTACTATACGATAAACCAGACTTATAAAGTACCTTTTAACGGACATGCTAAGGATGCTTTAAGTTTTTTAGAAAAAGAAGTTGAAAGCAGTAACAATATATTTAATAAACAAGAGGGAATCACCGATACAATTTTAAATATAAGAAACTCAGAAGAATTTGCTACTACAAGATTGATCAGTAAGAAAACAATAAACAAAATGTTTTTATATGGAAGCTCTGAAAAGAGTGGTGCGACACTTATCATTAATGCTTTGAAAAAAATCACAGATGAGCGTACTAAAATGATTTCTAATGATAATAATGGTGCAAACGTATCTACAGTATATATTTATTACTCAGATAAAGCTGAAAAAGAAAACCCGGAACTCATCAAAAATATGGGAAATTATATCAGCAACGAAGTCATCATTGATAATCCCAAAAATAGACAGAAAAAATATATATTCAGTGTTCAGGGCATGCAAAATGTTTCTTCTTTTGATATCAATCAGGTTCGGTATTTTAATGGAGGTGATGCTGAAATAGCAGAAAAACTGGCAAGAGAGCTTGGTAAAAAAGATCTGGTTTTGGAACATAAGTATTTTGACAATAAAAATTTTAAAAAAGCTATTCCTAAAGGCCAGTTGCAAATATGGATTGATAAGCTTAAGAAACCTAAACCATCTAAAATAGATACAAAAAAATAGAGTTTTCTTTACCCCAAATTTTCCGTAACTTTGTACAACTTTTTTTGTACAAAAACAAAAGCTAATCTTAATGGAAGAAGAAAAAAAATCCCTCAATTTTATTGAGCAAATTATTGAAGATGATCTGGCAAACGGTTTGAATAAAGATCAGATCCGTTTCCGTTTTCCGCCTGAACCAAATGGTTACCTGCATGTAGGGCACACAAAAGCAATCTGCATCAACTTTGGGCTGGGCGAAAAATACAATGCTCCCGTAAACCTTCGTTTCGACGATACGAATCCTGAAAAAGAAGAACAGGAATTTGTAGATTCTATTATGAAAGATGTAGAATGGTTAGGTTTCAAATGGGATAAAGTTTTGTACGCATCCGATTACTTCCAGCAGCTTTACGATTGGGCAGTTCAGTTAATTAAAGAAGGAAAAGCTTACGTAGATGAGCAAGCATCAGAAGTCATTACAGAACAAAGGAAAAATCCTGCAGAACCAGGAATTGAATCTCCATACAGAAACCGTCCTGTTGAAGAATCGTTAGATTTATTCGAAAGGATGAAAAACGGTGAATTTGAAAGTGGTTCAATGTCTCTTCGTGCAAAAATCGACATGGTTTCGCCAAACATGAATATGCGTGACCCTGTTATGTACAGAATTTTGAACAAACCTCACCATAGAACGGGTACTGCATGGAAAATCTATCCAATGTACGACTGGGCTCATGGTGAATCCGATTATATCGAACAAATTTCACACTCGCTGTGTTCTTTGGAGTTTGAAAACCACAGACCTTTGTACAACTGGTATCTAGATCAGGTGTATGAAGAAGGAAAGGTTAAAAACAAGCAGAGAGAATTTGCAAGGATGAACGTTTCCTATATGATTACTTCCAAAAGAAAGCTGCAGAGATTGGTAGCGGAAGGAGCTGTAACCGGATGGGATGATCCTAGAATGCCTACCATTTCAGGAATGAGAAGAAAAGGATATACTCCGACTTCCATCAGAAACTTTATTGATAAAGTAGGGGTGGCGAAAAGAGAAAATCTAATCGAAATTCAGTTGCTGGACTTCTGTGTACGTGAAGACCTGAATAAGGTAGCTAAACGTGTGATGGCAGTTGTAGATCCTGTAAAATTAGTGATTGAAAACTATCCTGAAGACAAGGAAGAATGGTTGGATACTGAAAATAACCCTGAGCAGGAAAATGCAGGAACAAGAGAAGTACCTTTCTCAAGAGAATTATATATCGAGCGCGAAGACTTCAAAGAGGAAGCTAATAATAAATTCTTCAGACTTAAATTAGGCGGAGAAGTTCGTTTGAAATCTGCTTACATCATCAAAGCTGAAAGAGTAGAGAAGGATGAAAATGGAGAGATCACAACAATCTACGCTTCTTATGATGAGAAGAGTAAATCTGGAAGTGGAACAGAGGAAAGTTTAAGAAAAGTAAAAGGAACTCTACACTGGGTTTCTGCAAAACATGCTATTCCTGTAGAAGTAAGAAGCTACAATCATCTGTTTACCGTGGAGCAGCCTGATGCAGAGAAAGATGTTGACTTCTTAAACTTCATCAACCCTGAATCTGTAACTACAGCCAAAGGTTTTGCTGAGCCAAGCCTTAAAGAAGTTGCGGTAGGAGAGCCATTACAGTTCCAAAGAATTGGATACTTTACAAAAGATCAGGATTCTACAGAGGATACATTCGTATTTAACCGTACAGTAACGCTGAAAGATTCTTATAAGCCTGAATAATTTTCAGGATACTTAATATATAAAAGCAGGACTTCATTGGAGTCCTGCTTTTTATTTTTGTTGAGTAACGCAAAGGCGCTAAAAAAACTCATCATTGTGAATATTTTTAGGGCACAAGGAAATCAAAGATTTCCAACAAGTGTAATACTTAATCAGTCCATATTCTTAGCTTAAGAAATTAACAGTGTTCAATTTTATCGGAGATAAAATCTTTGCGCCTTAAAAACGCTTCGGGCAAAATAATCTTGTGCCTTTGCGTTAAAAATAAAGTATACACTACTTTAAAACTATTATTTTGTGAATTGGTTTTTTTAGCCTTTTACTCCTTTTACCCATTCCTGAAATCTGCTCAAGAAAGATTCGTGTTCTTCATTTTCTTCCGGACGGTTTACCAGAATATGTTCAAAATAAGTTCCTTTCAATACCTTTCTTAATATTCCTTCTCCTAAGAAGGGTTTGTAGTCATTAAGAGCTTGGGTAGCTTTTAATAAATGTCTGATATCATATTGTAAAGGATTGATATCCGGAACTTGTTTGTTGAGATTAAGAAGATTGTAAACAGCTATTCTAGCAGTTCTCACAGAACTTTCCATCGTGAATACAACGTCATTATTGGTTTCTACAAACTGTCCTACAAGACCTAAGTTGGTACATCCTTCAGGAACCACTCTAGGGCGGTCTCCCTGCGCTCTTGGCATAAACATGGAAGTGATGTAAGGCATGAAGGCGGTACGTACAATCGTATTTTCTATAACGTTATCCAGTTGGTCTGTCATTCCAAGGTGATAACAAAGCTCGGCAAGAATTTCGTTTCCTGTACATTGAGGCATTGTTTTTTTGATGTAATTACCTTCTTTATCCATTAGCAAAGCATATACCCATACTACAAGGATATCATCCGGCTGAGTAGGGAAGTGCGGCTGTCTGTTGCAGGTAAAGCTCATCACCCAATTGGAGTCTGTAATGGTAATAATGCCTCCCGTAGCGGTTCTTCCTGAATAAGGATCATTCACACACATCTCTTTCAGTTTCTCAGTGAAAGCAGAAGGACGACATGTTAATGTGGCAGATTCCCATGAAGATTTTTCGATGTGGCTACAGAATTTCTCTGGTTTTCCGAATACTTCAGATTTTGCAGCAAGATTTTTCCAAAGTTTCCATCCGGCGCTTTGTCCTGCACTGCTGTTATCTATCGTAATTTCAGGAACGGTATTATTGTCTCCGTAGAAAGTACTTTCTGTCATGGATCCGGTTGTTACAATAACATAATCATCTTTACCGATTGGTATTCTTACTTCTTCCCCATTTTGTTCAGTAATGATTCCTTCTACCGTTTTTCCTTCGGTGTTGATGTGAATATCAAGATCTTTTACCAGAACATTAAACTGGATTTGTACTCCTTTTTCAACCAGGAAGTTTTTCAGAGGGGTTACGTAGGTATCATATTGGTTATATTTAGGGAAAACCAGACATGAGAAGTCTTTCATTCCGTCAATAGCGTGAAGGAATCTGTGCATATACAGTTTCAGTTCAAGCAAGCTGTGCCAGTTTTCGAAGGCAAACATAGAGCGCCAGAAAAACCAGAAATTACTGTTCAGGAAGGATTCTGCAAAATAATCTTCAATGGTAAGATCATCAAGCTCTTCTTTTTTCTTTAACAGAAGTTTTACAATGGCAAGCTGATCTTTTTTCTCAAGACCAAATTTACTGAAATCCTGAATCTGTCCCTGATTGTGAATAAGTCTCGCTTTAGAATAATTGGGGTCATTGTCATTAACAAGTCTATATTCATCCAATACGCTATAAGGAGCTGGTAATTCCAACGCAGGAATATCCTGGAACATATCCCATAAGTTTTCATACGTCATGTCCATTTCCCTTCCTCCACGGATGATATAGCCGTCTTTTGCGTTACCGGCTCCATCCAGGGATCCACCTTCAACATTCAGCTGGTCGAGGAAAATAATGTTTTTGCCTGGTACACGGCCATCACGGATGAAATAATAAGCAGCAGACATGCCTGCAATTCCACTTCCTACAATATAGATTTTACTGTTTTCGTAAGACTGTAAAGGAATTCCTTTGTTTCGTTGATAGTTTCCGATCTGATCGGAAAAAGGCATCGTTTTTTCAGGAGTGTTAATCTGAACTTCTTTACTTGAATCTGGTTCGTGGTTTACTTTTCCGAACTGATCAGAGGCATTTAAAACTTTGTCGAATTTTGAATTGATCGTACTCATTTTGTATTGTTTTTAATTAACAGTATAAAGGTACCTCTATTCACAAAGCAATATATATCCCCAAGTTCAGAATTATTATCCCCAAATTCTCATGACTGAATATTTTCTTTCATTCTGTACTCTGAAGGAGAAAGTGTAGTATGTTTTTTGAAAAAACGGCCGAAAGCCGATGCGGAATTAAACTGAAGTTCAAATGCAATTTCCGAAATCGTTATATCAGGATTTCCCAACATGACATAAGCTTCTTTCAGTAAGGCTTCGTCAATAACCTCATGAGGTGTTTTTCCGCTTGCCTTTTTAATGATCTCTATGAGGTATTTATTAGAAACATGCAGCTGATCGGCATAAAACTGAACCGTCCGCTCCCTGTTGATATTTTCTCTGATCAGTTTATTAAACTTCAGATAAAGATCTTTTTTGCCTTCCTCTTTTCCTGGATTTGCAGAGTTTTCCTGTTCTATAATCTCAGCCGTCTCCAGCAGCAGATTGAAAATAATGGTACGGATAATTTCTTCCGTAAACTTTCCTTGTTTCTTTGATTTCTTATCAAGATAATCGAGAAGGTTCTGCAGCAACGATGAATTTTTTGCAGAGGTTTTTACGATGTTGTAGGAGCCTTTGGAGAAAAGATTCATTTTCTCAATAATAAAAGGATTGGAAATATTTTTAATCAGAAAATTTTTGTCAAAGAACAGCAGTTTCATCATAAAATCTTCACTGGTCTTTACAAACTTTACAATGGTAGAAGGGGCAGCCATCAGAAAACTATGAGCATCTATTTTGTATTTCTGGCGGTCTATCTCAATATTGATTTCTCCTGCGGTACAGATGCACAATGCGTAATAATCCATTCTGAAAGGAGCTTTTGGGAACTCAAAAATGGGTTTTCCGGAAGAAATGTAGTAGGATTGCCGGCAGTCAATACTGTAAAAGGATAGCGTATCATGTAAATTTTCGTAGGTTACCATTCTTACGTATTGGTTAAAATTTTATTGTGTTTTTAAGTAATTTTAGCTTAAAACCCCTGTTGTTATTGCAATTTACGATTTTTATAAAAGTATTTAGGCTTCAAATAGTAAAAAAAACTCTTTTTTCAGGATACAGCTAATATTCTGTTTTAATGATGTTATTTGTTAAAAAGGGGTTTAAATACAGGCTTTTGGGTTATTTTTATCTAATTTTGCACTTTCAAATTCCCCCAAAATAATATTGTGAGATTAATTAACGTATATACGAGTTCTTTCAAAGGACTCTCGCAGGAGAGTTGGATGCTGGCGTTGGTAATGCTCATCAACAGGGCCGGTTCTATGGTACTTCCTTTTTTGGGAGTTTATATGACCAATCATTTACATTTCAGCATAGAAAATTCAGGAATTGTACTGAGCTTTTTTGGAATAGGCTCGGTCCTTGGATCCTGGCTGGGAGGAATGATCACCGATAAAATAGGAGAGTATAGAGTACAAAGTCTGAGTTTACTTCTCAGTGTTCCTTTATTCTGTCTGATTCCGCTTTTTACGACAGAAGCTGGTCTGGCTGGAATTATTTTGGCCCAGAGCATTGTAAGTGAAACTTTCCGTCCGGCAAACTCGGTAGCGATTACCAAATATGCCAAACCTGAAAATATTACCCGTGCCTTTTCACTGAACCGTATGGCTGTAAACCTTGGGTTTTCTATTGGACCTGCATTGGGAGGTATTTTATCTGCTATTTCTTATGAGTTTCTGTTTTTCAGTAACGCACTGGCTGCTTTTCTGGCCGGGCTGATGTATATCTGGTTCTTTAAAGATCGGGCAAAATTGGCGAAACTGAAAGCAAAAAAGGTAAAAGAAGCCATCATTGTTAAAAAAGAAAGTTCTCCCTATCGCGACAGGAAGTTTTTGATCTATTGTGTGTTCTGTATGCTGTTTTCAATATGTTTTTTCCAGCTGTTCAGTACACTGACCATATTTTATAAGGATACAGCACATCTGAGTCAGCAAAATATCGGGTATATTCTGGGATACAGTGGTTTTTTGATTGTACTGCTTGAAATGGGGCTTGTACAGGTGGCGGAGAAGTATTTTACTTTAGCTTTTACCATGCTTATCGGGACATTGCTGTGTGGAGTTTCTTATGCGATGCTGGCTTTTGATTACAGTATGGTTACCCTTATTGTTTCTATGACCTTGCTTTGTGTGGGAGAAATCTGGACGCTGCCTTTTATGTCGACTATTACAGCATTGCGCTCAGGAGAGAATAACAAAGGCGCTTATATGGGGCTGAATGGAATATCATTTTCTATAGCATTCATCATTACACCTTATATAGGAACACTCATTGCAGAGAAATTAGGCTTCAATATACTGTGGATAGGAACAGGAGTACTGGCAGCATTTATTGCAGTTGGTTTTTACTTTATTGTTCCATGGATGCTTAAAGATAAAAATAAGATAGAGGAAGAGCTGGTGTAAAGCACAGATTCATCTTTCATTTATATCATAATAACCCCGGCTGAAAATTTTCAGCCGGGGTTATTATTGGGTATCTATATAGAATGCTTACTTTAAGAGTTTTGGATGGAATCTTTAGACAGAATATGGGAGATAATCATATTCGCATGAATTCTGGAATTCTCAATGAACCAAAGATGAGTATCTTTTCCTCCACAAACTACCCCTGCCAAATAAAGGTTGGGGATATTGGTTTCCATCGTTTCAGAGTTATAGAACGGATTTAGGCAATCTCCATTGAGCTCGATACCTGAGTTTCTTAGAAAATCAAAATCCGGAAGATAACCTGTCATAGCCAGTACAAAATCATTGTCAATTTCATGGGTTTTTCCGTTCTCATCTTTAAAAACAACCGTGTTTTCCTTAACTTCTATCAGTTCTGCATTAAAATGAGCTTTGATGCTGCCTTCTGCAATTCTGTTTTCAATATCCGGTTTCACCCAGTATTTTACACTTTTGGAAATCTCAGCATGACGGACGATCATGGTTACTTCAGCTCCTTTTCTATACGTTTCCAGTGCGGCATCTACCGCAGAATTGCTTGATCCTACCACCACAATTTTCTGTTTCGCATAAGGATAGGGCTCGGTATAATAATGCTTGACCTTCGGAAGATTTTCACCAGGAATGTCCATAAGATTGGGGATATCATAGAATCCGGTAGCGATGACTATATTTCTGGCCAGATAGGTTGCTTTTGTAGTTTTGATCTCAAATATTTCTTCATTTTTTGAAACACTCAGCACCTTCTCATATAAGTTGATATTCAGCTTTTTTTGTCTGGCAATTCCCTGATAGTATTCCAGTGCTTCCTGCCTTCCCGGTTTTGGAGCCGTAGAAATAAAAGGAATTTCATCAATTTCCAATTTTTCAGCAGTGGAGAAAAAGCGCATATACAAAGGATAATTGTAAAGCGAATTGACAATGGTTCCTTTTTCTATGATTAAATGACTAAGATTGTTTTTTTGAGCTTCAAGAGCACAATTTAAACCAATAGGTCCGGCTCCGATAATGAGAATGTCCAAAATTTCCATATAACAAAGGTACAATGGAAATTATAAATTATCAATGATGAATTTATAATTCTGCTTGGCATCAGTTTTGGTGTTTTTACCTAAGACAAAATTTGAAATATGAAAAAACTATTTATTCCGGTACTCGCTTTAAGCTTTGTTGTAGCCTGTAACAAAGAGGCTGGGAAGCCTGTCCCTAATGAAATTGATTCTGTCGCACAGAAGGCAAAAACAGACAGTGCAAGTACTATTCAGAATAATGCTAATAAAGAAGCCGTTTTAAAACAGATCAATGATGAGGTTTTGAAAACTTTGAAAAATAAAGACTATACAGCTTTTGCTTCCTTCATTCACCCGGAAAAAGGGGTTCGTTTTTCAATGTATGCTTATGTGGATATGAAGGAAGACAAACATTTTTCTAAAGCAGATTTTGAAAAATATCAGCCTACCAAAACTATATTTACCTGGGGGGCACATGATGGTTCAGGAGATCCTTATAAAGCGACGATCAATGATTATCTTGGTAAATGGGTCTTTTCTAAAGATTTTACAACATCACAATATTCACTGAATAAATTTATCGGCGGCGGTAATTCTTTAAATAATTTAAAAGAGATCTATCCTAAAGGTGACTTCACCGAAAACTATATCAAAGGAACCGAAAAATATGGGAATATGGATTGGAAAACGGTTCGTTTTATATTTGAAGAATTTCAGGGTAAACATTATCTGATCGCAGTAGTGAATGACCAGTGGACAATTTAGAAGTTAGAGGCGGGCAGATCAGGAATAAACTTCATGCTTCCAGCCTCTGGCTTCCATTCTGTTTTATTTCAAAACCTCAGTGAGTTGACGGGTCAAATTTCTTCTTGAGAACTGCTCAATATGTTGAATGTTTTCGAGAAGGCTTCCGTTTTTCCAAAGTTCAAATTTTTCAAGAATAAACTTTTTTACTATTTCCGTGTCCTGATAGTTAAAGTGCTTTCCTGCCTGGGTTTCTTCCAGAATTTTTGCCACATCAGCTTTGTCCGGACCGAATGACAGAATCTGCTTTCCTGAAGCCAGGTATTCAAATATTTTTCCGGGAATGATTCCTTTTGAAGATTCATTTGGAAAATTGGTGATCAGAAGAAGATTTGAATTCTTCATTTCCTCTACAGCCTTTCCGTGGGCAAGATATCCAAGATTCAGGATATGATTTTTCAGACTTGAATTTTCAATAGAATGCAGGATTTTATCGTCAATTCTTCCTACAAATTTCAACGTAAAACTGGCTGCAAATTTTAGGTTTTCTTTGATCAGTTCATCAAGTGCCCTCCAAAGATTTTCGGGATTTCTTAGCTGTTCCAAAACTCCGATATAACTTAATGTAAAAGTTTCACCTACTGGCTCTTTCACTTTTTCCTGTGAATCACTTTCATCAAATCCATTTGTAATACAAACCGCATTGGCTCCAGCTTTCCGAAAATTTTCTGCATCAGTATAGCTCGTAGCCAAAGTGATGTCTGCATTTTTGAATACAGCACTTTCAAGCTGACGGTGCTTTTTATCTGAGCCTTTGGTTAATTTCAGATGTTTGTAATAGGAAATCTCGGTCCATGGATCCCGGAAATCGGCAATCCATTTCAGATCCGGCATTGTATTCTTAAGTCCCAAACCAATCAGATGGAGTGAGTGGGGCGGGCCGGAAGTAACAATCGTATCTATTTTATTGTCTTTCAAATATTTTTCCAAAAATGTAATGGAGGGTTTCACCCAAAAAACTCTGGCATCCGGAATAAAAAAATTACCCCTCACCCAGATTGAAAGTTTAGATTTCCAGCTTTGATTTTTTCCTACATCAAATTGTCCCGCTTTAAATTTTTTGTTGCTTTTATTAAGTTTTTCGGCCAGCTGATAAGGCTCCCATATTTTGGTTCTTACCATCTCAATGTTTTCAGGAACCTCTTTCATCAGCGTTTCATCCAGCAAAGGATAACTCGGGTTTTCCGGAGTATAGATGATCGGTTTCCAGCCAAAATCCGGAAGATATTTTGCGAACTTCAGCCATCTTTGAACACCAGGACCTCCCGCAGGAGGCCAGTAATAGGTGATAATCAATATTTTCTTTTGTTCCATTTTTTAAGCTTAAATGGTCTTTGTCATTCTGAACGAAGAGTAGCGCAGTGAAGAATCTCATTCTATCTCTTCATTCAGAATGAAAATGCGTAATATTATTAAGCTTAAATATTTAAGCTTTTTGTTCAGCTACAATTTCTTTTTTCTTGTTTTTGTTGATCCAGAAGATACCAAACGCAGATAACAGGATAAATAATCCGAATGAAAGTAGAGAAAGCCATTTTCCTTTTTCAATCACTTCTGGTTCAAAAACCATTCTGATGTGGTGATTTCCTGCCGGAACATGCACTGCACGAAGTAAGTAATCTGCTTTGATGTATGGAACTTCTTTCTCATCCACTAATACTTTCCATCCATGAGGATAATAAACTTCAGAGAACACGGCCAATTGAGGGGTCTTCGACTGAGATTTAAACTCAAGTTCATTAGGCTGATATTTCGTCAGGTTAATAAATGCTGTAGAATCTGCCTGTACTGGTTTGTTATCAAAATAGGATTTATCAGATGATGCGATAACCGCTGTTTTTTTGTTGTCGATAGTTCCGATAGATTTAATTTCCTGATTAGGAGTATCTACAAATTTCAAGTCGCTTACAAACCATGCGTTTCCATTGGCTTTTGGATTAGGAACAACCTGTGGCTGATCAGGACCTCCGAAAACCAGATATTTAGCATTTAATAAGTTTAATACATTAGGTGTTTTTACACTGTCAACATTGTTGATATACTCATTCAGTACATCATCGTATCTTCTTAATTTTACAGCGTGGTAACCACCAATTGAAGCCTTAAAATAAGAGGTATTGGTTTCACTGGTTACGCCCAGCGTCTGATTGTAAATTCTGTAGTGAGTTTTGTCTTTTTCAGTGATTGTTTCCAATGTTTTGTTGATGTTGACATTGGATAAAATAGATTCCAGGTTCGGATTTCCCTGAACTTTTTCAGCCAGAAGATCTGAGCTTTCTGTCTGGAAAGGATTTTCAGCAAAGATCTTATCTACGTAGTTTTCGTCATTCAAATAACGCTTGTTTACCGTCCAAAGATCAAATAAACTTACGACTCCGATGATGACCAAAGCAATATTCTGATTAAGCTTTTTCTTTAAGGTTAAGAATAATGCTGCTGCAGTAATCGCTATATAAATAAATGCTTTTATCGCATCTATTCTGAATAGTTTATATCTTTCATCTACCAGATAATCGAGTAGGAAAGGAGGGAAGTAAGTCTTTTCGCCTTCTGTCGAAAACCCTAATAATGATTTTCCAAAGATCAAAAGAATCAATAAAAACCCTAATGTTCCACCTCCTACATAAAGAAGGATTTTTTGTTTGTATTCTTCAGTCAGTTTCTCATCTGTGAAGAAGTTGTACAATCCCAGAATGGCAATCAATGGGAATAGTAATTCTACCACGACTAAGATGGAAGACGGTGCTCTGAATTTATTATAGAACGGAACATAATCAATAAAGAAATCAGATAAAGGCATGAAATTGCTTCCCCAAGCTAATAAAATAGTCAGGATAGAAGCTCCTAAAATCCAGTAACGGTATTTCTTCGATGCAAAGAAAAATCCTAATAAAGCAAGGAAACATACAATAGCACCCTGGTAAGCAGGACCTGAAGTTCCCGGTTGGTCTCCCCAGTAAGTCATTCCGCCGAAACCTTTTGAAATTCTGTCCATTTCAGCCTGTGAGCCTACATTTTCCTGAACCAGTTCCTGAACTTTGTTCATCATTTCTTTTCCTTCCGGCTCCTGGCTTCCACCACCCATTAATCTTGGGATAAATAGGTTTAAAGTTTCCAGCTGTCCATAGCTCCACATCAGCATACTTTCCTTATCCATTCCGGATTTTCCGGAAGTATGACTGTCGTTATCTAAAATCTGCTTTCCGCGAACCGTTTCTTTTACATATTCAGAATTGGCCATGATTCTTTGCGAATTCATTCCAACGCCAATAATGCATGCTGCCGCGATAATTCCCGAAGAAATAAGGAAATGCTTCATCGGTGTCTTTTTCAGAATGGCTCTGATCAATTCAGACAGGAATAAAAATCCTAAAGCAAGGAACAGGTAATAGGTCATCTGTGGGTGGTTGGCTGCGATCTGAAGCCCCATAAAAAGGGTCGTCACAATGAATCCCCAGATGTATTTTTTTCTGATATAAACCAGTAAAATTCCGGCTAACAGCGGAGCAAAATATTCAATGGTATTTACCTTACCATTATGCCCGGCTGCGATAATAATGTAAAAATAGGTCGAAAGTCCAAAGAAAGTAGCTCCTAGAAGAGCATATTTCCAGTTTCTGACTACTACCATTCCCAAAAGGAAAAAACCTGCAAAAAGCAGGAAGAGATAATTGACCGGCCTTGGCAGGAAATTCAGATTGCTGTCGATTTTTTTGATGATGTCCCCTTTAAACTGGCTTCCCATCTGATAAGTCGGCATTCCCCCGAACATGGAGTCACTCCAATACGTTTCATTTCCGGTATTGGCTCTATAGTCGAGCAATTCTTTAGCTCCTCCTCTGTATTGCACAATATCATGCTGGAAAAGTTGTTTTCCTGTAAATACAGGAGTGGAATATAAAAATGCTAAAACTATAAATACTCCTAATGAAATTGCAATATAAAGGAAGTTTTTGTTTTTTGCCATGCTGGTTATTATCTTTTATTTCTTGGAATTTTTACCTTTTGTCATTACTCTCTTTCACCTCTTCATAGTCTACAGTCTCTGCATCCCATTTAAGGTTCTGTTTGTTATTCTTATTCGAGTCGTCTATATCCTGCTTTCCGTTGTTTTGATTATTGTTATTAAAACGGTAACTATAAAATGTCTTGAAGAAGATTCTTTTGAGAATATTCCAGACAAAGAAAATAATAATGGCAGTGAGTACTAACTCAAGAATGTACTTCATAATTTTTAGATTTAAAATTCAGGGTTTAGAGTATAAACCCTGAATGTATTTACTTTAATTATTTAGCAGATGGGTTTACCATTACCGAAGAATTAGAAACGCTTTTCATAGATTGAGACTGCTTTCCATCTGAAATAGTTTCTACCTGTGTTGTTTTTACGTTGATATTCTGGTTGGTAATCCATCCTGTGCTTTCGTCAAACTTAATGGTTCCGTTCTGAACCAGTTCGCTGCTCATGCTGTGTGTAATCGGTCCCTGAGCTTTCTTTTCTGTTTTCTTAGGAATACCCCCGGTTACCGCAATTTCTGCGGTTCCGTTTCCTAAGCTTTTCATGACATAGTTGGATGTCACCTTAACGCTTCCGCTTGCGTCTGCATTTTCAGAAGTTGACCATTTTTCACCTATTTTCACTCCTTTTTTAGGAATAATCATCAGGTTTTTGTGGAATTGATCTTTCAATACTTTTTCGTTGAATGATCCTTTAAGGCTTGCTACAACATTCGCCTTTTCATTGGCATCTTTGATAAGAGTACCTACTGCGGTACCTACTTTTGTATAAACAGCATCAAATCCTGTGATAGAAATTACGTTACCTTTTGTATCCATTTTCATGGCAAGTTTGTTTCCGGTAAGCGCTTTGTTTACATTCCAGATCATTTTAAGATCATCTTCTTTAGGAAGAGGCAGTTTAGTATCTACAACTACGGTCTTTCCCTGTGCAGCCTGAGAATTTCTTTTTGCAACAAGGTTAAGAGTCATCTCGTATACATTCCCTTTGATATCGTCCACTACAAAGTTCATTTCATCTGTAGACTCACTGGTTGCAGTGATGGATTTTCCCTGAGGATCTGTCATTGTTTTTACATCTCTCTGGTACGTTGTAAGAGGATATGTTTTTCCTTTTTCAAGCTTAAATGTTTGAGTGATAACTCCTGCAGAATCTTTGATTGCCGGGTTTTCTGCAACTTTTGCTACAGAGTCAGCAGGAACTTCTACGGTTACCGTTTTTCCGGTTTTAGGGTCTACTTTCGTTATTTTTGCCGTTTCTTTTTTACAAGATACCAGAGCTATTGATGAGATAAGCGCAAGCGCTGCAATGTTCTTCATTTGATTTTTAACTTTATTTTTTACTACTATTCCTTACTATATGGTCCGCAATATTATACAGCTTTTCCCATAACAAGTCAATAACTGTGCAGAATTTGTACCAATAATGATTGGGTCCGTTTTCAAGGGTTTCTCATATCAACTTTTAGAGGTCGGAAATTTTGATATTCCGATTTCTGTTGTTCCGTAATTGTAGGAATAACTTTTACCATCCTGTTGCTTTATTTTTTGTCTGTACATTCAGTGTACATATAGCAAAAAACAATGGTAAAAGTGATTGTATGCTCATGGTTTAAGGATTCGGTGCTACGGTCATTTTCTGTCTTACCGCTTCATACAAAATCGCTCCACATGCTACAGAAACATTCAGAGATTGAGTTTTTCCTTCGATAGGAAGTTTTATTTTTTCGTCCGAATGATGCAGTACTTCTTTAGAAATTCCGGTTTCCTCATTTCCCATTACAATGGCACATGGTTCTGTGAAGCTGACATCATAAATCAGCTTCTCCGCTTTTTCACTGGCTGCATATACGGAAATTCCGCTCTGCTGAAGAAAATCTACCGTGTGTGCAAGGTTATTTTCTTTACAGATTTTAATATTATAAATTCCTCCTGCAGAAGTCTTTATCGCGTCAGAATTGATAGGAGCAGCTCCTTTTTCCGGAATAATAATAGCATCAATTCCTACACATTCTGCAGTTCTGCAAATTGCTCCAAAGTTTCTTACATCGGTAAGTCTGTCCAGAATCAAAAGAAACGGCGTTTTCCCTTGTTCAAATAATTGTGGAACAATATCCTCCACTTTATGAAATGGTACATCTGAAATAAAGGCTACTACACCCTGGTGGTTCTTTCTTGTAAAACGGTTAAGTTTTTCAATCGGAACATAGTTAGGACGGATTTTATTTTTCGCTAAAATTGTCTTTAGTTCAGCATAAATAGGACCCTGAAGTGCATTTTGCACAAAGACCTTGTCAATCGTTTTCCCTGCTTCAATTGCTTCAATCACGGGACGCAGCCCGAAAATGAAATCGTCTTTTTTATCTGTCATTTTATTATTTTAAATAGTGAGTTGTAAAATGTCAATCTAACCTTATCAATCCATTTTGGTTGATAAAATCAGATTTTATTATCATTGACTGGCGAAGTAAAATTCACATCAACTATCTTCCTTTTTCTCCTAGAATCGCTCTTTTTTGTGCGATCACATACCCATAATGAAGGCTTTCATGCATGTTGTTGAAGATAATCGCATCCTGAATGCTTTTCAGATCCATTCCGAAACTCGTGGTATAAGGCGTGTAGTCTGAGAAGAAATCGCTGTCATAATCTTTCATCAGAATCTTCGAAGTTTCTGTAAGCAAAAACTCTAAATCTTCCACTTCGGATTTCTGAACATCCAGGTTGGGTAGAGTTCCCTTTTTGTAAGTTTCGATCCAGTATTTATCAATACGGAAAGGGTTTCCGCTCAGGTAATAATGCAGAAGCTGCTGTGTAGCAACGGTGTGTGCAATATTCCAGTAAAGATTATTATTGAAACCATCCGGAATCAAAAGCAGATCTTCATGAGAGGTGTTTCGAAGTACATCCAAAAGGTTCTTTCTTACCTGTCTGTGCGCTTGAAAATGATAATTCATTTTGCAAAATTTTTAATCACCAAAAATAGTTTAATAAACTGGAAATGACAATTTTTTTGAGTAAAGGATTAAAGTTAAAGTTTTTTAACTATTCCGTAAAAGGGTGTTTTTATGCTATTTTATGACAGATTTTTATTGATATGATGGTGCTTTTGCATTTGATTTTACAAAACAGCTAAAATAAATCCTCATGAAAACCCTCCTCTGAAAAGATTCAGGGAAGGCTTTATTATTTTCATGCCAATCTGTGATTTTGCAGATTTTTTTATTTTTTAATGATTTTATGCCTAAATGCGGTTCCGTCTTTTAGAATAATATGTAAGAAATAAACCCCTTTGTTGTATTGGGATACATTTATTTGATTCTCTCTGTAAGTTTCAGCAAGCTTTCTTCCTTCTATGTTGAAGAGGCTTATTGAGGCAACATCTATTTTTGATTTTACATGAACAAAGTCAGAAGCAGGATTAGGATATATGCTCACATCTATTGTTTTGATATCTTTTACATCCAAAATCACATTGCTTTTACTCTGCATGTATACGGATAACATGACATCTCCTTGTTGTTGGTTGAAAACCGCTGTTGGTATTGTGTGTTTCAGGGTATGGTTACCCGCAGTCAGGTTTGATACTGTAAATTCTCTGATAGGAACAGAGTTTCCGGGGCACCAGTTATTCCATGAGGTCCAGTCTGCGAAGGTTTTAGGAGAGGGACCATAGATTCCGTTACCCTGACTATTGTATACCCGGTATGGTTCGCAGGAAATACCTCCAGGAGTGTAAGTGAGTACCTGCGCATCATCTATATAGGTGTAATTTTGTCTTCTGACATATTCTTCACCGCCGCTGTTGGCACCATGAGGAGTTGATATTACAAAGAAACGAGCGTTGGTGACCGGAGCAGGTAGATTGAAAGTAACTATTCTAACGGTTTCTCCGCTAACATCGGTGCTGTTGTAGTTGTTTAATTTGTTATAGCTTAGTATGGGTACAATAGTATTGAAATCTGTAGGGGTTGCCCCTATGTCTGTTGAGAAAAAAGTAAGAGTTCCCGAAAAGACATCAATTCTGCCCGAGCAGCCGGAAACCTGAGTCTGGGCAGCATAAGGAACACCAAAAACATCCAACTCCATATATATATCATAGGCGCTGCGCAATCCGGTATCATGAAAAACACTGTATAAATTGCTGACATCATAGGTATAAGGAACTTCCGACGGAGTTCGGTTTTTATTCATAAATGGAGTGATATATCTGCCTACTTCAATTCTTTTTACATTAGGGTCGTTGATGGTGTAAGTAGATTGATTTTTAGGAACCATAGTTAAAAAAACTTCCCCAAGACGGTCATAATTGTCACATAAAGAACCTATTGTTACTCTCATAGCAATCTTTGCTTTGAAAGAATCAAGTTCAGAATCGGTAAGTTTTCTTGTATATCGGGCATTATTCAGTCTGGTCAAACCAGTAGGAGCAGGGGTAGATACCGTAGCAGCATAACCGTCATAGTAGACAGCATCTGAAATCACATTCGTCATTGTGGTCTGTGAGAAAAACAGATTTGTCAGAAAAATACTTAAAAAAAATAGCTTTCTATACATTGTGTTGGTATTTAGTGTAAATATATAAAATATGTATAAAAAATACATTTAATTATTTTTGTTTTTATTATTTAAGTTTATTTGTTGTTAAATGTTTAAAAAATAAATCATATTATGTTATTTTGTTTAAAAATATTATTCAGTATTTGCTTATATGGTTGAATATTTTTTTTATTATTAAAATCGGTATTTTATTGTTAATTTAGCGTATTATTCCATGTTAATGTTATTAATAATGAAAAGAATTTTACTTTTAGTTTTGTTTTTTATCGTTTTGGGAGTGAGTGCCCAGATCAATATAAATATCGGAAGCACCAATGTAGGTACAGCACCTGTGAGTAGTTTTTTTTCGTATTCCTATGTACAGCAGATATACCCTAAGCAGGAAATAAATACTAATGCAGCAGGAAACATTACAGGGCTTACCTTTTATACTGATCCCTCTTCAACAATTACAGAGTCTTCGAATTGGACTGTTTATCTGGGGCATACTTCAAAAACAGCTTTCTCTTCCGGTACAGACTGGATTCCTGTTTCGCAGTTGACACAAGTATTTACAGGAAGTGTAATCCAAAGTAATAATAAGGTTCAAGTTGTCTTTACAATACCCTTTGCTTACAATAATATTGATAATCTGGTGATTGCAGTAAAAGAGAGTGCTCCGAATATTGATATTAATAATTTTAATGAGGCTTTTCATGTTTATACTCATGTGCCGTACTCAACCTTATATTATAAAGGAGATCGGGCAGTCGTAGATCCAGCGTCTCCACCGGGTGGAATAAGAGCGGATTATAAATCATCAATTACAATTTCAGGACTTGTATCCAGTATGAATCCTGCCTGTCCTTTTATTATTTATCCTACGAATAATACTCAGAACGTTTCTCTGACTCCTACTATCAGCTGGCTTCCTGTATCTGGAGCAGATTCTTACAAAATTTCGTTGGGAACAAGTCCGGGAAGTGCTAATGTTGTTAACCAGCAAACTGTAACCGGGAATAATTTTTCACCCTCAACAGCTCTATTAACGGGAGTCACTTATTATTTGAAAATAACCTCCGTCTCGTCCAATATGGAATCTTCCGGCTGTACGGAATTTATTTTTAAAACTGTTCCTCCGATACCTGCTAATGATACTTGTTCTGGAGCTTTTATGGTATCTGCTTTTCCTTACAGCTATACGCAGGATGATGCTATCTCTACCACTAATAATGCAGGCAATATAAGCGTATGTACCAATAGTTCGGATACCGGAATGAATGACGGAACATGGTTTAAGTTTGTTGGAGACGGTAGTCAGTATACCATTAAAGTCACAATGCCCTCGGGAAGTGCTTTTGACCCTCAAATAGGAGTATATGGTGGAAGCTGCAGTAATCTGCTGTGTGTGGATACCGTAGATAATGCTGGAGGTGGAGGTGCGGAAACCCTTACCATTACCACTGCATCAGGAACTGAATATTTTATCAATGTGGGGGCTTATGATGATACTACAGATGCACCTGAAAATACTTTTACCATTACCATAACTAAACTTTAGTATCTGGGTGATACCCATTTTTCAATGTGTTTAAAATTATAAGCTAAAATGTTGTGAAAGTAGTTTTACAGCATTTTTTATGAGTGATGTTAAAGAGATTCTAAACGATCCGAATGAAAATAACAACCGTATTACAGCTGTTTTTTTTAATGGAAAAATCAAACTGTATAGTTCTTAATGTCTTACCAGTTCTGGAATATTTAACAAACTTTAACTCAAAAATGGCATTTATTATGTTGATTAATGCAAGTATTTATCAGAAATTTACCACTTATTTTAAATCAAGCTATGTCAGAGATATATCAAGCTGAAGATATCCGCCAATTGACGGAAAAGATAAAGGAAAAAAATTACTTATTTTCTCTTCTGAAACAGGAAATCAACAAAGTTATTATTGGGCAGGAATACATGGTAGACCGTCTTCTGGTAGGGCTTTTGGGGAATGGTCACGTTCTTCTTGAAGGGGTGCCGGGATTGGCAAAAACTCTTGCGATAAAAACATTGGCAGATGCTGTTCATGGCGAGTTTTCCAGGATTCAGTTTACCCCGGATTTGCTTCCTGCAGACGTTGTAGGAACAATGATCTACAGTATCAAAGACAATGATTTTTCCATAAAAAAAGGACCTGTATTCGCGAACTTTGTCTTGGCGGATGAGATCAACCGTGCGCCGGCAAAAGTACAGTCGGCTCTTCTGGAGGTAATGCAGGAAAAGCAGGTGACCATTGGTGATGAAACTATGAAGCTTCCAAAGCCGTTCCTGGTATTGGCAACACAAAACCCGATTGATCAGGAAGGAACCTATCTGCTGCCTGAGGCACAGAGTGACCGTTTTATGCTGAAATGTACCATAGATTATCCCTCTTTCGAAGATGAAAGACAGGTAATGAGAATGGTTTCCACTTCACATCAGCCAACAGTAAAACCTGTGATTTCTCTTCAGGATATTATAGATGCTAAAGAATTGATCAACCAGATTTATCTGGACGAGAAAATTGAAAAATATATACTGGATATGGTGTTTGCAACACGTTATCCGGAAAACTATGGTCTTTCTGAACTTAAAAATTATATCAGTTTCGGAGCTTCTCCAAGAGCTTCTATCAACCTTGCTATTGCTTCAAGAGCATATGCGTTCTTAAAAGGAAGAGCTTTTGTGGTTCCTGAAGATGTAAAAGCATTGGCAAAAGATGTATTGAGACACAGAATGGGCTTAACTTTTGAAGCTGAGGCTGAAGAAATTTCAACAGAAGAAATTATCAATAGAATTTTAGCAAAAATACAGGCACCATAATGAGTGAAGTAATAATCAGAAAAGCAGTTCAGGAGGACTGCGCTTCCATGCTGGATTTAATCAGGGAATTGGCCGAATATGAAAAAGCACTGCATGAAGTCACTGTAACATTAGATGAGTTTACAGATGACGGTTTCGGGGTTTCTCCGGTATGGGGAGCTTTTGTAGCCGAATTCAATGGTGAAATAGTAGGAATATCGCTGTATTATGACAGATATTCTACATGGAAAGGAAGAAGATTGTATCTTGAAGATCTCGTGGTAACAGAAAGATTGAGAGGAAAGCAGATCGGAAAGAAATTATTTGATGCCACCTTAGAATATGGTAAGTCAAATAATTATAACGGTATGGTGTTTCAGGTATTAAACTGGAATGAGCCCGCTATCAATTTTTATAAAAAATACAGTCCAAAGTTTGATAATGAATGGTTGAATGTATCCATTGAGCTTAAAGGGTAAATTGTACAGAATCTTGTAACTAAACCTTGAACCTCAAACGTTGAACTTTAAACCTTAAACTTGTCTATGCAGATAAAAGATATTGTAAAAAGAGTAAAGCAGATTGAAATCCGTACCAGAAAAAAGACGGAGGCTGCTTTGATGGGGCAATATCACAGTGCCTTCAAAGGGCAGGGAATGACTTTTTCTGAAGTTCGTCCGTACCAGTTTGGAGATGAGATCAGAAGGATCGACTGGAATAAAACGGCACGTTTCCGTGAACCGTTTGTAAAAGTAATGGAAGAGGAAAGAGAGCTGACAATGATGATTCTTGTTGATATTTCTGCTTCCATGGATTATGGTACAAAAGTTCAGCTGAAAAGAGAATATGTAGCCGAAATTGCCGCAAGCTTAGGATTTTCCGCAGCAGGAAATAATGATAAAGTAGGATTGATCCTGTTTGCGGATAAAGTATATAAAGTAATTCCCCCTCAAAAGGGAAGAAAGCATATTCTTTCGATCATCAGTAATATTCTGACTGCCGATTATGTTCCGGCAGAATCTAAAATAGATAAAGCTCTGGAGTATATGATGGGGATTTTTAAAAGAAAATCATTGGTTTTTCTGTTGTCAGATTTTGAAGACACCTATGATTCAAAAATGCTGAGAGTAGCATCAAAGAAACACCAGCTGTTGGGGATGAGGATCTATGATGAAAAAGACAATGAGATTCCGGATGTAGGATATGCCCGTCTATATGATGTGGAAACCGGAAAGGAGATCTGGGCCAATACTTCCAGCGCAAGATGGAGATATACCTTTGCGGAAGCTCAGAAACAAAAACTGAGAGCCTTGGAAGAAGATTTTGCCAACAGCTCTGCAAGTTTTATGAATATTGATACCGGGTCAGATTATTCAAAATTATTGTATAATTACTTTCAGAAAAAATAACATCGGGCTTAGCTCGTAACTAAAAAACATGAGGCAGCTGCCTTTATTATTTTAACATTGAGAAAAATACTTTTAATATTATCTTTTCTGATCTGTGCGAATGTTTTTTCACAGATATTATCCTCTAATGTAGAAAAGCAAACCCTTGCTCTGGGAGAAATCAATCATCTTACGATAAAGATTGATAATCTTAATGAACAGCAGGTAACTTCAGCTCCAAAAAATGAACTGCTTCCTTTTCACTTTGAAGAAACTAAGGACAGTATCGGACAAAATCAGAATTCTTATGAAAGAAAGATCGAATTTTCTGTTTTTGAGGAAGGGAAGTTTACTATTCCTGAGCTGGAATTCAAAGTAGGAGATAAAATACTTAAGACAATTCCTTACGAAATAGAGGTCATCAATACGGCTCAAAAATCAGATCAGATCAATGACATCATGAACAATAAGGATGTGAAACTTGAAGCCAAGGATTATTGGGAGCTTTATAAGTTTTATATTCTTGCGGCATTGGCAGCGGTGGCTCTCATAATTGCCATTATCATGTTTGTGAAATGGGGCAGAAAATCCAAAAGTTCTCCCGTGGTTGCGACCAATCAGACATTGAAAGAGCTGGATTCCCTTAAAAAGAAAAAATATATCGAAGGAGGAAACTTCCGTTCATTTTATGTTGAACTGATTGATATTTCCAGAAACTTTATCACAAAACAATATCATCTTCCGGCAGATGTACTTCTTACCGATGACCTTATTGATGTCATGAAAAAGAATAATACCATTTCGCAGGACAATGAGAAAGTAATAGAAGATGTATTCCTGAGAGGAGATCTGGTAAAATTTGCCAAGACTTTCCCGGATCAGGATACGATGGAGAAAGACTTTGCCAATATCAGGGATTTTGTGAAAAGATCATCTAAAGATTTAGAATTTGAAAACTTAAGAAAGGATGTTTAATTTTGAGTTTTACAGTCCATGGTTTTTATTGCTTTTTCTGCTGTTTATCCCACTTCTAATTAAAGATGCTGGGAGACGCAAAAGAAAAGGGATAAAAGTTCCTACGACAAAAAATATGGAGCACAGCGGTGGTATCCAGGGGGTACTTTTTTTACTGAAAATCTCAAAGTATATCATTCTTTTTGCTTTGATCATCGCTATGGCCAGGCCAAGAACATTTACCATTTCTCAGGACAGAGATGATACAAAAGGAGTAGATATTATGTTGTCTATTGACGTTTCTTTGAGTATGCTGGCTAAAGATCTTAATCCGGACAGAATTACTGCATTAAAAGATATTGCTGTAAAATTTGTCCAGAAACGTCCGAACGATAGAATAGGTGTTGTAGCTTATGCTGCAGAAGCTTTCACAAAAGTTCCTGTGACTTCAGATCATCAGGTCGTCATTGATGAGATTAAAAATCTGAATTCTGCCGGTCTTGAACCTGGAACAGCTATTGGAGAAGGACTTTCCGTTGCGGTGAATCATTTGGTTAAAAGCAAAGCGAAAAGTAAGGTAGTCATCCTGATGACAGATGGAGTAAGCAATATTCAGAATGCTATTCCTCCGCAGGTAGCTGCTGAACTTGCGAAAAATAATAATATAAAAGTGTATTCAATCGGGATCGGAACCAACGGTTATGCCCTGATGCCAACCTCACAGGATATTTTTGGAGATCTTATCTTTACAGAAACTGAGGTTGCCATTGATGAAAATACATTGAAAGAAATTGCACAGACTACCGGAGGGAAGTATTTCAGAGCTACCTCAAACAGCAGTCTGGAAGAAGTATATAATGAGATCAATCAACTGGAAAAATCTGATGTGAAAGTTTCCAAACTTTACAATTATGAAGAATATTTTAAGATATTCCTTTGGATTGCTTTAGGAATGTTGGTATTTGATGCATTATTGAGATGGGTGTTTTATAAAATTTTAAGCTGATGAGTTGGTCTTTAGGAAATTATTGGTATTTACTTTTACTGTTGCTTCTGCCGCTGTTAGCTTCCTTTCTGATCCGTTTTTTTAAATGGAGAAATAAAAAAAGAGAAATTTTTGCAGCCAGCCGGTTTCATGATAATTTATTTGACAAGAGCTCGGGATTTACGAAGTTTTTCCCTGCTTTATATTTGATAGGAACATTATTTCTGATATTTGCTATCATTGACCTTCTGAATGGTTCGGAGGAGGTGAAGAGTACTCAGAAACTGAATAATGTGATCTTTATGCTGGATGTATCCAACTCTATGAATGCGGAAGATATCGATCCAAGCCGTCTTACTGAGGCTAAGAATCTGATGATAGCTACCATGAAGAAAATGAATAATGATAAGATCGGTATTGTCATCTTTGCCGGGAACGGAATATCTATCATGCCCCTGACGACTGATTATAATACTGCAGAGACTTATATCAGCGGTATTGAAACCAGTTCGATGCAGATTCAGGGAACCGATTTTCTGAAAGGGATGCAGGCAGCAGCTGAGAAATTTAAAAATGTAAGCAAAGGATCCAGAAAAGTTATATTGCTGAGTGATGGTGAAGATAATGAAGGAAATGACAATGCAGCAATAAGACTAGCCAATAAGGAAGGAATAAGTATTACTTCTGTAGGCATTGGTACTGATGAAGGGGCTCCGGTTCCGGAATATGTTTTTGGCCAGCTGATGGGATATAAATCAGATGTAAACGGAGGAACGGTCATTTCAAAAAGACAGACGGAAGCTTTAAAGAAAATGGCAGAATCTACGGAAGGTACTTATATTGACGGAAATAACATCAATGAAGCCCCGGACAGGATTGTAGATGCTATCAGCAAGAAGTCTGCCGGGGCTGTAACATTGGTGAAATCTCAGAATGCCAATCATTATTATCAATATTTTCTAGGAGTATCTATTCTGTTCTTCTTTTTAATTTATATTTTTAATCCTAAAAAAGATTTTAATGTGTAGTTTTTCCCTCATTTATAGAAGAAATTCTACAAGTACTTTAACCGAATTTTAACAAATAAAACTCTGTTTCTTAACATATAAAGGAATAATTTTGCAAGTGATGAATACTAAAATCATATTTTTATCGTTTATTGTTGCCATCTCACTCTCAGGCTTTTTGTTTGGGCAGGAAAACTACAGAAATTTAGTTCATGAAGGCAATCAGAAATTTGACGGTAAAGATTATGACGGAGCCTCCTCAAAATACATGGAAGCGATAAAATCTAATGATAAAGATTTTACCGCTCATTATAATATGGGGAATGCTTTGTATAAAAGCAAAAAATACGAAGAGGCAAAGGCAGAGTTTGAAAAAGCAGAAAAGCTTTCACAGACACTTCCTGATAAGATGGCCGCTCTTCATAATCTAGGGAATGCATATATGCAGATGAACCAGCCGGAAAAAGCCGCTGATTATTATAAAAAGGCATTGAAGCAGGATCCTTACAGTGAGGCGACCAGAAAAAATTATGAGATTGCCAAGCTGAAAGAGAAAGAAAAAGAACAACAAAAACAAGAACAAAATAACTCAGGAAAAGGCGGCGGTGGAAATGATCAGAACAAAGGTGATGATCAGAGCAAAGGCGACAAAGACAAAAAGCAAGATCAGGGTAATGGTCCACAAAACGAAGGTAAAAGCGACCAAGGTGACAGCCCTAAGCAGAATCAAAAGAATGAAGGCAGAATGCCAAAGAATCTTGAAAATGCGATCTTAGATAAAATAAACGAAAAAGAAAAAGAAACTGCCAGAAGAATTTTGAACAAAAATTCTTATTCGATGCCTGAAAGCAACGAGAAAGATTGGTGATGCAACACAAATTGATTTACATATTGCTTACTCTGGCATCCGTAATTACTTACGGACAGGTAAATCTTACTCTGGATGCTGATAAATCTGAATATACAGGAAAAGATATCGTAAATCTTACCATCGTTCTTGAACTTAACGGAACTGACCTTGTACAGCAGACAGGTTTTCAGATGCCGGATCTTTCAAAATTTAATATTATAGGAAGTGGATCTGTTACCAATACGGTGATTGATCCCGCTACCAATACTTTAATTACTCAAAAAATATCCAGAATTGCTCTTGAACCTAAGAAAAAAGGGAAAATAAAAATAGGCTCAGTTCTGGTTACGGTCAATAATAAAATCTACAAAACAGAACCTTTTGATGTCAATATCCGTGATATTGTTGACAAAAGATCACTGGCTGCCAATACATCCAATGATGTCTATCTGAATATGGAGATCGAAGACAGGGAAGTGTATCAGGATCAGCCTACCATTGCTGTTCTTAGAGTATATTCAAGAAGTATGGATAACCTGAGAAAGGTAAAGAATATCCATCTTCCACAGCAGGATAATATCAATGTACATCCTATCAATTTTGATAAGTCTGAAATAGATCCGTCCGGATATGGAAATATGCCTTCACAGGTATTGGCCATGTTTATGGTATTTCCAAATGAAGCAGGTTATGTAGAAGTTCCGGGGGTGTCAGCCTCTGTAAGCACCTATTCTAACAAATCTAAGATTGTTTCCAATAAAGTAAAAATCAATGTAAGAAGACTTCCGGAAGGAGCGCCAGAATGTTTTAAAAATGCTGTTGGAAACTTTAATGTAAATGTATATAATGCTTCCAAAGAAAAACCGGAAGCCAAGAAACCATTGAATGTTGTAGTGAAAGTTTCAGGAGAAGGTAACCTGCCGGATATGAAACTTCCTAAAATTGCTGCATCTCCGGACTATGAGGTTTTTGCTCCGAAAATTACCTCTAAAATTTCTCCGGGAACGACAGGAATGAAAGGAGAGATTCTGGCGAACTATGTTATTATTCCGAACAAATCCGGAACGATAGCTATTAAAACTGAACAATTTGCTTTCTTTGATCCTGAAAATAAAGAATATGTAGATCTGGGACAAAAAACATTGGATCTGAATGCATTTTCTCATGATCAGATCCTGGAAGCCCGCTCTACAGTAGAAAAGGTAAACGAGTATACCAATAATCTTTTGGAAACGGTAAATACTCCGGTTTTAAAAACAACGTCGTTTAAAGTAAAAGAGAAAAGTAAATTCCACTGGAATGTTCTTTTAATCAATATTGCGATTCTGTTAAGCTTATTTGTTGCTTATCTGTTATTTAAAAATTGGCAAAAAAAACGCACATTAGTTAGGGAAACTGCACCGGCAAAACCTTTAGGTTCAGTAGCTGAAACAGAAAAACAGATCAGAGAATTGCTGAAAACAGATATCAATGATTACTTTGGATATCTGGAAAATCTTAAGGATAATGGGGAGTATGAAAAGTTCTTTATCACATTGGAAGAATTGGATGAGGAAGTAAGAAGCCAGTATTTCCAAGGCTCTTCAGCGGAGTTTAAGACTTTTCTTGAAAAGCACAATGGGTCTTCAGTGGCTGAAGAATACAGCAAACTTCAGCAAAGAGTTCAAATGGAAAAATATAATCCTGTGAAATCTACTGATGCTCTTGAAGAACTTTTGAAAACAATTGTTAATTTATATTCACAAATTAGCAAATAGTCAGTTTATTTTCATATTTTTGCGAAATTTTTAATTACAAAGAGATGGAAATTTTTGATGGTTTTTCTTTTAAAGAGATCGTTACCAGCTTTATGGTTCTTTTTGCCGTGATCGATATTATCGGTTCGGTGCCTATTATCGTAAGCCTTCAGCAGAAGTTTGGAAAGATTGAAGCTGGGAAGGCATCAATCACTGCAGGTGCTATTATGATCGTTTTCCTTTTCGTAGGAAATAAGATCCTTAAACTTATTGGGGTGGATGTAAATTCCTTTGCAATTGCCGGAGCTTTTGTGATTTTTATCATAGCCCTGGAGATGATTTTAGGAATTGAAATTAATAAAACAACCGAAGCAAAGGCTGCATCTATTGTACCCATCGCATTTCCGCTAGTAGCAGGTGCCGGAACTTTAACGACGGCATTGTCTCTTAGAGCTGAATTCCATGATATTAATATTATCTTCGGAATTATTCTTAACACAATTTTCGTATATTTGGTGCTGAAATCAGCGAAATGGTTGGAGAGCAAAATCGGGGATGCTACTTTGATGATCCTCCAGAAAGTTTTCGGAATTATCCTTTTGGCAATTTCAATTAAATTATTCACCGCAAATTTTGCACAGTTGGTGCAGAATTATATTAATTTTTAAGAGTCATGAAGAAGTTTTATAAAGTATTTTTAGTACTATTTATTGTATTCATCGCCATCAATCTTTATGCGATCAACTGGCAAGCGACAGATATCTTAGGAGATGAAGATAACATTAGGTTTGCATTCTCAGCTGGAGCTGCTGCAATAGGCCTTATCCTGCTTTTTGTAATGGATACCTGGAGCAGAATCGGTGTAAGGAAATAATTGAATATTTCATTATAGATATAGAACCTCTTTCGTTTTGAAGGAGGTTTTTGTTTTATTAGGTGGAAGGTAATAGAGATTAGGTAATAGGGATTAGGTAATAGAGATTAGGCTGTTATAAATACAATTTGGTTTTTTATATTCAATAGGAGCGGGCTTTAGCTCGTTCAAAAAAATGTAAAACTTTAATGGCTTCAGCCAAAACCTATATAGTAAGCAAAATTCACAAAGGTGTTATGAATGGCTTTAAAATCATTCATGGGGGCACTTAGCAAAAAAAATTTAGGCAAACATCCGTGAAAATCTGCGGGAAAATCCTCAGACACTAAGAAATAACCAGATTTTTCAATATCGCCTCAGACTTCAGTTCCGTTTCCTTCCATTCTTTTTCAGGGCTGCTTTGCGCTGTTATTCCACCTCCTACAAAAACATGTACAGCGTCTTTATAAAGCCTGGCACAACGAAGATTCACAAAATATAAAATACTCTCTTCAGTTTCGACCTTACTATAACCCGCATAGAACTCACGGGGAAATTTCTCGTATTTACAGATGTTTTCATTACAAAAATCTTTAGGGATACCGCAGACTGCCGGAGTAGGGTGAAGGTCCTGAATAATTCTGTCAAGATCCTCTGGTTGAATGGTCGTTTTAAAATCGGTTCTTAAATGCTTAATATTTCCGGAAATATGGTCATAGGTTTCCGATTGCTGTACCTTATCAGAATAATTTTTTAGAATGTCCTGAATATAACTGGTGACCGGTTTTTGTTCTTCAATTTCTTTTTCAGACCATTCTTCCAACACAGGAAGAGTTCCTGCCAGCGCCATCGTTTCAAACTCATGGGTTGTTTTATTGAATTTTCCTAATACTTCTGAGAAAGCTCCCATCCATGCGTTTTCTCCGTCATTGAAGAGGTATCTGAAAGCATTCGGGTAAGATTTACATACATTATTAAAACTCTCTTTACAATCAATGATCGTAAAGTCTGTGAAAATTTTTCTTCTTGAATAAACCAGCTTAGGGAGGTTGTTTTCTTTAATCACTTCAATGACTTCCTGTAATGTTTTACAGTATTCTTCCCTGGTTTCGGCGACACTGTCGGTCGGGGCAATAATGAATGTTTCGTTTGTGATCGAAGTACGATCAAATTCAGATGGATCAATTTCAACAATATCTCCATTGAAGTAAATATGATCTAAGCCATTATAAGAATGAAATTCGACCGCATTTTTTATGTTTTTTTCATCCGCAGACAATAGTCTTTCGTCGAAAGGAAGTTTGAAATAAATCATGAGTTATGAAGGGATTTTGAAAATTAACTACCGGAAATAATATAGGAAATTCCAAAGTTGATTTTCCTTTCTGCAAAGGTATTATTAGTCTTAAAAATGTCAAAATTAAAATCATTGTTTTTTAGTCTTATATTCTTCATTTTGTATTCTTGATATTCTAAGGACAACATGAATCTTTTGAGAAACAGATACTGAAGCCCCAAAGAAAAGCCAAAATTAATCTGAGTGGATTTAAAATCATCCAGTTTGCTTAGTACTTTATCTTCAGGGACTAAAAACTGCATTTTGTAATTGTTTTTATTGGCAAGAAATCCTATAAATGGACGGATATTATTCCATTCATAAAGTAATTTTAATTGTACATCATATTCAAAATGCTTGTTGTTGAATTTCTGGAAGAGCAGGGGCTGCTGATCCTGTGAAAAATAAAACCCGTTCAGCCATGTATCTTCTTTATTAGCGTTCAGATCAAAAGTGGAATTCCAATGGTAAAGATGGGTGGATAGCATTAAAGAAAATCTTTTATAAACAGATTTTGAAGCCCAGAAACCAGCATAGAACCCTGATTGGTACTTGTTTTTGGAAAAATTGTTTACCCATGCTCCTTTTTTCAGGCCGGTTCCGATTTCTCCCCCAAACTGAAACTTCTTGGGTGCATTTACTGTTTCTCCTTTGACTTTATCTATAAAAAAACCGATTTTATTGATTTCCATATCCTGGATTTTTGAAAGGTTTACAGAAAGTCCAATGGGCTTTACTTTTATAGCTTTTTCCAGATAGATTGTATCATAAACAATTACCTTTTCGTATACATACAGTGTATCTGTTTTTTTTCTTTGTGCACTGAATACATGTAGAGTGGCAAGGAATACAATAAAAACTAATTTTCTAAACAACATAATGGGCAATAATTTATCTTTCAATGTATATGGTATCTCTCTGAATTATTTTCTTTACTACAATAACCTTTTGAGGAGCAGGATCTCCTGACATACTGTCTTTTATTGAGAGATACTGTTTTTTTGGTTTTATGCTGCTCGTTTTTTCTTCAGGGATCTCTTTCTTTTCAAAGAATGTTTTTCCTTCTCTTGTGTTCCTTTCGTTTTGAGCGGATTTGGTAGCTGAATAGGAATTGGTATGATCATTATTTTCTTTCTTATTCTCTATTGTTTCTCTACTTTCAGTAGAGATGCTGTTTCTGAAAAAGCTACTGCTTTGCGGGCGGAACATAAAAACAGAACTTATGAGAATGAAGAACAGAATAACTCCTCCTCCTATCACAGCACCGTTTTTGCGGCTAAACTGAGCATTTAATGAAATGCCAGAGCGTTGAGGAATAATAGATTCCGGGATTTGTAATGTTTTAGAAGGTGTTATTGTGAAATCTGAGAATTTACTTCTGAAAGACTGTGCCCATAATAAACCTGCAAAGCCAAGGAAAATAAGCAGTTGGGTAACTTTATTTTTATTTTTCGGAGTGTCCGGATTTACAACTTTATTGAGCAAGTAGTTCTGCACTGTTTTTTTTGCTCTTGAAAGATGAGATTTTGAAGTATTCACAGAAATTCCCAATTGGTTTGCAATTTCAGCATGAGAATAATTCTCAATAAAGTATAAATTAAATACTGACTTATGATGGGAAGGAAGACTGTCTATAGAGGACAGAAGTTCTTCCCGCGTAAAATCATAGGCAAGAACATGGCTTTTTTCTTCGTTGTTGTCGTTCATAGCAAATGATGCTTCAGGTATTTCTGAAGGTTCTGTTGTTATAAAAACGTTTTTACTGGCTTTCCGTAGGTATTGTAATGCATTGTTGATAACAATTTTTTTGAGCCAGGCAAAAAGTAATGTTTTATCCTTCAGTTGATGGATGTTCTGGATTGCTGTGATAAAACTGTCCTGAAGAATATCTTCTGCGGTTGAAATATCCTGTATATACCTACGGCAAATCCCCAGAAGTTTTGGGGAGTATGCACTGTAGATTTTTTGCCAGTCATTGGTCTTTATCATCAAATTTTTAATTTTTGACAACAAAAATAGAGTTGAAACAACCTCTCATTATATTTGGAAGGCTCAATGTTTCCACATCATTAATGTAGAACTTTACTGCTTTCTGATCAATATTAAGTTTTGAAATATAGATGTTCTGATCCTTTACTGCAAACTGGCTAATAATATTGAATCCGTTTGGATGATTCATCTGAACGAGCGTATTATTTTTGTAATAAAAATCTTTCCCTACAAAGTATTTATCAGAGTTTTCGAAATATATTTTCTTTATACCACTTTGGATAATATTGGCAGGAACCTGAATATCACTGCCTGAGGTTATATTTTTAACAAAGGAGATATCTTCGGAGTTCTCTGCATTTCTTATCAGCATATAAAACTGGGATGAATTGGAAGGGTCATTGATAAAACTATAGGGTAAAAAACTATTGGTATTGGTAAGAAGATGGTATGTCCCATTTTTATAATAGCCTAAATCCCATGTCGGAGTTGTGGAATAAGTAAAATTTTTGCGTACAGCTACATACACATCATTATTGAAAATTTTTATGCCACCACCCATCATAATCGGACTATTTGTTCCATATGATTCTAAAACAGTTTTTACTCCATTTTTCCAATAACAATATTGGTAAATATCCTGTGAAGAAGTAGGGGTAGGATTGGTTATTGATCCTGCAAAATAAATATCTCCATTATGTACTATCATTTGTTCAAAAATGAAATAATTACTTCCGGGTGTTATATTTAAATATTGGGCAACATTATGTTTTACTCCGTTTTTCCAGAAATATAATTCATATTCCTGATTTATTTTCTGAATATTAGTTCCCAAGAGGTAAACATCATTATTGTCTACAGTAATTTGAATACCCATCAGGTTTTCTCCTCCCTGTACAAAAGTTTGCTGTCCATTTTTCCAATAGCAGGCTTTAAATTCATCTACACCGCCCACATAAACTTCATAGGAAGCTGTTTTTTCTACCAGCTCCCGATCTTCATTATTGCAGGAAACACAGAATAGCAGTACAGCTAAAAAAGTTAAGATTTGAATTTTCATGGTTATTAGTTTCTTATAGGATGCAAAAAAATAAAAAGGTTGCAGTAATTATATAAAAAAAGCTCAAAAAAATTGAGCCTATTATTTTTATGTTTTTTCCAACCTATTTATGAATAATATTATTCGTCATTGTTGTATGATTGATCAAAACACCTTTTTCGTCCCGGATTTCAATTTCTGAAACGTGCATGGATTTTCCTTTTCTGATAAAACGCGCGGTAGCCGTTACAATACCATCTTTTTTGCTTCTTAGATGATTGGAATTGATATTGGTTCCTACTCCGTAATATTTTTCGCCGTCAATAAAGATATTAGACAGGCTTGACCCTAAGGTTTCAGCCAAAACACAACTTGCTCCTCCGTGCATAATTCCAAACGGCTGATGTGTTCTTGGAAGAACAGGCATCGTGGCGGTAAGGGTTTCATTTTCAAGATCAATATCGATGAATTGTATTTCAAGGGTTTTGGCAAGTGTTACATCTCCCCAGTTATTGATGAATGCTAATATTTCTTCTTTTGTCTGACCTTTCATTTTTTATAATTGATAAATGATGATTAATTTTGCTTCTAGCTTCTAGCTTCTAGCTTCTAGCTTCTAGCTTCTAGCTTCTAGCTTCTATTCGGTTCCGGTTCCCATGATATTAGGATTCCAGTTTTCGGGAACTTTAGGGACAATGTCATTTTTTATATAATAGTCCTGAATTTCCTTCATAATTTCTGAAAAAGGAACGGAAGCTATTCTTTCGTAAGGAATAGTATAGCCAAGGTAAACAATGTTCCTTTTGAAATCACCTGCTGCCAGTACAATAGGAACTTTTGCAGCGAGGGCCATATGATAAAATCCTTTTCTCCATTTCGGAACCCAGCTTCTAGTTCCTTCCGGGGTAATAACAAGACTGAAATCTTCCTTAGAAAACTGGTTGGCGACAAAATTCACCAGATCATTTTTCTGGGTTCTGTCTATACCAATACCGCCAAGACCTTTTACGATACTTCCGTACCAGGCTTTGGTATGGGCATCTTTTATGATAATTTTTAAAGGTTTCTCTAAAGACCAATAGGCGAAATTCCCTAAAATGTATTCCATATTATGAGTATGTGGTGCTACCACAAGGATGCATCTGTTCAGGTTGTTGACATCGCCTTGTAAAACGACCTTCCAACCTAATATTTTTAACATTGCTTTACCTATTAGCTTTTTCATAGATTTCTTGGATTAAAAACAAAAAAGTATAACCAAATTTTGGTTATACTTTACAAATATATTGAAATATTATCGCTCTTAAAACAAACCGCTAATTAAATCTACGATTTTCATTACGAATTCCATTGCAAATTGTATCATGATAAGGCTGTGTTTTTGGTTGATTGGTTATTAAATTTTAACAGTACGAAATTAAAACTTTTTTTTTACATAAAGAACTAAATATTGCTTTATTTTCACTTTTCTGAGAGAAGAAGGGTGTGAATTTCAAACGGTTGCCATCCACCCACACCTTCTACCACTCTCTGAAGTTAATTATTTAGTTTGTATGGAAATTTCGTTTTTTCCGTCTTTGATTTTGATGTCCACATCTTTGTTTATTTTCTTGATATTGGACACTGCAGAATCAATTACTTTCTTTGCCTGGTTGTTCGGAACCTTCTTACCGTTTACGATGATGCTGTCCTGATCATCAGAGTTGTATTCGATACTTGAACCGTTTACCGTGATTTTATTTTTTTCAATTCTGACACCGTTGTGGTCTTCATCTCTGTCTTGCTCGTTGTCATTCATACCGTCTCCGTCTAAGTCTCCATCCATATTGATCTCGTTCTTCTTCATTGAGATAACAATGGTTTTTTGCGGAACTACAAGCTCATAATTTACGCTGTAGTCTCTGAATCTGTGTTCATATGGATATTTTACATAGTTTGGAAGTAATACTTTATTGTTTACAACTTCTACAGGAACGGTCAGCTGGATAGGGAAATTATAACCATTTCCTTCCTTTTTGATGATCAGATAAGGGGTTTTGATATCCGGTTTTCTGGTTACATCTACTGAAATATAATCTTCTTCATACACAGATCTTTTATCAGAATAAATGTCATTGTTATAAGCTTTGAAATTCTGAGGAATGTTGATTTGCTTTACATCCACATACAGGGTATCTGAAGTCGTGTTGATGGCAACATTTTCTACATCTTCCTTATTTCCTTTGTAGATCATATTCTTTTTAGCCATGCTTAGTCCAAAGTAAGTTCCTAGTCCGATCAGAAGAAGAAATAAACCTCCTATTACCCATCCGATATTTCTCAGTTTTGTTTTTGGAGAGAATATCTTGATGCTTAATAAACTGAAAAGAATAGCAGGAATTAAACTTCCGATGACCATCATGGCTGCCAGTACTTTATCAAGTCCCTGATCATCCATGTAGAATCTGATTTCATTAGCACCAGGAAAGTCTGTATCCATTCCGAAAAGACCGAATAATACGAATACTCCGATAATGCTTCCTACAGCCATCAATACGAAGAACCCTCCTACAATGTATTTGAATACATTCCAGATCCCGCTTCCTGCGTTGTTGATGTAAGGTTTGTTTTCGTTGTATATTTCTCCGACCCTCTGAGTAGATTCATTGGCAAACTGCACCAATTTATTAGACTCATTCTTAAGATTGTCGAAGTTCATAGGCTTTCCCTGCATTTTCAGGAAATCTGCTGCTGTTTCAGCTTTTGGAAGTACGATCCAAAGGATTACATATAAAAGACCGATCAGTGAAGATGAAATGGCTGCTGTGAAAATTCCTAATACAAAGATTCCCAGCCAGATTGCTCTCATTGCGGTAATATCCATTCCTACATACTGAGCTAAACCTGCACAAACTCCGGCTACTTTTTGTTTTTCCGGGTCACGGAACAGTTGTTTTTTATCGGAATAATAAGTTCCTGAATTGGTATTTCTTGTAGATGTTTTTTCAGAAAAATAAGCCTCTTCCTGTTCTTCAATTTTTTCAGGGCTTCCGATCTGTGCGATTACCTTTTCTACGTCGGTATCGTTGATTACTTCACGTTTTCCCAGAGAATCTTTGAAAATCTCCACCATTCTTATTTCTATGTCATGCATTACCTCATCAGCCTCAGAAGCGTCCAGTGAGCTTCTCAGAGCATTCAGGTAGTCGCTGAGCTTTATATATGCGTGTTCTTCTATGGTAAAAGAAAAACCTGCGAGTCCTATTGAGAGTGTCTTGTTCATAGCTTTGTTTTTTAATTTTGTTGGGTGATTTGGTTTACTGAGGCTGTCAGCTCATTCCATGTGTTTTGAAGTTCATCCAGAAAGAGTTTCCCTTTTTCTGTGATCTGATAATATTTTCTGGGTGGTCCTCCTGTAGATTCTTCCCATCTGTAAGAGAGAAACTCTCCGTTTTTAAGTCTTGTAAGAAGAGGGTAGAGGGTCCCTTCCACTACATCCAGTTTTCCTTTTTTCAGTTCATCGATAAGATCGGAAACATACATTTCTCTATTATTGATGAGACTTAGAATACAGAATTCCAGAATCCCTTTTCGCATTTGCGCTTTGGTATTTTCGGTATTCATCTTTGATAAGTTTTGTTAATTAGTTATATTTTTAGAAAAATGCCCCTAGCTAGTTGAGCCTATTCTAATTTTACATTACAAAGATATGTAAATTAAATGGTAATATGCAATACAAAGTAGTGAAATTTTTAAAATAAAAAATATAAATAACTGATAATCAATTTTATAATTTTTTATGGAGATTTTTATGAGAATAAATTTGAGTGAAAAATGGGTAAAAATCTCTCAATTTTAAAGAAATTGAAAGAAATGCAGGGAAAGAAATCATGATTCATTAATTATTACTCATGACCGATTACTTATTACTCATATCATAGCCCTGATAGCAGCGGTTACCCCACAGCGGGTTGGGTTTTAGGCTTGGGGCGAGGAGTATGAGCGGATAGCGGGAAATAGCTTCTTATCAACAGATATCCTTTTATTTGAAGGAATAAAGCTGTTACAAATTCTGAGAGATAATGAGATTGATATTTTGAGATCGGTATTATGATTCGTATTTTTGTTAGCAATAGAAAACACTTAAATCCAAATTACTATTACCATGAATATTTTAAATAAGTATAAGAACTTATCGGCTTTTCTTGTATTGGGTCCTTTATGTTTCGGGCAATATCAGTTTGAAGTAAAAAATGCGTCAAAAAACTATAGTGCTATCATCAAGGTAGAAAATTGTTATGACAGCCGATGCAGTGGGAAGGGGACTGTGGAGCTGTTTGATAACAGAAACAGTAAGGTGCAGACTTTTGTTTCCGATGACCTTGTTCTGGAAATAGAAGAAAGCCAGAAGCTGACCCCGGGGAAAATGATTCAGTTAACGAAGCCGCAAAATTCTGTGATTATAGATGATTTTAATTTTGACGGAACAGAAGACATTGCCATAAGGAACGGAAATATGGGGAACTATAGCGCTGCTTCATACGATGTATATGTGTTCAATAGTACCAGAATGGCATTTGTGAAGAGTAAAGAGCTTACGGATCTTGCTTCCAATTCCCTTGATATTTTTGATGTTGATGCCAAGCGCAAACGCCTCATCGCCTATGGAAAGTCAGGATGCTGCAAAATTTTTACGATGGAATATGTCGTAATTCCGAATAAAGGACTGGATATGGTCTTTGAAAAGGAAGAAGATACAACCAATGAAGATCGGGTAAAAGTAATAACGAAAGAAAAGATCAATAATAAATGGAATACCAAAACAAAGGTATATCCTGCAGATCAATATAATAGAAAATAAGAAGTAAGATGAAAATTCAGAAAGAAATCGATTTTATCCTGGCAGTGGATGCTTTGAAAAATGTACAGAGAAGGAATTATAATGCAGACGATTCCCGAAGAGAAAATACAGCGGAACACTCCTGGCAGATTATCATTCTGGCTCAGATACTTTATCCATATGCGAAAAACCGTACCGATATAGATTTGTTAAGGGTGATAAGAATGCTATCCATTCATGATCTGGTGGAAATAGAAGCCGGAGACACTTTTATTTTTGATGAAAAAGCAATGGTAGGAAAGTTTGAAAGAGAGAAAGCATCTGCTCAAAAGATCTTCGGAATTCTGGATGAACCTTTACGTTCGGAATTCTTTAATTTGTGGCTTGAGTTTGAAGAAGAGAAAACACCGGATGCTGTTTTTGCGTGTGGAATAGATAGAATCATGCCATTTATCTTGAATTCCCATACTTCAGGAAAGAGCTGGACAGAAGCCGGAGTAACAGAAAAGCAAATCAGGAATATACTTGAAAATGCAATCACAAGAGCTTCAGATGAAATGGGAGAGGCTTTTGAACTGCTGCTGAATAGAAGTCTGGAAACAGAAAAAGTGGTAAAATAACTTTGATAAGAATATAAAAAGCTTCGGGCGGCCAAAGGCCGCCCGAAGCTTTTTATTTATAGTATTTGGATTGGTTTCTTGAATTCGTCTATCGCTACAAAAGTGAAATCACCTACAATGGCTTTTTCTCTTTCATAGGAATACATTTGCTCGGTGTAGATCTCAACGTTTACTTTCATACTGGTTTTTCCTACGTATGACACTTTTCCGATCAACTCAACAATCGTTCCGGCAGGAATAGGTTTCTTGAAATCGATCTTGTCACTGCTCACTGTTACCACTCTTTTTCTTGCAAATCGGGTTGCGGTAATAAAAGCTACTTCGTCCATCAGCTGCATCGCTGTACCTCCAAAAAGGGTATCATAATGATTGGTTGTGTTAGGGAAAACCGCTTTAAAGATTCTGGTTTCGGATGCTTCAATTCTTTCTTCTGTAGTCATATATCATTATTAATTAAAGCGAAATAAAATGATATTAAAATAACAGAACAATGACAGGAACTTATAGAATTCCTGAAACAATCCATCAGATCAATACAACTTCAAATCGCGAAAGTTACATGTTTAAGAAAAAGGCAGGTCTCCTGACTCGTAACATCTTTATCTCCTTCCCATGCCTCGCACAGTGGATCCTTGATAAAGATTTCAGTTACTTACAGTTGCGCGACAGTCCGTGATTTTCACACGGTTCCCTTTTAATCTGCAGTGATGCAGAACCAATTTCTGTGATGAATAAGTGTAAAACTTTTCGAGTGCAAAAATAATGAATTTATTCCGGATTATGGTAAATAATCTGGCTGATTACTCTACCTTTCTTGATCGTCCAGAGAGTGGTATATCTGTTCTCTCCTGAACCATTTATCATGTATAGGAAAATATTGTCGCTGTCAAGAGAGGTTACTCCAATATTCTCAAAATCCATGGTAGGCTGGAACATGTTTTTGATCGCTTCTCTTACAAAGACAGAACCTCTTCCGGGCTGCTGTACTCTGATCGATTTGATCTCGGTCATTCCTTCAGGAAGGTCGTTTCCAATTCCCCAGGGCTTTACTTTATCGATGGTAAGAAGTTTTCCTTCTGCATCTTTTTCCTTTTTACGGTAGCCGGCGTTGGAAGGATAAACATCAATCACAACCTTGCTTCTTTGGGCAGTAGGAATTTTCGGATCAGAATTGTCTGTGAAAATAAGTGATCTTCCGTTTTTAGATTTTGAAGGAGTATACGCCGGAAGCTGATCGATATAAGCAATACGTTCTTTATTGACCATTCCTTCTTTATCAAGAGTTTCATAACGTACAAACGGTTTGTCATCATCCTGTTTTTCAGGATATTTGATCCAGATCCATTCTGTCTCTCCGGGAGCAGGCTTTACATAAACGAATACATCACCTTTACGCATACGGATCTTGTCTACAATTTTTCGGTAATTGTCTTTATGAACCCGTACATTGGCATATCCCTCTTCAGCTTTTACAACTCCGAAAGGAACCTTATTCTGTCCTTTTACAAAGGCTAAAGAAAAAATACTGAAAGCGGATACATAGAATGCTTTGTTTATGAAAGTCATCATGAAAATTTTTTGATCCCCCAAATATATAAATTAAATGCTTTTCGGGAGATAATTATACCGCTGCAGTTCTTTAAAATCTTGTATTTGTTTCAGATGGCCGTCAGAAAGCAGATATATTGAGTCTGAAATATCCAGAACATCCTGATAATTATGGTCAGAAATGATAAAACCTTTATCGTTTGATTGTTGGCGAATGGTTTTCTTTAATTTTTCGCAAACTTTTGGAGAAAGACTGTGAAATGGTTCGTCCAGTAAAGCAAAATCAGCTTCAGAATGAATGATCATCAAAGTTTCAATAAGTCTTTGCTCACCTTTGGAAAGGTTTTTAGGCTTTTCATGAAGAAATGGATATATGAGTTCTGAGGAAAATAAGAGGTCTGTGTTTTCTTTATTACAGAAAAGAGGAATCAGTCTTTTAACGGTTTCGTATTTAGGGAGAAAGAGGTTCTGCGGTAAATAGGAAATCCTGTTTTTCCGGTCTGATCTATTTTTTAAAACTTTGTCATCACATCTGATAAACTGAGTATCACTGCTGATAACGCCGAAAATGATTTTTAATAAGGTTGATTTTCCGCTTCCGTTTCTACCCAATAGCCCTGTAATTTGACCCGTTTCACATCCAATATAAATGTCCTGCAAAATTTTTCTCTCATTGAAGGATTTTGTTACACTGTCAATATGAAGTTTACTCATAAGAATAAGGTTATAATTTTTACAATCAGACTCAATGAAACAGTTCCGCCCCAAAGAAAGATTCTTGAAAGTCCTACATTGGCGTAGAAGTAATATTCGTTTTTAAACCTTAATTCATACATAAAGTAATGAAGGACTGGTAAAATTAAAAGAAAACTTAATCCAAACGTTTCAAACCCGAAGGGAAGCAAAAAAGAAATGAGCAATGAAAACAGCAGGGTGGGAAGTACTATCTTTTTATAAAAAATCCAGAGAATAGAAAAGTTTTTGATCATAATAGTAACAATAAAAATGAGATGCCAATGAAATGTATCTTTTATATTTTTAATTTCAAATGTATTGGAAAAATACAATAATATTTGAAGTAAATGTAAAGTATATTCCGGAAAACTCCTTATTTTTCAAGGGAATTTTAAAACTAATAAACATGACCAAAAAACTACTTTATGTATTCTCTTTTATTTTGGGAATTTCCAGCTTTCAGGCAGAAAACAAAATAGAAGAAGGATCAAAATCTTTATTCTATTGTGATACAAATGCCCCAGCGGATGTTCTGGTATCAAACATTACTCTTACTTCCGCAACGGTTACCTGGACTGCAGATCCCAATACTCCGGATAATACCATCAGATACAGAATACCTGGAACGACTACCTGGATGGCAGTGACTGCTGTATCGGGCCAAAACTCCTTTACTATTACGAATCTGCAGCCTTGTACGGTGTATGAAGTACAAGTCGCAAAAAGATGTAACACGATAACGGGAACATGGTCCAATCCTATATTTTTTACAACAGTTGTCAATTACTGCGCAAGTGCTTCCACAGATACAAGTATGATGCATATTTCCAATGTTACAGTAACTTCTTCAGGGGTAGGAATGCCCATGATAAGCAATTCGGGCTCTTCCAACTATACGGATTACAGAAGCGATGTAAATCGTAGAATAAAATTTCTTGTAGGAAGTGTGGGCAATAAACTTTCGGTAAGCAATACCTGGACAGGAACGCCTGGCACAATAGCAGTTACTGCATGGATAGACCTTAATGCTAACGGTATTTTTGAAGCCAATGAAAGAGTAATGGTTGCTAATAATGTTACTCAGGCAGCTCCGGCTGTGTCTGTATTTAATATTCCAAGTTTTGCAGCACTGACAACGTGTGGTACTGTAATGCGTGTGATTTCAAGTCAAACTATACCTACAGATGCTTGTGGAACATTCACCTATGGCGAGGTTGAAGATTATGGGGTAGATATTATAAATCTTACACTAGGTGTTGAAGAATTAGCAAAATCTGTACAGCCTGAAATTTATCCTAATCCGGCATCGGATATTTTAAATATCTCAGGCATTTCAGAATCAGCCAATTTTGAAATTTATAATGCTGTGGGACAAAAGACAGAAGAAGGTAAAGTTTCAGATCATAAAGTGAGCCTTCATCACCTTTCAAAAGGCGTTTATTTTATCCAGCTGAAAGACAGAGAAAAGGTGACCCGACTAAAATTCATTAAGAAATAAAATAAAAAAGAGTGTTTGGAAAAACACTCTTTTTTTTATCTGGAACACAGTTTTAAGATTCTGTATTTTGTTTTGTAGAGCCATAAATGGCTTGTGGATTATTTTTTAAAAAGTAAGAAAATACTCCATAGAATAAAAGAACGAAAAGATATAAAACGGCACATAGATAAAATGCAGTCCCGAAACCATAGCTGATCGAAATATCACTTCCGAATCCCATCGCCATTTTATTATTTCCAAATCCTTCCATCTTGGATTGAAACGTCAGGTAAAAAACAAGTAAAGAGGCGAGCCCTATCATAGAGAGAATGATATGATAAAGATATTTCTTTCTGATATTCTTCATCACCTGAACGGCAATTCCTGCAATGGCAGTCAGCAATGCAATGATGATAAGTGGGTTAGGAGAGATGTTTTGATTGTCTTTTTTATCCTTAGGTTCGTTCAGAGGTGAATATTCAATATCTGTGCCTGAAGAGGTATCTGCTTCTGCTTTATCATTTCCGAATGCAGCACCAAAAGGTGAACTTTTTTTGAGGCTTTCCTTCATTCGCTCATTGATGGCTTTTTTGGAAACTCCCGTTACAAGATCAGTTCCTTTGACAGACATTAGAGTGGTATCTCCACATTTTATCAGGAAAAACGGAAAGAAAAAACATAGAATAATAACTGTATAACTGGGTATTGGCAAAAGGTCTGAAAGTGCTTTTAATGGTTTCATAAATTATAGTTTTAGATAAAAATAGATAAAAATATAGGATAAAGCATAAAAAAAGAGAGCACCTTCTGGTACTCTCTCTTCGTATTTGCGTACAATGAGTTCATTTTTAAGCTCATTCAGATTAATTAAATTCTCTCAAGCTCATCAGCATCAATCGTTGTCTTGAAGGTTCCGTAATTGACAATTACCTTGTTTCGGGAAATTTTCTCAATTGTTCCCACGCTGGTGCTTCCTGTAATACGGACACGCTGACCAATCTTCATCCAAACAGCTCGGTCACTTTTACGCTGTTCTTCCAGTTTTTCATTGGTTTCTGCGATTTTTTCAATGACATCCTCCTTTTTCAGCTGTTGAGTGATTTTTCTTTTTACTACCTGCAGACGTTTAGTTTCATCTTTGTCATGGCCTAATTTCCTGAATTTCTCCTGCTCAAGAAGCTTTACAAAGTCTTTTACAACATCTTTTCTGGATTTTCCTTTGGTATAACTATCGATGAATGTTTCAATCTTATTTCCAAACTGAAGTTTACGATGTTCCTCCTCATATAGTTTTTGGAAATTGAATAGTTTCTGCTGAAGCTGGTCATTCAGTTTTTGAAGATTATCACGTTTATCTTCTACAGATTCTTTCCTTTCTGCAAGATCAAATTTCAGTTTTTCAACCTCGAATTTCTCCTGTTGCAGCTTTACAATGGTCTTGTCGAGATTTACGATATCATGTTCTACCTTTTTCTTGGCAGAATGGATAATAAATCTTGGAATTTTATTCTTTTCAGCAACTTCGAAAGTAAATGAACTTCCTGCCTGTCCCACTTCCAGTTTATACATCGGCTCCAATGTTTCTTCATTGAAAAGCATGGCTGCATTCTGAGCATTGGGAAGCTGTTCTATGACCAGTTTAATATTGGTATAGTGCGTCGTGATAATGGCAAAACTTTTTTTATCATAGAAAAACTCCATGAAACTTTCTGCCAGAGCACCTCCTAGTTCCGGATCAGAACCTGTCCCGAATTCATCAATCAGTAAAAGCGTATTGGCATCAGCCTCGCGGATGATTCCAGACATTTTTTTCAATCGGGATGAATAGGTCGACAGATGGTTTTCAATGGACTGATTGTCCCCGATATCCGTCATAACCTTCTCAAAGAAAAACATTTCAGACTTAGGATGTACAGGAACCAGAATACCACTCTGAATCATCAGTTGTAATAATCCGACTGTTTTCAATGTGATGGATTTTCCACCGGCATTGGGTCCGGAAATACAGATAATTCTGTTGTGATCCGTTAAACTCAGTGTCTGTGGGTGGATGATCTTATTCTCAATCTTATTTCTCAGCCACAACAAAGGATGATAAGCATCTTTTAATCTCAACGTTCTATGATGGTTGATTTTCGGAAGAACTCCGTTAATCAATTCACTAAACTTAGCCTTAGCTCTCGTAAGGTCAAGGTCAAAAATATAAACCTGATATCTCCATAGCTGAGGTTGAAATTCTGCCAGTTCTGCAGTAAGCTTTCGGAGAACTTTATCAATTTCTTTTTTCTCTTCCTCCTCACTCTCGCGAAGCTTGAAATAATGTTTTACAACGCTGTCCGGCTGAATGTAAGTTATGGAACCCGTTTTGGAAATTCCTAACGTTCTTCCGGGAACTCTTTTTTTGAATCCTGATTTTACCGCCAAAACTCTTTGGTCGTCAATAATCGTTTCTCGTATATCATCCAAAAAGTCACTCTGTCCATACGTGGTGAGTGCACGATTGAAATTTTCCTGAATCGCTTTTTTAGCATGCTGGATTTCAGTTCTCAAATCCTTTAAAGCTGGAGAGGCTTCACTTTTTACCTCACCAAATCGGTTGAAAACCTTATCTACCTTATCGATGATTTCTTTTCTGAATTCCAGTACAGAAACTTCTTCCAATAAATTAGGAAAGGTTTCCGGCATGGTAGGAAAGAATTTTTGCAGTTTTCCGATCTGTTCCGTGATGGTTTTTATTTTGATGAAAGCTGCGTTTTCCAGGCGGTAGTTCTCAATCAGCATCACTTTCAGCTCATTTTCAATATCTTCATATTCATCAAACGGAATCGCATTTGAACTTTCAAAACTCGACAGATATTCTGAGGTTTTTTTTAAGGAAAGTTCCGCCTCTTCTATTTCCATTGGGCGAAGTTGAAGAATTTTTTCTCTTGTTTTCGGAGAATACGCAAATGGGGAGATTTCCGCGAGCAATTGCGGAAACTCTAATTCGTCTAAATCTTCTTTATCTATATACACAGTGCAAATTTAGTGAGAATTTTGATTATTACGTATATCCGAGAGATTTACAGAATAAATTAACGTTGAATTGGATGTTTTTTTAACTATTGAGATGATGAAAATTTTAAGATTCGCTTGCGAATCTCTAATTATCATTCCTTCCTTAGAAACGCTTGATGGTTTACATTAAAAAATAGAATCATTTTTTTAGAAGGAAAAAGTTTGAACGTATAGTGGTTAAGACTTATATTTATTGCACTAATAACGATAACCATGAAAAATTTACTACTTGCTTTTCTTTTTCTCTTGGCAGGTATTCAGGCTCAGGCCCAAATTCAAAAAAGTGAGACTAAAAAAGGTGAACATAAAACCAACAGCAGGAAGAACAAAAAATATGGAGATAAAAAGCTTTTGGTGAAAAGTCTTAAAAATAAAGATAAGAAAGAAGCTTTCAGCCATCATCGAAAAAAAGAGGATTATTATCATAAAGGGTACAAAAGAAATGATCGGGATAAAGAAGAATCTATTGTTGTTTATGAAAGAAATTACTCCATAAAATACGGCGTGTACTTATTTATGAATCTCGATGCTGACAAAAATGAATTTTCAGAAGCGCTGGCATTAAGAGATATCTGAAACAACAGCACTGAACAGAAAATATAATAACTATTTATTCTATCTTACCAATGAAACTGGAAACCACAAGATTGATTTTAAGAGAAATCAATGAAAACGATACTGAGGATATTTTACGGATTCGAAGCAATGAAGTAACCAATCGGTTTGTACGGAGAAATTCACCAAAAAATAATTATGACGCACTTCAGTTTATCTTAACCATTAAAGAAAGAACTAAAAACAATCAGACCGCCTATTTTGGAATTTCTTTAAAAGGTCAGCAGAATCTTATCGGAACAATTTGTCTTTGGAATTTTTCTGAAGATCTGAAAACAGCAGAAGTCGGTTATGAATTGCTGCCCGAATATCACAGACAGGGAATTATGTCCGAAGCTTTGAAAGCGGTCTTAGACTGCGGATTTAATGAATTGCATTTACAGGAAATTGCAGCAATTACCAGTAAATTTAATGAAAATTCGAAAGGGCTTCTATTAAAGCATGATTTTATTTTGGAAGAAGGAAAGGAAGATGACGGATTTCCGGATAATATTATTTTTAGCTTAAAAAGAATGTCAGATAATGATAAACACGAAAACTAATAGGTTTTTTTTATCTTTATCGCCGATTGAAATTATATATGAAAAATGAAATAAAATCTTTAACGGGGATTAGAGGGGTAATGGCATTATGGGTTACTTTTTTTCATTTTTTTCAATTTAAAAACGAGATTCTTCATAATCTGATAGGTAAAGGTTACCTTGCTGTAGACGTCTTTTTTGTACTAAGTGCTTTTTTGCTGACAGTTTCTTATTCTGAGAAGTTTAAAGAATTGGAATTTAAAAAGATACAGGTTTTTTATAAGAAAAGAATCAATAGAATTTATCCAATATATTTTTTATCAATTGTTTTTATTATCCTGCTGAGAGGAGGTGTTCCATGGCTTACATTTTTTATTAATGCCGGATTGGTACAGTGCTTTTTTAATCCAAATCGTTTACTGAATATAGTCTATTGGTCATTGAGTACAGAGTGGATGTGCTATCTGATCTTTCCCTTTATGCTTTATTTGATTATACGATATAAAATCCGTGGTGAAATCCTGATTATTACAGGCTTGCTTTTAAGATTAATTCTCCCTCATTTTCCTGATATATATATTCGTTCAGCAGGTTCTGTGAATATGCTGAAGTCTCCGGAATATCTCGATATTCCGTATGGAGTAAATTCTTTAATCAGAACAATAGCTTCTTATTTTTTCGGAATTGGGGTTGCTATACTGCCACGACTTACATTAAAAGGCAAATGGCCTGTTTATGCTGTGTTTATTTTATCTTTAATACTGCTGTTTACGACCAAAGGTTTGATTTTTATCCCATTTTTATCAGCATTGATTATAAAGCAATTATACACGGGAGAAAAGAATTATCTTCAAATGTTTTTGGAGACTAAGCCTATTTACATTTTAGGAAATATCTCATATTCATTGTATATTATCCATTATATTGTTAAAAATCAACATTTTATAATTGTGAATGCCCCACTCCTTAATTCCTTATTATTAATTGCGTCTTCGCTGCTGCTGTCCTATTTTACATATATGCTGATCGAAAGAAAAGTGAAGATATTTAAGGTATAATCTAAACTCTTATTTTTAATATTATTACTTTTGCAGTATGACCTGGACAGAAATTTTAGCCCCGATAAAGAGTACGGAATACTTTACAACCCTTTGGGAGAAAGTAAAGAATGAATATGCAACGACCAAAGTCTTCCCACCGAAAAATCAGATTTTCAGAGCATTGGAACTGACGGCTTTTGACGATGTTGAAGTTGTAATTATTGGTCAGGATCCTTACCATAATGATTTTCAGGCAAATGGTTTGTGCTTCTCTGTTTCTGAACAGGTTACCACGCCACCATCACTTAAGAATATTTTTATTGAACTGAAAGACGATTTGGGCGTCGTAAGAACTTCTAAAGAACTTGAAGACTGGGGAAAACAAGGTGTTTTACTCTTGAATGCCACTTTAACGGTTCGTGCCCATTCCCCTAATTCTCACAAAGATCTTGGCTGGGAAACATTCACTAATTTTATCATTAAAGAAATTTCGGATAAAAAAGAGAATGTGGTATTTGTATTGTGGGGGGCTTTTGCACAAAAAAAAGCCGAACTTATAGATCCGGCTAAGCATTTTATTCTGAAATCGGCACATCCTTCACCTTTCTCTGTGTACAGAGGTTTTTTTGGAAGTAAACCGTTTTCAAAAATTAATGAATATCTTATTTCCAAAGGAAAGAAGCCTATTTCTTGGTAGAATCTGTTGATTGACCTGCCTTTTTTATCGTAATTCCGATTTTATATTTTCCGGCTAATGCTTTTGTTCCATCCTGTTGTTTTGGGTAGGGAGCAACATCCTCTAAGGTAATGACATATCCGTTAAATTCTGCCGACTGGTGATAATTTCTTCCCGGATAATCTGTACTGGCAAGGCTTAAAATAGCAGGTCGGGTTGCCGTTCCCATTACTTCCACCTGGGCGACAGCTGCTCCTGCCCAGATACAGTTGACCCCTTCAGGACAGCGGCTGTCTTCAGAAATTCCTTTGAATGTAACATTCATCTGGTATTCCTTTAAAAACTTATTCTCACCCTCACTGAAGTACAGAATACCGTCTTTCTGATCACTGGAATTCATAGCTTTTGTATTGGTTTGTATTTCAGAAGCTTTTGTATTAATCTTAGATTTCTTTTGGGCATCGCATCCCGTTAATGCAAAAATTCCCAGACTGAGTAGGATAACTTTATGGAACATAGTTTCTTATATTTAATTAAATGACGCTAAACATATTAAGAAGTACTACCAAAAACATTGCCACTCCTACCACAAAACTGAACCCGGTTCCATAAATGAATCCAATCAGTGCTCCTTTAGTAGATTGTAAAGCTTTATTCATATCTTTACTGTCATGAAGTAATTCACCAATAAATACCCCTGCAAACATTCCGATCAGAAAGCCTAATGGAATTGGAATAAATATTCCAACAATGGTCCCTATTACAGAACCAATACTTCCCCAGCGCGTACCACCATATTTTCTGTTGGTCTTTGCCGGAATCACATAGCTTAATACTACCGAAGCCAGTGTAAGAACTCCGAATGCCCAGATGTAAATCATAGAAAGATCCGCATCTGTCCCGAATTTATAGATCAGAAGTCCACAGATACTTAGCAAAAGACCGGGCAAAACAGGAAGGAAAGTTCCCAATATCCCGACAAATAATAAAATAAGGCAGAAAATATTAATAATCGTTGTATCCATTCGTTTTAAAATATAGATGCAATATAAAAAAAGTGGCCCTATAAAAGACCACTTTGAGAACGAGTTATAAAATTTTATTACAAATTTAAGATTACGTATTCCAGAATCGGTCCTGCTTTGCCGATATTTCCACTTGCGTGGTTATGGAATGTGGTATAATAAATATTTCCGCTATTGGAATTTCCTGTACAAGGTCCCATGGTATCTCCATGTGCCTGATGCGCATTCCATGCATTCTGGTTGATGGTGATGGTGATATTATTTCCACTGGCGGTGTGATGACAGATCGTAATGTGATTATTATTTAAAGAAGTTCCTACAGGCGTTTGTGGAGCAGAAGGATTGGTATAATGTCCTGTTCTGATCATCAGCGGTTCGTTGCCTTTCTGTACCAGAACATCCCAGAATGCAGGATCATAATTCTGAATTTTTTCCCACGATCCCATGTCATATTGAATGTCCAATGTGTTAAAGCCTAATGCAGCTGCCAAAGCTGTATTTGATACATTGCAGCCAATATAAGAGGTTGCTGTACCAATGTCTTTCAGGCAAAGAAGATTGTCATTGATGAAACCTCCGGGAGCATTACAGTTTTCGGTATTTGTATTTCCTCCTACCAGATAAGCTGAGGCCCAGTCTGAGCTGTAAAGGCTTCCGCCATTAGTTACGAAAGTGGAGAGATTGGAGTATACATTAGCATCATTACCTGGAGTGTTGGTTCCTGTCTGCGCATAAGCACGGGATCCACAATTCAGGAAGATAATGTCATACTGCGAAATAGTATTGATGTTTTTTAAATCCTGATAAGTAATCTCAGTCGCGGTATATCCAAGAGAAGTTATAATATCTTCGATTTTGTCATAACTCCCTTTTATATAAGCCATTTTTGCTATCTGATTCAGCTTTGAATCTGTTGCAGTAACAGTAGTTGTTTCATTCTTTTTAACGGAGACCGGAACTTCAGTTCTGAAATTTTTTCCATCACCGGTTTGAATGTGAAGTGTTGTATTACCTTCAGGAGCCGTTAAGCTGAAGCTGCCATCAGCACCGGAATAGGTATGGAAAACATTACTTTGGCTATCAGTGGTGAATACAAGAGCTCCTCCAATAGGCTTTGTTCCGTTTTTAGCAAATACTTTGCCTTCCACTTTTCCTGTGTAGACTACTTTAGTAGGTGTTTCTTCAGGAGCGGCAGTATCGTCTCCTTTACAGTTGGCCAGCAGCAAAAGGCCGCATAGCATAATAAATAAGTAATTTTGTCTCACATTTAATTGATTTTGATGGGTTTAGTTTTAATCAAATTTAATAAATAAATAATATTAAAACGTTAAAATTGTAATTATTTTTAATATTATTTAGTTTATTGTGATTTTTGTAGTTAATTTTTCATCTATAATCAGATGTTGTGGAAGATTTGATATTTTATAACAGGGGTTATGAAAAATTTTTGTCAAATATCTTAGGGTAGATACTCTTTGGGATGAAAATTGATTGTGAATAGTAAAATCATGATTCTTAATTTCATAAATTTGCTGTAATGAATGACCAGTTACAAGAAACCAAAAACTTTATACAAGAGCTGAGCGAGCAGCTTTACATCTATATTACCCGGATTTCACCCACTGGGCTGGACTGGTTTTTTCATATTATTGTAAAATTGAGTTTACTTCTTGTCCTATTTTTTATTACTGATTTTATTTTTAAATTCATCATTAATTCTGTCTTCAGGTTATTTCATAATGAAGAAAAATTTCCCATTTTAAAATCTATTTATCAGGCCAAAATCACGAACTCCGTAGCACATTTTGCAGCTTTGATTGCTGTTGCCGGCATACAGGGATCCATATTTCCGGAAAATGCATTGCCAAAAACAACCATTTTTATTATACGATGTATCAATCTGGGATTGGTACTAATGTTAGCAGGAATGCTATACAGATCATTGACTGCATTCAGAAATTATTTCAGCATCAAACAGGATTTTTACAAGATTATGGCACTTAATGCTATTTCTGAAACCGTAAAAATTTTGGGACTTTTCATCTTTACAGTAGTCGGGCTTTGTGTGATTTTTGGCATCAAAGGAACCACTATTGTAGGAAGTCTTGGGGCTATTACAGCGGTGCTGGTATTGGTTTTCAGAGATACAATCTTAGGATTTGTAACAGGACTTCACGTAGCGACTTCTAAAAACCTGAAAGTAGGAGACTGGGTAAGTATTCCCAAATACAGCATTGAAGGAAATATTACGGAAATCAATCTTTTGACGACCAAAATCACCAATTTTGATAAAACGGTTTCTACCATTCCTACTTATGATCTGATGACCACAGAGATCAAGAATATGCAGGTGATGTCTGAATCCAATACCCGAAGAATAAAAAAATCAATCTACTTTAATATCAATTCTTTTAAGTTTCTGACAGATGAAGATATTGAACGTCTAAAGGAAATTAATCTTATTTCAGATTACCTTGAAGAAAGAAATATTGAGATCAAAAAAGAGAAAGAAAGTCTGGAACATAAAGATAAAATTGTGAACGGAAGACAGCTTACGAATATTGGGGTTTTCAGATATTATGCACAGAAATATATTGAAAATGATCCGGATGTAGAGAAAACTGGAACCAGAATGGTTAGACAGCTGGATATCACCCCTCAAGGGCTGCCGCTTGAAATCTACTGTTTTGCCAGTGATTCCCAATGGGAGCGTTTTGAGCAGATTCAGGCAGATATTTTTGACCACTTATTGGTCGCCTCAAAAGAATTTGAGCTTCAGGTGATGCAGGTAAGCGTAAAAGTGTAGAAGTTAGAAACTAGATATTAGAACTTAGGGGCTAGGTTTCTTTACAACTGATATTTGGATAACATAATAAGTATGAAATTTAATATTGATATCGAAGTAGAATGTGAAATGATAATAACCGTTTTCATCTCATATCTAACTTCTCATATCTAACATCTAAAATAAAAAATGACAAAACTAAGCGTAAACATTAATAAAATTGCGACGTTAAGAAATGCAAGAGGAGGTGAAACCCCAAGTGTTACAGAAGCAGCTGTAAAAATTCAGGAATTTGGAGGGCAGGGAATTACCATTCACCCAAGACCTGATGAAAGGCATATCACAAGAAAAGATGTATATGATCTGAAGCCATTGGTTACGACTGAGTTTAATATTGAAGGAAATCCTCATCAGAGCTTTATTGATATGGTATTGGATGTAAAACCGGAGCAGGTAACGTTAGTACCGGATGCTGATGATGCCATTACTTCTAATGCAGGCTGGGACACTAAAAAACATTTGGATTTTCTTACAGAGATCATCGCAGAATTTAAAAATGCAGGGATTCGTACTTCTGTTTTCCTTGATCCTCTACCAGAATTGGTAGAATATGCAGCGAAGGCCGGAGCAGACAGAATAGAACTGTATACCGAAGCGTACGCGAAAAATTATCTGACTCATAAAGAACAGGCTATAAAACCTTATTATGATACAGCAGTTGAAGCTACCAATTTTGGATTGGGAATCAACGCTGGACATGATTTAAGCTTAGAAAATCTGAAGTATTTTGCAGATACCATTCCAAACCTCTTGGAAGTATCTATCGGGCACGCTTTAGTTTCTGAAGCGCTTTATATGGGATTGGAAAATACGGTTCAGGCATATTTGAAGAGACTGGCAAAATGGTAATCAATAAGAAATTAAAAATTAGAGATTAGAAGTGAGTAACACTTCTTTTTTGGTCTCTCATATTATCTAACTTCTAAGAAAAATGGAAATTTTAAACTCAAAAATATTCGGCGAAAACTTAATTAATACGCCGTTGTTGGTGTTCCACGGACTATTTGGAATGCTTGACAACTGGGGGAGCTTCGGAAAAGACCTGGGAGAATATCTTCCTGTACACCTGATCGACCTCAGAAATCACGGAAGAAGCTTTCATTCAGAAAGTATGTCTCATGATGATCTGGCAGATGATATTGCCCGCTATATGGATCATTATGGAATTCAGAAAGCACATGTTCTGGGACATTCTTTAGGAGGAAAGGCTGTGATGCAGTTTGCGATAAAGTATCCTGAACGTGTTGAAAAACTGATTGTTGTCGATATTTCGCCTAAAGCATATCCACCCCATCACCAGGGAATTATAAAAGCATTGGAAACTGTTGATTTTAATACAGTGGGCTCAAGAAATGAAGTGGAAGAAGTTCTCAATCAGTATATTCCGGAAAAATCTACGATACAGTTTTTAACGAAAAACCTGTATTGGGATGAAAATAAAAAACTTGGCTGGAGATTTAATCTTAAAACATTATCCGAAAAATATAATGAATTTGTTTCCAACGCTGTTAAATTTGGCGTTTTTGAAGGCGATTCACTCTTTATAGCGGGAGAAAAGTCCAATTATATCCTGCCTCAGGATGAATTTGGTATCAAGCAGCAGTTTCCAAAGGCTAAAGTGGTAACCGTAAAAAATGCAGGACATTGGGTACAAGCTGAAAATCCGGTTGATTTTGCAAATGTTGTAAAGGAATTTTTAGAATTAAATTAATTTTATTCTTTGATTTTTGACATTGTGTTAAATTTATATTAAAATTTAATATTATTTCTCCATGATATGAATTTTTTGTACTTTGGATTTCCAAAACAATAAAAATATTAACTTATGGAAAACAAAAATTCAAAAAAGAAGCCTTTTTTTGCAACATTCTTAGAAAAGCAAGTTAAAGACCCGGAAACTGTGAAAGGAGGAGGTATTACTTCTGTTCTTACAGACCAGATTACTACAGTAATCAAAGATCATATCACTACTGCTCTTCAAGACAGTGTTACTAAACCTGACAATGATAATGTAACGATGAAATATCCATCTGACGGAGATGAGGATGTTTTAGAAGCATAAGAAAATAAAGCTTAGGCTAAATTATATCAAATCAAAACTAAACATTATGAAAAGCAACAGCTCAAAGAAAAAGCCGTTTTTCGCATCATTTTTAGAAAAACAGGTTAAAGATCCGGAAACGGTAAAAGGAGGAACAGATATTATTTCAATTCCTGAAAGAGATATGATCACAAAACCTTCAGTAGACACTGTAACATCTCCAAAAGATGATATGATGCATACGATGAAATATCCATCTGACGGTGATGATGATACGATAACTATTCCACTATAAAATAAGTAGAATATAAATAAAAATAATAGGGGGAAACTTAAACATTAAGTTTCCCTTTTTAATAAAAACCGGCAAATGATTCTCTGCATCACGCACTCACAGGATTTTTATAATATCGATCTCTTTTTCGAATATCTGACCTCCAAAAATATCCCTTATTTCAGACTGAATTCTGACAGGCTGAATCATCTTCAGAAGATCAGTATTTACGAAAATTCATTTGAATTAACTGACGAATCCGGAAATAGAATCCATTCCGATTCCATTAAAGGAGTATGGCACAGAAAAGCCTGGAAAATTAGTGCTCCTGAAGAGCTGGATCAGGATTATGAAAGAATTTTTCTGAATGAATATGGAAGCCTGAGGTATAATCTGATGACAGTTTTAGAAGATATTCCCTGGATTAATCCTTATGAAAATGAAAAAAAAGTCGATGGAAATAAGATATTTCAACTGAAAATTGCTCAAAAAAATAACCTGACCATTCCTAAAACTCTTTTTTCCAATGACTCAGAAAAAATAACATCATTTTTTCATCAGTACTGTAAGGGAAAAGCAATTGCTAAACTTCATGGTGTAACGGCAAAAACGATGTCAGGTGAAAACATGATTTCCACGACTGTTATTGAAGAAGAATCTTTGGAACATCTGTCAGATATCGCATATTGCCCAATGATTTTTCAACCTTATATTGATAAAGAATATGAATTAAGAATCGTCTATGTAGATGGTGATTTCTTCACAGGAAAAATTAATAACAGCGAAAATGCAGATTGGAGAGTTGCCCGTGAAGGTTATTTCTGGTCAGTTTATGAACTGCCAGATTCTGTGAAAGCCAATCTCACTTCCATGATGAATGAAATGGGGCTTTATATCGGAGCTATCGATATGATCAAAGGAAGAGATGGAGCCTATTATTTCCTTGAAGTTAATCCACAGGGAGAATGGGGAATGCTGCAGAAAGAACTGGGATTTCCCATTGCAGAAAGAATTGCCGACAATCTTATCAAAAGAATTAATTTCCATGAATAAAATTTTAATTATAACCCATACCGCAGATAATTTTTCAATTGAAAAAGTAACAGAATACATTGGAAAAAATGACTGTGAGGTCATCCGCTTTGATGTTGACATATATCCTTTACAAAACAAACTGTCTACCATTTTTCAGGACGGAGAATGGATCAGCTACCTTGAAACTCCTGAGGCAAAATATCGACTGGATGATATTTCAGCCATTTGGTACAGAAGAGCCTACAATATAGGAAAAGGGCTGAGAGAAGAGATAGATTCTAAGTTTTACGGAGCAACAATGGGCGAGATCCGCAATACTCTTTTTGGTTTCTTTGAATCGGTAGATGCGTATTCTTTAGGAAAGCCAAGTGTTTACAGAAGACTCGACAGTAAGGAAGAGCAATTGAAAATCGCAGATAAATTAGGTCTGACCATTCCGGCAACCTGCCTGACCAACAATCCTGATGAAGCAAGAAAATTTATTATAAAACATCAGAATGTAGTGGCCAAAATGCAAACCGGTTTTGCGATCTATGAAGACGGCGTCGAAAATGTAGTTTTTACCAACGTTGTCGGTGAAGATAAATTGGAAGAGCTAGATTCACTACTGTATTGCCCAATGCAGTTTCAGCAGATGATTCAAAAGAAAAAAGAACTTCGTATTACCATTGTGGGAAGAGATGTTTATGCATTTGAAATAGACTCTCAACAGTCAGAAGATGCCAAAGTAGACTGGAGAAAAGACGGAATAAATCTCATTGATAAATGGACCAGAACAGAACTTCCGGGAGATGTAGAAGCAAAGCTGCTGGAGTTGCTTGATATTTACAATGTAGATTATGGTGCGATAGACATGATCGTTTCTCCTGAAGACGAATATTACTTTATTGAGATCAATGCCGCAGGGGAGTTCTTCTGGCTGGATAATCTTACAGAAGGAAACCTTATTTCCAAGAGTATTGCTGATGTTCTCTGCGACAAGGCTCCAAGAAGAAATAATGAGGTGATAGCTTAAAAACAAAGTATATTTTCATCATAAAAGTCCTGAAAGTTGTCAATTCTTTCAGGACTTTTTTAGTGAATGGGTTGGAACCACTCCGGCAAAAATTCAAAGAATTTTTGCCACCCCCAGAGGAAAGGAATTTTGAATCCTTCAGTTGGAATATTTTGCCACTATTGTAATGTCACTCAATGTTTTTTCGTAGTTAGGAATCTAAATATCCTTTCGATGTTTAAAAATCTATAGTCTCAAAACTTAAGTGTACTTTTTTCACGCGAAGTTTATAATTTAAATAAACAAAAAACGGGTAAAAACTTTTGTGACTTTTGTGGTGAAAACTTTCACGTTTATCGTTTTCAAAATGATAATATTGGTTAAATTAAGTTGAATTATGCTTTAAAAATCGCAAATTTGCAAAATCGGTTTTTCAGAGGAATTTTCACAGGATTCCGAAGAATTGCCGGATAGAAAATATTGTTATATTTTAGTCAGCAATCAAGCAACATAATTAATGATTTTTGTAACGGGTGCTACCGGAATTCTGGGAAGAATAATTGTACTGGAACTTCTTAAAAGAGGTAAAAATGTACGTGCTTCCAAAAGACCGGGCAGCAATTTAAACGAAGTAAAGCATTCATACAGCTTTTATACGGAGAATCCCGACGATTTTTTCAATAAGATCGAATGGGTAAACGTAGATTTTGATGATCTGGATTCTTTGAAAACTGCACTGCAAGGTGTAGATGAGGTGTATCACTGTGCCGCAAAAGTAAGTTTTCATCCAAAAGATGAAAAAGAAATGTACCGTACAAATATCAAGGGTACAGAAAATTTGTTGTTTGCCTGTGAAGGATCAGACGTTAAAAAATTTCTCCATGTAAGTTCTGTTGCCGTTCTTGATAATTTCAATGAAAAAGGAGAGTTGGATGAAGATTCTGAATTTAATCCAAAACTGGAACACTCTGCTTATGCTATTTCAAAACATCTATCTGAAATGGAAGTATGGAGAGCTTCAGCAGAAGGTCTGAATACAATCATCATCAATCCGGGAATGATCGTAGGAAGTGGAAACTGGAACCAAAGCAGCGGGGAGCTTTTCTCGACTTTTGAAGATAATAGTTTTACCTTTTCCGGTGGTTCTGCCTACGTTGATGTAAGAGACGTAGCTAATACTGCGATTGGCCTGATGGAAAATAATCTTTTTGGAGAACGTTTTATCATTGTGGCTGAAAACAACCGGTATGCTGACCTGGCAAAACAAGTGAGAACCCGTTTGGGGCTTAAAGATGCCAGAATTCTTTCACAATCCGTATTAAATATCGGAAGAATTGCCAACACCCTTTTCGGATGGCTGATCCCGAAACTGAAAATGGTTACCAAATCAAATATTGAGGCCATTTCATCATTCAACACCATTTCCAATCACAAAGTCAAAGAAAAGCTGAATTATCAGTTTATTCCTGTAAAAGAAAGTATAGACTTTCACCTGAATAATTATATTAACGACAAAAAGCTGAAGAAATGAATCTTGCAGAGGCAATTATCCTTAAAAATGTAGAAAAACATCCTATAAAAGCGGCCATCGGATTTAAAAAGAAAGATGCAGCCTGGAAAGAGCTGAGCTGGCAAAAATTCAGTGAGATTATTTTTAAAACAGCCAATTCCTTAAAAGAAGCGGGTGTTCAGGAAAATGACAGAGTGGCTATTTATTCAGATAATTCATCCGAATGGATGATCGTAGACCTTGCTTCAATGGCAATTGGTGCTGTTACGGTCCCAATTTATTCAACCAATAATGCTGAACAGGCAGAACATATCATCAACGATTCCGGAGCTAAAGTTGTTTTAGTAGGAAACCAAATGCAGTATGATGCTTGTTTAGAATTTTTACATAAAGAAGAAAATAATCTGGAAACCATTATTGTTTCCAAAAAAGCAGTGTGGATCAAGAAGGAATTCAATAGTTTTTATCTTGAAGACTTTATTGCAAAAGCTTCATTAAAGCTGGAGTTCTGTAAGAAAGAAAATGATGATACTGCCACATTGATTTATACTTCCGGAACCACCGGAATTCCAAAAGGCGTAATGCTTACCCATGGAAATTTCATTAAAGCATTCGATTCTCACTTTGAATTTTTTAAGTTTAAAAACTTTGAAGAAGAGCTTTCACTGGCATTCTTACCCTTAAGCCATGTTTTTGAAAGAAGCTGGAGCTTACTGTGTTTATACGGCGGTGCCCGAGTTTATTTCCTGGAAGATCCTAAAAATATAGCTAAAGCACTGGAAGAAGTAAAACCTACTGCGATGTGTGCGGTACCAAGATTTTTTCAGAAAGTATATGCCGGAGTCCTGGAAAAAGCAGAAGAAGGTTCATCATTGAAGAAGAAAATCTTTGACTGGGCGCTAAAAACCGGATGGGAAACTGCTGAATTGAAAAGAAATGAAAAACCGATTCCTTTTGTATTAAAATTTAAAGAAACTGTTGCAGATATGCTGGTTTTCAGTAAAATTAAAGACAAAATGGGCGGAAGACTTTGGTTTTTACCATGTGGTGGCGCTTCTCTGTCACCGGAAGTTACCCGTTTCTTTGATTCAGTGGGAATTCACGTGACTGTTGGTTATGGATTAACAGAAACTACCGCAACATTGACTCTTTTCCCTCTCACTCATTTTGAACATGGTACTAGCGGAAAACCTTTGCCGGGAGTAGAAATGCGTATCGGAGAAAGTGATGAGATCCAGGCGAGAGGAAACGGGATCATGAAAGGATATTATAACAAACCTGAAGAAACCCAGAAAGTGTTCACGGAAGACGGATGGTTCAAAACCGGAGATGCAGGAAAATTTGATGATAAAGGAAACCTGATTATTACAGACCGAATCAAAGATCTGATGAAGACCTCCAATGGGAAATATATCGCTCCACAACAGATTGAAAACCTTTTGACCAACAATAATTTTATCCAGCAGATCATGCTGATTGCGGAAGGAAGACAGTTTGTTTCGGCGTTAATTGTTCCTAATTTTGAATTTTTACAGGATTATATCAAGAAAAATAATATTCCTTTTACCAACTGGGTAGAGGCTGTAAAAAATGAGAAGGTAATCAACCTTTACAAAGAAAAAATTAAAGAATTACAGGATCATTTGGCAGACTATGAAAAAGTGAAGAAATTCACTTTGATGCCTGCAGAATTTGATATCAATACAGGAGAAATCACTCCTACATTGAAGGTCAAAAGAAATGTGGTGATCAAAAAATATGCAGATATTATAGAGAAGATGTATTAAAATTTTTTTGATCTCTTGTTTTCATGTCAATTACAACTGGAGATGTGAAAATTCCCCTCCCTTGGAAGGGGGGCGAAAATTCAAAGAATTTTTGACAGGGTGGTTCAAAATAATGACTTAAATTAAACGATGACGACACAAGAATTTATAGGAAAAGAAAATTTCAGCATTCATACACAAACGGTTTCAGAAAGCTGTCCGTCTAATATTGCCCTGATTAAATATTGGGGAAAATATGACAATCAGATTCCTGCCAATCCGAGTATCAGCTATACGCTAAACCACTGTAAAACCAATACTTCAATGGAATTTATAGCGGATGAGCCTTTTTCAGTACAGACTTTTCTGGCTGGAAATGAAGAGCTGAAATTTGCTGAAAAAATTGAGAAATATTTCAAAAATATAGAACAGTACATTCCCTGGATTTTAAAAGGAAAATATATCATCAGAACAGAAAATACGTTTCCACACAGTTCCGGGATAGCAAGCTCAGCTTCAGGATTTGGAGCCATTGCACAATGTCTGATGGCATTGGATGCTTCATTTACAGAGAAAATGTCTGCAGAAGAATCTTTGAGAAAAGCTTCATTTTTAGCAAGACTTGGAAGTGGAAGTGCATGCCGAAGTTTATACAACGGACTTGTTGTATGGGGAAAAACTGATGAAGTAGAAGGAAGTTCTGATCTATTTGGAGTACAGTATCCTGATACAGAAATTCATGAGGTATTTAAAAACTTTAATGACTGGGTTTTGTTAATTCATGAAGGACAAAAAAGTGTTTCGTCAACAGTGGGACACGGTTTGATGAATACCAATCCTTACGCAGAAAGGAGATTCCAGGAAGCCAGGGAGAACTTTGTTCCCATGAAAGAGATCCTGAAAATCGGCGATATGGACCGTTTTATCAAATTGGTAGAGCATGAAGCACTTACCCTGCATGCTATGATGATGATGAGCGATCCTGCTTTTATCCTGATGAAAACAGGAACACTGGAAGTTATCAATAAGATCTGGGATTTCAGAAGAGAAACACGGCTTCCTTTATTCTTTACCTTGGATGCTGGAGCGAATGTTCATCTTTTGTTTCCAAATAATGGTTCCGAAGAGCAGATTAAAGCCTTCATTGAAGCTGAATTATTACAGCACACTCAGAAAAATGGAGTAGTGAAGGATGTGATGAGATTTTAAATAAATAATATTCAATAGGAGTGGGCTAAAGCCCACTTTTTTATTAATCTTCAGTAACAACAGTTTCCCGTTCGCCATCTTCTTTTTTTCCTTCCTCTATCATTATTTCGGCCTCTGCTTTCTCTTCGGACGTTGCTGTTTCAATCAATTCTTCCTGTTCATCGTTGTGATGATCTATAAAAAATTCGCAGTATACCGGAAGGTGGTCTGAACCAAAATTTTCCAATGTCTTCAGCTGTTTAATAAAAATATCTTCACTGTGAAACATCAGATCGATAGGAAATCTTAAAAGACGGTATTTCGCATGGAAGGTAGAAACAAAAGAATGCCCGATTCGCGGATCTATCAGATGACTTGTTTTTCTGAAAAGTACAGATGATCTTGACCAGGCAACATTATTGAAATCTCCTACTACAATAACCGGTTTTTTGATGTCTTTTACACGTTTGGCAGTGCTTAGAAGATCACCATCTCTTTCCTTTGAAGTTTCCTCTTCTGTAGGACTTGGCGGTGGAGGATGAACACCAAAGAAAACAAAAGAAAAGCCATCAGCTGTTTTTAGGTGTACCTCAATGCTCGGAATATCATCTGCTACAAAATAATGAGTTATGGCTTCTTTGATTTCAATCCTGGAATAGAAATGCATGCCGTAGGTGTTTTCAAGGGTCACCTTATGTTGGTAAGCATATTCTTTTTCTAAAGGTTTCATTGCTTTTTCCCAATCTCCGTTACTTTCCATGGTCATGAAAAAAACAGGATTATGCTTTTTAATAAGCCTAATGAATTTCTCATACTCTTTATTGAACTGATAGACATTAGCTGAAATAAAATGAAGTTGATCAGAAGATTTGTAACGCTGTCTGTGCTTTTTTACGGGGTAGAAAGGGGTGTACTTGATAAGAGTATGACTGTGATGAACAAACAAGACCAGCAGAACGCCCTGGTAATACCATAAATATTCTTTAGAATCAGTAAAAAATCCTAATAGCAAAGTGAAAAAGATAAGATAAGTAACCTGTATTTTAGCAAATTCAGGAACCCGGAATATCCAGTGAGAATGCTGAATTTTTGGCAGTATTGTCAAGACCATTAAAAGTATGGCCAGAACCAGATAAATAATCCACATATAAAAGCGATGAAATAATTTTGATCACAATTTAAGGAAAATGATTTTTAAAATTTGTTAATCAATTTAAATTTTATTTTATCTATTTTTATTTATCTAAATAATATTCTATGAGTAAAATTATGGCACTGTTTCTGCTGGTCAGTATTTCAGCTTTTGGTCAGCAAAATAAGGATATTGAAAAACCGATCCGCAACCTATTCCTTGGCATGAAAAATGCAGATTCTGAGCTTGTAAAATCAGCTTTTTCGGAGAATGCAGTTCTTCAGACTATTGCCAAAGACGGTACTGTAAAAAGTGACAGCATACAGGATTTTATTGCTTCAGTTTCTAAATTTCCAAAAGGAGATCTGGATGAAAGAATTATCATAGAAGCCATTCATACAGATGGAAACCTGGCAAGTGTGTTTACGCCTTATTCTTTTTATTTAAAAGGAAAGCTGTCTCATTGTGGAGCAAATAGTTTTCAGTTGGTGAAGCAGAATAATGAGTGGAAAATTCAATATATTATTGACACGAGAAGAAAGGATAACTGTAAAGAAATACAATAATAAAAATTAAAAAAATGAAAATTCATCATATTGCAATCATCTGTTCAGATTATGAAGTTTCAAAGAAATTTTATACAGAAATTTTAGATTTGAATATCATTCGGGAAGTTTACCGTGAAGAGAGACAATCTTATAAACTTGATCTGGCCATTGGAGAGCATTATGTCATAGAACTATTCTCTTTTCCTGATCCACCTCAGCGTCCGTCACGTCCGGAAGCATGCGGCTTAAGACATCTTGCCTTCTCCGTTGACAATGTTACAGAAAAACGAAATGAACTGATACGAAAGGGCCTGAACTGCGAAGAAATCCGCATAGACGAATTCACCGGAAAAGAATTTTTCTTTACTCAGGATCCGGACCAATTGCCGTTGGAGTTTTATGAAATATAAAAATTAGTGGGCGTAGCCTGCAAAGAAACTCACTGCCATAATCGCTAAAACAATAGAAGAAATGACTACATATACGTAGTCTTTTTCTTTTAAATAGCCTATTAAAGCGAAAACAATCCTCATTAAAGGAGTGAAGATCAACAAAAGGATCCCCAGCTGAATAATAGCCATACCTTCCCCTTTACACAGGGAATTCCAGAAATGACTCCATACTTTCTCTGAAGAAGTACCTACCACAAGGCTGGTGTATTTTTCAGGCATTTTAAACCCTTCAAAAAATAACTTGATAAAACCAATCAGGGAGGTTGCCACAGACAGAATAACACCCAGTCTAAGAAGATTTCCTACGGAGCGGTTCAGATCTACATCTGTAAAATTCTTTTTCATTATCTGAAGCTTTTGTTGATACCGTTATACATCATATAAACCGAAAGAATGGTGATAACAATGGCAAAAAATACTTTTAATTTTTTGGTCTTCGATACCATCAGTGTTTTTGAACCGATAAAACTTCCGATTACAACCCCAATCAAAACCGGAGCTACAATGACAGGAATAATTTCCCCTCTCTGGAAATAGATCAGGGCACTGGCTACTGCCGTTACACCAATCATGAAGTTACTGGTGGTTGTAGATACCTTGAAGGGCAGTTTCATCATATTGTCCATTGCCAATACTTTCAACGCACCGGAACCTATTCCTAAAAGTCCGGACATAGCCCCTGCGAACATCATCATCAAAAATCCTGGAACTGTATTTCTTGCAGAATAGCTTTTTAATACTCCTTTATCTGGGAATGTCCCGTATAACTTCAGTTTTTCTTCCAGACTTCCTTTGACCAGAGGTTCCTGGTGATCAGGCTTCCCTTTAAGATTCAAAATAACCGTAAGAAGCAGGATGCTTGCAAAAATAATTCCGATGGTATTCGGGTTAAGCATTCCTGAAACCAGAGCACCAGCAATAGCCCCGGCTGTGGTGGCTATTTCGAGAAACATACCGATTCTCATATTGGTAAAACCTTCTTTGACGAAAGCTACAGCCGCACCGGAAGAGGTACCAATCACCGAGATGAGTGAAGCACCGATGGCATAATGCATTGGAACGCCGAAACCCAGCGTTAATAAAGGAATGATAATAACTCCCCCTCCTAAACCCGTAAGTGAACCTAAAAGACCAGCGGAAATTGCGCCAAGGAAGAGTATGATGATTTCTGACATACTACAAATAATGTTACAAATATAAAATTATTGTGGTAGTCTGCCAAACATTTGAAAAAGATAAATTTAACGTATTTTTGCATGCATGAAAAATGAAATGAAATTATTTTATGTTATCCTTGGGGCAACTCCTAAAGGAAGAAATATTGAGCAGCACGATGTTTTCTTCGGAATAGCAGAGAATCTTAAAGATTTGATTCCGGATATGAAAGAGTTTTGGAAGGAAGCAGAAGGTAAAATTCATCTGGATTGTTATCAGGAAGTAAAATTTGCTGACGGATATGAAGTGGAGATTGTAGAAAAAGGAGAGAAGTCATCAGAAGATCAATTGTTTTTTCTCAATTTAGGAGGGTATAAGCCTGGTTTCTTTGAAGAATTTCATGAGCAGCATCTGATGGTAGGGCTGTCCATGGGAGAAATTGTAAAAAGAGCAAGAGCTACTGAGTTTTACCAGACTATGGGGTTTGAAGGAGCAGTAAGTCATATTGATGATAAGCATGGAGTAGATATTGATGATATTTTCAATGTGAGTGATATTCTTCCGGTACATATGAAAGAAAAGTATTCTATTGTTCTTAAAAAATCTGATGCAGAAAATCAGGAGAATCCAATGGGGCTTGGTTATTTAAAAATCGATAAAATTCAATAAGATATAAATCTAATAAAAATAAAAAATGAAAATAGGAATTCTGGGTGGCGGACAGCTGGGAAGAATGCTGATACAAAGTGCACTGAAGTATGATGATGAGTTTTATACTCTGGATCCGGCTTCTGATGCACCATGTCATAATATCTCGTATTTTACACAGGGAAATTTTAATGACTATGAAACGGTTTTGGACTTCGGAAAAGATAAAGATGTCGTAACTATTGAAATAGAACACGTGAATGCCGAAGCATTGGCAGAACTTGAAAAGCAAGGAATAAGAGTGGTTCCTAATGCCAATATCATCAAAACAATCCAGCAAAAAATCCTTCAGAAAGAATTTTATAAAACTCATGATATCCCAAGCCCGGAATTTCAGGTGGTATGGGACAGCAATGAGAAAATTATCATGCCGTTGCCGTTTGTTCAGAAAATGAATACAGGAGGTTATGACGGGAAAGGAGTACAGGTGATCAAAACAGAAGAAGATTATCAGCATGTATGGACAGAAGCTTCAGTAATTGAAAGCTTGGTAGATATTGATAAGGAACTCTCTGTCATTGTGGCGAGAAATGAAAAAGGAGAAACTAATATTTTTCCGGTAACAGAAATGGTTGCCGATCCAAAACTTAATCTTTTGGACTTCAATGTATGTCCGGTTCTTCTGACAGAAGATGTTCAGGGGCAGATTGATTCTATTACAGAGAAATTTTTGAATGCAGTGAATTCTCCGGGACTATTCGCCATCGAATTATTCCTTGATAAAGAAGGAAAAATATGGGTGAACGAGACCGCTCCAAGGCTTCACAATTCAGGACACCAAAGCCAGGAAGGGAACACCAATTCGCAGTTTGAACAAATGTACCGTGTGGTAAAAAACCTACCTTTAGCAGATACCGATGCCATCACGTACAGCGGAATGCTTAATCTGGTAGGAGCAGAAGGATATGAAGGAAAAGTAGTATACGAAGGAATGGAAGATGTCCTTAAGTTACCTGAAACTTATATCCATTTGTACGGAAAAACAGAAACCAAACCAGGAAGGAAAATGGGACATATCAACGTCCTTGCAGATTCCAGAGAAGAGCTGATGGAAAAGCTTGTACAGGTGAAAGGAATGGTGAGAGTGATTGCTGAGTAATATCAGTTTAAAATAAATAAAGGGAGCTGTTTTTAAATATAAAACAGCTCCCTTTTACTTTGTTATATCATTATTCAAAAGGAACGGGCTTTAGCCCGTTTACAAATGATTATAGATTCAATTGGCTTTAGCCAAAACTTAAAAGCTAAAATCTAATGCTATTGATGATTTAATTGTTTTGATTTATCAAGGATTTTTAACCACCTCGATACTGTCTTTCTTATAATTGTATTTGATATAGCTTCCTAAAGCTGTTGACAGAACTGAAAATTCTTCCAGTTTTGTAAGCGGAGCATAGAGTTTAAAAGTACAAATATCCGTTGCAGAAATAAAAGGGTTAGTGACTAAATGGCTGTGGGTAGCCATTGTTACAGTACCTCCGTTTTCCAATGACGTAAAAGCCGGAATAAGCCTTGAATGAAATTTTTTACTGGAAATAATAGTACCCTTTTTATCAGAAATAAAAAGATAATCATTTCCGAAGGGGATGACTCCGGACTGTGCAGTACCTGGTATTAAATATACCTTATAGTTTTCATTAAACGGAATAATAATCATATTAAGACTATATCCCTGTGGTACCGTTACCTCATATTTTGGATCATATAACTGTGGTATAATGGCTGATCGGATATTTTTTAATGTGCTTTCAGTTTCATTAAGTTCTCTTTGCTTATAACTTTCATCTATTGGTTTTGTTTGGTTATTTTTAAAAGAAAATTCGGCGATGATCAGATTACTGCTTTTATTAAGAAAAGCTGTTTTTATATTATTATCGTTGGTTTGATAGGTGATGTAGCTTCCGGTATTTTCAGCCAAATTTTTGTTATTGCCTACAAGATCTCCGGCATGCCATGATGCACTTTCATATGAATAGAGTAGGTTTCCTTCTGCTTTGATGGAATCTAGTTTCTGCCGGAGCTCCTTATCAGAAAGAGTAAGGCTTTGTGCAGAGATAATCATTGAAACTAAAAAGAATAATAATCCGATAGTTGGTCTCATAGGTTATTTTTTGAGCCAAAATACGAAATTGATAGATTCTAAAAAGGTATTGTTATCATTTTTCCTTTATATTCTCTATTTACAATTTTAAAAAGAGCAACATAACCTCCCGCTCCGTCAGAATTAATAGTTGTGATATATAACGTATCGTTTTTACGGTCAAAATGACATTCCGTAAATTCATTGTTAGGATTAAAGAGATTTTCAATCTCCCGGTTAGGAATTTGAACTTTTTTATCTCCAATCTGTACCGTAATAGATTGATAATAGGTTTGAGGAATGGTGCCGTCTGTTCCCCATATGGGTTGCCCTTTATATTTATCCTCAATTTTTTGCCCGTTATAATCAGATGAAGAAAAGAATTTTTTATTTTCCTTGTAATTGAACTTCCCTGAAATGATATCTACCTTGATATTTCCAGATTTGAAAACCGCTTTATTTTCATTCCTTACTATAGGAGAAACAGGTTCGTAAGATTCTATCAATTGTACTCTTGAACTATGGATGTAGCCTACTATTTTGTCATTATAATAAACATTCAGCCAGTTTTTGTTCTTCTCATCCGGTTCATAAGCGTAGACAATTTCATCAGAATTGACCTTTCCTACAATCTTACTTTTAGCATCTGCATTCTCCCTCACATTTACATAACCATCTTTGTCTACAATTTTAGCAAACTGAGCAAAAGACATTTGTATGCTTAGAATTGCTATTAACAGGAATACTTTGTTTGCTTTCAATGGTTTATATGTTTTTTTGTTAAAATAATAGTTGTGATGGAATCTACAATCAAGGCAGAGATATTTTACTAAAGAAAACTAAAAGAGAGAACTTATTATTCGATTATGGTAACTTCCAGCATCCCTCTTTTAGCTTCCAGCTTTAAAAAGCTTTATTTAAAAATCTTCTGAATTACATTTCCGATCTCCACAAAATCTCCATGATTTCCTACGGAGCGTATTTCCGGGCTGTTTTTATCATATTCTGAGAAAGGGAAGATCAAAAGATAATTATTATCATTCAGGTTTCTGTTCAGAAGTTCCGGAATCATTCTCATTCGCGGAATATAGGACTTCATACCCCGTTTTGCCATTAGAATAATCAATGCTTCATCATCTTTCAGCTGAGCAGCGGTCCTTTCTCCGTCCTGCCATGTGTTCATAATAATGAATTCTGCTTCTATATTGGCTTTTTTAATAATTTTCTGTAGAATATCAATAATATTTTCAGGGGCATAAAAAGCAACTGTAGCTCCGGAATTCCTGGCAATATTCCATACTCTCAGCAGTGCATGGAAGAATCCTGCTTCCTGATGGGCATTTTCAGGAATCATCACAGCATATTTTTTTATGGTGGAAAGGGGTTGTGCTGCATGATAGACCAATACATTGACATCATCATTCTGAAGATAGCCATTGTAAAGGTTATATACAAAAGATGGAGAAAATCCTTTTTCACCCTCCAATCCTATGATGAGGTCTGTAATTTTTTGTTCTTTAATAACATTGTTGACCCCATTGATGACATCATTGTCATATCTTTTTAAGGCCTGTAATTTAACATCTGCCGCTGCCGCTGCATCTGTTGCCTGGTGAAGAAGCTTTTCTGCGTTTTTTACAGAAGATTCATTTTTATCTTCATTAATGACATTTAAAGCAAACAGATCTTCTGTATTAGAGTGGGCTTTGATTAGGATTCCAAGGTTCACCATTCTTTCAACAGTTGCTTCGTGGTTGATGGCCAATAGAATATTCTCTTCCTCATGAGTGTTCCCGGAAACAGTATCTTCATTGTCACTTTCCGCAATTTTCTGAGCACTAGCCATAGAAATGAAAGAAGAGATGGTGCACGAAATAAGGATCAGTAAAATACTTCCGTTCAAGACATGCTCATTCAATAATCTTACAGGTTCTCCGGTCTCCGTTTCAGAGAGGATAATGTTGTATCCCACCATTACTGAAGCCAGTGTAGCCGCTGCTGAAGCAGAGCTCAATCCGAAAATAAGTTTTCCTTCTTCTTTGGTCAGTCTGAATGTTTTTTGAGTAGCCACTGCAGAAAGATATTTCCCTCCGATCGATGCAACAAGCATAATTCCGGCTACTTCCAGCGTTTCCCAGCTTTTAAAGAAAACCTTAAAATCAATCAGCATTCCCACACTGATCAGGAAGAAAGGAATAAAGATCGCATTTCCTACAAATTCAACCCTGTTCATCAAAGAAGAAGTATGAGGAATAAGCCTGTTTAAAGCTAATCCCGCAAAGAATGCCCCTATAATGGCTTCCACACCAGCCAATTCTGCAAGCATAGCTGCCAGATAAATCATCACTAATACAAAAATATATTGTGAGATTTTATCATCCACTCTTTTGAAAAACCAACGTCCTATAATAGGAAATACAATAAGTACAATTAAAGCAAAAACTACAAAAGAGACCGATAATTTAACCCAGAATTCTGTTCCTACATCACCCTGAGACATTCCCACAATCACGGCAAGTACCAATAAGGCAAGAATATCTGTGATCATTGTACCTCCAACGGTGATGTTAACTGCTTTATTTTTTGCAATTCCCAATTTGCTTATCAATGGATACGCAATAAGAGTATGAGAAGAAAAAAGACTGGCAAACAGGATAGAAGTCAGCATAGAAAAGTGAAGAAGGTAATAACCTCCCAGATATCCCAGTACAAAAGGAACGGTAAAGGTATAGATACCAAAGGTGAGACTTTTCCATTTGTTTTTTTTGAAATCCCCCATGTCAATTTCCAGTCCTGCCAGAAACATGATGTACAGTAATCCGGTAGTTCCCGTCACAACAATACTGCTGTCTCTGGATAATACATTGAATCCGTTGGGACCAATGATCGCTCCGGCAATGATAAGTCCTAACAGATGAGGAACTTTAATTTTATTAAGCAGCAGAGGTGCTGCAAGGATAATGACCAGTACTAATAGGAACTTCAGTACCGGATCTTCTATAGGAAGACTCAGGTTGTGTATACTCAGTAAAATCATAAGTGTTTATTTTGTGGAACGTACTAATTCAACAGAGAACTTGGCAGTACAGCCATCAGAAGTGATGCTTCTTGTACCCTTGATCTTGTTGTCTGAAATATCATTAAGAAGAACGCTCATTTCTACATTCTTTTTAGCTGTAGAATCTGTTTTGAAAGACAATCTGATCTCATTATTTTCAAATTTGCCTGTGTACAGCCTTACCAGATTATTGTTATTGATGATTTTGGTAATAGGCTGGGTAGAATCGTTATCGAATTCCCAGATATCGGTACGCTGGTCACCCACAGCATACTCACTGCAGTTGGATTCTGTACAGATTACCTTTCCGTTCCAGGGACCGGAAATCTCTGCAGGCCATGTCGCGATAACTACAGAATCTTTTTTTGTATAAATACTGTCTCTCATTTTCAGGAGCGACTGATATTCAGACTCTTTCTTGGCGAATACTTTTTCTTTCTCTAATAATTGTTTTTCCCTGTCCGTCAGGTTCTTCTCTTTCTCTTTATAGTCACAGCTTATCAAAAGAAAAGATGCGGCCAGAAATAAAAAAAATGTGTTTTTCAGCATATTGTATAAGTTGAGTATACAATATAAGAAAAATGGAGGGAATATGAAAATGGCCCGATTATGTCCTTTAGTATTCTAAAGGAATAAAAACAAGTCCTGAGAGGTCGTAGCCTTGTATATTGGTCTTCCAGGCAGGAGATGTTTTTATGATATCAGTGAGTTGCTTTTTTATTGTATCCGGAACGTTCAAATTTTTTATTTCTATGAAAGATGGAGCACCCTTTGAATCTATATCTAAAATAAGAACAGAATTTCCTTTCTCTTTTTTCTTATACTTCTTTTCGAGGACAGGATACACGTTTTTTTCAATCCATTGATACAATGCTGCATCACCACCTTCGAATTCAGGATGTGGAGGTTTATTGTCTTTAAATTTTGGTGGAAGGTCTTTAGGGTAAGAGCTTAGGTTTGAATTTTCCTTCACTAATGTAAGCACTCCTTTTTTATTAGGGCTGTATATTTTATGGTTCATTTTTTCTGTGGTAAGATCAATATCCACAAAATGAATTTCTGTATTGTTGATTCTGTAAATGCCTCTATGTGTTTCTTCTCCTGATGTTTTTTTAACAAGAGCATTTTCCCTGATGGTATCTCCTTTATTCGGAATCAGATAGAGTTCCTGATCAGTGGTCTGGTCTTTCTTGCTTTCGATATAGATTTTATAATCAAAGCTTTTCAGTTTGATATCTTCTCTGGGCTCTGTTTTTTGAGAAAAATACAATGTAGGAAGAAGTAAAACGTAAATGATAGATAATTTTTGCTTCATGGTTATAATAATTGTGCCTAAACAAATGTAAAGAAATTTTGAAACTTACCTATAAATTTTAATTATCTTCAATACATAGAAATACATAAAGCAAATGAAAAAAGGACTACTTATATTTTTGTTTTCTGCCAATCTTTTTGCTGCGCAGCAAGAGACTTCTGCACAGAATTTACCAACTATCCCTTTATGGACAAAAATCCCTGATGGACCGGGGCCGGGTGGTGAAAGTATCATCTCTGCCAAAGGTTCCATTACTCATATCAGTACCCCAAAACTTATTATTCATCAGCCTGGAAATCCTAATGGAATGGCAGTTTTAGTCATCAGCGGCGGTGGATATGCTCATATTGAATCAGGATCAGAAGGGTATCCTGCAGGAGAATGGCTGAAATCCCTGGGAATTACAGCTTTTGAACTTCAATACAGGCTTCCCTCAGAAGGCTGGGCAACAAAATCAGTTCCTTTTCAGGATGCACAGCGTGCTTTACGAATCATTAGAAAGAATGCTGGAACATATAAAATAGATCCCAATAGAATAGGAGTGCTAGGATTTTCTGCAGGTGGCCACCTTGCCGGATATATTTCTTCTACATTCGATACATCTTATTATCCACCTCAGGATGACACTGATTTGATTACTGCTAAGCCTAATTTTACAGCAATGATCTATCCGGTAGTGTCGATGCTGCCACCCAACAATACTACCCATTCCTATAAATCTTTATTAGGGAAAAATTCTGATACACAGGATCAGATCAGACTTTCAGTTGAAAAGCAGGTGAACGCTCAGACTCCCATCACTTTCCTTGCCCAATCAGAAGATGATCCTATTTCTCCTGTAGAAAACAGTATTCTGATGTACCAGGCTTTGAAAAATAATAAGGTGCCTGCTGAATTGCATTTGTTTCAATCAGGAGGTCATGGTTGGGGCTTGGGTAAAAAAGGGACTAATACCGGTGAGTGGACGGATCTGTTTCTAAAATGGTTACAAGTGAATGGAATTTATAACAGTGATCAGTAATTGTTATTTCCCACAGATGACGCAGATTAGCACAGATTTTTGTAATGATTTATTTTTATAAATCTTAAACAGCTTTTGTGAACTTTTCAAAAATTAATATAATAACTTTAAAAGCTCAAGGATTTACAAACTTTTGTGTCTTTTGTGGTTTAAAATATGGTTATCATTCAACCCTTTGCCTTTTGAACATCTCCGGTTTGTAATTGATGATAAAAACACCACAAATGATCATTACAGCAGCAAGGATGAATTTAAATGTCACTTTTTCATCCATAATCAGCCAGCCTAAAAATATGGCAATAATGGTATTGATATATGCCAGAATAGAAACCTGTACCGGCGAAATTTTCGTTAATGCATAATGAAATGCAAAAAAAGCGGCTACAGAACCAAAAACAGAAAGATATAACATGGCTGAAATGCTTTTTGCAGTCCAGTTTCCAAAGTTGTAATTATCAGAAAACAGGAATGCCAGAATGATCTGAACGATTCCGGCAAACAGGAATTGGTAAAAAAGATTTAAGGTTATATTTCCGCTCTGGATGTTTAATTTTTTGGTAAAAATGGTTCCGGAAGCCCAACCTGCGATAGCACAGAAAAGGAAAATCATTCCCATTCTGTAATCCGGGTTGGCGAGATCTTGAAGTCCATCCCAAAAAATAAAAAGGATGCCGCTGAAACATAATATGATGCCGCTAAGAGCCCGCAGGCTGAACTTTTGTAATCCTACAGCCACACTCCCCAGAAACACCAGGATAGGTGAGCAGGCACTGATCAGCGAAGCAAGACTGCTTGATACGGTTTCTTCAGCCACGGTGGTCATCCCATTAGCAATCACCAGCATCAGGGAAGCAAAAACAATCTGATATCCTAAACTTTTCCAGCCGATCCATTTGAATTCTTTTCTCGAAAGAAGAATAAAAAGCATAATGACAGAAGCCAGAAACTGACGGATTCCCGCAACAAACCATGCGGGAATTGTTTCCACAGCAACACGGATGGCTAAAAAAGTCGTTCCCCAGACAATGGCAACGGTAAGAACAGCAAAAATAAGTTTATAATCTTTCAACGTAAATCAAAGTGTAACAAACAAATTTAGCAGTTTTAAAATGATTTTGATGGATACAGTTGCTTTGATTTTTGCTGGTACAGATGCCAATTTGCAGGATAGAACTGGCAGCAGTTAAGAAACCGTAATGACTATTTTTCCGCTTGCTTTTCTGTTTTCAAGGAATTCATAGGCTGTTTCTATTTGATCTAAAGTATAGGATTGATGATGGAGCTGAACCTTCAGTTTCCCGGTTTCAAAAAGTTGGGAAGCCGCTTTTAAAATATCACCGTGATGCTTTTTTCCCTCTCCACTCAATAACGGGTATAGGGTAAATACTCCTGAATAAGAAGCATTACGAAAAGATAAAGGAGCCAGGTTATGATTTCCCCAACCCAGAATGCTCACTACATGTCCTGTATATTTTTTTACGGCTAAGAAAGAATCATCCAGCACGCTATTTCCTATTGTATCTACTATAGCATCAAATCCAATTCCGGCAGTATATTCATTCACATACTGATCAACAGGTATGGTAGTGTAATCTATGGGAGTAGCACCATAATTTTTTATCCTCGCAAAATGATCCGGGCTTACGGTAGCATATACTTCTGCTCCCATGGCTGCTGCGATCTGAATAGCCATATGACCAACACCACCGGCTCCTCCGTGAATTAATATCGTTTGACTGGGTTGTATATTAATTTTATCAACTAATGCTTCCCATGCTGTAATGAATATCAGAGGGATAGCAGAAGCTTCCTGAAATGAGATGTTTTTAGGTTTTAAACTAATGTGTTCCGCATCAGCAGTAATATATTCTGCTAAAGTTCCCTGATGGCCGCCAACTCCACCAATCATTCCAAATACTTCATCTCCTTTTTTTAAACCTTCTACATTTTTTCCTGTTTCTATCACAACTCCTGACATGTCAATTCCTGGTACAGCCGGAAGAGTGACCTTCGCATGAGCTGCCTGTCCTTTTTTTATTTTAAGGTCTAAAGGATTCAATCCTGCTGATTTGATTTGAATAAGAACTTCATGATCTTTTGGGGTAGGTTTATCTATTTCTTTTAGTACAAAAGGTTTTTCAAATTGTTCTGATACCAATGCTTGCATTTTTCTGTTATTGATTTGTGAATTCATTATTTTCTTTTTTATTCTGCAAATTTCTATGATTTGGCACTTCAGTATGTTGTATTTTTACATGATAAAAGAGTATAATATTGTCATGAAAAAAGATTTTCTTCAGCAGCCGTTTGAACTTGTTTTAAAAGAACCAGCGGAGGTATGTCCGAGAGGAGATCACAGCGTCAGTTTTTTTGAACTTGTTTATATCGTTTCAGGGGAAGGGGAGCAGGAGATTAATGGTAATACATTTTCTTACCATGAAGGAAACCTTTTTTTGCTTGTGCCGGAAGATTCCCATCGTTTCATATTCAAAACAAAAACTCAGCTTTTTTTTATAAGATTCAATAAGGTTTTTTTTCAGCTTCATGCCATGACCCCTGTATTTATGAAACAGCTGGAAAAGGTTTTTTCCAGTCATACGCTGCAGGGATCTGTTATTGAAGGAGAGGAGAGCAATCTGGTGATCAAAAAAATGATGGAAAGCCTGATGATTGCCATGCAAAGTAAGAATTTCTATAATGATGAATTAGTCCGGCTTCTTGTACAGGCTGTTCTGACGATAGTGGCTCAGAATCTGGTCAAGGAAAATATATTGGAAGTCAATGAAAGTACTGATCATAAGGCAGCAGACATTATTCAGTATGTTCAGGGGAATATTTATAATCCTAAAAAGCTGACGAGTGAAAACATCAGTAATGTATTTGGTATCTCGAAAACGTATGTAGGCCGTTATTTTAAGAATAATACAGGAAAAACATTAAATGAGTATTCTGCTCAGTACAAGATGAAGCTTATTGAAAACCGTCTGCGATACAGTGATATGCGGATCAGTGAAATAGCCGATGAGTTTGGATTTACTGATAAAAGCCACCTTAACAGGTTCTTTAAAAAAATGAAAGGAATATCACCTTCTGTATTTAGAAACGAATAAAGTTGTTATTTTAAAAGAAGACATTTATCTTTGAACATCTAATAAAATTGAAGATGGTAGGAATTATTATGGGCAGTCAGAGTGATCTGCCAATCATGGAACAGGCTGCAAATTTTCTTAAAAGCCTTGATATCCCTTATGAATTAACTGTAGTTTCAGCACACAGAACTCCGGAAAGAATGTTCGACTATGCAAAAACAGCTAAGGAAAGAGGGCTGAAAGTAATTGTTGCAGGAGCTGGAGGGGCAGCGCATCTTCCGGGAATGGTGGCAAGCTGTACTACACTTCCGGTGATCGGAGTTCCTATTTTGTCCAGTAATTCTATAGACGGATGGGATTCTGTTTTATCTATCCTTCAGATGCCTGGCGGAATTCCTGTGGCAACAGTAGCTTTGAACGGAGCTTTAAATGCCGGAATTCTAGCCGCAAAAATTTTAGGAAGCGGTAATGAAGAAGTAGCTGCAAAACTTCAGAAATATCAAGATTCTTTAAAAGATAAAGTACTGGGAACGGTGGAGGACATCAAAGCCCAGCATCCAAATCATTTTGACAAATAGTTGGTCATTAAATTTAAAATAAAAGCCTCACTGTACAGCGAGGCTTCTTTGTTTTATTTTTTAATGAATTTTGAAGAGATTATTTTATCTTTCAGAATCAGTTGCAAAATGTAGTTTCCTTTTGGTAAAGATCCTACATTAATCATCTCATTATTGGGATTTCCCTCCTTTACGAGTCTTCCGCTTGCATCATAAATTGTATAGCTTTTAATATCCTCTAATCCTTCAATGTGGATATCATCTACTGCGGGATTAGGATAGAGTAAAAGTTTTTTTCTGAGTTTTACGTCTGATGAAGTCAGTAAACAATTTCCTACCGTATCACCCGACATCGCCCAGCCTTTATTGATAAGAATATTTCTTTTATCTGTTGCATTGGAAGCGTATGTCAAAGGTGTTACAATATCTAAGTTAATATTATTGGCAGTGTTAGGATTGTCAGCCCATCCTGCCAGTGTTTTACTGAAGTTCTCACAATCTATTCCTGCCTCCGTCAACGCCTGCATACCTTCAGTAAGGGCAGCCAGATTCCAGTTTGCAAGAGATTGATTAAAGCTAGGAGTCTCCTTAAGTATCTGGTCTATTCTGGTAACTTTGGTCATGTCCCAATTTTCTAAAGGATGATTAAAAGCTGTACAGCCATGAATAGCATGGGCCATATTCGTAACTTTAGAAGTATTCCAGTTGTTTAATGATTGATTGAAGGCAGAATCAAAGTGGAACATAAAACGAATATCTTCAAGGCTTGAGGTATCCCAGTGATCCATAGGTTGATTGTAGCTTGGACAAAGAGCAAACATCCATTTCATGTCAGTTACATTGGAAACGTTCCAGTTGTTTAATGTTTGGTTAAAGATTCCTCTTCCTGCAAACATAAAACTGAGATCAGTTGCTGATGACATGTTCCAGCTATTAAGATAAGGAGAATTGAACTGATCAGAAAGCGTGGTATTAATGCTGTCAAAAATAAGAGCAAACATAAATCTGAAATTTTTAACTGTTGAAGTATCCCAGTTTTGCATGGAGCTGGCTCCCGTAAAGCTTTTTATACCATAAAACAGATAAGAAGCATCTTCAACATTATTAAGATTGGGAGTGTCAGCAGCCGTGATCTGAATGAGTTTACAATGACTGAAGGCACTGTTCATAGAGGTCCAGGCAATGTTTCCCCATTGTTCTATTTCCAGAATTTTATCAGCGCTTCCGTTGATCTGCCAAACCGGGAAAATCTGATCCGGAAGCTGAAACTCCTGTACATCTCCAAATTTTATCTGTTGAAAAATACCATTTCCATTACTCACTCTTACTCTGTATTTTGCATCATCCTTCTCTGCGATGGATGTCCCAAAATCAATAAGAACCTGTTTTGTAGAGGTTACATTGGTAAGAGAACCATTGTGCTGGGGATAACCTACTTCCTCCCAATCAATATCATAGTTTTCACCAATTCCGGGAAACCATATTTGTTCAGAATTTGCCTGATAGGGAGCACTTACATTGATAGGCTGTATGACAGTAGAAGCGGGCTTCCAGATGGTGATAAATTCATTTTGGGCTTTCACTATACATACCAGTAAAATAAAAAAGCTGGCCAATAATTTTTTCAATACCATATAGAGGAGTTTATCGTTATTTCTTAATGAATTTTGAAGAAACAGTTTTTTCTTTCATGATAAGTTGTATCATATAATTTCCTTTTGGTAAAGAGCTTACATTGATCATCTCATTATTAGGATTTCCTTCCTTTACCAGTCTTCCACTTGCATCATAGATTTTATAATTCTTAATATCGCTTAAGCCTTCAATGTGAATATCATCCACTACAGGATTAGGATAAAGTAGAGGTTTCTTATTCAGCTTCAAATCTGATGAAGACAATAAACAGCTTCCCACGGCATCACCTCCTAATACCCAACCTTTATTGATGAGAATATCTCTTTTGTCAGAAACGTTTGAAGCATATTTTATTCCTATTAAAGAACCTAGTGAAACATTGTTTGCGGTATTGGGATTGTCTGCCCATCCCAGAAGTGTTTTGCTGTAATTTTCACAATTAATGCCTGACATAGTAAAAGCACTGTTACCATTAATAAGAGAAGCTAAGTTCCAGTTTCCTAACGGTTGATTAAAACTTGAAGCACCAGTAAGGATCTGATCTATCTTGGTTACCTTAGTTGTATCCCAGTTTTCTAAGGGTTGATTAAAAGATGAGCATCCATGGAAGATGTGCGCCATATTGGTCACTTTGGAAGTATTCCAATTCAGTTGCTGATTGAAAACAGGGATCATATGAAACATAAAATGCATATCTTCAAGATTGGAAGTATCCCAATTGTCCAGACGCTGATTGAAGCTTAGGCACTGGCCAAACATCCAGCTCATATCGGTCACTTTGGAAACATCCCAGCTATTGAGAGTTTGGTTAAAAACAGTTCTGTTTCCAAACATATAGCTGAGGTTCGTAGCCGAAGACATATTCCAGGTGTCAAAATAAGGAGGATTAAACTGATCTGTCATTGTGACTGGTGGAGAATCAAATAAAAGTGAAAACATAAAGCTGAAATTTTTGATTTTCGAAGTATCCCAGTTTTGCATGGAGCCGGCACCTGTAAAGCTGTTAGTCCCAAAAAACATGAAAGAAGCATCATCCACATTATTAAGTTTCGGAGTATCTGTTGCCGTAAGTACCATAAGTCTGCATAGGCTGAAGGCACTGTTCATTGTAGTCCATGAGATATTACCCCATTGCTCTATTTCTAACAATTTATCTGCACTTCCGTTGACCTGCCATATGGGAATGAGTTGTTCAGGAGCAACAAATAGTTGAGGAGATCCGAATTTTATTTGCTTGAAAACTCCGCTGCCATTAGTAACTTTTACTCTGTATTTTGCATCATCCTTATCTGCGATTGATGTACCAAAATCAATAAAAACCTGTTTTGTAGAAGTTACATCGGTAAGGGTACCATTGTGCTGGGGATAACCTACTTCCTCCCAATATATATCATAATTCTCACCAATTCCGGGAAACCATATCTGCTCTGTGGTAGCCTGATGCGGGGCATCTACATTTAATGCCGGTAGTGCAGTAGAGGCTGGCTTCCAGATGGTGATAAACTCATGTTGAGCTTTCATCATCAAAACCAATAAAAGGGAAATGAGTATTGGGATTTTTTTTAGTATCATGTTGAATGTTTAAGATTATTTTTTGATGAATTTTAAATTCTGAATATTTTCTTTTGAATAAAGCTGTAATATATAATTCCCAGAAGTTAATGCTTGGATATTAATCTGTTCATTCACTACATTTCCATGTAAAACAATTCTTCCGCTTAGATCCATAATCTTAAAGTCTTTTGCATTGGAGTTTTTCACATAGATGATATCTGCAGCAGGGTTGGGATACAGATTGATTTCACCTTTCAACTTTAGATCGGAAGTTCCAAGGAGAGACTGGCATTCTCCGTTATAAGTATCTCCACTAATGGTCCAGCCCTTACTGTTGATTAAATAATTTCTGGCAGTTACCGCCGCATTATGAGAATAAGTAAGAGGTGAAACCGAAGACAGATTGATATTGTCAGGGATGGAAGGATTCTGGCTCCAGCCATAAAGAGTGCTGTCATAATTCTGGCAGTTCAGTGCAGAGTTTTTAAACATATTGGAAGCATATAGTAAAGAACTCAGATCCCAGCTTCCTAAATTTTGGTTAAAGACAATTGCATTATTGAACATGTTGTTTGTGCTTTTTACTAAAGCTACATTCCATTTTCCTATATCCTGGTTGAATTTTTTGGCTCCGTTGAACATATCCTGCATCCATTCTACTTTTCTTGTATCCCAGTGAGAAATATTACTGTTGAAGTTCTCTGCATTGCTAAACATGCTACTCATAATTTTCACATTTTGGGTATCCCAGTTGCTGATATCCTGGTCAAAAGCCCTTGCATTGGAAAACATATTATTCATTTCTATAATCTGCGAGGTATTCCAGTTTCCAAGTGGTTGATTGAAGTTTGAAGCATTTGAAAACATGAATTCAGCATCAAGATTATTAGACATATCCCAACTTCCAATAGGTTGGTTAAACTCCTTAGCCATACTAAACATTGCTGTCGTGGCGGTTACTTTAGAAGTATCCCAGTGGTCTAATGGCTGGTTGAAAAGCTTTGCTACGTTGAACGTTATTCCCATCATTGTCACATTGGAAGTGTTCCAATTTCCAACCGGCTGATTAAAAACAAAACATCCTGCAAACGTGCCCAGCAAAGTAGTTACATTAGCAGTATTCCAGTTGTTGATACTAGGGTTTCCCACTAAATCATAACATCCTGAAAACATGTAAGACATATCCGTTACCATCTTCAGATCGGGAATATCAGTTGCAGTAAAATCTAAAATTTTGCACGCCTGGAATGCCTGCTCCATAGAAGACCACTGAATAGTTCCCCACTGTTCTATCAATAGTATTTTATGAACATCTCCTACAATTGCGTCATAATTTAGCATATCCCAGTCTGCAAATCTTATTTGATGAAAATTTCCGTTTCCGTTACTTACCTTTATCCTATAAGTAGCATCTGATGGGTTGGGATTTTGTGGGGCTCCGAAATCGATCAAGGTCTGATAGGCAGAAGTCACATTCGTTAAAGTAGCATTATGAGAAGGATAGCCTATTTCTTCCCAATAGATCTGGTAATTGGTTCCTCTTCCGGGAAACCAGATCTGATTATTGTTTGAGTTAACAGGAATTCCTGTATAAGCATTGGGAGGAGGGGGCAGGCTGGGCTTCCATACTGTAATGAATTCATGTTGTGCTTTTGCCATGAATAGGAGCAAAAGGAAAATGAGTATCGGAATTCTTTTTAAAATCATGATTAAAATTTTATGGTGATTGGTTTTACGGTTATTTTTTAATGAATGGAAAGGAATGAATTTTATTCTTGGTAACCACCTGCAGGATGTAATTTCCCAAAGATAAAGATCTGACAGGAATTTCATCATTTTCCAGGCGGTCTTTGGCAACAGTTCTTCCGCTCATATCGGTGATGATATAACGTACTGCATTCGGAATATTTTTCAGGTGAATATTATCTTTGGCAGGGTTGGGATAGATGAAAGCTTTATTGCTCATCTCCATTTCAGAAGTTGAAAGGGTCTGATTACATAGCGCATTATAAACATCCCCTGATATAGTCCAGCCTTTAGAATTGATCAAATAATTTCTTGCGGTAACTGCATCCGGATGAGAATACACTATTGGGGAAACACTAGATAAAGTAATATTATTAGGTGTTGATGAATTCTGGCTCCATCCGAAAAGTGTTTTGTCATAATTCAGACAACTCATCGCAGAATTGAGAAACATATCATTAGCAGTTACCAGTGAGCTGAGGTCCCATTTTCCCAGATTTTGATTAAAAGCTGTATGGTGGAACATTTCGTTCATATTGGTAACACTGGATATATCCCAGTTTTGAATATCCTGGTTGAAATTCTTAGCCTCATGAAACATATGCTCCATGGTGGTCACTTTCGATGTGTTCCATTCGCCGAGAGGCTTATTGAATGCTGTATTATCAAACATATACGACATATCTGTGACATTAGCCGTATTCCAGTTTCCTATCGGTTGGTTAAACTGGTCAGCATCTCCAAACATATAATACATATCTGTAATAGTAGAAGTATCCCATGTATTGAAAGAAGGATTGCCTACCAATGCTGTACACACATAAAACATCTGGCGCATACTGGTTGCCATGCTCAGGTCAGGAGCATCAGTTGCTGTCACGTCCATAAAGTTGCATAATACAAAAGCATTGTCAAAGCTTTTCCATTTTATATTTCCCCATTGAGCAATTTGGGTCAATTTCGTTCGGTCTGTAGCATTGTAAGTAGGGACTATTGTATTGTCGAAAAACCTTACCTGATCAAAGCTTCCATTTCCGTTGCTGATTTTAATTCTATAGCTGGCTTGGGATGATAGAGGATTTAAAGGGGTGCCTAGATTGATGATGAATTCCTTAGTAGAAGTTACATTATTCATCGTTCCATTGTGTTGTGGATACCCAACCTCTTCCCAGGAAACCTGAAAATTGGTTCCTCTTCCCGGAAATTTAATTTGTTGTGCGGTCTGGGTTTTCCAGATGGTGATAAATTCATTTTGCGCTTTTGCCGTGAATATTGACAAAAGAAAAATGAGCATTGGGATTTTTTTTAAAATCATGCTTATTGTTTTTATGGTATTAGTTTTTCATGGGAAAAATAGAAATAAAGAATATTTTTAACGATATCTCTATTTTTTTCGATATAAATATAACAAAAATTTAAAATATTTATGATGTTTTTCGTGTTTGTTTTGAATTTTGTTTTTTTTTTTGATAAAATAAAAAACTCTCCAAAATGGAGAGTTGTACTTTATTCCTGAATCATATTGTCCCTGGTATTTTTCTGGACTGCAATAGCTCCGAAGAGAGCGAGCAAAAAGGCAAAGGCATAAAAACCTTTTTCACTTGGAAGAATGGTTGCATTCCAAAGTCCTATGGCTAGTAGTATAATGGATGATAATGTCGCAAACCAGCAAATGCCATAATAAATATCGGTTACCTGAATATTTTCTAATCGGTCTCTTACTGCTTTCTGCAGAGAAACAACGGCAAATAAGCCATAAAGAAGGATGGTGAAATAATATCCTTTCTCATTCAGAAGCATTTCAGCCCTCACAAGACCCACGATGAAACCGATCATTCCGGCTCCTAATGCCACCCAAGATGCAGCGATGAATGCATTCGAGACTTTTTGTTTTTTCATGTATTTACTGTTTTATTTAAGGGGCTAAGATATTCATTTTTTATAAATAGAGCTCTAACAGAGGGAAAATATGGGTAAAATACGGTAGAGATATCATTAATTTTTGGCTAAAGCCAATGGACTTTTATTGAATAGTAAAAACGGACTTAAGTCCGTTCCTATTGAATGTTTATAAGACTGAACAAAAATTGATAATTCATAATTCCTCCCTAGCCTCGATAGCAGCGGTTACCCCGGAGCAAGAGTAGGAGAGTTGAAGAGTTAAGGTATGGGAAGGCTATGGCGTGAGGAGTATGAGCGGATAGCGGGATCAGCTCATAAAAAACTCCCCAAATTGGAGAGCTCGTATCTTATTGAGTAATATATTCGTAATTGTATTGGGCGGAAAGGTTTCCGTTAGCTTCTTTTGAGATAACCTGAGTAGGTAAGCCAGCGCTGTTGTATTGGATGGTGGAAGTTCTGGTTTGATTTTGTATCCAGACACCATTACTTTTATAGCTTATCTTTTCTGTCAGATAATTGTTTTGACTTACGGTATAGGCTCCTCCCATCATAATTTTGAGATATTTGTTGATATTAGAGTATGGGTTCAGTTTATCATCATAAGAGTACACAATTTTAGTGCTATAGCTGGATCCTCCGCCCTCTGACGTTTCTGATGAAATATTGTTTCCATTATAAGCATAAGTATCTACGATCGGATTGGAACAGTTTGGTGACTGACAAAGCGTTGAAGAAATCACCTGCCCGCTGGTATTATAATTATAGGTAATGGTTCTGTTGTAATCCGGATTAGTAGTGTAGATTGCCTTAACTGTCGTAAGCAGATCTCCATTGTAAGTATAAGATGAATAATAGTCTACCGTTCCATCTGGTTTATAATAAGTGGTTTTAGAGGGTTTTCCGTTACTGTATTCGAACATGGAAGTTCCTGAAGCTGACGATGTTTTTATAAGTTCACCCTGATTATTATATTCTATAGTTTGTATACTGGTCTGTGGCTGAGCCGGATTATCATAATAAACGATAGTAATTTTGCTCAATAATACCTTTGGTTCAGAAGGGGTATTAGTCCCATCATTATCATCATTACTGCTGCAGCTGTTAAAGAATACTACAGAGCTCATCAACCCTAGAAATAAGAAATTTTTCATGTTATTTTTTTGCTGACAAAAATAAAGAATGCCTTATGGCTCTGCATAAAAAAATCCCACTATCTTAGAAATAGTGGGATAATATCATGTTTTATATAGATTCTAGTATCTGTAGTATTCAGGCTTGAATGGCCCTTTTACGTCTACTCCGATATACTCAGCCTGTTCAGGAGAAAGAGTTTCCAGCTCAACGCTTAATTTCTTAAGGTGTAAAGCAGCTACTTTTTCATCTAAGTGCTTAGGAAGCATATATACTTCGTTTCCATAAGCAGCAGAGTTGTTCCATAATTCGATCTGAGCCAAAGTCTGGTTTGAGAAAGAGTTAGACATTACAAAACTTGGGTGGCCTGTAGCACATCCAAGGTTTACCAATCTACCTTCTGCAAGGATAATTACTTCTTTTCCTTCAATAGTATAGATGTCAACCTGAGGTTTCACTTCAGATTTAGTCTGACCATAGTTTTTGTTTAACCAAGCCATATCGATTTCATTGTCGAAGTGACCGATGTTACAAACGATAGCTTTATCTTTCATTTTAAGGAAATGTTCTCCTCTAACGATATTGAAGTTACCTGTAGTTGTGATAACGATATCAGCATTATCTACCACGGTATCTAATCTTTTTACTTCGTAACCGTCCATTGCAGCCTGAAGCGCACAGATGGGATCGATTTCTGTAACAGTAACGATAGAACCAGCTCCTCTGAATGAAGCAGCTGTACCTTTACCTACGTCTCCGTATCCGCAAACTACCACTCTTTTTCCAGCCAACATTACGTCTGTAGCTCTTCTTACTGCATCTACAGCAGATTCTTTACATCCGTATTTGTTGTCGAATTTAGACTTAGTTACTGAATCATTTACGTTGATAGCAGGCATTACCAAAGTTCCGTTCTTCATTCTTTCGTACAGTCTGTGTACTCCTGTCGTAGTTTCTTCGGAAAGACCTTTGATATCTTTTGTGAATTCAGGGTATTTATCAAAAACCATGTTTGTTAAATCACCACCATCATCCAAAATCATATTTAATGGCTTTCTGTCTTCACCGAAGAATAAAGTCTGCTCAATACACCAGTCAAAATCCTCTTCATTTAAACCTTTCCAAGCATAAACCGGAATTCCAGCAGCAGCAATAGCCGCAGCAGCGTGGTCCTGTGTAGAGAAAATATTACAAGATGACCAGGTAACTTCAGCTCCTAAAGCGACCAATGTCTCGATAAGCACAGCCGTCTGGATAGTCATGTGAAGACATCCTGCGATTCTTGCTCCTTTCAGTGGCTGAGAAGGTCCGTATTCTTCACGGATAGACATCAGACCAGGCATTTCTGCTTCTGCAAGGGTAATTTCTTTTCTACCCCATTCTGCAAGGGAGATATCCTTAACTTTGTAAGGAACGTATTGTGTTGTAGTACTCATATGTAATGAATAGTTTTTAAATTCAATTGATAACGAAAGGCAAAATTACGATTAATAATTAAGATATAAAAACGGCAAAATTAAGTTCAGGTGTATGAGATTAAACATGAGTTAATATTATTTAGTCTTAATATAAATAGTTAATTTTAGCGGATAAAAAAATATATATATTATGAATCATAGTCATACAGAAAAGAGTGCTAAGCCTATTGCCCCAAAAGTACAGGAGCTCATCAATGCTTCCAAAAGTATCATCCTGGCTACAGTGGATGCTGAAGGAATTCCTAATTCCAGCTATGCCCCTTTTGTACAGGTGGAACAGACGTTTTATATCCTGGTATCTTTCATGGCAAAACATACAAAAAATCTTGCTGATGGAAGAAATGCCTCTATCATGTTTATTGAAGACGAATCTGCGACCAAACAAATCTATGCCCGCGAACGTCTGACTATTGAAGCAGCACCTTCTCAAATTGAAAGAGATTCTGAGGTATGGAATGAGGTAGTGGCTAAACTTAAAGAAACTCACGGAAAAGTAGTGGATGTTATTTCCGGAATGGGAGATTTTATTTTAATTGCTTTGCAGCCTGTAAAAGGATCTTATGTGAACGGATTTGGAAGTGCTTATTTTGTAGATGCCAATCTTGACATTGTAGAGCATAGAAATGATGCGAATCACCAATCTAAATAAATAAGCTGGGGACTGGGAGAAGGAAGCTTAAGGTTTATAAAGATTAATCAAATAAAGAATTTGTTTTTATAACGAGTAGCAACTTCCATCCTCTAGCTCCCATCTTCGTTTCTTCTTTTCCACTAATGGTTTCTTTTTAGTATTTTTGTCCAATAAAAAAAGAATGCCCCTTTACAGAGATTTTTCAGATGATAATGCCACGATCCTTGTTTGGAAATATGATGAGGATGAAGAGCTTGATATCAACGAACTTCTGGAGCCGGAGAATGCTGAAAAGGTGAAAGATTATCATCCTAAGAAACTCCTTGAAGTCCTGATGGTCCGTAAACTCCTGAAAGGACTAAAACCTCATTCTAAAATTTTATATAAAGAAAGAGAACCTTTTCTTTCTCCCAACGATGCGGAAATTTCCATTACGCATTCTTTTCCCTTTGCCGCCATTGCCATTTCTAAAAATAAAATAGGGATTGATGTCGAAAAATTCAACCCTAAGATTTTAAGGGTAATCGATAAATTCACCTATGAAAATGAGCGCGGATTCATTCCCGAAGATAAAGCCGATACTTTTTACACTATTATATGGAGTGTAAAGGAAAGCATGTACAAAATTCATCACTCAAAATATTGGTCTTTAAAGAAGAATTATGAGGTGAAATCTTTTGAGCTGAAGCATCTTCATAAAATAAGCTGCCGTGTATATGACGATCAGTTTTCAGATGAATTCAAGGCCAGGGTAGAGTTTTTTGACGACTACTGCTTTACGATTGTGGAGGAATAGGAGTAGGATCTGTTTCGTTTTTGTATTTTTCGATGACCTTTCTCTGTTCTTTTGCGACATCATAGATCAGCTCCAGAATGTCGAGGATATTTTTAAGCTCCGTCAAATGTGATATTTTGTCAGGATCTCTTCTGTCAACGATATCGTTTTCTTCAATCTCGGTTTTTCTTTTCAACAGCATATCTTCAATGGAAGAATCTTCCGGCTCAAGACGGCTTTCCATTTTCAGGGTTTCGTTCACATCATTTCCGTTGAGAAGGGTAGAGGTTTGCTGCATTTCTGCTTCAATTTTTCTGCTCCAGCTTTCGGCATCTATTTCAGGATATTCCTCATTACTTTTTGAATATTGAGATAACGAAGCGGTATAGGCTGTGATCAAATGGGATGTTGCTACAAACTGATGCACTACTTCCAGTTTTTTCTGCTGATTTTTAGGATCAGAAATCATTCTCTGAAAATTATCGGAAAGATTGGCCAAAGAAATGATGGCATTTTTTCTTTTTACTTTATACTCCTCAAGGTCAAAATTCCCCTGTAGGAACTTAGAAATTACACTCTGGAAATAGATAAGGTTATCTGCAGCAGACTTTTTCATCAGCTCCAGATTTTGGGTATGTTCCCAGACCGGCAATACAATATAAGACACTGCAAAAGCAATGATTCCCGCAATCGCTGTATCAACGATTCTGTCTTTAAAAATGATATTGACCTTTCCAGGATTTAAAAAATTAAAACTCAGGAAAACATAAATAGTCATGAATAATACTGCCCAGAAATACCGTCCTTTCAAAAAGCTGAAACACATGATCATACTGATGAGCAGGATAGCCAATAATACTCCGTTAATATGGATAAAATGCAGAATAACGTAAGCAATCGTTGCTCCGGCAATGGTTCCATAGAGACGAAGAAGATTTCGCTGTTTTGTAATGGAATAAGCAGGTTTTAAAATAGCCGTAATGGTAATTAATATCCAGTAAGTATGTCCCAGTCCCAGAAGGTCAAACATAGAGAAAAGGTACCCCAGCAATAAAGCGGTTGTAATTCTTATGGCGTGACGGAAATGGGAAGATGATAATGAAATATTATTTCTTAAAACCTTAGCATTCAGTTTAGGCTCATTAGGCATAAATTTTTTCAAATCTAATCCTGTGGATAAACTCTTCGCCAGTTTTATATTCTGAGAAAATACTTTATAGATCTCGTTGATTTCTTTCGTGATTTCATAGATACGCATCAGGATCTGACGCAGGATCATGAAGTTTTCCAGGTTGTCGGAAGACAGTTGTTTATTTCTAAGCTCGAAATAATTATAATTTAAGTTCTTTAATTCCAGTTCCAGATCGGACAGTGGTTTTGCTCTGGTTCCGCTTTGAAGGGCGATTCCTATATTGGTAATCTCTTCTGCCAAAAGATTGAGATAATCATGGATATTCACCAGAATCATACTGTCTTCGAAACTCTGCTGAAGTTTCTGATAATCACTTTCAGAAGTCATCAGTTTCTCATGAAGGTCCATAGAATTCAGGAACATCAGCATCAACAAACGGCTGGTAGTTGTAGATTCATTGACGATGGTTCTCGTTTTAAAAACCGTTTCTCTGGTATCTTCCTGCAGGTTTTTGATTGCAATCTGCTTCGCAATAACCTGAGTGGTCAGTTTATTAAAATCTGGATTTTTCTGGTAATAATTGGCTTTAATCTTTAAAAATTCAGCCAGCTGAAGATAATTTTCTCCAATCATCTGACTCGCCAGTTTATAAGGGCGTATGGTTGTTACAATAAGGAATATGAGTAAAAACCAGATACAGCCTGAAGCAAAGATCAGCAGACTTTTAAAGATATTACTTCCCGTAAGATGCCCGTCAATAAAGATCGCAAGGACAACCAGGGATAATGAGCCTACAGCAGCCAATCTTTGACCATAAACCCCAATGAGTGAGAAAAACATCCCGAATATAATAACCTCAAGAAGAACCAATATCTTAATATTCATCACAAGACTTGCAATGAGTGCCACAAAAACAAAACAGAAGATCGCAAAGGTAAGGGCATTTCTTCTTCGGATAAATGGACCGGGCTGATCCGTAAGGGCTACAAAGCTGGTTCCGAGAGGGAAGAGGAAGTATTCTTTCAAAATCCCGAAGTGGGCGAGGACTAGACAAGGCAGAACAGTAGCTAATGTAATTCTGATGGCAGAATATACATACTGACTGGTTACAAATTTTTTTAGTTCCGCCGAATAGTTCATATTACAAAAATAGTTATTGAATTTAAGAAAAGCGCCATAAAAAAGAGACTTTTATTAACTTAAATATTATATTTTTTAATGAGTCACTAACTATTTAAAAGTAAACAGAGAAACAAAAGTGGATTGAGGATTCACTTTAACATTTCCGCTGACCAATCATGTTTTATGAATTCTTACCTTAGCTTATCTCAACTCTTAAATATTCAGGCTCATGAAGATTAGTATTAATACTATAGCTGTCATTTTATTGTCTTTCATTATTCTAAGTTGCGGATCGCGGAATAAAGATGCCTTTAAAGCAAAAGAAATTTATAAATCCAATGAGCTGATCATTACTCAGATTTCAGAACATTCTTTTATTCATACTTCCTTCAAACAGACCCATGATTTCGGAAATGTACCTTGTAATGGATTGATTGTAAAAGATCGTGATGAAACTATTGTTTTTGATACTCCCACTCATGATAAAAGTTCTGAAGAGCTGATTAAATGGATTAATGAAAAACTCCATGCAAAAATCAATGCGGTTATTCCTACCCATTTCCATGATGATAGTTTAGGTGGATTGATGGCATTCCACAAGCATAATATTCCTTCTTATTCATATGCTAAAACAATTGAATTGGCCAAAGAAAATAATTTTGTTATTCCTGAAAACAGTTTCAATGATGCAGTTGTTCTGAAAGTAGGCGATCAAGAGGTCACTGCAAAATTTTTTGGGGAAGGCCATACAAAGGATAATGCAGTGGGGTATTTCCCAAGTGAAAATATTCTGTTTGGAGGCTGTTTGTTGAAAGAACTTGAGGCTGGCAAAGGATATTTGGGAGATGCTAATGTTTCTGCGTGGTCCAATACTGTTGAAAAAGTAAAAAAAGAATATCCCAATGTGAAAATCGTCGTTCCCGGGCATGGGGATTATGGGGATGGAAGACTTCTTGATTATACCATTACACTGTTTAAAGATTAATAGTGAATTTTTGCTTTGCAAAGTGAATGGTGAATGGTTGTAGTATGTGAAATTGACAAGCGCAGCGGATTGAAGATTCACCATTGACAAAAAAAGCCTCATTACGATGTATGAGGCTTTTTATATAGCTGTTGCTTTTATTAACGATCGTTATTGGATGTTTCTTCTCCAATGTTCCAGGTAAGACCGAAACGAAGAGTATTATCCAATGCACTGTTGATTTTAGACATATTGATCAGGTAAGAAAGATCAAGTCCGAAAGAACGGTATCTTAGTCCAACACCCGCTGTTGCAAACTGTCTTGCTCCCTGCTCTTCACTTTCATGGAAGTAACCTCCTCTTACAGAAAAAGCATTGTCATAAGAATATTCTAAAGCACCACTGTACATGATACTGTTTTTGTTTTTGAAAGATTTTCCAATACCAGCCATTGGCCCTACGTTAGGAATTTGATAAATAGGCTGTCTTGTATTAGGATCTATTCCTGCATATTCAGATCCAGGAACCAAAAGTTTTGAACCTTCTACAGAGATTCCTACTCTGTTCATATCATCCAGGTACATGTCATATCCAACCCCTAATCTTGCCATCGTCGGAAGATAAGATCTTGATTCTTCATTTCCTGTATAATCCAGTTTCGGACCTAAGTTCTGAATCGCCAAACCTGCATTTACCTTCCCATCATATCCACCAATACTGGAGAATCTTGGAGAAGTATAGTATCCTGAAACGTCTACTGCAAAACTGTTTGCAGCCTTAAGTGTAGTATCTGTGTTGAATCCTCCGGCTAAGTCTGAACGGATGAATCTACCGGTAACAGCACCAGAGAATGAATCGGAAAGCTTCAAAGCGTAGGCAACGTCAATTGAGAATTCGTTTGGTTTTGATGTACCCATTGATGCAATTTCTGTACCTACCAACTGAGTCAGGTCTACCTGTCCCATGTTGAAATAATAGATACTTGCAGAAATTGTAGATCTTTCTTCCTGCCCCAAGAACTTGTGGAACGAAGCATATAATAAGAATACATCATTGGTAAGTTTTCCCATGTAAGGTGTATAGTTAAGACCTACGGAAGAACTTGTTCTGCTGAAAGGATATTTAGCCGCATTCCAGAATTGAGAAAATGCATCCGGAGAGGTTACCACCCCTTGATCTCCCATACCTCCCGATCTCGCATCAGGAGCAATTCTTAGGAAAGGAGCTCCGGTAAGAACTGGGTTTACTTTACCTAAATCTTGCGAATAGCCTAAAAAACCAGCACTCAAACCAAATCCTAAAAGCAGTTTAGTAGTTAAATTCATATGTTGTCTTTTATATATTATCAGTTTTTTGTTAATATTATTGTCTATGTATTATTTAATTATTTCAAAAGTACCATTTTTTCTACAGCTGTAGCACTTCCTTTGCATTTTTCTTGATTTTGACTTTTTGCAAATATCTTAAAAATATACGTACCTTTTGCAACAGTAGCCCCAAAATCATCTCTTCCGTCCCATTCTATCGCCTGACGAGGGGTTCTAAAGCCCTGTAGGAACGGTTCTGCTACCACCGGTTGTGATAAAGTTCTTACCAATCTTCCCGTTATTGTATAAATTTGTACGTTCACATCCAGAATATCATCACAATTGTGTTCAAACTGAATATATGTTTTATTTGTAAATGGATTTGGCCAGTTCAGCGGACGGTTGATAGTCAGGTGCTGGTCAGATTCATCCTTAACTTCAAAATTTAACGTAGCGCTTGTCGAATTATTGTTTATGTCCCAAACTTTAAATGTCAATTGGTGTTGTCCGATTGACATATTTCTGAAAGGGTAGGTCACATTTCCTTTCTGATAGTCGGCAAGACTTGGGTTTAAACATCCGTTTCCTTCTCCAGGGGCATAAAAATCATTCAAAACAACGGTGTTGATAATCTGCCCGTCAAGGTATACGGTAATATCGTGACCGACTCCTGATCCGGTTGAATTAATTCCTGTATCATCTGTAAGACAAGCCAGAAGCATAGGGTTCTGATTGGTAATTCCACCATCTGCAAAGTTGGTGTTATTCATATACAGTTTTACCTTTGGCGGCTGGTTATCATTAATTCCGTTAGGGTTGATATCACCTACCTGTACAGCCTGGTTGTTGAAAACATCCGTAGACTTGTTGTCTGCGTAGGCTAGTATTCTTCCTTGACCTACTGCGTAGTTGATGTCTTTAGGAACGTAGAATTCGGCAGTGAATACACCGTTCACAGCAGTTCCGGCAGCTTTTACAATGGCGCTTCCTTCTTCAGTATAATCTAATACAGGAGACAAAACTCCATTGTTATTTAAAGTTTTCTTATTTAATCTCTTATCGAAAATATTGATGCTAACCTTTCCGTTGAAGGTACTGTTCAATGTTCCGTTCGTATTATTGACGTGTCCTTTTATTTTAACAAAATCCAAACCTCTTATCAATCCCGGAACAGGGGTTTCAATATTGTCGATGACCAGAAGTCTTTGTGGTCTGCTCAGTTTCATAGCAGGGTCACCCAATAAGTTTACCTTTAAGTGATTATTGTTGGGACCCTTTTGTTTTTTAGCAATTAAATGAGCATTTCCTAATGAGTTGAAATCGTCGTTGGTTAGCTTAAATATATTTTGAGTCAATGTATTGGTGAAGTCACGTCCGTAATCTACCCCAATGGCACGGCTGGAAGTAATCATTGTTGATGCACCTCCCTGTTTCATTTTAATAAACTGTTCTCCTACAGAGTTGGTTGAAGGCTCATCCCATAAAGTAAATTCACAGGTGATGGTAGATACAAACGGGAACCTACTGTATACATTGGAGAAGTTATTGGCATTCTGAACCTCAGTACTTGTCAATACTCTTTCCTGTGCCCAGCCGTTGATTCCTCCATGTCCGAAATAGAAAAGGTATAAGCTGTTTCCTATAGCATTGGAAATAGCCTGGTTTACCTGTGGATATCTTCGGCCTCCGGATGTACTCTGAGCGGTAAAGGCATCCAGATATAATTTTTTAACATTATATTCTTTCAGGTCTGTCTGGCCAGGTTGTTCAAATATACTAACCAGAGAGCTGTTCATGACATTGTGGAAAGGACTTCCTCCTTCATTATTATCATCCACTACGAAGTCAAGTCTCATACGCCAGTCTCCGAAAGGACTTGATTGTCCCTGAAGAGAATTATAATAAGCCAGCGTTTTATTGATCATATCTCCAGCTTCACTGGTATTCGCGGCTGGAATTCTACCAACAGGCAGATCCGGTAAATTATTTTCAATTAATAATGTGGTTTGCGGCTTGGTCATTACAATATAATCATCCGTTACAAATGATGATACATAATCTGAAGACTGCTCACTCTGGTAGCTGGCAACAACATTTGTATTATTAGGAATCCTATTTTTATAATCAAATGAAGCATCCCCCAGAATAAATACATACTGAAGTCTTCCAAGAGGAGTATTAAGTTTACTTACGAAGTCTCTTACAGCAGTAAGATCTTTGCTTCCGCTGCCATATTCTTCATAGATCTTGTTAACGTCTACAATTTCTACCTTATAATTATGATTGGTCTGGTGGTAGCTGGCAAGTCTTTGTGCCTGGCCCATCATTTCAGGTACAGTAAGGATAAGGTAATCTACATTTTGTAAAGCAGAAAGATTCTGATTCGAAATTCTTCCTACAAACTGAGGACTGAAAGCAGCATCAGCACGGAAAGCCACAAATTCATTATTGAAATTCTGATCAGCGGCAGTATAGGCAAAGTTGAAAGAACCGGCTCCTCCTTTATTCACCCTTTTAGTAGCATTTGTAATATCCGTTACATCCCATACCTGTTCAATATTAGCAGCGTTGCTAATGCTGAAACCATAATCTGTATTGCTTCCACTTACAATCGAATAATCTCTGAAATTCATCTGCGAACCATTGAAAGCCAGATTTTCCTTATACTGAACTTCTACATAATCAAAATAGAAAGTTCCGTTAGGGTTTTTGGAAATATCAGGGTTTAAAACCATTGTAATCTGGTTCCCGGTAAGATTGGTAAGAGAACCTGTATAGGTTACAGGATAGAAGGTATACTGATATGTTGATGTATCGGAAGGAATCGTTTGCAGTGGGTGCGGATTTAAATTATTGATTTTAAAATCAATTGTATTCTGTTGTGAATTATAAGCAACCACCTGTGTTCTGTATCGTACAACATCATTCGCCTGTATGGGCGAATTGGTAGTAAACGTTATTGTTTTTTCATTGTTGAAAGGAGTGTCCTCTACCCATGTTCTTCCCACTTTCAACAGATTTTTCTGATCTTTGTTGATCACCTGATAATTGTCGTATCTTGTAATTACCTGGGCAGGAAGAGTTCCATCAACCGTTGGAACCCTTTTACCGGAACCTTTGTCAAAGTTGATATAGTAATAAGAGAAATCCTCATATATATTTTTGACATTATTGCTTCTTTCGCTGAATCGGGTATCTTTTCTTTTAAAACCATTTCCATTGGAAGTGTCATAAAGATTGTATCCATCAGGTCCCTGTGCATAGAAAAGGGCGTAATCATTATCATTCCATACGCCATCATCTTCACCTACTACCTGAATGGCATTTTCCTGTAAAGCTCCGTATCTGGCATCCTGGTTAAACTCAGGAAGCATTACACCTCCGTTTCCATAGATTCTGAAATTTTTAGGATTTACAGAACCAGGATTGATTCCGTTATCTTTTAAAAATTGAGAGGTAATTTTGAATACTCCGGACTTGTCTACTTTTATTTTGTAGAAATTTCCACTTGATAATGGGTTAATGTTAGATCCTATTTTACTGACAGTGCCTGTAGTATTGACAAATGCGGAGGCTTCTGAAACATTAAATGAGGATAATCTCTGAACACGGCCTTTTACATTTTTAAATAAAGCGATACTCACACTTGCATAGCTGTCTCCATCTAAATTATAATAAGCAACATCTGCCACATCATAACTGGGAAGACTGCCCTTATCCAGTTCAAATAAATCCTGATTGGAAACGTTTTCCCAGACAAGGTCTGAAATTTTTAATTGCTTTTCTCCAATTTTTTGCTTGGTTACTATAAAAACATTATTTTGGTTGAAAGAAAAACCTTCATTTTTAAAATTTGGAAGATTCAATTTTGTGTCACCAAAATCCTGAATTTTAGAGCCACTCCATTCTATGGTGTTTCTCTGGGCGTAAAGTGTTGATGCAAAAGCGATTAAAGATAAAAGCGTAATTTTTCGTTTCATGTTTACTATTGAAATTGCTAAATTACAAAATAAATGAAAATTTTAGAATTAAATTGCGATACAATAAAATTAATTTGTTAACGTTTTTCAAAAAAATCAAATGTTTACTTGATTTATTGAATAATTTATTTTTTCTTTGTACTTTGAAAATATTTATATCAACTATGAAAAAACTAAAGTTGTTTTCATTAATAGCATTAAGTTCTACACTTGCATTAACCAGCTGTGGCGGATCAGGAACCAGCAAGGGTGGCGGTACCAAAAAATTTGTCAGCAAAACAGGTTGGAAACCAAACGAGAAACAAGGTTGGTTTTTTGCAGGAAAGCAACAGAAGCAGAAGGGGTGGCCTGGAATGGTATATGTAGAAGGTGGAACTTTTACGATGGGATTAGTGAAAGATGATGTTATGCACGATTGGAATAACACACCTCGCAGAATGCAGGTAAGCTCATTCTTTATCGGAGAAACTGAAATTACTAACTACGAATACCGCGAATACCTGACATGGTTGAAGTATGTATTCCCACCAAGTGACCCGAGCTTTAAGGAGATCTATAACGGTGCTTTACCGGATACCTTATTATGGGACAACAAATTAGCTAGAAACGATTATAATGAAACGTATTTGCGTTCTCCGGAATTCGATTACTATCCAGTTGTAGGAGTTTCTTGGACACAGGCAAACAGATACTGTGAATGGCTGACAGACAGAGCGAACGAAAAAGCTTTGATGCAGTCTGGTATTATTGCTAAAGATTTGTATATCAACGAATCCAATAACCAAGGAGGAACTGCATTCAACATGGATAAATTCAAATCGAATGATCCTGAAATGCAGGGATATATTAATGAGAAAAGAATGCAGCAAAAAACTGGTATGAAAACTACAAACCAGAGATTGCTTGCAGCCAACAGAGCTCCAAATTCTGCAATGGTACAGAAGTTCAGACTTCCTACCGAAGTAGAATGGGAATATGCAGCTCTTGGTATGGCAAAAACCAGAGAATATAACCAATACTTAGGTAAAAAACCTGAAATCGAAAGATTAAGAGGTACTAAAGGAAGAGACAGAGGAATGTTCCTTGAAAACTTTAAAATGGGTAAAGGGGATTATTCTGGTATCTCAGGATGGAAGAACGATGGTTCTGCACAAACTTCTGATGTAAGAAAGTATCCATCTAATGATCTTGGTGTGTATGGTATGTTCGGTAACGTTTCAGAATGGACTGCCGATGTTTACAGACCGATCATTGATGAGGATTACAGTGATTTCAACTACTATAGAGGAAATATGCCTCAAGCGATCGTAAGAAACGGTGACGGAACTTATAAAATGATCGACGAAGGTACTATCAAGTATGATACTTTGGCTGACGGAAGATTAGTGTATAAAGGACTTCCTGGACAATTCGAAAGACAGACTATCGCTGACTACAGAAACTACAGAGATGGTGACAGACAATCTTCTTTAGAATATTACAGAGCTTCAGATTCTGCTGCAGGATTTGATATGTATAACGCTCCTAAAACAAGTTTCGTTGTAGATGGAACGGGTAGAGTGAAGCTACAGAAAGATACTAAAGAAAGAACTTCTGGAATTTCTAACGAGGTTAGAGTAGTAAAAGGTGGTTCTTGGCAGGATACAGCGTATTGGCTGGACCCGGGACAAAGAAGATATAAAAATCAAAACAGAGCTTATGGTTGGGTAGGATTCCGTGTTGCACAGGATGCCAGAACTAACGATAAGAGTAGAACTAGAAGATAATATTTATCAAAAAATACTTATAAAAAACCTTCCGGATTTCCGGAAGGTTTTTTTATTTTTGAACCATGAAATCGCTTTGGTTAAAAAATCTAAAATACTCATATAGATTTGGCGATTGCATGTGACCTCTTTAAAAAATATATATATATTTCCACATGAATATAGAACAGTTTTATCCTTTATTTCTGCAGGCCGCAAAAGTGACTATTGATAGCAGAAAAATAGCAGAGAATGATATTTTCTTCGCCTTTTCCGGGGAGAATTTCAATGCGGCTACCTTAGCGGAAAAAGCCATTGATGATGGAGCTTTGGCTGTAATTGTTGAACTTCCGGAATTTGAAAACAGAGATAAAAATATTTTCTATGTTCCGTCTACCCTTGAGTTTTTGCAGCAGCTGTCTCTCTATCACAGAAGCAAGCTTACCATTCCTTTTATAGGACTTACAGGAAGTAATGGAAAGACCACCACAAAAGAATTGATTCATGCTGTTCTCTCAGAAAAATTTAATGTTCAGTACACATCTGGGAATCTGAATAATCACATCGGAGTTCCTTTGACGATTCTTTCCATTAAACCAGAACACGAAATAGCTGTGATAGAAATGGGAGCCAATCATCAGAAAGAAATAGAATTTCTATGTACCCTCTCTCAACCTGATTTCGGATATATTACCAATTTTGGGAAAGCTCATTTAGAAGGCTTCGGAGGTTTCGAAGGAGTGATTAAAGGCAAGTCTGAGCTTTATGCTTATCTTAAAAACAATCATAGAACCATTGTTGTTAACGAGAACGATCCTATTCAGATTGAAAAAACTGAAAACTATTCTCCTAAGATTACTTTTGGAAAAGAAACATCCGATTACAATTTTGAATCTTTTTCGGAAGAGCATTTTGTAGGATTAACTTATCAGGGAGTAAAAGCTGTTTCAAAACTGACAGGAGAATACAATTTTACCAATCTCTGTGCAGCAGCAAGTCTTGGACTTCATTTCGGAATCAGTTTTGAAAAAATACAACATGCTCTGGAATTGTATACACCGACCAATATGAGATCGCAGGTGGTGAAAAAAGAGGGGAGAACCCTGGTTCTGGATACCTATAATGCCAACCCAAGCTCTATGACTGCTTCATTGAATAATTTCATCAGTTTTGAAGGCCGTAAAACCATTATTATCGGAGATATGCTTGAACTGGGTGATGAAAGCGAGAAAGAGCACCAAAACATCTTAAAACTGGCTCAGGATCTGAATTTCGATGAAATTATTACTGTAGGAAAGCATTTTAAGGCAGTTAATTCTTCAGATCTTGCTTTTGAAAATACAACAGTATTGATGGAATATTTAAAACAGAATAAAATTCAATCTGAAAACATATTGTTGAAAGGATCCAGAGGAATTGCCCTTGAGAAACTGATTGACTTTGTATAGATTTCAGAAATTGATGGAGTGTACATCAAAAAAATATAGCTGTAGGGGAGAACGGTTCAGAATAGCAAAATGAGTCTCCCTTTTCCAGCTTCCGGTTTTTAATATTAAATTTATTTAATCTTTAAATCCCAGAATTCTTGTACAATGAGTTGAATATTTTTGAAAGTGCTCGGAAATACTTCATTCTCAATCTGTGATGTCGTTTTCCAGGCTACTTCAGTAATGCCCTCTTCTATTTGAGGCTTGGAAGTGTCTTCTCCATCGAAGCTCATTTCAAACCAATGGGTGCATTTTAAGATTTTCTCACCATTTCTTTCTATATAAATATGATAGGTGGTATTGATGAATTTTAGAAGTTCAACATCTTTAAGACCGGTTTCCTCTTCTATTTCACGTACTGCAGACTCTTCTCTGGATTCTCCTTTTTCCATTTTCCCCTTGGGAAGATCCCATTTACCAAGTCTTTTGATGAAAAGAATCTTACCTTCAGGATTATTGACAAGGCCTCCTGCTGCTTCTATAATTCTGAAAAGCTTTTGGAATTCCTGCCAGATTTCGTCCAAATTCTCACCATATACATTCAGTTCCTGCACAGAAGTATTCTCCAAAAGATCAAGAGCGATCTCTAAAGTCGTATAATTTTCATACCCAAGCTTTTTTTCAAGTTCTTCAGGATGCTTAGATATTAATAATTTTTTTTCGTTGATAAAAACTTTATACATTTGTAAGAGTTAAGAATTTAAATACAAAAATAAAAAATGAATTTAGAAGGACGAAAGATTATTGTCAATAAATCATCTAAAGAGCTTACCGAATTGCTAAAATCACCTGAAAATTACAAAGATTTTATGCCGGATGGTCTTCAAAAGTTTGAAACAAGAGATAACGGATTTAAATTTGGATTACAAGGAATGCCGGAAATCGCGTTAAAAATAGATGAAGTAGATGATCAAAAGGCTGTTTTAAGATCTGCAAGTTCAAGCTTGGATTTTACATTAACAGCAACTTTAAACCCAATTAGTGAAAATCAGACTGAAGTTCAGATGTTGTTTGAAGGGAAATTTAATCCTTTCATCAAAATGATGGTAGAAAAACCATTACAGAACTTTATCAATACGCTTACCGATAAGATCGAAGCTTATAAATAATAAAAAAAACCTTCAAAAATGAAGGTTTTTTGTTGTTATACAATTCCTAAAAAATGATCACAGAGGAGTGATCCAATCCTTTCTTGTGGTTAAAAATAATAGAAAATCGACTATTTAAAAGTCATATTGTCATGATAAAATCACTGGCTAAAGCTAATTGCTCCCCTTTGATTGGCTTTTATTGTATTTCAAAAGGAACAATTCCTTTAAATTCTTTAAAAATATCTATATGTTCTTTTGGATTATTTGATAACAATTGTCCTTCATAATCAATATTGTATTTTATTGTATTTGCCAAAATCAGATCATCTTTACTATTTACGCTTTTGAGATCATCTTTGTACTTATACCTTTTTTCTGTCACTTCAATTTTTGCAGGATAAAATTTATAAATCAGCTCTGCTTGACCCGTTTCCCCATATATGCTAATCTTACTTTCGTAAATCCTTTTACTTCTATAGGTAACTATTGCTTCTGTTCCCTCAGAACTAATGCCCTCAATACTATAAGTAATTACAGTATCTTTTTTTATTAAGTCATTTTGACTTAAGGATACTTTTTCAGAACTTGTAGTACTATTACTGTCCTTCATATTGCAATTTATTAATGTCAATAATAAAAATGTTAGTATTATATTTCTCATTGTCTTAATATCTTAATATTGGTAATCCATTTTTTAGGCAAAGCCTGTAATTGTTTTAATGTTTTTCCTTGTAAATTTTGAAAATGCGGTCTATCTAAAAATTTCCATCTGCCACCCCATTCAAGCCCTCTATTTTCCCCTATCTGACCAATTGAATTCCAATTCTTAGTTTCCCAATTTAATTTTCTATTTTCCATAGGAACTACATCAACAGCTAATCCAAAATTGTGATTACTTTGCCCTCCTTTTGCTTTTGTCACAATGCTTCCAGGTGCTGTTCTACCTTTTGCATATAACTTATTCTGCTCTTCAACTGATCTAAAACCATCTGTTATCCTTAAATCTACATCAAATCTATATTTTGCCATTAATATGAATGATTTCATTTGATTTTGGATGGAAGGATGAAAAGAATTAATTTTTTTATTTGTAGATTCACTACCAGTACTAATGCCCCTGAGTGGAGTATCTGTAATTAGGAGATAGTGTACCATTAAGATCTAACTCTCCTCCAAACCCTAACCAAAATGGATAATAGTTCGTAGTCCTGTCAATTTTCAGGTTACTGGAAGCATCTTTATAATATGCCAGTCTGATGTTTCCTGATCCGTATTTCCAAAACAGGCCTATAAAACAACTTTTTAACTAAGCCTCAATAAGTAACTTCATTTCTTAATGGGATTATTGTTTACAGACATACAAGCCTTTGACATTGTCAGAATAGTATAATTTATGATGAGAAGGTAGTGTAAAATTATCCACACCCATCAAGTAGTTATTTCCATCATTTTGATGAGGAATAGTAAATTCAGACATTATAATAGTATATTTTTTACCTTTATTAATTTTCGCTCCCTCATTACAAATGTCTTTTTTATAAGAGAAAAAATAATCTACTTTTCTCGTTTTTAAATTTTTAAATTTAAAAACATACGATTTTTCAAATTCAATGACTTTCTTTATTTTTATCTCAATTTTTTGTTGACCATAAAGAAATGAATTTAAAATGAGTACTGGAATTAATGTAAAATTTTTCATTTTTTTAATTTCTTAATCTAATATCTTTTGCAGTTGCAACAGGAACCTTAATAATGCTTGTCACTGTTTTTCTCTTGTGTGGTTCCCCATTGCTTTTAATTAGCGGTTTTGTTTTTGTCACATTAATGTAAGTCGTTACTGTTCCAAATTTAGTTCCTCCAATGGTCGCATCCACAGAATCTATGGTTTGTGATACAGTATAATTATTATGAATAGGATCTAATCGTTTTGCTGCATTATGCGCATTAAGGTATGGTTTTTCACTCAAATCTCCTCCAATTCCAAACCCAGGCGCTCCGGGGTTATTTTTTCCTGCAATATAGGATTCAAGAATTTCATGTAACACAGTTCCTCCTTTTGGCCGTCCAGTAGTATTTTCAATTATTTCTGCTTGATTCGGATTCATAATTTGATTTGTTTGAACAATGCCATTGTCATCTATTTCACTTCCACCAAAGGCTCCTCCTAAAATAGGTGTATTATCAACACTATTTGAACTTGTGGCATCTAAATTGACCACAACAGAAGAATCATTTGTTGCTTCTAATAACTTTAATTCAGCATCTGTTGCTGTTGCACCGCTTTTAATACTTCCCCTAACTTTCCCTTTTGAATCCATTTGTAGATTAAGATTTCCCGCTTTTGCTTGAAGCTGTTCAAACGCTTTATCTTTAAGATCTCCTGAAAGTATTACATCTTTGTTTCGCATACCATCTGGGTCAATAAATCTAATAGGATTGTTATACGCATAAGCGTAAGTACTCCATCTTCTGGAAATCTCTGCCAATGGATCCAAAACTCCCCACCGTCCAATATCTGACATATACATTCTCGCTCCATAATCACTCCATCCTGTTTCCGTTTGTTTCTCCTTCTCCTGAGTAGAGTGTTTATAGTCTGGAGATATCGAAAGAGAGGTTCCTAAATAGTCTCCAAACTCCAATCCAAAAGGATAATAATGGGTAGTTCTGTCTACCTTAAGGTTTCCAGAAGCATCTTTGTAATACGCTAATCTGATGTTTCCTACCTGATCTGTATAGTTGTAAATATTGATTTTTCTTCAAAGAAGTAAAACAGATAGTCTTTATGGCTACTTGTTTTTATATATCTTTCGTGGGAACCAATTTTCTTGAAAGTCTCAAAAAGGGAAAGTCTTCGGTTATGGTTTATCTTATAGATTCCAATCTTGTCTTAATATTGCTCCGAAAGCAAAACAAATAATTAAAAAAATAAATAATAAACTATTAAAAAGATAGTTTTTCCTTTTACTATTATATTTGTAGATCAGATAAAAATTAAATGCCAGTAAGAGTATAATCACTGGAGTGAATTCTAAAAAGTAGTCATACTGAAAATATAATAATAGGGCTGCATAAACTAGGGAAATAATTAGAATAATTTGTGTAAGTTTTTTCATTAGTGATTATTTTTAGTTTTACTGATTTCTTTTTTAACAATTTCTGTTACTCTTTTACTTAATTCATTATCAATACTTTTATGGTTTGATTTAGGAGCATGGATATTGGAAATTTTTGTTGTTTTATTACTACTTGTAGGTTTTACTTTTTCTCCACCATAAAAATCTTTTGTTTGATAGTAGTTAATTTCCTTTGATACATTCGATGGTATTTTAGTGTCTGAATACCAATCCATAATATCTAAAGTAACCATCAAGTCTACTTTTAACTCTTTATTTTCATTTACTTTTTCGACAAGGTTGTCTCCTCGTAAACTATGCCCAACAGCAGCAACTATACCGTCAGGATGATTTTTATTAAAACTAGAGATTGTAGAATTTATATCATCTTTTGTGTTTTCATTTTGAGAAGAATCAAAAATCACTACTTTAGTATCTTTACTACTTAACTGATTTAAAGCTCCAAGGCCTTTTGTATCAACAGAACCGTCTCCTCGATTTTGGGCTTGTGTATAGCCTTTTTTAGTGTCTCCGGTATGTCCCTGCACTACACTAAATTTTTAAATCCATCACTTTTTCTAAAATCTACAGGCTCTAAACCTTCCAATTCTTTTGCATCAACTACTCTATTTCCACTAAAAGCATAGGTAGACCAAGTGTTATATTTTTCACTTAACGGATCCACATTAAAAAACATTCCCATTACAGCATAATAATTCCTCCATCTGTAGGAGCTCCAGCCTGTTTCCTGTTGTTTCTCCTGTCCCTATGTGGAATATTTATAGTTTGCAGATATCGAAAGAGAAGTTCCCAAGTAGTCTCCAAACTCCAATCCAAAAGGATAATAATGGGTAGTTCTGTCTACCTTAAGGTTTCCGGAAGCATATTTGTAATACGCTAATCTGATGTTTCCTACCTGATCGGTATAATTGTAAATATACTTATTTTGAACGAAGTCATAATAGCCTTCTGAGGTCGGCACAAAACTTAATACATTATTAGCATACTGCGTAAGTGAAATATATTGAAGAAAATAAAAACTCAGAATTAAAGGGAAGAATACCTATCGAATTAGGTAATCGGGTAAGAACATTTCGTGAAAAGAAAAAACTTTCACAAACAGAACTTGCTATGATGATAGGGAAGGATAGACAGTATCTTTATAAGATTGAAAAGGGAAAGGTTACTTCCAGTATTTTCACTATTTCTGTTATAGCTTATGCACTTGATATTTCCTTAGCCGAGTTAGTAAATGAAATAAATCTATGAAAGTAAGTTTATCTATACAATGATCCCCGAGCAGTGATCATAGGAGCTTCCTGTGGCGGAAGACAATACATTCACTTCATTATTTATTTTTAACACCCCCATAAAGGCGAAGATCAAAGCTTCCTTATAATCGATGATCTCTTTTTCAGGAATGATGACTTCGGATTTTGTTTTTGCTCTTATTTTTTCAATTAAAAAAGAGTTATAAGTGCCCCCTCCGGTGATAAGGATATCTTTTATATTGTTCTTATTGATGACATGTGCGATTTGCTGGGCACAGTGCTCTGTAAAAGTGGCAAGGGCATCTAAAATTTCGATATTCTCAAGAGCCGGAAAAACATGTTGATGGCACCATTCTATTCCTAATGATTTCGGATGTGATTGCTGATAGAAATCTAAATTGTTAAGCTCATCAAGTAAAGCTTCATGTATTTTTCCTTTTTTTGCAAGTTCTCCGTTTTCATCAAAACTTTTATGGAGCTTTTTCGCTAAATGATTCAACACAATATTAACAGGAGCAATATCAAAAGCGATCCTTTTTCCGTCTGACTGTAAAGAAATATTGGAAAATCCACCAAGATTCAGACAAGCACTGTATTTTGAAAAAAGCAATTCATCCCCTATGGGAACCAGTGGAGCTCCGTTTCCTTTCAGCAGGACGTCCTGACTTCTGAAATCATAGATGACAGGTATTCCGGTTTTCAGTTTGATTGCTCTGCCGTCACCTACCTGCAGCGTAAATTTTCTCTGAGGCTGATGAAAAACGGTATGGCCATGGGATGCGATCAGACTGATATTTTCAAGCCGATGCTGATGCATAAATTCTTTAACCTGCTCTCCCAGATAAAAGCCATATTCTGAATGCAGTTCCAGTAGGTCTTCAGCAGAAAGGTGAATGGAGTTTTTGAGTCTGTTTTCCCAATCTTCAGAATAAGGTAATGTCTCGGCTTTCAGGATTTGAAAGGTCCATTTGTCCTGTTTTTCAAATGCTGCAAGACAGATATCCAAACCATCCAGACTCGTCCCGGACATCAGTCCAATAGCAAGAGCTTTCATTCTTCTTGGATTTATTTTTTGTTCTCGGAAATTCTTTTTGAACTGAAATCTCCTGAGTTGTTATAGAACGTATATTCTGAAAAATCATCTTTAGCAGTCATTCCATTGGCACCCACTAGAGTAGAGCCGTCTTCCATGGTGACATACACCGTATCTTTAGTATAGATTCTGTTCTTTCTTTGGTCCCAATAAATACTCTGCATCGCAAATCTCTGTCCTTCATTGGTTTTTATTCTTACATCACCTTTGGCTTCGTAGAATTTTTTGTATTCAAAGATTCTGGCGTATTTGGCTGTAATCCTTCCCGGAACTTTAGGTTTCTTTTTATCAAAAAACTCGATATCAATTCCTTTTCTGGCTACAACATACGGGCTGTCGATAAGCTCATATTTTTCAATGATGGGTGCTTTGGCTTTTAAGGTGACAAAGCCAGAGTCGCGCTGTATAATATTGGCGTTGTTGATAATCTGTGAAGGGAAGTTTTTACTTTGACTGCCATTTCTTTTGGTAAGATCCTCTTCACAGGATGTCAATATAAAAAATATAGCACAACTAAAAAGGCATGCTATATTTTTATATGATATTTTTTCTGAAAAATTCATTCTAGTTATAAAGAGTCTTTCTGAACCATTTATCAGCAAAATTAAAGCCGATTTTCAGGTTGATGAAATTCTGATTGATCAGGTTGTTGCTAAGAGTTCCTCTTTTTCCAACTTCTACTCCTATTTCAAGACCACTCATTCTTGTGATACTGCTGTTTTTGAATGGAAGCATTACCCCTCCGGAGATACCGAATTTGTTGATGCTTGTTCCATCCAGATTAAGATTTCCTCTTTCATAGAAAGCCCCATATCTATAGACTACCCTTGAGAAGTAGCTTCTGAAGTTGTTATAGTTAGGAAGGTACCATCCACCGGCAGAAATTCTGTAGCTATCCTGGAAATCAAAAGTTTTACCAAAATAAGCGATGTTTTCTCCTTTTTTATAATCAACCTGTCCAGATACAAACCAATGGTTTTCACTTCCATATCCAACCCCTACGGATGCCTGTAATGGAAGAAGGTTTTTAGATTTTGTATTCTGTTGTTCTATAATTGTTTCTGATCCGGTAACCTTTGTCGTTTCCTGAGCATCAGAATATCTGTAGGTACTGTTGATGTATTCAGTAGTCATATTACTCGTGTTACCAAATGTAGCAGTAGCTCCTACTGTAAACTTCTTGTCAGTACGTGTATTTAAAGTCTGATAACTTGTACCAAGGGTAAAGTTAAAGTTTCTGATTCTGTTTTTAGTCTGATAACCATTCACGTATTCACCAGCATAACTACCTGTGGCAGCATTATAAGCACGGAATTCGTTAAGGTCGCTAAGATCTCCAAAATAAAGGTTGGCTCTTGCCCCCACAGAAAGTTCCTGATTGATTTTATAAGAAACTGCTACCTGTGCGGTGTTCAAAGTTCCGCTTCCTTTAAAGTTATTTTTATAAAGAGGAGTCTTATCGTCAGCAAATTGCTCAGTTACAATATCGTAGCTTTTAGAACTGTATGGCTGATAAGAGATTCCCATTTTTACTTTTGAAGATAACGGAAATGCCAACGAAATACTGGAAAGGTACGTAGAATGCTTTGTAGATTTCATATCGTTAAAGTTCGATTTGAAATAATTGTTTTCATTGGTAGCCTCCAATCTGATACTCGTAAGTTCGAAATTGGCATTGTTCGCCGGGTTGGCAAAATTGAAACTACTGGTAAAATCACTGATAAAAGCAGTAGATATACCTCCCATAGAAGCAGTTTCGATCGTATTATCATATTTCACATCTCCAATTCCATAAGTTGCATAAGGTGAGTTGCTTAGACTCTGTGCGTTCAGAAAATATCCAACTGATATGAATGATACTACAAAGATTTTTTTCATTCTTTATTTTTAAAATAATGCGCAAATATCTTAAATATTAATGAATTGTAAAAATTATATGTGGTTAAAGTTTGTTAAGGGCCTTCCTTTAAAAGAAAAATGCAAATTTTTATCAATAAAAATAGTAATTCTGCTATACAAAAAAGACTGTTCTATGATGAACAGTCTCGGTTTATACAGAGTATTATATCTATTATTATTTTACCTGAAGAACAGAACGGCTGTGGCTAAAACTTTCAAAACTGAATTTACCATGATATTTTCCCATTCCTGAAGTTCCTACCCCTCCAAAAGGCAAATAATGAGAACCCACATGGATGATAGTACTGTTGATTTCCGCATCTCCGCTCGTCGTATGATTGAGAACATAATCTGCAAACTCCTGATTTTCCGTGAAAACATATAAAGCTAATGGTTTAGGTCGATTATTGATTTCTTCCAAGGCCTCTTCAATGTCATTATACGTCATAATAGGAAGGATAGGACCGAAAATTTCCTGCTGCATAATCTGATCATCCCAGGTAACATTATCCATTACAGTCGCTTCAAAATGACGGGTTTCAAGATCATAATGCCCTCCATAGATTACTTTTTCAGGAGCCGCTTCCAGGTAGCCTGCAAGGTGCTTCATCTGGTTTTGACTTACAATTTTTCCGATTTTCCCTAGAGAATTACCTTCATAAGTGGTTTCTAAATTTGCTTTAAACTTTTCGATAAATGCATCTTTTATAGATTCATGGATATAAATATAGTCCGGAGCAACACATGTCTGGCCGCAATTGATCCATTTTCCATACGATATTCTTGCCACTGCTTTATCCAGATCTGCATCTTTATGAACAATAGTAGGAGATTTTCCTCCAAGTTCCAGCGCCAATGGAATTAATTGTTCTGCAGCAGCTTTCATCACGATTTTTCCAACATTCGGACTTCCTGTAAAGAAGATATAATCAAAAGGAAAGCTCAATAAGAGGGTGTTTTCCTCAATAGCTCCCTGAATAACCGCTACATAAGATTCGTCAAAAGATTCATTGACAATTTGCTCAAGAACTTTTGCAACGTGAGGGGTATTTTCCGAAGGTTTTATAATCGCGGTATTTCCTGAAATCAGAGCTCCGATAAGCGGACTGAAAGTCAGCTGAACAGGGTAGTTGAATGGGCCAATAATATAAGTAACACCGTAAGGTTGATAGGTTATCTTGCTCTCAACTTCTGCTCCTGATGGATGTGGTTTTGAAAGTACGGGAGTCGGTTTTGCCCACTCATCAATATTCTCAAGAAGATAATCAAGTTCACTGATGACAATTTGAATTTCCACATACTCTGCTTCCTTTCTGCTTTTCCCCAAATCGATGGATAAAGCTTCGCAAAGATCGTCCGTATGCTGTAAAAATACGTCACGGAATTTTCTTAACTGGGTTTTTCTGAATTCAATATCTTTAGTCTGATTCGTTTTGAAAAAAGCCTTCTGTTTCTGAAATACACTTTTGATTTTTTGTTCTAAATCTTTGTTCATTGGTTTATGATTTTACTATTAGAGTATAAGTTGAAATGGTAATGTAATTTACGAGAAATTTTACTTCGCAAATATATTGGTTAAAATTAAATTTTACACAATTTAATTTTTAATTTTATTCTAACGCCATTATTGATATTACCTATCATAGAATAGATAGTGTGAACCTTCAGGAATTAATGATCTGTAGTTTTATGCATTTTAAGCAGACTTAATTTTATAAATTGAAATAAGATTTTTTATCTTTGAAACATGAATTGGGAGAACATCGCCGGACAGACGAATCTGAAAAAACTTCTTAGAGAAAGCATTGCCGAAAACAGAGTGAGCCATGCCCAGCTTTTTGTAGGAAAGGAGGGATATGGAACTCTACCTATGGTATTAGCCTATGCACGGGAAATTTTAAGTCAGGAAAATGAACATGCTGCAGCGAAAGTTGAGCATCTCAATCACCTGGACCTGCATTTCAGCTTTCCTGTTTTTACAGATAATAAAAATTCTTTAAGCAAGAATAAATTTGAAGAGTTCAGAGAAATGATACTGGCTTCTCCTTATGCAAGCTATGATGACTGGACGGCTTTTTTAGAATCCGAAAATAAACAGCTTTTTATTTCAGCAGATGAGATTGATGATCAAAATCAAAAATTCTCACTAAAAAGTTATGAAGGAGGAACTAAAATCCTTATTGTCTGGAGAGCCGATAAAATGAATATTGCCGCTTCCAACAAGTTTTTGAAATTTTTGGAAGAGCCGCCGGCTAAAACGATCATTCTTCTTACTGCAGAAAGTACAAATGATATACTTCCTACCATTCTTTCCAGAACACAGGTGGTAGAAATCCCAAGAATCAATGATGAAGATATTGAAAGGCACCTTAAAACAAAATTATCTGTTACGGAGGATAAAATAAGAGAAATTGTTCATGAGGCACAGGGAGATCTGAATGATGCGGTAAAGCTTGTTAATTCGGGAGATAAAACCAACGAATTTGAAAAGCTTTTTGTACAATGGGTGAGAGATGCCTTTATGGTGAAAAAGAAACCGGAATATCTTAGGAGTATTATTCTTTGGGCGAGAGAGATTGCAGGATGGAACAGAGAAAAACAGAAGAATTTCCTGAATTACTGTTCTGAAATTTTCAGATTGGCACTCCTTCAGAATTACCAGTCCGAAAATCTGGTATATAAAAAGATCAATGCCAATGGCTTCAACTGGGCTGGATTTTCGAAATTTATCAGTGGTGCTAATATTGAAAGTATTTTAGAAGAAATCAATACCGCAGATCTGCATCTGACCCGAAACGGAAATCCTAAAATTGTCTGGACCGATCTGGGCATAAAATTATCAAGATATATTCACAAAAGCACATAATAAAACTCCGGTAACATTACCGGAGTTTTTGTTTTTATATAAAGACTTCTACTCAGTTTTTTTGTCTTTTCCTGAGCATAGCTCAATGTGAAAAAGCTAGCGCTGCAATTGAAATTATTTTTTTCGTCGTCTCAATTTTTAAGGTTGATCAATGTAAACCTTTTTTGATTCATTTCCGTAATCTCAGATAAACGGAGGTATTACTGCGGTTTCTTGTGATAAATACAGGATTACCTGTTATTCCGATATATAATTATAGAAATAGTCTTTTGTTTACAATCAATTAAATCTATATTAAATAATCAATCAATCGTTTGATTTCAACAAAAACTTATGTAAATTTGCGCCCTGAAAAATGAACACTAACATGATTTCAAAAGAAGAAAATATATTGTTTGCGGCCGAGAAGCTCTTTGCAGAAAAGGGGTTCGAAGGAACTTCCACCCGGGAAATAGCAAAGGCTGCTAATGTAAATATCTCTATGATCTCATATTATTTTGGCTCTAAGGAAAAACTTTATGAGAAATTAGTGGAATACAGAATGAATGAAGGTCAGTTTTTTTCAAAAGATCTTTTGGGAAGAACAGATATCAACGAATGGCAGAAGATTGAAAGAGTAATCGATCAGTTTTCTAACAAGATCCGAACTCAAAAATGCTTTTACAGGATTATGCAGCGAGAGCAGCTGCATAGTAAAAATCCTCAGATTGTAGAATTTTTGAAGCAAACTAAAATGGGATTTCTTTCTATGTATTCACAAATATTGGAAAGCGGTCTTAAAAATGGAATTTTTACCAAAAACCCACCTATTTATCTGCTTCATTCTACCGTAAGCGGAACTCTGTTTTATGCATTCAATGCCAAAGAGATGTATAAAGAATTCCTGAACGAAACAGAAGATGAGGAGGCATTTGACGAAAAATACTATACAGAACTTAATAAACATATAAAATATTTACTAAAAGACCTTTTAGGTTATGAAGAGAATAAATAACTCAGTGATTGCATTATCACTATTCGTAGGAATAGCAAATGCAAATGCTCAGGAGAAAAAAACACTTTCTCTTGACGAAGCCGTTCAGCTGGGAATCCAGAACAGCAAGAATCTCAAGATTGATGCAGCCAAGATCGAAGAGGCTACCGCTGATCTTCTGGAAGCGAAAAACAAACAGTTACCAGAGTTGAAAGTGTCAGGAAGTTACATGTACCTTCCGATAAAGCCCAATGTTGATATTAAACTTCCTGGGCTTTCAGGAGGAGCAGGCGGCCCTGAAGTACATCAGGTACTATATGGTTCAGCTAATCTTAGCGTTCCTATCTACAGCGGAGGAAGAATCAGATATGGGATACAGTCAGCTAAATATTTGGTGGAAGCGTCAAAACTAAGTACTGAGAACGATAAAACTGCTATTGCTTATAATGTTGCCCAGGCTTATAACAATCTATTTAAAGCCAATCAGGCGATCAAAGTTTTTGAAGAAAACCTGTCTGCTTCTCAAAAAAGAGATGAAACCTTCCTTAAAATGGAGAATAATGGTTTGATCGCCAGAAATGACAGATTAAAAGCAAATCTTCAGACTTCAAATATTGAACTTCAGTTGTTGGAAGCTAAAAATAATTACAATATTGCCAATATCAATATGGATTTATTACTTGGTATTCCTGAAACGACAGAGATTGAAGTAGATCAGAATTATATTGAAGAAGGAACAGAGGTAAAACCTGTTGATTTCTATGTTACTGAGGCCAGAGAAAACCGTAAAGACTTACAGGCTTTAGCACAGCAGAGAAAAGCAGCAGAATTGGGCACCAAATCGGCAAAAGCAGAAAACCTTCCTTCTATAGCATTTACCGGAGGGTATGTAGCAGCAGATATTCCTAAATTTCTTACGGTCTACAATGCCGTCAATGTTGGGATTGGAGTTTCTTATAATTTATCCAATATCTGGAAAGAAAATTCTTCATTGAGACAGTACAAAGCGAGAGAGAAGCAACTGGCAGCTACTGATGAATTATTGAATGACAACATTAAACTTGAGGTGAACAGAGAATATCAGAACACAGACTATTCAAAAAAGAGAATTGTCGTTTTCGAAAAAACTGCTGAACAGGCTAATGAGAATTATAGAATTACAAAGAATAAATATGATAACGGTCTTGCAACCATGACCGAATTGCTGGATGCAGACGCCGCTCAGATCGCGGCCAACGTTGGCGTGATCAATGCTAAGGCAGATGCTGCACTGGCATACAGAAAACTATTACAGACAACAGGAACTTTAACAATTAAATAATCAGATCGAAACCAAAATGGAAAATAATAATACACAGGTAATTGAACCTAAAAAGAAAAAAAGTTTAGTTTTTCCTATCATTTTAGCAGCAGTAGTAATCGGAGGAGGAATCTACGGTTACAGAGCCTTCACTTACGGACAGTATCATGAGGAAACTGACGACGCTCAGATTGCTTCCAATATGGCTCCTGTCATTTCTAAAATCTCTGGCTATGTAGCTCAGGTAAAGGTAAAAGATAATCAGTTTGTAAAGAAAGGAGATACTTTGGTGATTTTGGATAACAGAGATCAGAAAATGGCTCTTGAGCAGGCTCAGGCAGCACTATCTACAGCCAAAAGTAATATTTCAAATGCAGAAGCTACCACAACAGCTACTTCAAAAAATATCGGTTCTTCAGAAGCTGCTGTAGTAACTGCTAATGCTCAGATAGAAGCTGCGAAAGTAAATATTTGGAAAACTTCTCAGGATCTGAAAAGATATGCTAATCTTGTGAAAGATCACTCCATTACAGAACAGCAATATGAGCAGGCTCTGGCTGCAAAACAATCAGCAGACAGACAGCTGCAGGTGTTGATTGACCAGAGAAATCAAATTGCTCAGCAAACCCATATTGCTTCTTCTCAGACAGCAGCAAGCTCACAACAAATCAGTGTTGCAGGGTCCGTGGCAAAGCAGAGAGAAGTAGATGTTGAAAATGCAAAATTAAACTTATCATATACCGTAATCCTTGCTCCTGAAGATGGACACGTAGGAAAAGTATCTACTCAGGCAGGTCAGTATCTGCAGGCAGGATCACAGTTGTTTGCTTTGGTTAAAAACGACCAGAAATGGGTAGTGGCCAACTTTAAAGAAACACAGGTTGATAAAATGGTAGAAGGCCAGAAAGTAAAAATTGAAATTGACGCTTTTCCTGATCAGAAATTTGATGGAGTAGTAAGCTCTTTCTCTCCGGCTACAGGAGCTACTTTCTCTATACTTCCTCCGGATAATGCGAGTGGTAACTTCGTAAAAGTAGTTCAGAGACTTCCTGTGAAAATTGATTTTGTAAATCTTGATAAGAATATTGCAAAAAGATTGAGAACAGGTATGAACGTGAAGGCAGAGGTTGCTTTGAAATAACATTTAAAATTGTTGAAAGTCAATGAGCTTCGTTGTCAATAGTGAATCAGTTTTGCTGTCAATTTAAAACCGACTGCTTTATAATTCACGATTCACTTGCGGAGCAAAATTCACCATTGATTTTTACATCGTAAAAACTTATGCAAGATTCATTAGTAGAATATGGAGCGCGGAGAGTGATCATTACGATTACTGCTATCCTTTGTGCCCTTCTAGAAATTGTAGACTCCACGATTGTCAATGTTGCCTTGAATGAAATGAAAGGGAATCTTGGATCTACACTTTCAGAAGTGGGATGGGTAATTACGGCTTATGCCATTGGTAACGTAATTATAGTACCGATGACGAGCTGGCTTTCCCAGCAGTTTGGGCGTAGAAATTACTTTGCGGCATCCATCATTATATTTACCATATTTTCATTTTTATGTGGAAATGCGACCAATATCTGGGAACTCGTGTTCTTCAGATTGATGCAGGGAATCGGTGGGGGAGCCTTATTGGTAACTTCACAAACGATCATTACGGAATCTTATCCGATTGAAAAAAGAAGTATGGCTCAGGCTATTTATGGTCTGGGAGTAATTATCGGCCCTACCTTAGGTCCGCCTCTTGGGGGGTATATCGTTGATAATTTCAGCTGGCCATATATTTTCTATATTAATATTCCGATCGGAATCGCGGCAACTTTGATGACTCTTCAGTTTGTAAGAAGTCCGAAATATGCAGAGAAACGTAAAGTTTCGGATGTCGACTGGATTGGAATTGGTTTACTGGCAGTAACGGTAGGTTCATTACAGTTCATTCTGGAAAGAGGACATGAAGAAGACTGGTTTGAAAGCGGAATGATTGTAGCGTTTACTGCAGCTGCTATTTTAGGATTTATATTATTCCTTTGGCGGGAACTCACCTTTAAATATCCTATCGTTGAACTCAGGGTGCTTAAAAACAGTAACTTAAGGATCGGAACAATGATGTCATTCGTGCTTGGATTCGGACTTTATGGTTCCACGTTCATCGTTCCACTCTATACACAGAGTATTTTGGGATGGACGGCACTTCAGTCAGGAGCATTGATGATTCCGGCTGCATTGACAACCGCCTTTATGATGCCTATTATTGGCAGGCTATTAGCAAAAGGAGCAAAACAGCAGATCCTGGTTTCATTAGGACTCTTTATCTTCTTTGTCTATAGTTTCTGGGGATATAAAATTCTGACACCGGATACCAGCAAAGATGCCTTTTTCTGGATGTTGATTGTAAGAGGGGCCGGTCTTGGATTATTATTTATCCCGATTACCTCTTTATCACTAAGTACCTTGAAAGGTCAGGAGATTGGTCAGGGAGCAGCCTTTACAGGAATGATGAGACAGCTAGGAGGTTCATTTGGTATTGCTGCCATTACAACATTTATCGCCAATGCAGGTCAGAAATACAGGAATAACCTGATTTCTCATCTGGATGAAAATAGCTTTGAAGTTCAACAAAGGCTGGCTGCGCTAAAGGCAAGCTTTATAGCAAAAGGAAAAACTCCTGATGAGGCCATGAATGCCGCTTATAAAATGCTTGATTTGTCCGTAACCAAACAGGCAACAGTATTGTCCTATATGGACGTATTTCTTTACCTTGGGATCGTATTCCTGATATGTATTCCATTTATCTTACTCGTAAAAGAAAGAAAAAGCAAAGAAAAAATAGATTTGAGTGAAGCCATGCACTAAATTTTAATTTAAAACCTTCGAAATTTTCGAAGGTTTTTTTTATTATATAAATTGAATATATTAACACAAAATATTAATTTACAGTCTCTTGTTAAAATAAAAATAATATCACTTATTGGAGAATTTATTTATTTTTTTTAGTTTTACATAACCAAATGAAAAAATATGAATAGATTCCCTCAACCCGAAAATGCCTTTTCAAAAAGTAGAGCCTTACTCTATTACAGGACTTTTATCTGAAGAGTATTTTTATCTCAGCTCATCGTATTTTACCCTTTACGATGCTTTTATGCCCATAAATGTAATAGTCTTATTTCCGAAAGGATGCATTAATACTATTTTTTCTTTCATCCTAAACTTAACCATGATCTCAAAACACTTACAAAACATTAAATATGAATCAAATACAACTTCCGGAGACCTATCTGGCATTATCAGATTTCAGGGAAAATGATATTTACCTTCCTGAAATGAATCAGGCTCAGATTATTTCAGATTTTTTTCCACCAACCTTTACAGAGCTTACCCAACGCCTGTCAGATATTACAGGAGCGTTTTATGGAGGCATGCTCAAGCAGATCGGAAAGCTTTACGGTGCAGAAGCTATTGAGCAGCTTTCCAGTATTTTTATGTATGACCTCGGATCAAGAATGGCACTGAGGAACCTTGAAGCAAAACCTACTCTGCAGCCCGGTATTCCGGCTGTGGCAAAAATATTGATAGGAGCAGTTTTTACATCCAGTCCCGAATATAATTTTGAATTTAAAGAATTAAATGATCACAGAGGCGAATTGCTGATTAAAGGAGTAGACCGTTACCACAAAATCACCCAGAGCCTGCAGATTGCAGGTTTGCTGAAATGGCCGGTCATAAAGCCTTTCATACAGGGAGTTTGCGATACCATGGGACTGGATGTTTTACTTGAAATAAAAGTCCTGAAGCTTGATCCGGACAGCTCATGCAGTTACCATGTCATCGTCTCAGAAAAATAGTAATGAAAATAATAATTTCAAATATCAAAAAAAGCGGATTTTAGTCCGCTTTTTTTATAAATGAATAATCTAATGGCTTTAGCCAGAACGTATAAAGTATCTCGTGGATTTTGCTGATTCTGCAGATCTTATTTTAAAGAAATTATGTCATAAAGAAAATTCAATAAGGCTTTAGCCCATTTACAAAAGAACAATACCTTCAATTGGCTTTAGCCAAAACATAAAATCTCACACACTTTAACGATAACCTTATCAAAAATATCAGCAATATTCAATTTTATCGGAGATAAAATCCTTGCGCCTTATAGCACATCCATACAAAACTTTTCGTGCCTTTGCGTCCACCAATAAAATATTTTATTCAATCCTCCCTATCCACTCAATGCCACTTATATCAATCAGTTTCAACGTATGAATTTCACTTTTCAAAAGAACATCATCAATATTCAGAGTTAAATCAGCCTTTGCTCCCAACGGAATAACGAGACTGTGTTTTCCGGGTTTTACTTTGGCAACGTAATGGTTTTTTATATTTTCTTTAGAAAAATCGGAAAGTTCTTTAGGGTTCAATTCTTTTAAAATATTTCCGTTTTTGTCCAGAATATGAATACCTATCAGAAAAGAACCATAGACATCAGCACCTTCCGTTCTGTACACTTCAAATGTCAGATCCGAATTACTATGGGAGATATTTGAAATTTCCAGCTTTGGCTTTACCGATTTATTATGTAAGGTTCCAAACACGCCTCCATGGAAATATTGATTGGTAAAAAGAGTTAATCCGAATATAATGAGCGAGCCCGTAAAGACAATTGTTTTAGGTTTTGAAACAGGGAGATCTCCCGAACCCAACCATGAGAACCATTTTTTTTGAGTGAAGCTCTTGTTATTCTTTATAAAATAATAATCCATCGAATAAGGGCCGCTTCCGGTAAGAAACAGAACAAATCCGCCTGCGACTCCTAGAACCCCTATCTGCCATTCATCAAGACAGGTTGTGCCCAGCCATCCGGATCCTAGCAGGATTCCAAGGGCAAGACTGAAGATCCCGATACTCATCAACCGGGTAAATAATCCAAGGATAATCAATAATCCTACAATGGCTTCAATAATGGTGAAAGTAATCATGGATCTCTCTAAAGCATCGGGATGGGTAACCAGATATTCAATAATTGGTTTTATTCCGAGGGCATTGGGTAAAAAATGATTGAATTTTTCCCCGATATATCCCTGTTCATCGGGAATAAGCTTGTTTTCAAGGATAAGTCTGCGCCAGAAAGCTGAAAAGTAAGTCCATCCGATAACCATTCGGAGGGATAATGTATATAATCCGGCCAGGTCCGAAGACTGACTGTTTATGGTATGTTTCATTGAAATTTATATTGTTATTGTAAAAAACTGATTTTTAATTAGGCTTAAAAAAATTTAAACCAGATTAAGTTTCAGTCTTTTAAATAAAATATATTTCGGTGGGCTGTTTCCTGTAGAATGCCCTGAATAGTCATTGAAAAAAATCTTCTCTTCAAAAGAATTCCCGGCAGTGAAATAAATACCGGATAAAGATTCTTTGTATCTGCATTGAGCTCTAGCTTTTGAAACTGATACCCTGGAGGAATCAGAGGCCAAATCACAGCTGAAGGAAAGAGATGAGGTTATTTTTACTTTATTGAGGCCGCTGATGTACTGAATATCAAAAATATCAAGAACATTTCTTTTGACAGAACATGGAGACAATGAAAACACCAATATAAGCATCGTAATGATAGCTTTATAAGTTTTCATATGAAGTCTTGAATGGGGCATAATTACAAAACTACACTTTATTTTAATGTAAGCTTTATAAATTGTAAGAAATCGTCCTGCTAATCTACAAATAAGTAATGTGAGCAATTATCAATACGCTTGAAATTTTTCTTTCCAACTATATTTTTAAGATCATTCAGCTGTTTTTCTGAAAATATTCCGTCATTTTTACCATAGACCGCAAAAACGGGAATTCCTTTTTTTCGGATATCTTTTAAAATAGAGGTATTATCCAGATTGTTCTGAGGTTCATTTTGATAAAACTTCAATGGAGAATCGGGGTTTCTTATGTTGTTTTTGTAAAATTCACCCGCTTTGTATTCATTTCTCAGCATTTCACTTTCGGCAGTAGGATGGGGCATATCGAAGAACCCTAGTTTTCCGGCTATATCATAACATCTTTTTCTATAGGCAGCAGAATTTTTGTTTAGACTTTCTATTTCCGAAATTTCTTTGAGCTGGGCAGGATCATTTTTAAAATGTTCTCTGGCTTGTTTTAAAATATGATCGTAGGTTTCCTGCTGGGTAAATAATGCACCTGCAAGAGTCAGACTGCTTACTTTATCAGGAAATTGTGCCGTAAATAAAGTCCCGATAATTCCGCCGAAACTGTGGGCAAGAATATTGGCTTTTTTGATGTTATAAGTTGTATAGATTCCTTTTAGATCCTCAAAACTTTCTTTAAAAGTCATGGTTGCATTTTCATCCTTTGAACGTCCTTCACCGCGTCTGTCATAGACAATGACATAAAATCCTTTGTCAGAAAGATGTTGAGCCGTTGTTCCCTCAAATAAAGTTGCATTTCCGCTTGGCCCGCCATGAATAAAAATTACAGGAGAATTTTTCGGATTTCCATAGGCTTTAGAATATAAATTCTGTGATTTAAAAAACATTGAACATATGATGAAAAGAATGGAAAACAGTGATTTCATGATGGTTTTTTTAAACCCTCTAAACTACTAAATATTCTCTGGGCAGAAAAAATAAAGTGATCTGAATTATTATTACATTTAAAAATTGAAAACACTACTGACGGACAGTTGTCACAGTTCCGGTTTATCTTTACATCTTGAAAGTTTATATAAAAAAACAAAATATGGACACCAATAATTTTGATACCATCATAAAACGTTCCTTAGATATCAGAGAAAAATATCATCAGCTGGAAATAAAAGGCAACGGAAAAGAATGGACTCTGGAAGAAGATGCTCTTGCTTATCTTACCGATGCAGGATTGATAGGAAGAAATGTAATGTCCCATCAGAAAACATGGCTGAAAAAAGATTCAGCGGAAGAACTGGAACATAAATTAGCAGAAAATATCTGGTGGCTGATTGCCCTGGCAGATCGAACAGGAATTGATATTAAAGAAGCGATGGAAAAATTTTTAACTAAAACGGAAAATATATTCTAATGAGTTATTGTTTAGCAATAGAAGGCATGCAGCCTGAAAGCAGAAAAGAACTGCACAAAAATTACCATGACAACTATTATGGCTTTCCTATTCATGATGATAATGAACTGTTTGGAAGATTGATTCTGGAGATCAACCAGGCAGGATTAAGCTGGGAAACCGTTCTGAAAAAGGAAGACAGCTTCAGAAAAGCCTATGATCATTTTGATATCCAAAAAATAGCGGCTTATACAGAAGAAGACCGTGAAAGATTGCTGAGCGACCCGGGAATTATCAGGAATAAACTCAAAGTGAATGCTGCGATAGAAAATGCAAAAACCATTATAGAATTGCAGAAGGAATTTGGTTCATTTGAAAAATGGCTGGAACATCATCATCCCAAAACTTTGCAGGAGTGGATGAAATTATTCAAGAAAACCTTCAAATTCACAGGTGGAGAGATTGTCAACGAATTTCTCATGAGTACCGGATATTTGAAAGGTTGTCATACCGAAACCTGCCCTATTTACGTGAAGGTATTGGAAAGTAATCCATTATGGAATAAAATAGAGGATAAATAGAAAAACTGATCAATATATAATTTTAGATTCCTGCGGAATGATAATCGGAGTACTTAGGTTATTTGCACATTTTATCATTCTGTAGGAATCTAGCTTTATCAATTTTTATAAAAAACATTCTATTAATAACCATATCCCACATATTCAATATCTTTCTGGTGGAAGAATTTTTTAAAATCTTCTACTTCTTCATCTATTTTCTGTAGAGCATCAACCAGTAAATGTTTTTCGAATGTCCAGGATTGTCCGGTATTAAGATTGGTCCATTTTATATACTTATTTTCAATTTGATCAACCTGGATTCCTCTAAGCCAGCCACTGCACTCAGGGATTCCACAGCAACATGAAAATATTTTAAATTCACCATCAGAATGTATACTTTCATAGAACTCGCCGATATCAATAATATCCTCTTCCGCATAAGGCTTCTTGTTATTGAGCCTTATTTCTAGCTGGCCTTCCATATAGACGTCGTTTTGGCTTGTCTGGCTTGCCATTACGATTAATTCCAGATAAAATGCATCTAATTCCTCAGTCATTCTTCGAAGCTTTTTTCATCAATTCCTTATGTTCATTTCCCCATTTTTCAAACTCAAGAATAATGGGTTTCAGTTTGTATCCTATTTCTGTAAGCTCATATTCTACCCTTGGCGGAACTTCTGCATAGACTGTTCTGGTAATAATCTTGTCTTCTTCCAATCTGCGAAGCTGAAGCGTAAGCATCCTTTCGGTAATATTCTGAAGCTTTTTTCTAAGTTCCCCGAATCTCATTTTCCCATTGATCAGATAGCAGCAGATGGCCAGTGCCCATTGCCCTCCGATCGTGTTAGATGCATAGATTTCCGGACATTCATCAGCAAGTGCCTTTTTATTGGCAAAATTGGTTGAGGTTTCCTTTATTTTAGTCATTACTTACATTTTTTATAGTACCATACAATAGGTTGCTAATGTACGAAATGTAAGTTACGTGTTGTAATTTTGTAGGAGAAATTTAAACATAATGAAGACCTTAGTAATTGTTACACACCCAGATATTGAAAAATCAGCGATCAATAAAAAATGGATTGACGAATTGAAAAAATACCCTGAAAAATATACTGTTCATCAACTGTACGAAGCTTATCCCGATGGAAAAATCAATGTAGCAGAAGAACAAAAACTGATGGAATCTTATGACAAAGTCGTATTTCAATTTCCTTTTTACTGGTTCAGCAGCCCGCCGCTTTTGAAGCAATGGCTGGATGAGGTGGTTTTATATGGCTGGGCGTATGGAAGCAACAGTGGTTTTAAACTGGCCGGAAAGAAAATGTCACTGGCTGTTACTGCAGGAATAGATGAAGAAGGATACTCTCCCTCTGGAGAATATAAGTACACGATGAATGAACTTTTCAGACCCTATGAACTGACCTTCGATTATATAAAAGCAGACTATAAAGAACCTTTTGTCTACTACGGAATTGAAAGAGATTCTTCCGATGAATGGATCAACAGAAGTGTTCCGATGTATCTGGAGTTCTTGGATAATTTATAATGATATAAAAAGTAGGGTGAAACTTTGAATGTTCAATGTGTTCAGCCTACTTTTGAATATATTCAAATGGCTCGACATTCCAATCCTGCACATATTTTTTGATCGTATTACTGTCAATATTAAAAGGAACATCCTGATATTTCCAACCTTTTGAAGGAACTTTTAAATCTATAAGATAGTTTTCAATAGAATAGATATCAAGTATCGCTGAATTATCAGGTTTAATAGAATCAAAAATGATAAGGAATTTGCCTCCTTTTTGATAAGAAAAATTAGCAGTTTTAGAATATGTAATACCATTAACATGATATTTATAATCTATTCCCACCCCATTATTGTTTTTATAATGCCAGTCTGAGGTGGCTTCTCCAATTGTATATTTAGGATTTTTGAGTATGCTATTAATTCCTAGATTGGTACTGATTAAACAGAATATAATAAATAGGAAAACGATTATCAAAATAACAATATGAAACTTTTTTAAGATAAATTTTTTTAGACTCAATTAATATATTTTTCATTAAACTTTTGTAGATCTATCGCATGTTCCTGAAAATATTCTTTGAACTTATCTGAAAGATTTTTTTCTTTAAATTTTACAATAGTGTACCCGCTATCAAAAGCAATAATTTCTACAATACTTTCCTGAATTAAAAAATGATTAGGTTCCCAAACACTTGTATCTTCAGCAGATAATCTGGATACTAATGAAGTATCTGGTTCAATATTATCTTTTACGGCTGATATTATTCCCCAAATTATCTGAGTATTGCTTTTATAAAGTTTTTCAAATTCCGGATTATCCAAAACAAAAAAATCTTCATCAAAGTTAATGGGAACCGACTGATCTTGCATAAAATCCAAATCTGTCAAAATCCATTTATAAATAACGAGGTCATCCCATATAGGTTTCAAAACCTCCTGAAGATTGGTATGGAATTTTACCTTTTTTGTACTTCTGATAATCCAGTTCATCTATTCTCTGTTTAAAACCCTGTTTATTCTCTTCTCCGCTTCCTCCTTTGTTATTCCATTATAAAAATCATGTACAAAAGGATGTTCATAGCTTTGGTGAGGAAAAACAAATGGCCGGCCGATAGAATTGTTTACTACCACTGTTGTAGGAATACTTTCTTCAAAATCATAATCCGGAAGGTAGGTAGAAAGCCATCCGAAATATTCAGCTTCAAATTCCTTATTGTCATAATTTTCAACATATTCATTAAAGCTCTTTTCACTTAATGATACCCAGATTCCGTAATCCAGATCCCTGCAGTCATCTGTAACTTCCTGTATAAGAACAGTACGGATAAATCTGTGGGTATTTTCGGAATCTTCAACGACACACAGGTCTGAACTGAGTTCAGCATTCTTTAATTCCTCTTCGGACAAACACGAATAGAAATAGGGTTCATTATAGGCGAGTGCAGGCCAGTCTTCCTTTTCTTCCCCACAGCATTGGCAGATGTATTTCATACTATTGTTTTATTTATAATGTTGGTAAAATTTATTGTCAAAAAGTTCCTGAGGATCATACTTCCTTTTCATTTCAAAAAAAGATTCTGCCTGTGGATAGACCTTTCTCATTTTCTCTCTGCCGATATGAAGACGGTAAGGAAGATAAAAAGTACCCTCGTTTTTCAGGGTAATATCTACCAGCTTGTTGGTGAGAACTTTCATGGCTTCTTCCTGCTTCTCTGTTTTCTTCTGGTTAAAAAGTAATACAAATCCGAAAACATGTTCTCTGGCGTAATTCATATAACTGTCTTCATCCTTATTCACTGCGCGGATGGTGATATTCAGGAGATCCAGCCCGGAGTTTCTCAAAACTGGTTTTATACCTTTAATAAACTGATTAAAATTTCTGTCCGGAATAAAATACTCCTGCAGCAAATCAGTAGAATTCGGGTCTTTATTTTCAATGAGGGAAACATGATCGTTAAGGAGTTCATTTCTGGAATAAACAGCATCTTTAGTCATTTTATTCATTCCCGTTTCCAGATCCCATCGCAGCCTTTTTCCATACTCACTGTTTACGGTACTACGGAAAACGAGACGCTTCGTTTCCGCATTTTTAGCATTTTGAAGGGGGAGCGGTAAAGGCTTTTCATCTACTTTTTCAAAATAATTGATGGTAGCTTCTTCAAGGAAATGTTTATCAGAAATTCTCAGTCTTCCGAAAACAAGATTAACATTCGGATTGTCAGAAACAAATTTTTTGTAATAATCGGTATAATGATCAGAACTTAAGCGGACATATTTATACTGAAGAGCAAGGTTGTTAACCACTTTTAATTTCACATCAAGAATAATCCCGAAAAGCCCATAACCACCGATTACCAGTTTAAAAAGCTCCGGGTTTTCTTCCCTGCTGCAATTAAGAATTTTCCCACTTTGATCCATCAGTGAAAACGAAACTACACTAGAAGAAATGGGAGGAAGGTTTTTCTGCCATCCGTGACCGTTGACACTCATAGATCCGCCTACTGAAAAAGAACTGAAAGCCTGCATCACGGCGATAGACTTTCCATGTTTGTCCAGGTATTTGATAGCGTCTTCCCAAAGAGCACCGGAACCGATGGTAAGAATGTTGGTCTTTTCATCCAGTTCCATATGTTTATAGGGGAGCATATTCAGCAGGATGCCGTCAGGGTAGATGGTATGTCCGCCCATACTGTGCTGGGCCCCGGCAATAGAGATTTTTACATGTTTTTCTTTAGCATATTTCAGGATCTGACGAAGCTGGTTTTCAATTTCAGTTTTAGAAGCAGGAACTTTGATCAGCGTATCAATTTTTGTTAAATTCAGCTGGCTTGCATCATTCGTATATCCTTTGGGAATTTCGTTTTTAATACCAGATTCACTCCATTTTGTTTTAAAAACATGAATAACAGGAATAGCAATGAAAATAAGGACCATAACGGTCCCAAGTATAAAAAAATGTCTCTTTTTCATGGAAATTTAAAAAGCTAAAATACTTAAAAATCCTTATCCCACCGTAGGTGTATCCTCTTCTTTCAGTATTTTTTTATCCTTCATGGTAAGCATCATTCTTTCATATTTGTATTTCTCCCAATTGAATCCGTTGAGAAAATCAAGGGCTGCCTGAAAGCCTCTGTTGAAAAGCTCTTCTTTTTCTTCTCTTTTCATAAAGAAATTAAGCCAGCTGCTGGTACCGCAGTTCACGGTTTGTATACTGTAGAGCTTATAGAAAGTATGTTTGGTTAAAAATGTCTTGTCATTAAAACCTTTCAAAGTATTGATGATATTTCCGGCATAGCTGAAAGGTGTTTTAAGAATTTCTTCACTGGTTTTTCCTTTTTCAGAAAGGATATCAGAATCACTTGTGAGCTGAACTCCGAAAAGAGGCATTCTGGGATAAAAAACTTCATCCGCATGAAACAGGTCAATCGGGAAATTGGAAATACTGCCTCCATCAATGAAAACCCCTGCGGGATTAATATCTTCCGGTTTGGTATTCATCCAATATTTCCAGGCATATTTTACAGAGCTGTCATCTTTATTAATCCGTTTCTGAAAAGGCTCAAAGAAAAAAGGTACCGCCATAGATGCTCTTACAAACTCAGCCGGACTGATGTGTTTCAGTTCTTCTTCAGACCAGTAGAGATTGGCCATAATCGGAAGCTGTACTTTAATTTTAGCATTGATGTCAGTGGTAATCACAACATAATCAGACTGAAGAAGGTAAAACGGATTGTTTTTATAATAATCATTATTGACCGCACTTTCGTAGAAAATTCTATATCGAGTCTGATCAATATGTTCCTGATTTTTGATTTTAATCTTTTCGATACTTTGCAGGGCCATCAAATAGTATTCCTGCCCGTTTCCATAGCGATAGTTGAGGTTGAGGTCCTTTTCTTTCTGAATGAATTTTTCGTTGAGGTGGGCAACGGTTTTTATTCCAAAATGATCCAGTGCATTTTGCATGGTATTCTGAAAAATGTTTCCAGGATTAAGACCGCTGTTTTCTTTCCTGAAATTGTTGTACAGCTTTTTAATGCAGAAAAAAAGAATAACAGCCGGAATCAGAGGAATCAAAAACATCAGTTTGGCATTCAGTATGGTTGTTGAAGGTGCCAGGAAAGGAATGCTGACCAAGATAATGAACAGGATTGCGGCAATAACAGCATTGATCTTAAAGAAATCTTTGTTGTTCAACATTGCATGGAGGGTTGTTTTTACATAGGTTTTCCCATCCATAAAATCTGAAAAATCCCAGCTGAAGAGAATATCTTTAATCAGCTCACTTTTGGCTTCTTCTTTGGTTTTACACGCTGCAATAAGCATGGTATTGATTGCTCCTGCACTTGTTCCTGCTACTTTCAGAAATCGGACACCAAATATTTCCAATCCATAAAGATAACCAACCAATGCACTTCCCCAGACACCGCCACCTTCCTGTACGAACTCCACATATTGATTTCCTGACTGGTCCAGCAGATCAGAAAATTCTTTTGCTGAAATATTCTCATGCAAAGCAATCAGTTTTTCCTTAGAGGCCTGCGAAAGAGAATGATCTTCCAGAATTGTGTTAAGGTTTTCAGGGGTCATGGTATTTTATTTTGATGATGTGTGGTCATTGCGAACCGGACTGAAACAATTTCTATTCTAAAAGTGATTGTATTCCCAGTGAAATTACCATTGTTTTCGCCTCACATAAATAAATGTACTGATCATAATAGTAGCCATGACTCCCAGCGTTATAAAATATCCATATTTATGATGAAGTTCAGGCATATTATCGAAATTCATCCCATACACCCCGGCAATAAAGGTGATGGGTAAGAAGTAAATAGAATAAATAGCCAGAACTTTCATGACCTGGTTGGCCTTTTGATCCGAAAGTGCCAGAAACATGGAAATAAGGTTGGTAATCTGAATATTTAAATGATCAAAATCCGCCACTACATCTTTATGCTTATCCTTTAAATCTACAATTTCAGAGTCCTGGAGATTCAATAATTTAAATTTATCAATAGCATCCGTAGAAATTATCAGTACCCGTGAATTCAATCCTGATTTTCGTTTCAGTTTATAAAGACGTCGGATCTGGCTGGTATGATTGGTGTTTTTAAGGAAAATCTCATTCTCTATATTGTCCATCGTTTCGAAAAGACTCAAAGATTCGTCGTCAAAACTTTTCATAATCAATATAGCGATCATCAGAATGATTTGCTGAGGAGTAAGGTCTTCCTGGATCATTGAAACTTTTTTCTTGACCTCGGAGATACTCCTTGTTTTCATCCTGTGGATGGTAATAATGGTATTATCTACCAAAAAGATTCCGATCTTGGTGCTGATATCACTGATTGTATTCAGATTCTTTCTTTCCAGTTCTGTGCTTTCGCGGAGTAAGAAGAATTTTATATTTCCGTCTTCTTCATATTTGGGAAGGTGGTTAGGATCCATGGTATCTTCCAGGAGAAGATTGTTGATTTCGTATCTTTCATGAAGAAACTTCAGGTCTTCTGCAGTAGGAGCCTCCACATCTACCCATTCGCACTGGGAGGTTCTGTATATCGTATCAATTGGCATAAAGTAAAAATACTAATATTTTGAAAAAGTATGTGTTAAATAAGTTTTATCTTTGCCAAAATTAAAAAACTATATGATTAAAAGTACAATAAAAGGTGTGGGATTTTATGTTCCAGATAATGTTGTTACCAATGATGATCTGGCAGAATTAATGACTACTAATGATGAATGGATTACGGAAAGGACAGGAATTAAAGAAAGAAGGCATCGTAAGAATAGAAATGATTCTCAGGAAACGGCTGCTTATCTAGGATTTAAAGCTTCTGAAAAAGCCCTTGAAAAAGCGGGTCTGACTGCGAAAGATATTGATTATATTGTTTTTGCAACACTTTCTCCGGATTATTATTTTCCTGGATGTGGAGTATTGCTTCAGGATATGCTGGGATGTGATACCATCGGAGCTTTAGATGTAAGAAATCAATGTTCGGGGTTTGTATATTCTATGAGCGTTGCCAATGCTTTTATTAAATCGGGAATGTATAAGAATATTCTTGTTGTAGGAGCAGAAGTTCATTCTTTTGGATTGGATTTTTCTGATGAAGGAAGAGGGGTTTCTGTAATCTTTGGAGATGGGGCAGGAGCAGTAATACTTTCTGCTGCAGAAGATGAAAAAGCGGGAGATATATTAGCAGTCAATATGCATTCTGAAGGGAAATATGCAGATGAATTGTGCACACAGTTTCCGGGTTCTAAGTTCGGATGGAGTGACAGGATGAGAAAGGAACCTGAGAATGTTACCAATAAAGAAGTGTATCCTATTATGAATGGAAACTTCGTTTTCAAACACGCTGTAACAAGATTTCCGGAAACGATGATGGAAGCCCTGAATAAAGCTGGAAAAACCGTTGAAGATCTTGACATGTTTATCCCGCATCAGGCCAATCTGAGGATTGCTCAGTTTGTTCAGCAAAAATTTGGATTACCGGATGATAAAATCTTTAATAACATCCAGAAATATGGAAATACAACGGCTGCCTCTATTCCGATTGCTTTAAGTGAAGCGATTGAGCAAGGGAAAATCAAAAGAGGAGACCTTGTACTTCTTTCAGCTTTCGGAAGCGGATTTACGTGGGGAAGTGTCCTTTTTGAATATTAATAGGTAAAAGAGCCCTCTGGTTTTCACTGATACCACAACTGGAGACGTGAAAATTCCCCTCCTCTGGAGGGGTGGCAAAAATTCTAAGAATTTTTGACGGGGTGGTTCTATAACACAATAAAAACCCCGCAGAACTTCAGTTCTGCGGGGTTTTCTATGATGTATTACTTATTAAAGACTTTTCAATAATTTTTCTGTATCAGAAGAATCCTGTCCGGTACTCTTTGCAAGCTCAATAGACTTTTCAGCCCACATTTTTGCATTTTTCTTATCTCCAACCTTATTGTAAAGATTAGCTAAAGTATCTGTATTGGCAAAGTTCTGGTCTTTCTTCACAGATTCCTGTGCCCAGCTGATTGCTTTCTCAAGAGACGTTTTATTGCTCACATTTTCAAAGAAGTTCCATGCAAGAGAATTCAACTCTTCAGAACCTGCTGCAGAATAATCTTTGTAAAGATCGAGAATTAATTTTTCATACTCAGGAATATCTTTATTCTTTAAAGCTCTGTTGGCTTTCATCCTTTTTAAGATCTTGTCCGCCTCTTCTTTGCTCAGAAATTTTTGGGTTTCAGCCATAAAATAGCTGTCGTTCCACGTTTTGGCATCCGCGTTATATGCTTTTTTGGAAACAGTATTCAGTTTGATATTTTTGTCAAACTTTTCATACTTATCTTCCGGAAAAAATTTAACGATATCTGTTTTTTTATCCTGGAAAATCTTGTACAATGGGCTGTCTGTGGTCTGAACTCCCGAAAGAAGCATTTGAATATCTTCCTGGTCTAAGCTGGCTTTCTGTTGAAAATAACGGTTAAGTACCTTACCGGCAAATTCAGCATCATTATACATGGTAAGACCTGCAAGATTCTTTAGAAACTCAGGATCTTTTTCTCCCTTCTCAAATTGCTGCTTCAAAGAAGTCAGTCTTTTGTTAGGATCTTCAGCATCCTTCGCAAACTGGATAAAGTCTTTCTCTTCAACATATCCTAGCGTTCTGTGTACAGCTTCACCATTTCCATCAATGAACAGGTAAGTAGGGAATGCTTTTACATTGTATTTTTTTGCCAGTTCAATTCCTTCTCCTTTTTCCATATCAATTTTAGCATTGATAAAGTGAGAATTATAATAATCACCTACAGCCTGAAGTGGGAAAATGTTTTTTACCATCAGTTTACAAGGTCCACACCACGAGGCATATGCATCTATAAAGACCAGCTTTTTTTCTTTTTTTGCTTTGGCAAGGATAGTGGCAAATTTGCCCTCTTCAAATTTAATTCCCTGCGCCCATACAAGGGCTCCTATAAATATGGAGGAAAGTATAGCTATTTTTTTCATAAAAACTTTTTATTCCCTGCAAATGTAATAAATATGATGACACATAAGCCGTCCATATTGAAAATAATTATAGAGGAACCTTAGTTTTAAATCAGACATCAGCTTATATGAAAGATAATCATCTATTGTTTTAGTATAATTATTAAAATTAATGTAAAATGCTATTTTGGTTAAATGATTAAATTTCAATATTATATTTTAATAAAAAATAAAATATCACTAGTTTTGTAAAAAACAAAAAGACACTCCCTGTGAAAGTAATGATGAATTATTATAAAATAAAAATAATAATTTGTTTTTTTATGTCTAAAAATCTTCTGAAATTTTTGTTTTTGCTGGCAACAGCGGTCCCCATATTCGCTCAGAAAAAAAATAACTTTGATCTTATCTGTGAAAGAACCTTTTCTGTTACAGCTTATAAAGATTTACCCAAAGCGATCAAAACTGCAGATTCTCTTTATTTGTCGGCACAAACGCCTTCAGAGAAAATAAGATGCCTTGTTCTTTCTTCAGAACTTTATCATCATGCAGGTGAGCTTAAAAAAGCAATATGCTATAGTGAAAATGCCCATTCTGTCATCAATCAGGTTAATGATCCCGAATGGATGGCTGTGGTAACCCGATTACTTGCCAGGCAATATAGACAGGTAGGGTTATACGAAAGGTCCAAAAAATACATTGTAAAAGGGCTGGAGGCATCGGGTAAGATCTCCGATTTTCAGAAAAGTAATGAGGCAGCAGGATTATTGAATCAGGAAATGGCCTTCTATGAAATGGAATTGGGCAATTATTCAAATGCAATACGATACATTGAGTCATCCCTGAAATATTTTGAAAAAATAGACAGCCGTTATGAGGATAGAACGGCAGCGGCTTCTTATCAGGTGTTGGGCGATGTTTATTTTAAACTTAATGAATATTCCGTTTCAGAAAATTATTATAGAAAAGCCGAAGGATTGCTTAAAGAGGGCAGCTGCACACTGGGATTGGTCTATAATGGACTGGGAGGTATCCGTTTGAAACAGAAAAACTGGAAGGATGCCGAATTATACCTTAAAAAAGCTGAAAAAATTGCAGAGACATCCAGAAGCCTTAAGCTTAAGAAAGCAGTATATTCTAATATTAATGATTACTATGAAGGAACGGGGGATAATTTCAAAGCTTCTTTATATGCGGTAAAATATGTAAGGATGTATGACAGCATTGCTGCCCGCAACCAAAGTTTCACCATGAAAGGTCCTGAAATTTCCAAAGGGAAGATTAATAAAAAGAACGGGCAGATGAATTTGGTGAAGAATGCGGCTATTATTGTCCTGTTTATATCGTTGGTTGGCTTACTTATTTTCTTCAGAACGCAGCAGAAAAAACAGCGTTCAAAACTTAGAAACATCATAAGGACTCAGTTGAATATGATCAGTAAAAGGAACGGTCAACCTTTAAAACAATCCGGTGGTTCTGAGTTTTCCAATATATCCGTGGAAGAAATTGATGAAAAAGATTCTGAAACAGACCGAAAACGTAATGATTCATTGATGACCTCTGAAACAGAATCAAAACTGCTCGAATTGCTGGAAGAATTTGAAAAAGGAAACCTGTATAACAATAAAGGAATGTCCCTGTCTTTTCTTGCAGGCGAGCTGAATACCAATACAAAATATCTGTCTTATGTCATTAATCAGCATAAAAGTGCTGATTTTAAAACGTATATCAACCGCTTAAGGATCAACTATATTGTAGACAAAATGATTAATGATGAAAAGTACAGACAGTATAAAATAAGTATCCTTGCTGATGAATGCGGCTTCTCTTCACACAGCAAATTTGCCGCAGTCTTCAAAGCTGTTACTGACCATTCTCCATCTGCTTATATTAAATATATTGATGCTGAAAATCAATCAGATAAAAATGTTCATTTTCCCGAAAATGATTAAAAAGAAATAGTTTTTTTAATTCTATCTTACCATTTTCGCGAAAATGAACAACCTATTGTTTTATAGGAAAGCCTTGCTATCATATCTTTGCGCCAGCTTTAAGGGATGAATACAAATACTACAACGGTTTAACTCTTTTATTTTTGAAAGGATATTACATCTTCTGAAATAAAAGATTGGTAACATAAACTTCAATTCCCATTTTTAACTTTTAACGAAATATTCTGGATCAGAATATTAACCATATCTCATAATCGGGGTTGATTGCCCGGTTTTTTTTCAGTCAAGTTTTTTTAAGTGCAAATCCACAGAAGTCTGTGGATTTGTGATTTTATTTACCTTTTGTACTGTCGGTTTTTGTTTTTGAAGTATCAGAGGCTGCCGGCGAAGGGATTGAATTGGCCACAGCAGAATCACCCATTTTATTTCTTAAAGAATCTTTGTTGTGAGCATCTTTATATTCCTCTCTTTTTTCTTTGTTTTGAGCACAACTTCCTAAGAAAAGAAGTCCAAGAACCGCTCCTATCCATATTTTTTTCATTGTAATACTGTTTTAATGTTGATGTTAATCAAATATAATCATTTAATTAAAAAATTAAAAGATTTTATTATCAAAATTCAATAGGGGTGGGCTTTAGCCCGGCCACCTTAAAAAACAACACCTATCCATCGACTTTAGCCAAAACTTAAAACTTAATAATGACAAGTTCACTGAACTCTTTATCTTTCTATTTTCACAATAAAAAAATCTGCAGCGCTTTCATCTGCAGATTTTCTATTTTAAATTGAACGTATAGTAATACTATTTAACGGGTGATGTCACCGTAGAATCTTTTTTCATCTTGATACTGTCAGGATTCGTCTTCTTTGTAGTCAGAGTATCAGTGGTGGCAGGTGATGCGTTTTTTCGTGCATTATCTACCGTCGCTGAATCACGGCTGCTCGATGACATTGTCGATTCTTTGGTTCCACAGCTCATTGCGAATATCCCCACAACGGCTGTTAGCAATAACTTTTTCATATTATTTTATTTTGGGGTGTGTAGTGATTAAAAATCAACAATTATTCCTAATAGGGTATGGGAAATCGTAAAATATCGGTAAAGTTTGTTAAAAGATGTTAGGTAGGAGTGGAAGAGTTTGAGGGTTAGAGGGTATTAAGGTAAAGAGCCTTTCTGACTACCAGAAATCTTAAATTAAACCTTCAATCCTGCACCTCATTCTACAAAAAAGCCCCGAAACCGAAATTCCGAGGCTGTTACATCATTTGTCAATGATCATTTATCGTTTATTATCCTAGGTATGGATATTTGTAGTTTTTTGGAGAAACGAATGTTTCTTTTACGCTTCTTACAGACGTCCATCTTAGAAGATTCATTTTAGAACCTGCTTTATCATTTGTACCTGAAGCTCTACCACCACCGAAAGGCTGTTGTCCTACTACAGCACCTGTTGGCTTATCGTTGATGTAGAAGTTACCTGACGCATTTTCTAACGCTTTATAAGCCTCATTGATAGCATAACGGTCTTGAGAAAATACAGAACCCGTTAATGAATAAGGAGAAGTAGAATCTACAAGCTTCAGCGTTTCTTTCCAGTCCTGATCTTCATATACGTAGATCGATAAGATTGGGCCGAAGATCTCTTCTACCATACTTTCGTAGTGAGGATTTGTCGTTTCGATTACTGTAGGGTGTACAAACCATCCTTTAGAATCATCAACTTTTCCTCCGATCGCTACAGTAGCTTCACCTGAAGCATTAGCTCTGTCGATATATCCTTTACATTTTTCGAAAGAATTTTTGTCGATTACTGCGTTTACGAAGTTAGAAGTATCTTCCGGAGAACCTACTTTGATTGTGCTCATCTGAGCTTCCATTACTTTTTTCACATCAGCCCAAAGAGACTTAGGTACATAAGCTCTTGAAGCCGCAGAACATTTTTGTCCCTGGTATTCGAAAGAACCTCTTACCAATGCAGTAGCTACAGCTTCTACGTTAGCAGAAGGGTGAGCAATAACAAAGTCCTTCCCACCAGTTTCTCCAACGATTCTTGGATACGTTCTGTAGTTATGGATATTGTCACCGATCATTTTCCACATTCCCTGGAATACTTTTGTAGATCCTGTAAAGTGAAGACCTGCGAAATCACGATGTGCCAATACTTTTTCAGCAGTTTCTTTTCCATCTGTAAAGATCATGTTGATAACCCCTGCAGGAAGACCTGCTTCTGTCAATACATCCATGATTACTTTTGCAGAATATACCTGCTTGTCAGAAGGCTTCCAAACGACTACGTTTCCTAACATTGCCATACAAGTCGGAAGGTTTCCGGAAATTGCTGTAAAGTTGAACGGAGTTACTGCAAAACAAAATCCTTCTAATGGTCTGTACTCAACACGGTTCCAGATTCCATTGTCAGAAACTGGTTGTTCCGAATACATTTCTGTCATGAATTCTACGTTGAATCTTAAGAAGTCGATGAACTCACAAGCAGCGTCAATTTCAGCCTGGTGTACATTTTTAGACTGTCCGATCATCGTTGCAGCGTTGATCACATCTCTGTAAGGTCCAGCCAAAAGATCAGCTGCCTTTAAGAAAATTGCTGCACGCTGTTCCCAGCCTAGTTCATTCCAATCGTTTTTAGCTGCCAATGCCGCATTGATAGCGTCATCCACGTGCTGCATACCACCTTGGTAGTAAAATCCGAAGTCATGAGCATGATCCTGTGGAGACTGAAGCTGTACTTTGGTATCCGTTTTTACTTCTTTTCCATTGATAATCATTGGGATTTCTACCTTTTCAGCCCACATTTTTTTATAAGTGTCGATAAGGCTCTTAACTTCTGGAGATCCCGGTTCATATGAATTTACCGGCTCGTTTACCGCTAATGGTACTTGCGAAATTGCTTTTGACATATTACGTTTTATTATTTTATTAAATTAAATAAGATGTGTATACAAATTTACGATAATTATAAGGAAAGAAAAAAATACCACCTGATTTTATGGAATAAACTTTATTATTGAATAATCATTAATAAATAGTGGTTTTTTAACATCTGCTATTGATAATAGAAGATGTATTTATTCGATATTTTAAATAGAAGAAGTGAATGAAGTGAACGATCTTAATCATAAGAATAGAAACAACAAAATATTTGTCATAGTTCATAAATGATGATTAAGTATTGTAAATAAAGGATTTATGGCGAAATGTTAAAAATGTATAAAATTGCATTTGTTGCGATTTTGAACATTTTAAACGATTTTTTTGATAGCCGGAGTTTTAAGATTGTTCTAATTTTACACCATTATTAATCAGGTATGAAAAAAAGAGTCTTATTTTTCTCTTTTGTCTTATTTTTCTCAGCTTTGTGTGCAGGTCTTTTTGCACATAAAGGGAAAACTCAATCCTATCCTGATCTCCTTTCAAAAATACATCTCCTTCAACAGAAATCCGATCAGCAGACTCAGCCTGAAATGTATAGTTTCACAGACGCTCAGGATGTACAGGATTCCAATGACTGGGAGAAAGTGAAATTTGATTACTCAGTACTTGCCCAGCAGTGGTTACACTATTTCTTTGCAGGCTATACTTATAATACACAGGTTGCGGCTGTTCAAAACCGTATTTATTTTACAGCACCAAGATACATCCTGTATCATTCCCTGCAGATAGCAGGCTGCTAATCCCTTTTTTAAGATTTTAATGATCTGTTATGGTTTGTATTCATGTAAATACAGATCCGTAATAGTCATTCCCCATTTTACATTTTTGAACATTTCTATTTGCCTTACAGAAAGGTGAACAGGATCGTGTTTGTCCAATTTTAAATAAAAATATTATGCACTTAACACCGAGAGAAACGGAGAAGCTTATGCTATTTCTGGCAGGCGAACTCGCTCTAAAAAGAAAGGCAAGAGGCCTTAAATTAAACTACCCGGAATCAATAGCACTCATCAGTCACTTTTTGCTGGAAGGAGCAAGAGATGGAAAAAAAGTAGCTGAACTGATGCAGGAAGGCGCTCATCTTCTTACCAAAGATGATGTGATGCCCGGCGTTTCAGAAATGATCCATGACGTTCAGATTGAAGCCACTTTCCCGGATGGGACTAAGCTGGTAACCGTACATAATCCAATCCGCTAATACTATTGATGATGATACCAGGAGAAATTTTTGTAAAAGAAGGTACAATTATCTGCAATGAAGGCAGAGAAACTGTAAAAATAAAAGTAACCAATACAGGAGACCGTCCTATTCAGGTAGGTTCACACTTCCATTTTTTCGAAGTCAATAAAGCCATGAGCTTTGATCGCGAAAAAGCTTTCGGAAAGAGACTGAATATTGTAGCAAGTACTGCAGTACGTTTCGAACCGGGGGAAGAAAAAGAAGTGGAATTGGTAGAAATAGGAGGAACCAAAAAAGCGATGGGCTTCAACAACCTTGTTGATGGACAGGTAGATTCTGAAGAGCAGAAAAAAGCAAGCCTTGCAAAAGTTGAAGAGTTAAACTTTAAAAATTACTAAGATGAGCTTACACGTAGACAGAAAACAATATGCCAATATATTAGGTCCAACAGCCGGAGACAAAATCAGACTGGGCGACACTGAAATAATCATTGAAATTGAAAAAGACTTCACCCATTACGGAGACGAAGCTGTTTTCGGAGGAGGGAAAACCGTACGTGACGGCATGGGCCAGAATGTGACGGCTAAAAGAGACGAAGGTGTTTTGGATCTTTGTATCACAGGAGCAGTAATCATTGACCACTGGGGAATTGTAAAAGGTGATATCGGAATCAAAGACGGAAAGATTGTAGGGATCGGAAAAGCAGGGAATCCTGATACGATGGATGGGGTAAGTCCCAATATGATCATTGGAGCTTCAACTGAAGTTCACGGTGGAAAAGGATATATTGTAACTGCCGGAGGTATTGATACCCACATTCACTATATCTGCCCTCAGCAGATCGAAACATCCCTGTACAGCGGAATTACAACAATGATCGGTGGCGGTACAGGCCCTAATGACGGAACCAATGCTACAACTGTTACGCCGGGAAAATTCAATATGCAGAAAATGCTTGAGGCAGCAGAAGAATATCCGATGAACCTTGGTTTCTTTGGAAAAGGAAACTGCTCAGCAGAAGAGCCTATTGAAGAACAGGTGGAAGCAGGGGCTTTAGGAGTAAAAATCCATGAAGACTGGGGAGCAACTCCTGCAACCATTGATGCTGCCCTAAAAGTAGCTGATAAATATGACGTTCAGGTTGCCATCCACACTGATACTTTGAATGAAGGAGGATTTCTTGAAGATACTATGAGAGCGATTAACGGAAGAGTAATCCACACTTTCCACACGGAAGGAGCAGGAGGAGGCCACGCACCGGATATCATTAAAGCTGCCATGTATCCAAACGTATTGCCGGCTTCTACAAACCCTACACGTCCTTACACGGTCAATACAATCGATGAGCACTTAGATATGCTGATGGTATGCCATCACTTGAGCAAAAATATCCCTGAAGATGTAGCGTTTGCAGACTCACGTATCCGTCCTGAAACCATTGCAGCAGAAGATATTCTTCATGACATGGGAGTTTTCAGCATCATGAGTTCAGACTCTCAGGCAATGGGAAGACCTGGAGAAGTGATCACAAGAACATGGCAGACGGCAAGCAAAATGAAGGAGCAGAGAGGAGCTTTGGAAGAAGATCAGAATGCAGAAAACGATAATTACCGCGCTAAAAGATATGTAGCTAAATATACCATTAACCCAGCCATTGCTCACGGTATTTCAGAATATGTAGGATCCATTGAGGAAGGAAAATTAGCAGATTTGGTGATCTGGAAGCCTGCATTATTTGGAGCAAAACCGGAAATGATTGTTAAAGGGGGATTTGTAATCGCTGCTAAAATGGGAGATCCGAATGCGTCTATTCCAACGCCTCAGCCGATTATTTACAGAAATATGTTCGGAGCTCACGGAAAAGCCAAGTTTGGTATTTGTGCCAACTTCGTTTCACAGATCTCTATCGATAACGGAACAATTGCTTCTTACAAATTGGAGAAAATGATTCTTCCCGTGAAAAACTGTAGAAATATTTCAAAAGCAGATCTTATTCATAATGATAAGACTCCTTTAATTGAAGTGAATGCTGAAAACTATAAAGTAACGGTAGACGGTGAATATATCACTTGTGAGCCGGCAGAAACACTTCCTTTAACACAGTTGTATTTCTTATTCTAAGATAAATCTTAAAGCAGGGTGTCTGAAAGTATCATTCTGAATGAAATGAAATGTAGTGAAGAATCTCCGAGCATTATCAATGAGATTCTTCCTTCGTCAGAATGACAAAAGTCAAATAATTGAGATTTTCAGACACTCTGTTTATTTAAAGTTTATCCCAATAGAATGTAAAACAATTATAGAACTAAGCTTAGAATGAAATATTTAAATAAAACAGTTTTTTCTTTTGCCATAGCCGGAATATCTATGCTTTCAGGAAATGTAAGCGCTCAGTTTTTAGGAGGACACAGACTGAAAAGTGATGAAGAAGGCCCCAAAGGACAGTTTATGGTGTACGGTTCTTTAGACTATTCTAAAATCACAACACCGTCAAGCAGCAGCAGTACCGTTTCGAGTGCACCGCTGGGAGTGGGGTACTTTATCAACAATAATGATCTTATCGGAGTCAATTATGCATACTCACAGAATACGGTTGATCACAATGTAGTCTATAAACAAAATGAAGCCGGTATCTGGTACAGCCCCTCATTAATGCTAGGGAAATACTTTGTATTGATTGGACAGGTGGATGCCCATTATGTTTGGGGACAACAGCTGTCAACGGCGGCTGATGCTATGCAGAATTTTAACGGGTTTCGTCTTCGTGCCTATCCTCTGATCGGAATTTTATTAGGCGGAGGCTGGGCTCTGAAATTCAAATTTGCTGAACTTTCAATGCTTCAGACCAAGACAAAAGAAGAGGGTTGGACGAAAAGTTATATAGCAGGAATCAGTGGTTCAACATTCGGAGTGGGTATTTCCAAAAACTTAGACTTCAGAAAAAAATCCAAAAATGATAATTAATCAAATCATAGGCAATCTAACCGAAAATCCTATAGGGAAAACCATAGATTATCTTGATCTGGAATGGTTTGAAACCACCAAAAGAATCCAGCGCAAAAAAACCAGACAAGGAACTGATGTTGCCATCAAGTTTCTTAGAGAAGGCCAGCGTTTGCGTGAAGGAGATATTCTTTTTGAGGATGCCGAAAAAATAATCGCGGTCAATGTGCTGGAAACAGAAGCTATTGTGATGTCACCTGCTTCATTGTTGGAAATGGGTACCGTGTGCTATGAAATAGGAAACAAACATATTCCGCTTTTTATTCAGGAGGATAAAGTATTGCTTCCTTTTGAAATGCCCATGTTCAGATGGCTGGAAGCAAGCGGTTTCAAACCGGAAAAACAATCCGTAAAACTGCTGAATCTTCTTAAATCTAACGTAGAACCTCACGGACACGGAAGCCTTGGCTCTACAATCTTTACAAAAATCTTAAAAATGGCCGCTCCGAAAGATGAATAATATGAACATAACCTTTCTGTCAGGACTCCTTCATCTCTCTGACCCTACGCTTCCCATAGGGGGCTACAGCCACTCCAACGGACTGGAAACCTATGTACAGGAAAGAATCGTGCATAATCTGGCAACAGCAAAAGAATTTGTTCAGAATATGCTGGAGTACAATCTTAAATTCAATGACGGAGCTTTTGTAAAAATGGCTTATCAAGCTGCAGAAAATGGTGATCTGCAACAACTGTTGGATTTAGATAACGAATGTAATGCGATAAAATGTCCGAAAGAAATCCGTCAGGCCAGCCAGAAATTAGGCCTCAGGCTGATCAAGATCTTCAAAAGAAAAGAAAGTTCCCCTTTGATGGAGGCTTTTGAAAAAGCAGTTCAGCATAAAGAAGCCAATTCTCATTACTGTATTGTTTTTGGGGTGTATGCTTATTTAATGAAGATCCCTTTGTACGAAGCACTTCTGGGATTTTATTATACCTCCGTTGCAGGAATGATCACCAATGCCGTAAAATTGGTCCCTCTTGGCCAGCTGGACGGGCAGGATATCTTGTTTTCCCTATATCCTGTCATGGAAAAAACAGTTGTAGAAACTATAGAACTGGACAGAGATATGGTGGGGCTTTGTAATACGGCTTTTGATATAAGGTGTATGCAGCATGAGAGGCTGTATTCAAGACTTTATATGTCGTAAAGCAAAAGTAAAAAGATAAAAGGGAGGAAAGGCAAAATGATAAAGGAAGACTGGAAAAGCTAAGAAAATGAAGAAACTTAGGACCCAATGAATGGGATGTTTCTTAGCTGAATGAAATGCCTTTGCACCCCTTATAATATTCTCAATTGATAAAAAAATCAGCGCCTATCGCGCTAAAAGAATAAAGTAAAATTTAAATACAATGGAAAATAGAAAATATATAAAAGTAGGAGTTGCAGGACCGGTAGGTTCAGGAAAAACAGCCTTATTGGAACGTCTAAGCAGAAAATTATTCGGGAAATATGATCTTGGAGTGATTACGAATGATATTTATACCAAAGAAGATGCTGAATTTATGGCGAAAAACAGTCTTCTTCCTCATGACAGAATTATTGGAGTAGAAACGGGGGGCTGCCCTCACACTGCCATCCGTGAAGATGCAAGTATGAACCTTGAAGCGGTAGATGAGCTTGCAGCACGTTTCCCGGACATCGAACTGGTTCTTATTGAGAGTGGAGGGGATAACCTTTCAGCGACCTTCAGTCCGGACCTTGCAGACGTTACCATCTTCATCATCGATGTTGCAGAAGGAGAAAAAATCCCTAGAAAAGGAGGTCCCGGTATTACAAGATCAGACTTATTGATCATCAATAAAATTGACCTTGCCCCGCATGTAGGAGCCAGTCTTGAAGTGATGGAAAATGATGCCAGAAGAATGAGAAAAGGAAATCCTTTTGTGTTCACAAACCTTAAAACAGATGAAGGACTGGATAAGGTAATCGGATGGATCAAAAAATATGCTCTTTTAGAAGAAATTGAAGAACCGAACTTAGTAAGATAGATGGATAGTCGTTTAAGTATTATTGCAGGATTCAAGGGAGGAGAATCCTATGTGAAAGATCTTTATGTCTCGCTGCCTTTCAGAGTAGTTTCTGTAGGACAGCGAAAAAGTGACAAAAAGCTCTATCAGATGGTGATGAGCTCCTCTCCGGGAATTCTGGATGGAGACCACTATCATCTGGACGTTGCCCTTGAAAAAGGATCTGCACTTCAGCTGCAGTCACAATCGTATCAGAGGCTTTTCAACATGAAGGATAAGGCACTTCAGGAGCTTAATGTAAGGATGGAGGATGAAACTTCTTTTGCCTACGTTCCTCATCCTATTGTTCCGCATGAAGACTCTAACTTTAAGAGTAAAGCAAATATTCACATCGGGAAAAACAGTCAGATCATCATCAGTGAGATTATTACCTGCGGGCGAAAACATTATGGAGAAGTTTTTAAATTAAAACGTTTCCAGAATGTAATGGAAATCTATCATAACAACAAACTCGTCGTGAAAGATAATGTTCTGATTCAGCCTGATATGATCCCGATCAGCAGTATTGGAAATCTGGAACAGTACACCCATCAGGGAACCCTAATTTTCTACAGCACAAAGGAAAATGTAGAGAAGAATGGCTTGATTGAAGAGATTGTTGAGGCTGCAGCACAACATCATGAAGAAATGGAAGTAGGAGTTTCTGCCATGGAAGACAACGGTTTTGTAGTAAGAGCTTTAGGACATGGAGGTGAAATGATGTACAACTTCTTCCTGCATATTCAGGAAATTCTTTGGTCTTTAGAATAAAAAGGGAGCCTTGTCAAGGTTTAAACCTTGACAAGGCTCCCTGGTAAAAAAATTAAATAAAAAAATGGACAGTACACTTTGGGCGCTTCTTTTGAGTGCCATTTCAATAAGTTTTATACATACCGCTTCAGGGCCGGATCATTATCTGCCATTCATCGTACTCTCAAAATCAAAAAAGTGGAGCGGAATGAAAACAGCCATATTAACAGTGGTCTGCGGATTTGGGCATGTTTTCAGTTCTCTGATCTTAGGTTTTATAGGAGTTTTCCTTGGATGGCAGCTGAATAAGATCTCCTGGTTTCAGGATATCAGAGGGAATTTCTCAGGATGGGCATTGCTGATCTTTGGGGGAATTTATTTGATATATGGTCTCATTCAGGCGATCAGGAACAAACCTCATAAGCATTTTGATGTGATGGGTGATGATGTTTATGTATATGAGCATAATCATACTGAAGTAGTAATGCCTCAGAAAAGAATAAAAGTGACTCCGCTTGTACTTTTCATGATTTTCGTAATGGGACCGAGTGAACCTCTGATTCCTTTATTATTCTATTCAGGAGTGAAACATTCAATGTCTGAAATTGCAGTACTGGTGACTTCTTTCACCATAACAACAGTTTTAACAATGCTCGGAATGGTACTTCTGGGACGCTATGGTTATTCCACCTTATTCAATACTGAAAAACTGGAAAGATATATGGGTGTGGTAAGCGGAGCGGTGGTAACGGTTTGCGGAGTTGGGATGGTCTTTCTTGGATGGTAAAGTGATGCCGGTTGAGAGTTTTGGGTTTGAGAGTGGGAGTGACAGCGTTGAAGACTCAAGGTTATTACATCTTTCCTTGATGATCAATAATTCACCATTCCTTTGCGAAGCAAAACTGAATCTTGATAGTTAAGCCTAAAATGTCTCTTATCTCTCATCTTTACGTCTTTTATCTCAATATCTACAATCATTAATACAATTAAAAAAACTATGAACGAATTTTTCAAAAAAATCCCTTTTTTAGATACTATTTTAAAAGGAATCGGGCAGATTATGCTTCAGGAAAACAGATGGACAGGGCTTTTGTTTCTGATAGGCATCTTTATGGGGAGCTGGCAGTGTGGGGTGGGAGTATTGCTTTCAACGGCAGCCGGAACCTTCACTGCGATGAAGCTTAGATACAATAAATCTGAAATCAATGCCGGGTTGTATGGTTTCAGTGCAGCCCTTGTAGGAGTAGCATTATCTTTTCTATTCGAAACCACATTATTGATCTGGGTTCTTATTATACTGGGGGGAGCATTAGCTGCTGTTATTCAACATTTTTTTATTCAAAAGAAAATTCCGGTCTTCACTTTTCCTTTTATCATCATTACATGGGTGTTGGTATTTACACTTCATCATTTTACTCATATTCCACCATCTGTAATGCTGAGCAGTGAAGTGACTCCTACTCAATATGACGATTTGCTCTCTTGTACCAATGGTTTTGGTGAAGTCATATTTCAAGGTGGTATACTTTCAGGAATGATTTTCTTTCTTGCTGTTTTTATCAGTTCTCCAATAGCTGCTTTATACGGATTGGCAGCCTCTATTCTTGGGGCGGGATTATCACAATTGAATGGAGAACCTGTTAAAGAAATCCACATGGGGTTATTTGGTTTTAATGCAGTGCTTTCGGCAATCGCATTCTCAGGAGTTAAAAAAACAGATGGCTTATGGGTGCTTATTGCTGTTCTTTTAACTATTGCCATTGATGATCTTTTAATAGACAATCACTGTCTGGATATCGTTGGCGGAGTATTTACATTCCCATTCGTAGCCGGAACATGGATTACTCTTTTAATTCAGAAGGTATTTCTTAAAGCAAAAAACTAAGGTTTTTAATAGGTTGGAGAATCGGAAGGTTTGAGAATGAGAGAGTGGAAGACTGTTTAAGGTATGAAGTTCAAGGTTCAAATTTTAAATTTCCACAATAATTGTATTCACTTGCGAAGCAAAATTGACCATTCACATCCAAGATCAGGTGTCTCCTGTTTCTCATCTCTCCATCTATTATCTCTCCTCTAATTTCTAATTTAACAAAACAAAAAATGAAAATAACAAAAATAGCCGCAGCATTTCTAGTCATGGTATTCAGTGGAAAAATGATGGCGCAGGAAGCAGAAAAACAACTGCTGATAAAAGATGCCGATGACAAATTTCCAATCGCGGATGTTTTAGTAAAATATGACCACGGAAACAGCCATACCCACACAGGAACTGACGGCACATTTGCCATTCCTGTAAAATCGCTTCCTGATACTCTCGTGATCAGTCGTCAGGGATATGATGAGGTAAAATGGATGGTAGCCAATGATGAAGATAAAAGTAAAGTTCTTTTTTTACAGCATAAGCCGTTTCAGATTTCTGAAGTAGCCATCAATCACAGTTCTTTTTTATCAGCCATTACCAAAGTAGATCTGAACAAGTTTCCGGTAAGCTCTGCACAGGATCTGTTGAGAAAAGTTCCCGGGTTGTTTATTGCACAGCATGCCGGGGGAGGAAAGGCTGAACAGCTTTTTTTAAGAGGATTTGATGCCGATCACGGTACCGATGTAAGTGTGAATGTAGACGGAATGCCGGTAAATATTGTTTCTCATGCCCATGGTCAGGGATACTCAGACTTACACTTTGTCATTCCTGAAACCGTTAATAATATTGATTTCGGAAAAGGAGCTTATTATATGGATCGGGGAGATTTTAATACGGCAGGATATGTAGATTTTCAGACGTACAATGGCTTGAAAAACAGTATGATCAAACTGGAAGGGGGATCTTTTAATTCAAAAAGAGTGTTGGGGATGTTCAATATTCTGCATGATGATCTCGGGAGAAAAAATGCCTATATAGCAGCAGAATACAACTATACAGACGGGCCTTTCGATGTAAAGCAGAATTTCAACAGAGTCAATATCTTTGGAAAATACAATCAATGGCTTACCGATAAAGACTATTTTAATATCCAGTTTTCAACATTCAATTCTTCGTGGAATGCTTCCGGGCAGATTCCGGAACGTGCGGTAGATGAAGGAATCATCGGAAGATGGGGAAGTATAGACCCTACAGAAGGTGGAAAAACATCCAGAACAAACCTGCAGATGAATTTTAAACATATCATTTCTCAATCCGAACAGATCGATGCTATGGCTTTTTATTCAAAATATAATTTCAATCTGTATTCTGATTTTACCTTTAATTTAAAAGATAAAGATCATGGCGATGAAATTCAGCAGACCGACGGAAGAAATATTTACGGAGCCGAAGTAAAATATACAAAGACTTTTTCCCTTCCCAACAGCTCTTTGAACTGGACTTCAGGAATAGGATTAAGAAATGATGATATTACTACTTTACAGCTGAACCATGTGTACCACAGAGATCTGCTGCTTGACAGGTTATCAGACGTGACAGGAACGGAAACCAATCTTCATGCCTATTCAGGTTTGATCTGGAAAACCGGAAAATGGACCATCAATCCGGCTTTGAGAGTAGATCATTTTATCTTTAATATGCATAATCTTTTGGATGTGGAGCAATTGCCATCCGGACAATCCAAAGAAGCTACAAGAGTGAGTCCAAAACTGAATTTCTCTTATGCCCAGAATGATAACGTGATGTGGTTTCTGAAAACAGGGATGGGCTTTCACTCCAATGACCTGAGAGTAGTGGTTCCTAATAAAAACGAAAATACTCTTCCTTATTCCATTGGAGCAGATTTTGGGGTAAGGCTGCACCCTTTCAAATCGTTGATCATTACGCCAGCTTTATGGTATATGGATCTTCAACAGGAGTTTGTATACGTTGGGGATGATGCTGTGGTAGAACCTTCCGGAAAATCGAGACGTTTCGGAGCAGATCTTGGCGTTCGTTTCCAGCCATTAGAAAACTTTTATCTGAATGCTGATATCAATTATTCCCATGCCAGATTTATAGAAGAAGAAAAAGGTCAGGATTATGTTCCGCTGGCGCCTGTTGTAACCAGTACAGGATCTGTAAACTGGGATTTCCTGAATGGTTTTTCTTTAGGACTTCAGTACCGGTATCTTGGTGCAAGACCAGCAGTGGAAGATAACAGTATCAGAACCAAAGCTTACTTTGTGAACGACCTTATGCTTTCTTACAACCGTCAGAAGTGGGGAGCCAATATTCAGGTCAACAACCTTTTCAATGTACAGTGGAATGAAGCCCAATTTGCGACGGAAACCCAATTAAAAGGAGAAGCAGAACCTATCACAGACCTTACCTACACACCGGGAAGTCCTTTTGGAGTAAGAGTAGGAGTGTACTATAAATTCTAAGTGAGAGATTGAGAGGGTAAAAGGATGAGAGGGGTTGAGAGGTAAGGGCGGGATGGGGGTACTCTTTTGCAATTTTGCTTTTTCGCTCTTCTCAGCCGATTCAGTATTGATTCTTAAAAATATTTTGTATAACTTTAAATAATCATAACAAGGATATGGAAGTTCTATCCAATTTTCAATATAAAAAGCTTTTTCTACCGAATATCACGGACAAGATATTAGCCAACAATGCTGATCTGCAGCTGTATCGGATAGAAAACTATCTTAAAGGGATTCTAATGCCGGTGATTCCGTACCGTACAACGTTTAATTTTATTATTTTCGTTACCAACGGTCATATCAGACAATATCTTGAAAATAAAGAATATCATGCAGAGAAAGGAGGGGTTATCTTTATAAAACAAGGCACCATTACAGCAACAGTCGAATTATCCGACGATATCGAAGGTTTCTTCCTTGCCTATGAAAATAATATTCTTTCTGAACAGGAACTGCCTAAACATAAAAGCAGTATTTTTTTCATGACCCCTTTTCTGAATCTCGACAGTCTCACGTATGGTACCATTACACAGCTTCTCCCGATTATGGAGCAGGAATTATGGTTGAATAACCTCAATGTCAATGATGTGGTAGTGACTATGCTTCATCTTATTTTAATCAAGATTTTGAGTACAGATTCTGATACCCATCATAAATCTGCGACACGTCCTATGGAATTATCTCTTCAGTTTCGGGATCTTTTGTTTAAGTATCACGTGGTGGAAAAACGGGTGGCATTTTATGCTGATAAACTCTCTGTGACAGAAAGTTATCTGAATAAATGTGTAAAAGGCGTAACTCAGAAGTCACCCAAACAGTGGATCAATGAAATTGATATTAATTACAGCAAGGCATTACTTCATTCCAGTAAAGATATCGCGGAGATAGCCTATGAGCTGAATTTTCATACGGCCTCCCATTTTACGCAGCTTTTCAAAAAAATTGCAGGGATTACCCCGAAGGAATACAGGGTTCAGTTTTTGAACAACAGTAGGATTTCGGTTTGATATAAAATAATATAATTAAATGTCAATGGTCAATTTTGCTGCGCAGTAAATAGTCAATGGGTTGATGAAGTACAGAATAAAAAATTCACTGCGAAGCTAATTTACCATTCACTATTGATTGGGATTCCTACATTCTCTCGTTTTCCAGAATTTTCAGAACCAGTTTTTCCTCTCGGGTCAGATCGGTTTTCCCGTCATTTTTTTCAATGACTTCCAGTTCATCAAGATATTTTTTGATGGTATTATTTTCGTAAAGATTGATGACTAAAGGGTGAACGTAGTATTTTCTGCATACAGCTGTTGTGTTTCCCAAATGTTCAGCAACAATATCAAGAGCTTCTTTTACCTTTTTTTTATATTGGCTGTCATTTTCTGCATATCCTATTTCTTTAAAAGCAATCAGAGCGCTTACCGTTCCGGACCAGGTTCTGAAATCCTTAGCGGTAAAATCTTCACCACTAAGCTCTTTAATATAATCATTCACCATCCCGGAATCTATTGAGTGTAGATTTCCTTCATCATCAAAATACTGGAAAAGTTCTTTCCCCGGAATATCTTTACACTTCTGAACGAGTCTTGACAATCTTTTACTCCGAAGATCAATACGATGCATAATCCCTTTTTTCCCTTTAAAAGAAAAAGTGATTTTCTGTCCATTCACCTTCACATGCTTACCTTTCAAAGTCGTCAGGCCAAAAGAACCATATAGTTTTTCATAAATGGCATTGCCGATACGGATGTTGGTTCTCTGCATAAGGCTTACAATTAAAGCCAGAATTTTCCGCTTTTCAAAATTTCGCGCAGCAAGATCCTGTTCTACTTGCAGCCGGATGTCTGGTAATGCATATCCGAACTGAAGCATTCTGTAAAATTTCGTATGATTTCTTAAAGCGTTCCAAAGAGGATGGTAACGGTATTGCTTCCTTTGCTTGGCATCAAAACCTGTTGCCTGCAGATGTCCGTTTTCTAAGGCACAGATCCATACATTTTCCCAGGCAGGCGGAATCACCAGCTTATTGATTCTTGTAATTTCCTCCTTATTACTTATTTTTTTTCCTTCTTTATAATAGGAATATTTTTTTCCTGTTTTCTTACGGATAATTCCGGTGGTTTCCGCATCGGTGGTATATACAAGATGTACCGCCTTTGCAGAAGCTTCCGGATCCTTCATGATTTTAACAATTTTTGAAGGCTTCAGGTGAGAAATGATCTCCAGATCTGTATTCTTCTCCATAAAGCATGGTTAGGAGTTTTTACCCCTCGAAAATATCAGTAAAAGAATCACTACTATCGCACAGACTAGGATGATTCCCCACCACATTCCTGCTTTAAAAATTGTTTCTACTGCCTCACAGCTTGTTAACATCAACAAGCATAATATCGTAATACTGTATAAGCTTAATTTTTTCATAGGTATATATTTGTTTGAGTGTGTTGGTTAAATTCTCAGCCGATCAGCTCTCCAGTTTTTAATAGATCTTTTAATTTCGTCTCCTGATATGTTTTCATGAAGAGCCCTGTATAAAAGCTCTTTGAATTCATCATCATAGGTAAATCTCAATGCAGCAATCTGATCGAATTTCAGTTTTTCAGCAACCTCATCAGATCTTTTATTGAAAATCTCGAAATAACGCTGTTTAAACTCCAGGATCACCATACGGTTTTGGAGCCCCAGAGCATAATGCTGCCGTGTCATAAATGCCAGATAAAAAAGCAAAAAAATAACGATAGAAAACAGGATCCATATCAATTGATTTTCCGGATCAGCCCAGATTTTATAAATTCCTAGCATCTCCAATATGATGAGCAAAGGAAGGTAGATAAAATGATGTGGCGGATAAAATTTTCTGTGGTTATTGTAGTTTTGCTGTTTCATGAAATAAAATGTAGCAATAATCTTTCCAAAAATTTATTATTTTGATAATGTGGTAGCTTTTTATACTGTAAAATGGTTTGTTTTATGAAATATGTTTGTGATTTTAATGTTTTAAAAAATGCGTATTTTTTGATTGGTAAACCGAAATGTTTTTAACTTTCGGAAAACTATTTCAATGAAAAATATCTTATTCATTATAAGTGTGTTATTTCTTACAACAACCTCCTTTTTTGGACAAAATCATAAAAAAAAGGTACTGGAGTATCTTGCAAAAGAAATGAAAAAAGAAGGAATTCCCGGTTTGCAGATTGCTATTATTAAAAATAACAAAATTTTATTTTCGAAACCTTTGGGGATAGCCAATATTGAATTTTCAGTTCCCGTTACGAATAATACAAAATTTTCTATCAATTCTATTGCTAAAATATTTACTGCTGTTACCATTATGCAATTGGTGGAAAAGAACGATCTTGAAATTGAAAAACCCATTTCTGTTTATTTGGATCATATACCGGAAAACTGGGGGAGAATTACCATCAGACAATTACTAAGCCATACTTCAGGTTTACCGGATATAGAATCAGAAAATGGAGGTGGTTTAATTAGTGACAAAGGACAGGATTCTGCATGGGTGAAAGTTCAGACTTTACCACTATTGTCTGATCCGGGAGAGAAATTCAACTATAATGCGACTAATTATCTTGTCTTACAGAAGATTATTGAAAAAATAGGAAAACTTCCTTTCGAAGAGTGGGTCGAAAATGGTCAATTTAAAATTGCCAAAATGAATAATACAAAATATGGAAACTCATATGATGTAATGAAAAATAAAGCTCCCACTTATAGTTTTTATAGATTGGATAAAGCAACAGGTAATCATATCAAAGGAAATAAGCTCAAAGAACTATATGAGGATTTTCCTACAAGTTTCAGAACTGATGCAGGTGTTTTTACGACCGCTGATGATATTGCTCAATGGATTATTGCATTACAGGATGGTCAATTTTTGCAGGATCAGGAAAATATCAGAAAAATGTGGATGCCTGTAGCTCTAAATAATGGAAGTTATGACGGTTTTGGAGGATTATTAAATGCATATGCATTAGGTTGGCCGGTTATCCGGAGAGAAACTCATTTTGCTGTTTCAGCTTTTGGAGGGGGGCGTGCCTCTGTAAATATATATCCGGATGATAATTTAACAGTTATTCTGCTGACCAACCTTACGGGAGTTGAAACCTATACTATAGCGGATAATATCTCAAAAATATTTTTTAAAAACTAAAGCTTTCTATTTTAAAATAAGAAAATACAATAAAAACTTTGGTGAAATTTATAGTTGCATAATTGAGGTTGTTTAAAATAAAAACAAAAAATAAATTATATTTTCCTTGTAAAAGGATTTCTTTAAAAAAGAACAGATTATTAAGGAAAATAGGGAATATATTTAATCTGCCAACATCAAATTTTTCGTAACTTTCGGTGTTTAAAAAAGAAAAAGAATGACTTCAAAGGAAAAAGTTGCTGCGCTTCGTGAAGAAATGCAGAAAAATAATGTTGATGCATTTATAGTATATTCTGCAGACCCGCATATGAGCGAATATCTTCCTGAACAATGGCAGGAGAGAGCTTGGTTGTCAGGTTTCTTAGGTTCTGCCGGTTTTGTGGTAGTTACCAAAGACAAAGCTGGACTTTGGACAGACGGAAGATACTTTACACAAGCGGCTATTGAGCTGGATGGTTCAGGAATCGATCTTTTCAAGGACGGTATGGAAGGTACTCCTAATTATATCGACTGGATTATTTCAGAAATCCCTGCCGGTGGTAAAGTGGCGGTAAATGCTTTAGCAGCTTCTAATGCCAACTGGGAACTGCTTACTCAAAAATTTAATTCAAAAAATAGTACGCTGGTAGATTCTCCGCTTTTAACCGAAGTTTGGAAAGAAAGAGGAACTCCATCTGCCAACCCAATCTTTGTACATCCGGTAGAAAGAGCCGGTAAATCGGTATCTGATAAACTTTCTGCAATTCGTCAGAAAATGGAAGATCAGGAGGCTACCGTACATATTATTTCAAGTCTGGATGATGTAGCATGGACATTGAACCTGAGAGGAAGCGATGTAGAAAGCAATCCTGTATTTTTAGGATATATCGTAATTACTAAAAACGATGCAGTTCTATTCACGGGATTAGAAAAAATGGAAGTGGGGGCAAGAAAACAAATGGATGACTCCTTTGTAAAAATGATGCCTTACGAAGAATTCTACAATTATCTGAAGACATTCAAGAATGAAAAAGTATTGGTTTCTCCAAACAGCAACCAACAGATTTTTGCAACATTACAAGCCGAAAACCAGTTTATCAAAGCTCCGGTTCCCGGTAACCTGATGAAAGCCCAGAAAAATGAGGCTGAGCTGGAGGGTTTCAGAACCGTAATGGTAAGAGACGGGGTTGCGATGGTGAAATTCCTTTATTGGTTAACACACAATGCAGGAAAAGAAACTATGAATGAATATTCTATCGGGCAGAAACTGAGAGGTTTCCGTGCAGAAGGAGAAAACTTTGTAGGAGAAAGTTTTGGTTCTATCATAGGATATAAAGATAACGGAGCCATCATGCACTATTCTGCCAAAAAAGAAGGAAGCAAAGAAGTGACCAATGAGGCTACTATTCTTGTAGATTCAGGAGGTCAGTACCTTGAGGGAACTACAGATATTACAAGAACTTTTGCATTAGGAACACCTTCTGAAGAGTTTAAAAGAAATTCAACATTGGTATTACAGGGATTAATCCGTTTATCGATGGTGAAATTCCCGAAAGGAACAAAAGGAGTACACCTTGACGCCATTGCGAGACTTCCGTTATGGATGGAAGGGAAAGATTTCAACCACGGAACAGGACATGGGGTAGGAAGCTTTATGAACGTACACGAAGGACCGCAGAATATCAGAAAAGACCTGAACCCTCAGGACCTTCTTCCGGGAATGGTTTGTTCAAATGAACCAGGGTACTATCTTGAAGGGCACTATGGAATCCGTCATGAGAACCTGATCGCAGTAAAAGAAGCCGAAAAAACAATTCACGGAACATTCTATGAATTTGAAACGCTTACCTTCTGCCCGTTCTTTAAAGATACAGTGGCGAAAGAAATTCTTTCAGAAAGTGAAATTGCATGGTTGAATGGTTACCATAAGACCTGTGAGGAAAAACTAGGTCCTTACCTGGACGGAGAAGTTAAAGAATGGTTCTTACAATTGGTAAGCCCTCTTTAGTAAAGGAAGTCAGGGTGAAAGTGAATGATAATCATAACTTTAAATCTTGAACTTTAAACAATAAACAGAATATTGTTAGATAAACTAAAGTCCTGTAAGGTATGTCCTGCAGGGCTTTTTTGTTTACACAACCGTATTTTTACGGATAAAAGTTTAGGGATTACCCTGATTGATAAAAACCGGAACTGACCTATCTTTGTTACAACAAAACATCATTCATATCTTCATAAATAACTCAAGTAAATTCAAAACGGTAGATCATCTCGTCCTGAGATGATTTTTTTTGTTGTTAATTGAAGTTTACCAATATGCTCCCGTTTAAAAAGAGGTTGTCTCAAAAGTGTCATTCTGACGAAGGAAGAATCTCATTAATAACGAGAAGTATGAGATTCTTCACTACATTTCATTTCTTTCAGAATGACAAAAGCCAAATTATTTGACTTTTGAGACAGCCTCCACCTTTGCTTTCTTTTAAATAAAAACCTTACAAAAATTAAAATTTTACGTTGATAAAGAATGCTGTCTCTATTCTTTTTATTTATTTTCGTGGTTTATTAGAATTCCCTAATGTCAAGAATGATGGTACATGATTATTTTCGAAGCTTTAATCTGTTTTCAGAAGATGAAATTGAAGAGTTATTGCAGCTTTTCGAAATCAGGAAAGTAGATAAAAATGACTATTTCATACGGGAAGGCGAGCGGTGCCGGGAAGTGGGATTTATAAAATCCGGAATTTTCAGGTCTTTCTATATTTCTGATGATGGGAAAGATATGACCTATTGTTTCAGGTTTCCCAATACCATGATTGCTGCCTACTCATCATTTATTTCAGGATGTCTCAGTAAAGAAAATATGCAGGCCATCAATGATGCAGAGCTGATGATTCTGAAAAAAGAAAAGATGGATACCCTTATTCAGGATAATCTGAACTGGACCAAATTTTTGAAAATCATTGCCGAGCAGGAATATCTTGAGCTTGAAAATAGATTTTTCCAGCTGCAAAGAGACACAGCCACACAACGATATACTACGCTTATTAAAAACTATCCCGACTATATCCAGAAAATTCCACTGCAGTATTTATCCTCTTACCTCGGAATTACACAGCGGCATTTGAGCCGGATCCGGAAGAAAATTACTTTTTAGACATTTGTCCTGTTGATTGGAATAGGAGCGCTCTACTTTTGTTAAAAAAAATTATGGAGCAGAATATTCTGATTATTGGAGGAAACGGATTGGTAGGCAAAACGATTGCAAGAATATTGCAGTCAAGAAACCCTCATGTCACTATTTTTATTGGGGGAAGAAAAGGAGGTAAAACAGATAAAGATCTGAAGATTGATGTTACAGATCCCTCTTCGTTTAAAGTCATTTCTGATAAAAAAATAAACCTCATCATTCTTTCTGTGAATGATAAAGAAGATCACATTCTTCGTTTCGCTATCGATCACAAAATAGATTATCTAGATATTACAAAACCTACCCCGGCTTTGGTAAAAGCGTATCATATTGCCGGAAAAGCAGAGGTAGAGAGCAGGATTGTCTTCAGCTCCGGCTGGATGGGCGGGATTGTTCCGGGATTGGTGAATGTCCTTTCGGATTCAGGAGATATTAATGAAGTGAAGCTCTTTGTATATTATTCAGTGAAAGATCTGGCAGGAGAGAGTTCTGCTCACTTTATGGCAGAAAATGTAGCCGTTCCTTTTGTACATTATAAGAATGATACACCCATTTCTATCAGACATTTTTTAGATACGGAAGACTTTCACTTTTCCTTTGGAATAGGAAAGAGAAATGCCTATAATTTTGACGTGCCTGATCTGTATATACTCAATAAGGTAGAACGAATTTCCGATGTAAGTGTGAAAATGACTTATAATTCAAAATTCATTACCTGGCTGCTTGGGACATTTCAATACTTAAGAATTTACAATATTTTATCTTTAAAGGAAAGAAAAATGATTTTTGGATCAAGTGGAAACGGGGATCAGGCTGTCTTTGAAATTGTAATCGACAATCAGTCCGGACAAAAAAAATTGAGCTTGCAGAGTGTAAAAGGTCAGGCAGAACTGACTGCTTTATCTGCGGTTCTGCACGCGGAAGAACTCTTTAGAAATCCTCATGAAAATAAGGTGTATTTCAGCCATCAGCTGCATGAGCCCTCATCATTACTAGCACAGCTTCATGCTTATGATTCTATTAATATCAATGTAACACAATGAAGAAAATAGCAATTATCAACGGGCATCCCAACAGAGATTCTTTCAACTTTGGAGTGGCAAAAGCGTACAGAGCGGGAGCCATAGAAACAGGAGCCGAAGTAAGAGAAATTGTCATAAAGGATTTAAAATTCAATCCTAATCTTCAGTTTGGATACCAGAAAAGAATGGAACTTGAACCGGATTTGTTAAAAGCCTGGGAAATCATTCAGTGGGCAGATCATCTGGTTTGGATACATCCTGTCTGGTGGGGCGGATTTCCTGCGATAATGAAAGGATTTATAGACCGTCTTTTTTTACCGGGAATGGCTTACAAATACCGGGAGAATTCTGTGTGGTGGGATAAGCTTTTAAAAGGAAAAACAGCCCATATTCTGACCACATTAGACCAGCCGGGATGGTATTATCGTTTGTTTTTTGGCAGACCCAGTGTGAATCAGCTTAAGAAATCGATACTTGAATACTGTGGGGTAAAACCCGTGAAAGTAACTTATATTGGAATCATCAGAAATTCTAAAGAAGAGCAGCGTGATCACTGGCTGAAAAAAGTGAAAGCATTAGGTAAGAAGCAGAAATAATCCAAAAGAAATTCTTCCCAAAAATATATAATGAAAACGATATCCGGCAATAATTTTCTTTCTTATTGTCGGACAGCGTTTCATTATTTGGAGAGAAAAGTTGATGTTTTTCACTTTTTACAAACCCTTCTTCCCTTCAATCCAATATGCCTGAGATTTTATGCATCGGGCAGAAACTCCTTTAGCCTTAAGAAATTTTCTAATCAGAGACATCCTTTCTCCGTTTCCGGTAAGGTAAAAAATGACTTCATCATCGTAGATGGTCTCTTTTTCCTCCCGAAGAAAATCGTTGAGAGCTTCTATCATTTTCATCGTATTATTTTTAGGACAATGATAACCATAGAGATTCAGTTTTTCCAAAGCAGAAGTTTCTTCCAGTTCGTGAAGGCATATAAATAACGAACCATATTCCTCCACAGCTTCTTTGATGGAAAGAGAACTTCCCAATGAAGTTTCATCCCCTACAGAAAAATGAATTTTGGCGTTGGGAATAAAGAATTGTTTTCCTCTGGGCATTAAAAGTTTTATAGAATCTCCGGCAGATAGATTGGTTATAAAATGACTCCCTGCTGCATGGGCATCATGAAGATGAAATAACACATCGAAAGTCCCCATTTCCCTGTTGAAGTTGAAAGGAGAATAATTACGGAAATCCCTGTCATTGATTCTTATTCCTATGGCATAAGCAGGCTCATAGGGAACGTCTTGCAGATCTGTTTCAAAGCGTATCAGGCGAAGATCGTTTGTGATTTTTTCTATATGGGTAACGGTACAGTCTTTAAATTTTGAGGACCAAACATTTTCTACAGTGTCATTGATCCATTTTGGTAGGCTTGGCATAAATTATTTTTATTGCAAAGGACGTTGCAAAATCAGAAAATACCGATAGCGGTTTCGGGGAATTGATTGGACTATTCGTGGTTGAGTTGTTATTTTTTATTTTCATCCCGAAATGCCGACGGAGATTGATCTTCCAGTTTAGAAAACAAACGGCTGAAGTAAGTATGGTCACTATATCCCAGCTCGTAGGCAACTTCTTTTATGCTCAGATCCGTAAAAACCAATAGTCTTTTGGCTTCGATTAAAATTTCCTGATGAATCCAGTGCTGCGCAGGTTTTCCTGTTGCTTCGCGGACAGTTTCTGTCAGATATCCTCTTGTAATATTTAAAATTTCAGCATAGTCTGATGGACTTTTCAAGGTTTTGAATTCTTTTCGTACCAAATTCCTAAATGCTCTTGATATCTGTAAAGAACGGCTTTCGTTAGAAGCCTGAGTAATATTCTTTTGAGAATATAGTAGAGCAAACATTCCCAGAAATGCATTAAGCAAAGATTGAGTTACCAGAAATCCTTCTTTAGAGGAAAGCATTTCATGAGTATAAGAGTCATGAAGTAAACCGGCTGCTGTATTGAGTTTTTTGATAATATCTTTGTCAATGGTGAGAGGTTGTATTTCAACCATCGATTCTTGAAAAAAAGAACGTACCACATCGGGTACAAGTTCTGCTTTAACGGCTACGAACCATCCGCAAACCTCCTTCATCAATAAGCCCTGATGTACCTGACCCGGCAATACACAGAAAATAGTAGACCCTTTTTTTTCAATGATTTTAAAATCTACCATCATTTTCACATGTCCGCTTTCCATACAGGTGAAAATGTAATGACTGTCTCTGTGTATTCCTTTGTCTAATAGAATGTCTTCAGCATCCTGGGTATTTTTATCCATTCTTCTGACATGGAATCTATGGTGGGAAATACCACTCAAATCATAAGTTGGAATTGTATGTTTCATCTTTAAGTACTATAAAAGAAGGCACAGAAAATATAATCTATATTCTGATTAGAAGAAATACTTAATGGCAAAATTACGTATTTTCACGGTTTTACATTCGACATATTAATCTCAAATTTGCCGGACATATCATAACGGTCCCCTTAGATGACGTTTTTATATGAATATACTTCAGAATTCGGAACAGCATGAAACCTGTTCCGGATTTTATTTTGCTTTTGAAAATGCCATTTTTATCGCTAAATAAGTTAATACGCTGGCCATAAACCATTTCTGAATTTTTATCCAGACCGGATTATTAGAAAAGAATAATGCCACTTTTGCAGCAGTTAATACAATGATAAAATTGATGCTGAAGCTGATCAAAACCTGAATGACTCCCAATTCCAGGCTTTGCGTGAATACAGACCCATACTCAGGTTTGATGAACTGAGGAAAGAAGGACAGATAAAATACGGCCACTTTTGGATTTAATACATTCGTTAAAAAACCAATGGTGAAAAGCTTTTTGGGACTGTCGTGAGCAACATTCTTATCAACATCAAAGATATTCCTGCTCTTGGGGTTTATAGCCTGATAAGCAAGGTATAAAAGATAGACAGTTCCCAGTGTTTTAAGAATAGTATAAGCCAATGGTACCGCCAGCAAAACAGCGGTCAGACCAAAAGAAACCATGATGATATGAAATAAAAATCCGCATACGACTCCGGCTAACGAGATAAACCCAGACTTTTTTCCTTGTGTGATGGATTTTGAAATCAGATAAATCATATTAGGACCGGGGCTGATCACTAAAATGAGCGCAGCCAGAATGAAAAATAGAAGCTCGTGGAATGGAATCATGACAGTATTGATTTAAATGAGAAGGTTTCCGGTGCAAAGATACGGGGTGTTTCTGATTTAATTTTATGAAAAACAAAAGAAAAATTCATTTTTATTCAATTAAAATTCATTTTCCACTTGAATGTGATTTAAAAATAAATATCAGTCTGTTTTTTTTGTAAATTTCAACACATAAAATAATTATCATTCACAAATAAATATTATCATGACTACTGAAAACATCTTTGAAGCTATCAGAAAATGGAAAAATCTTATTGATTCTTACAAAAATGGAATTGATATGAATGGAGCAGAAATTTTGAATTCCTTGAATCAGGGAACTCACTTCAGCGTTTCAGGTGAAGACATTGAACAATGGAAAAAAAATCTTGAAACTGCAGAGCCGAAAATGATTCATGCCTATGTAGGCATTCATGATGGCCAGCTGAAATTTTTCCTGATTGATTCTAAAAGTGATAAAGATGCCAACTTCAATACCATCCTTATCAAAGATTTTTTACGTGATTTTAGTGAGTCAAAAATAGAAAGCAACAATGAAATTGTGGTTGAGGTTCCTCCGATTACTTCAGAATCCGCCATTAACCGAAACTTCAGATGGAATATGTTTGGTACTTCGTGGCTGCAGTCTCAGAAGACAGAAGATATCTTTCAGTTGATTTCCATACCGTTTTCAGATTATGAAAATATGGAGATTACAGGAGCGCAGACGTGTACCAGTTTCTTTGGGCTTACAGATGATCTGGAAAAAAAGGATCCGGATTTCCCCTATCATATCGAAATTATTACAGTGAAAAGTCTGGCTATTAATCATATGAGTGAGACCGCAGAAAATTATTCTACTCCAAGACCTCCTTTTACCATTATTGATACTCTTAATGATTATCAACTTCTGAAGCAAAGCACCCGTGTTTTCGTATAACAGTTTATCCCTGTATTTACAGATTATTATTAATCTCGTTTTATGTACAGGGCTGATTATATTGGTAAAAGAAGGGATAAAATCAAAACTTCCTGTGATTGTGCTTCTTTCAGGAGAATTCATGCTGGAGCTGTCTGATTTGGCTGGACGGCTGATGAAATTAAATACACTCAATACCTACAACTATACATTGAGCCAGTTTTTTGGTTTGATGATTCTTACGGTGATCTATAGCAATTACTATATCCAGCTTTCCCGTGAGGTAAGATGGATGATCTATTGTTACGCCATATTAACCCTGATTACGAATGTGCTGTATGTGCAAAATGATATGCAGGTTACCTTTTATTCCAATATTATCACCAGCATTATAATTTGTAGCTATGCGGCCTCTTATTTTATGAAAATCATCAGGGAAGGCAGGACAGATAGAGATATGTTTGTTGTAAACATCATTGTTTTCCTGTTTTTTTCTATTGAATGCCTCATATCCACTACCTTTAATTTTTTAATCAGCAACCACCTGAATTGGGTAGCCCCTATCTGGCTTTTCAGAGGCATCCTGCTATTGTCTTTTTATATTTCTTTTATTAATCTGGGATGTGGCGTTGGGAAAATCAGGATCAGATAGTTGTATGGATATGGATCGGTATTGGACTATTTTCTTTAACAACGGTATTCATTACGTTATTGGTGATTAGTTATTTAAAAAACATCAGGAAAAACAAACAGAAAGTCTCCCGGATGGTCCGAAATACAAAAAATGAACATTGGGAGAATATGCTGCTTTTACAGGAACAGGACAGGGAACGTCTGGCAGAAGAACTTCATGATAATATCATCTCACAGTTGAATCTCATCCGTCTGAATCTTAATGATAAAAATCCCGAAGAGCTTAATCGTGATTTAAAAAAATCGATGCAGCTGATACGCGAGCTATCCCATAATCTTACACCACCTGATCTGGAGGAGATTGAGTTGGCAGATTTGATTGCAGATTATCTTGAACAGGTTAATAAAAATATAGAAGTCATCTTCCGGCATATCACCATACAAATACCCATCAGCAGCCCTGTAAAACTGAATCTTTTCAGAATCGTACAGGAACTGATCACCAATATTCTGAAACATGCTGAAGCAACCAGAGTAGACGTATCCTTAAGAATATCTCTGAACTATCTAATGCTGACCATAGAAGATAACGGCCGTGGGTTTATCGTAGAAACCCAATCAGGAGGCATTGGTCTGAGGAATATTCAGTCAAGAGCACAAAAAATTAAAGCCATTTATAAACTTAAAACCCAGCCTGAGAAAGGCACAAAATTCATTGCCTGTATGGCAATACAATAAAAAAATAAACATGGAACACTCAAAAATTAAAATCGGAATTGTAGATGATGATCTGCTGTTTGTACAGCTTTTGAAAAATTATATCGACAATAGCAGTGACTATCAGGTTGTCCTGACTTCTACAGGTGGACATCAGTTTCTCACAGAGCAGGATTCTGTGGCTTTAGATATTCTGATCCTGGATCTGAGAATGACGAATGGTGACGGCCTTGAAGTAATGGCCGAACTTGGTAAAAAAGAAAAAGAAACAAAAATCATTATTCTTTCCAGCTTCTACCGCCGTTCATTTATGGGGCAAATGCTGAAAATGGGAGCCCATGCTTTTTTATCTAAAGAAATTGAACTGGAGAAACTCCTGGCGGTCATCAAAACCGTTCATCATACCGGACATTATTTTTCCAACGATCAGATTGATGTCATGAGAACCCAGCTTTCCAATAAACTTCCGGAATTTCACGCTTTTTCCAGGAATGAGCTCACCGAAAGAGAAATAGATGTTTTACGACTGGTATGCCAGCAGCTGAGCACCAAGGAAATTGCAGATTCTCTTTTTATCTCACCCAAAACCGTAGAAACGCATAAGACCAATCTTATGATTAAAACTGGAGTGAAAAATATGGCAGGACTTGTTATTTACGCTGTACAAAACAAGGTGATAGATCCCAACGAAATTGTATTATTTGATAAATAGTTTCTATCCAAAAAAGAATCAGGGAGCACATGATTGTACTCCCTGATAACAAGAAATCTAAAAATACACTATAATTTAGGATTCAATACTTTAGCAATAGAAACTGCATCTGCTACGGTATCCAGGCTATAGATCTGCAGAATACCCTGAGTAGTCGCTGCCTGACCTAGAATGTTTTGTTGGTTTTGTGCATTCACTGCATTTTCAAACATGATTCCTGTAGAATGTGCAGCAGATTGATATACGTTACTTAAAGCCATAGCAGGAGATTCTGCTACTACTTTTACGTTCGACTGTGTTACTGCGTCTGTGATTTGTTCGTTTACTGGCATAATGATTATTGTTTATTGGGTTTAAAAATAACCGGATTTTCCGGTGGTTTGAATAATAGTTTTAAAGAGGTCCGCAAAAGTGGATTACGGATTAAGAATTTTAGCCATAGAAACAGCATCTGCAATGGTATCCAGACTGTAGATCTGTGCGATACCCTGTGTAGTAGCTGCCTGAGTGACAACATTCTGTTGGTTTTGTGCGCTCACCGCATTTTCAAACATGATTCCTGTAGAATGGGCTGCTGTCTGATATACGTTGCTTAAAGCTACTGCAGGAGATTCTGCAACTACCTTTACGTTCGACTGTGTTACTGCGTCTGTGATTTGTTCGTTTACTGGCATAATGATTATTGTTTATTGGGGTTAAAAAACAACCGGAAAATCCGGTTGTTCGGAAAATGGAATTCAGCTGTTCGCAAAAATGGATTAAGGATTAAGGATTTTAGCCATAGAAACAGCATCTGCAATGGTATCCAGACTGTAGATCTGAGTGATACCCTGTGTAGTAGCTGCCTGAGAGACAATATTCTGTTGGTTTTGTGTATTCACTGCATTTTCAAACATGATTCCTGTAGAATGTGCAGCAGATTGATACACGTTAGCTAAAGCCATTGCAGGAGATTCTGCTACTACTTTTACGTTTGATTGTGTTACTGCGTCTGTGATTTTTTCGTTTACTGGCATAATGATTATTGTTTATTTGGGTTAAAATAACCGGGTGTTCCGGCTTTAAAATAGGTTGTATTCTGCGGTATGCAAAATGGATTAAGGTTTAAGAATTTTAGCAATTGAGATGGCATCCGCTATGGTATCTTTACTGTAGATTTGAGAAATACCCTGCGTAGTGGCTGCTTGTGTAACGATGTTGTGTTGATTTTGGTTGTTCATCGCATTTTCAAACATGATTCCTGTAGAATGTGCAGCAGATTGGTACACGTTAGCGATAGCCATTGCAGGAGATTCTGCTACTACCTTTACATTAGACTGTGTTACTGCATCTGTGATTTGTTCGTTAACTGGCATAATGATTATTGTTTATTTGGGTTAAAAAACGACCGGATTATCCGGCTGAGAGAATTACTTTTTTCTCAAAAAGTGTAAAGACTACGGCTTAAGAATCTTAGCGATAGAAACCGCATCTGCTACCGTATCCAGGCTGTAGATCTGCAGAATACCCTGAGTAGTTGCTGCCTGACCCAGAATGTTCTGTTGGTTTTGTGCGTTTACTGCATTTTCAAACATGATTCCTGTAGAATGTGCAGCAGATTGGTACACGTTGGCTAGAGCCATTGCAGGAGATTCTCCTACTACTTTCACGTTAGATTGCGTTACTGCGTCTGTGATTTGTTCATTAACTGGCATAATTGTAATTGTTTTTTTTGAGATCTGATCTCGGTTAATAATTATTGAGGTAAACTAGTTTTATGTTCTATCTTTTAAACTCACCACAGATCCTCCAGATGAATACATTTCAAAGGCATTGGTATTGACAGGTTATGAATAAATTAGACTTGAAGGGTGGCTCTGAATACAATGGTTGAAACCCTATCTGTAAAATCTGCGCGAGTTTAAAGCATATTTTTTTTTGGATAAAAGGATGCGGTTTCTATTTTAATATCTGTCTTAAAAATAAATTCCTGCTGCAGGTATGCCGGCAATGTCGGATTCCTTTGGGCTAAATATGGATTCTGAATAATTGCTTTTGTACATTGACGGCATCTGAAAAACGGTGCAAAATAAATGTTGACCTGATTGTATTATATTGAGGGCACCAGATTTCATCTTTGCAGGGAAATAAACCGCATCCGTAGTTGTTAGAGACTTAGATTAAAAACGTTCTTTTTTAAATGTCCCGAGCTGCTTGAGCTTTATATTTTTTGGACTCATCTTTTTTACGCCCATGACATAATTGGTGATCCCGGTCATGGCGTTGCGTTGTTGATTTAATGCAGAATTGATCTGCATCTGTCCGGTAGAATGAGCACTTACCTGTGTGGAAATAGCCTGAGGTACGGCGGTAGACATTCCTGTAATGATTACATTAATTTCGTCCATATATTGATTTTGATGTTTTTAAGGTCGGATATTGCCAAATCGGGCATTCAGTTTATTCATTCGGTCCATGATTTTGAGTTCCTTCTCTTTTACTTTTGCTGATGATGCTTCCTGAAGCTTTTTCAGCTGTTCTTCATAGTTCATCACAGGGGTTTCAGGAGGAGCTTGTGCGGCAATCTGAGTCTGAGCAGATTCCTGCTGTTTTACGGCTTCTTCCAGCTTTTCCAGGAGAGGAGCCAGCGACTTCATGGTCTCTTTGACAGCTTTGTCTCTGATATAACTGATAATTTCATCTTCATGTCTTAATACAAAAGGCATGATTTCTTTTTCTACCATTTCTGGTTCCGTCACGGGTACAGGAGGTTTGTGAGCGGGTGCCCTCTTACGGGTTCTTCTGCGCATAAGTACTGTTTTTTATAATGTTTGAAAAAGTAAACGTTTACTTTACAGCAGATAATTAATAAATGCAGCTGCAGCCTTCCAGTCGTGGTTGATATCTTTTACTACATTATAACCTGTTATCTCCAAAGCAATACACGCTGAAATAGCAGTGGCTGACAACATTTCTTTTAACTGGTTGGGAGGAAGGGTAAGGATATAATCATCCGGAATCACAGGAAGCCTGCCGTTGTTTGGAGGGTTTTCATTCACTACAATACTCAGGATTTCCTGGAAATAATGGGCAATCAGCTTAGAAGCCTGGAATTCCAGCTCTCTTTTTAATTCAATTATTTCTTCCTGGCTTACCAATTCGGAAATAGCAGCTACATCCACATCATGTACAGAATACTGAGCTTCTCCCGTATCAGATGGAGTGATCGTGATATCTGTTTTGAGAATCCATTTTGCCTTTTCAAGATTAATGGTAAGAAGTTTTGAATCAAGATCTGAAACTGCAATTTCATTTAAGGTTGTAAAAGGTAAAATTCTAACATTACAATAAAAAGCTTTCGGATCATCCAGCTTGACCATGATGACGGCAATTCCCGTTGATCTATCTATAGGTTCCACTACAAAAGACTGGAAATGATTGTATCTTTTATTTCCTCTGTTGATGCAGTTCACTAGTCTTATGGCAGGCTGAATATTAATGTTTGAGGTCTGAAGATTAAATACAACTCGCTCTGCATTATGTTCCGTCTTTTTGACATCAGCACTTTTTGTGTCAAAATAAGAAATATCACTGCTTCGGGTCAGATAAAGTCGTTCATTTAAATCATTTAGATTTTCTAGATTTAAAATTTTGGCGGGTTTGGTTGTTGAAGAATAATTCATCTTTTATTTATTTTAATTTTTTCAAGGAGTTGACTTATTATTGTTTTTTTCTTTTGGTTAACTTCAGTTTCTACTGAAGGAATTACTGCTTCCTTAATCTCTGGTTTTACGAGTGGCTGTGTCAATTTTACTGACTTTAATACTAATTTTCCCCCATGATCAGCCGTGATAAAGCTTTTTCTCATACCTTCCTTTTCTGATGAGACTTCTTCCGGAACCGGATTTACTCGTTTTTTTTTTCAGGATCTTCAGTCTCAGGGATTACTTCCATATAGGATGGGGGAGAAGGAAGGGCTTCTGAGACAGGAAGCGCGTTGACATTATAAATAGTATTGGAAATTTTAGCCTTTACTTCAGCATATTCACTTACCATTTTGAATAAGTCTTTCATCATTTCATTTCCTTTTCCTGCATCCTGACCCTGAAGATTCTCGGCCATCTGAACAGAAGTTTCTTTACTTCCAGGAGCCGGCCCGAAAGTCGTTCCATAGGTTAGTAAATTATTAGCCAATCTGCTTAATGCGATAAGACCTACCTGCTCGAATCCTTTTAGAAAAGACTGTAAATCCTGAACCATCATTCCTGTAGACTGTTCTATCATTACTTTCGTTACTCCGGTCATTGGAGAACCCTTAGGGGGAGCCAGTACCTCACTGTTCACAAATACTACAGCTTTCTCCGCCGGAGTGGTAGCATTGGCTGCCTGGGATTGTTGGGTTTCACTGTTGTTTTCACTCATGATGGTAAGGTTTTAGATTATCCTTTTAAAATTTTAATGGCATCTGCAACAATCGCAGGGTTGAGCTGGTTCAAGTTCTGCTGGTTTGTCACAGAATTCTGAATGGAAATTCCACTGGCATGCGTGGCCATCTGGTAAAGCATACTCATAGCCTGTGCGGGAGACTCACCAAGTACGGTAACATTGGTCTGCGTTACTGCATCTGTAGTCTGGGTGTTTACTGTTTCTGCCATATTCTGGTTTTAATGGGTTACTATTATTTTTTATTTTCAAACATCTTTTTTCAAAGTCTTTGTTTCAACTCAACCTTATATTATTTCCTGGTTAGGTTTTCACTGTGAGACTGTTGATCTCTTTTGTCTGATACAAATTTCATCAAACGGAATAAATCTTCATTAAGGGAAAAAACTGAATTTTAAAAAATAAGGGAATTCTCCTATGAGTGAAATTTTTAGATCATCATCGTATCAGTCAATAATAGAATCGGAAAATAAAGCAGCACATATAAGTGTATTTAATCATCAGTAATGCATGATACACAAATACACTGTCTGCCCATAAGGGGAAACCCTGAATTTCTAAAAATGGGTAGATCCCCTCTATTTTGTCGGGAGCTTTACCTTGAAATTTGTTCCCTAACGTATTATAATAAACGATATGATAAGAAATAGAAAAAAAGACAAAGAAGCTGTTTCCAATACAGATGCTGCTGCTCGCAGACCAGCACCAAGACCTGAACGTCAACGTGGCCCCAAACCTGAATTTAAACCTAAAGTGCTTATCCAGCCCGGATATGCCACCGGTGATATGTTTGGAATTGCCGCGGCTTTAATTGATGATGAGGAGCTTCATGTTGTCATTTCAAAAGGCGACGGCACGGTCAAAGACCATACGGATAAAGCAGATTCTATAAAAAAATTCTATAGAGATTCCGGGATAGGTGAGGACAGAATACATGTTGTAGAAGTAAAACAGTTAAGGGGAGATAAAGCCGGTAAGAAAAAATTAGAAGATGAAGCACGTAAGTATCAGCGAAAGGGATATATTAAAGGAGTGAATTATGGAACAGACTATATTGCCAGAAAATACTCGCCGGCCTTACGGGCTAAGCTAAAAGAAAGATGGGAGGTCAATATCAACACCGATGAAGATGACGCTATAAAAAAATGGCTGGAACAACAAGGAATACCCACCAGTGGAAACAACTTACTTATTTTATGGTCCCGTTTCAGTGGAAAAGGGGGAGATATCCATATAGAACACGATACCAGCTATACAGGGATCAGGCAGATTATTTATAGAGTAGCAGAGATGTATGATGCAATTATTATTACCGGAGATAAAGGCTATGTGAAAGAGAGAGGATCTAAGTTTGATGATATTGTCAGTGATGTCAAAAGGTATATTCACCCTTCCAAAGTATTCAATATCACTGAATTTTGGGATGATAAAACACCATCTTTATTAGCATGGGGAGGTAATACCCGTTTTGGGCAGTTTAAGCTGTATGAGTATTTTGAGAAAAATTTCACCCATGTAAAGCATCTGGGCTTCAGAAGCGGTAACCTTGAAGTGATGGCGATGTTAGGATACACGGTAAGGTACATGGAAGAAGAGGGCAGTGAGAGCGGAGGCAGAATGCTTGCCTGGAAGAAGGAGAATGAAGGTAAGACTAAAAAAGGAGGAGATGCCACCGGATACGAACGTTTGTTGCTGAGTGAACCACCAACACGATCAGGTAAATTTCTTCAGGAAAAAATAAAAGACATCAATCAAAGAATTGAGTACGAATTAGGTGAAGAGATCAACAAAATAATAATGACCACACCTAAAACGGAAAATGAGATAAAAGAACTGAAGCAGCAGCTTAAACCTAATATAGAAGCAAAATTCAGAAACGAAAAAAGAGATTATACAGGGGCGCATTTCGCTCCGCGTAGAAAAGATGAAAAAGCCTTAACTCCCATACCAAAAGAAGAAAAAAGCAGATTTTATGAAGGGTTTAATGACAAAGATATGGAGCTTATTCTCTCATTTTTAAAACCTGAACGCTGGATTGACAAAGAAATTATGTACCACCCCATCATCCCACAGAAAAGAAAAGATTATAAAAAACTGTTGGAAATTGCCAATTAGACAGTAAGCCCGGACTCTGCTGATTAATTAAAATACTGACTTCACTGATATTTCAAAAAACAGCCTTCTGCACGGAAGGCTGTTTTTTGATGAATAATGCTATGCGGAAAGAAGGGAATCTTCAGTATCCTTTTCAGGTAATTCTTTTCTCTTTCTCCAGAAAAAGTAGGCAACGATAGCGGTTGCAATAGGCAGGGCAATCCCAAACTCATCAATATAATAATTGGTATTTCCCGTATCCACAGTAAGCGGTGTGAAAATAGACTGTATAAAAAGGTTGTGGCTGGCATGTAAAATAGCTCCTGTCCATAAACTCCCGGATTTTAACCTTAACCAGGTGAAGATGAAACAAGATGCAAATATCATGACCGTAAAACATAAAAGAGCCAGCCATTTTGGACCTCCGGTATTATAATTGGAAAAAAGCAGAAGAGGATAATGATAGATAGCCCATATGAGACCCATCCAAAGAGAAGTGCCCGTGTAAGAATTGATTTTGGCCAATTGCGGAGTAAGAAGGCCGCGCCAGCCTATTTCTTCGCCCAATGCAGATCCTACCGAACGAACCATGCCAAAGCTGCTCATCAGAATAACATACAGAATGATCGTTTGGTTGTCAGAAAGATTCCACCCCATTCCTTTGCCAGCTTCTGCTACAAACTCATGATTATAAAAACCGCCAGCTCCACTGATCCAGATGATAAGGTAAGGAACCAAACTGTAAAGAATAGGAATGCAGTACGCCATGATCTGGTATTTTGTGAGTCCCCATTTCCAGCCGAGAGAAGAAATAGGAATTTTCCGGATACGGCAGGTAAGGAGAGCAGCAATAGCGGGACACCACATGACAATTGTGGCATACGATATAATGCCGCCACCAAGTTTACCTGTATGGATACACATATAATATACCGGCAGGCAGAAAATCAGGGTAAGCACAAGGTAAGTGGCAATGTTTTTCCTGATTTCCGGTTTAGATACCCTGTTTTCCATAAACTGATCTGGTGTTATAGTTTATAAATGTTTGAAATATAGAAAGTTATTTTTAAATAAAAATACACTTATTTTTTATATGAATAATAATTTCAGCATCAGCAGATGAAAGAAAAATATCTTCTGCTTTTAATAGCGGAAAAATGTAAATTAGCAAAACAAAATTTTTTCGAATATCCTAAATTATGTCCAAGCTAAAAGCTATAAGAGAACAAAAGAATCTGACCCAGGAAGAATTATCAGAAAAATCAAAGATTTCTGTAAGAACCATTCAGCGGATAGAATCCGGGACAGACCCTAAAGGATATACCCTTAGAGCGCTGGCACAAGCATTGGAAATACAGGAAAATGTACTACAGGATACCGTTGTAATTTCTGAAATAAGTGAGGTAAAGACAGAATCGAAAGAAGAGGACAAAGCATTAGAAAACATCAACTATTCTTTCATTAAAATAATCAATCTTTCATCACTCCTGTTTGTGATATTACCTCCTCTGAATATTCTGGTTCCGCTTCTGCTGATGTTCAAAATGAAGCAGAGAAATAGCCTGGCGAGACAAATTATCTCCGTACAGATAGTATGGACGGTTATGGCACCCATTGTATTTATGCTGTGGATCTTTTTGAAGATGGGACCAGAGTCTACTTTGATCATTATGATCCTGATTGTACTCTCAAATATCTTCATTATTCTTAGAAATGCCTCAGAAATAGACCGTCATAAAAAACTGTATTTCAGGTTGAATTTCAGTATGATATAAGCCTGTCAGGGCTTTGTCGGGTTTTTGTCGGGTTGGTTTTTGCAGAAATAGCAGATGAAAATCTAACCTTTGTCAAAAATATTAACAATGACAAAGTATACTCATTTTATACTCACTTTTTTTATCGTTTTCTTCAGCAGCCTTAATGCCCAAATAGAAAAAACAGACCCTTTGTACAAAACAATTATGTCCAGAGACAGTCTACTATTTTCAGTAGGTTTCAATACGTGTAATGCGGTACAAATGGAAAATATACTCAGTGACCAGCTTGAATTTTATCACGATAAAGATGGCTTTTCTGATAAGAAGAAATTTATGATTGACTTCAAAAACGGTTTGTGCAGCCCTTCAAAAACTTATAAAGTCAGAAGAGCTTTGGTGGAAAAAAGTACGGAGATCTACCCCATGTACAAAGATGGTCAGGTATACGCTGTTATCCAAAATGGGAATCATCTGTTTTATGAAAAAGAAACTAATCAGCCAGAGAAACTAACAGGTTCTGCTAAATTTACGCATGTATGGATTAAGGAGAATGGCGAATGGAAACTGAAAAGATCATTCAGTTTTGACCATCAGGCGAAAAAGACTATTGATGATGACAATGTTTTTGAAGATGACCAGGCAATTGAAAACTGGCTGAAAGAAAATAAAATTCCAACATTAGGATTAGGAATTATTGAAGGAAGAGAGCTGAAGCAGGTAAAAGTTTTCGGGGACATAAAAGAAGGAGTTTCTGCCCCTTATAATACCTATTTTAATGTAGCGTCTATTACTAAACCTATCACCACCATGGTTACAATGCATCTGGTAAGTTTAGGGAAATGGAAACTGGATGAACCTCTTGATCAGTACTGGATAGATCCGGATCTTGCTAATGATCCGAGGCATAAAAAACTAACGACAAGAATGATTCTCACCCATCAGACAGGCTTTCCAAACTGGAGATGGATGAATGCTGACAAAAAGCTGCATTTTCAGTTTGATCCCGGAACGAAATACCAATATTCAGGAGAAGGATTTGAATACCTGAGGAAGGCTTTAGAAAAGAAATTTGGGAAATCGCTGGATCAGCTTGCCCAAGAATTGATTTTTAAACCTCTCAAAATGAATGATACCAATTATATCTGGGATCAAAATACAGATGAATCAAGATTTGCAATCGGATATGATAAAGAAGGTAAACCTTATCCGATAGAAAAAAACAAAATGGCAAATGCAGCTGATAATTTACACACTACGATAGAAGATTTAGGAAATTTTATGGTCAACATTATGAAAGGCGGAAGCCTGAAACCTGAGGTATTTAAAGAAATGATCAGAAAGCAGGTGAAAATAAGAGATAATAAATATTTTGGATTAGGTTTTGAGGTGTATGATCTGGGAAATGATGAGTATGTCTTATCCCATGGAGGGGCCGACCAGGGTACGCGCTGTATTACTCTTGTGCTGCCAAAATCAGGAAAAGGAATAGTGATCTTTACCAATACCGATGACGGCTCTAAAATCTATGAAAAGCTCGTCCTTTATTATCTGGGCGAAGAAGGAAAGAAAATCGTTGAAATAGAAAATAAATAATAAAGAATTCAATAGGGATGAGTTTTAGCCCATCCTTCCATATTATATCCTTTCTAGTGTCTTTGGCCCAAATCTGCTCGTCACAATAATTATAATTCATTGTACAAACAAAAAAGGATTCATGAATTCATAGCAAAAAAAGAAATAAAAAAGCCTGTATTTTAAGTGCAGGCTTTCTATAATTTTTATCTTACTTTTTCCAGAAGGTACAGTTTAGCCCCGGAAAATGCCAGTTTAGGCATCAGGTTTCCTTCCAGAACCATTGTTTTATTGTTCACATCAATAACAGAAATATAGTTGTTGGAATTGTATTCTATATAATTTTCCTTTTCTTTGGTTGATGGATTTTTTCCAAACTCCATAGAATATTTCACCCAATCCTCATCCTGCGTACTGCAATGTACCGGTTTGAATTTAGATTTTTTAGCCTTGAAAACAATCTGGTCAAAACCTTCTGCACATTCTGAAGTAAATGAGCCATCAGGATTCTGATCCTTTGAAAAATCCTCAAAAGAACCGCGATAAACCCCTACAACTTTCCAGGTGCCATCCAGACGGTCTTCATCAATTTTTCCCTTCGCTTTGCTTACTGCCCAGCTGATTCCGTTTACAGTACCTTTTACCGCTTTATAGCTTAAGCTGACTGCTCCGGATACCACTTTTGTAGCCGTTCTTACCACACAGGAATTGAGAACAAGAACAGCCGAAGCCAGGAATAGTGTTTTTTTCATATTTTTGAATTTTGTACGAAGATAATGTTTATTTTAAACAGATAATGGATCTCCCATAAACGGATTGGAACTATTTAAAATATAAAATTAATTTTGCTAAAAGAATAAAAATGCCTTTTGACCGATCCATATTAACAGAAAAATTAAAGGAAAGAGCTTCTGATTTTTTTATTTATAAGCATGAAATTACAGAAGTGATTTTTAATAGAGATGAAATTGTTTTTACCCTTATTAAGGTACAGAAAATGGATATCCCGGATTTTACATCATTTATCATTGCTGCTATGGGTGCTTCCGGTTCCGATGAATGGGAAATGCAAAATTCAGAAATCCTAATGACAGATCAGGAAAAGATGCTTCAGCAGATTACAGATTTTCAGCATTCCTGGAAACTTAATTTAGCAATAGAAACCTATATTGAAGGAGAAATTCAATATGTTTATGAAATGATGATTGATCCTGAGAAACCTGGGCATGATAGTGAGATCAGCTTTGTTGTTGAAACCGATCGTTCTTTTATTTATTTTTTCACCCATCATTTTTATTATTAAAGAAGTTCCTGAATAATGGGAAATGCTTTATTTTACTTTCCGTCAAAATATTTCCTGAGATCAGAAATACTTTTGATATGGAGATCTTCAGCCTGCTTTCTACGCATCATCAGGGCATAGGCATTATTGAACCCTAGAGGTTGCAGCCATTGAATCCCATATTGTTTTCTAAATTCTGAATTTACATACTGATAGGTTTTATCGGCACTTTGACTCACGCTTTTGATAGTCTGTTCTGTTGGTTTTAAAAGGACAAGCAGCCCGGTTCCTGTATATTCAGGATAAAAATCAATGGCGTCATTTGTTAAAGCATCAAAACAGATTTTGGTCCCGCCCAAACCAGTTTTCGTTTCTACTTTATAGTCTGTATAGCCTTGAATAAGCATTCTATACATCTCTGCGAGAATATATTGTTCCCCAAATATTTTTGAACCAATCCGAACCGTCCCTGAATTTCCCTTTCGTGGACTTTTATACAGATTATTTCTGATTAAAAAATCCTTCGCAATCTTTTCCGGGGTCTGATTGAGATGATCAGATCGGTAATTCAAATCGGTCATGATAGAATCATTGAACTTTCCAGCTAATAGATTTAAGGTCTTTTCCAGTTCCGGAAATTTTTTCAGTGTTTTGGTCTTAATAATAGGAGCCGCAAAATAGGGTGGGAATATCTTCTTATCATCATTCAATACATAGAGATCAAAAGCTTTGATTCTGCCATCTGTAGAATATCCACTGATCAGATCAAGCTCTTTTTCATAGGCCGCTTTATACATAATGGCATCACTTACCACAAGCGGCTGTACGTTGAGTCCATATACTGAACGCAGTCCTAGGTCTCCATCCTGCCTTCCCATAAACTCTGGGGTAAAACCAGCCTTGATCGTGCGGTTTGATACGGAAGTCAGTAGATAAGCTATTCCCAGAATAATAAAGAGGATGGGAAGTATATATCTCAGTTTTTGAAAGAATTGATATCCCGATTTTTGTATCATGGCAATTGTTTGATCCAATACAACAGCAAGTAATGCCGCCGGAATGGCTCCTGACAAAATCATATTGGTATTGTTAAGGGAAATCCCCCCGAAGATAAACTCTCCCAAACCGCCTGCTGCAACAAAAGAAGCCAAGGTAGCAACTCCCACATTAATAACTGCTGCGGTTCGTATTCCGGCAACGATGACCGGCATTGCCAAAGGAAGTTTTACCTTGAAAAGGAGCTGGCTTCTGTTCATTCCCATTGCTTTGGCTGCCTCAATAACTGCCGGATCTACGCCTGTAATTCCGGTATAGGTATTTCGGATGATGGGAAGAAGTGCGTAGATCAGCAAAGCTGCAATCGCTGGTTTGGGACCGATACCAAAAACGGGAATCATAAATCCCAGCAATGCGATGCTCGGAATGGTCTGTAAAATCCCGGCAATACCCAGTACCGGACTGGAAAGTTTCTTTTTTCTGGCAATCAGGATTCCTAAAGGTACGCCAACAATAATAGCCAGAAGCAGAGACAAAAAAGTAAGCCCAAGGTGTTGAACAACCTGGGTGATCAGCTTTTCCTGCTGTTCGGCAATAAATTCCCAAAGACTCTGCTGCGTCATACAATCTGTGATTTTCTATAATGATTAAACGCTCTGATCAGCTCTTCATACACCTCAGCATTTTGATGACCGGAGCTTAATTGCTGTAAAACATCCCATACGCTTATATTATCGATACTTTCCAGCTCATGATATGATGTGTCAGGACTAAGGAAGGGACTGATCTGTTGTAAAGTGGCTACTTTATACTCTAATAAAAGCCGGTTTTCAGCAAAGAAATCACGGACAAAGTGGTTGGAAGGATGGTAAAGGATTTCTTTGGGAGTGCCGGTCTGTACAATTTTCCCCTGATCCATGAGGCATATCCGATGTCCCAGATCAAATGCTTCCTGTACATCATGCGTAACCAATACAATCGTTTTGTTTTTAAGATCCTCCAGTGATTTAAATTCTGAATGAATATCAGCCTTGGTAATATTATCCAAAGCCCCGAAAGGTTCATCCATCAGTAAAACCGGACTGTCTGCAATCAAAGCTCTTGCAATACCCACCCGTTGCTGCTGTCCGCCGCTTAGCTCGTGGGGAAATCGGGAAAGGACTTCTTCAGAAAGATGAAGTTTAGCCAACAGCTCATGAGTTCTTGTTTCCGTTTTCTTTTTGTCCCACTTCAGCAGTTCCGGAACTACCGCAATATTCTGTTGAATGGTATAATGAGGAAATAAACCGGAATGCTGCATGACAAAGCCAATTCCCATCCGCAGTTCCTCGGCTTTCTGATCACGGATATTTTTACCATCAATAAAAATATTCCCCGCATCTGCTTCTATAAGGCGGTTGATCATCTTAAGGGTGGTTGTTTTCCCACATCCGCTGGTTCCCAAAAGAACAAGGATCTCCTGATCAAATGCCTGAAAAGAAATATGATCTACTGCCTTTTTTCCGTTAAAACTCTTAGATATTGATTCTACTTTGATCATCGGTAAACAATTACTGAGCAAGTCTGATTCCTGTGAACTGCCATTTCAAATGGGTTTGAAAAAAATTACGGTACGTATTTCTGCTGTGCCCTGGAGGAGTGGCTTCTGAAGCACCCCGCAACACTGTTTGATTGACCATAAATTTTCCATTATATTCGCCTACAGCCCCTGCTTCTTTTTTAAAATGAGGATAGGGCAGATAAGCAGAATTCGTCCATTCCCAACGGCTTCCCCAATCAAAATGATGAGAAGCTGCTTCCCACTCTGCTTCAGTAGGCAGACGCATTCTTTTCCATGATGCAAAAGCGGATGCTTCGTAGAAATTAATATGGCACACCGGGGCATTGGGATCTATTTCCTGTAATCCGTTTAAGGTATAATTCATCCATCTCCCTTCCATATAATGCCAGTATAGCGGAGATTTTGCAGAATTTTGTTTCACCCAATCCCATCCTTCCGCATGCCAGTGTTTGAAATCTGAATATCCCCCTGCTTCCATAAATTCTAAATATTCACCGTTGGTTACCAGTTGACTGGCGATTTCAAAGTCTATAAGATATACTTTGTGCCTTCCTAATTCATTATCAAAACAGAATCCTTCTCCTTCAAAACCAATTTTATAGGTTCCTTCCGAAAATCTGAGCATTTGCAGATCTCCGGAACCATATTGCTGGGGCTTTTCTTTTGTATAGGAAGGGAAGAGCGGGTTGTGTCCTAAAATATATTTGATATCAGTGATTAATAATTCCTGATGCTGCTGTTCATGATTAAGTCCTAATTCCAAAAGTGGTTCTATAGATTCTTTCATAAAGGAACTTTGAAGAAAAGCCTTCATCTGCTCATCTACATATTTTCTGTATAGATATACCTCTGAAACCGAAGGACGGCTGAGGTTTCCGCGGTCGGTCCGGATCACCCGTGCTCCGATGGTCTCATAGTAACTGTTAAAAACAAAATTATATTGAGGATCAAAAACCTCGTATTGGGGAAAATTCGGCATCAAAATAAAAGTTTCAAAAAACCAGGTGGTATGACCAAGATGCCATTTCGGAGGGCTTACATCTACAATAGGCTGTACTACGTAATCTTCGATTTCCAGTGGAGCGCAGATTTCTTCAGAACGTCTGCGGATATCCACATATTTTTTCACGATATCTTTTGTGGGGATCTCTGGTGTCATATCTTTTTGTTTTTAGTGCTTTATTTTCATTTTTTCACTCTTGCAGATGTGATGGGCTGCAAAGGTTCATTTATTTTACCTGCCAGACCGTATCTACAAACCATTTTTTAGAATCTTTGATCTCTCCGGTGATGGTAAAACCTGATTTTTCGCCCAATTCTTTAATCTTTTCAGCAGAGAATTTCTGTGAAATTTCCATATCTATAAGTTCATTTTCTTCAAATGAAATCCGGGTATTGCCAATGGTCACCTGCTGGTTGATAAGGCTTACCAGAAAACTTCTGCAGGCTCCCGTGATGGGATCATAAGTCTGATAATGCTGAAATTGCTCAAGGTTAAAATCTCCACCCAGTTCGTTGTTGATGCGGGTCAGAAGATTAAGATTAAAGGAAGCGGTGATTCCTTCTTTATCATTATAGGCACTCAAAATAGTGTGGGGGTTCTTTTTAAGGTCAAACCCTACCAACACGCGGTCTTTTGAAGATAGATTGGTATTCAGATGCAGACAGAAATCTTCAGCTTCTTCCGGAGTCATATTTCCGATATTGCTTCCTAAAAACAAAACGACTTTTCTTCGGTCAGATAATGAGGCCGCTTTTTGAAGCATCTCAAAATAATCGCCTTCCAAACAGGTGATTTTCATTTCCGGAAACTGACTGCTTAGTTTTTTATGGAGAATCGAAAGGATATTTCCCGAAATATCAATCGGCATATAAGTGAAATCAACTCCACTTTTGACCAGCTGTTCCAGTAAATAAGTTGACTTCATAGCATCTCCCGCTCCCAGTTCAATCAGGTCAAAAGATTCGGTCTCAGGAATGAGGAGATGGGTAAGCTCATCCGTTTTATTTTTAAAAATATCAAGCTCGCAACGGGTCAGATAATAGTCAGGCATAGCCATGATTTTCTGGAAAAGATGATCGCCGATTTTATCGTAAAAGTATTTTGAAGATAATTTTTTGGGAGTATGCTGCAGTCCATTCAGAACGTCCAAACGGAAATGATCAACAGACTCTTTTTCAGTCTTAGAATGTGGATCTAACTGTAAATTCATAAGCCGTATTTTGTGTGGTTTTTGTAGAGAGCTGCAATTATCCTGCCTTTTATAACATTCAATTCCTTTGCCTTTTATCTAATTAAATATAAACAATTTTACTTTTAATGGAATGATTTTCAAAATGTTTTTACAAGATGTGGTATTTTTTTTACGCGTCAGAAATCCTATCCGTTGATCATAAAAGCTGAAAAAGAAGAGTAGGGAAGCTATTGTCTGGTTTAATGCCAGAAAATCAGTATTCCCCCTTCAATATGACCTGTTCAAAGTATTTACCTTTATTTCTATCTCTGTTTTGCAATAGTTTTACCATTACAAAACATCACTATTATGAATACTACATTGAATTTCAGTAAAAAAATACAATTCATTTTATCCCTCGCTATTTTTATGGGAATAGGATTGTTGTCTCTACAAGCGCAGACTTATTCCACTGGCGGAGAAGAGCTTGAAAGCACAGTTGTAAAATCAGCTTTTCAGAATACAAAGAAAATCAAAGCCGGACTGTTGGAGGTAGGGTATGCAGAAATAGGGCCTGAAAATGGGAAACCTGTCATCCTTCTTCATGGATGGCCCTATGATATCCATAGTTTTGAACAATCCTCTGCTATACTTGCTGAAAAAGGTTACCGTGTTTTGGTTCCTTATTTAAGAGGCTATGGAACCACTACTTTTGTATCTCGGGATACAAAACGCAACGGTCAGCAGAGTGCTGTTGCATTGGATATCATTGCTTTTATGGATGCCCTGAAAATTGATAAAGCGATCATTGGCGGTTTTGACTGGGGAGCGAGAACAGCGGATATCATGGCAGCACTGTGGCCTGAACGCTGCTCCGGACTGGTAGCGGTAAGCGGATATTTAATAGGAAGTCCAAAAGCTAATGAAAAACCTCTGTCACCCAATGCTGAATTTTTATGGTGGTATCAATATTACTTTTCAACTGAAAGAGGGTATAAGGGATATAAAACCAATACAGAAGCATTTAATAAATTAATATGGAAAACTGCCTCGCCCAAATGGGCTTTTGATGACCAGACCTATGAACGTTCTGCCGGAGCATTTAATAATCCAGATCATGTTGATATTGTGATCCACAATTACCGCTGGCGTCTGGGATTGGCTAAAGGAGAAAAAAAATACGATATGCTTGAAGCCAAACTGGCAAAATCTCCGGCTATTACAGTTCCAACAGTTACCCTGGAAGGAGATGCCAACGGAGCAGCATTTCCTGCTCCGGAAAATTATGCTTCCAAATATACAGGGAAATATGCACATCATACGCTGACGGGCGGGATTGGACACAACTTACCACAGGAGGCTCCAAAAGCATTTGCAGATGCGATCATAGAAGTGGATTCTATGTCACAGAACCAGTAATACAAAAAACCACTGCTCAACAGCAGTGGTTTTTTATTAATATTATATCGTAATACTTATTTCTGGAAACCTTCTTCCCATTTCAGCTTATTCACCAAAGGATTCGCATACATCGCTAAGAAATACTCTCTCGAAACAGGTTCGGAAGGATCAATACGCATTTCAAGTCTGCGGACAAACAATTGTTTTTCCTGTTCCGTATATTCAGAGGTGTAGATATTGGTGTTGTGAAGCAGATCATAAGCAATAAACTTCGTTGGCCAAAGTTTATAATTACTGATGATGGAACGGTCAATAACCTGAGCAATCGCTTGCAGCTGTTTGTTTTTATTCTCAATGGTGGCTGCAATATCATCCAGTTCGGTATCAATGACATCACCGGCATGCAGATGAATGCGTTTCTTTTGTCCAAGAATTCCACTCAATATATTGGTGAAATCTTCATTTTTACCTTTGATATATTCCTCATCCCTGTGCTGGGCCAGCAGTTGAGGCATCTTTAAGGAATCAGTAGGGTCATACTCATAAGATATGGAGATCGGAACAATCTTTAATGTTTTAAAATAATCTGTCAGCGACTGGTCTCCGGCTGCCATAGCAAGCATTTTCAAAACGCCCTGCTGGGTAGAATCGTTACCATCTTTTGTACGGCCTTCACGCTGGGCAATCCATACCGAGCGGTTCTCCTGATGCAGCAGCTCATCAATATACTCAGACATGGTCTGTGAACTTTTAAGCTGTTCACGAAGTGACAATCCTCTTTGTACTAAAAAGTTACGGTTCAGCTTAGCCAGTACATTCAAAAACTTTTTACGGACAAGGTTATCACCAATAGCCGAAGCGGTCATAATATAGCCACCTTCCAGCAATACCAGATTAAGCAGTGAAGTATCCAGAACAATATCCCTGTGGTTCGAGATGAAAAGGTAAGAGGTGTTTTTATCCAGCTTATCGAAGCCAGAAGTTGTTAAACCCTCGGAACTTTTCGCAAGGATCTGACGAACGGCATAAGCTACAAACTGATGCTGAAAATCACTTATGGAATGAACATTCTTAAACTGTTCAAGCCAAACCTGCTCATCTGCACCAGGAAAAGTAAAATTCATAAATGCTTTCATCATGGGATCATGGGCAATACTCCCTAATCTTTCATTCACTTCCTGATCAGAAAAATACCGGATTTCATCAAACTTCGACATGCAATTATTCAAAAATTAAAACTTTTTGCAAAAGAACGAAAATTTATCTGGGGATAGGGTATAATGGATGTTAAAGTATTATGAATGGCGTAGGAGTTGGTGAAATTACTGTATAATAAAATAGTCTGCATGTGTGCTCACCCTTTCATTCCGTAGGAATCCAGACCTTTACTTTGCCATCAATCCATTTATCTATCTTAGTCAGCTGTAGGACTTCAATAGGAATGGGCTTTAGCCCATTTTAATAAGAAAACATTCTTTCCTTTGGCTTTAGCCCAAACTTAAATAAAAGTATTTAGATTTTTGCGGAATGATAAACGATGTATTCTTTTTTGGAACAAAAAAGCAAGCATTGGATTTACCATTACTAATCCGTTTAATAAGTATATTCGACAAGTAACCACCGTAGATACGGGAGATTATCAATCTTATTCTGTAAGAGATCTGCCTTGCCGTTCTTTCGAAATCAGCTTCAGCTATAAGTTTGGGAAGATGGATTTTAAAAAGGAGAAAGATATGAGTAATGAGTATTTGAATGGGCCGGGAACTGGGGATAAGATTAAGTAATGGAATAGAAATAAAAAACCACTTCTTTATAGGTTAGAGAAGTGGTTTTTATTAACCTTATGATTTATATTTCTAGATTTTTTAGTTGAACACCTTCCTCTGTTCTCCATATTTATCAAAAGTTTCAGGGTTATTTTCAAAATCTAAAAATTTTTGGTCGTTTTTTATGGGTAATTTAGATATAATTATATCTGCAAATAAGTAATCTAATGATAAAAGTATTTAAAGAATGGAAAATAACGAAAAGGTTACTACCAGCTTGTGTAATAGATGAAAAATGATAATATCACAGCAAAATGCTGTTTCTTTAAGGCCGTCGAAGAATTAGATGAATATATCAACTATGGTTTAGGACTACAAAAAGCTGAAGCCTATATAAATAATAATCATGAAATATTGGGAAGCTATCTTTAATCATGAGCAAATCCACTAAAATCTTTTTCATCAGTACCAACATCAGCAAATACAAATGAGTCTGTTAAAGTCTTATTTGTAATAATGATATTGTCTTTTTTAAATAAAATACCCTGTATACCTGTTCCACATATATTATTACTATTTTCTGCACCAAATATTTTTCTATCATCTTGTGTTGCCATGTTTCCAAGAATAACCAAAGTATGCTTTACTCCTACATCTGGATAAGAGAAATTCTCAACTTTATTCTTCCCCCATCTTAAAAAATAACACGGAGGATTAATTTTTATATTACCGGATAAATTATATTCTTCGGAATTAATCTTTAATTTAGCTTTTCCATTATCATTTATTAATTCTAATAGTACTCCGTCAATATTAGTTGTATCGGCCACTATTATTGTTCTTTTTTTAGTAACTGATTGGGCGTATCCCTTTCCTTGATTTTTTTTACAGGAAAAAGATATTAATGATAGTATTATTACAAAACAAATATTTTTCATAATAGTTAAATTAAAGCCCACAACCAAATTTCTGTACCTCTCCCTAAATAGTCGAAAGCATCCCCACTTTTTAATGACATTCCATTCCAAATGTCTATGTGATCTGTACCTTCAGACCATCCATCTTTAATAAAGATTATCCCTTTCCCATTTTTGAAAGATTTGTGGTCCATTGTTGGATATTTTTTTCTTTCAAGCATTAGTCGATTTCCAAATATTTCGGGATGCACATGAATCCAGCTAGCCAGCTCCTGAGCCCTTAGTATATGCTTGAAGCCATCTTCATGTTTCTCCAAGCTTTAAAAGACACTAAATCAACACATGATTTATGAAGAGATTCACTCATTCTAATTGCACACTGGTTTGTAAATAATGCTATATTACAGGGATGAGATCCTTTTCCTGGTTGATTTTTTCATAATTCGTCAAATCTTGCCATAATAAAGCATGTTAGATTTTATCAAATATAGAAATATAAATCAAACATGTGAGATAAATTATTATGTTAAATAATTTGAAATAAATATTTATGTACTAGTAAATATAGAACTTGTCTAAAGTAAAGGAATGAATGATATTTCCTAAAAAAATTGTGTTAGATAAAGATATAGTAAAAAAGAATTTAGCCCTTATTTGGATTTAGGTATTCAAAAAATAATTGTAAAGTTTATATTGATGTATCGAAAATTAAAACATATCCCCATAATCATTCTTTAGTAAAGGTTTTAAGAAGGAAGGAAAGCAAACTTTTCTCAAAGGCTCTTGTTTACTTATCTGAAAAAAACAATATATTATTCACTGATAGTTGAATTTTATAGGATGATCTATGATTTTGTGTGTGTTTATAAATAAATACTAAAATTAATTTGAGCTTTATACAAAATCTAAAATTCCGGTAATACCAAGATATTAGCGCCATAAAACACAAAGCATATGGAAACAGCACTTTATCCTTTTTTTATCTCACAGCCAGGGCAACTGAGCGAGCAGAAGAATACATAACAGATGACAGTTGGTATTTATCATAGATGGAAAGACTCCCTTAAATGCGGCAGGAGGGAGATGCGATTAGACAGGGTGATGTATTTCTTCTGAAAAACAAGCAGTATATAAAATTATACATTACATAAAGTATATTGATGATGGATTATAAACTAATAATATTAAGACAACGTCATTTTTATTGATTATCCGTTTTTTTGACATGATAGAAGTGTTGATTATTGGTGAATTATATTTGTAGTGTTGTTGTTTTCTTATCTCGAACTTGGGTTAATTAATATATTAGTTTTTTGTCATTTTTAAAAAAAAATTGTGACTTAAAATAAAACATAAATTAAAATGAAAAAAAGAAATCTTCAAAAGAAGGTCAATGGTCTTATGGCAATAATCTTGTTATTTCTGATATTTCCCTCGGCGCTTAAAGCACAGGAATCACAGATTGTCGACTATACACCTTATGCTTTTTCAGCATCCTCAGACAGTTTCACTTATCTTACAGGAGGCACATCGGTAAGCAGTATTCAGGTTGATTCTGGATATGGATATAGTGGAGCTTTGTCAATTGGTTTTAGCTTTAAATTTGGTTGTAAGGATTATACACAGGTATATGCCAGTTCTAATGGAACATTATCCTTTGCTGGTGGAAATCCAGGAGGTAATAATAGTAGTACCCCCCCCTCCTTCCTAAAGTTTTTGGCTCCTTTTTGGGGTAACTTGCAGGGTGGCTCAGGAACAGCGAGTTATGCTACTTCCGGCACGGCACCAAACAGGGTCTTTACCATGGAATGGAGAGACTGGCAACGATATAATTCCACTCCTGTTAAAAATATATCTTTTCAGGTGAAGCTCTATGAAGGAACTAATATTATACAGTATATCTATAAACAGGAAATACCTGTTGTTACGAATACTCAAGACGTGAGTATAGGTCTTTTTGATGGAGCTAATCCCGGTACCAAGCAAAGGTGGCTGGCCAATTCTTCAGCATTCCCCACGGTCTCATCTACGAAAACTTTAATCAGTACAAGACCTGCTACAAATCAAATGTATACTTTTACACCCGATAATAATAGCTGTGCTTGTATTGGAAGAACAACTTTAAATGATACCGGCGGTAACAACGACGCAGGAGGGCTAAAGGTTATCATGACTGGTGCCGGTAATATACAAATAGTAAGGAATGGGAACGGTCAAATTTATAATAGAGGTAGTAGGTTGTATAGTGGGTCGTCTAATGTTTATGAGGTTCCCGGCACTACGCATGGGCTTGTTCTGGGAATAGGAAATACCCAGTATACTACCGGGACTTTGGATGCTTCCTCAGGATTTACTAATGGGGGCAAACTCACGGTAGTTTCTAATACATGCCAGGGGGATACGGGTCCGGATGCCAATGGGATTGAGCGCAATAAAATACGGCTAAAGGCTACTAAAAACGGACTCGACTATTACCTGAATGTCTATTATTCTTATAAAAGACCTGAAACATTTATGACGATAAATTATGAAGTAGAAATTCCTGTCGGCAATACCGAAGAGGTAAAGCTAGCTCACGGTTGGGATACCTTTCTTGATGGAGGTGATCGAGGTCCCGGATTTGTTACCGGTAAGGCTCCCTATTATACGATGGGCGTACAAAAGGTTGGATCTTATGAAGCTTTTCAGTATGTTTCGGGAACACCATGGAACGGGTATTATTCGGCAGTCTTTAACAGTCTAAATTCTGATTTATCAGGTAACTTAATTTTTAAAAATACCATTGATCCTGATCCTGGCACCGATAATGGTATGGGAATATCGATGAGCTTCGGTAAAAATTCAGGTACTTATAACAGTATAAACAAGGTTATCTTTAAGTGTAATGCACAAACAGCACCGGTTCTTACCAAAACTTCCACTCCTTGCGGAAATGGGGCTGTTAATCTGAACAGCTTTGTAGTCCCACTTGCTCCCAATCCATATAACCTTGTATTGGTATGGAGAGACAGTACAGGAGCTGAGGTAGCAAACCCGACTAACGTAAACCAGACAGGAACCTATACTGCGGCCTATAGAGATATGGTTAATAGCTGCGATTCTCCTCTAGCGACGTTCACGATTACGGGAACATGTGTTATCGTAGCTACTTGTACCAAACCCGCATCTACTGCTACTCCTACTGCTTTTACAAAGATGGGGACTACAAACTACAGTACAATACAGAAAGATTGGCCAGCAAAGATCCCTAATGGTTTTATAGCATTAGAGTCTGCATCAGAAGGGCTGGTGATTACCAGAACGACTCCCGACAAAATTACTCAACCGATAGAAGGGATGATGATTTATGATATTTCCAAAAACTGCTTCAGCCTCTACAATGGAAGTTCTTGGAAATGTATAGAGAAGTCCTGTAATAATTAATCTTATCAAAAAATAATGTAAACATAGAAATGCAAATGATGAAAAAAATAAATAACATAAGAAAAACGGTAAGCATACTTGCTTTGGCTGTGGTAGGAACAGTTAGTGCTCAGATAGGTGTAGAAACTCAAACGATAAGAGGCAGTGGTATTCTAGATTTCCCGGTGGGAGTAAATAAAGGGATTATTATTCCTATTTTGAATTCGTCTGTTAATCCAAGTCCTTCCCCCGGAACGATACGAATGTATAACAAAATGATACAGGGCATTACCAATTCAGGAGTGTTGAATTTTAGTGATGTGGGAGACACTTCAGTGGTATCTTTCAATACTTCGACACCGAGGCCTATTGGGGTCAACTATTTGATCATAGGGGCTTCAAGCTCTCCTGTGGCAGGAGGAGCTTTGGTGCTGGAATCGGCAGATAAAGCGTTGATCCTTCCCCACGTTGCTAATGTTGAGAATATGCCCAGCCCATATCCGGGAACGATATGCTACGATGTAAAAAGTAAGACTTTTGCGTTGTTTGATGGAAAAGTCTGGAATTTTTGGAAATAATTTTTTTCATTTTTGTGAATGGTGAATATATAGAAATATTCATAATTATGAATCCTCTAAAGTGCTATGCTTTAGGGGATTTTTTTCTTAAACTTATAGCAGAATCCAGATTCAGTATTTTTGTGAATATTGTAATTTGATGATGATATAAAAATATAATAGTGGTTCCCGAAGCAATCATTGTATTTGTCTTTTCAATTATTCGTAAGGTTTTCAACGTATTTATTGATATTTTCTCTCTTAAAATATTTATGCTAAGTACTGGTTACGATTTCATGTCGTATTTCCTCCTTAAGTTTCTCATGGTATGGTTTGGTTCTTCTTTGAAATTTTCGAAAGACGCATAGGCACCAAAATCTAACCATTGGTATTTTATTCTTCATCATAGAATTTCGATCAGATTTAACTTTGGAGAATACGATGGTAAAAAGTAAATGAAAATATCTTTCTGTTAAGGGAAAAAGATATAGCGAACTGAAAAGGGCGATTCCTGCAGTGACGGAGAGATGTTAATCCAACATTTAAAATAGTTGAAAACAGATGGGCTGATTATAAGAACCGTAAAACCTGTAGTATCTCCCTCATGTAACATATGAGCTGATACAGTTGGTCAATATGGAAATAAAGATGTTATTCGAAAATATATTGAAAATCAAGGGAAAGAAATGGAATATAAAAAAATCCACGGCGAACAACTCAAGTTATGGGATTAATCAGTACCTCGAGGTAGTTTATTTCTCCTATTTTTTCAGAAATAGAAGCCACTAAGAATAAAATTCTGTCTGTAATAGTATAGGTAGGGTTTCATATCTTTGATAGTATCATATGATACTATCAAAGATATCAATTTATATTAAAATATAGAGATGTATTAAAAAATAAACTATACGTTTACGTCCACAGCTACAGTTTGCGTTCTCCTACACATCCACCTCCTCAATCTCCACACCGGCAGATACACAAAAATCACAGACAAAATCCCAGCCAGCACACCCACTACCACAGCCATTGCTGTAGCATCCAGCTTATAATCTTTTGAGAAATTGTACTGCCCTATGAAAAGTAGGGAGAGTACCAGTGAACCTGTAATCAAGCCGTGTAAGATGCTTAGCTTGGTCATCAGTTTTTTAATGTTCAACTGTTCGTCTACGGTAAACTCTATGGCTTCCTGACTGGCGGCATCGGTTACTCTCTTGATAATATCAATGGTAAGGACTACCGGAAGGAAAATAGCCATCGGCAAAGTAAGGCGGGCCAGGTTTTGGGTTCCTGAGAAAAAATGCGTGTAGCCTAATTCTTTGAAGCTGGCGTAGGCGATAATGAAATTAAAAAATACATTCGGAAGGACATAATAGATCATCCGCTTTAATAAAAAGCGTTTGAGGGTGGTTTTCTTGATAGGTTTTGGCTTTGGAGGCTTTATTTTAAATTTCATAGAGAGGTGGTCAATAGCTCAATGGCTTTATCTTTTATCAGATGAGCTTCTTCTTTCGGAAGAAAGTTTTCATTGGACATGAAGGTGAAGTCCATCTGCTGGTTGTACGTGCTGGCGACTAAGGTATTTGAGTTCAGCCATGGGAAAGCCACGGTAGGACTAAAAACCGTTTCCAGATTGAAATTTCTGTAATCATTCGGGATATTCACCTTTCCCATATTGGATAGGGTTACATCATGTCCGCCTTCGCTGGATTTCAGCATATTGATCATGCAGTCTACAATCGGGTGCATATGTTCGCCCATCCAAAGGAGTTCGCGGGCTTCCATCTTACCGATTTTCTCCGTAAGGTCTTTTTTGATCTGCCGGGCATTGTTCAGAATATCCTTGCTGTCTTTTTTGATAGAAAGCTCTACGGTTGGCGCGAAAGCAAATAAATGATCTTCTTTGATTTCCGGAATAAAGTGGCGGACATCTACAGGGCTGATCACCTTGCCTTTGGCACGGTCTCCCTGAATATCACGGAAGGCCTGCATCACGGAGGAACACAGCAAAGCATGGACGGAGATTCCGTTGGCTTTACATTTTTCAGTGATCAGCTTGGTGTCTTCAGGGGCCATTTTCCAGTGAATAGCATAGTTTTTCCCGAGATTTCTCTTTTTACTTTTTCGCTGGATAGAAAAAAATACCCTTGCGAACAGCAAATAGAGGCTGGCTTTATATTTTTTAATTCCTGCATTAAAATCCGAAGGCAGAAAATCATCTACAGATTCAAAAGCCACATAAGGAATTAATGGAGCATAAGGATTATCCAGCAAACTCAGAAGTTCGCGCAGTAAGGTCACTCCGGTAGTTCCGTCTGAAATACAGTGCGGCATGATCCAGAGGATTTCGGAGTTGTCCTGTCCTTTCACCCATACTACTTCTGCCAGAGGCTTTTTGGGGTGATCAAAGAGCTGGAACCATGCTTTTTCGGACTCTTGGAACCAGTCATCGTCTGTCTTTCGTTCTACAATACGGAGCGGAATAGGCTCAATATCCTTCTGTCCTACAAAAAAAGGATACTTTCCGATTGTATGATCAATGGTTGCTCTCAGCATAGGATGCTTTTGCTGAATTTTGATTAAGGCTGTTTTAAAAGTTTCTTCAGAAATCTGTCCATTGATTTTTGCGGTATAAATACAGTTTAAAGGCGTTTCCGGATCTACATACATGATCCTTTCCACCATCATTAAAGGTCTTTTGATCATGATACTGCGGTTTGTTTTAGTTGTGAATGAATCGTCTGCATGACCTCATCACGGACTGCCAATGCATCTGTATAGGGTAAATAGCCTTCACTTCCCATAAATGAAAAATCCATTTTACCACGGTACGTTGAGGCCACCATGGTTGTTGTATTCCCCAAAGGACCTATCACCGATGGACTGAAAATGGTATCCACCGAGAATTCCTTATACTCGTGAGGAATCTGAATACGTCCCAGATTGGAAAACATACAGTCGTTGGATGATTTTCCGTTCTTTAAAAGCTTGGTGAAATTATTCAATGCATCATGCCCGGATTCCATCACCATCATGGTAATGTAAGGATTCAGCTTTGAGGTCTTTTGTTCCACAGACTTCTGCATCGCACGGAGGTTATCTGTAAAGCTTAGTTTTTCATCAGAAGAAACCACGATCATCAGCCCGAAAGCGAAAATATGATCTTCTTTGATCTGATTGGCGAAACGTCTGATATCTACCGGACAGGAAACCTTATTGAAGGATTTTTCAGCTCTTACTTTTTTAAATGCCTGTAATACCGCTGCACTTAAAAAGGTATTCACGGTCACTTCCTGAGATTTGCAGTAAGCTATTAATTGCTTGCTTACCATTTCATCCAGTTTCCAGTGGATCAGATAGTCATTCTGTCTTTCAACGGCTTTTTTACCCACTGGGATCAATTTGATCGCCGTAGCGGCCAATCTTCCGATCAACTTGGCTTTCAATTTCTGTCTGCGGCTGTTCAGAATATGGGTAGGAACTACATCCTGTATTCCCAGTATCGGATTTTCTATCCCAATATCGGTAGCCGGATTATCAAGCACTTTCAGAAATTCATTCAGAAAGGTCATAGCAGAACCACCATCGCATAGACAATGGTGGAAGGCAAAGAGCATATCAGAAACGTTTTCCCCTTTGATCCAGATAAACCGGATCAGGGGTAGTTTTCCATAATTAAACGTCGTGTTCCATTCTCTTCTGGATTCTTCCTGCCACTGATCCTCACCCTGTCGGGCGATGATTCTTACAGGAATAGAAATAGGTTTTTCCGGAACGTTGAACCATGGAATATTTTTTTCATCATGGCTGATCAATGCTCTCAGCCATGGATGTTTTTTTTGAATTTGAGCCAGAGCCTGCTGGATATCTTTTAATGCAAAGGTACCTCTCAGTCTGAACGGAATGACCGCATTAAAGGGTTCTGTTCCATCCCCCAGTAACATACGTTCACCAAATAGCAATCTTCTTTTCATATGTAGATCTTTATCTTTTTTTAGATCATATGGAATCGTGTTATCTTTATAAATGTTTGTTTTTTAGTGTGATGACGATTTCATAGGCAGATATCTAAAGGCTTATACAGAAGCTAATATTGAATGTTCCTGTACAAAATTTTCTAACAGTTCTACCGCTTTATCGTTACCTCCGGCAAGGGTGAATGTATTTCGAACCTCCTGGGCTGCAATTCTGTATTTAGGATTTTCCAACAATTCAAAAACAGTTTCACGAAGTGCCTCTACACGCAGTCTTTTGTATCGGATGCTGATTCCGCAGCCTGCCTGTTCGATCAGTTTTGCAATATGGAAATGATCATAAGCGATAGGCGTAATCAACATCGGCAACCCGTTCCGGAAAGTATCGTTTACGGTATTGAAACCACCATGGCAGATCACCATATCCATTTGCTGCATCACTGCAGATTGAGGGACGAAGCTGTTGACAATAAAGTTATCCGGCCACTCTTCAAAGATTTCTGGTGGAGTAGCGGCAATCACGGTTACCGGCTGATCTTTAAATGCTGCGATAATCTTTTCAAAGAATGCCTTTCTGATGTCTACCAACAGCGTTCCCAATGATACAAATATCTTCGGAGTGGTAGAAGCATTCAGTTTATCCCAGTCAAATGGAGCATCGTTGGGACGCCCTTTTACCGGACCTACGAATTTCATATGAGATGGAACCGTTTCAAAACCTGCAAAAGCCTGTGAAGTGAACACCATATTCAGTTTATGAGAATGGATGTAAATACCTTCTTCATGAATCCCTACTTCTTTTTGTAGGTCTTTGATCAGGTTCTGCTGCCATTCCCAGATTTTAGGAGCACTTTTTTCTGTATCTCCCATCACATCCGGTGGAACTGGAGTAGTGGTTACACATGGAATATTATTTTTATGAGCGAAAAGAGCCCCTCCAAAAGTGATACAGTCATTGACGATCACATCCGGCATCCAGGTTTCTGTGAGTCTGGTTAATCCCGGCATCATCATTTTAGCAAAAGGAACATACGTTTCTTCCAGTGCCAGTTTCATCACTTCAGGACCGGAACACGCGGGTCCGTCGTCCTGTCTTTTTAAAATACGGGCAATCTCCTCCTGATACGGAACAAGATCTTCTTCAGGGTAGAAATAAGATCCTCCTTCCGGAATATGTTTGCTGTCTAAAGGCGTAATTCCAAACCATTTTACTTCGTGGCCACGGGCAATCAGACTGGCTCCTACACTTAACGTAGGGCTTACATGTCCGAAAAATGGAGGGATAACGAATAAAAATTTAGAGGGTTTTTCAGGTTTTGAAGCCTTCAATATCGCTTGTTCCAATAAATGGGCTGCAGTAGCTGAGCCTCCGGCTTCTACAAAAGACTGTCCCACTTTCTGAGCAGCTTCTTTGTAGCTCGGATTATTCAGAATTTGCTGTATAGCTTCTCTCAGGTGATTTCCTTTAAATCGGTTAAAATTAAGACGCTCACCCGCTTCTGTACGTACAACACGCCCCGCTACATGGGACTGATCATATGCAATCGGGATCACGACCAAAGGAATACCGTGTGATAGTGTTTCGGATACGGTATTGTGGCCGCCATGGCACACCACACCGTCAAGATGAGGTAACAGGTCCAATTGTGGAACCTGCTGATAGACCATAAAGTTATCCGGCCATTGCTCGAAAAGCTGTGGATCGGAAACCAGGACAACAGTTAAATCTTCATCTTTAAAAGCATCAATTACCTTTTGGAAAAATGCTTTTTTATGATCGTGATCGAAGGTCGTACCAATACTTACCAGGATCTTTTTATTGTTTTTGCTTTTTAATTTTTCCCAGTCGAATTCACATGAGATACGTCTTTCGGTAAGAACCGGACCTGTGAATTGATATTGAGACGGCAGATCCTCCATTTCCCCAAAGAAATAATTAGAGGTCAGAACAAGAGTCAGAAGATCTGAAGTCGCCAGAGAGCGTTCTTCCTGGAAGCCAAGTTCTTTCTGCAAGTCTATAATTTGATTCACTTCCCACTCGTGTACTTTAGGCAGCTCATTCATGATTTTAATGGCAGCCGGAGCAGTAACGGAAGTAGCATAAGGAATTCCAAGAGCCTTCGCTGCCACCGGGGCTGCAAACAACTGATGGTCTCCGATAATCAAATCAGGTTGATATGTTTTTAATAAAGAAACAACACCTTTATAGCAATGTCTGTTCAGCGGGATAAGAACCTCTTCATAAAGGAACTTAACGCTGTCTATGCCATACACTACTTTTTTGGAAATAATATCCAGATATTGTTCACTTTCTTTTTTTTCTTCGTCGGTCTGATCGTATTGGATCAGTAATAATTTTCCTCCCTCGGGAAGTTTAGCCTCTAAAGTCGGGTCAAGGCTGATCCAGGCTACTTCATGTCCTCTTTCCAGCAGAGTAGCACCGATGCTTAGGGTAGGGTTGACATGTCCTGTCAATGGTGGAACTATAAATGCAAATTTAGCCATGGTTTTGTGTTAAAATTTTAGATAAAAATTGAGAGATCGTTTCAGCAATGAGCTGAGGTTCCTGGATAGGAATATTGTGATCGCCCGGAATTAATTCAAGTTCAGACTGGCTGATTTGAGACTGAAGCCACTCACCGGTAGGTCTGCAGTTGGAATCAGCACCATAAAGCAATAACGTGGAAGCTGCCAATCCATTGAAATCAGCTTCATCAAGAAAATGTTTTTCTTTGATCATATCCGCTTTTATGCTGGTCTGATTAAACAGAAATTCATACATACGATGGTTCTTTTCCATTTGTCTTTTGCCCATCTGTACTTTGGTGGTATCCGTAAAATTGGCTACATAATGCTCAAGGAATTCTTTGCTGTATTCATCAATGATGTTACGGGCTTTTTCGTCCTGAGGATCCGGAGCTTCCATCACCACGAGCTGATTCACTCGGTCAGGATATTCTAATGCTGTTTTTAACGCAATAAGACCTCCGAAGCTATAGCCGACAAGGTGTACTTTTTCCAGTTGAAGGTAATCTATTAAACCCATCAGATCGGATGACATATTGTCAAGGTCGTACCCATCCAAAAAGCGTTCACTCATACCGTGGCTTTTCAGATCGTACATTACCACATGGAAATGCCTGGCCAGCACAGGGGCAATATTAAAATAATAAATGGACAGGTTACTGAACATACCGTGGATGAGTACCACGGTTTGTTCGGCTCCTTTGTTGAGTTCCTGTATATGAACTTGTCTGTTATTGACAGTGATTATTGGCATTCGTAGATATAATTGATGATCATACTAAGGTCAAGATTGATCAGCTGGTCAAGATCCATAGAAGATAACCAACCGGTAAAATCGATCTGATCGCCAAAATGTGCCTTGATCTTTTCAGAGAAAGAGACAATCTCGATGCTGTCCATTTCAAGATCTTTGGTGAATGAACTTTCAGGAGTAATATCCATCTCTTCTACAAATTCAGCACCTATCACTTCAGTAATAAAACCTTTTAATAAAGTAAAAAGTTCTTCGTGGTTCATTTTTAATGTTGCGTTTACAGTGTCCATCCGATAATATAATTTTTATGTTTAATAGTTTTGATTTCAATATTGTTGATCCACAGGTGATCATCTTTTATGAGTTCGACTTCGAAGGCTTTAGGATTTCCTTTCAGTCCTGTTCCCATGAATTTTCCGTAAGCTTCTTTTGCTACCCAGAAGCGGGTGGTCCATTCTGCCTGATCTCTGTCTTTTAATAAGGCTAATTCTTTGTCGGTAAATACCATGTCGTAGAATCCTGAACTGCGTTCCTCTATCAGTTCCATGTCGATTCCTACAGATTTCCCATATCTCGCGATCCCCACGGCTTCTTTTCCTTTGTGGGCTAAAGAAATATGGATGTCTTCTGTAAAATCACTGATGAGGTAAGGTTTCCCCACTTCATCGGAACGGATTTCAAAAGTGATCGGGAAACAGGCATGATTTTTTTCCTGACGAAGAAGATTTCTTACGGCATCTTTCACCGCTACACGGCTTACCATCCAGTTTTTCTTCTTGTTGGGTAATAGCTGCTGATGATATTGTTTTTCCGTTTGGTTGAAATATCTTTTCAGGATAAAATCCCATGAAGCGACTCTGGTATACGCCTGGTGAAAGAAGAAAACTTCAGGAGCAATCTCCTCCGAAAGACGGTTGTGCAGCGGTGACATGGAAACATTCCATAAGGGAGCATCAATTTCCAGTCTTCTGTTTTGCCATCCGGTAATCGCGCACCATACTTTTCCGTCTCTTTTCAGGATGATATCGGCGATGGCAAATTCATCATTAAGCTCGGTCAGCATACAGGTACATTCAAAAATACCTTCCTGGTCATGCATGTCTCCAAAGAATTCAATATCTCTGATTTTTACAGGGAATGCAATACGGTCTTTTACCAAAGTAAGCTGAAGCCAAAGCCCGAATAGCTGTCCTGCATTGTCCAGTAAAGAGCCTTTTCCGCCGTTTCCTTTGATTTTTCCTACGATTCCTTTGTCTCCAACGGCTGAAATTTCAGTGATTCCCTGGTATTTATCGCCATGGAACATGTGCATGTCATAGATTTCTTCAGGGGTTCTTTCGATAGGTAAAAGATTACCGATAGAAAGATTGAAAGTAGGTGTTGGAACAGGAGAGGTCTTTAAGAGTACTTCTGCATTCGCGAAGTTTTCAATATCCAGATAAGCGTGATTCGGTGAGCGCCATTCTCCTTTTACGGTTTTTTCGAAAGGTTTGGCTACATTCATCCATTGGAATACACTTACGTTCATGATTTTATGAACCAATGTTCCCGGAATTTCCGCTTCTGCAATTTCTGCGAGCTGCTCAAAGATCATGGTCATCGGAATGACCGGTTCCATATCGGCTACATGAGCCCATCCTTTAGGCTGTCTCAATAAGCTGTGATCAATCAGGTATGGATGACTTTCCAGCGTAACGTATAAGTCTTTTGAGAAGGTTGTGCTTCTTACTGGTTTTGGAGCTGCATGGGTTACAGGCGCAGGCCTTTGAATGGTAATTTCCGGACGATTTTGGAATAAAGTGAGTACTTCTTCCTGCATACGGATCATATCGGTAACATTGTCCTGGAATGCCTGTACCAGCGGATGACCGCTTTTTGCAGCAATAGCTGAAGCCGTTGCGGTATATTGTTTTGGCGTATCAAATGATTGAGCCAACGCTTTCACTTCTTTAAAATTACGGATAATAGGAGAACCTAACTCCAGCTTAATGCCTTTTCCTGATGCTCTTTTCGTATGATTTTGAATCTCCAGAAAATCAAGGGCAATCGTTTTTCCTTCTACAAACAACGAAGCTACAACACGTTGTAGTTGTGCTAATGCAGAACGGGTTGGAACGCTGGAAGCGATGGTACTGAAGGCTTTTCCTTTTAAAGTATCATCAATAAATCCGATCAGTCCACCTGTACCCACCTGAATGAAAACTCTTGCGCCTTCTTCGTATAGTTTATCTGTCAGTTCACGGAAACGGACAGGTTCAACCAAATGCTCGGCACTCAGTTTTCTGATCGCTGCCTGATCTGCAGGATAGGGTTCTAATGTGGTAGCAGACCACAATGGTATTTTTGTTTTTTGGAACTGTGCTTTTTCCATTCCTGCAAGGATGACATCCAGTTTATCAGCGATAAAAGGAGAGTGGAATCCTGACTGGAAAGGAAGCACCTGATGGAAAATCTGTTTTGCTTTCAACAGAGGTACTAATTCATCCAAAGCTGCATTGCTTCCGCAAAGAATCACCTGATTAGGGCAGTTGTCATTGGAAACATAAAGGTTTGAAATTTCAGCAATAAAAGGTTTTATGACCTCAATTCCGGCTCCTATGGCGATGAATTTGGAATCTTTTAATTCAAAAGTTTCAGGATTCAGCACATCAATTAAAGCTTTTACAGAATTGGCTTCTGCCAGTTCGGATGAATATCCTGCCAGCCATTCTCCCAAACTGTGTCCTGCATTCATATCAGGAATAATTCCCAGTTTTTTTAGTGAATTATCAAGGATACTGCAGTTGTTGAAGATGTTTAAAGCATCCGTTAGAAGACCTTCACCTTCTGTTTCTATAGGGGCCGTGAGTCCAAAATAACGGCTCACACTGTCTACTTCACCTTTTGCAAGACCATCTAAACCAGGGAATACAAAAGCTACTTTACCGCCATCTTTTAATAATGGGGTAGAGGTATACCAGATATCCTGTTTGTTTTTCCAGGTAAGGTTTTTGGAAACAATTTTAATGGCTTTTTCTACTCTTGCAGGAGTAGGATCGAAGATCGCCACTCTGAAGTCTCCTTCACCAATGGTCGTTTCATTATTTTGTAATGCTGAAAGCAGGTCTTCATGGGTAGGTCTTGCCAATATCAATACATGATCTTTTTTCGGCATATCATAGCCTTCCAAAACAACATGAGCGTTGATTCCTCCAAATCCGAACGCATTTACTGCGGCTACTTTTGGAAGTCCTGTCTTTGACCAGTTTTTGGCTTCCTGTACCGGTTCAAACCTTGTATTCTGCATATCCGCAGTTGGATTTTCACAATATAAGGTTGGGGGTAAAGTATCATGATGTAATGCTAAACAGGTTTTAATTAATCCTGCAATTCCTGCAGCTGGCATAGCATGTCCGATATTGGACTTTACAGATCCGATACCCGCTGCCGGAGCCGCTTCTTCTTTTCCGAAGAACTGAGCTAAGGTCTGAAGTTCTGTTTTATCTCCAAGGGGAGTTCCTGTGCCATGAGCCTCAAGATATCCCACGTTATTTTTATCTAAATCAGCATTGATCCAGGCTTGTTCCAAAGCTTTCAATTGACCTTTCACGGAGGGGCTCATCACGCTGGTTCCATTACCATCACTGCTTACGCCCACCCCTTTGATCACAGCATAGATTTTATCCTGATCACGAACGGCGTCTTCCAATCGTTTTAACACGACGAAACCACAGCCTTCACCGATCAATAGACCGTCAGCATCCATACTGAACGGTTTGATCTGCTGCTGATGGGACATGGCTCCCAGCTGGGCAAAAATACTCCAGAAAGCGGCATTTTGTCCTGTGTGTACGCCACCTGCGATCATGATATCGGAACGACCTCTGTGAAGTTCCTGTACAGCATGATCTACGGCGATTAAAGCACTGGCACAAGCGGCATCCACGGTAAAAGCAACGCCTCCTAAGTCGAAGCGGTTGGCTACCAATGAGGCCACAAGATTAGGGATTAATCCCATAGCCGTATCTGCTGCGAAACGTCCTTTGCGTTCTTGAAAAGCGTGTTTTACTTTTTCAATATCTGCAGAAGAAACCTGAGGGAGCAATTCCTGTAATAATGAGGAGATCTGTTCTCCGGTTCTTACAATTTCGATAGCACGGGTAGCACCAGGACCGGTATAGTTTCCTTTACCGATGATGATTCCTGTTTTTTCAAGGGAAGTATTCTTTTGAAATACCCCTGCATCTTCCAATGCTTTCTGTACCAGATCAAGGGTAAGCAAATGGTCAGGTTCCGTTCCCTGAACAGCCAATGGTAAAATACCAAATGCTGTAGGATCGAATGTATAATCAGGGATAAACCCTCCACGCTGACAGTAAAAACGGTCAACGGGACTTGTCGCATCACTGAAATGAACCGGATCTATCCGATCAGCCGGAGCCGGCTCGGTAGAATCGACTTTATTGACAATATTCTGCCAAAAAGTGTTGGCATCCTGTGCCCCGGGAAAGACACAGGATAGACCAATTACAGCAACATCTGTTTTTTTCATATTGAGTTTATACAGCGTTTTACCAATTATTTCCTGACATGATCAGCACCTGGCTTTCAGTTCCGTATTTAATCTCGTTAAGGAAGATTTCTTTCCCTTCATCCAATGGGATCATGGAAATACCTCTACGCTCGTATTCGGATTCAAGGGTGGAAGAAACCATTCCGGCACCTTTCCAGGGTCCCCAGTTGATAGAGATTACTTTTCCTTTTAATCTTTTGTTTAAAGCATTCGCGTAATCATCCAGTACACTGTTTGCAGCGGCATAATCTGTCTGGCCTTTGTTACCGTATACAGAAGCAATACTTGAGAACAGAACTACAAACTGGCAGTCTGAGCGAAGCTGTTCAGCCAATACACGAAGTGGTTTCACTTTGGTGTCAAATACACGTCCGAAAGAACTTGTTGTCTTTTGTTTGAATAATTTATCTTCTAAAAGGCCTGCTCCATGGATGACTCCGTCCAGACGGTCATATTTTTCGTAAATACTGCTGATCAGGTTGCCTAGACCTTCTTCATCGCAAAGGTCTAATGATTGGTAAATAATAGTGTTTCCAAGTTCTTCCATATCACGGATCGTGCGTAGGATCTGATTGTTTTTGAAAACTCTTGTCGTTTCTTTTTCTATTTCTGCAGGAGAAGTGAATTTTCCGGACTTGATAAGGAAACTTCTGATTTCTTCCTTGGTTTTCATCCCTTCAAATTCCTTCAGAATAGATGCTTCATTTCTAGGATCAGCGGATCTTCCTACCAGAATATAAGTACAAGGATACGCCTGAGACATGTGTTTTGCCAATTCTGCAGTGATTCCCTGTGCACCTCCCAATACCAATACCACAGATTTTTGATCTAATTGAATATGAGCTTCACTCAGACTTGTTGACAATGGGGAAGGGATGATGTCTACTCTGTGTCGCTGGTCGTTTTTATAAATGATCTCAGCAGGTTTATCATTAGTCAGTATTTCCTTTAATGTAATCTCAGCAATCTGATCTACTTCCTGAGGAGTGCTCAGGCTGATGAGTCTGCAGGTAGTATTGTCAAATTCTCTTGCCAAACTTTTGAAAAGTCCCGGATATCCCTGGTGATGGCGTAATACACGTGCATCAGCTATTTCCTGAAGATGTGCGGGAATATCTGAGATTAGATACACCCACTTTACTTTATCAAAATCCAGTTTTTTAATCAAGTCAACGTGATCGATAATGCTTGGTTTGTCAGTCGCTGAGAATAGGTCTAGCATAATTAATCCGTCAACGTTTGAAAGATCTTTTTCTGTATCTACCAGTTCTACGATAGCTCCATATTTTTCCAGTTCGCTTTTAATCGCTGAGGTTTGCTTGCTGTCATCTTGTGTGATAGCGAAACGTTTTCCCTGCAGAACTTCAGTGTTTTGTACCAAAGAAGCATCGGTTGGAGTGATATCGAAACGAAGACGTGACAGTACATTATTTGTTGTTTCAGGAGTGGCTGTTTCCTTTATTTCATTTTTAACTTCAGGAGTGTCACCGCTCATTTCGTTGATCCAGCTTGCCAAACCACGAAGTGTTTTAATAGCCGCTAATTTTTCCATGACATCATCAGCCTGCTCAAGGTTTTGACCAAAACCAATTTTGGTTTTAAGATCACCGATGATTTCCATACGCTTAATAGAATCAATACTAAGATCTGCTTCCAAATCTAAGTCTAGCCCTAACATTTCTTTCGGATACCCTGTTTTTTCACTTACGATACTCAGAATAGCATTTTGAAGATCTTCAAGTGATAAGGTAGATTGAGCTTGTGGTTTTGATGTATTAGGTTCAGTTGCTGAACCATTACTTTCAGGAGTAACAGCTTTGTCCGCCCCTGAGAACTCAGTAAGCCATGAAACCAAGCCACTTAATGTTTTGATTCCTGCCAACTGTTCCATAACGGTATCTTCGCTGGTATTTCCGTTACCCAAAGTTCCGAGTTCGTTACGAAGTGTTCCGATGATCTCCACTCTTTTAATAGAGTCAATACTTAAGTCAGCTTCAAGGTCCATTTCCATCCCCAGCATTTCCTGAGGATATCCTGTTTTATCGCTTACTACCTGTAGTAATAAGGATTTGATATCTCTTGATGGAGCTTCTTTCACAGCAGCAACGGCTGCTGGTTTTTCGTGATGAACAGGCTGAACCGGAATAGCAGACATTTGCTGATGAGCAGGTGCCGCAACCGGAGAAGTATATACAGGAGCAGGGAATGCCTGAGGATTCTGTCCCATAAAGGAAAGCATCACATCACGCTGTGCCTGTATCATTAGTTTCATGCTGTTTAAATATTCCTGCAGCATACGTTCAGCGGTAGATTGCGCTTCCACTGCAGGGGGCTGGTTATGAGGAGTAAAATTGTTCATGGGAATAGGGTTTGTGAGTGGTAATGCACCATTAGATGGCAGATTACCAGTGGTTGGATGGGCAGTCTGCCCGTTAACACGCCAGATGGCAGGGCTTTTCTTATAAAGCTCAGGCTGGTTAAGATTAATCACCTTAACACTTCGGCCGTCAAAAAGTTTATCGATATTGAAACTGCGTCCTGTCCCTAAATATTGGGCAAGCATACAAAGGAGATGGGTAAACTTATTTCGGCTGTTGTCTTCAACATATAGGGTAAGCTGATCTTTTTCTAAACAGGATTTGGTAAGTCCTGTAAGCACTTTTCCTGGTCCTACTTCGATGAATATTCTTGCACCGTCGTTGTACATTGCCTGAAGTTCTTCTACGAATTTTACAGGCTGTACCAAATGATCGGTAAGTCTTTCTTTTATTTCTGATGGATTCGTAGGATATACTTCTGCTGTAGTATTTGAATAAACAGGAATCTGCATTTCTCCAAAAGGAACATCTTCTAATACCTCAGCATATAAACCTTTGGATTTTGCCAGTAATGGACTGTGGAATGCACAGGCTACTTCCAGTTTTTTTGCTGAAATACCTTCTTGTTTCAGTACTTCCAGTAATGTGTTGATTGCTTCTGTACTTCCTGCAATAACACACTGAGTAGGAGCATTGAAATTCACCGGATAGCATCCTTCCACTTTAGCAATGATCGGTTGTAAACGTTCCGGGGTAGCACTTGCTGCCAGCATTGAACCTGGATCACCGCCTTCCACTGAATCTAAGATAGATTGAGCTCTCTTAACACTTAGATCAACCAGTTTATCTTCTCCAAATACACCCGCAAAACATAAAGCCGGGAGTTCACCATAGCTGTGGCCTGCCAGCATATCCGGAACAATCCCTAATGATTCTAAGAACTTAGCTAATGCAAGATCAACAATTCCTAAAAGGGGTTGTGCTAAACGGGTGTCTTTAATGGTTTCTTTTTGCTTTTTTAAATCAGCTTCATTAAAGGTTTTAACCGGGAAAACTACTTTTTCAAGCTCAGGATAATCATCGATAATCTTACGCATAGCCGGGAAGACTACGAATAGATCACGAGCCATATTGATTCTCTGACTGCCTTGCCCAGGGAATGTGAAAGCGACTTTACCTTCTTTTTTATTGACTGTAAAAGTATCTTTTGTCTCAATCCCTAGCAGTACGAGTTCAAGCTTCATCATAAGATCCTCAGCGGTATCAGCAACAATACTGAACTGGATTGGCTTTTCTGAGCTGATGCTTAAACTGTACGCAATATCTTTTAATGGAATACCATCATTAATTTCTAATAAAGCTTTAATCTGACCTGATTGTCCTTTCGCTTCTTCATAAGTATCTCCACGGAAAACAAATAATTCTGAAGGCCATGACTGCATGACGATTGAATTATCCTGCTTAGGATGATTCGCAATTACCGCATGAAAGTTCGTTCCTCCAAATCCGAAGGCACTGATTCCTGCATAACGGTTTTTCTCACCCCATAATCCACTTTCTGCATGGAATGCAAATGGACTGGTTTCAGCGTTATAATAAGCATTAGGCTGCTGAAGGTGAAGGGTAGGTGGTTTTACACCATGATATACAGCAAGGGAAGCTTTAATTAATCCTGCCAATCCTGCCGCACACTTGGTATGTCCGATCTGTGTTTTCACAGAACCTAAATGAGTCTGTCCAGGTAATGCCCCTGAACGGCTGAACAAATTAGTTAATGCACTTAATTCTGTTTTGTCACCTACAACGGTTCCTGTACCGTGAGCTTCCACTAAACCTACAGAAGCCGCACTGATCCCAGCTTGGGAATACGCACGCTCTAATGCTCTTACCTGGCCTATTTGTCTTGGAGCGGTCAATCCAAGAGCTTTTCCATCACTCGATCCGCCCACTCCTTTGATGACTGAATAAATACGGTCACCATCGCGTACTGCATCTTCAGATCTTTTTAAGACGAGGATCGCAATACCTTCTCCAAGCGCAATACCGTCTGCATCACTGTCGAATGTGGCACATCTTCCTTTTCTGGATAAAGCATGCGTGCTGGAGAACATCAGGTAATCATTGATCCCGTTATGTAAATCTGCACCTCCTGCAAGAACCATATCAGATTTGCCCAATACAAGTTCCTGGCAAGCCAGATCAAGAGCTGCTAAAGAAGAAGCACAAGCCGCATCTACAGTAAAGTTTCTGCCGCCAAGATCCAGTCGGTTCGTAATCCTACCTGCGATTACATTGGCAAGAATCCCCGGGAATGAATCTTCTGTGGTATGTGGGAAAGCTTCTTTTACTTCTTCATGAAGTTCTCCGAAAACCTGCTTATAATATCCTCTGAAACTATAGCTGTTGGCAAGGTCATTACCACCTTCAGCCCCTATAATGACAGAAATGTTGTCTCTGTTGATGTGCTTTTCTCCATATCCGGCATCTTCCATTGCACGTTTTGCCACCAATAAGGTCAACAATTGTGTAGGTTCAATGGCAGCAAGGGATTGTGGCGGAATTCCGAATGCTAATGGATCAAAATCTATTTTCGGAATGAATCCTCCCCATTTGGAGTGAGAGACATCCGGTCCGTCAGAATCAGGATGGTAATACAATTCTTTATTCCATCTTTCATCCGGTACTTCGGTAACACTGTCTTTTCCTAAAATGATATTTCTCCAGTATTCATCAAGGTTTTTAGCACCGGGGAAAATACATTCCATCCCTACAATAGCGATGTCCAGTGGCTTTTCCATTGAAACCGGTTCTTCTGATAAAGCAGCATTCTGAACATGCTCGTAATTGTCAACGATGCTTTGATGAAGAGCTGCAAGGGAGATCACACGATTATGCATCGTAGCTACCTGTCCGATCATATACATTCCTAAGTCAAGCTGATTATCCTTAGGAATATTAACAAGTTTGTCACCCTGACGTTCTATGCCTTTAGCCGCAATACGTAAACGGCCTACATTTAATTTTTCAAGTTGCTCCCATACCTGTTTTTTATCCATTCCGTCAGCAAGAAGTTTTGTCTTCTCTGCACTGAAATGGTTGGCGAATGCGGTGTTTAGACAACGTGTTTCATGTCCCGGAGCTGTTTCCAATAGGACCGTATCTTTTGCCTGCATTGCCTGTACCTGGAATTCTTCCTGAATGGCTCCGGTCTGTACAGCTTCATGAGTATACAGATAAGCGGTTCCCATCAATACTCCAATTTTTACTCCTCTTGCAGCTAATGGAGCAGCCATGATAGAAACAAATGCTGTTGAAAAAGCGTTATGGATTCCACCTGCAAAAAAGACACTGATATTTTCAGGATGAACTTCTTTTAAGATACGTTCTATTTGTTTTTCCCAAAGCACTGTGCTTGAGAGAGGGCCTACATGGCCTCCGCACTCACGTCCTTCAAAAATGAAGTTTTTGGCGCCTTCTTTCAGGAAAATATCCAGAAGGGCAGGGGATGGAACGTGTAAGAAAGATTTTATTCCTGCTTTTTCAAACACTTTAGCTTGAGCGGGTCTTCCGCCTGCGATCAAAACGACAGGAGGTTTCGCTTCTAATATATAAGAGGTCTGTTCTTCTCTTAATTCTTGCGGTGCAAATCCAAGAATCCCTACACCCCATGTTTTTTCACCGGCCAGTTTTTTGGTATCCATCACCAAAGCTTTTGCAGATTCTCCTTTCAATAAGGATAATGCTACAAAAGGTAAGGCTCCGGCATCAGCAACAGCATTAGCAAATAGAGGAACATCACTCACACGGGTCATAGGACCTTGAGCAATAGGGTAGTGCAGACCCAGTTCCTTAGCCATATTGTTATCTTTATCAATAACCTTCAAAGCTTTTGCCTGCTTCAGATGCCCATACATGGCTTCTTTGAATCCGAAAATCAGTTTTTTCAGAGTTTTGAAGTCTTCATACAGGTCTGCTGCCAGCGAAATGTCTTGTCCCATGGGGATATAACATGTACTAAGATCCAAACCGGTAAAGTATTGTTTCAGATCTTCAGCCGTTGCATTTTCAGGCAATGCAGGTGAGTTGGGTCTTACCAATACGCGATGGTTCGCGATCACCTTAGTTTCTGTACCATTCAGTTTTGAGCATACATCTTTCAGTTCGTTAGGAACTGAACTTTCAGGAAACAGAGCCAGCTGGCTGTCCAGTACAACTCCTGTTGCTCCTAATGCTTTAAACGCCGCTGCGGTATGGAGACCTATTCCTCCCTGCACCCACACCGGAATGTTCTGGATTTCTTTGATCACACGCTGGAATAATATAAAAGTAGATTCATAGCCTACCAGCCCACCTGCTTCATTTCCTTTTATAATGATTCCTGCTGCTCCCAATTGTTCAGCCTGTCTGGCTTCTTCCACACTGCTTATTTGATAAACGATAGGCAGGTTGGAAGGGGTAGACATTCCGAACGGAAGGATCGCAAATCTTACTTTTTCAGGAATTTGAAGAGATGTGAAATTGTCGTTAGAAAAATAAATACCATATGATGGTACGTCTATCTGGTCAAGTTGATGTAACGCTTCCTGTGCGGCTGTTAACTCATTTCCTAAACTTAGAACGGGAAATGCACCCGCCTGATGTAGTCTAGGGATAAGGTTAACGTCCGGTTTTTCAAAAGGCGTCAGTCCAATAATGGTTAGTTTTTTCATGGCGTGATAATTATTGAATGATAGCAAGAGTTTCATAACAAAATGCTGTGCCTTTCGGTAATAAGGCAATGGCTTTTTTTGTTATGATATAATAAAATTGGTTTTTGTTAAATCGTCAACGGTTTGAATCGTTTTTTGGTAATTATTCAATAATCTATTATTTATCAATAGATTGTCTGATAGTAGGGTGATCTCCGGTTTTTCAAAAGGCATTAGCCTGATTTTGGTCAAGTTTTTCATAGCATTTACGGTATAGAAATGATTAATGATATCTCATAACAAAACATCAATATCATCGGTATAAACGACGATATCCCGTTATGAGGAAATAAAAATAATAAAATTATAATATATCTTTAATCATAAAAGCAATTTGATAATGATTTTTTAATAGAAAAATATCAATTGTTCAAATACTATTAAAGTATATTTATTGTTTTCTTATTCTTAGAAACGTGACGATACAATCTTAGTAATTTTAATTATAAATAGTTATAGTTAAAAAAATGTTAAGCAAATATAGGAATAAAAAATAAAATATTTCAAAAAAGGGAGATTTGTTTTCGGGTATATTACAAAAAGATAATATACCATGAATAAGGTCCGGAAATGTCAGAATTCCCTTTATCAATATGATAAAACGGATAGGCGAATTTATGTAAAATTAATCAATATATTGTGATTTAATCTGAATTATTTATGAATTTTATCTATCATTTTGATAAATAAACAGATAGGAATTTTAAGAAATAATTAAATTATATTTTCGAAATTCATAAAAAAAACAGTAAGTATCTGATATACTTACTGTTTTTGAATGTGTTAATCGTTAAGAATTTTTCTGATTAATATCCTTTAAAAGGTTGTTTTGAATCAATTATAAACCCATATTGTTTATTAAGTGTAAATGAATAGGTTGTTACGATTTAAAAAATACTTAATCCATACTGTTTCGCCAGGTCTAAGATCATATGGTATCCGGCTAAAGAATTTCCATGCTGATCCAAAGCAGGGCTGAATACGCCGATTCCAATTTTTCCCGGAACGCTTACCGTAATTCCGCCACCTACGCCAGATTTGCTGGGCAGTCCTACCATTCTGGAATATTCGCCGCTGAATTCATACATTCCTGCTGTTAGCATCTGTGATTCTACTAATTTTGCCATGTCAGTATTTTTATATGTTGAATCACCATCAAATCTTACACATTGGTTGGCAAAGAAATACCCTATTTTCGCCAGATCTTCAGCAGTAAGCTCAATAGAGCATTGTTTGAAATAGTTATCCAGCTGATCCTCGTTTCCTGAAATCAATCCACTGTTTTTCATAATATAAAACATCCCACGGTTTCGGTGTCCTGTTGATTTTTCAGACTCATAAACAGACTTATTGTACTCTATCGTTTGATTTTTGGTAATATATCTTACCATGTCCAGTATTTTAAGGAATGGTTTCTCACCTTCCCCTGAAATTAATGAAGTGGTAAGGATAGCTCCTGCATTCATCATCGGATTAAGGGGCTTGCCTGTACTTTCAAGATTGGAAAAATGATTAAAAGGTTTGTCGGAACCGAAATATCCCATTTTGTCAAAAATATGGGTTTCTCCTTTTTCACTGACAGCAACCATTAATGATATAATTTTGGAAATACTCTGCATGGTGAATTTTTTATTTACGTCACCGGTGCTGAATACTTTGCCATTTTTGTCTACCACTGAAAAGGCAATTGCTTTGGCATCCATTTTCCCCAATTCAGGAATATAATCTGCCACTTTACCTTGTGTATAATAGGATCTGTTTTTCTCCAGGATCGTATTGAGTGTCTTTTCTGAAATAGTTGAAATATCTGCTGTTTTCTGAGCGTAAACGATTGTGTTTACAGAGAGAAAAGCTGCGGTAAAAATTCCTTTTGCAGAAAATAAAAAGCTGTTGTTTTTCATAGGGAAGATCTTCAAATAAATATTTATGATAAGCCTCGAAAAACAAAGATAAAGTATTTTAATCTTGTCAGCAATTCTCCTTTACGATACTCATAGTGGTTCGTTATAAAGCAGAATATAAAGATCACATAAAAGCTTGTTGTAAGAGTAAGTATATTATGTAAAAATAGTTTGTTTTTCTTGTGATTTTGAATACGATTAATTTTAATCTAAATATTATTTTTTTAGGAAAAAATACACAAATTCAATTCTTGGTCATTATTTTGGTTTTTAATATGATTAAAATATAGGATTTTATTTGTTGAAAAAACACCTAAAGCTCCAGTAATTGGGGAATTCTTAAATTTTTTCGCATAACTAATATAGTGGTGAAATAACATATATGCAGGAATTCATCTATATTGTTGGGTATGAACTGTGAAAGAATGTTATTTTTTAACTATTAAATGATTTTTGTATTATTATTTTTATTAATTTGACAAAAAATTAGTAACACTTTTTTAATAACTATGAAAAACAACACCTATTTTGGTAGGCAGCACGTCTTCAGATGGCTCCTGCTATGTTGGCTTTTGGTGCCCTGGGCACTACAAGCACAAGCTCAAATTACATGGACCGAACAGGTCGGATGCCAGGAATTCCGCGGCGAAAAAGAAGGTCAGATCCCTGACAACGGAATCGCCAGTTCCTACATCAATTCTTCCCAGTGCCTCCGGGTCTGCGAAAAATCATTAGACCCTGTCAAATATCTGGTTCAGGGATCCAATGTTTCTAATGTACAATGGTCGGTTTCAGGAGGAACTGCTACCATTTCCGGAACCGGGAATACCTTAGCGTATGTTACGTGGGGGGCTGCCGGTAATGGTTCTTTACAGGCTGTGATCACTTACAATGACGGAACTGTGGAAACACAGACCATCTGTATTGAAAAAATCAACAGACCTATTGCTAAATTTGAATTGTTAAATCTGGATGCTACCGTATGTAACAATACAACGGTGTATTTTGATAATCTTTCCGAACAAAACGGAGGGTCAGATATTATCAATTATTACTGGCAATTCGGAGATGGAGTAACTTCCACATCCACCGCTTTTGAGCCGTCTCACACCTACACTACTGCTGGTACTTATACGGTTCAGCTTACTGTAACCAATAAGTGCGGATGTCAGAGTAAATTTAAAAAAGAGATTAAGGTTCTGAAATCATATCCTGTACAGATCAACTGTGCTTCTGTAGTTTGCGAAGGAAGCAGAGAGAAGTACAATGCACAGGATGGATGTAATAAAGGACAATGGAAAGTTATCGGTGGACAAATTGTTGCCAATAACGGTAACGACATTGAAGTAATTTGGGATCAGGTAGATCCGCTTGACGGTTTCGGGTATGTAATGTACATGTCTGAATGTGCTTGCCCTGAATGGACTACTATTAAAATCCCTGTGATTTTAAAGAATGCAAAAGTGAAAGGACAGGATGTGGTATGTGCTGGTAAGCAGTATACCTATTCAATTCCTCAGTGGCCTACAACCAAAGTTAACTGGAATGTGTCAGGACCTGCAGGAGGTCAGTTGGTGAATACTCAGCAGAGAAACGAAATTGTTTTCTCAGCAAGTCAACCAGGTACTTACCATCTTGAAGCAACGTATTTCAACACTCTGTTATCATGTGAAGGAACTGCTTCTATTGATATCGTAGTAGAAACACCGGTAACAATAAGCGGTGGTGCAGATGAAATCTGTGCAGGAACAAGCCAGACATTTACAGCTACACCTAATGTACCTGTTATCTGGAAAGTAACCACGGGAGGTTCTACTGTTACATCGGGAGTAGTATCTGGACCATTTACTTATCCTTTTACAACAGCAGGTACTTATACTATTACTGCTGTTAAGCAAGGAGGAGGTTGTGAAAGCAACTCAAGAATTATTAAAGTATTACCAATTCCACAGCCGCCTACAGGAACTATTTCAGGAGAGACTAAAGTATGTCCTGGAAGACCTTACGTATATACCATCAGCTCTGTTGATGCTGGAATGGTACCGGTTTGGAGCGTTACCAACGGAACCATCCAGGGTAGTAATGCAGGTTCTTCTGTAACGGTTATATTTAATGCTGGTGCTTCATCATATACAGTGTCAGCACAGAATAAATCGATCAGTAATGCAGGTTGTTTATCAGCTCCAATTTCGTTCAATGTAGCGCCATTGGATCTTAATACGATTACGATCAATCCTAACCCAGGACCTTTCTGTCCGAGTAGTACTCAGACTTTCAGTGCAAATCTGAATGGAATTGTTCCTGAATTTATGGAGTGGACATTTGGAAGTTCTAACTTCGGAAGTGTGATAGGAGGACAAGGTACAGCGAATATTACGGTAAATTTCAATGAGATCTCTTCTACAAGCAGCACGACTCTGAATTTAAAAATCGTAAAATGCGGGGTAACGAAAATTATCAGCATACCGGTATCTTTACTAACGCTTCCAACAGTTAGCTTTACGAATGTTGGTGGACTTTGTTTAGGTTCGAACCTGTCTTTCACTGTCAATCAGGGAACGATTACTTCGGCTACAAATGTTACTTTTACATTTGCTAACGGAACAACGTATACTACCGCTTTCAATCCAGCTGGAAATTACAGTTTCCCGAATAATGGGTATATCTCAAATACTTCAGGAAGTAACGTTTCTCAGGTAGTTACTGTGACTTATTCTGGAACTAATGGATGTAATTATAAGCCAACAGCAAGTGCTAACTTTACAATATATCCTGAAACCATTATTACGGTTTCTCCGGTATATAATATTGCTGTTTGTGACCCAACAACAATGACACCGTATACTCTTACGGCTAACAGTTCTACGGGACTTACTAATATTGTATCCTGGCAATGGTATAAAAACAATGCAATTATACCAGGTGCTACAACTAACTCATATACCATAGGGGGTGCAGGTGCTTTTGGAACCTATAGAGTACAGGCGGTAGATATTAATGGTTGTGTGGTTTCCTCACAAAATATCAATGTTACTCAGTCTTGTCCGAGCAGTGGAAGCTGTACAACAGATCCTCAGATCAGTTTTGTTCCTTCATGGTCAGGCTGTAATACGATTTCTGTTTCAGGCTTATCCTACCTTGGAACTCCTAATGAGATCCAATGGTTATCAGATAGTGTACTTACTTTAGTTTCCGGTCAGGGAACAGCTTCACCGGTATATCAGACTAATCTTGCTGGTGCACATATTGTTTTTGTGCGTCTTAGATATGGTACTTGCTGGTATAGCAGAGGAATTGAGGTAAGAAAGAACTACGAGCCTAAATTCAATGTAAGTACAGTATGTAACGGAGGGGGTTATAATGTGACTCTTTTCAATACTTCTACTATATTTGAAATCAATCCGTCATCTATTACTTATACATTTACGAGTCCGGGACAACCTACTCAAACAGGTCAGACGGCTACTTATAACAATCTGGCGCCGGGTACTTATACCTTTACAATGACAGTGTCTGCACCTGGAAAACCAACGTGTACTACAACGCAGACTGTTACATTGGCTCCGGTTCCTAGTACAAGCTTCCTGGTTCCAGCCTGGATATGTGTGCGTGAAGCCATCACGTTCTCTCCTCTGTCATATGTTCCTGGAAATACATACACATGGATATTTGATGGTACGTCTTATGTAACGGGAGGACCGAATGCTACGATAACGTATAATACGAGCGGAACAAAAACGATACAGCTGAAAATTAAAACACCTAATGGATGTGAATATGTTTCTGCTGTAACTAATATTAGTGTGAAAGAAGCGATTCTTGATGGTAATATGGCGCCTCCTGCTCTTGTAGCTTGTATAGGAAGTGCTCCTAATATCGTATTCACCAGTACTCTTGGAACTCCTAACCAGTATATCTGGATGAATGGTTCTCAGCCTGTAGCAGGAGCACCAAACTCTCCTGTATTTACTCCAACTCAATCAGGTAGCTACTGGCCGGTGCTGGTATCATCAGATGGATGTAGAACAAGTGTAATGAGTACTAAGGCAATACCGGTAACGCTTAAAAATCCTCCATATGTTAACATATCAGGAAAAACGAATATCTGTCAAGGATCTTCTACAACACTTAGCGGTCTTGTAACAGATAATACATTGGAATACCAATGGAAGAAAAATGGTGCTCTGGCATCAGCTCCATGGGCACCTGGTCCTTATCCAATTACTTTCAATACAGGATCACTATCAGCAGGTACGTATGTTTATACATTGGAAGTAAGAACTCCGGGTGCATCAGGATGTATGAGTTCTAAAAACTTTACCGTTACAGTAAGTGCCCCACCATCACCGGTTACGATAGCTTATAGCCTGGTGAGCTGCCAGCCTTATAGAATTAAGTTAACTGCATCAGGACCATCTGCAGGAAATTATAACTGGAGCAATGGAATGTCAGGTCAGTCAATCACTGTAAATGAAGGAGGTGCTTATCAGGTTATTTATACGGCACCAAGCGGTTGTACAGTATCTAATTATGTAGAAGTACCATTAAGTCTTGAAAGTCTGATGTGGGTATTCCCTACAGGATGCTATGACGAATGTCTTAGAGAGAAGAATTATATTCTGGGACCAAAAGGAGTATTTGATCACCATGATTGGATGTTGTTCGGAAACAGTATTCAGAGTGGAAACAATAATTTCATTTTCCCATTATATATTGGAGCTCCGGGTACCTACCAATTACAGGTTAATCATTTAGGATGTCAGTATACATCCGGAACCATGAATTATTATCCAGGTAAAGAATGTGGATACGAAACAGATTGTAAGATTGAAGGAGAAATTAAAGGAATGAAATGGGTTGGAGATCATTACGCTGTTTTTGGAACAATCCACAATGCAGGAGGTCAGCCGATAAGCTTGAATGTTTCAAGTGTTAATGGATACGGAACTTATATTCCGTCTATTATCACCATTCCAGCGGGAGGGGTATATGATATGAATGCTAATCCATTGGCATTCTATCCAAATCCAAATTTCCAAGGAGTGGATGAGATCTTATTCTCTAATGAAACTTGTAAGTTTAGTACCAAAGCGGTAGATCCGGACTGGATGGGTATGAGAAGTGCATCAAGAAGCGTTACAGTTACTGCAGTTTCTTCTCTGAAAATGATACCAAATCCTGCGAAGGAAAAAGTGAAAATCTCGTATAATACAGGTAATGAAAAATTACTGGCAAAACAGATTACAGTTTTTGATGCCATGGGCAATATCAAATTCCGTAAAGAAGTGAAAGCGGCTTCCGGTGAGGTAGACGTGGAAATTTCCAGCTGGTTGCAAGGTGTTTACATTGTCATTGTACAAACGGGAGACACATCATTACAAGGAAAACTAATTAAAAATTAGTGATTTATAAATCAGTGCTCTCTTCGGAGAGCGCTGTTTTTTTATAGTATATGATAACTAAAAGAATTTTTATGATACAATTAAAAAACAAACTGTGGAGACTGCTTCTGATGCTGCCAGCTTTATCTTTTGGCCAGACCTACCAATGGCAGTGGGGAAAACAGGCAGGCGGGATAACAGGTTCGGCTGATCCGGGGTTTCATTATGTATTTGATGAATCCATACGGGATATTGTAGTGGATAACAACAACAATACGTATTATCTTGCAACTATGCGGGAGCAGGGGCAAAACCTGAATGGTACCTCTGTAACCAATTATGGGCTCAATGATCTTTTTTTATTCTCAACCGATTGTGAAGGGAATATAAGATGGTCCAGACCGATAGGTGGTACGGGAGACGGAGAAAATGCCTGGCATATTAAGGTGGATAATAATGGAGGATTATACATCATGGCTACCATTTATAACAATTCGTATATCGGAGATCCGAATGCTATTCCTGTACATTTTGATGATACTCATACACTGCCTTTGTATACGCACTATGATCAAACTATTGATCCTGCACACAAAGCAGCTTTTCTCTTAAAATACAATACTTCTGACGGTACATTGGCGTGGAGCAAATCTTTGCAGGGGGATGTTAATTATTTCTCCCGTATGTGCGATGTTCAGATGATGTATATGGATTCGTCCAAAAATATCCATGCGGTGATGGGCTTTAGGGCAGGAACTCATTTGAATGGATTGATTACAGTGCCTTCAACGTATACTTCTACTTATCAGTATTATGCCGTTAAATTCAATTATGATACTGCGAATGGAAATATGACACCGGCAGCTCCAGTGCTTCTTCCTATTACCGGAGATGCTATAAATGCTGTAGGAAGAGAGGGAAAAGTAAATATGGTATATGATGAAAGTCTGAACCGTTATTATATTGCAGGTAAAAGAATGGATGCAGGAGCCAGTAACTTGATTGATCTTTCCTACAATAATGTTCCATTTACAAAAGCGGCTTATGTATTGGCCTTTGATGGTACTACCGGAGCAGAGGTATGGAGAAAAGAATTAAATAACGGCACAGCGAGTAATGATGATGAAATTCACTCTATCCTCAAAGATCCGGTTACTTCGGATATTTATATTTCAGGACGGTATTTTAACGGGATAACGGTACCTGCAACTTTTGGAAATTATACTTTTCCTTTGAGAAATTATGTTGAAGCCGTTCCGTTTGTCGTAAAGATGAATGCTTCGGGTTCTGTACAGTGGGCAAGAACACCTGAGGGAATGTCCGGTCTTCAGTTTGGATATCGTTTTACGAAAGGAACAATTGCTATTAATGGAAATGAAGTGGCATTTGCCAAAGGAAGCTGGTCTGATATCTGGGGAAGCTATACCATGACACGTCCTGATGGAGATAGATCAGATCCTTTATTGGTTAGGCTTAACAAAGATACGGGAGCTGTTTTAGGAGCAGGAGAGATTCGCAGTAACTTTAATGTTATAGATGAATTTACAGCAGTGGCTGCAGATAAAGATGGTAACTATGTAGTAGGAGGTTTTTTTCATGACCAATTGTTTACAGACCCTAATGATAATGTCAATACAATGGCTGTAAATGTATTAGGAGGAAAATCTCAGTCTTTTTTTACAAAATATGCTAAATCGGCATGTACTCAGATGTCAGTAGAAGAAACAGCTGTTCAGGCAGGAATACAATTGTATCCTAATCCGGTGCAGGATGTATTGACTATCAGAAGTAAAGAGCCTTTGGTTTCCTATGAAATCTTTGGGGCTACGGGACAACTCGTAAAACAAGGAACTTTGAATATGATGCAGGAACAAGTAGTATTATCCTCTCTTCAGACAGGAGTATATTACATTAAACTTAAAACAAAATCTTCTACAGTAACAGAAAAAATATTGAAGAAGTAAAAACAAAACTGGAAATTAATAACCTTATATACGAACAGCATTCTCCAAAAGAGGATGCTGTTTTTTATATTCTAAAGGGATGATTTATACTTTTCTTTTAATGTTTAAGGTAATAATATAGCAGTACCTTTCATCTATTCCTTATTTTTGCAGAGCATTAAATAACTGAATTTTTTATTCTGAAATATGAGCAATATATTTTCTGATCATCATCAAATTGAAGTAGTATCCAACTTTTCTGAACTGGTGAATACAGGTTTTCAGGGAGCAATGAATGCTATTTGCTGGCACAGAAACTTAGCAGGGGACTTTAAAGAAATTGTGTCTCAACTTCAGTTAGATGAAAATATTACCGAAGTTTCCGTTGAAGACCTTCTATCATTAAAGCTGTCGGAAAAAGGGAATATGGCAAGGGAGATTATTGTAAATGATTTTCAGTTGTTGACAGAGTTTGGAGCTTCCCCAGTTCTTAATTTGCTTAAAAACTATGAACGGGATGAGGAACTTGGTTTCATATCAACCGATGTATATTCATATCATGTCGATCGTTCGCCTGTTGCAACGGACACTTTTTTATGTACCTATTATGGAGCTGCCAGTGATATCATTCCAAATGATCAGGTGGAGCAGAAAATTATGATTCCGGAAATCCGGGAAAAGCTCAAGGAATTACATGACGGTCCGGAAGAAGAATTTGAAGACTTTCTGAAAGAGTATTTTTTCGATCTGCATTATCAACCTAAACCCAATGCAGCACCTGTCAATTTAGGAGTAGGGCACCTTTGGCGGATCGCTGTAGATCATCCGGAACAACAAGCATTGCCATGTGTTCATAGAGCTCCTGTAGAAAACGATGGTGAATATCGGTTGCTTCTGATTTGCTAATGATTATCGATATTTAATATTGAATAAAACATCCATTAAGCATAATAAAAAAATCCAATATCGTAAAGATGTTGGATTTTTCTATGGTTGGCAGTGTATGTTGAAAATATTAGAATGTTCTTTTACTCTTGCCCAATTGCTGTTAACTGGGTTAAATAATCTTTACTTTCAATATTCCCGATCGCAAATTCGTGTTCCAGGAGTTTAATCTTTTCTGTCTTGGTGTAATGGCGGTTATAGAGGATGTCCAATATACTGGCTTCATCCATGATAGGATCTAAAAAGTTCTTAAGGTCACGGTATGCTTGATAATATCTTATTCCCAGTACCCTTTGTGAATGAGCATTGAAATGAACTCCGTCAGGATTCGCCGTAAGCCCTTTTGCGCTAACAAAATAACAGTTTTCATGAGATTGGGCAAAAAGCTCCAGTTCCTTATTGACCAAAGGATAATGAGTGAAGTACTGGCCAAATATTCCGCTTGATAAATAATCTCCCAAACCTCCAATGATAAGTGGTACTTCAGGAATATGTAGTTCTTTCCGCAAAGCATCAATAATTGCAGAAAACTTTTCCTGGTACCTGCCTGCCTTTTCAGGAGAGCAGTCACTTTCGCCTTGGTGCCATAAAATCCCTTTAATCTCACTTGTTCGCTGGGCAAGCCTGGCTTGTGACACTGCATTTTCAAATAGAGCACTCCCTACAGCCCAATCATCAAGGCTCGTTCCTCCATCCGCACATGGAATCAATCCAATTTCGTTTTGTTCATTATCCAGTCTCCAGGCAGCAGCAAATGAGGCAGCAAGTCCAACACCTGAACTGGGACGGTCATAGTTAATAGGTTCAGACATCATCTGCCATAATCCGTTTCTCTGCATTTTAATATGCTCATCAAAGATAGGAGGGACTTCATTTGCGTAGCCCCGCCCCGCCATATTGGATTGGCCTATCATTAAAAAGGAATGTATCATTTTTATTTATTTAATTGTAAGCCTATGCTTCTGCTGAATGAATTCCAGGCTAGTTTTTTTACTTCATTGGGAGCAATATCTCCGGACCTGTATGCAGTGATGGTTGCTGTAATAACGCTGGTGAATAGAATTCTTATCCAGGGTAATGGCAGCTGGCTATCTATCAATTGTTCTTTTTGCAGTTTCAGTATTGCATCGAATAAACCATTTATTGCTTTTAAATAGTCTTTACTTATTTCAACTTCGTAAGTAGGCTCCACTTCATTCAGTTTAATTAAAAAGGCATACTTTGTTCCGCTGTCAATACCCGCATATAATAGATTTTCCAGCTGTACGATGGGATTGACAGAACTGTTACAGGCTTTAATAGCCATTTCTTCCCAAGCTGTCATCATATTTTTGTTGCAAGCTTCTAATAGTTCGTTCCTGCTTTTAAAGTACCTGTGCAAAGTTCTGCGGTTAAGGTTACAGCTTGCTGCGATCTCTTCAATTGTTGCTGAAAAATTCTCGTTTAAGACTATTATGGCTGTATCAATAATTCTTTGTTGCGTATCCATTATTTTTAATTGCCTCAAATTTACGACAAATGTCTCAATATTGAGACATTTATTTTTGATTTATTAAATCACTGTTTGTATTTCCGGCGGATGATAAAAATTTCATAGATTTTTGTTTATAAAATTCTAAAAGCTTGCTGTTTATAGAAAATGGTCTACGTTTTTAAATCAATCAACTTAAAAATTTGCTTACATTTATTTTTTCACATTAAAAATATATTATCATCTGTTGAGCCCTTATTGGCTTATAAATTGATAGTACAAACCTTATTGAATTTTGATTATTAATGAAAAAGTCAGCTATAGTTTTAATTTTCTTTTTAAGTGGTTTTTTTTCTTTAAAAGCACAGGAAAAAAAGGATTCGCTTTATTATAAAATAGAAGAATTTTCAGATCAAAGAAAAGTGACCAAATTTATTCACCGCCTCATATTCCGAAGAGAGGCGGATTCTACTTCCGTTAAGTCCCGGACTGAAAAACTGGCACAGGAAACTTATAACAAAAAATATATCAGAAAAATCCGGATAGAGACCATTGACCCTTTCGGATACGGTTCAAAAGATAATAAAGAAAGATTGAAGTGGTACGACTGGCTGACAGATCATCTTCATTCCAAAACAAAAAACTCTACGGTGAATAATTATTTGCTTTTTGAGGAAGGTGAACAATACAATGCTCAGAAACTCTACGAATCCGAACGTTTGCTCAGAACAATGCCTTTTGTAAACAGAGTTAACATCAGTGTTTCCGACAGTACTTCCAGTAAAGACTCCATTGATGTGGTTGTAAGAGTTCTTGATTCCTGGAGTCTGAAACCGAGAGTCAGCTACTCCGGAAGCAAAATTGGATTGGGCGTTACTGAAGAAAATGTACTGGGGCTGGGGCACACATTTGATTTCCTTTATAGAAATGATTCCAAAGAAAAACAAAATTATGTTCAGGGAAGTTATACCGCATATAATCTTTTCGGTTCTTATATCAATGCTCAGCTTCTTGGGGAGCGTGATTTTTCGAGGAATGAAAGAGTCAATTTCAATGTCCGAAGAGACTTCTTTTCACCCCTTACGAAATGGGCAGGTGGATTTACTTTTGAATATTTTAAGCGAAATGTTTTACTTCCGATAGAAACAGATATTACTTATCCTGAAGTTCAGATCAAAGCGTACAGCCAGGATTTATGGGGTGGTTATCAGATTCCAGTTTCCTCTGGTGCAAGCGAAAAAGTATCCAGTAATATTGCCATCATAGGAAGAGTTCAAAACTACCAGTATAAAGACAGCCCGGAAATCGACCAGTACAAATATTTCAAGTCTTACAGCAGTTTTCTGATGTCTGTAGGATTTATCCGCAGGAACTTTTCAGTTCAAAAGAATATTTTTCAATATGATCTGCCGGAAGATGTTGCCTATGGTAATTCGGTGAATATTATCGGTGGAGCGTTGTCAAGAAGCAGTAATGTGAAACCTTATGTGGGAGTTTCTGCATCTTATGGGGATTTTACACGCCTTGGATATTTCACTGTGAAAGCTCAGTTCGGAAGATTCTTTAATGAAGATAGCCAAAATCGTGAGTCATTCCGCCTGGACGGGACTTATTTTACCAATCTTATGGATTGGAAATTTGCCAAAGTGAGACATTTCTTTTCTCCGACTCTGGCGTTAGGAAATCCACAGCATAATTATTCTTATATCGACCGGATCAATCTTTCTTCTGCAGATGAATTTCCGGTGTACAACTCAGATTATATCGGAACTAAAAAACTGGTGTTAAGATATCAACTTCAGCTGTTTATCAATAAAACCTGGAAAAATTTCCATTTCAGTCCTTATCTAACAATGGCTGCAGGTTGGCTGGGTATGCCCGATGATAAACTGCTCAATACAAAAATGAACACCAAAATAGGAGTTGGTGTCTTAATTAATAATCCGTTTCTGGTTTTCAACAGGATTCAGATTTCTTTTACCTATTACCCCCGTGTTCCTTTTGATAATAATTCAGTCTTTGATTTTAACAGCAATCGAAATAACCTTTTACCAATGAACAGTTTTGCGACAGAGGTTCCGCATTTTGTGAATTTTGGAAACTGATAATGAAATAGCGAAGCATGTAAGAAAGAATGCTGATAGAAGGTTTTAGTAATAAAAAAAGTCAATACTCAACCAGGAAGTTATCATAACTTTTAAACTGATTAAGTATTGACTTTTTTTATTGTATTGTTAAGAATTATTTGCTGATGCAGAATCTGTATTTTTTTTTATTTACAGATCATCATAACGTATACTATCATTTGGGACAAATCGGTATTACTATTAAATTTCTGAACGGAACTATCAGTTTTTAAGTACATTTGGTGAAGAAATGGAGGTTGATTATTTGATTGCAAACATTGCGTGTAAATGATCAATACCAATAGTTTCTTCAAATAGACACCACTTAATAAACAAAAGTATGATATATCCCAAACTTAAACCTACGTATTTACTCACCCTTATTTTGGTGTGTGGTATTGTGATTGTAGGAAAGGCACAGGTGACACCTTTCTATAACGTTGCACCATTTGAGGAGGATGATTATTTTACAAAAACGGTTTTTCCGTTCAATCCTACTTTTATGAAAAGCAATAAAGTAAAAAGTATTTTGCTTAAAAGTGACGAAAAAATGGGAACGAAATATATCTACAATTTTAATCCTGACGGCTTTATAGAGAGCATGATTACCATACGCTATGATAATAAAGAAACTGATACTGCTTTTTATACCAGATATTACTACAAAGTACAGGGATTAATTGATAAAAAGGCAAAGATAGATTATCGGAATGGCATTGTAAATGTCAGCAGTTACCGATATGATAAGAAAAACAAAATTGATCTTATCCGAATCTTTTTATTGAATTCACAAATGCCAAATAGGCTACAGAACAGTGACGGGCAGGGAGAGCCTGTTCCCGGTGTAGACAAAATGATTCTTAATGGATCTTTGCCTAATGAAGATCTTTGGAAAAGACTGACAGCTGAAAATGAATTTTCTTCCTGGCAATATCGCTATTATACCGAAAATAAATTTGAGGCAGAAGAACGCACAGAGTATTTTAATTTTCGTAAAAAAAACGGCAGTGAGGATACGTGTTATCAAAAAAAGACGTATTACTATCTGAATGGACTTCCTGCTGTGCTGTTTCTGCATAATGGCTGTGCTGCAGAGAAAGCACCTTCTGAGTTATACCAATTCAAGGAAGGACTTATGTTACAGCTCACCGATGCACCTTCCAGTTCAGACTCCAAAATCGAAAAGTACACTTACGATAAGAACAGAAACCCGGTACGAATGGAGGATATATGGAGTGGACAAAAAGTAAGCGAGTTGGAAATGAGCTACGATGAAAAAGGCTTTCTGACCACAATACAACGAAAGTCAGAGGCCGTGAACATGATTCAATATTTTCAAGACCGTATTCTAAAGGCAACCTATAATTTTTACTAGGCTAAACATCGAATAAAGGAGGTAAAGCAACAGTATAAATACGAAATTATCAGCCATCATGGACTTGTGGTCATTCCAAAAGAAACTGTTGATAAGCTCATACGTACCCAGGATAGCAACCCCTTTTTTAATACATTTGAAATAGAAACAAATAGAATATATATTCTGTAATGTTAAATTCTGAAACAAAATGCAAAACTAATACAAAACCCTTTAAACATTGAATTTAAAGGTTTTTTATATTATTGTAATCATATGCAACTTAAAACACTTACTATTTCCCGATACAAAAATAGTTAACTTTGATTATCAATGCATTAAAATAAATAGTAGCAATATAGAGTCAAATAAAATTATTTTTCACTTTCTGAACAGTTCCGATGCTGACATTACAGATTTTTGCAGTGTCCCTAATTGAATTTCCTTTTTTTAGGTTCTTAATACTAAAACCTGTTTTAATACGACAGGTTTTGTCGCTTTGCTGAAATATCTTTGTGTTATGAAAAGACCTCTAGATGATAAAAACTTATATTAAATCACATTAACATGACTTGAATGCGTTAAAAAACGTTAAATTTGCAAAATTAAAAAAAAACTAACATACACAAATAGATGAGAAAACTCTACATGAGTGCATTTACGATGTGCACAATCTTGGGTCTGTCGGCTCAGGAGGTTGTTTGGCAAAAAGATATCAAATCCAGTACTCAGGATTTTTTAAGCCAAATCACTACAACAATAGATCAACAGTATTTGATCACGGGAAGCTCGATTCAGAGCAATAAACTTCAAAAAGAAGGAAGTAAACAAAACAATGGCTATGATTTCCATTTGGTTAAATTAAATCAACAAGGCCAAGAGGTTTGGGAAAAGTTCTTTGTGGGAAATAACCATGACTTTTTATCCTCAACCGTTGCGACTCAGGATGGAGGATTTTTGCTTTCAGGCACCTCATATTCAGCGAAAGGGCTGGATAAAAAAGAAGAATCCAAAGGTGGTTCTGACATCTGGCTAATTAGGCTCAACGAATTTGGAGACGAACTTTGGCAAAAAACTTTAGGATCAGCATCCGATGAAGAAGCAAGATCAGTTATTCAGACAACAGATCTTGGATTTTTTGTAGCAGGTAATGTTCAGAATTCAGCTAAAGGTTATGGTTCAAAAGACATTTTGATCGTAAGACTGGATAAAAACGGAAAAGAATTATCACAATTAGTTTTAGGCGGAAAAGGGCTGGATGAAGTAGAGAAAATGATCCCTACAAAAGATGGCGGAGCTTTACTGGGAGTTTATTCTAGAAGTAATCAAGGAGGTTCGAAGAAAACAGAAAACTTCGGGGAAGGAGATTATTGGATCATTAAACTTTCAAAAGACGGAAAAGTAGAATGGGAAAAGAATTATGGAGGTAAAGGAGATGATCATTTGAGAACATTGGCGTTAACATCAAATGGATATATCATCGGTGGAGAATCCAGATCCGAACGATCAGGCAATAAAATCGTTGGTATTGAAGAAGGGACCGATCTGTGGCTGATTTCACTGAATGAAAGAGGGGAAGAGATTTGGCAAAAATCTTACAATTTCAAGAACCGCGATATTTTAATGGGAATGAGTATCATTCATTCAGCAGATGACAAAACTTCTAAAGGAATCCTTTTAGGCGGTTATACTCAGGCAGAAGGTCGTATAGAAAATGAGGATGAAACGTTCTGGATGTTGTATCTAAACCAAGACGGAAATGAGCAGTGGAGAAAACACATAAAAGGAGAATCCAGAAAACGTGAAGAAAGGCTTTCAGATTTGAAACTGAACAGAGACGGCTCAATTATCCTTGCGGGCACCAGTGCCGAAGAGCTTGGAAAAGAGAACTGGAAAATTGTGAAGCTTGGAGATAAACAACTAGATCAGCTAATTGAGAAACAGGATATTAAAATTTATCCAAATCCAGTTTCAGATTATGCTTATGTAGAAATAGGCTTTGAATTTAAAGAAGCAGATATTATTTTGTACGATATGAGTGGAAGACAGCTTCAAAGTTTAAAAACTAAGAATAAAGTGACGAAGGTCAATACTCAGAATTTGATTCAGGGAGCTTATCTGGTGACGATAAAAACGGATAATAATAAAACTGCTAATGCTAAATTGATTAAGAAATAAAAATGAAGAAAAATATATTAAAATTATTACTATTAATTATACCTATTGTATTATTTTCTCAGGGAAATAATTTTCCTCCAGCAACAAGCACAGTACAAATACCGACCTTTTCAACACCAGAAGTATCAAAATTATTCAGGTATTCAGATTTCCCAAATATAAGTTCGATTGGAGGCACAGATATTGAAATTCCTATTTATACAATAAAACTAGATGGCTTAGATATTCCTGTAAAATTAAAATATGACACAAAAGGAGTGAAAGTTGCGGACATTGCTAGTGATGTAGGATTAGGCTGGAGCTTGATATACGGAGGAAATATTGTAAAAGAAGTAAGAGATATGGATGATTTTATATCCATAGGATATTATTTTGATCCATATTGCGGTAGTTTTGAGCCAGAACAACAGCAAAGATGGTATAGAATTACAAGGGGATATTTTGATGATAGTGATAACGATTGGACGGGATTATTAGATTATCAGGTTGATTCATCCCCAGATTTTTATAAAATTAATGCACCTGGGCTTAATGATAAATTTTATATGAAGGCAGGGCTTAATAAAAGATTTACCCCTCAGTTCACAGAAAACACAAATTCAAAATCTGACTTTGTGACCCCAGGAGCAACATCTTTATTACTAGATCCGAATAACAGCAATAGTGGTTTAATAGGTTTCCCTAATTTTACGATCAAAAATGGATTAGGGTATGAATATTCTTTTAATACTTTAGAAGGAACAGCAATTAATTTTTTTCCTCAAACACTTGACGATAGATTAAGCCGTTTGCCTAGAGACATAACTACATATAAATTAAACGAAATAAAATCACCTAATTCCTCTAAAAAGATAAATTACATATACGAAAACTTCGAAAACTTATATCTTAATCCAACTTTAAATGCAAATGTTGTGATGGTTTTAGAAGATGGAACAGGTGGTGTTTTTAATGTAGGAACAAGTCCAGATCCAGGTACTATTGTGCAAAATCCTATCCATAACAAAAATATTTATACAGCTAATTTGAGTCCTAAAAGAATAAAAACTATTAATTTCGAAGAAGGATCTATTAACTTTATTTATACTACTAAAAGACAGGATTATGATGGTAACATTTTAAGTAAAATTGAAATTAAAAATTTAAATGGTCAAACAATCAAATATTTTGATTTAGAATATTCTTATTTTCAACCTGCTAACTCTTCAACCTGTACAGATAATTATACTTGTCTTAGATTAAGATTGGATAAAATAAAAGATTCTTCAAGTGGAAATTATGTCTTCAATTATGGAGTTAATAATTCAAATGGAGTATTTCCCAAAAGGACATCCTCAAAGATAGATTTTTTAGGTTTTTTCAACAACAACCCTACTGATTTTCAATTGGTTCAAAATGAGGCACAGGGATATGATGGAAATTTATATCCTCAAGATAAAATGTATTATTATCCACAGCTAGGATCAAATAATTATTTACCATTTCAATTAAATAATACCAATTACACTTCTGTAATAGGATCTGTCAATAGATCGTCTAATGAAAGCTCTTTAATAGGTCTATTAACAAGTGTTTCTTATCCGACTGGTGGAGGATTATTAGTTCAGTATGAGAATGACGATTTTGATCTTGAAGGTGGAACTTATAAATTAGGAACTGCAAGAATAAAGAAATTTACTCAAATTTTTAATGATGGAACTGCATTAGAGAAAAATTATACTTATAAATTAGATAATGGAAAATCATCTGGGCAAATTGCTTTTTTTGATACTAATAAGCCTAAGATAGGTTTGGCTATTAATAATAGTGCTTATGTATTGTATTCAAAAGTTGAAGAGGCTATTACGGGAAATGGAAAAACAGTTAGTGAGTATAGTAACTTTAATGAGTTTCCTGATTTGCTAGAAAAGTTTAATTTTAATGATTGTGATCCTGGAACAATTGGCTTACCTCCTTGTTCAATTTTAGTAGCACCAGCAAATATTAAAGTTCTAAAAGAAAGCAAGTTTCCATATATTAATGTAATGTCTCAAAGCCATAGAAGAGGTCTTTTAACTCAAAAAACAATTAAAGACAATTCAGGTATAATACTTAATAGAGAAATATATAAATATAAAAACTATGTAAAGGATAGCTTGTTAGTACAAAAGTCTATATCTGATTATAAACAAGAGAGAGCATCATGTAATTTTACATCTGTAAAATATGGTTTAAAATCAAAAAACTATATTAGAAATGAAAATAGCTTCTTAACAAAAGTAATTAAAGAGAGCTATCTTCCGAATGGGATGGTGTCTGAAGAGAGTAATTATACTTATAATGAGCCATATAATTTGATGACGACCAATCAGAATATTGTCTCAAACGGAAAAGTTACAGAGACTAAATACCAATATCCTGTTGATCTAAATCAAACATGGTTAACAAGTAAAAATATTTTAGGTATCCCTTTGATTACAACATCAACATTAAAAAATGGTATCTCTGATCAAGGAAAAATGATTTCAAAGGTTGAGACAATTTATCCTGTTTCCTCTGGCTCAATAACGGGAGAATTTGCCTTACCTTTATCGAGTAAATCATACAATTTAGATAACAGTCAGCAAACTGATATTGTTTATGATAAATATGACTCTAAAGGAAATCTTTTACAGTATACAACCAAAGAAGGAATACCAGTCACAATTATTTGGGGGTACAATAATACACAGCCCATTGCTAAAATTGAAGGAGCTATTTATAATAACATAAAAGATAATGCTAAAGTTATTTCCATTATCAATGCTTCAGACGATGATGCATTAAACCCCAATAATGAAGGTACATTAATAAACTCCTTGGATAATGTTAGAACTGATGATGCATTTAAAGATTATCAGACTACAACTTATTCTTATGATCCTTTAAAAGGGATAACAAGTGTTACTTCTCCTTCGGGAATAAGACAAGTATATATATACGATACTGCGGGTAGACTAAAAGAAATTAGAGAAGCAACTAAAACAGGTAATTTGCTGAAAGAGTTTAATTACAATTATGCTCCGACAACGTATTATAATTCTGAGAAAAGCGGAAATTTCACCAAATATTGTGGTGGTAGTGGAATTGGTTCATCCTTCACTTATACTGTAGCTCCCAATACATATTCATCTATTATCAGTCAGGCTGATGCAGATCAGAAAGCACAGAATGATGTAAATGCTAATGGGCAGAATGCCGCAAATAATAATCCAAGTGGAACATGTACTCCTTTTACTTGTAATCTTTCTTTTAATACCTCAATTGGGATTAGCGGAGGAGGAAGTGTTTCAGTCCAATCGAACGGTTATTACAAAGCATCTTTTGGTTTTTCTTCTGGATCAAACTCAACTAACTTACCTTGGATGACGACAGGAGTTAAAGTAGCTACAATAAGCGGAAGTTGCTTACCAACGACAGAGTACTCTTCTTATAATGGACAGGTGTACTATACAATTAAAACAAATGGAGATGTTATTTTAAGATCACATTCAACAGCTCCAGGTAATAACACTTCTTATAGTTACGACATAATTTTCCCCATAAACTAAAAACGATGAAAAGAATAATTTTACCCATCAGTATGTTATTTGTGGTAGGTTTTTCCTATGCACAGACAGATACTGAAAATTATATACAAACCAGAACTTATTTAGAAGAAAAAACGGCTTCTGATCCAAATGCCAAACAAATCAATACTGTAGAATATTTTGATGGATTAGGAAGACCTAAACAAGTAATTAATGTCAAAGCATCTCCGCAAGGTAAAGATGTTGTTACTCCTATTGTTTATGATCAATTTGGAAGACAAAGGAGAGATTATTTACCAATTCCACAAACATCTACAAACAATGGATTAATATATACACAAACTGCAGGTCATAATCCTTATCCTGTTACAGATCCGTCAAATATTTATGCAGGAGAAAAGATTTTCACGGAAAAGCAATTAGAAGACTCTCCATTAAATAGACTATTTGAACAAAGGCAAGTTGGAAATGACTGGTCAAACCATCCAGCTACTCTTGGTTATGATATAAATATTATTGGTGAAGTAAAGAATTATGTAGCAACTTTTGATTACACGACCTTTCAGACGAGCATTAGTTTAGTTGGTGATGTAGCAGCTAAACAATTATATAAAAATACAGTTACGGATGAAGATGGTAATAAGACTATTGAATTTAAAAATGGTCTTGGGCAAGTTGTTTTAGTTAGAAAAGTTATTAGTGAAACTGAAAAAGCAGATACATACTATGTTTACAATAACTACAACCAGTTAGCTTTTGTAATTCCGCCAAAAGCCTCTCTAGAAGGTAACCCTAATACTGTACTTGATGATTTATGTTACCAATACAAATATGATGTAAAAAATAGGTTAGTAGAAAAGAAGCTTCCTGGCAAAGGCTGGGAATACATGGTGTATGACAAAGCAGATAGATTAGTTCTTTCTCAAGATGCAGTTATGAACGCACAAAGCCAATGGTTTTTAACTAAATATGATCAATTTGGAAGAGTTGCTTATACCTCAATCATTTCGGGGGGCAGCAGAGAAAACATGCAACTCCAAGCAGGTGATAAAATAATCATTGAGAGTAGAAATAGTTCTGGGTTTACTCAGAATGGAATGCAAGTTCAGTACTCTAATAATTATTTTAATATTCTTGAAAAGGTACTGAGCGTTAATTATTATGACACTTATCCTCAGTATAGCTTCAACCCAACTTTTCCAAATGATATTTTTGGAGAGACTATCTTAAAAGATACTTCATATATTGAAGGAAAAAACACTAAAGGTCTTCCTATAATGAGTTTAATTAAAAACATTGAAGATGATAATTGGACAAGAAACTATACTTATTATGACAAAAAAGCAAGAATAATTGGATCTTATTCTATTAATCATTTAGGAGGGCGTACTAAAATAGATTCCAAACTTGATTTTGCAGGAGTGGTTCAGCAGATGGTTACTCGTCACAAGAGGTTAGATACTGATACGGATAGAGTGATCACAGAAAACTTTACCAATGATTCTCAAAATAGATTATTATCTCATACTCATCAGGTTGATAGTAATCCTGTTGAATATCTGACTCAAAACACTTATAATGAGCTTTCTCAGGTTACCAATAAAAAGGTAGGTGGAATTGTTGCTTCTTCTCCTTTACAAAGTGTTGATTACGCATATAATATTAGGGGAATTGCCACTAAAATAAATGATCCCGCTAATCTTAATGGAAAATTATTTGCCTATGAAGTAAAATACAACAATCCAACATATTCAAATATTGCACCTGGAAGATTTAATGGGAATATTGCAGAAATTGATTGGATAAACTCTCAGGATGGAATATTGAAAAGATATACTTACAATTATGATAAGCTCAATAGACTTAAAGACGCAATTTATACAGAGCCATCTTCCACCAATCCATTTAATAATTTTTTCAATGAAAATCTCACATATGATTTAAATGGAAACATAATGACCTTGAAAAGGTTTGCTCCACAAGTATTTTCACCAACGGCAACAATGGTAGATGATTTAGAATATAAATATACTGGAAATCGTCTTTATAAGATTATTGAAAATGCTCCTAACAGTACAGGTTATGAGGGAGGAAATAATATTATTGATTATGACCTGAATGGAAGTATGACTAATATGAAGGATAAAGGAATTCAAAACATTTCTTATAATCACTTGAGCCTTCCTGATAGTTTTTCTATTAGCCAAGCAGATCCATTTGGCACTAATGTTAATTTTACCTTAAATTATTTATACCGTGCTGATGGAACAAAACTTCGTAAAACAAATACGTCAGGTGGAGGAAGAGGTCAATCCACCTCTTATGCATATACTGATTATTTAGACGGTTTTCAATATAGTTTTTCGGAAATTGTGCAGCCATGTCCATGGTGCAGAACAAGTGTAGCCTATGAACAGGAAGCATTTAAAAATCCTATAATTCTTGATCGTCCTCCTTTTGGTTCTTTAGGTTGGTTATTGGATTTTGTCCCAACTTCAGAGGGTTTTTATAGCTTTACAGAAAATCGCTATATTTACCAGTATAAAGATCATTTGGGAAATTCAAGAGTAAGTTATGCTAAAAACAGTCAAGGCAATATTGAAATTACAGATACGAATAACTATTATGCTTTTGGAGCAAACCATATTGGCGGAATTAAATCTAGTTTAGGAGGATATAAAGACTATAAGTACAACGGAAAGGAAATACAAGAATCTGGAATGTATGATTATGGATCGAGGTTTTATATGCCAGATATTGGAAGATGGGGTGTCGTTGATCCTTTGGCTGAAAAGATGACGAGACATAACCCTTATAATTATGCTTTTAGCAATCCTGTTAGATTTATTGATCCTGATGGTAGAGAATCTATAGAAGAATTTATAAATGGCTGGGCTGCGGGTGTAAATAATGCAAACGCAGGAAACAATATTCAAACAGAAGATCCAGGCAGAAAATTAATACGAAATACTTCAAGTACGGATATAAAAGTAACGTTTAATCCTGGAAAACATTCAACAGATGGTCCAGAGACAGTAACATTGCAGAATCAAAGTAATTCAAGGTACGCTCAGACTGATACAAATGGAAACGAAAGTCTAATTTATACTCAAACAACATATACTCATCAAGCAATAGTTGATGTTGATGGAAATATTTCAAATGTAAACGAAACAGTATCTTATGTAGAACAAAATGCAGATGGTAAAACTCTTAAAAAATCGACAAACACAAATCAATATAATATAAATGATGCAAAGGCTAATTCTGCACCATTGAAAGATTTTGCGTCCACTGTTAAAGCTGTTTCAGAACATAGATTGAGTGAAAGAAAAAGTGGAGCTCAAGATTATTTGGAAAGATTAAACAAAGGAAATACACATGCTGGATTGGTAGGTACAATTTTAGGCTTTACCAAAGCTGGGTGGACAGGAACGATTATAGGGGTTGGTACTACTGCTATAACATATACTGCATTAAATAATACTGAGCCAAAAGATGTCATTATAAATGTTAAGCATCAAATGAAGATTAAATACAAATAAATATGTCAAACAAAAATTATAAAAATTTAATAGGAATAATATTAGTTTTACTTCTAACTTATAGTTTATACAATACCTTTTTTTATAAAGAAGAGTATTCTATTGATAAATTTGGAACAAACTACAATGACTTCAGAAAAAAAAACAATATACCTTTATTGCCAAACAACTGGATTTTAGAAACTAGCCCCAATAAGTTTACAAATTTCCATTCACCTGATACGACTGTACTAGGACATCGTATAAAATATATTAATTTATTAAAAAGTGATTTAGGAGCAGAAATGGATAAGTTCTATTTTACTAAAGATAGTATATTAGAAGCTAGATATGAACGAAATACAGGAAATAAATTATTATACATTTATACAGGTTCAGAAATTAAAAAAAAGCTGATTACTGATAAACAAGCAAACTCAATATTAAAAAAGCTTCATATTGATTTTAGATTTAATAGCTCTTGGTCTAATAACCTAAATAAAAATTGAAAATGTTTTTAAGAATTTTTTTGCAAAAATTCTAATCTGAAAAAAGTTAATTCCAAATATTATGAGGATAGAAAACAGGCTTTATTTAGCCTGTTTTTCTATTCTTATACATATAATCTAATATAAAACGTTTCAAAAACACATTAAAAACCGTTATAAGCGTACCATTCGGGATGTAATTCTAATCGTTTTTTATAATCAACTTGAAAATCATGTTTTTTCCATTTTTCTTCCTCGATTTTAGGCATTAAACCTGTATACCCAAAGATGTATTTAGGCATCAAATCTTCTAAAATATGAGCATAATTCTCTGTGGTAGATAAAGAGTCATGAATCGAAAACAACGGCATTTCTGGGTATTCATTGGCGATTTTTTTTGATACAAAATCAATGATACATGCTGATTCAGTATTTTGTAAAAGTTTAGAAAAATCAGCATTAGCGTTCTTCTTAAAGATCTCTATTACATTAACTAAATTTGGAAAATCTCCTTTAAAAGTTTTGTAATCCGAGTTTCTTGTATTTACACTACTAAAAAATAAAGTGAAAATAACTCCTTTCATCAAAGCTCTAACATTGTCCATTTTTTTCTTTTCCGTTACCTTTTTCCTAGCGATATATTTATTTGCAAAATAAGAACCTAAACGCTTCTTAGGATTTATTATACTTTCCATATTTTCATAAATTTCACCATTGAGAACCCAAGTTTTAAAAACCTCATACTCTTTCTGGAAATCCTCTGTAGAAAGGACTTCACGGAGTTTCTGCAACATAAAGGAATTATAAATCTTTTTAGTATATATTCTATCTATTATATTGTTTATACTACTATTATTATTTATAGTAGAATCTATTAAAAGTATCAAGAAAAACGGTTGCGAATTTTTTAGATCATACCCTACGAGTTCTTGACCTTCATACGTTACAAAGGGTTTAAATATTTTCTTCAAGTTTGTTAAAACCGTATGTAAACCAAAATCACTTTCCTCATTTCGGGTAGCATAAAAAGCCTTGTGATGCAGAGTTGATATTTGATGATTCCAATGAACTTTCTTATGGGTTAAATCAACAACCTCACCTTCATGATATGATAAATCAAATTCATAGAAACAAAATAGAAACAGATAGAATGTATATATCCTGCAATATTAACTTGTAGAATAAAACAGAAAACAGATAAAAAACCCTTTAAAAATTACATTTAAAGGGTTTTTCGCATTATTGCAACTGCAATCTATATACAATCTAAAACACAGTCTACTTTCCGATACAAAACTTAGAAAAAATATTCCCCAGCACCTCATCATTGGTAACCTCACCGGAGATTTCGCCAAGATGTTCTAAAGCGTTTCTCAATTCATAAGCTAGTAATTCTGTGGAAATCTGGAAAGAAATAGCTTCTTTCACTTTATCTACAGCCTGTAAAGACTTTTGTAAAGCCTCGTAGTGACGTTGATTGGTTATGACCACATTGTTTTCAGATGCTTTTAATTGCTCTACATAAGAGGATAATTCATTTTTCAGATCCTGGATATTTTGATTTTCAACTGCTGAGATTTTAATAAAATCAAACTCATTAGAGATCGCATTTCTGAAGATTGCTTCTACCGTTTCGTATTTTGTAGGAGTAACCTCATCAATTTTTGTAGCACAAATAATCAGTTTCAGATCTTCTCTCAACAGAGATTGGATCATTTCAATATCCTCTGAAAAATCTTCAGTAGCAGCATCAGCCAGATAAACAAGGATATTAGCATTTTCTACCTTTTCTTTGGCTTTTTTAACGCCGATGGCTTCTATTTCATCTACTGTATCACGTAATCCTGCTGTATCAATCAAACGGAAAGCATGCCCTTTGATATGAAGAATTTCTTCAATGGTATCCCGGGTAGTTCCGGCAATATTACTTACAATAGCTCTTTCTTCCTTTAAAAGGGAATTCAGTAGAGTAGACTTTCCTGCATTCGGTTTTCCGATGATGGCGACTGCTGTTCCGTTTTTAATGGCATTCCCGTATTGGAAACTTTCAATAAGAGAATTTAATTTTAATTCAATTTTATCCAGTAATCCGCTTAGAGCGCTTCTGTCCGCAAATTCTACATCTTCTTCGGCAAAATCCAGCTCCAGTTCAATCAGGGAGACAAAATTCAGAAGATCGGTTCTTAATATAGAGATTTCATTGGTGATTCCCCCTTTCAGTTGGTTGATGGCAACTTTTCTGGAAGCCTCATTCTCAGAAGCAATCACATCAGCAATAGCTTCTGCCTGAGAAAGGTCAATTCTCCCATTGATAAAAGCACGAAGTGTAAATTCTCCTGCTTTGGCCATTCTTGCTCCATTTTTGGTCAGGGTTTCAAGAATACGTTTTCCAATATGCGGAGATCCGTGAAAAGCAATTTCCACAGAATTTTCAGTGGTGAAACTTTTCGGAGCCAGGAAGATCGAAAGCATTACTTCATCAATAGCTTCCTCCTCATCCATAAAATAACCGTAATGAATGGTATGGGATTTCTGTTTTTCCAGTTTTTTGGCCGGAAAACTTTTCTGAACCACAGACAGAACTTCATTTCCTGAAACCCGGATGATGCCTAAAGCACCTATTCCATTGGCGGTAGCCAGCGCGCATATCGTATCGTTATTCATGATGCAAATTTACGTTTTTTAATATAAATTTTCGCCGGAATCTGTTATTCAGATTATCTATTGCTTTATTCAAACGGAAAATAGGGAAGGGGATATTATGAATAAAACCTGTCATTGTTTTGAGGATGCTATGTTATGAACGAGGATGCTGTATTTAAAAACACGGAATTTTTCATTAAACTATCATCTAAGGATATAAGAAAATACGATTTAAATTTTAAATAACATAAAATAGGCTCTTGATTGTAAGTGATTTATTAAAGCTTTAATGTTGTGTAAGATAGTGTTTTGTGTGTCTGTTTGACTGTCTTTGAAATACGCATTCTAGTAAAGCATTCTATGATTATGAAAAAATTAAACACGTGTTTGGTATGTTAATTGTTTAATAGTCCGTCGGTGATATTGAAAATTTAAATATTTTTCAATAAAATGACAATAATCTGTTAAAGTATTACAAATACAAATGAATAACTTATTTTTTTTAAATATTAATAAAAAAGTCATTTTTTTATTAATGCTGGCTTTCAATGCGGTAGCCTACGCTCAATGTATTCCTTACACAGGGCAGGCGATGACAAGTGGAAATGCCTATTGCCTGAATGGCAGCCTTAGTGTAAGTACGAATATCAGTATCCCAAATGGGGCAACACTTATCATTCAGTCCGGGCAGCTGCAGTCTAATAGTATACAGGTGGATGGGATTTTGGAAATTGGTGACGGAGCAAGTGTTCAGTCTACCGGGACCGTGAAAGTAGGAACTTTCGGATCTCAGAAAAACTCGAAAATTACATTAGGAACCAAATCCTTTTTATCACTGGTAGGATCGGTTATTCAGGAAGATCCAACCTTTGGAGGTTTTTATCCCGGAACAACTTCAGTTATTGAGTTGGGAACAAACAGTGTAGTAGAAATATGCGGAACATTTACCCAGCAGTCTACTACCTATCCGTCAGTTGAATATATTGGAATTCCTGCCGGGAAAGCGTACTGCATTGCAAAAGCAGACGTAAGTGGAGGGGGAGGAGCTTCTATCATTAGTGATGACAGTCAGATTGTAGCCATTGCCATGGGATCTGTAACAGGATTGGGAATGGGAAACTCCAGTTTCTGTGGACCTAATGCAACAAAAACAATGTGTCCGAATCTTTGGCCTGAAGGCCTGTCGGAAGATAAAGCAAGTTGTGGGAATGCTCCTATGATTATTGATGATATTGACGGATTCTGTACCAAGCCGGGAGCGGCCGGAACCCCTGATGGATACACCAAATTCGGGATTACCATACAGCAAAAGAATACGGCATGGCCTGAAAATATACCGAATGGATTCTTAGCGATGGAATCGAAAAGTAAAGGTTTTGTCATGACCAGAGTACAGCATGTAAGCCAGACTCCACAGCCCGGTGATGCCATCGCCAATCCGAAAGAAGGAATGCTTTTATATGATATCCAGGATAAATGTGTGAAGCTTTATAATGGTACCGAATGGAAATGTGTACAAAGAAGCTGTAATGATTAATCTAACCGATAAAGAATATGAAAAATATAAGAAATATAAGTATAGCTGTAGCCCTGATTGTTTTTAACTCATTTTTTGCTCAGATAGCTATTGGTAAGCAGACGGTAGATGGAAATAGTACCATATTGGACTTTGATAACGTGTCCGGAAATACAAAAGGCTTGATTCTTCCTGCAACATCCGGACTTCCTACAGGGACTTTGGTAAATGGAACACTGATCTTTGATGTTACGGATAATAAAGTAAAAGTCTACGAAAATGACACATGGAAGCCTTTGTCTGATGCCGGTAATTCAGGTGCGGTTATCGTCAATAATTCTGCGGAATCAGGTAAAGGAGTGATTATGGGAGAGGCAGCAACTACTGCTGATGGAGTATTGGTCCTCGAATCTCAGGATAAAGCAATGATTCTTCCAAAAGTAGCAACACCGCATCTTAACGTAAAAAATCCCTATCCGGGTATGATTTGTTATGATACAACCAGCAAGACCCTGGCAATATTTGACGGATCAGTCTGGAACTACTGGAAATAAACAAAAGGCAGCATAACCTGTCTCAATAATATGGTCTTAAAAGTCAACTCATTTGATCTCTGTCATTCTGACGAAGGAAGAATCTTATTGATATTCGATGCATGAGATTCTTCACTACTTTTCATTTCGTTCAGAATGACACTCTTGAGACAAAATTTACTAAACAATCTGGGCACTTTCCTTGATGCTGCTCATCACAAAAATACTCTTGGTCTGGCCTATCCCTTCGATTTCTGATAATTTGTTCACGAAAAATTCGTGGAATTCATCCATGTTGGGAGCGAGAATTTTCAACATGAAATCAAAATCACCGCTGATATTATAAAATTCTACAACTTCCTTCAGTTTACTGACTTCCTCAATGAACTTTCCAGCCGTTTTTTTGTTATGAACATTCAGGGCGATCATACAGATGACCATCATTCCTTTATTGACTTTTTTACGGTCTACAACAGCAGTATATTCTTTAATGATTCCCTGTTTTTCCATACGTTTGATACGTTCGTGAGTAGGAGTGGGGCTCAGATTGATTCTTGCTGAAATGTCACGGACACTCATTTTCGCATCTTTTTGAAGAAGACGAAGGATAGACAAGTCTTTTTCGTCGGGAATATAATTTTCAGTTGCCATTTTGTTCTGTTTTTATAGATTGTTATTCCGTGTATCAGGTGTTTTGTTCTTTTGAATTAGGTGTAATTTAAATATTGTTCCAAATTTAAGTTTAAATTTTTATATACGTTCTGTTAATTCTAATTTTGCAGGAAATTTGAATATATGGATACAAGGAAGAATGTAATATTAATTTTAGCATCGGTTGGGACGTTTGTAGAGGCTTTGGATATTGCCATTATTAATTTAACAATTCCTTCTATTCAGCAGCAGTTTCAGATCGGGGCAGAAACTGTTCAATGGCTGCAGACCCTATATGTTCTGTTCTTTGGAGGGTTTCTGATCATTGGAGGAAAGCTTTCAGATCAGATAGGAAGAAAGAAAATGTTTTTATGGGGAGCCCTGATTTTTATGCTGACTTCATTGGGAGCTGGATTATCACAAAATTTTGAAGTATTGGCAATATTCCGTGCGTTACAAGGGTTGGGGGCTGCATTGGTGATGCCATCAGCGTTATCCATCGTAACCAATACATTCAGAGGCGAGCAGGAAAGAAACCACGCTATCGGAATTTTCAGCTCATTTGCTGCTATTGGATCAGGAAGCGGGCTTTCGGTAGGAGGAATTATCAGTACTTACCTGAGCTGGCACTGGGTTTTCCTGATCAATGTTCCTATTCTTTTAATAACATTGGTGCTCTCTTACTACTATCTGCCTGCAGATGAGAAAAATGAAACCGCACAAAAAACAGATATGGTTTCCGGAATATTGATGGTGCTTGGACTTTTAAGTCTTACGTACGGAACGCACGAATTGGTTCATATTAAAGAACAGCCTTTCCTGGTAATAGGTTCTTTAGTTCTGGCATTAGTGCTTCTCATTATAGTTTATTACCGATTAAAATCCGTTGCTGAGCCTTTGGTTGATTTAAAATTGTTTAAACATAGATCCCTGGTAGTTTCCAACGGAGCATTCTTTGTATTGGGGGCATTCTTTATCGGATTTTTATTCCTGATTTCATTGATGCTTCAGAAAGATATGGGACATAGCGCTGCTTCTGCAGGATTGATGCTTGTTCCCTTCAGTATCATATCAGCCTTGACAGCTAAATTTATTTTACCCCAGGTATCAAAACGTTTGAGCTCTTCTCAAATGGGGGTGTTGGGATGGTTATTTATGCTGATGGGAGGATTGTCCCTGTTGATCTCCGTTTACATAGGACATCCGTTAGCTATAGTTTTGCTGGGTGCAGCATGTATCTCAGGAGTAGGAATGACGTTTTGCTTTACCGCCCTTTCAGTAATGGGAATTCAGGATGTTGAACCTGCCCATTATGGATTAGCATCAAGCTTGAGCTCTACAAGTTACTTTTTGGGAGCAGGAATTGGACTGTCATTCATGACATTAATGAGCCAGATCTTTCCTTCAGAATTATCAGTGGGAAGCCTGAATCTGATTATTTTGATCGGTTACGCTCTGTTAGCTCTCGGAATGTTATTCTATTTTATATTAAAAAGCTTAAAAGTGAAGCAGGCGGAAGTTGTCGTTTCATCATAAACGGTCTTAAAAATACACAAACTATATGACGAAGAATCGGTGCTTAGGTGTCGGTTCTTTTTTTGCCTTTTCACTTCCCTTCACTACCTTTGTTCTTTTACTAAACATCATGAAAATACAGGTCATCAGCGATCTTCACCGGGAATTTGGAAGTACGGAATTATGTTTTGATCATTCGGATATTGTTGTGTTGGCAGGTGATGTCAATTTGGGAACCAGAGGAGTTGAATGGATTAAAAATGTAATTCCCAATAAGCCTGTAATTTATGTTTTGGGCAATCATGAATATTATAAAGGTTCCTATCCCAAAACACTGAACAAAATTAAAGAAGCAGCGCTGGATTCCAATGTATTTGTCTTGGAGAATTCATTTGTAGATATTGAAGGAATTCGTTTTCATGGTGCCACTTTATGGACGGATTTTTCCATCTTTGGGAATCCCGTTCAGTACGGAATGCTTTGTCAGCCGAAGATGAATGACTATAAAATGATCAGAAGAGATCCTTCCTATTCGAAAATGAGAACCATGGATACTTTTAAAATTCATCAGTTTTCAAAACAATGGCTGATAGAAAGTCTTGAGAATTCGAATGGGCTTAACAATATAGTCGTTACCCATCATGCGCCCAGCTTACAATCTGTTCCGGAGCAATATAAAGAAGATCCATTAACTTCTGCCTATGCCTCTAATTTAGATGATTTAATCACAGAATATAAACCGCTCTACTGGATTCATGGACATATTCATACTCCGTGCAGATATAAGATCGGAGAAACAGAGGTCATCTGCAATCCTCACGGCTATATTGATGAAAAATACAATGGGTACAATAAAGAATTGATTGTTATTGTTTAGCAAAGGAATATATTCACTTGTTGGGCTTCTCAGTATTTTCGCCTTAATGACTATCTTCGTGTTTTAATTTTTTCCAATGTCTAAAAAATCCCAGCCAAAACCTGATTTTGTTTCGCAATTAGCTTTTGATGAAGTGCTGCAGCAGGTGGAATTTGATCTTAGGATCAAAGAATTTGTTGTCATGGAAATTGATAGGGCCAATTACGTCATAAAGCCGAATACCCCTTACCGTTCCGACTATTTCTGTATTTTTATGATACAGAAAGGGGGTGTTACCTTCAGATTGGATGATAAGAGTTATAAAGTCTCCAAGGGTGATATTGTCTTTTGCCCAATGTTAGAAACTTTTTGGCTGGATGAAATTGCTGAAGATTATGACGGCAAATACATATTCTTTTCGCTGGATTTTATTTCTGATGCAGGTTTTAATTATAAATCAAATAATGTTCTGAAAAGTCTGTCATCAGATCCTACACACATCATCAGAAATGAACCGGATGTATACAGGAAGCTGAATTTCCATCTTGATGAGCTTAAGGCTTTGAACAATAAAGAAAAAGATAATTATTATTTTAATGAAATGATCTGGCATCATTTTTCACTGGTGATCTACGAGATTGATAATTATTTTAAAAAGATAGAAAAGCCCCATTCGGTAACCAATAGAGAAGATGAGCTTACCACTAGTTTTTTTAAGCTGGTTCAGGATCATTTCAAAGAAGAACATAATGTTCAGTTCTATGCAGATAAGCTTTTTATCAGCCGTAAATACCTTACAAAAGTCATTAATAAAACCGTATTTAAATCTCCACGCGAGATTATTCATCAGGTTCTGGCAGTAGAAGCCAGGCTGCTGCTTAAAAACCCTAACCTGAATGTCAGTGAAGTTGCTGCACAGCTGAAATTTTCAGATCAGGCGTCTTTCAGTAAGTTTTTCAAAAAGCACACTGCGAGATCTCCTTTAGAATATAGAAAAGATGATTTGTATTGATAATGAATGATTTATGGTTTTGAGACGTCTTTTTACCAAATTCAAGCTATAATGTTGATTGGAAATAGCAAATAGTATTATTTATATTGTCTATAAATGATATTTCTCATGTTTTTGAAAATAAGGAGTCTTTTTGACAAAACAAGGAGTTTTTCGAATAATCCTATTGAATTTTTTTCGTTCGATTTTTGTGCGGAAAATTTAAAAGGACTATTGTTATGCAAAGATTTTTTATTCAAAAATCGACTTTACTTTTCCTCTCTTTGATCGTTTTATCAGGATGTAGGAAAAATAATCAAAACCAAGGATATCAGCAGCAGGCGCCGGAATTACCGGTTGCAAAAGTAACGCAGGGAGACACTTCTGTTTCCAGAGAATATGCAGCATCTATCGAGGGCGTTTCCAATGTAGAAATAAGACCTCAGGTAACAGGATATTTAAGCAAAATTTATGTAGATGAAGGGGACTTTGTGAGAGCAGGCCAGCCTTTGTTCAAAATTGAAGATCAGGTCTTCCGCGAGCAGCTGAAAAGTGCTCAGGCAGCTTTGATTACCGCTCAGGCTAATCTTTCAACTTCTAAAATTGATCTGGACAGAAAAAAAGAGCTGTTCAGAAACAAAATGGTTTCAGAAATTCAGGTGAAAGAGGCAGAAGCTGCTTATAATGGTGCAAGAGGAGCGGTAAGCCAATCCAATTCTACCATTGAATCTGCCAAAATCAATCTTAATTTCTCTACAATCAAAGCTCCGGTAAGCGGATTTATCGGAAGATTCAATTACCGTCTGGGAAGTTTGATGACTCCCGGTAACCAGGATCCTATTACTTTATTGTCAGACATTCATCAGGTATATACTTACTTCAGCTTGAGTGAAAATGATTTTAATAATTTTCAGAAGCAATATGCAGGAAGCAGCATTGATGAGGTGATCAAAAATACTCCGGCGGTAACCCTGTTACTTTCAGGTGGTGAAAAATACGCTGAGACAGGAAAGATTGATGCCGTGGAAGGACAGTTCAATAAAACGACCGGATCTATTACTTTAAGAGCAAAATTCAGCAATCCCAACAATCTTTTAAGAAGCGGAAATACCGGTAAAATTGTATTGGATCAGTTCTACAGTAATGTTGTTTTACTTCCGATTGCTTCTACCAGAACCATTCAGGATAAAGTTTTTGTGTTCACTATTCAGGGTGGGAAAGCAGCAATGCTTCCCGTTGAAGTGAATGGAAAAGCCGGCGATAACTTCATTGTAGCCAAAGGACTGAAAGCAGGGGATGAATATATCACCAGCGGCTTTGACAGATTGCAGCCGGGAACTCCTGTCGTGGCACAAAAGAAAAATGCTCAACAGAAAAAATCGTAAGAAGAAATCATGTTAAAGAAAATTATAAAAAGACCAGTACTGGCAACGGTAATTTCCGTATTGCTTGTTATTCTGGGGATTGTCGGTATGGTGAGCCTTCCGATTACCAAATTTCCGGACATTGCCCCTCCTACCGTTATGGTGACGGCTGCTTATCCGGGAGCTAATGCTGAAACGATTGCGAGATCGGTAGCACCACCGTTGGAAAACGCCATCAATGGAGTGGAAAATATGGACTATATTACTTCTACAGCGAGTAATGACGGGACATTAAGCATTACTGTTATTTTTAAATTGGGAACAGATCCCGATCAGGCGGCAATTAACGTTCAGAACAGGGTGGCGCAGGTAACCAATCAGCTTCCTGCAGAAGTTATCCAGGCGGGAATCACGACGGTGAAAAGACAGAACAGTATGATTGCGATGGTTTCCCTGACCAGTAAAGATGGTTCCATGGATGATCTTTTCCTTGAAAACTATGCCAAGATCAATATCGTACCGGAGCTGAAAAGGGTAAAAGGAGTAGGAGATGCTATGGTATATGGAAATAAAGATTACTCCATGCGTATCTGGCTGGATCCGAATAAACTGACCTCGTACAACCTTACACCATCTGATATTTCCCGGGCTATTCAGACCCAAAACCTGGAAGCAGCACCCGGAAGATTAGGAGAAAGAAGTAAGGAGGTCATGGAATATGTACTTCGTTATAAAGGAAAGTTTACAGAGCCTGAACAATATGAAAATATCACTATTAAAGCGTTGAATGATGGTTCTGTTTTAAAATTAAAAGACATTGCCAAAGTAGAATTTGGGGCTTACAGCTATACGGTTTCTTCCAATTACAATAAAAAAGCTTCCGTAACGATGGCAATCTTCCAGATGGCGGGGTCTAATGCCAATGAAGTACAGATCGCTCTTCAGGAAAGAATGAAAGAGCTGGAAAAATCCTTCCCTGCAGGAATGAATTATGAAATTCCTTATGCCACAAAAGATGCGTTGGATCAATCCATAGAACAGGTGATTCATACCTTGATAGAAGCATTTATTTTGGTGTTCATTGTAGTGTATATCTTCCTTCAGGATTTCCGTTCAACGTTAATCCCGGCCATTGCAGTTCCGGTATCTATTATAGGAACGTTCTTCTTTATGAAGGTGTTTGGATTTTCTATTAATATCCTGACATTGTTTGCTTTGGTATTGGCCATTGGTATTGTGGTGGATGATGCGATTGTTGTCGTAGAGGCAGTTCACGCCAAAATGGAACATAAAAAACTGAATCCTAGAGCAGCTACCATGTCAGCAATGAGTGAGATTACAGGAGCCATTGTTTCCATTACATTGATTATGTCTGCGGTATTCGTTCCGGTGGCCTTTATGAGTGGTTCTACGGGATTGTTTTACCAGCAGTTTGCATTAACGCTGGCGATTGCGATTGTGATTTCAGCAGTAAATGCATTGACGTTGAGCCCGGCATTATGTGCTTTATTCTTAAAACAACATCATCCGGGAACACATGAAAAAATGAATTTCAAAGACCGTTTCTTTGCAGGATTCAATGCGGGTTTTAATAAACTGACATTCCGTTATGGTAAAGCTGTTTTATTCCTGTTAAAAAGAAAATGGATCGCTTTGATCATCATTGTGACTTTCGGTGGATTGTTTGCGTGGATGTCTATGACAACACCTAAAGGATTTATCCCTGATGAAGATCAGAGTTTCATTATCGTAACGGCTAATCTGGCTCCGGGAGCGTCAAAGGACAGAACTTCCAAAGTGGTTTCTGATACGGAAGATTTGTTGATGAAAAATCCGGCTGTAGATAAAGTCATTTCAGTAGACGGATTGAACTTATTCAGTGGTTCTATGTCATCTTCAGCCGCTTCAATTTTCGTTAAATTGAAAAAAGGAGGCGAGAGAGGAGCTGTTAATAATATCAATGACATTATCGGACAGACACAGGGGATGCTTTCTCAGGATAAAAGAGCCAATTTCTTGGTAATCAATACCCCAACGGTAGATGGTTTCGGAAATACAAGTGGGATGGAGCTGGTGCTTCAGGACCGTACCAACGGAGAACTTCAGAATCTAGGAAATATCTCTTATGGAATGATGGGAGCTTTGATGCAGAGACCGGAAGTTGCGGTAGCATTTACCACTTTCGATGTTACGTATCCGCAGTTTGAAGTGCTTGTAGATGAGGTGAAGTCTGCCCAGCTGGGAGTAAACGTTTCTGATGTACTGGGAGTGATGCAGGGGTATTACGGAAGTATTCAGGCTTCGGATTTCAACAGGTTCGGGAAATATTACAGGGTATTGGTACAATCTACTCCGGAGACAAGACAGGACAAAGAATCCCTGAACGGAATTTTCGTTAAAAATAATTTAGGACAGATGGTTCCTATCAATACGCTGGTAAGCCTGAAGCAGGTGACAGGAGCTGAAGTGGTAGACCGTTTCAATCTTTTCAACTCATCCAACTTAACGGTAATGGCTGCTCCGGGATATAGTACGGGGCAGGCAATGGCTGCTGTTGAAGAAGTGAGTAAGCAAGTGCTTCCTCCGGGATATACGTACGACTATAAAGGGATGAGCCGTGAAGAAGCAGGTTCCAGTTCACAGTCCGTTATGATTTTTGGATTATGTATTGTGTTTGTATTCTTCCTTTTATCTGCACAGTATGAAAGTTATATCCTTCCCTTGGCGGTATTGATTGCAATTCCGGTGGGGCTTTCAGGAGTCTTTGTTGGGATAACATTCGCAGAATTGTCTAATAATATTTATGTTCAGATTGCATTGGTAATGCTGATCGGGCTTTTGGCGAAGAATGGTATCCTGATCGTAGAATTTGCGATTCAGAGACGCAGAGCCGGGAAAAGTCTTATTGCTTCCGCTGTGGAAGGTGCGAAAGCCCGTCTGCGCCCTATTCTGATGACTTCCCTGGCATTTATAACAGGATTGATTCCCTTGTTATCCGTAGTAGGTCCTTCGGCGATGGGTAACCATTCTATCGGATATGCAGCAATTTCAGGGATGCTTTTCGGAACGATCTTAGGAATTTTTGTGGTTCCGGTTCTTTTCGTGGTATTCCAGGCTTTGCATGAGAGAATCAACGGAAGAGTAGTAACCGATGCAGATTGGGAATATTAATTCAAATGATTTTAAAAATGAAAATTAAAAATATAGCATATATCGCATTGATTTCAGGGACAGTAATTTCCTGTAAAGTTCAGAAATATAAGCAGCCTGAAGTGAAAATGCCAGAAACCTTTAGAAGTGACAGCATTGTTGCAGGACAAGATGAAAATATTGCTAAAATCAGCTATAAAGACTTTTTCAAAGATCCGGTTCTGGTAGGATTGATTGATAAAGCGATCGTACAAAATAATGATCTTCAGGTAGCTTTAAAACAGATCGAATTTGCATCATTAGCGTATACTCAAAGTAAATGGGCTAATATTCCAACGATCAGTGCTTCTGCCAATGCCAATATCAACCGTCCTTCAGACAACAGTATGAACGGAATGATGGCCGGACAGTTCATGGGAAAAAGGTATATGGAAGATTATACAACCTCCCTTAGTTTTTCCTGGGAGGCAGATATTTGGGGGAAGATTAAAGGGAGAAAGGAACAGGCTTTAACAGAATATCTTAAAACACAGGAAGCTGCAAAAGCGGTGAAAACACAAGTTGTGTCTGCCGTTGTACAAGGTTATTATAACCTCTTGATGCTGGATACGCAATTGGAAATTACAAAATCCAATCTTGTGTATGCTGACAATACGCTGAAGTTTCTTACCAAGCAACAAGAACTTGGGCTGGTAACGGCTTTGGCTGTACAGCAGCAGGAAATTGTGAAAGACCAGATTCTGAAATCAATTCCGGCCATTGAAAGTTCTGTAGCAACTCAGGAAAATGCTTTGAGCCTGCTCACCGGTTCAATGCCCGGAAAAATCGAAAGAAGTGCAAGCCTGAATAATGTGCAGTCTCCGGATCGTATTGCAGCAGGAATTCCTTCAGAATTATTGAGTTACAGACCAGACATTAAAACTGCAGAACTTGAGGTAAGAAAAAGTGCAGCAGCGATCCATGTGGCGAAAATGAGTATGTATCCCTCACTGAATATTACGGCGCAGGGCGGCGTAAATGCTTTTCAGATCAGTAAATGGTTCAGTGTTCCGGGTTCATTGTTCGGGATGATAGCAGGAGCTGTAGCACAGCCAATTTTAAATGGAAAACAGTTGAAGACACAGTATGAGCAGTCTAAAGTATTGGCAGATCAGGCAGAAATTAACTTTAAACAGTCTGTTTTGAAAGCGGTAGGAGAAGTTTCTGATGCGCTGGTTCAGATCCAAAAGCTGGAAGAACAGCAGAAAATTGCGGAAAGACTGGCATTGAAATCCGGGGAAGCAGTGAAGAAAGCTGATCTGTTATTTAAATATAATTCAGCGACTTATGTAGAGGTCATCATGGCTCAAACGAATAAGCTTCAGGCAGAATTGGATTTGGCATCTTTGAAAGCCCAGAGACTGAATGCAATAACATCTCTTTACCGTTCTGTAGGGGGCGGGTGGCAATAAAGTAAAATTGAATCTGCTTCGTCTCTAATGATGAAGCAGATTTTTAATCCATTATCACTATGAAAACAAATATACAAGAGGGGATCATTCTTATTCCGGATTTCAGCGGATTTACAGAATTTGTGTTCAATACAAAATTGTACACAGGCGAGTATATTGTAAGACAGCTATTGTCTACACTGATTGATGTGAATGATCAGTATTTTGAAATTTCCGAGATTGAGGGCGATGCTATTTTATTTTACCGTTATGATGAAAATCCTTCATATCAAAGTATTTCCGGGATGCTTTGGAAAATGAGAAGTGCCTTCAACAGGAAGATAGAAGAATTGAGTAAGAGTCTGAGCACAAAAATTGATCTGGGTCTTAAATTTATTGTTCATTATGGATCTTTTTCACAATACAATATTGGAAACTTCAGAAAATTATATGGGAAAACCATTGTGGAAGCCCATCAGCTTTTGAAAAACGGAGTGGCAGAACAGCCTTCTTACGCTCTTTTCAGTAATTCTTTCCTTGAAAACAGCACGAATCAGGCGTCTGATTTTAATAAGGATCCACTTCTTCTGCCGGAAGTAGGCGTTATCCATTATTTTGAAAATGTAAACTAGCATATATTTTTTAATATTATTCCTTGTAAATTTGCTATTGCTAGCGGCCCGGGTGAGATCCGGGCTTTTTTATTGATTATTTTTAAACAAGTCTCCATTGAAGATAAATGGTTTTTTTAAGAATATTTATTACGAAAGTGATTTGTATTAAGTTTATTTATTGAATAATTTTCACTTTTTTCTAATTTATGTTTAAATGAAATCTTGGTATCTTACTAGAAATTAGATATTTATTTTATTTTTTTTGCTTTTTGATGTAACGTTTATAGGGAGATAGTGGTCTTATAATAAAAACTATAATTTCACATGAAAGTTATCTTATTTCCAATAGCGATATTAGCAGGTTCATTAGCAATGGCTCAGCAAGCCCCGGCTGCCAAGGATACTGTAAAAGGAAATACAAAAGAAATAGAAGCTGTTGCTCTGGTTGCCAGAAAGCCGACAGTAGAATCTAAAGTAGACAGAACGGTATTCAATGTAGCGAATAGTGCAATTCTGGCAGGAAATACAACATGGGACGTCCTTAGAATGACTCCTTTGGTAAGCATTAATAATAATGATGATGTAAAAGCCGAAGGACAAGCGGTTACAGTATATATCAATGACAGAAAATCTATTTTTACAGGAAAGGAGTTAAAAGAATATCTTAAAACAATTCCAGCGGATAACCTGATGAAAATAGAAGTTATTACCAGTCCTTCTTCACGTTATGAAACGTCAGGGTCCGTTATCAATATTGTCCTGAAAAAAAGGGATGACGAAGGAATGAAAGGAAGTATTTCCCTTAACAACAGACAGAGTACCAAAAACTCACAATACGCAAATTTTAACCTGAATTACCATAAGAAAAAATTTACTCAAACTTTTATAGGAGGGTACAATAGCGGGAATTACGTACAAAAGACTCAGACTTGGGATAATCGGTATGAAAAAAATAAGCTTACCCAATTCAATCTGGAAAATGTAATGAGAAATGAGAGTCCTTCTCTTTCCTCTACTTCAGAATTTGCAATCAATGACAAAAATAATATCGGACTTGTGCTGGAGTATTCACAGAACAGAAATTTATCTTTGTCAGAATCTGACGGGATGACTTCTTCTGATAAAGGTCCCGGTGATTCTTTTCACCAGACTCAAAACACATGGGGATTCAGCCGTAATTTGGGGACTAATGCCTTCTACAAATATTATGATAAAGAGAAAAATAGAATTTTAGATGTTAACTTAGGAACCAATTATTCCAGCAATAACAATGATAATTTAATTGACAAGGAAGTTATTGATAATCTGGGTGGGAAAAAAGCTCAGCAATTAGGATTTGTCCGCCTGAATCAGATGCGTAATTATTACCTGAAAATAGATTATACACAGCCTTTAGGCAAATCAGGAGGTACTATTGAAGTGGGAGGTAAGACTGAAGTGAATAATCACACAATTCCCAATAATCTGTATGGATTCAGCATGAATGATCCTCAATCAGAATATTTTGATCTTTCTAAAAATGACAGATTCCATTATGAGGATAATCTGAGCTCTGTATATGCCAATTATAGCAAAACATTCTTCAAGAAACTGGAAACAAGAATCGGGATTCGATATGAATATATTGATTATAAAGTAAGACAGGATGTAGCAGGAACGGAGAGAAAGGATTCATATGGAACTTTTCTTCCCAATCTATTGCTAAAATATAGTTTTTCAGATAATTATGATCTGAGTCTTACTTATAACAGAAGTATATGGAGACCATGGTATTCTGAGTTTAACCCTTTCCTGATGCCTGAAATTAACGGAACGTATTCCAGAGGAAATCTTTATTTGAATCCTAACCCTAATGACCGTCTTTATATGAAGTTCGGGATTATGAAAAAGTACTTTATTTCTGCAAGGTATATGCATACCAACCAGGATTACTGGACTACCTATGTGACGGAAAATGGAAGAACGGTTTCATTACCAGGGAACTTCGATGGAAAGGTGGAAAAGTATTATCTTTTTGCGAATACCAATCAGAACTTCCTGAAAAATAAGCTGAACGTGAATGCCGGATTTGGATGGTACTATATTAATAACAAAGATTTTAACGAGAAAAATAAGTTGGGTGCTAAAGATTATATCAGCTATTGGGGAGCTTCAGCCAATGTATCTTATACCAACCTTTTCAATAAAAACATTAATCTAAGTGCATGGGTGGAACTTGCCAATGAAAATAATGGAAATTCATATGCCAATAATACCAATGTTTTCCATAATATTTCAGTGACCAAAGTATTCCCAAAAACCCAAATGGAGCTGAGCATGCAGCTGATGAATATTTTTAAAAGACCTTATGGTGATAACACGACTTACAGCCAGGACGGAACTTTTAGAGAGTATTCAAAATGGGACTGGTACGGTGTTTCTCTTACTTTCGTAAAACGTTTCGGAAACCAGAAGGTAAAAGAAAATACGAAAACCGATGTAGAGAAAAACGGCGGCGGTGGAAAATAATCCAAGATTTGTTAGATATAATAGAAGCAGGTTCAATTTGGAACCTGCTTTTTTTTACTCATTATGCTTAATAGTCTCTCGCAAATTAAAAAAACTGATAATTTCGTTGGTACTTAAAAAACTATCCACAAACACAAATTCTTAAACCATTAAGAGTATATTAAGCTGTTAAGAGTATTAAGAAGATATCTAAGATATTCATTAAGCACACCGCTTCATTCAAATTTATTTGAACCTTAATGTTCCTTAAAAGCTTAAACCTTCTTAATGGTTTAAAAAAAGTTCTCGCAGATTTAACAAATTAAGCAGATCTCAAAAATCTATGTAATCTGTGGGAAAAATAAAAAACAGATTCCAATTTGGAATCTGTTCAGCATTCTATCAAATAATTATAAATAGTAGAGTTTTGCACTCTTCACTTTCGGTTTTTTGTTTACTTAAGGGTAAACCTCACTTTAGTTTTAATGGCATCTGAAGAATTTCCAATCAATGCTTCAAAGTCTCCCGGTTCAGCTACCCAATCGTGTTTACCGGCATCGAAATAACTTAAAGCTGTTTTGTCGATGGTGAAAGTGACTTCCTTCTGTTCTCCAGGATTTAAATATACTTTTTCAAAACCTTTCAGTTCTTTTGCAGGACGCGGAACGGATGATTTTAAATCACTGATATAAAGTTGAGCAACCTCAGCCCCAGCTTTTTTACCTGTATTTTTTACGGTTACTGTAAATGTAATTTTACCATCCTGAGAAATGGTTGTTTGATCCGCTTTTGCTTTCCCGAATTCAAAAGTGGTATAACTCAATCCATGTCCGAAGCTGAATAGAGGCTTTATATTTTTGGTATCATGCCAGCGGTATCCTACAAAAACACCTTCGTTGTAAGTAATATTGATAGGGTTTTTCTGGTCTTTACCTTTTCCTGCAGCCAATTCATCCTTTTGCCCCGGATACTCTCCCAACTGATGTGCTGAGTTGTCCTCAAGCTTTACCGGGAATGTAAACGGAAGTTTTCCTGAAGGGTTTGCATCACCTGCCAGAACGGAAGCGATGGAATTTCCAGCTTCAGAACCCAGGTACCAGGATTGTAAAACAGTTGGAACTTCTTTAATCCAAGGCATTGCCACAGCATTTCCTGAAACCAGCACAACTGCCAGATTTTTGTTGGCTTTTGCCAGAGCAGAAATCACGTGATCCTGATTGTAAGGAAGTCCATAGCTTTTTCTGTCGTTTCCTTCGCTGTCCTGGAAATCTGCTTTATTCAAGCCCCCTACGAAAATCACATAATCCGATTTTTTTGCCAATTCTACAGCTTCATTCAGTAACTCAGCTTCAGAACGGGTATCTTTTAAATCCTGTCCGGATTTTACCCCGTTATATTCACCTCCGATATCTCCTACATAACCTCTTGCATACTGTACATCAGCCTGTTTTCCAAATCTGGACTTGATACCGTCCAAAGGAAGGGTTTCGTATTTTACTTTTAATGATGAAGAACCTCCGCCAACAGTCATGATCTTAATGGCATTTTCACCGATAACGGCGATTTTTTTAGCCTTATTAATATCAATTGGAAGAACATTGCCCTGGTTTTTTAATAAAACAATCCCTTCTTCTCCAATTTCCTTTGCTACCACTTTATGATCTTCAGAGGCAATATTTCCGAAAGGTTTGTTGCGGTTCATCGTTGTTTTATAGGCTAGACGAAGTAATCTTGTTACTTTATCATCAAGTTCTTTAGTATCTGCTTTTCCTGCTTTAATCAAATCAAGATAAGGTTTTGCCAGATAGTAATTGTCGTAAGCATTTTTAGTTCCCGCAGAAAGTCCGTTGGTCCATGATCCGAATTCAAGATCAAGACCGTTATGAATGGCCTGTTCCGTATTGTTTACAGCACCCCAGTCAGAAACTACAACACCTTTATAATTCCATTCTTTCTTTAAAATATCATTTAAAAGATACTTATTCTGGCTGGCATATTGACCTTTGTACATATCGTAAGCTCCCATAATCGTCCATGAATCACCTTCTGTTACCGCTGCTTTAAAAGGCGGAAGATAGATTTCATAAAGCGTTCTGTCATCCACATTCACATTACTGGTATGACGGAACATTTCCTGGTTATTCAGGGCAAAATGTTTCACGGAAGTTGCCACCCCATTAGATTGTACCCCTTTAATATAAGGGACCACCATTTTTGAAGTCAGATAAGGATCTTCCCCCATATATTCGAAGTTTCTTCCGTTCAGTGGAGTTCTGTAAATATTTACTCCAGGTCCCAGAAGAATATCTTTTTTTCTGTAGCGTGCTTCTTCACCCAAAGCCTTACCATAATTCCATGACATTTTTTTATTCCATGTTGCAGATAATGCAGTAAGGGCAGGGTAGGCGATAATAGAGTCATTAGTCCATCCGGCCTGATCCCATTCATCCCACATTACTTCCGGACGTACCCCGTGAGGACCATCTGTTGTCCAGAATTCCGGAATACCCAATCTTGGAACACCCGGCGAACTGAATTTCGACTGTGCATGAAGCATCGCCACTTTCTCCTCCAGTGTCATCCTGGACAAAGCATCCTGAATACGCTGTTCCACAGGTTTTGATTCATCTAAATAAATGGGTAGAGTAGTATTGGTCTGAGCCATATAAGAAGCAGAAATAAAGGTGAATAAACTTATAATGACGGTTTTCTTTAACATAATGCCTTTCTATTTGATTAAAAGCAAAAGTAAAGAAAATTTTTATTATCTCAAATTGAGAAAATAAAAAATTAGGATATAAAAAACTGCCTGCTTATTTGCAGACAGCTGATCTTGAATATTTTTATTGGTAAAGGTGAAAAAATTGAAGAGAACTTAGAGGAAAAAAGCAAAACACAAATCTGGAAATCTCATACTACGAATCCCGAATTCAGAATCCACTCTCACAACTCTAATACTCTCAAACCCTCTCACGCATCAATCCCATCCCTTCACCGCTCCTCCTTTGAAAATTTCTTTTGCTTTCTTTTCTACTTCCGGGGACTCATATGCTTTGACAAAATTTTTAACTTTTTGACTGTTCTTATTGTCTGGTCTGGCAACAATTACATTCACGTAAGGAGAATCTTTATCTTCAACTAAGATGCCCTGCTTTTCCTGATCTAAACCAGCCTGGGCTGCAAAATTATTATTGATGATCCCTACAACAACATCTCTGTCTTCCAAAACTCTTGGAATCTGAGCCCCTTCAATCTCCATAATTTTCAACTGTTTTGGGTTTTCTGTTATATCAGTGACTTTTGGAAGAAGCCCGACATTCGCTTTTAATTTCAGCAGACCGCCTTTCTGCAACAGAAGTAAAGATCGCCCTCCATTGGTAGGATCATTGGGAATGACAACAGTGCTGCCGTCCTGCAATTCACTGATGTTTTTAATCTTTTTTGAATACGCTACAATAGGGTAGACAAATGTATTTCCTACAGGTACGAGGTTATAGTTTCTCTGTTTTGACTGTTCAGTTAAATAAGGGATATGCTGAAAGGCATTGGCATCAATATCACCATTCGTCAAGGCTTCATTGGGAACTACATAATCATTAAAAGGAATAAGCTCCACCTCCAGATTATATTTCTCCTTCGCTACTTTTTTAGCTACTTCAGCAATTTCCTGTTCTGGTCCATAAGTAATTCCTACACGGATAAAATTCGGATCATCTTTTCTCCCCGAACATGCAGTGAATAGTAATAGTCCGGCAGTTAATAAACCAAAAATCTGTATTTTTTTCATTCTTTATTATATTTAAATGATATTGAGGAGGAACTGTAAAAAGATGAATGAAGGTACTCTGATACTTTCCAACCCTCAAACTCTCCAACTCATTTTCTCTCCAACTCAACTACCTGTGATCAAACTTTTTTGACAATCTGTCTCCCATGAATTGGATGATGAAAACCAAAAGAACAAGCAAAATCAATACTGTATTCATAATAACAATATCGTAACCGATATATCCGTACTGGTACCCAACCTGTCCAAGTCCTCCGGCACCTACAGCACCTCCCATTGCAGAATATCCTACAAGCGTGATCAAAGTGATCGTAGCATTGTTGATTAATGAAGGTAAAGCTTCAGGAAGCAATACTTTTCTGATAATTTGTAATGGAGAAGCACCTAAAGCTCTTGCAGTTTCTATAAGACCCTGAGGAACCTCAATAAGGCTGTTCTCAACAAGTCTTGCAATAAACGGAGCAGCTCCAACACTTAATGGAACCAGGGCAGCATTCACTCCAATAGAAGTTCCTGCCAAAATTCTGGTGAAAGGGATCATCCATACGATCAGGATAATAAAAGGGATCGCACGGAAAATATTAACCAAAATAGATAATCCTCTATGATAGAATGTATTTTCCAGCAGTTGTCCTTTTCGGGTTAAAAAAAGCATAATCCCAACCGGAAGACCTAGTACAAATCCAAAAAATCCGGATAGAAATGTCATATAAACTGTTTCCCAGGTTCCTTTTGCCAAAAGGGCAATTACCGTATCACTAAGCATATCCTTTTACTGTATTTTGAATTTTATTTTGGTTGAAATAATAGATCGCCTGTTGGTTTTCCTCTGTCTCGCCTTGAAGATGCAGTAAAAGCTTACCAAAATTGGAATTTCCGAAATATTCTACGTCAGCCTTTAAAAGCTTATAAGGGATTTTATATTGGTTATACAGGGTTGAAAGAATTTGTTCAACACTGATGTTTTCGTTAAGTTCTATTTCGACCAGCGGAAATAAACCATCTTTTGGCTCTTTCTGAAGTCTGTTACTGAGTTCCTGTGGCAGGGTCATGATGTCTGAATTTATAAACTGGCGGATGATTGGATGTTCTCTATCCGAAATAATCTCGCTTAAAGTTCCTTTTGTTAATAATTTTCCTTTGTCGATCACTGCAACATGGTTGCAGACCGATTTGATCACTTCCATTTCGTGGGTAATTAAAAGGATGGTAATTCCCAGTCTCTGATTGATGTCTCTTAAAAGCTGCAGAATAGATTGCGTTGTCGCAGGATCCAGTGCGCTGGTTGCTTCGTCACAAAGCAGAAGGTGGGGATCATTGGCCAAAGCCCTTGCAATCGCAACTCTCTGTTTTTGCCCTCCCGAAAGGCTTCTCGGATAATCATTGGCTTTTTCTTCAAGCCCTACGATTTTCAGCAGTTCATTCACTTTTCTGTTGATCTCATCCTTACTCGTATGATCCAACTCCAATGGAAGGGCTATATTATCAAAAACAGTTCTCGAAGAAAGAAGGTTGAAATGCTGGAAAATCATTCCTATTTTTTTGCGTTCCTCAGCAAGCTGTTTTGAACCCAGTTTGGTAAAGTCTTTTCCGTTAATAATAATCTGTCCTTCATCCGGTCTTTCCAATAAATTGACCGTACGGATAAGGGTACTTTTTCCTGCACCCGAAAACCCGATAATTCCCACGATATCTCCTTTCTCTATAGTAAGACTCACCTTGTCCAGTGCCTTAAATGACTGTTTTTTCTGGTGAAATGTCTTTGATATGTTTCTGATTTCTATCATTCTGATTTTATATACTGTTTAAATAGGCTGATAGCGCTTGCCTGTTCTGTTTAAAAATCTCCTTACTCTTCTGATTTTGACCTTCGACCGTTTTGAAAGTTTGAAATACTTGGTCACATTTGTGAGAAGTACTCCCAGCAATATGATGAATAAACCATACAGCTGACCTCCATTGATACTTTGGTGAGCAACAATCCAGCCAGCAATAACCGTTACAATAGGGTTGATGTAGGTATGGGTGCTTACCAAGGCAGCGGGTTTCACGGACAAGAGCCAAATGTACGACAAATAAGCGATTATCGATCCAAAGAAAATCAAAAACAGAACCCCAAACCATGCCGATAATGGAACAGCCGAAACTGAAAAACCAGTCCATTCTTTTCTTAAAAAAGCGATCAGAAAAGAGGCTAATCCCGCTACTATAAGCTGTTGCGCAATATTCATAAAAGTAGATTGTGAAGCCGGATTTTTCTTTGAATATAAAGAACCCAGTACCCATGCTATGGAACTTAATCCCAATACCACAAATGCTGTAATACGAAGGTTTCCGTCAGTGACTGCATGGGCATTCGAGTTTACACTTCCTTTCAAAAAGAATACTAATCCTACAAATCCGAGTGCCAATCCAATCGGGATAAACTTATCTGAAAAATAATATTTCCAGTTTTTTCTGTCGATGGCAATGAACCAGAACGGGCCGGTTGCAATAGAAATTGCCGCTTCAGAAGCCGTTACATATTGTTCGCCCCAGGCTACAAGCCCTGTTCCTCCGGTAAGGATAAGAATCCCGGTGATTGCATTTTTTTTCCAGTTGATTAGAGAATTTGCTTTTTCTCCTTTAGACAGAAGATATCCTATTATCAGAATTCCGGCAACCAGAAATCTTAATCCGGAAAGAATGAATGGCGGAAAACCTTTTAAGCCAAATGAAATAGCTAAAAACGTAATTCCCCAAATCACATAGATGTTTGTAAACGCTAATGGAATTATCCATTTGTTTTTAGAATTGCTCATTTTATGTTATTAATGTTGTTCGTTTTCAATAAAAAAAGGCCCTACACGTGGTAGGGCCTTAAAAAATATGTCATATAAAAGTAAGGTCAACCACAATATTCCTGATGCACAGGCATACAAAAAGCCATCATCATATTTTTGATGGTATGTTTCTTAATTAAACTATTTTTGAATTCTGCCTTCATTTTATTTTATTTCCTGAATACGTTTGCAAATATATAATATAATTTTAATTAGTCTACTAAAAAAGTAGACTTTTTAAATATTAAATTATTGTTAATGAATTAATGTGTTTTAAATCAATTGATTATGTGATTTGTTTTTTTCTTTATTTAAAACATTTTACGATGTTTTCATACTTTTTATTCCAAATAATGCTCAAATTATCTCATAATTGATGTTGTGAAAAACATAATATAAATTGAAAATTTTGAGAATTGTATAAAGATATCTTTTCTGTTTATTGACGGGTATATTAAAAGATGTTTGCGGAAACGGAGTTTTACATTTATTAAACCAGTTAAATGCATAGGATCTCTGTTCACTCTAATTTAGCATCAAAATTAAAAATATAGACCATAGAATATTAGGTCTGCATTATATATAGAAGAAGCACTTCCGAACTTATCATAGATCATCGGTCACATCTGATAAAGATGCTAATTTTGAAGTAAGAATTAAAAACAAAAAAATGGAAAGAACAGAAATAGTTTTAGAAGGAAGAAAAGGAGAAATTCAGCTTTTCTCAGACGATCATAAAGCAGGTAAAATGGATATTTCAGTCATTGGAAAAAAACTAACAGTATACCATACCGAAGTGAATACGGAATATGAAGGGAAAGGCTTTGCCAAGATTTTATTGGAAAGACTGGTTTCTTATGGAAGAGAAAAGGAGTTGAAAATTGCACCGTTGTGTCCATATGTTCACGCCCAGTTCAAACGCTACCCGGAAGAATACAATGATGTCTGGTTGAAGGAAGGGATGTAGTGAGTTTGAGAGTCGGAGTTTGAGAGAGTTTCGGGGTTCGAGTTACAAATCGAAAGTTTTTTGCGATTTTACCATTTATCAATACAGAAGAAATTGAATTGGCGAACTCAATACTATTTAAATAGATAATGTAACCACAAAAGTCACAAAAGATTTGATAAGTTAATATTGAACTTTTGATAAGGGCACTTAAGTTGTATAAAAATCTTTGATTTTTTTCTTATGGGATCTTTATAGAGTATTCTATTCAGCTTTCTTATACATGTTAAAATAAAAACCTTGTGACTTTTGTGGTTAACCTTTTTATAATTGGGATTTAAAATTCTTAAAATAAAGGCAACGAATATTCAATAGCGGTGGGCTTTAGCCCACCTAATAATATAAATCATTCAATGGGCTTTAGCCAAAACCTAAATAATCCGGAATCTAAAACCTAACCTCTAATTTCTAATTTCTAATTTCTAAAAAAACATGCACGAACAACTCCTTTTAATCCTAGGACTTTTATTACTCGTTATGATGCTGGTGATGCTGGCACAGCGGATCAAAATTGCTTATCCTATTTTTCTTGTGCTTGCCGGATTAGGAATCAGTATTATTCCCGGAGTACCTGTTTTAAAGATGGATCCGGAGATTATATTTTTAATTTTTCTGCCCCCTCTTTTATATGAAGCGGCCTGGTATACCTCATGGAATGATTTCTGGAAATGGAAACGTCCCATCAGCCTGCTGGCCTTCGGTTTGGTATTTCTGACCTCTTTAGTGGTAGCGTATACTTCACAAATGCTCATTCCTGGTTTTACGCTCGCATTAGGGTTTTTATTGGGAGGAATTGTTTCACCGCCGGATGCTGTAGCAGCTGCTACCGTATTAAAAGGATTGAAAGTTCCCAAACGTACCCTCGCCATACTGGAAGGAGAAAGTTTGATTAATGATGCTTCTTCCCTGATTGTTTTCAGATTTGCTCTGGCGGCAGTAATGACAGGAGCTTTTTCAATGCATGAAGCGACAGGTCAGTTTTTTCTGGTAGCAGGGATGGGCGTTGTCATAGGGATTGCAGGAGCTCATATTTTCTATGCCATTCACCGTTTTTTACCTACAACACCCGCTATTGATGCGGCACTTACAGTGATGACTCCTTATATTTTGTTTCTTTCTGCAGAACATTTTCATTTTTCGGGAGTAATGGCTGTAGTGAGTGGAGGATTGTTTATGTCTTTCCGAGCTCATGAAATTTTCAAAACAGGAACCACGAGAATCAATATGACAGGAGTCTGGAACACCATGATTTTTGTAATGAATGCATTGGTTTTTGTATTAATAGGTCTTGAACTTCCGGATATCATTAATGGACTGGGTGAAACTTCATTAATGGATGGAATCAAATATGGTTTAATAATAAGTCTGATCGTCATTGCGGTACGTCTGTTATGGATCTATCCTGTGGCTCATCTTCCAAGATGGTTCAGTGAAAAAGCCCGGCGTGACCCCAACCCGGGATGGAAAAATCCTTTGATTATAGGCTGGGCAGGAATGAGAGGAGTTGTTTCTCTCGCAACAGCATTGTCGATCCCGGTAATGATGAACTCACAAGCAGAGTTTCCCATGAGAAATCTGATTATTTTTATCACATTTGTGGTCATTTTTGTGACCTTGGTATTTCAGGGACTGACATTGCCTTTGGTGATTAAACTAATCAAGATCGGGGAGATAGATCCTATTCTTCCTTCCCATGAACAGCAGGCCGGAATTCAGATGAGGCTGGATAAGCTTGCCGTCCATAAACTTGATAAAGAATACAATGAAGCGGTGAACCGCAATAGTCTGCTTGAAAATCTTAAAAAGGCGCTGGAAAGTGATATCCTACTTCATCAGAATCATTTGAGTTCTATTGAGATGTGCACCAACAGACAGAACGATATGGCAGAATATCATAAAGTAATGCTGGATATATTTGCTTTGCAGAGAAAAGAACTGTTTACAATGAAACGCGAAAAACTTTTCAGTGACGACGAAATCCGAAAAGCAGAATCACAGCTGGACCTGAATGAACTGAAAATTACGGGGAATAAGCATTTGTAGAATGGGTTCGGGATGCGAGTTTCGAGTTTGAGGGTGAAAGAATTTGAGAGTATTAGGAGTTTGTGAGAGCGGATATGAGGTTTGAGATTCTGGTTACGAGGTTTCAGGATGCAGAAGATAAAAACTTTTTTGCTCTTTCGCTTTGAACCAATAACATAAACAATAAACAAAATGAGGACATTACATTTTTTAGTGATTGGAAAGAACCAGGAAATTCTGGATACTTTAAAAAGAATTATAGAAAATAATGAAGGCTGGACAGCAGAAATACAAAGTGATGAGAATTTCTGTTATGAATATATAAAAGAAAATACTGTAGATATTGTCCTTTTAAGTTCTGGCTTAGAAGAAGATTTTGAGAAAGATATTAAAGTATTTTGTGCAGGACTAGATAAAGATGTTAAAGTGATCGACCATTATGGAGGAGGGAGTGGACTTTTAAAGAATGAAGTTTACAGTCTTTTTCCTAATTTGCAGGGGTAAACTCTGCATTATGTTTGAAAATATCCTCAAAAATATTATCCGATTTATCTCTCTCACTCCCGAAGAAGAAAAAACTTTTACAGATTTGCTTGTCTGTCAGTCGTTTCCTAAGAAAACGGTGCTGCTAAGAGAAGGGGAGATCTGTCAGTTTGAGGGGTATATTCAAAAAGGATGTCTGAGAATGTACTGCCTGGATGATGACGGCACAGAAGTCACTTTACTGTTTGCCATAGAAGACTGGTGGATCAGTGATATTGCATCATTTCAGGAACAGAAACCCTCTAAAGTTTATATTGAAACCCTGGAAGATTCGGAGATCTATATGCTGAATCCCATAACGAAAGAGAAATTACTGCAGGAAATCCCTAAATTCGAAAGAGTTTTCAGAATGCTGGTGCAGAGGAATTTAGCAACACTGCAGAGCCGACTGGTTAATACCATCTCCAAAACTGCAACGGACAGATATCTTGAATTCATTAAAGTATATCCTTCAATCCCACAAAGAGTAGCACAATATTATATTGCTTCTTACCTTGGCGTTTCAAAAGAATTTGTAAGTACCATCAGAAAGCGTCTTGCATCAAAGGAAAAGTAGAACTTTGTTATATAACAGGTCTTAAGAAATGACCTAAGAAAATGGAGCGTAAAAAAAAAATGAACGCTGTGAACGTTAAGAAAACTCTTATGTCTGAGTGCGGACGAAATGGTGATCATAAATATACAGTGTTACCGCACGAGTTTAGAGTTTTTAGAGAACAGATTTCATTTTTAGCGGAAGTTTCTTAAGTCTTGAACTTTTGGTTCATTTTGCTTCAAGGCAAAAGAACAAAAAAATATAATTATGATAATCTCGCAGATTTTGTAGATTCGATACATATTGTAAGTACCATCAGAAAGCGTATTGCTTCAAAGGAAAAGTAGAACTTTGTTATATAACACGTCGTAAGAAATGACCTAAGAAAATGGAGCGTTAAAAAAATGAATTCTGTGAACGTTAAGAAAACTCTTATGTCTGAGTGCGGACGAAATGGTGATCATAAATATACAGTGTTACCGCACGAGT